>CAVRSB010000029.1:0-18911 GCA_963723785.1 uncultured Actinomycetes bacterium | reverse complement strand
CGCCGCGATCGCGCGCGCGTACTGCGACAGGGTCAGGCCGAGCTTCGACCTGGTGCGCTGGAGTATCGACGTACCGAAGGCCGGTGGACGACAAGATCTGGCCGCTGCCGAAGTATCGAGAGCTGCTCTTTCTTCGCTAGGAGATCAGCGGCGGACGCGGTAGCGGATATGGGTCGCCTCGGGGTGTCGATCACCCGGATGATCTCCAGCTCGACGCGCGACGGCAACAGTCGAACAGCCGGCGTCCGCCACCGAACAGCACCGGGATCTGGTGGATCTGCAGCTCGTCCAGCACCCCGGCCTCCAGCGCCCGCTGCGCCGTGTACGCGCCGTGCACCATCACATCCCGCTCCCCGGCGGCGGCCTTCGCCTGCGCCATCGCGCTGATGATCCCGTCGGCCACGTAGGTCACCAGCGGATAGTCCGCGACTGTCGGGCCGGGCGGTCGGTGACTGGGCACGAAGATCGGGACGCCGTGATGGTCGCCCTTCCAGTGGTCGACCTGCTCCACGGTGCGCCGACCCACCAGCACAGCACCGGTCGCGTTCCATTCGTCCATCAACTCCCCGGCCGGCCCTGACGGCCGAAAGAACTCCCCGTCTGAGGTGAGGAACCACTCGTGCAGGCGCGTGAAACCGTCGCCGCCGGGGTTTTCCGGCACGTCGTTCGGACCGGCGATGTACCCGTCCAGCGACATCGACATGTAGAGCACCGATGCGGACACGTTCGACCTCCCGTTGGTTCACCCAGACTCGGGCACGATGGTACGGCAATGGCCCCGCAGGGTACGTCTCTACCACCACCCGCCACCGAGGAGACGCAGACATGCAGAGCGAGCCCGAAAACCAGAATCTCGAAGTGATGCGAAATTCCGATGCCGAAGCGACGATCGATCCGCTCGGCGGGATTCACGAGAAGCTCGACCGCATTCTGAGCGAACTCCACGCTTTGCGCGACGAGATAGCCGGCTCGCGTCCGTGACGAGCGATGGCGGCGTGCTGGCAGGGAGCTGCCGGTGCGGGCGAGTGCACTACGCGGTCGCAGATGAGTTCATCTATGCGGCGAACTGCCACTGCTCTGGCTGCCGAGCTGCAACCGGCTCGGCATTCAAGCCGATCGCCCGAATAGAGCGATCCAAGCTCAGCGTCACACAGGGATTCGAGCACGTCGGCCAAGCCGGCGAGGACGATTCGAACAACGATATGCGCTGCACAACCTGCGGGTCGTTTCTGTTCTCAGTCGTTGGCGACGCCGAATTCGTCGAGGTCGCGATGGGTTCGCTGGTTGATACCCCCACCATCCGTCCCGATCACCACATCTTCGTGGGGTCGAAAGCAGCGTGGTTTGACATCACCGACGACCTGCCGCAGTTCGACGAGTACCGACCCTAGAGGCATAACCGACCGCACGGCTATGGTCTTGTGGGTGAGCGGCTCGAGTCACTTCCGCCAGCGCACGGGCGATGAGCAACGAGCGACCTGGCTGGAGCTGTTCTTCGATCTCGTGTTCGTGTTCGCGGTGACGCAGCTCAGCCACCTGCTGCTCAATCACCTGACGCTGCGCGGCGTCGCTGCAGACGCTGTTTCTGCTGCTGGTCGTCTGGTGGGCCTGGATCTACACCGCCTGGATGACCAACTGGTTCGATCCCGACTCCGTGCTGGTGCGACTGGTGCTGCTGGTGGTGATGGCATCGAGCTTGTTGATGGCCGTCGCCATCCCCCAGGCTTTCGGCGACCTGGCGCCGCTCTTCGCCTGCTCCTACGTCGCACTCCAGGTGCTGCGAAACGCGTTCAACGTCTACGCCACTCCGCGCGACAACGACTTCCACATCGTCTTTCGCCGGATCCTGGTCTGGAGTCTGGCCTCGGGAACCCTGTGGCTGGCCGGCGGGTTCGGGCCAGCGGGCGCCCGCTCATGGCTGTGGGTCGCGGCGTCTGGCGGTGGACTATGCGGCGCCGTCGCTGGGCTACTGGACGCCTCGGCTGGGCCGCTCCGCGACCACAGACTGGGAGATCGAAACCGCGCACTTTGCCGAGCGGTTCCAGCTCTTCATCATCATTGCGCTGGGCGAGTCGATTGTCGTCACCGGTGCGACCGCGTCGTCGCAGGCGTATCGACCTCGCGATCGGGACGTCTCTGATGGTGGCGTTCGCGACGTCTGCCGCCTTTGGTGGCTGTACTTCGACGAGGTAGGCTGGCGCGCACAGCGGTTCCTCTCGCGGGTCCGACGAGCGGGGCCGGCTCGCGCGCGACGCCTACACCTACCTGCACACGCCGATCATCGCGGGCATCATCGTCGTGGCCGTGGCAGACGAGATCGTGATCGCCCATCCCGGCTCATCCCCTTCGGGCGTCGAGTTGGCCGTGATCCTGAGAGGGCCGGTCTTGTACCTCATCGGCCACACCCTGTTTCGACTGCGCATGATTGGCAATGTCAGCCGCAAACGGGTGTTCGCCATGGCGGCCATCGTCGCGCTCGCGCCATTGGGACTCGTACTACCGTCGCTCGCGATCGCGGCGGGGGTGCTCGTGATCCTCGCGGTGCTCGCGGCGGCGGAGACGCGCAACCGCATCGCCGCCGAGGCGGCCCGACCCGCGGGGTGAATAACGGTGCCTGGCACCGTTATTCACTCAAGGCCTTGCGACACAGCGAAAACCGATGTGGCTCATGCCGGTGTCGATCATCTGTGGCCGGCGGGCCGCCGGGCGATACCTCATGCAGTAGCTGTCGGCGCACAGAAACGAGCCGCCCTTGATCACTTTGCGCGGGATCGGAAACTGCGGCTGGGCTGGATCATGGCTTTGCTCGGCCGCCCCACCGGTCGGGTTTTGGGGCACGCAGCACGGCCTGTCGGCACCCTCGGGGTGGCTGTCGGAGTACCAGTCGGCAGTCCACTCCCAGACGTTGCCGGCCATGTCGAACAGGCCGAAACCGTTGGGCGGGAACATTCCCACCGGCGCTGTAGTGCCGTAGCCGGGCTCGGCCCGCCAGGGGAACTCACCGTGCCAGTAGTTTGCGAGCCGCTGACCTCTTTGCTCGGGCTCGGTACCCCAGCCGAAGTCCGCGCCATGGAGTCCTCCGCGAGCGGCCAGCTCCCACTCGGCCTCGGTCGGCAGAGCCTTGCCGGCCCAGGTCGCGTAGGCCTCGGCGTCCTCGAAGCACACGTGGACAACCGGATGACGATCCCGCCCCTCGAGCGAGCTGCCCGGCCCCTGCGGACGGCGCCAGCACGCACCCGGTGTCCACGTCCACCACTGGCCCAGGTGCCGGAGATCGACCGGCCCCGCGGTCATCGTGAACACGAGCGACCCCGGAACCAGGTTCTCGGGCGGGGCGCCGGGGAAGTCGGCCGGATCGAGCGGCCGCTCCGCCACGGTGACGTACCCCGTGTCCTCGGCGAACGCGGCGAAATCGGCGTTGGTGACCTGGTAGGGATCGATCCGGAATCCGTCCACCCCCACCCGGTGGGTGGGGGCCTCCTCCGGATAGTGGCGATCCGAGCCCATCGTGAACTCGGCGCCGAGAATCTCGACCATCGGACTGTCAGTGACCGGAACTGATCGCCGCCTCCAGCCGTTCCTGCACCTGATCGATGGTGAAGCTCGCAGCCTCCATTCGCGGTGGGTACTCGAGGAACGTCTCCAAGAACTCACCGACGATCGCCTGCGCCGGCACCATCAGGAAGGCTCGGTCGAGATACCAGTCCCAATAGGTGTTCGAGGTGACGTCGGCGCGCTCGTACGGGTCGGTGCGGAGGTTGAAGAGATACGGAATCCGGGTGGCGACGAACGGTTCGCCCCAGATCGCGAGCGTCCCGGCCATGCGCTGCTGCATGAACACGAGCTTCCAGTTGTCGTACCGAAACGCCACCAGATCCCCGTCATCGGAGAAGTAGAAGAACTCGTTCCGCGGGCTCTGGTCGACTTCGCCGGTCAGGTACGGCAACAGGTTGTACCCGTCGAGATGCACCTTGAACGTCTTCTCGCCGGCCTCGTGCCCATCCAGCAGCTTCTGCTTGATCTCCGGCTCGCCCGCCGCTGCCAGAAACGTCGGCAGCAAGTCGAGATGGCTGATGATCTCGTTGGAGACGACGCCCGCGGGAATCCTGTCGGGCCAGCGGATCACAAAGGGCACTCGGAAGGCACCTTCCCAGTTGGTGTTCTTCTCGGAGCGAAACGGCGTCATCCCGGCATCGGGCCACGAGTTCATATGCACGCCGTTGTCGGTCGAGTAGATGACGATGGTGTCCTCGGTGATGCCCAGCTTGTCCAGCTTGTCGAGCACTTTGCCGACGTGCTTGTCGTGGTCGATCATGGTGTCGTGGTAGGGCGACTGCCAGCGTCCCGCCTGCCCCACGCTGCGGCGCTTGGGATGCGTCCGGAAGTGCATATGGGTGGTGTTGACCCACAGGAAGAACGGCGTCTTCTTGGCGTGCTTTCGCTCGATGAAGTCGAGCGCGCCGTCGATGATCTCGTCGTCGATCGTCTCCATCCGCTTCTTGGTCAGCGGCCCGGTGTCCTCGATCACCTGCCTGCCGTTTCGGTTCACCCGGCAGCGCAGGACACCACGAGGCCCATATAACTCCCGAAACCTGGGGTACTGGTCGACATGGGGGTAGTCGGGATGCTCGGGTTCCTCCTCGGCATTCAGGTGGTAGAGATTGCCGAAGAACTCGTCGAAGCCGTGCGACGTCGGCAGGTGCTCGTCCTTGTCGCCGAGGTGGTTCTTGCCAAACTGCCCGGTCGCATACCCAAGCGGCTTCAGCAGCTCCGCGATGGTCGGATCCTCGGCCTGCATTCCCTGGTCGGCGCCCGGCAGCCCCACCTTGCTGAGACCGGTGCGGTACACGCTCTGACCGGTGATGAACGCCGACCGGCCCGCGGTGCAGCTCTGCTCGCCGTAGGAGTCGGTGAAGCGCATCCCCTCGTCCGCCAAGCGATCGATGTTCGGCGTTCGGTACCCCATCAAGCCGTCGCCGTAGCAGCTCAGGTTCGAGATCCCAATGTCGTCGCCCCAGAAGACCACGATGTTTGGTCTCTGTTCCTCAGGCATGCGTCCCCCCGTCCGTTTCGGCCACCCGTTAGGTGCTGGCCTGGTCACACCGCTGGTGAGGGTCTACCACATCCAGAAGGGCGCCGCGGTCCGCCGGGTGCCTACGTCTTGGAACCGCCCTTGAGCACCGTGGTTGCCACGCGCACCCCGAACCTGCCGGGAATCAGCGCCACGTCGATCACCTGGCCGACGACACCGCCCCCCGGGACATCGTCGACCAGATCATCGACCAGGTCCTCCGATGCTTCCAGGATGTCCTCGCCGGCGTCCACCAGCCCATCCGCGGAAGGAACGACAGCCGAGACCACTCGCGCCTGGGCCTCCTCGGCAACAGCCGACGCCAATGCCCCGAGTGATTCGCGCACCGCCTCGAGAGCCTGGTCGCGTGCGCGCTCACGCTCCTCGACAGTGATGCCGGCGCCACCCGGCCCTCGCAGCATGTGGCGAAGCCGCGACAGCGGCATCGCTGCCACCGCGATCCCCACCACCAGCCAGACGGCTGCGATCACGAGTGGAGCGCGCCATCCCGACAGCGTCTCGGAGAGCGCTCGCACGGCGGCCCAGTTTGCAAGCAGAAACGCCGTACCAAGCGCCACAGCGGCCAGGCTGGTTGCCGCAACGTCGCGGCCGGCGAGGCGCACCTCGGTTTCGTGCCGCGCCGCGGTCAGCTCTCCTTCGCGAAGTGCCAGCGCGCTCACATCGCCCCCGAACCGCTCGACCAGTTCCATCGTCAAGACACGATCACCCTGATCGTCAGGAGGCGGCATGGTCACTCCTTTCGCAAAGCTCGTGCCGGTGGGCACACCAACGGTGATGAGTCTAGTCCCACCTGACGGCAACGACGGCTCGCTTTCGCAACGGCTACGAGTGGCGCCGGTCGTGCCGGCCGGTGCCGGCCGCGTCGACCATACAAGGTAGAGCCACAGCGACCCGTTCTGTGACGCAATCTCTGCCCTCAGGCGGTTAAGCGATCACGCATGGCCGGCGTGAGGAAGAACCCGACCACGGTGGCGACGCCGATCACGAGTCCTGCGCCGCCGAACACGAGCGCCTGAGAGATCGCAGCCGAGGAGTCGCGGATGCCGCCGGTGATCGGCGGCTCGAGCACGCTTTGGACTCCCAGACCGATCAACGCGAGCGACACCACGGTGCCTGCCAGCAGCGCAGCGCGGGCAGTGATCTCGCCGCGACCCAGGTCGTCTGACCGCCAGCTCCAGAGAATCACGGCCACCACCACGGCGAGCGCCAAGGCCGTGCCGCCATACACCCCGAACCAATAGTGCGCGGGTGGCCCCCACTCGCCGAGGTCAGCTTTCGCCGGCGCCTGATGGGCCAGGAGCAGTGGGCTCATGTCCCGATTGTACGGGTGATGATCCCTCGTTGTCGTCCAGCCCCACTGCCTCGGCGACCAGCTCGGTGAGTTCGCGCAGCTCGATCCGATCTGAGCTCCCGGTGGTCTTGATCGCGTCCTCGTACATGGTGACGTCCTTGGGACACGCGACCACGAAGTAGTCGAGCGCTCCCAGACCGAGCGCCTCGCGGATGCGGTTCTCCGACGGTCGTTCGGTGCCGGGTGTGTCGGGCACCCAGATCTGCCCACCACCGGCACCGCAGCAGAACGAGTTGCTCCGGTTGCGGGGCATCTCGACCAGCTCGCAGCCGAGCTTTTGAAGGATCTCGCGGGGAGCGTCGTACTCGCCGTTGTGGCGGCCGAGGTAGCACGGGTCGTGGTAGGTCACGCGATGCCCCAGGTCACGGTTGAGCTGCAGCGCTCCACTTTGGATCAGCTCGAGCAACACGGCTGTGTGATGGACCGTCGTCCACGTGCCTCCGGCCTCGGGGTACTCGTTGCGAAGCGTGTTGAGCGAGTGCGGGTCGCTGGTCATCACCTTGGTGAACGTGCACTCCGAGAGGGTCGCGATGTTGTTCTCGGCAAGGTCGAGATAGAGGCCCTCCTCCCCGATTCGTCTGACGTCGTTGCCGGAGTTGCGCTCGGCGTCGTAGAGGATTCCGAAATCGACCCCGGCGGCCTTCAGCAGCCTCGCCAATGTGCGGGTGACACGTTGCGAGCGGGGATCGAACGAGGCGTAGTCGCCGACGAACCACAGCACGTCGACCGGCTGGGTACGGGCGTCGGCGACCTCAAAATCGAGGTCGGCCGTCCACCGCCCCCGCTGGCGGCGATTCTCGCCGAAGGAGTTGCCGGACTTCTGGATCGTCTGGAGCACACCCGCGAGGCTACTGTCCAGCTCACCCTCCTCGACCATGCGCCGCCGGATCTGGTTGATGATGGGCGCCTGCTCGATCCCCACCGGGCAGGCCTCCACACACGCGTTGCACTGCATGCACGCCCAGATCGTCTCGGGCTTGATCCCGTCCCCGCCCACGACCTCGGGAAGCTCGAGCTGGGCCGGGCGTCTGCGAAGCGTCGCCAGCACACCCCCGACACCCCCCGATCCCAGACCGTCGTTGGACTGCTCCCGCAAGTCCAAAATCACGTCACGCGGAGAAAGTGGGCGCCCGGTCGCGTTGGCGGGACAGGCCTCGTGGCACTTCCCGCACTTCGTGCACGCATCCAGCTGCAACAGGTGGGTCACCGTGAAGTCAGTCAAAACGCCGTAGCCCGCCGGCTCCAGGGCTTTAGCCTCGGGGATCGCGACCAGTCGCTTGCCCGCCTTGGGATCTCGCAGCACCAGGCTGGTGAGGCTCACCAGCATGTGCATCGCCTTCGTGTACGGAATCGACGCCACCAGGATCAGCGCAACGATGCCGTGGCTCCACCACAACACCCCCCGCACATCGTGGAGGTGCTGGACGGACACGCCCGTGAACAGCAGCGACGTCGCCCACCCCACCGGCGAGAACTCGTTGTACCCGGGATTGTCCATCGCGATTCGCACACCCTCCAAAACGAACCCGGTCACAGCCAGATAGAGCAGCGAGAGCAAAAACACCCAATCGCCACCGCGATACCCCCGCCAGCCCCTGCGGCGCTCGTCGACCTGCCCGTCGGCCCGCTGGTAGTCGAGCTTGGCAGGGCGGAGGATTCCCCGGCGAACGATCATCACACCCAAGCCCACCACCAGCGCCAGACCCAGCAGGTCGAGCACCAAGGAGTACACCAGATAGAAGTCGCCCTGGAAGAACCGCCAGCCGAACAACGGCTCGGTCACATCCGTGTTGATCCCCAAGATGATGGTGCCGACGGTCAGCGTCAAAAACCCGTAGAAGATGCCCCGATGTGCCCAACCGACCAGCGGATCACGGCTGCGGATCGACGCGTGCGAAAACAGCGTGCCGGCAGCCGAGCGGAGCCTGCCCGCGAGCTCGCCACGCCGTGGTGAGGCCACCACGCTGACCCCGCGCATACTTGGCGATCGGCCTGGCGACCCCGTAGGCGAACACAAAAGCGGACAACACCGCCAGCGCGTACCAGAGCTTCCGCTCCGTCGAAGACAAGCCTCCGAAGACCTCTCGCGTGGCGACCTCTGCCAGGGACACCGGCGTCACGCCATCACTCCCACTGCGTCAAAAGCGCCTCGGCCACCTCGAACATGTCCGCCACCGCGCCGTACTGCGCCACCCCGAAAATCGGCGCATCCGGGTCGGTGTTGACGGCGATGATCGTGCCGGCGTCGCGGATGCCGGCGAGGTGCTGCACGGCACCCGAGATGCCCAGCGCCAGATACACCTTGGGCTTGACGGTGCGGCCCGACTGCCCGACCTGGCGGGAACTCGGCATCCACCCTGAATCGACCAGCGGACGCGACGAGCTGATGGTCGCCCCCAGCTTGTCGGCCAGCTCCTCGAACTGGGCAACATCCTCCTGCTTCTCCACTCCCCGCCCGATCGAGAGCAGAAATTCGGCGGTGGTGATATCGACGTCGCCGCGCTCGACCTCCCGAAAGCCGACATGCTCGGTGCGCGGCGTATCCGCGGCCAGGGACACCTCCGTGACAGTCGCAGCGCCGCCGGCAGCCGCCGGATGATGCGCCCCGGGGCGCATCATCACGAGCACGCCCGGCTTGCCGGGGAAGTCGAGCTCCACCGTCACCTTGCCGCCGTAGAACTCACGCCGCACGACCACTTCGCCGTCCTCGACGCGGGCGGCGGTGACATCACTGGCAAACCCCAGCCCGCGGGCGGCGGCCAGTGCCGGCGCCCAGCCCATGGCGTCTATGGTGAAGCCGGTGATCACCACGCTCGGCTGCTCGCGCTCCACCAGCTCGGCGGCAGCCCGCTCGTGGGCGTGGGCTTCGAAGTGCTCCGCGGGGCTTGGCACGACGATCACCTCATCAACTCCGTCACAGCTGAGCGCCGCCGTGAACCGCTGCGGGTCAGCGTCCACCACCGCCACCTTCAGCGGGCAGCCCAGCGCCTCGGCGATGCCGCGTCCGGCGGTGATCAGCTCGAGCGAGACGTCGCGCAACTCTCCCCGGCGCGTCTCGGCAAACACCACCACGCCTGCCATCAGGAGACCTGCTCGCGGATCAGGTCGGAGATCTTCTGCGCGATCTCCTGCGGGCCGCCTTCCAGCATGGTCGCTCCGCCCGAGGAATCCGGCGGCTGCATCGTTCGCAGCCGCGAACCGGTGGCGGCCGCGACGGCTCCCGCGTCCAGCCCCAGGTCAGCGAGACCGAGCACGGGCACCTCCTCCTTGTCGGCCTGCTTGATGGCCCGGAAGGTGGCGTAGCGCGGCTCGTTGATGCCGGTTTGGATCGTCAGAAGCGCCGGCAGCGGCACCCGCAGCACCTCCACCAGCCCGCCCTCGAGCTCGCGCTCGACCTGTACGTGGCCACCACCCGGATCGACCTCGACCGCGCGCACCACCGCCACGTGCGTGAGCCCCAAGAACCCGGCCAGGGCCACCCCGGTGGCGCCGTTGACAGCGTCCGACGACTGCACTCCGCACAGCACCAGGTCGGGAGACTCGCGTTCCACCACCGCCGCCAGCACCCGCGCGACCGCCAGCGCATCCCCGCCCTCCAGCTGCTCCTCCCACACCCGAATCCCGCGCTGCGCACCTTTGGCCAGACACACGCGCAGCGCGGCGTCGGCATCCTCCCCGCCGACCGTCACGGCCACCACCTCGCCGGCTTCCCCGGCCAGCACCACCGCGGCCTCCAACGAGAAGGCATCCCACTCGTTCAGATCCCGGTCGACGAAGTCGGGATCGACCGCCGGCCGGTCGTCCATCAACTCGAAGTCGTCGTCGAGCTTTGCGACCTGTTTCACCGGCACCAGCACTTTCATACCTAGCCCCGCACCCGTGTCCGCTCGGGGTCATATACGGGGTGGCGCACCACCGTGGCCGGCAACTCCTGACCGTCCACGACCACCTGCACGGCGGTATCAGGGGTGCACAGCTCCTCGTTCAACCGGGCAAGGGCAATCGTCCTTCCGCCCAGAGCCGGCGATTCAGCCGACTGGGTCACCTGGCCGACAACGGCACCTCCGCTGTGGATCGGAGCCCCCGTGGCGGCGTCGCCGGCAGATTCGAGCATCAAGCTGGTCAGGCGATGGGCGGTCGCCGTCTGGTCGCGGAGCAGGCCCGCCCGGCCGCGGAACTCGCCCTTGTCGAGCGCGACCGCCCAGCCCAGCCCGCACTCGTACGGGCTGACGGTGTTGTCGTACTCCACACCGCCGAACACAAACCCACCCTCCAACCGCACCGCATCGAACACCGCCACACCGATCGACTTCCCACCCTGCGCCCTGGCGGCTTCGACGAGTGCATCCCACACCTCGGCCGAGCGATCCCGGGCGACCCAGACCTCGTATCCCAGCTCGGCGGTGTAGCCCATCCGGGTGACGAATGAGGGCACGCCGGCGACCGCCAGCTGCTCACGGAACGAGTAGTAGGGAAATGCCTCGGACGAGACGTCAGTCGGAGTTACCGACTGAAGCACCTTGCGGCTGTGCGGCCCCTGCAGGCAGATGTGGGCGAGCTCGTCAGTGCGCTCGCGCACGGTCACGCCGTTCGACCCGGCGGCCTCCGAGAAGATCTCGTAGTCGAGGTCGTTGGCGCCGCACACCCACACGTGGTCGCCCGAGTCGCCGGCCACCATCACCGTGCAATCGTCCACCATCTTGCCGTCCTCGTCGCACAGCGGCCCGTAGGCGATACTGCCCGCCCGCCGCCCCGAGAGGTCGCGGGCGACGATGGAGTTGACCAGCTCCAGCGCACCGCTTCCGGTCAGCTCGATCTTGCGCAGCATCGAGAAGTCCATCACCGCCGCCGTCTCGCGCACCGCCGCGTAGTCCCCGGCGCTATCGGTCAGCGACAGCGGCGCCCAGTAGCCGAACACGTCGACCCATTCGACTGCCAGCGGTTTGATGCTGTTGTAAAGCGCGGTCTCCTTGGTCATGCTTCCCTCCCCGAACTCGTCGTGATCACGCCATCGCCGCCGTTCCGGTGCCACCGATCGCGGGGCTCTCGAGCACGTAGTCCTCGTCAACCGCGTTCAAAAGCCGCCGCTCCCGGATGTAGGGGCGCGGCACCTCCGGGTTGGGCGAGTCGATCTCGCGCGCGAGCCGGTGACCGCTGTAGATGGCGTCTGCCGGGATCTGCGGCACCTCGCAATCGCCGATCCGGTACACCACGATCCCGGCCTCGGCCAGCGCTGCCGGGTCGCTCTTCAACTCGGTGTAGAGCGCGTCCTCTGACCGCCGCGCGGTCACGAGCACGACCGTGTCGCACTCGATCGTGTGGGGCGACTCGTCCCACACCTCGACCAGCTCCGCCTTGCCCGGCTCGGCGCTGACCAGCACCTGCTCGGTGTGCACCTTGACTCCACAGGCGCGCAGCGTGCGATTCAGCCGCGGATTCTCCAGTGTGAACCTGGTGTAGGGCGCGACCGTGTCGAACGGCGTGACGTAGGTGACCTGCTTGCCTTCGCGGGCGAGCTTCTCGGCCATCCCGGCACCCATGAAGTACCCGTCGGTGTCGTACACGACCACTCGCTCGCCGACGGCCTTGCCCTCGAACGACCTGATCCGGCGTGGCGCAGTGGTCCTGGGTGGCATCGGCTCCGGGGATGTAGTCGTGGGTGGGGCCGTTCATGCCGTCCCCGACCCATTTCGATCCGGTCGCGATCACCACGATGTCCGCGCCGTACTCGCGGATCGCCGCAGCATCGAGCCGCTCACCGGTGATCACCTCGACGTTCTTGAGCTTCTTCAGCTGGATCGATCGGTAGTTGATGACCCGACCCCACTCTCCCAAGTCCCGGCAGCTGCGAGATCCAGCGCATGCTGCCGCCGATCTCCTTGTCGGCGTCCACCAGATGCACCCGGCGCATTCCCCGCTTGGCCAGGACGATGGCGCACTCCATGCCCGCCGGCCCGGCGCCGACGATCAGCACGTCGTTGTCGGCGTTGGCGGCCGGCGTGAACCGCTCGGGATGCCAGCCTCGCCGGTACTCCTCGCCGGACGTCGCGTTCTGGGTGCAGATCGATCGGGGCCCACCGATCTCCCAGCGCGAGATGCAGACGTTGCAGCCGATGCACTCACGGATGTCGTCCAGCCGCCCCTCCTCGATCTTCTTCGGGAGGAACGGATCGGCGATCGACGGCCGCGCGGCGCCGATGATGTCGGCCTGGCCGCTGCGGATGACCTCGACCATCACGTCGGGGTTGGTGAAGCGCCCGACGTTGATCACCGGCTTGTCGGTGTGCTGCTTGACCTTGAGACGTATGGCTGCTCGTGATTCTCCGCGTGGGTGCGCGACGGGGCCGGCGTCCTCACCCCACTCGGTCGCCTCGGCCACGTTGATGTCCCACAGGTCGACCAGATCGTCCATGTGCTCGATGAACCGCCGGCCCTCTCTCGTCGAACTTGATGCCGAGGTCGGCGGTGTTGTAGAGCGTGTCGATGCCGAACCGCACCGACGATCGCACAGTCGTCACCGACCGCTTCACGACACTTGGTGACGACCTCGCGCCCGAACCGCGCCCGGTTCTCGAACGACCCTCCGTACTCGATCCGTGCGCTTGTTGAAGTACGGCAGCAGGAACTGGTGGGGCAGCGCCTCGGTGTGCGCCATGTAGATGGTCATGATGTCGAACCCGGCGTCGCGGGCCCGAAGCACCGCATCCACGTACAGCTGCTGTACCTCGCGGATGTCGTCCAGGGTCCATCTCCTTGCAGTTGCGCATGAACTCAAATGCGCTCGGCACCTGAGAGGGGCCGCGGGCCGGCACCCGGCTCTCCATGCCGGCCGCGTTGGGGCCGCCGTGCCAGATCTCGATCGCCGCCAGCGAGTTGTGCTGGTGGATCGCATCGCAGGTCATGGCCAGGTTGCGAACATCGCCTTCGTCCCAGATGCGGGCGCTGACCCGGGGGACATCGTCGCTCTCGGGAGCGATCGAGCAGTACTCGGTGCAGACTGCGGCCCACCCACCTTCAGCCTTGGTCCCGCGGAGGTGCGCCTGGAACCCCGGACGGTCGGAGCCCGCCCCGTTGCAGTGGGCCACCTGGAAGAACCGGTTTCCGCATCGTCTTCGGCCCCATCTTGACCGGCTCGAACAACACATCGTATTTGGGATCGCGGGGCATCTCTCTCTCCTCCTTCAGCGATACGAAACTGAGTTGACCGAGCGGTCGAACGACCCGGTCGGCCGGCGCCGTTATCCCGCGACGAGTTGGTGACGGACCACTTCACCGTTGGAGAGCTCGACGATCGCTCCGGCGAGTGTTCCATCCGTGTATTCGCTCCCAGGGTTGATGCACAGGGTGCGACCGATATGAACTGCTCCACGGCCCTCGTGCACATGACCGTGGAGCCCCAGCAAGCGGCTCACGTTCTTCGATGAACTCCCGAACGGCGGTCGAGCCGACCGCCGCCATCTTCACCCCGCTTGCCCCCATGCTCATCTTCAGTTTGGCGTCCAGAGCGGGTGCGGAGTCGATCTCCGACGCGTAGGGCGGCGGGTGAAGCACACAGATGAGGTTGCTGAAATCACTCACTCCTGCGGCCATCTGATCGATGCGAGCGCGCAGCTCGGGCTCGTCCAGCTCGCGTTCGGTGTTCCACGGGGTGAGATTTGAGTACCCGGTCGTGATCATGTCGTGGCGATCGTCCACGGCCAGGCACTTGCCCTCGGCAAACTCGACCAGCGACGACCCCTCGATGGCCGCATCGATCTCGAGGAAGTCGTCGTTGCCCGGCGCCATGAAACAGCGCATTCCGGTGCCGCGCAGGCGATCCTCCGCCAGCTGCACCCAGTCGGCCACGGTGTCGTACACAAGCTTCCGAAACACCGCGTCTCGATGCTCGGAATCCTCCAGCGCCTCCACCTCGTCCTCGCTGCCGACAAAGGGGTACTGCCCCTGAGATCGGATCGCCTTGAGCAGCTCGGTCGCTTCGGATTCGCCGATATCGATATAGGTGTGTTCATCGAATTTGCAGCTGTAGCCACGCCCGGTCCTGGTGACCGGCACGAGCAGCTTTCCCGTCATGTCCCCGCCCAGGATCAGATGATCCACTTCGAAGAACTTCCCGGAGTTCAGGAACTTCCGAAAGCACTGGTCGGAGCCGTGCACGTCCGTGCAGAAGAAGAGCTTGAGCCCGGCTGCTCCGTTGGAACTCTTCCCGCTCTTTCTGAATCGCACCAGGTCAGTCCGGTGGAATCGTTGTGTAGACGAGGGAAACGTCCACGCCCTGGGACTTGCGAATCGCCTTGGCCGCGAAGTAGTAGATCGCCGCAGCGATCACCACCAGGAACGGCAGGGCGGTCATCAAGGTCGCGTTTTTGATGCCGTTTTGGGTGTGGAAGTGGATCGCGTCAACCGATGCGAACACCGACATGAAGATCGCGCCGACACCGGCAATCGGAAGGATCGGAATCCCGCCCGGCCGCCAGTCGGCGGCGCTGCCGCGGTAGAGCTCCGGACGCCGCCACATCATCAGCAGGGCGGCAACCCCCGTGACGAAGATCGTCACCATCCCAAACAGCGTGAACAAGCCGAGCAGCGTCAGGAAGTTCGAGCCGTACGCGGCCCAGATGATCACGGGCACCTCGACCACGAACGTGAACAGGATCGCGAAGCTGGGCGTGTGCGTACGATCGTCAACCTTCGCGAAGATCGCGGGGGCGATACCGTCAAACGCCCACGCAAACGGCGCCCGATGCATCATTGCGATGTTGATGTAGACCGCCGTGAAGAACCCCAAGATCAACGACAGGCTCAGCAGGACGCCGGCGGTTGTGCTGCCGACGCCGATGGCCGCGAAGAAGTCGTAGTACGGCGCTACCGGGACGCCATAGTACCCGCCGGTGGCGGCGGCCATGAAGTCGTAGCCGGCCACGTGCAGGAAGACGGCCATGGCGATCAGGATCAGGATGCCCTGACCGAAGCCGGCGCCCAGAATCGTGCTGATCTGGCGCTTGCGGCGGCCGCCGGCCTTCATCTCGGGTGCCATGTACACACCCCACCACACCCACAGCATGACTCCCAGCAGCGGGAACATCGCCCCGATGGTGGCCGAGGTCGAATAGCCCTTGTCGCTGGGATACTCGAGGCCGTCCTTGGCGCCGGCTGCGATCGTCGCGGAGTAGGTGTCGGCTTCATGCGTGTACTGCTGGGAGAACGAGTTGATGTGCTCCACGAACGAGTCGTGGCCGACGAAGGCGATGATGATCGTCGCGATGATGACTCCCGCCAGGCTGGCCAGGTAGCAGATGGTGTTGACGCGCACCACGATTCTGGTGCCGAGCAGCGAAAACAGCGTGCAGATGAGCAGTAGGACGATCCCCAGAGCACACGACCAGCCGTTGGAGAGCACGGTGGTGCCGGCGTCGACAAACCACTGGTGATCGGTGGTGACGCCGATGTAGGTCATCGCCGGACCGAGGCCTGCGCGGACGAACAGCACCGCGAAGAATCCACCGGCGATCCATGCCGCCAGGTAGGCCCCCCAGTTTCCGGCAAGACCTAATGCCGGGTGGAGGATACGGCCGTTGAACACATAGTCACCGCCGGCCTTCGGCATCGCCGCCGCGAGCAGTGCGAACGCCAGCCACATCAGCGCGCAGATCGCGAGATTGAGCACGATCGCGAGCAGAATGTTGGCCCGCGGGAAGGCGACCATCACATAGAACAGCGTCACTGCCAGGGCCACACCGATGGCCGTGGTCGACGCGGCGTTGAACACGATCGAGTCGATGAAACCGATCTGACGTACTAAGCCTGTTGCGTTGCGCGCGTATGGAGCCTTCGGAGCCGGCGTCGATTCCGAGCCGGCTCCACCCGTGATGTCCTGGGTCATTCCGCGGTCTCCTTTCGAGGAGCGAGAGTTCGCTTGGGCGGAACACAATCGATCGAGTTGATAGTGCTAATGATCAGTCGCGGTATAGACCAGATATGGCTGGTCACGCTACCGGGTTTGAAAGGGGGTGTCAAGGTCAATTGAACGGATTTGCTTTGCATTCCTCTCTTGCCATGTGCATTCGACGGAGCACCTCCTGTAGCGCAGGCTGGAAGCGGGATTACGACCACTCTGTGACCCCCTCATTCATGAGCACGACAGACCTCACACCGCGGCGCGACTCCATGGCCGCGACCCCTTCGTCGATCCGCTCCAGCGGAACCCGATCGGTCACCAGCTCGGCCACGTCGAACTCTCCGGCGACCCACCGCTCGACCAGAGCTGCGACTCCGGTGCGGCCCTTCACTCCGCCGAGCTCACAGCCGGTGATCGTGCGCCCCTCGATCAGATACCGGGGAACCACGTTGAGCGTCTCGCCCCTGCCGGCCACCCCGCAGATCACGCACCGGCCCCAACCCAGCCGGGTCGACTCAACGGCTTGGCGCATGACCGCAACGTCGCCGGTGGCCTCGAATACGTAGTCGGCTCCGAGCCCGGAGTGGGCCTCCAGCAGCTGCCCGACGATGTCCGGGCCTCCCACCAGGGTGTCGGTGGCACCCTGCCCGCGGGCGAGTTCCAGTCGCTCCGGCGAGAGATCAACACAGGTGATCCGCTCTGCTCCCTGCACACGGCAGCCGGCGATCGCCCCCAGCCCCACCAGGCCGGCTCCGAACACCACGCAGCTCGATCCCGGCCGTACCCCTGCCACCACCACGGCAGCACCGAGGCCCGTGGTGTACCCGCAGGCAAACACGCACGCCAGATCGAGCCGGGCATCGGGGTTGATCCGGGCCAGGGCGATCTCGGGCATGACGGTGTACTCCGCAAACGCCGATGTGCCCATGAAGTGCTTCATCGGCTCACCGTCACGCACGAGCCGGGTGGTGCCGTCAGGCAGAAACCCCTGGTGCTGCAATGAACGGATGGCCAGGCACACGTTGGTGTCACCGCCGGCACAGTTGATGCAGGTACCGCACTCGGGCTCGAACATGGTCAGAACGTGATCCCCCGGCGCGACCAGCGTCACATCCGAGCCGACGCGCTCGACCACACCGGCGCCCTCGTGGCCCAGCACCGTGGGCACATAGCCGGTCGGATCGACCCCCGAGGCGGTGTACAGGTCGCTGTGGCAGATTCCACACGCGACCAGCCGAACCAGCACCTCGTGTGGACCGGGCTCGCGCAGCTCAACCTCCTGCACCACCAGCGGTTGCCCGAACTCCTCCAAGACCGCGGCCGTGATGTTCACGAGGCCACGTCCTCTGCCACGATCGAGATCGCACCCGAGGGGCACTCCCGACACACGTGCTGGGCGCGCTCCAACGGCAGTCGCACGCCCGCCACGGGCGTCGAGATGCCTTCGTCACCCAGGTCGAACGCATCCGGCTCGGCGGTCACACACGCGCCGATGCCCACGCACCTGGTGTCGTCGACATGGACGCGCACCTGTGGCTGGTCGATCACGCGCGCACCGCCCGGACGGGGAAACTCTTGAGGCCGTTGGTGAAGTTTGATCGCAGCCGGCGAGGCGGCTCCAGCGACTCCAGCCGGACGTCGCGGGCGATGAACTCCTCCAGCATCACCCCCACCTGCATCCGTGCCAGCCATGCGCCGAGACAGAAGTGCGGCCCGCCTCCGCCGAAGGTCAGGTTCGGCTTGGATTCGCGGGTGATGTCGAACTCCAACGGCCGGTCGAAGACCTCCTCGTCGTAGTTGCCCGAGATGTAGTACATGACCACCTTGTCGCCGGCGCGAATCGGCACCCCGCGCAACTCGACGTCGTTCACCGCGGTGCGGCGGAAGTAGTAGATCGGTGTCGCCCACCGCAGCACCTCTTCCACAGCGTTGGGGATCAGCTGCGGCGACGCGCGCAGGGCCTCGAGCTGCTCGGGATGGTCGACGAACGCCAGCATCCCCTGCTGCAGCGATGTGCGGGTGGTCTCGTTACCGGCAAAGATCAAAAGCTGGAAGAAGTTCACGAACTCCGAATCGGTCAGCCGGTCGCCGTCCCACTCCGCCTCCACCAGGCGGGTCAGCAGGTCGCCGCGGGGCTCGGCGCGACGCTCGGCCGCAAGCTTTCGGCCGAAGTCGAACAGCTCCAGCGCGGCCGGACTGCGAAACGGCAGCAGCCGCGGCTCGAACCCGCGCGCCCGGGCCCGGGCGTAGGCCTCGGCGGACGGTGCCAGCTCGGGATCGTCCACGGTGATCAGCTGGTTGGCGGTGTGGGCGAGGTAGTCGGCGTCGCGCTCCTCGATGCCCATGATCTCCACGAACACGCGGATCGGCATCGGCTCGCATACATCGGTCGCCCAGTCGAACGAGCCCCGCTCGAGCGCGCTGTCGAGCAGCTGGTTGGCGACTCGCCGCGCATTCCCGCGGAAGTTCTCGATCGCCTTGGGGGTGAACAGCGGGCTAACCAGCCGGCGAAGCCGGGTGTGCTCGGGCGGATCGGTTTCGATCATCGACCTGCGCAGCGCCATGGCATCGGG
>CAVRSB010000028.1:0-49113 GCA_963723785.1 uncultured Actinomycetes bacterium | reverse complement strand
GATAGCGGAGGAGGGACTCGAACCCCCGACACGCGGATTATGATTCCGCTGCTCTAACCAGCTGAGCTACTCCGCCGAGAGTTCGCATTCTACGCGTGCCCGCGAGTCGCTACGCCAGCCAGTGTTCGAGCACGGTCACGCAGTTTGTGATGCCGTCGAGGTGGGCGATCTCAAAGCCGTGAGTGTTCTCGGTGGCGAACGCCAGGCAGGCTGTCCGGGCCACGTTCCCGGCGCGCAGTGCCGACGAGGCATCCGAGCCGAAGTTGGACACCACCGCGTGCTGCATCGTCAGCCCGGCGGCGGCGGCCGACTCGGCCAGCTCACGACCGAGGAGGTCGTGCAGCGGGCCGTACGAGTCGGCGGCGATCAGCACCGGGTCGGGCCCCAGCGTGATCTTGTATTCCTTGGCGACGGGCGTCACCTCGAGCGCGATCAGTGAGCTGGCGACGGTGCGCCCGGTGTAGAACGACGCGCCCACGCAGCCGATCTCCTCGCGCGAGGTGAACACCAGCTCGACGTCGCAGCGAGGCGGCTCGGTCAACCTCGCGGCCAGATCGAGCAACCCGGCCACCGCGCCCTTGTCGTCGATCGCATACGAGGCGACGTACTCCCCCTCTGGCCCGAGCCGCACCGGCCGCTTGCGATACGCGGTCGGCACCACCCGCGAGCCGGGGCGCACCCCGGCTGCAGCCAGCGCCGCCTCGTCGCGCATCGTCTCGACCCACGCGTCGCGCCAGCGCACCGCCTTCTCGGTCTGCTCCTTGTTGGGCGACTCGTCGGAGATATGCCGCGATCCGAAGCTGAGCACACCGGTCAGCTGGTCACGGTCGCCGAGCACGTCCACCGGGCCCTCGCCCCACACCCACGGAAACGACCCTCCCACCTTGGACACCGCCAGGCGGCCGCCGTCATCGACCCGCTTCACCATCGCGCCGATCTCGTCCTTGTGGGCGAGGATCGAAACCAGCTCGCCAGAATCACGGCCCGAGATCCGCAGGACGATGTTGCCGGCGGCGTCGGTCGTGGGCGTGCCACGCTGCTTCAGCCGGTCGAGCAGGTACTCGTCAACGGCCTGCTCGACACCGCTCGGTGAGTGCAGCGCGACCAGCTCTGAGAGCGTCTGGTAGAGGTCGTCTCGGGTCATCGGCCCACATACTACGTGCGCCGCAGGGCCGCTGACTCGCTGGTAGTGTCAGTCGATGTTCGAAAGCACCGCCAGGGCGCAGGTCGTCACCGAAGAACAGCTCGACCAGATCCACGATCGGGCGATGACGATCCTCGAGGAGATTGGCACCGAGGTGCGCCACGACCACGCCCTGGAGCTGCTCGCAGCCGAGGGTCAGCAGGTCGACGGCACGCGCGTGAGGTGGGATCGCGAGTTCGTGATGGAGATGCTGGCCAAGGCTCCCGAGACGTTCACCGTCCGCGGCCGAAACCCCGAGCGGGCGGTCACGCTCGGCGGCGGCTCGTTCGTGCTGACGCCGGTCGGCGGGTCGCCGTTCTGCTCCGACCTGGAGCGGGGACGGCGAGAAGGCTCGATGCGCGACTATCTCGAGCTGGTCAAGATGACCCAGGCCGCCGACCTGCTCACCTGCCAGCAGAGCGGCGTGGTCGAGGCCTCCGACCTGGATGACCAGACCCGGCACATGGATATGGACTACGCCGTGATCCGCTGGTCGGACAAGCCGTACGTGTGTTACGGCACCTCGGGACCGAAGGCCCGCGACGCCGTCAACCTGGCGGCGATCGCCTGCGGCGGCCGCGACCAGATCGAACAGACCCCGGGCCTGCTGGGTGTGGTCAACCCCAACAGCCCGCTGGTGTGGGACTGGCTGATGGCCGACGCCCTGATCGAATGGGCGACCGCCAACCAGCCGGTGGTGGTCACACCGTTTCTGCTGGCAGGCGCGACCGCTCCGGTGTCGATCGCCGGCGGGCTCGCCCAGCAGGTGGCCGAGGCGCTCTCGGGCGTGGCGCTGGCACAGACCGTGCGGCCGGGCGCCCCGTGCGTCTTCGGGTCGTTCTTCAGCGCCGTTGACATGCGTACCGGCGGCCCCTCGTTCGGCACGCCGGAATCGGTGCTGGGCTGTATCGCCGGGGGGCAGCTGGCCCGCCGCTACAAGATTCCCTTCCGCGGCGGCGGCGGCCTGTGCTCGGGCAACGCCCTCGACGCCCAGGCCGCGTCGGAGTCGCTCAACATGCTGTGGGCGACGTTCATGGCCGGCTCGGATCTGGTGATGCACGCCGCCGGGTGGCTGGAGGGCGGCCTGACCGCAAGCTACGAGAAACTCGCGCTCGACCTCGAGGTGCTGCGGATGTTCGTGCTGATGCGCGAAGGCATCGGCATCGGTGAGGAGGAGTTCGCGATCGAGGCGATCCGAGAGGAAGGCCCCGGCGGCATGTTCCTGGGCTCGCTGCACACGCTCGAGCACTTCCGCGACTGGGTGTTCATGAGCCCGCTGTTCAAGTCGCAGGCATACGTCACCTGGGAGAAGCAGGGGTCGCACACCGCCGACCAGCAGGCCACCGCCGAGTGGAAGCGGCTGCTGGAAAGCTACGAGGATCCCGGCATCGACCCGGCGATCGACGCAAGAGCTGCAGGAGTACATCGTCCGGCGCCGCTCGGAGATCGAGGCAGAGAACGCAGCATGACCCGGCTGGAGCGGCATGACATCCTGTTCGAACCGGTCAAGATCGGGCCAAAGACGCTTCGAAACCGCTTCTACCAGGTGCCCCACTGCACCGGGTTCGGCGTCGAGAAGCCGTGGACACAGGCGGCCTTCCGCGGCATGAAGGCCGAGGGCGGCTGGGCAGCGGTGTGCACCGAGTACTGCTCGATCAGCCCCGAGTCTGACGAGACGCCGTACGTGTCGGCGCGGCTGTGGGACGACGAGGACATGCGCGCGCTGCAGCTGATGACCGCCAAGGCTCACGAGCACGGCTCGCTGGCCGGCGTCGAGCTGTGGCACGGCGGGGTGTACGCCGAGGCTCGCGAGTCGCGGCTGGCGCAGCTCGCCCCCTCGCAGATCGCGAGTGACCTGGACAGCGTGGTCGTCCCCAAGGAGATGACGCCGGCGGACATCCGCCGGGTGCAGGGCCAGTGGGTGGAGGCGGCCAAGCGGGCGCGCACCGCCGGGTTCGACATCATCTACGTGTACGGCTCGCACACCTACCTGCCGTCGCAGTTCCTCTCGCCGCTCTACAACCACCGCAGCGATGAGTACGGCGGGTCGCTCGAGAACCGCGCGCGGTTCTGGCTCGAGGCGATCGAGCTGGTGCGAGACGCCGTCGGCGATGACGTCGCGATCGCGGTGCGAATCGCCGCCGACACGCTCGAGCTCTCGGGCGTTCCGATCGAGGACGGCTTGGAGTTCATCCGCATGGCCGATCCCATGGTCGACCTGTGGGACGTGGTGATCGGGTCGATGTGGGGCACCGGCCGGCTCGACTCGGGACCGTCGCGGTTCTTCGAGCAGGGCTACCAGATGGAGTGGTCCGGCCGCGCCCGGGAGGCGACCGAGAAGCCGATCGTGGTGGTCGGCAGGTTCACCGATCCCGATCGCATGGCGGAGCTCGTGCGAGGCGGCACGGTCGACCTGATCGGCGCCGCCCGGCCGTCGATCTCCGATCCGTTCCTGCCCAAGAAGATCGAGGAAGGCCGCTACGACGAGATCCGCGAGTGCATCGGCTGTAACGCCTGCTACTCACGCTCGATCTGGGGCAGCCACCTGGGCTGCACCCAAAACGCCACCGCCGGCGAGGAGCATCGCCGCGGATGGCATCCGGAGCGGTTCGAGCGCGCCCAAAACGCCGACCGGGCGGCGCTCGTGATCGGCTCGGGGCCGGCCGGCATGGAGTGCGCCATGGTGCTGGGCAAGCGCGGCATGGAGCTGGTGCACGTGGTCGACTCCGGCGATGACATCGGCGGTTCGATGCGGTGGGTCACCCGCCTGCCGGGCCTCGGCGGCTGGGGCCACGTGATCGACTACCGGCGGGTGCAGCTCGATCGGCTCCAAAACGTCTCGGTCGGACTGGACACCACGCTGACCGACGAAGACGTGCTCGAATACGGCGCCCAGATCGTGATCGTGGCCACCGGGTCGCACTGGGCCGGCGACGGCCTCAGCGGCGTCACCCGAAAGCCGATTCCCGGCGCGGACTCGACCCTCCCCCACGTGCTCACACCCGAGCAGGTGATGGTGGAGGGCAAGCGCGCTCCCGGCTCGCGAGTGGCGGTGGTCGACTACGAGGGCTACTTCGCCGGCGCCACGCTCGCCGAGAAGCTGCGAAACGACGGCTACGAGGTCGAGTTCGTGACCAGCCACGACGCCGTCGCACCGTTCTGCGATCAGACGCTGGAAGGCCTGCCGGCGCGGCGGCTGCTGCACAAGCTCGGCGTGCGCGCCCACCGGGCCAGCGTGGTGCAGCGGATCACGCCCGCGGGTATCGAGCTGGAAGGCGAGTTCGGGGCCCGCTCCGAGCTGGCCGTCGACGGCGTCGTGCTGGTCACCCAGCGGGTCTCCGACGATGCTCTCTACCGCGAGTTGAAGGCCCAGCCCGACGCGCTGGCCGAAGCCGGCGTCGAGGCCGTCTACCGGATCGGCGATTGCGTCGCGCCCAGATTGATCGCCGATGCGATCTTCGACGGCCACCGATTGGGCCGCGAGATCGACTCTGACGACCCCGAACACGCCCTTCCCTACCTGCGCGAACGCCCGTTGGTCGAGGGATAGCCGCCTCACCTTTTGCGGGATGCGCCGCTGGCCGCCGCGAGCCGATGAATTCCGAAGGCTCCAGGCCCCTCAGCGGAAGGCGCAACCGTGATGATCGATGAGACCGTGCCGGTGACCCCGGTGACCATTCTGTGCATCTCCCGCGTGGCCGAACTGCTCGTGCCGCAACCGATCGCCCATCGCGGCGTGCGGGTGATGCGCGGCGGGCTGGCGGCGACGCACACCGGCGAGCTGCTGGGCTGGGTGGCAAGCGCCCACGACGAGCACGACCTCGTCTGCTCGGTGTGGCCGGAACGGCGCGATCCGATCGAGTTTCGAGACGTGTTCGCGGGGCCGGCGATCACCGAGGTCGTGTACCGCGGCGGCTACTGGCGGACGCGCCGGAAAGTCGGTCAACGCGCATCTGATCGACCGCTGTGGCCTCGGCGCCAGCCGCGTCGAGACCGAGCACGCAGAACGGGTCTGGCATGAGGTCAGCGCGCTGATCCGGCCGGCGCCCGGGTTGCGACTCGCAGGCTAGTTCCTAGAGCGAGTCGACGAACTCGGAGACCAGCCGGTCGAACTCCGCCGGACGCTCCATGCTGGGCAGGTGAGCGCAGCCCTCGATGACCGCGCCGCGGGCGTTGGGAAGCTCGGCCACAGCTGATCGGCCATGTCCAGGATGTCGGCGCGGTCGCGCGACCCGACGATCACCAGCGCCGGACACTCGATCTCGGACAGGCGCAGGGCGGCGTCCGGTACCAGCGGGTGCTCCTCCAGATCCTCAGGCGCGCCCAGTTGCAGATCGAACGCGCGGCGCTGCATCTCGCGCACCCGGTTGCGGACGTCGGGGTCGACCTCGGAGGGAGTGCGCTGAGGGCCGTCGACCCAGAACCCGACGTTCACCGCGGCAGCGGCATCCAGATCGCCGGAATCCAGCGCAACCTCCTCCAGCTCGCCGTACGCCTCCACCTCAGGCGACCACTCGTGGCCGGCGATCGCGGATCCCACCAGCACCAGGCCCGCGATCCGATCAGGGAACGCCAGCGCCGCGTCGATCGCCACCGCACCGCCCATGGAGGCGCCCACCAGCACCGTGGATCCGAAGCCGGCGGCGGCCATCAGCTCGGCCAGATCGATGGTGTTGGAGAAGTCGTCCTCGGGCAGCGGTGAGTCGCCGAACCCGCGCATGTCGAACCGCAGCGCGCGATAGCGCTCGCCCAGCGTCTGCCACTGGGCATCCCACATGCGCGAATCGCAGATGCCAGCGTGGATCAACGCGAGTTCAGCGCCGTCGCCGGCCGAAGATGTTCATACCCAAGCACCGGCGCAGACTAGTGAATAATTCGGTCGCCTGGCACCAATTGCCAGTCTGCATTCACGCAGGGCGAGGTCGCGGTCGGGGTCGAGGCCCCAGCGATGGGCGGTCTGGCGCAGGTCGTCGGACAACGGCCAGGCGTCGGGACGCTCGGCGCCGTCGAAGCTGGGCGAGCCGCCCTTGAGCGCCATCGAGCCGGTGTTGTCGCCGATCTCGGCGATGGCGGCCAGCTCGTCGCCGGTGAGCACTCCACCTGCCGGGCGTCGCCGCCAGCTCTGCCCGCTGGGCCTCGATCGGGCGGGCAGACGCACCCAGCTCCTGAATCAACGTCGGCGCGACCGTGGCCACCGCCGGCTGCGCCAGCGTCCACGTGCACGCCAGCTGCAGCAGCGTCAGATCGTGAGCCTCGGCGATCGGACGCAGCCGGTCGAGCTTCGCACGGCCCCGGTCGACCCAGCCCGACGGCCGAAACGCGCGGTGGTCGCGCTCGCCCAGATCGCCCTCGCTTTGCAGATCGTCGTGGAACAGGCCGCCGTAGTCGACCACCCGGGCGATCACCTGGACGTGGTTGCGGTCGCAGGCCGGCAGCGCGAGGCTGCCCGGCCACGGCTCCAGCGGGTTGAGGATCAACATCGCCCAGTCGATCCGCTCGCCGAATCGCTCCAGACAGTCGATCACGTCCAGCGTGAACCCGTTGGCAGGCCCCGGAGCGACCCCGATCGCGCGTGTCATCCCGCTCTCCCGCAACCCCGCCATCGCATCCCACACCTGCGCAGACGTGTAGCCGATGCGATCGGGGTTGTGCAGCATCAGCACGTCGAACTGATCCACCCCGCACCGCTCCAGACTGCGCTCCGTCGCCATCTGCAGGTAGTCGGCGTACTCGCCGGCGGCCCGCAGCGACGGGTCGGTGAACCGCGGATATCCCTTGGCACCCGCCCGCTCACCGTCATAGAAATCATGCCCCACCATGCCCACCAGCTGGTAGCGCTCCCGGGGAACGCCCGCGAGCGCGCGGCCGACCAGCTCGTCCGCGCCGCCCTGGCCATAGACGTCCGAGGTGATCACCGTGGTGATGTGCTCGTCGGGACGCAGCAATGCCACCAGCCGGTCATCCTCGACCGGCTCGCCGAAGTGCATGAATCGGCCTCCGCTCCACGAGCCGAGAGCCGTGTGGCCCAACCGCACACTCATACCCGAACCCTACTCGCTGAGTGTCTCGGCGATCGCCGAGGCGGCGGTAGCTGCTCGTCACACTTTTGTCACAGGTTCGTGATTGACAGGCGATAGCGCGACTGAGAGCTTGCCCCTCACATCGGTAAGTGCAAGCTAAGTAGGTTGATGGATATGAACATCAAGTGCACCATTCTCATGGCGACAATCATCGCGACCGGCGTGTACAGCTCTACGGTTGCCCACCTCCCCGCCAAAGCCTGGGCCGAAGCGAGCGGCCCGGCTGCTAGCAGTGTGCATCCAACCCAAACGCGCGGCGCGGCGCCAACGTGCACGTGCAATCCAGGTCACGCCCACTGGTACCTCGTCAGGATCATGAACCCATCGGCGGGACAACAGCAGATCGAGTGGGAGTGGGTGCACAGCGTCCGACCCCAAATCCCGGCACCGTACTGGGGCAGGGATCACTTCGCAATCGGCCTGCTCCAGGCCAAGGGCAAAGAAATCGTCAAGGGCGGATGGAACAAGTTCAACTCGACGTGGAACAACCCGCCGAATCGGTGGATCAAGGCGCTCGTAGCGTGTGTGACGGCCGGGACGCTGGGGTACGCAACGGATGTCGGCCTCAACGACCCACCCGCAAAAGCACAGTCCGACGCAGCCCACGCATGCGTGGTAGCCGCACTCACTGTGCTGTTTGGGACCTAGTGACGGCACCAAGTCCTGACAAGGCGACGAGGTACGTGCAGCGGGACAGACTACTGGGGGCAAACGGGGTGTCTCTCTTCTCCGCGTGCGTGGTGGCTGCCGCCGTCGAGGCTTGGATATTCGGTGCCCCCTGGATCGGATTTGGTTTGGGGCTCGCCGGTGGTGCGGCGTTCTCTGTCCTTACGGGCATGTCTCAGATGCCTGGGGCTGCGGCGCTGCGGGCACAGCCAGCGGCATCGCCACCACCGGTCATGCCGACGAGCAGGTGGCTGTGGAGGCCAGTCGCTTACGCCGTGGCGGTGGCGGCGTTCCTTCTCGTCACAGCCGAGGGCTGGGGGCTCGGCGAGCTGCTTTTCGGATTCTTCGCGGCCGCCGGGTTGTGGTCAGTGGTCGCCTCCTACCGGCACCGTGCGTGGACCCGGAAGACCGGCTCGGTCATGTATGCCCGCTATCAGTGGCAGCCGGGTCGTCGCGATCAGCTCGTCGTCTACCGGCCGGACTGAGTTCAGTCGTCCAGCACGGACGCGATCGCCGAGGCGGCGGCGAAGGTGAGCCGGTCACGAGCGTCGTCGAGCGCCGTGGGATACGTCGAGAGCTTGACGATGACCGTCTGGGAAGGACCGTCGATCCAGATCTTCTGGCCGTTGATCCCCAAGGCCGAGTAGCGCGGCCGCTCGCCGTCGAGCACCCACCACTTGTTGCGATAGAACGCCTTGGGAAACTCGGGGAAGTCGCCGGAAGGCAGGAACGCCTCGCGGCTGTCGTCGCCGCCGGCGAGCGTGTCCGAAACCCAGTCCTCGGGCACGATCCGAAGGCCATCCACCCGCCCCTGCTCGAGCCACAGATGGCCAAACCGCCCGAGATCGCGGAGCGTCGCACAGAGGCCACCGTCGGCCATTGCGGTGCCGTGGGCGTCGACCGTGATCTCGGCGTCGAACTCGGCCCCAATCGGCTGCCACACCTCGCGGGTAATCAGCTCCGACAGGCGAGCGCCTCCGGCCCGTTCCACCACCCAGCCCAGCATGCTGGTCAGGATCGAGCGGTAGTCGAACGGCCCGCCGTGCGGCCGGTCGTTCTCGAGACCGGCCATGTAGGTGCAGGCGTCGTCGGGGAGCGAATCGTCGGTGCGCGGACGCCACAGGTACACCTGCTCGAACACCCGCACCTCGGCGTCCAGGTCGGCGTAGTCCTCGTTGAACTTGGTGCCGGCGCGCATGTCCAGCAGGTGGCGGACGGTGGCGCCTTCCCACGAGGTACCTTCGAGCTCGGGGATCACCTCGGTGATCTCACCTTCGGGGTCGAGCTCCCCACGCCCGGCCAGGATGCCGGCGACGGTCGCGACCACCGACTTGGTCACCGACATGACCAGGTGGGTGCGATCCGGGGTAAGCCCGTTGAAGTACCGCTCGGTCACGATCCGACCCCGGTGCAGCACCAAGAACCCGTCGGTGTAGGTGGCATCCAGCATCTGTTCCACAGTGTGGGACTCGCCGTCGAGCGTGAACTCGACCCCGCTCAGGTCACGATGGTCATGGGCCAGCTCGCGGGCGCTCGCGGCGCGGGCGACGCGGGCGCTCGGCACCAGCTCGCGGACGTGCTGGAAGCCCCAGCGGTTGAACGGCGGATCCTGCCAGTTGGCGAGTGTGACAAGGGCATCACCGACGGGCGGCGTGCCGTCCATCAAACCAAGCTCGTGTGCCGTCGGGGCGGGGTCACTGGTGCTCATCGGCCGGGAACCCTACCTTGACGATGTGTCGGACGGCGCACTGAACGCCGCCGTGGGACAGCTCGCCGCCACGGCGAGACGATCCACGCCAGCGAGCAGCCGAGCACCGCGATCAGCACCACGTAGGAGGCGCGATCACCCGCGACCTGGGCGATCCCGGCGAACACCACCGGCCCCAACAGCATCGACACCGACCAGGCGATGTTGATCAACGCCGCCACGCCACCGACGGTGATCCCGGCCCGCCGGGCGCCCAGAGCGCCCAGTGGAAACGCGACCGTGAACATGACGGCGGTCAGCGGGGCACGTGCGAACAGAAAACCGACCAGAGCGGCACTGGCCTCGCTCACCACCGGGATCAGGATGACGATCATCGACGCCGCCAACGCCAACGCCACCACGCGCACCTTCACCGCTCGCCCGGCGGCTCGGGCCGTCGCCGCGCTGCATGCAATGAACACCCCCGCAGACACGCCGAATGCGGCTCCGATGGCGGACGTGGAGACGCCGTTTGCATGCAGCTGCAGCGGCACCAGCAGATTGATCACAGCAGACATCAGCCCCGCGGTGGTCATCACCACCAGGCTCACCCGCACCAGCCGATCGCCGGCCGCGCCGGCGAGCATCGCCCTCAGCCGCTCTTCGTGTGCTGTGGCCATGCCGGTTCCGGTCGGCTCCCACCACATCACCGCCGCCAGCACGAGGTTGATCAACCCCAGCACCACAAACGGCGGCGCCATGCCGAAATGCGTCACCGCAACTGCGGCCATGGCAGGCGCCACCACCGACGCAAAGCCGGCAGTGGTCACCGTCAGCGAGAGCGCCTGTGCCTCGCGCGCGCCGGCGATCTCGCTCAGCCAGCGGATTCCCGAGATCCAGATGATGCCAAACCCGATCCCAAACAATGCGCGTGCGCCCACCAGCTCGATGTAGCTGGACGCAACCCCCTGCCACACAGCGGCAACGGCGGTGATCACGGATGCCAGCACCGTCAACCGGCGAGGGCCGAAGCGTTCACACACCGCCGCGGCCGGCAGGGACACCAGCACGATGGAGAAGCTGGTGGTGGCCAGCAGCACGCCCGCCTGGAGCTTCGAGAGGTCGTACCGATCAGACAGCTCCGGCACCAGCGGGACGAACCCCTGCCACAGCACCTCGCCGACGAAGATCGCCAGATACACCAGAGCCGCTGCCGCTCGCCGCATGAATCGCAGGATGGCAGCCATGTCCGCAGCGCGCGCCGATCACCCCAAAGGCTTTGAGCAAGCGGCCTCGAACGCTACACTCGGCCCTTATGAGACTCCGCTGGCTGGTGATCGGAACGTTTGTGATCGTGCTGCTTGCTGCAGCCGCGGGCACCGCCTGGATGGTGCAAGGCCTCCCAGGCCAGCGCAGCCCCCAAACCGCACCACCCCTGGTACCCGGTGGCGCACCACTATCGCTACGCGCGGCCGACGCCCAAGAACCCGTTTCGGGCACCCGCGCACGGAGTACCCCACCACCCTGCCCGACTCCCACGGCCTGCGGGTGTTGCGGCTGCAGCAGCTGCTCGCCCACCACGGCTACCTGCCGGTGCGATTCCACACCGTCGGCACCCAGCCGATGTACACGCTGGCGCCCCGGCGCGGCATCTTCCGATGGAAGTTCGATCCGCCGCCGGGGCTGCGTGAGCAATGGCAGCCGCGGGTGTTCGGAGTCGTCACCAAGGGAGCGGTGATGTCGTTTGAAGCCGACAACGGCATGCCCACCGACGGCATCGCCGGCCCGCGGATGTGGCGCAAGCTGCTTTCCAGCAAGCCCCACCATGCGCCCCGGCCCTACACGTACGTGCTCGTGCGCGAGTCGATCCCCCAGTCGATCACGATCTACCACAAGTCGTCTCCGGTGTTCCAGGCCGCCGCCAACACCGGCATCGCCGAGGCGCCCACCCCGACCGGAACCTGGCCGGTGTACCTGCGCTTCACCTCCACCACGATGGCGGGCACGAACCCCGACGGCAGCCACTACAACGATCCCGGCGTGCCGTCGGTCAGCTACTTCAACGGCGGCGACGCGGTGCACGGATTCATCCGACCCTCGTACGGCTCACCCCAAAGCCTCGGCTGCGTGGAGCTCTCCTACGGAGACGCCGCCCAAGCGTATGAGCTGATGACCTACGGCACGCTCGTGACCGTGACCTCCTCGTGACCCATCCGCTCGACCCCCTCACCGCCGAGGAGATCACCTCCGCGGTCACCTGCCTACGCCGTGATCGCGACGCAGACGACAACTGGCGCTACGGCACGATCACGCTGCTGGAGCCGCCCAAGACGACGCTGGCCACGTGGGACGGGGGCACGCCGTTGGCGCGGGAGGCGCTGGTGTCGCTGTGGAACCGGGCCGACGGTGCGGCGTATGAAGCCGTGGTCGACATCGGCGCGGAGCAGGTCACCCGCTTCGAGCACCGCCCCGGGGTGCAGCCCAACTTCACCACCGACGAGTACCACGAAGTGGACGAGATGCTGCGTGCCCACCCCGACGTGATCGCCGCGCTGGCCGCCCGCGGAATCGACGACCCCAGCCTGGTGCTGTTCGACACCTGGGCGTACGGCGAGGCGCTGGTGCCGAAGCGGTATCGCGGTCGCCGTGTGGGATGGACGGACGCGTGGCTGCGCACCGCTCCCGACACCAATCCCTACGCCCATATGGTCTCGGGATTCCACTGTGTGGTGGACACCAACACGCTGGAGCTGCTCGAGATCGACGACTCCGGCCCGGTGCCGCAACCGCCGGTGATGGGCGAGTACGCACCCCAGCACGTCCCCGACTTTCGCGGGCGCGACGATCTCAAGCCGCTCGAGATCACTCAGCCGCAAGGCGCATCCTTCACCCTCGACGGCCGCCTTTTGAAATGGCAGCGCTGGACGCTGCGGATCGGGTTTACCCCGCGCGAAGGCTTGGTGCTGCACCAGGTCGGCTACGAGCAGGACGGCCGCACCCGCCCGATCGCCCATCGCATGTCGTTCGCCGAGATGGTGGTGCCGTATCGCGACCCGACCCCCGACCACTACCGCCGCACCGCCTTTGACATCGGCGAATGGGGCATGGGCTTCATGACCACTTCGCTCGCGCTGGGGTGCGACTGCCTCGGTGAGATCAGCTACCTGGACGCGGTCGTGCACGACTCACACGGAGCGCCGATCGCGATCCCCCAGGCGATCTGCATCCACGAAGAGGACAACGCGGTGTTGTGGAAGCACGTCGACCCGATCACCGGCAGCGAAGTGCGGCGGATGCGGCGACTGGTGATCTCGTTTCACGTCACCGTCGCCAACTACGAGTACCTGGTGTACTGGCGCCTCCACGAGGACGGGAACATCGAGTGCGAGGTGCGCGCCACCGGCCTGATGGTGACCACCGGGTACGCCGACCAGGCGCCGCCGTACGGCACGGTGGTGGACGACCACACCTACGCCCCCTTCCACCAGCACTTCATCGTCGCCCGGCTCGACATGGACGTCGACGGCGCCGCCAACACGGTGTATGAGGTCGACTCGGCCGCGCTGCCGGTCGGCCCCGACAACCCTTCCGGGCTGGCTGTGGTTACCCAGGCGACCGCGGTGACACGCGAGTCGGAGGGCGCCCGCGACTACGACTGGGCGGTGCAGCGCGGCTGGAAAGTCGCCAATCCAAGCACGCTCAACGCCCACGGCGCCCCGGTGTCGTACAAGCTGGTGCCCACCGCCTCGGTGCCTCCCATGCTGGCACCCGACACGCCGGTGCGGCAGCGCGCCAACGTGATCGGCCACCAGTTGTGGGTGACCGCGCACGCCGACGACGAGCGCTGGCCGTGTGGCGACTATCCCACCCAGAGTCTGAACGACTCCGGACTGCCGGTATGGATGGCGGCGGATCGGCCGCTCGAGAATACCGACGTGGTGCTCTGGTACGTGTTTGGCATCCATCACATCACCCGCGTCGAGGACTGGCCGGTGATGCCGGTCGACACCGTCTCGTTCTGGCTCAAGCCGTTCGGTTTCTTTGACCGAAACCCGGCGCTGGACGTGGCACCCACACCCCATTGCCACCCCTGAGCGCGGACGTTTGAGCGACGGCCTGTCGCTGCGGGAACTGATTCGCGACCGCACGGTGGTGCTGCTGTTGAGCGTCGAGATGTTCACCACCCTGGGCTTCGCCGCGACCGCGACCGCCCTGGGCTGGCAGGCGTACTCCAGGGCGCACCAGCCGATCGTCCTGGGACTGCTGGGCCTGGCCGAGTTCATCCCCGCCGCGCTGCTTGCGATCCCCGCCGGGCACATGGCCGATCGTCGCGATCGCCGCCGGGTGGCGGCCCTTGGGCTGCTCGTGGTCACAGTCGCATGCGTGGCGCTGGCCCTGGACGCCGCCGCCGGCGACACCGAGGTGTGGCCGCTCTACATCCTGGCCTTTGTCAGCGGCGTCGGCAACGCCTACGCGGGCCCCGCGGTCGGCCCGCTGCTGGCAGCGGGTGTCTCCCAGCGGTCGCTGGCACGGGCGGTCGCGGTGCTGATATCGGTGATGCAGGCCGGGATGATCGCCGGGCCGGCGATCGCAGGCCTGCTGCAGATCGTCGGGTCGCCCGTCCCCTACATCTTCGCGGGTGTGTGCGCGGCCGCGGCGGTGGTGATGGTGTCGCTGGTTCCGGCATCCGTCGGCCGCGCCCACGTCGGCGCACACAAAGCAACCTTCTCGGACGCGCTGGCCGGCGCCCGGTTCATCTTCGCCACACCGGCGCTTTTGGGGGCGATCTCGCTCGATCTGATGGCGGTGCTGTTCGGCGGGGCGACCGCGCTTTTGCCGATCTTCTCGCAGACGATCCTGCACGTGGGGGCGTTCGGCAACGGACTGCTGCGGGCTGCGCCGGGAATTGGTGCGGTGGTGGTCGGATCGGTGCTCTCGGGCAGACCGCTGCGGCGGCGGGTGGGCCGAACGCTGCTGGTGGTGGTGGCGCTGTTCGGGGTGTTCACGGTGGTGTTCGGGCTCTCCACCAACTTCGCCCTGTCGATGGCGGCCCTGGCGGCACTGGCCGGCGCCGATGTGATCTCGATGTCGATCCGGGGCACGCTCGTGCCGCTGCTCACGCCGCCTGATCTACGCGGCCGGGTGAGCGCGGTGGAACGGGTATTTATCGGCGCCTCGAACGAGCTGGGGGCGTTCGAATCCGGCATCGCGGCGGCGCTGCTCGGTGCCGTGCCGGCGGTGCTCCTGGGTGGCATCGCGTCGATTGCCGTGGCGGGCATCTGGGCATGGAAATTCCCGGCGCTGCGCCGTGTCGACCGATTCGAGGATATCCAGGTGGTCGAGGTCGATCAGGGGTCGAGCGCGAGCTTCTCGACCACCAAGTAGCGGCCGGCCTCGTCCACCACCCGCTCGACGTCGGGCGTGACATGCCCCCGTCTCACCACGAACCGGTCGTCGCGTATGTGGATCTGTTCGTACAGCGCGACCGAGATCTCGATGGGCGAGGTGCAATCGGGGTTGCCACACTCACAGACGAACGGGACGTCGTCCTCGGGGTCGGCGCCGCCGGCCTCCTCGAGCTGGGCGCGACGTTCGTTGTGAGCGCGAAACGCCATCTCGTTCTTGACCAGGCGCTCCTCCCGAAAGCTCTCCGCGCCGGGAATGTCGTATTCACTCATCGCGAGTGGCATCGTACCCGGCCGACAACTCGGCGGCACGCCGATCGGCGTCTCGCTCGGCGTTGATCTCGGCCCCGAACAACAACACCAACGCCGACAGCCGAAGCCACACCAGCACCACGATCACCGCGGCCAACGACCCCCACGTCTTGTTGTAGGAGCCGAATCGGTTGGTGAAGTACGCAAACAGATCGGACAGCACCAGCCAGCCCAGGACGGAGACCACGCCGCCGATGGTGAACACGTGAAAGCCCGGGTCGTCGAGGTCCGGCCCCAGCCGCATCAGCATGGCAAACACCATCAGCAGCGCGACAATCACCACCGGCCACTGGATCACCGTCCAAAGCGTGCTGGGCGATCGGTCGTATCCGAGATGCTGGTCCGCGAAGTGCGACAGTTTCGGGGCCAACACGAACAGCCCGAACACGATCGCGAATGCCACCAGGGTGCAGCCCACCATCGCCAACGCGATCAGCCGGCGGCGGATGAAGCCGCGCGTCTCGGACCGCTGGAAGGCAACGTTGAGACCCCACATCAGCGTCTGCATCGAGCCCGACAGCGACCACACGCCCAGCACCAGGCCGACCAGCAGGATCACGAGCCCGCTCTGGCGCGCGCTGGCGATCTGGGTGAGGCTGTCGGAGAGGAGCTGAATCACCTCCTTGGGAACGACGTCGTCGGCCTCGAGCAGCCACCGGTGAATCGTCTGGGGCTCGGCGAAGGCGCCGAATGCGCCCACCACCACCAGCAGCGCCGCCGGGATCGCCAGGAAACTGTTGTAGCCGATCGCCTGGGCCACCTGGCCGACGTTGTCGCTCATCGCCCGCTGCCCAGCGCGGACGATCAGGTTGGAAGACGCCGTGCGGATGAGGTTGGCCACGCCGTTCTACGGTACCCGGCAGCCCCGGACGGATCCGGCTTTCAGCCGGTGTCCAGCTGGGCCAGTGCCGACCGCAGCAGCCGCGAGACGTGCATCTGTGAAATCCCCATCTGCTCGGCGATCTCGTCCTGTGACAGCTCCATGCCGAATCGCAGCGCCAGAATCGTGCGCGAGCGGCGATCCAGCCGCTCCAGCAACGGCTCCAGCTCGAGCCGGGCGACCGCCGCCTCCAAGGCCTGGTCGAGCCCCGGCGGGTCGAGTGCAGCCGCGTCCACCACCGGCGGGGCGAGCGCCGCGCGCGCCCGCATCCCCTCCACCACCTGCTCCTCGTCCAGCTCGGCCTCGCGCGGCAATGTCGGCCACCGTCGGCGGCCGGTGAAGCTCCGCGGTCGCGGAGTCGGCGGCCAGCTCCACCCGGCGGGCGAGTTCTCGCGCCGTCCGCGACACGTGTGTGGGGGCCTGTGCGCGCACCGTCGCCAGCATCTCGCCGGTGATGAACGGCATCGCGTAGCCGTGGAACGGTACGCCCCGATCGGGGTCGAACGACCGGGCCGCCAGCATCACACCGACCATGCCCGACTGCTCCAGATCCTCGACCGGCACCCGCCCCGCGAAGCGGCGCGCAACCGCTGCCACCAGTGACTGCGACTGCTCGACGAGCTGCGCAACGTCGACGGGCTCCCGACCGTTCGAGTTCCCGTCTGGCGGTGTCACCTCACCGGCCAACTCGAAGCAGCACCTCGTTGTCGCGGACATCGACCGACCCCACCAGGGAGTCGATCGCCGACCGACCGCCGCGCAGCCGACTCACGTCGACGCCCTCGATCGTGACGTTCACGCTGTGGTCGTCGCACGCCACCGTGACCGTGCGCGGCGTGTCGGTCGGAGGCCGCCCGGGCGACCAGCTCCAGCGCCGTCACCAGCTCGTCGATCGCGATCACGTCCACCCCGGCGCGGGCGCCCATGGCGATCACCAGCGGCTCGGCCAGCGGGGCGACCGCCACGGTGCCGTGGACGCGGAGCGTGATCGTCCTGGCATGTCCGCCCATCCCCGGCAGGATAGAGCATCCCAATCCGAGGTTGGCTATCCGACTCCGCTGGGTACTATCTCGTGAAATGCAGATGGTCCGCAGTGGTTTTGAGCTCCGCGCAGCGGCAGACGCCGAAAGCGTTCCGCTGGTGCGACACGCCCTGCGGGTCTATCTGGAACGGTTCGACCTCAGTGACGACCGGATCGCAGAGGTGACGCTGGCGGTCACCGAAGCGTGCAGCAACGTGGTCGTTCATGCCTACCGCGAGAACCCCGGCGAGCTCGAGGTGATCGTCGAGGACGACCCGGTGGAAGGCGTGATCGTGCATGTACGCGATCACGGCGGTGGCATGCACCCGCGCGCCGACAGCCCCGGTCTGGGTGTGGGACTGCCGGTGATCTACGCCATCGCCGACTCGGTGCAGGTCAGCTCCAATAGCCACGGCAACGGCACCGATCTGCGTATGCACTTCCGTTAGGACTGTGAGGGATTCGGTACGCTCATGCGCACAATGAACTCGAGCATCGATCTTGAGCAGACGCCGTCGGGAGTCGCCGTGGTGGTCGTCAAAGGTGAGCACGACCTCGCCACCGCCGACGTCCTGCGCGACACCATCTCCGACGCGATCAAGTCGGCCCCCGGCGTGGTAGTCGATCTCGACCGCGCCGAGTTCATCGACTCCGCGGTGCTGCGTGTGCTGATCGTCGGCCAACAGCAGGCACACGATGCCGGCACAGGATTTGCGATCGCGATCACCGATTCGACCGGGCATGCGGTGCGTACACTGCTGGAGCTGACCGGGCTCGATCGCAAGCTGACGGTCGCCCCGGGCCGGGCAGAGGCGCTGGCTGCCGTGGCCGAGGCTGACGGCTTCGTTTCGTAGCCGATCGATCGATGTTTTTGGGAGAGCAGCGCGGGGAATGGTCTCGTTGTACGCGGCGGATCGGCTCGTTCCGGCATTCGGGCTGATCCGTCGCGTTACTCTTCGTCACATGGAACGCGACACCAACGCTTCCAAGTCACGCATCCCGCGAGCGCCGACGACGCGGATGCCCCCGAGCCGAGCGATGAGGGCCTGGACGAGCTCGACCTGACTGATGCCGCCTCGTTTCCGGCGTCGGATCCGCCCGCGTGGGCGTCCCGCGGCGATTCCTGACCTGACACGTTCTCAAGATCGCGATGTGCGATCCGATCACCGGGTCAAGCGCTCCGGTTGACATTAACGGAGCCGGATCCACCGCGGATGGCGATCGGCATCATCGCCGTCCGCGCGCCCGGGCTGTGACCGTACCGGGGACATTTTCCCGTGTTGCCACAGCCTGATGGGGTGGCGGTCTCGAGATCCGGGAGACTCGAGACCGCGACCCCCGGCATTCGTGAATACCGGTGCCTGGCACCGTTAATCACCTAGTCCTCGTCGTCGATCCAGGCCGGCGGGGCAGCAGGAGCGAATCCGCTGGTGACGGGAGTCGTGACCGGTCGGTGCCACCGGCAGGAGACTGGGTGAGGCGGGGCTGATCGACACGGTGGTGGTAGTGCTCCGCCGCCTTCGCGCCGACCACACACAGCATCCCGAACCCGCCGAGTGTGCCGCCCAGACGAGTCCCAGCGCGAGTGTGCGAAGCGTGTCGGCCAAAGCCTTGACGACAGCACGAATCACACCACCATAATACCCTGAAATGCATAGCCTTGCAATCCAGAGTGCACAGGGGTGAATAACGGTGCCTGGCACCGTTATTCACCCCAAAGCGCTCAGGCGGCGACGGGGCCGAGCTCGTCACGCAGCGAGTCGAGCGCGGCACGCAGAAGCCGCGAGACATGCATCTGGCTGATGCCCAGACGATCGGCGATCTCGGATTGGGTGAGATCCTCGAAGTAGCGCAGCGCCACGATCCGGCGCTCACGCTGCGGCAGCGTCTGCAACAGCCGCACCAGCGTGGCCCGGTCAGCCACGGACTCCAGCGACTGATCGTCGGTGGCCAGCCACTGCGCCCGGCTGCCGGTGACCGTACCGTCGTCACTCGTGCCCACGTCCAGCGAATCGGCGGTGTAGGCGCGCTGAGCCATCACGGCCTCCTCGACCTGCTCCGGAGTCACCTCCAGCGCTTCGGCCAGCTCATCGGTGCTGGGAGCGCGACCCAGCTTGTGCGACATCCGCTCTCGCATGGCCGACGTGCGCCGGCTCAGCTCCTGCAACGACCGCGGCACCCGCACCGCCCAGCCGCGGTCGCGGAACTGATGCATGATCTCGCCCTCGATGGTTCGGGCCGCAAACGCGCTCAGCGGCACACCCCGCTCCGGCCGGTAGCGATTGACCGACTGCACCAAGCCCAGATTGCCCGCCTGCACGATGTCATCCAAGGCCAGCCCGCGCCCCACGTAGCGGCGCGCAATCGAGCGCACCAGCGGCGTGTGACGCATGATCAGTTGCTCTCGCATCCGTTCGTCACCCTCGCGGATGCCGTGGACGAGTTCCATGTCTGTCAGAGGAGTTGTGATCGACATGTGCCGTTCCCTCCCGTTGTTGGAATGCTCTTGACCCTCAACTGGGGAGGTGTGCGATACAGAACGGTCTCAAACATTTAAACCAGTGAGGGCTCCCCTCCCGGTAGGAGAGAAGCCCTCGAAGTTCGTGTGCGAAGCCGGTGGTTAGGCGGCGTCGCGGATGCCGTCGATGTCGGGCATCGCAGACAGCTGGGTCAGTGCCTCAGCCTCGAGCTGACGCACCCGCTCGCGGGTGAGACCGACTTCGCGACCGACCGCCTCGAGCATCATCGGCTCCGACCCGGCCAGGCCGTATCGCAGCTCGACGATCTTGCGCTTGCGCGGGGACAGCTGATCCAACGCCCGCCCCAGCGCCTCGGTGCGCAGCGTGGTCGCCACCGCATCGGTGACATCCTCGCTGGTGGTGTCGGCGATCATGTCGCCCAGCTCGGTATCGCCGTCCGCCGAAGCAGGTCGATGCAGCGACGTCGCCTGCGATCGGAAGCTGTCGGCGTCACGCACCTCCTCCGCCGTCATCTTGGCGTGCTTGGCCACCTCGTCGTCGGTCGCCTCGCGACCCAGACGAGCCTCCAGCTCTCGACGAGACCGGTCGATCTTGCGCATGCGGTCGTGCACGTGCACCGGCACGCGGATGGTGCGGCTGTGGTTTGCAACAGCCCGCTGCACCGCCTGCCTGATCCACCAGGTCGCGTAGGTCGAAAACTTGAGATCGCGGCGCCAGTCGAACTTCTCGACCGCCCGCACCAGGCCCAGCGTGCCCTCCTGGATCAGATCCAGGAATGCGACACCGTGACCACGGTACTTCTTGGCGATCGACACCACCAACCTGAGGTTGGCCTCGACCATCCGTCGCTTTGCCAGCTCGTCGCCCTCTTCGACCAGTCGCGCCAGGCGCTGCTCCTCATCCTTGGTGAGCAGCGGCGTGCGGCCGATCTGGGCGAGGTACAGGTCGAGGCTGTCGACCGTGGCACCGGCGATGTAGGCCGGCATCTCGACCGGAGCGTCGACCTCTCGCACGCTCACGACCTCGACACCGAGCTCTTCCAGTTCGGTTCGCAGCCGAGCCTCGTCCTCTGGCGTGAGATCCAGCTCCGCCACGAGATCGGTAAGTTCGGAGGCGTCCAGCTCGCCCTCAGACTGGGCTCGCTCAACGACTTCTCGGATCGGTTCCTGCATCAACATTCTCTTCTTCGCCTCTCTGCTCGCGCGGCGCGACTCTCGGCTCCTGCACCGCGTCGTGGCCTCTTTGTCCCGTTGGCGCCGAACCGAACAATTCACCCGGATTCGACACCAGACCCCTACCAAACACTCTTATAAACGCATCTCACACGTTGTCTATTCCCGTCAGCGGGCAGATCTATTCAGGTTGGCCGACTGACTCGCCCATCACTCGATATCGTCGCTGCCCGACCGCCGAAATCGTCCTTGGAGAGCGCGGCAATCTGCTCCACCGCCGGCCCGCCGAGCACCGGTTGGCCCTTGTCGACGAGCGTGACCGGCGTGATCCGCGCCGACACGAAATCTCCCGCGCCGGTTAACTTCACCCGTAGAATACAACTCACGCCCAACTCCCCGCTGGTCTCATAGTTCGAGTACCCCGCGAAATTGCCCAGGCTGTAGGCAATCAGGTGGTGGTGGTAGAACTGCATTCCCCGCACCACGTGCGGCCCGCTGGCGATCACCAGGTCGGCGCCGGCGTCGATCACGGCGTGGGCAAACGCCTCGGGATTGCCACGATCCTCGCCGAAATAGATCTCCTCCTGGCCGGTCACATGCTGGTATTGCGTGCCCTCGGCGCCGGCGTGCATGTAGACGACCACCACATCCGCCTGCCCGGCGGCCTTTCGCACCAGCTTCTCGGCAGCCGGGATGTCAGTCAGGCTGGCCGTGTCGGAGTACGGCGCGAAGCCGACGAACGCCACCCGGATGCCGTGGGCACGGACGACGGTGACCTGGCCGGGAAGCCCGGTCTGGGGGATGCCGTGGCGGCGCAACGCCTGCACCGTCTGGGCCTGACCGACGGCGCCGAAGTCATACGAATGGTTGTTGGCGAGGTTCATGATCGTGAACCCGGAGTCCTTGAGAGCCCCCGCGAACGCCGGTGGAGCCCGGAACTGGTAGCAGTTGGAGGAGTTCGAGCCGCACTTCCCGGCGGTGGCATCGGTGAGCGTGCCCTCGAGGTTTCCGAACACGATCTGCGCGCCCTCGGTCAACGGTGTGTCCACCGCCGAGAAGTAGGTGGAGGGGCTGGCAGGCAGTTCGGGCGTGTTGCCGAGCATCGTGTCCCCCACCGCGGTCATGGTGAACGCGCCCGGCGGCGGCGTGGTCTTCTTGTCGGTGGTCGAACCGGCGGTGGAGCCGCCCGACGACGCGGACGGCGGATCGGTGCTCTTGGGAGCGTCGGTGGTCGGCCCCGAACCGGACGTCGAGGACGCCGTCGATCCCCCGGATCCACGTCCCACCACGACGTAGCCGACGACCGCCAGCGCGGCCACCAGCAGCACCAACGCAACCCGGCGCCGGCGCTGAATCTGACGTCGACGCTCGGCCCTCCTGGCGCGCCGTGCTGCGTACATCGGATCTTCGGACAAGACCGCACTGTATTGGAGATCCACCGGCCGCGGTACGATGTCGCGCACACCATGGCCGCCCCGGCAGACACTCATGAACGCGTCTCCCACCCGCTCGATCCGCTGACCACGGCAGAACTGGCAACGGCGGTGGCGGCGATGAGGTCGACACCCCGAAGTGACCGAGCGGCGTGCGATTCGTCACGATCGCGCTGGACGAACCGCCCAAGCACGAGATCGCCGACTATCAGCCCGGCACCGCCATCCACCGCCACGCGACCGCGGTGCTGCTTGACCCCGCCGCCCAGACCACCCTCGAGGCGCGGGTCGACCTGACCGCTGAGCAGGTCACCGAGATCTCGGTGATCCCCGGGCGTGCAGGCGGCCATCACGCTCGAGGAGTACCTGGAGTGCGAGCGAACGGTGCGGGCCGATCCGGGATTCCGGGAAGCGCTCGCCGCCCGCGGCATCACCGACCCGGAACTGGTCACCGTGGAGGCCTGGGGCATCGGCGGGTTCGGCGACCCGGCAGACGGCGACCGGAGACTGGTATGGACGCCGACCTGGCTGCGCGACCATCCCCAGGACAACCCCTACGCGCACCCGATCGAGGGCCTCTATGCGATCGTCGATCTGAACACGATGGAACTGGTGCGGATCGAGGATCACGGCACCACCACGATGCCGCAGGCAAGCGCCGACTACCGGCCCGAGGCGGTCGGTGAGCCGCGTACCGATCTGCGCCCGCTCGAGATCGAGCAGCCCGAGGGCCCGAGCTTCACCGTCGACGGCTGGGAGGTCTCGTGGCAGCGCTGGCAGCTGCGAGTCGGGTTCACGCCGCGCGAGGGACTGGTGCTGCACACCATCGGCTATCGAAGACGGCGACGCGGTGCGGCCGATCCTGCACCGCGCGTCGTTCTCCGAGATGGTCGTCCCCTACGGCGACCCGCGCCCGGCGCACTACCGCAAGAACGCGTTCGACGTCGGCGAGTACGGCGTCGGGGCCGCTCGCAAACGCGCTGGAGCTGGGCTGCGACTGCCTCGGCGAGATCCACTACTTCGACGTGCCGCTGTGCGACTCGAGCCGGCGAGGTGCGTACGATGCCGAACGCCATCTGCATGCACGAGGAGGACGTCGGCATCCTGTGGAAGCACACCGATCCCGCCACCGGCGCGAGTCGACGTGCGGCGCTCGCGGCGGCTGGTGATCTCGTCGCTGATCACGGTCGGCAACTACGAGTACGGCTTCTACTGGTACTTCTACCAGGACGGCACCATCGAGGTCGAGGTGAAGCTCACCGGCATCCTGCTGACCTCGGCAGTGGACCCGGCGTCCAGCCCGACGTACGGCCGGTCGGTCTCCCCGGGTGTGGTCGCCTCCCACCACCAGCACTTCTTCAACGTGCGCCTGGACATGTGCGTCGACGGCCCCGCAACACCGTGGTCGAGGTGCACACCGAGCCGGCGCCCGACGAGATCAATCCGCACGGAAACGCGTTCGTGGCGCGATCGACCCCGCTAACCACCGAATCCCAGGCCCAGCAGCTGGTCGATCCGTTCTCGGCCCGCAGCTGGAAGATCACCAACCCCGGCTCGACCAACGCGATGGGAGAACCGGTGGCCTACCGGCTGGTGCCCGGGGAGAACACCGTGCCGTTTGCCCGCGACGACTCGTCGCTGATGCGGCGCGCGGGATTCCTCAAGAGCCACCTGTGGGTGACCCCGTTTCGCGCCGACGAGCGCTACCCGGCCGGCGAGTACCCCAACCAGTCGTCGGATGAGCGACGGCCTGCCCGAGTGGACGCGCGCCGATCGCTCGGTCGAGAACGAGGACGTGGTCGTCTGGTACACGTTCTGCAGCCACCACGTGGCCCGGCTCGAGGACTGGCCGATCATGCCGGTGGCCAAGATCGGGTTCATGCTCAGACCCGACGGATTCTTCGACCGCAACCCCACCTTGGACGCGCCGCTGCCACCGGCCCGCGCCTGCGACCACCACGAGCACTAGGGCGGCGCGACCTCAAGGCCGCGCCGCCCCGATCGCAGTCGGTTAGGCCTCGTCGCGGAAGTAGGCGTGCACCAGACCGGCCAGCACGCCGCCAACGAGCGGCCCGATGATGTAGATCCAAACGTCCCCGAAGTGGGTGGCGACCAGCGCCGGGTCGATCGACCGGGCCGGGTTGAAGCTGCCACCGCTGATGGTTCCAACCGTGGTCGCGGCCACGAAGATGAACAGGCCGATGGCAAACGGTGCGAAGACACCCTTCCAGGGTGCCCGCTCATCGGTCGCGACGGTTGCGATCACCAAGACGAACAGGAAGGTGAAGATCGTCTCGAGCACCAGCGCCTTGAAACTGGACACACCGTTGCCCGGAGCGTTGACGGTCGCACGGATCACCAGATGGCTGAAGATGATCCGAATCGCCAGCGCAGCCACGAATCCGCCGGCGAGCTGGGCAGCCCAATACGGCAGCACCTCTTCGCGCGGGAACCGGTTACCGGCCGCCAGTCCCAGCGAGACTGCCGGGTTGAAATGGCCGCCCGAGATATGGCCGAAGGCAAAAATCATCAGCCCCAAGCCGAACCCGAAACCAAGCGCGATTCCAAGCGACTGAATCGCCCCCGATCCCTGCGTGACCAGCGTCGCAATACCGCAGAAGCCGATGAAAAAGAACCCAAATGTCCCAATGGCCTCTGCCATGAGCCGTTTGGTGAGTTCGGGTTGCATAAAACCTCCGTTGAGATGGCGAAAAAATGACAGGGGGAACGGTACCGCACCGGCCTGTCTGACAAAAGCCCCGACCGTACGCCGAACCGGTACGATCGGCCGATGGCCGAGGAGGACTCCACCACTGAGGATCTGCCTGCGCACGCGGTGGCCGGGAGCCTCGCCGACACCCTGCAGGGCGCGCGGGCGTGGCCGGAACGGGTCACCCGCGAGTGGGCGGTAGGCGGGTCCACCGGCGCCGGGGTGAAGGTGTGTGTGGTCGACAGCGGCGTCGAGCACGGCCACCCGCTGGTGGGCGAGGTCTCCCGGTCGGTGACAGTCACCGTCGCCGACGACGAGCAGGTCGTGGTGTCCGACGACAGCGACGGTGACGTGTGCGGGCACGGCAGTGCGTGCGCCGGGATCATCCGGTCGATCGCGCCGGACTGCGAACTGATCAGCGTGCGCGTGCTGGGTGAAGGCTTCGTCGGCAGCGGCCCGGTCTTGGTGGCGGGCCTGCGATGGGCGATCGAGCAGGGCTTCCAGGTGATCAACATGAGCCTCTCGACCACCAAACGCCGATTCGTCGGCGAGTTGCACGAACTGGCCGACCTGGCCTACTTCCGGCGATCGATCATCGTCGCCTCGGCACACAACATGCCGGTGCACAGCTACCCCTGGCGATTCTCGTCGGTGGTGTCGGTGGCGTCGCACGATCACGACGACCCGCTGGTCTGGTATCGCAATCCGACGCCGCCGGTGGAGTTCTACGCTCGCGGGGTGGACGTCGACGTGGCCTGGATGGACGGTGCCACGCTGCGCTCGACCGGCAACAGCTTCGCCACGCCGCACATCTCCGGTGTGTGTGCCCTGATCCTCGCCAAGCACCCCGATCTGACTCCCCCCGAGGTCAAGACTGTGCTGGGCCTGATCGCCGACAACGCTCAGGACGCGGCGTGAGCGAGCGTTCCGACCTGCAGGCTGCGGTCGCTGCCGGCGCGCTGGCCGGGGACGAGACCCACCGGGCGCTGCTGAGTTCGATCGTGCAGGTCGCCGGTGCGATCTTCCATGCCCGCGCCGCCAGCGTGCTGCTGCTGGACGAGTCGACCGACGAGCTGGTATTCGAAGCCGTCACCGGGGAGGGTGAGAACACGCTGGTGGGCAAGCGGTTTCCGTCCAGCACGGGGATCGCGGGCTGGGTGCTGGTCACCCGCCAACCGCTGGTGCTCGACGACGTCACCCAGGACAAGCGCTTCTCCGACCGGTTTGCGAATGAGACCGGCTACGTCCCCAAGGGGATCATGGCGGTGCCGCTGCTGTACGGCGAACGCTGCCTGGGAGTGTTGGAGGTGCTCGACCGGCCGCAGGACTCGAAGTTTTCGCTGCGGGAGTCCGAGCTCCTGGCGCTCTTCGGGCACCAGGCGGCGATCGCGTTGGAGCTGATGATGCGCTCGCGGGCGGCGGCGAGCGTGCTGGACGGAGGCGACCGACGGATGCAGCTGGTGGCCAGCATCGCGGCGTCGGTCACCGCCGGCGACGAGGACGACGACCAGCTCGCCACCCGGTTTCTGTCATCGCTGGATGCGCTGCTGAAACGGACACGGCCGGACGACGACGATTCCGGTTTCGAACGTATGGTCTAGTGAATAATTGGTGCCTGGCACCAATTATTCACGCTCGTAGGCTTCGTAGTCGGCTTTGACGGCGGGGATCAGGCCGGTCACGTAGTGGCCGCCGGCGCAGCCGTAGCACCAGCCGGATGCGTTGATGGCCGCCGCAGTCACCTCAGGGGCGTCACACCGGCCGAGCCGATAGAGAATCCAGCCGTAACCGTAGCTCGCATAGCCCAGCTGCAGCGTCCGCACCGTCGCCTGAACCCCGTCCAGATAGGTCGCATAATTTCTGACGCCGACGGAGTTGAACTGGGTGGTCAGACCACCGCCCAGCGTGGTTGCCAGAGGGTTGAACGCGGCGGTCGTACTCTCGGCCGTCTGCCACGCCACCAGCGACACCATGTTGTTGCGGCACAGAGGTGCGCCGATCGTGCGCAGGAAGTCTGCCGCCCACGCGCCGCGGGTGACCGCGACGGCAGGTGCCGGCGTCGACTCGCGGAGTGAGCGGACGACCGCCCTCGCGCTCGCCAGTTGCGTGCGAGCCACCGCCAGCCGCCGCTCGGACGAGATCAAGCGCGGCAGCACCCGGGAGGTGTGAGCGCGCCGCCGAATCTCGCTCAGTGCATCGAGCAGCGCTCCGGCTGTCCTCCCCCGGTCCGCCGCGTATCGATCGGCGGCCCGTTCGAGCTGCCTGGAGAGAATATTCACCGCCCGCCTGCGCGCCACGATCGTGTCACGCGCGTCAGCGACCTTCTGTTGCAGCACTCCCACCCGATACTCAGAAGTCGCAAGCGACGGCTGAGACGCCGCCTGCGCAGAACCGAGGGCGCCGACATGAAGCGCCAACAGCGCCACCGCGGTCGCCACCAAGCCCCGAATCACTGGGCGGATGGCGTCACCTGCACCTTCGCGGTCAGGGTCGGGGTGGTACCCGAGTGGTAGGTGACACTCAACGCCGTTGGCGGCGTATATCGGTACGAGCCGCCGGGCGGGATCACCGGAGAATGCGTTCCCTGATGGTCAAACACCACTGACTGGGGCTTCCCCGACTGGTTCCACCAGACGATCGGCTCTCCCACCAGCGACACCAGCCAGGCCGGGCGGAAGCCGTGGGGCGTGATCAGCACGGCTTGGCCGAAATCGAAGGTGGGATCGATTGACTTCAGCGCCGGCGGCCCGACCTCGGGAGAACTCGACGTGGGTGGCGGAGCGGAGCTGGTCGCAGCTTCAGACCCGCCGCCGCACCCGGCCGCGAGCAGCACCACCAGCACGATCGGTGCCACGACCCGCCTCACAGCGTCCCCGGCAGGAATCGATCGAGGCTCGCAAACACCAGCCACAGCAGCATCAGCACCGGCGGCACCACGATCAGGTACGAGATCGAGCGGGGCCACACCCGGAACGCCTTCGCTCCGAGCACGAGCGCGATCGCCAGCACCTGGCCCCACAGCACCGCCATCAGCAGGCCCGAGACGTTGCCGGTGATGCCGAGTTCGTCGGACGGCACCGCCACCGGTGCGCGATGCGGCAGCCCGACCGGGTTGCCTTCGAGCTTGGCAATCACCGCCACTCGGTCGCCCGACGACAGTGACCCGCTGGTGACGAGCGACAGCCGGCTGTCCAGCGCGGGACTGACGACGTCGGATTGCCCCGGGCGGATCACCACCACTTTCTGGACGTGGTAGACGAACCGCCCCTGGCCGGTGATGGCTACGATCGGATCGCCGGGATGCAGTCCCGGCAGGCCCGAGAACGGAGCGCCGTACAGTCGGCGGTGACCCACGATCACGGCGTTGCCGAACTCGCCCGGCAGCGGGGTGCCCTCGAGGTGTCCGGGGCCCTGCTGGAGATCTCCGGTGGTGGAGCCCTGCACCACCACCTGGCTCACGCCCAGACTGGGGATCTGGATCATCCCGATCGCACCGCTCGCCACCGGCGTGGTGGCAGCGTCGAAGGTCGTCACCTGCATGCGCTGCTGAAGCTGTGACAAGAGCGCACTCTGGCTGCGCTGCTCGACCAGGCCCGAGAACAGAAACTCAAAGGCGACGAACAATGCCAGCACGATTCCCAGGCCAACCAGGATCAGGCCGGCGACGCGGGCCACCCGGCGCGGATCCCACACCACCGCCTGGGCGCGGGCTGGGGTGCGCACAGTGCGATCCTTCACGGGGTCGGGTGTCAAGGCGATGACCTCAGTCGGAGCTTCGGCGCTCATAGCCGCAACCACCCCCGCACCGATCCTGCGGCTCCACCGAGGAAGGTGGCTCCGGTTCCGAAGTGCAGCAAAACGAGACCGCCGATCAAGCCGAGCAGGCTCACTCCGACCATCGCCGGGAGCACCATCCGTCCGGTACCGGCGGTGAGCACCGCGGAGAGCAGATGAGGCAAGCTCGAGCCTGATCCAGTCGGCGCTCCGGCCGGAGGCGTGGACGAGTCTGAGGGCGGAACGCCGTCGCTCGCCCCGCTGGTCGGATACCCCCCGCCCGGTGGGACGGTGCTCCCGGGAGGCACCGTCCCTGACGATCCGGGTGGCGGGGTAGCCGGAATCGTGGAGACGACGTCGGTTGTTTGAGCTGCCTGGTTGGGAGTCAGTGGCACGTACCCAGCCGCGAGGTGGTGCTGGCCGGTGGTGGCCGCGTAGGTGAGGAAGGCCCGCAGGTCCAGCCGATACCGGGATCGATGCCCTTGGTCGGCGCAGCGACATAGGTCACAACCGGCATCGGATAGGCGGCGGGGTCAGTGGTCGCGTAGTTGGGCGTGACGGTCACACCGTCGGGGTTCTTGGTGGCGTGCTTCAGCGCTGCATGGATGGCGGTGGGAGTGGCCGCCACGAACTTGCCGGCGCGGTTTTGGATCCGCGCCACCGGCAGCCCGTAGTAGGCGGCCTCGCTGGCGTCGATGAAGCCGATGTAGCCGACCTGGTAGTAGTCGTTCGAGTTGCCCACGCTGAGTGGGTCGGCGATGGCGTCGGCCAGCGCATCTCCGCCAACGATCGCGGCGTTCTGCGTCAGATAGCTGATCGGAAACGTGTCCGATGCGCCCGGCCAGTCGGGCGGCAGTCCGCTCCCCGCGGCGGCGGTCAGCCACGAGGTGAACTCGAGGTTGGCGACGGAGTGGTCTCCACGCACGAGCGGCCGAACGGTCGGTGGGAAGCGATCATGCGGATTCAGCTCCGTGACCGCTGCGTCGGTCTGCCAGTTGGTGAGCTGACCGGTAAACACCTGCGCTGCAATCTCGGGAGTGAGCCTCAGATCGGTCACCTGGGAGCCCGGCGAGCCGTTGCCCTGACTGAAGATCTTGTAGGCCAGCACCAGCCCCGAGGAGGTCACCGGTGCGTAGGCGATCGACTTGCCTTTGCCTTTCAGCTGCTTCTGTTCGGCCGCAGTGAAGGGGGCAGCCGTGACAGCGAAGTCGTTCAAGCCGTGGATGTAGTTCTCGCGGCCGTCCTGGGAGTTGGCCGGGATGTACGTGACGTTGTGGAGATACGGCTCCTGACAGAGGCTCAGATCCCAGCGATAGATCGCGTGATTGGCCTGGTCGGCACCCCCTCCCGCGATCGGATCGCCGACCGGCACGGGGCAGGCGTCGGGCGTGGCGGCGAAGTGCAACGTGGCCAGCCTGCCGGAGTTCAGCCCCGCTCCGGTGAAGACGCCCAGCGTGCAGGGGTTGGAGCGCGTGCAGCCGAACTTGCGACCGCTCTGGCTTCTGATCGACCCGGAATGCACCGGCTCGTACTGCACGCCCGTGCCGTTCGGGCCGGTGAATCCCGTGTCCGAATACAGCGCGGTACAGTCACGCGCGGTGTTCTTGGGGGCCGCTGTGCACTGGCGAAAGAACACCGGGTGCTGCGGCCCAAGTCCGTGCCAGGTCACCCGGACAAACTGTCCGTCACCGAGGTCGGCACCTGGCCGCACCGACACCCCGAGGTGGTAAACACTCGCGCGCACTGACAGCCCGATGGCGGAGGCGGCGGTGGTCAGCGTCACCGCGATCCCGACCAGAATCGGCACGATCACAAGCAGCCACGCCCGCGACGAGCTATGCACTGTCGGGCTCCAGCTGATTCGAAGGTTGGGGCTGCACCGGTGGGCGACGCCGCCAGAAATGGAATGCCACCGCCGGCACCAGCACAATCGCGCCCAGGATTGCCGCCGCCAGTAGCAGTGGCGTGGAGGACGCCGCGCTGGCCGCGGTCACATCGGTGACCGCGGCCTCGTAGGCCGCCTCCTGGGCTGCGGCCGACAGCGGCGTGACCGAGACACCCACCGACGACCCAGAGCCGGAGGCCACCGGGGTCGTGGCAGGGGTGGGTGTCTTGGTCGTCTTCGAAGGGCTCTTGGGCTGGTCGGGAGAGTTGGTGGGTTGGGAGCCGCCCGACTGGGAACCACCCTGGGTGCCGCCCGTCCCGCTCTGAGGGCTACCGCCGTAGCCTGAACCGGTGACGGTCGGATTGGGACAGGATGTCGGGTTGATCGGCGGCGGAGTGGGAGCACCGGGGATCCTCTTCACCGCCGAGAACACCGCTTCGACCAGGTTGGGAGGAAGCGGCGAGTAGCCGAGCGGCGCGGCCTCCTTCTGCCCGGCGCAGGCGATGTAGATGATCCACTTACCCAGCACCGCGCCCTTGGCGGGGTCGAACCCGGTGGTCTGCGTGACCAGATAGCTGTAGCTGGCAAGCGGGTACGCATCGGCTTCTGGCGCTGCGTACACCGCCAGCAGGTTCTGGGTCAGATCGCTGTTGAGGGTGGCGTGCTTGAGCGCCACCGCCACGTTCTCCGACGACGGCGCCGCATAGTTGCCGCTGCGGTTCTTGATGTATGCCGGAGTGAAGCCGTGCTCGTACGCATAGCCGGCCTCGACGTATCCGACCGAACCGACTCCCACCGACGGGTTGGAGACGTAGTTGGCCACACCGTCAGAGCGCTGGACGGCCACCGCGCCTGGGAAGTTGGGCCAAAACTGCACCGGCAGCGTGAGCGAGTTGGCCGACGCGAACGGATTCCACTCCGAGGGATCCTCGTGGGCGAGGTAGTCGGCCAGCTTGGCCGACGTGCCGGCGCCGTCGGCTCGGATCACGGGCGTGAGGTGCGTCGCCGGGAGCTTCAGCCCCGGGTTGTCCTTGGCGATGGCGGGATCGTTCCAGGCGGTGATCTTGCCGGTGAAGATCTTGGTGATGGTCGCAGCCGAGAGCCGCAACGTCTTCACCTGCCTGCCGGCGGTGTCCTTGACGTTGTACATGACCGCGGTGCCGCCGGCCACGTCGGGCAGGTACTGGTAGGACTTGTGCTCGCCCTTCAGCTGTTGCACCTCGTCCGGCAGAAACGGAATCTCGGTGGCGGCGAAATCGACCTGACCGATGATGTAGAACTGGCGGCCGGCGGTGGATCCGACACCCTGGTAGTTGACGCTCAGGCCCAGCCGGGCGCCGTCTGCACGCCACTGGTCGAGCGCGATCGCCGCCCATGTCGAGCCGGCACCGGTGATCGCCGGCCCGGACGCCTGCGCGCCGCTGATCGGGATCAGCAGCCCCAGCACCACCACTACGCCGGCAAGCATCCGCAACCTGTGGATCATCCGAAGCGGCCCTCCACGTAGTCGAGCGTGCGCCCGTCGGTGGGACTGTTGAAGACGTCGAGCGTCGGCGCCGGCCTCGACGATGTGGCCGGGCTCGCCCTCGGCGGCGAGGAAGAACGCGCACGCCGGGAGACCCGCTGCGCCTGCTGCATGTTGTGGGTGACGATCACGATCGTGACCTCTGACGCGAGCTCCGCGATCGTCTCCTCGATCCGGCGGGTCGAGGTCGGGTCGAGCGCCGAGCAGGGCTCGTCCATCAGCAGCACCTCCGGGCTGACCGCCAGCGCGCGGGCGATGCACAGCCGCTGCTGCTGGCCGCCGGAGAGCGCGCCGCCCGGCGTCGTCGAGCCGGTCCTTGACCTCGTTCCACAGCCCGGCCCGGGTCAGGCACTGCTCGACCATGCGTCGTCGTTGTCCGAACGCGCTTGGCCCGACAGCTTGAGGCCGGCCAGCACGTTGTCGTAGATCGACATCGCCGGGAACGGGTTGGGCTTCTGGAAGACCATCCCGATCGCGCCTGCGGGCCTCGATGGGACGCTCGACCCGCGTCGTAGATGTCGTCGCCGTCGAGCTGCACCTCGCCGGCAGAGCTGGCGCTCGGCACCAGCTCGTGCATCCGGTTGAGGATCCGCAGGAACGTCGACTTGCCGCAGCCGGACGGGCCGATCAGCGCGGTGACCGACTGGCCTCCATCATCGAGGGAGACGCGGTCGAGCACCTTGTGGTGCCGAACCAGGCGCTGACACGCCGAGGCCACCAGTTCACGCGCCGGTGCATCGGTTGTCCACAGCGCTGCGTCGGCGTCAGTTGTCTCGATGGCGAGTGGTCACGTTCTTCTCCTTCTCAGCGCGGGCCGAGGCGTGGCTCTCCCGACCGCCGACGACGCGAGCGATCACGAACAGGACGAGCACCAGCAGCATCAGCACCAGCGCAGCCGGTCCACGCACGATCCTGGACGTTGGCCGTGGAGCTCTCGGTGAGCAGCTTGAAGATGTAGAGCGGCAGCGCGGCCTGCGGTCCGTTGAACGGGTTGGCGTTCATCAGGGACGAACCGAACGCAGTCATGATCAGCGGCGCCGTCTCCCCGACCGCTCGGGCGACGCCGAGGATGACCGCGGTGATCAGACCGGCGCGGGCGGTCGGAAGCACCACCGCCCAGGTGGTGCGCCACTCGCTGGTGCCGAGAGCAAGCGATGCCTCACGCAGCCCGTCGGGTACCAGCCGCAGTACCTCCTCGGCGGTGCGGGTGATCGATGGGCAGCATCGAGATCGAGATCGCCAGTGCAGCGGCGAAGCCCGAGAAGCCGGAACTCGTGAACCCAGATGGCGTAAATGAACAGACCGGCGACGATCGATGGGAACGCCGCTCATCGCGTCCACGAACATCCGCACCGGCCGGGCCAGCGGCCCCCGACCTCGTTCAGGAAGACCGCGCACAGAAAGCCCAGCGGCACCGAGATCAACACCGCCAGCCCGACCTGCTCGAGCGTGCCGACGATCGCGTGCGCCGCACCACCGGTCGGTAGCTCGGTGACAGCGGGCCGGCGTACTGCTGGCGTGCGCGTGAACAACGTGCACCGTGAACGCATGGATGCCGCGCACCAGCACGTCCCCCAGTGATCAGGGTCAACGGCACTACCAGCGCGACCGCTGCCGAAGCCATCAGCGCAGCCATCAGCCGATCGCCTGCCATCACGCGGCCGTCGAGTTCAAACGTGACGTACCAGTAGAGCGCCAGGAACGCGACGAACCAGCACACGCAGAAATCCTGCGACTCCCGCGTCTGCGACCGGCATCAGCTTGTAGTAGACAAGCCACACCAGCGCGAACGACGCTCGCCGCCGACCCGACCACCGCGGCCACATCCGATGCGGTGAAGGCGCCGCGGCCGCGATGGGCCGTCGGGAATGTCCTCCGCCCTGAGGAAGCGCCGCGGTGATCAGATGGTTGGCGACAGCGGCCATCAGATCTCCACCCCCGCGCCTGAGCGAGAGCGGCGCACGACCAGCGAGGCACCGGTGTTGATCAGAAGCGTGATCACAAACAACACCAGCGCGCAGCCCATCAGCGCCGGTAGCCCGCAGCGCTTGGCTCGACTCGCCGAAGCGGTCTGCGATGAACGCGCCGATCGAGTTGCCGCCGGTCTGGAGCATGTGCACAGACGGGTCGAAGGCGGTGCTCAGATGACCAGTGCGACCGAGATCGACTCGCCCATCGCTCGGCCCAGCGCCAGCATCGAGCCGCCGATGATGCCGCCGCGGCCGAAGGGCAGGACGACGGCACGAATCATGCGCCAGCGACTCGCCCCCAGGGCCAGCGCTGCCTCCTTCTCACCGGGCGGCGCCTGGCTGAACACGTCGCGCATCACCGAGGTGGCGGTCGGGCAGCAGCATCAGCGACACCAGCACGCCGGCGATGAACGGCGACAGCGCGAAGTACGGCCCTGCGGGAGTGGCAAAGATCGGGATGAAGCCGAAGTGATCGGTCAGCCATGTCGACAGGCCGATCAGGTGCGGCTGCAGAAAGAAGAAGCCCCAGACGCCGTAGATCAGGCCGGGGATGGCCGCCAACAGGTCGAGCACCGACGTCATCGGGCCGCGCAACGTCGGGGGCACGTACTCGGTCAGGAAGAGCGCCGTCAGAAGCGAGATCGGCACCGCGATCACCATCGCGATGATCGCAATCTCGATGGTGCCGTACAGCGGCGCCAGCACACCTGCGTAGCCGCCGTCGGGATTCCAGGCCGTGGTGGTGAAGAACGCCCAGCCGTTTTGGCGGAAGGTCGGGATCGCCCGAAGGAAGAGGAACAGCCCGATCAGGAACAGGACAACGAAGGTGGTGAGCCCGGCGGCGCCGGCCACCCCCCGAAACGCACGGTCTGCGCGCGTTCGGTGGGTGCGGATCCGGCGCGGAAGGTCGCCGTCCACCACCTCGTTGACTGTTGCCATCTGGAGCTGCCCTCTTCCTCGGTCGATTCTGCCGTTAGCTCGTGAAGAGCCGGCAGTAGTTGGTGGTCGTGGCGCCGCCACCGGTGGCACCCTTCGGCAGCGTTGCGAAGCCGAAGTTGGTGATGGCGTTGCGGATCTCCGTGCCGTAGCCGGTGCCCGTGATGGGATCGACTGCGTGAACGCTGGCCTTGCAGATCCAGCCGGACTCACCGATGAACCGGGTCACGGCGGCGGGGGCCGGGTTGGCCGTGCCGCACTTGTTGCCGTTGGCCGGGTCGCCCTTGCAGTACACGTTGTACATGAACCGCGAGAACGGGAACGAACCACCGGCGATGTTCTTGTCGCTGGGAACGACGTTGTCGATGTTGCCCAGCTGAGCACCGGCCGGCTTCTTCTTGTACCGCTCGGTCCACGACCCGACCGACACCGGAACGATCGCGTTGGGCTTGTCGGCCGCCGTGATCTGGGCGTTGTCGGTCTGGTCGATCAGCTTCACCGCCGGGCAGCTGGAGCTGCTACCGCCGAGGAAGGTGTCGAAGGCCTTGCGGGTGCCGTACTGCGGCAGGATCGTGTAGATCTTGATCGCTCCGGCGGTACCTCCAACCTGGTTCCAGTTGGTGATGGTGCAGTTGACGAAGATGCCCTGGAGCTGGGCCTGGGTCAGGTTCTTGACTCCGGCCGCATGCGAACCGGCCACCCCTGGGAAGCTCTCCCAGGTGATGCCGTCACGACCGTAGGCCACGTAATGGAGGCCTGTGCACTTCGCTCCGACCGCGGTCTGGCGGGCATAGTCGACGTTGGCAACGTTTGCGAGGCCGTGCTTGCACAGCTCGTCCTCACCGGCGCTGCCGCCGATCGGGAATGCTTCAGAGATGCGGTCGTGGTTGGTGTTCTCACTGGTGATGTCGCCAGGCTGAGGCAGGCAGCCGTTGTCCTCCGGCTGTGTGCCCGTGGGGGCGATGGTGGTACATCCCGGACTCTGGTTGTACAGCTGGCCGAGACGACTCATGACGTGAAACGTGACATCGCTTCCGCCACCGAGGATGTCGGTTGGGAAGGTCGTGGCAGCACTGGCGGTACCGCCCAGCGTCGCCAGAGTGACCACCACTGCCGCAACCGACGCCAGCGCGAGCACGCGACTGGCGAAGGCCGACCGTGGCCGTTTGGAAGGTCTCATGTTGACGGGGAACCCCTTTCGATCAAATCCGGCAGCCTGCTGGCATGCCTACGAGGCGGGGACGAGAGCCCATCGAGATCTTCGGCATCGGATCCCAATTCCCCTATTTCCAATCAACTCTCTGGAGAATATCTACGTGGCCTGGAAGGGTCTGTCAACAGGAGACCGGCCGGGCTCGTTAGCTACCTCGAAGCCGGCGCTTACGATCCCGGCAACAGCACTTTTCTCCAGTAGTTTACTAATGTATTTGAATCCATATCCGCTTGCAAACTTGACCACTCTTGGTTAAGAACTCAACGTTATCGTCCGATTCAGTCACTATTCTCAAGTTATTCGGTTGAAAAACTATGAATAAGGATTAGGCTTTGTAGAATGATCCATCCATCCGCTCCGAGCGACTCTCGGGACAACGCCATCGGACGAAATCTGCGCCATCTCGTGGGAATGCACGATCTGCGACGCGCCGACCTCGCCCGCCACATCGGCATCTCCCCGACCGCTCTCACCAACATCCTGCAGGGACGGTCACAGCCCACTCTGCGTACAGCACGACGCGCCGCCGGTGCCTTCGGCGTCTCCATCGACGACCTCTACGGAGACCGTGACCGCTGCCTACGCGCAGGCGTGGTGGCCTTCGAGTCGGCTCCGATCCGCGACCGTCTCGATCACGCCTCCGCGGGCGGTGCGATCACCCCGGCAGCGCCGACGACTCCCAACAGCGCAAGTGACGCGAACGACCAGGTGAAGTCGTACAACCCAGAAACCACGATCCCAAGGCCGATGCAGGCGTAGGCAATCGACACCGGGTCACGCCGCGAAACTCCCCGGCCACATCGCAGAACCACGGCCACAACCAGCACAACCGCGGCCGCCGCTGCCACCGCACCGGCCTCGACCGCCTGCTCCAGCGGCAGATCGTGGGCGAGTCCGGCTGAGCCGGAGCCCGCCTGTCCAAGGTAGATGCGGGCGAACCCTCCGGGGCCGTACCCCTCGACCGGGCGCCGTTTGAATGCGTCCCAGGCATCCGACCAGACGGCCGAGCGCCCCGCGAGCAGGCCATGCTGAAGGTGCGCGCTGAGCTTGCCCGAATGCGGAGGATGGATCACGATCAACGCCACGGCCGCGACCAGGCCCGCCGCGGCGGCCGGCCACAGCGTGCGGGTCGCCGGCACTCTGATGACAAGGATCACGGCGACGGCAACTCCCATCGCCAGCCCGGCACGGTCGAACGTGAGCACCAACCCGCCCACCAGTACGGCGACCAGCGCGATCGCCGGGCCACGCCTGAGCACCGCCGAGGCAGTCAGCGCACACACGGCTGCCAGGCCGCACACCGAGACCACCGCCAACGCCGGCGGATACTCAAACGTCCCGGCCGCTCGCCACACCCCGCCGATGTGCTGGGCATCGGGTGCTGCACGCAGCGCATAGGCGATCACTCCGGCGGCAGACGCCGCCGTCGCCACGGCCGCGACTGAGACCAGCAGCGAGCGCCGGTCGGATGGATTCAAATCGCGTACGACCGCATACAACGCAGGCAATGCGCACACTGCCAGCGCGGACGCCCACGCCGAGGCTCGATCAGCCACTGCGGCAGCTGCGAGGTTTGCCGCAGCCATCGTCAGCAGCGCCCACAGGATCGGGTCGCGCCAGCGCGGTGACGGCCGCACCAGCACCACCGCCACCAGGCCGAGAGCGGCCATCGCGTACTGGCTGGAATGAAAGAAGCTCCCCCGCCACAGCATCAGCGCCAGTCCCAGTGAGACCAGCACCAGGCCCAGCCGGGAACGATCGTTCAACTACCCACGCAGAGTCGGATCGCCCGCCGACACCGCATCGACCGCGTTGTACTCCGCGCCGGGAGGCGGGGGAACGGGGCCGTCCGACAACGGATCTTCGGTCGCGTGCATCCAGATGTCCAGACGCCGGCGGAGATCGTCCAACACCGGCTCGAGCGAGGCATCTCCGATCCGGTTGACCGCCTCGTTGGGATCCGTCATCAGGTCGTACAGCTGCTCCTCGTCGAGCAGGTTCTGCGGCCATCCAGCCTCGACCCACACGTCCTTCGACGGGCTGTCGTCCACGTTGGCGAGCACCGGCTTGTCACTGGGATCGAACCGACGCACGTACTTGTGGCGGGTGGTGCGCACGCACCGTTGCGGTTCGTAGGCAGCGTGATAGGTGCCCTCGGCGAAGATCGCCTCGCGAATCTCGTCGGCCTCGCCACGGACGACCGGCATCAGCGACATCCCCTGCAGCCACGGCGGCCGGTCGATCTCGAGCAGCTCGCACAGCGTCGGGAAGATGTCGATGTGCGACACCATCGCGTCGGACGCCTTGCCGCCCAGAAAGCCGCCCGGACCGCGCATGATCAGCATCACCCCGATGCCGCGATCGGTCATCGTGGCCTTGGCGCCGGGGAACGCGATGCCGTGGTCGGTGGTGCAGATCACCAGCGTGTTGCCGCCGTGTCCGTACCGGTCGAGCGCATCCAGCACCGCCCCCACGCCCGCGGTCGAGCGACCGGGCGCTGGCAACGAAGGCAGGCCATGTCGCGGCGCGTCTCGGGGATGTCGGGCAGGTGCGCGGGCGGGCGGATGTAGTGCTCGTCGCCCTTGAGCGGCTCGAAGAACTCGCGATGCGTCTCGAAGAACCCGATCGACATGAAGAACGGCTCGGCCGGCGCGTCACGCAGCAGGTCGATTGCCACCGGAGCGACGTCGTCGACGCGGCTGGTGTCGATCTTGATCACGTTGTCGTAGCCGATCTCGTCCGGGCGCTTGGAGATGTGCTGCTCGCCGACCAGCGTCGAGTGGTACCCCGCGTCGCGGAGCGTGTGCACCATGTGGTGGCTGTAGTCGTTCAGCGACCACCCGCGATGGGCCAGACCCAGCATGCCGTTGGAATGGGCGTACTGGCCGGTCAGCAGGCACGCGCGGCTGGCCGAGCAGGTCGAGGCGGCGCAGAACGCCTTGCGAAAGAGCATCCCCTCCTGAGCGAGGCCCTGGATGCGGGGGGTCGGGATCGCGTGGCCGTACGGCTGCACGTAGCGGCCGGTGTCGTGCGAATGCAGGTAGAGGATGTTTGGGCGGTTCAAGTCAGATCGCGTCGAGCGACGATGCCATGCTACGCGCTTGCTCGGACCCCACCTCGTTGCGGTAGCGCTCGATCCACTCCTGGTTGAGGGCATCGGCCTGCCGCGTCATCCGGCGCTGCGCGAACATCGGCTCGGTTCCCGGCTCGACCCCGAGCGCGCGGACGATGTCGACGGCCGTCTGCTCGTAGCGCTTGGCCAGCTGCTCGTACACGACCACGTGCGGAGCGACCCCGCTGGCCGCGAAGAACTGCATCCATTCACGGTCGTGGTGTTCGAGCTGCTTGACCAGATGGTCGATGGCGGAGAAGTTGTAGTGCAGGTCATGGGTGATCAGCGCACCGTCGCCCTCGTCGCGCTTCCATGTCCAGTTCTGGATCGCCTTCCACAGCGATACCGCCTGGCTGACCTTGTCCTGGCGGGTCACGAACACCCACAGGGTCAGATTGGGGAAGGTCTGCTCGCACACCTGCCTGGTGGACTGGACGGCGTTGTTGTTCATGTCCCGGAGGCTGTCCACAAACCCGTTGAAGTACCCCCACATGACCTTGGCACCGAACACCCCGTTGGGCGTCGTTGCCCGTTCGATCGTCCAGTCGATGTACTCGCGGTAGGTGGCGTAACGACGGGGATCGAACAGGCTGACCTCGTCATCGACGCGGGTATAGGCGCCGAGGATCGCGTCCACCTCGGGCGTGTCGACCTCCTCGAAGTACTCCAGAGGCCGCCGCGGCATCCCGGTCTTGCGGCGATGCTGGTAGTACTCCTCGGGGTTTCCGGCCACGCCGGTGTTCGTCAGTGCCTCGCACAGCAGCGTGCTGCCGCTGCGGGGCGTCGAACAGATCAGGTACGAGAGCGTCGGAGTCGTCATCTGCTCTACCCAAGGTAGCACAAAACCTCAGTATGCCAGTAGGGATGGTTGTGTTTACGCTGTAGCAGCCGTCAATGCATCAGCTGAGGATCGAACTTGTCGACCTCGACGATCTTGTCCACCGGCACGTTGGCACGCTCGGCGGCGACCACGATCTCCTCCGGAGAGGGCGCCTCGTACAGGCAATACGACCGGCGTCGATCGGCGCTCAGGAACGAAAACAGCCAGCGCACGCCCTCGTCGGCGTTCACGTCTTCGATCAGCCGCACGTCCTCGGCGTCAAGGTCGAGCTGCTCGGCAAAGCTGCGTTCGATCAGATAGAGCGGCATCGCAGCTGCATCCTACTCCCGACGTCGCGCAGGCGCGAGGCCGTGCTGATGGGCGTAGGCGCCGGCCTCCGTGCGGTTGACACAGCCGGTCTTGCGCAGGATGCTGCGGACGTGGTTGGCCACGGTGTGCTGGCTGATCACCATCGCCTCTCCGATCTCACGATTGGAGAGACCCTGGGCCACCTGCCCCAAGATCTGCACCTCCCGGGGTGAGAGGTCATCGGGCAACGGTGACGCTGTGATCGGCGCGCCGGCGGCGGCAATCCGCGCGATCAGAGTGGGCATCCCCACCTGGGATGCCAGCGTCGATGCGGTGCGCAGCAGCTCATGCGCCCGCGCTCGATCCTCGGGCAGCAGCAACCGCCCGTACGCGTAGGCGGTGTGGGCCAGCCAGGTGCGGGCGTTCATGCGCGAGTTGACCTCCATCGCCACCTCGAAGTGTGCGCGGGCAGCGTCAGCATCGCCGGCCGTGGCCGCCGCCATGGCCAGGTAGCGATCGACCGAGCCGTAGCAGACGACACCGTGCCCGACCGCCACGATGCCGCCGGCGTACGGTTCCAGCGCCGAGTAGAGCTCCGCCGCCATTCGGGCATCCCCGACCGCGTAGCTGGCGTCGGTGAGATACGTCAGCGAGGCCAGCCACAGGGCGGGGCGCAGCTCGTCCAAGCCGCGCAGGCGGATCTCCTCGAGCTCCGCCCGGGCGTCGTCCCACATGCCGAGTTCGGCCAGCAGCGCCGCCAGCCCCGGCCCCCACGCTCCGCCCTCGCGATCACCGCTCGAGAGGATCCGAACCACCGGGGCCAGCTCCGCCAACCGCCCCTGTTCGCGCCGGATGCTGAACATCTGGACGCCGTACGGCCCGGTCGAATCACGTCCGGTGAGCAGGTTGCCCCACTCGAACGAACGCCCTGCCGCCGCCTCGGCCTCGCCCAGCCGCCCGTCGCACAGCTCGATGGTGGCCCGGTAGTGCTCGGCCACGTGCAGGATGAACGGCTGCCCCATCCGCGAGGCCACCTCGTACACCACCGCCAGTTCCCGCCGGGCGGTCTCGATGTCGCCCTTGGCGATCAGGGCAGCCACCCGCCATTCACGGGCCTCCGCCTGGGTTTCGATGTCGCCCAGTTCGTCTGCCAAACGCAGCGACTCGTCGAGCATCTCGAGGATCTCGTCCAGGCTGCTGGTACCGCGCGCCCAGTACGCCCGCATGGTGACCTTTGCCAGTGCGGCGCGGTCGTCGAGCCGCCGGGCCATTGCCACCGCCTGTTCGCGGAAGTCGGCGCTGCGCAGGTGATCGCCGCGGAACGCGTATGCCCGGGCGGTGCCGCTCAACACCATCACGCGCATCGAGGAATCGCGCGGGTCGAGCCGTGACGACGCCTCAGTCAACAGGTCGAGCGCCTCGACATCGACCGCGCCCATCCGCCAGCAGGCGTTCTCGAACCCGATGGCGGCATTTGCGAACAGCTCGCCGTCTTCGAGCCCACGAGCGATCTCGGCCACCTCGAGGTAGGCGTCGAGCGCGCCGTTTGACTGGCCGGCGCGGAAGTACGCCTCCCCCAGATCGAATCGGATCTGAGCTTGGCGATGGGGATCTGATACTCCCAGCTGCAACGCCCGCAGCAACGATTCGGCCGCCTGGTCGAACGCCAGCGCCGAGTTGGCCGCGGCCGCCGCCTTCAGGTTGTACTCGATTGCCCGCTCAGCCCCGCCGAGTGACGCGGCCTCGGTGAAATGGTGGGCCATCTCCGCCGGCGAGCCCGACTGCGACCGCTCCAGCGCCTCGGCGGCACGCAGGTGCAACTCGGCCCGCCGCAATCCCGACAGCCGGTCGTACAGCGCCCGGCGCACCAGCTCGTGGCTGAATCGGTACCGCAGCGGACGCTCGGGAACGGTCGAGATCATGCCGTTCTGCTCGGCCAGATCGACCGCCGCCAAAAGCGACGACTCATCCCCGCCGGCCCCGACTCGGATCAGCGCCAGATCGAAATCAGGCCCCACCACGGCCGCCAGCTGGAGCACGGAGGTGGTCACCGGATCGAGCCGGTCGAGACGCTGGCTGACTACCTCGCGCACCGCCTCGGGGCTGGCCACTTCGGCCAGCGGCCGGCTCAGCCGGGCGGCACCGTCGACCACCACCAGTGCCCCGCTCTCAACCAGCTCGCGCCACAACTCGATCACCAGGAACGGGTTGCCCTGGGTCAGCTCGTGCACCTCGCCGGCGATCACCGGCAGCTCGTCGCCCAGCGCCCCGCCCCCGGCCCGGGCCACCAGCGCGGAGATCTCGTCAACTGAAAGCCCGCCCAGCCGGATGGGCACGACACCCTCCGAGCGGCGCAGCTCGACCAGGGCGGCGGAGAGATCCCCGGGATTTCCGCCGCCGTGTCTCGGAAGGTGACGATCAGGAGCAGCCGGGCCGCGGCGGCGGCCCGGGACAGGTGGCGGAGCAGAAAGAGCGTGGGGCCGTCGGCCCAGTGGGCATCCTCGAGCACAAGCACGACCGGTCGACGGGCACCGATGTTCACAAGCAGGTCGGCAACGGCGTGATGCAGCCGCAGCCGCTCGGTGTCCTGGTCGGCGGCGACCGGCGGGGGCAGCTCACCGACACGTTCGGGCAGGCTCGGCACCAGCCGGGTCAGCTCCCCGCCGCCGGCGCCCAGGTCGTCCCGCAGCTCCCGGGGGTCGGCCGTTCGCACGAATTGCTCGAGCGCCTCGGTGATGGGCTGATAGGGGGCGCTGACCACCGAGTCACAGGCGCCGTACAGCACCAGCGCGCCGTCTTCGGCGGCGGAATTGGCGAACTCCCTCACCAGCCGGCTCTTACCCGATCCCGCTTCACCCCCGATCAGCGCGATCCGGCGGCCCTCGCCCTCGGCCATCGGCATCAGGGACCGCAGCGCCGCCATCTCCCTCGGACGACCCACGAACGGGAAGGACGGAGTCAGCCGAAGCTGACCTGGCAGAGCCCCCGGAGCGCTCATAGTCAGATCTGATCATGCCACCAATCCCGGCACATCGTCGAGTTTGGATCAATCCGAGTCATGTGCTTCGCCGTAGACCTGCCTACTGTGGATCGATACGTCACGAACAAGGGGGAGAGATGGCAACAGCCACATCACTCAAGGCACGTGCCGAGAGCGAACTGAAAGGATTCTCCGGAGAGCTGATCGGCCCCGAAGATGCCAACTACGACGAGGTGCGCGCGGTCTACAACGCCATGATCGACCGCCACCCCGGGTTGATCGCCCGCTGCCACTCGGCCAATGACGTGGCCGCCGTGGTCAACTACGCACGAGAGCACGACACCATCCTGGCAGTCCGCGGAGGCGGCCACAACGGCGGTGGGCTGGGGACGGTCGATGACGGCATCGTGATCGACCTTTCACCGATGAAGGACATAAAGGTGGACGCCGCCGCGAAGACGGTGCGGGTCGAAGGCGGCTGCCTGTGGAAAGAGGTCGACGCGGCCACCGCAGAGGTCGGAATGGCAACTCCCAGCGGGATCATCGGCACCACCGGTGTCGGCGGACTCACCCTGGGCGGCGGCATCGGCCACCTCAGCCGCTCGTGCGGGCTGAGCATTGACAATGTGCTCGAGGCCGAGATGGTGCTGGCCGACGGCTCGCAGGTGACGGCCAACGCGACCGAGAACTCGGATCTGTACTGGGCGATCCGCGGCGGCGGCGGGAACTTCGGCGTCGTGACCGCGTTCACGTTCCGGCTGCACCCGGTCGGAACCGTGGTGGCCGGCCCGACCTTCTGGTCGCTGGAGGAGTCCGAGCAGGTGCTCAAGGCCTATCGGGACTTCATCCCGGCCGCCCCGCGTGAGCTGAACGGGTTCTTCGCGTTCCTGACAGTGCCGCCGGGACCGCCATTCCCGGAGGAGCTGCACGGCCGGCAGGTGTGCGGGATCGTGTGGCACTACAACGGCAGCCCCGAGGACGCCGCGAAGGCGATGGCGCCCATGCTCGAGGTGGGAACTCCGTTGATGCACGGCGCCGGCGAGGTGCCTCACTCGGCCATGCAGGGCGCGTTCGACGCGCTCTACCCCAAGGGCGAGCAGTGGTACTGGCGGGCCGACTTCGTGCGTGAGCTGTCGGACGCGGCGATCGCCGAGCACGTCAAGTGGGGCAACGCAGCTGCCCTCCGGGCAGTCGACCATGCACATGTACCCGATCGACGGAGCGGTGCACGACGTGGCCGACACCGACACGCCGTTCAGCTACCGCGACGTGCTGTGGGCAGAGGTGATCGTGGGCGTCGATCCCGATCCGGCCAACGCGCAGAAGCTGACCGACTGGACGATCGGCTACTGGGAGGCGACCCACCCGCACTCCGCCGGCGGCGCCTACGTCAACTTCATGATGGACGAAGGCCAGGAGCGGGTGAAGGCGACCTATCGCCACAACTACGACCGGCTGGCACGCATCAAGGCCGCACGTGACCCGGGGAACCTGTTCCGGGTGAATCAGAACATCAAGCCGGCCTGAGCACGACCGAGAGGAGAGGGCATGTCAACCACAACCGAAGGCATCGTCAAGAGTCTGGATTCTCCAGACGAGGTGCGGCCGTTTTGCCGGACACGGCTCGATCTCCGTCGTCCAGGTGGGTGACACCACCGTCGGCCGCGGCACGTTCGAGCCGGGCTGGCGCTGGTCGAGCGACGTCCAGCCGATTGCCGGCACCGACAGCTGCCAGGCGCACCACACGCTGGCGATCTATCTCGGGGAGGATGGCAATCGCCCCCAACGACGGGGCCGAGTACGAGATCGGGCCGGGGGACGTGGCCGAGATCCCGCCTGGGCACGATGCCTGGGTCGTCGGCGACGAAGCGTGTGTCGCCATCGATTGGACCGGGGTCGCGCGCTACGCGAAACCAGCCTGACGAGTCATCGCGCGCCGTGCTCGGGTGGGATCACCTCTCCCACTCGGGCGCGGCGCCGGTGGTCAGGCCGTACACCACGAGTGCGTTCAGGATCACGCCCAGCACCGCCGCCAGCGGCGTGGTGAAGATCATGAAGAACCACAGGATCATGGCGGTGGCGGCCAGCATCACACCGATGTAGTTGCCGAGCATGCGGCCGGCGATCGAGAGCATCCCGGCGATGATCTGAAGCGTTCCCCAGATCAGGAACACCCAGCCCCAGAAGGTGAGGTTGGAGTACACGATCTGGTGGCTGAAGTACTGCTTGCGCTCGAGCGCGGCGAAGCCGTGGATCAGCTGGAAGCTGCCGGCGACAAACAGCATCACCCCCGCGAACCACACCCACCCGGGCACGATCGCGGCACGGTTCTCCGACGTTGCGCGTTTGTGAGTACCCATCCCTGCTCCTTGGTGGTGGATAATTGGTGCCTGGCACCAATTATTCACGACCGGCGCCCGTATTCACCCCAAGCGGATGATCGTGTCCATGCGGTCGAGGCCTTCGGGGCGGTGGGTGATCAGCAGCAGCGAGCGGCCCTCGGTGGCGGCCAGCACGTCGTCGATCAGGCGGGCGGCGGTGTCCGAATCGAGATGCGCGGTGGGCTCGTCCAGCACCAGGATGGGCGCGTCCACCAGCAGCGCCCGGGCGATCGTGATGCGCTGCCGCTGGCCCCCCGAGAGCCACCCGCCCTCCTCCCCCACCATCGTGTCCAACCCGTCGGGCAGCGACTCCACCCAGCCGTCGATCCGCGCCAGCCGAAGCGCGGCGACGATCTCGGCATCGGTCGCTCCGGGCCGCGCCAGCCGGACGTTCTCGCGATGCTCGTGGCAAACACATGCGAATCCTGGCCGGCGACGGCAAGCACCCTGCGCACGTCCTCGACCCGGTAGCGACGGAGATCGTGACCGTCCAGCGTGACCGACCCGTCACGCGGGTCGAGGAACCGCAACAACAGGTTGACCACCGTGGTCTTGCCGGCGCCGCTGGGCCCCACCAGCGCGATCCGGCGGCCGGGATCGAGACGAAAGCTGAGGTCGTCAATCACGGAGGGCTCGTCCCCGTAGCCGGCGGACACGTGGTCGAGCGCCAGCACCGGCCGAGCCGGCGCAGCCGGAATCGGATCCGGTGGTTCACCAACCCGCGGCTCGCGGTCGGTCAACTCGAGCACCCGCCGGCCCGCGGCCACCGTCGCCGACAGCTCCCGACCGGCCTGGGCAGCGCGCCCACGGCCTCGAACGAGGCCAGCGCGAGCAGCCCCAGCGTGGCCACCCACACGCCCGAGACTCCGCCCCCGGCGTGGTCGGAGACGGCCACCGCAAGCACCGCCACCACCGTCAGCCCGGTGATCAGCACCGCCAGCCCGTCGGTCGCACCCGCCACCACACCCTCGCGGCGCGACAGCTGCGCCACCCGGCCGTCGGCGACGCTGAGGCGCGCGAGCGAAGGCTGCTCGGCACCGTGCACGGCCAGCTCGGGCGCAGCCCGCAACAGTTCGACCACCTCGGCGCTGAGCGTCCCGCGAGCCTCGGCGGTGGCCTGTGCCCAGCGCCCCGCAGCCGCTCCCAGCAGCGGTACCAAGGTCGCCGAGGCGAGCAGGCCGACGGCCAGCACCACCCCCGCGGCAGGGAGCATGACGGCAGCCGCGATCACCGCCGTCCCACCGGCGAGCAGCGCGATCGCCGGGGGCGCCAGACCGCGCAGATGGAGATTCTGGAGCATGTCGACGTCAGCCACCATGCGACTCAAGGTCGCCCGACCGATACTCGCCCAGCTCCGCCGGGGCCAGCGGCTCGATCCGCTGGAATCCGCGTGCGGATACTCGAGAGCGCGCGGAAAGCGACGTCATGTGAGGTCAGCCGCTCCAGATAGCGCGCGATCGGCCTGGCCAGGCCGAAGAACCGCACCAGCACGATCCCCGCCGTCAGCTCCAACACCTCGGGCTGCTGCGCGGCCCGCGCGATCAGCCAGCCAGCGGTCGCCATCAGACAATTCCGAAGATCACCGCCAGCGCACCCAACCCGGATACGCAACGCCACCCGGCCGCGAGGCGGCGCCGACAGAGCCAGCAAGCGACGGATCGTGGCGATCGTCGGGCGGCCCCCGCCGGGGCGTCAGTCGTCAGCCGGCCGTGATCGAGCCGCACCACCCGATCGGCTCGGGCGATCACCTCGGGGCGATGGGCGATCACCAGCACCGAGCGCGTGCCGGCCATCCGTTCGATCGCCTCGCCGATGACACCGGCCGTCTCGGAGTCGACGTTGGCCGTCGGCTCGTCCAGCACCACCAGCCGCGCGTCGCGAAGGAACGCCCGGGCCAGGGCGATCCGCTGTCGCTGCCCCGCAGAAACCTGTCGGGCACCATCTCCCAGGATCGTGTCGTACCCCTGGGGCAACGACTCGATGAACGAGTCGGCGCCGGCCTCGATGGCAGCGTCGCAGACCGCCTGCAGGTCGGCGCCGAGGTCGCCCATGCGGATGTTGTCGGCGACCGACTCGCGCAGCAGCGTCGGGCGCTGCGGCGCCCACGCCAGGCCGCGGCGCCAGGCTGCCTGATCACACCCGGCCAGATCGACGCCGCCGACCGTGACCCGACCGTCGGTCGGCGAGACCAAGCCCAGCAGCACGGAGGCCAGAGTGCTCTTGCCGCTCCCCGGTTTCGCCCACCAGCACGACCAGCTCGCCGGGGTCGATCTGCAGATCGATACCCAAAAGCACGCCGGCATACAAAGCCCCGGATCAATGCTACCCGACCGCCTCACACCGAATCGGCCCCGCGGGTGGAGCGCATCCCCGGCCGGAGTGGTGCCCACCAGCGGCTCGGAGAGCGGCAGCAACCGCTCTGCCACCTCCAGCCCGTCGGCACTCGTGTGGTAGAGCGTGCCCACGGTTCGCAGCGGCAGGTACAGCTCAGTGAGAGGATCAGCACCGTTAGCGCGGCCTGGAAACTCAGCCCTCCATCGTCCAGCCGTACACCCACGGTGACCGCCACCAGGGCAACTCCCAGCGTGGCTGCGAGCTCGAGCACCGCACCCGACAGGAATGCCACCCGCAGCGTGCCTATCGTGGCTCGCCGGTAGCCGTCGCCGGCCTCGGCGATCGACTCGGCCTGCGCTTCCCCGCGGTTGAACGCACGCAGCGTCGGCAGCCCGCGGATCACGTCCAGGAAGTGGCTGGCCAAAAGATCCAGCGCCTGACGCCGCTGCGACGTGCGCCGGCGCGTGTAGGTACCGACCAGGATCATGAACAGCGGCACCAAGGGCAAGGTCAGCAGCATGATCGCTGCGGAAGTGGCATCGATCGGGACGATCAGCACGATCACCGCCACCGGCACCACGCAGGCCAGCACCAGTTGAGGCGGGACCCGGCCGAAGTAGGCCTCGAGCGGCACCGCCCCGAACACGGCTGCGGTAGCAAGCTCGCCGCTGTGGGCGCCGTCCAACGCGGCCGGCTGATCGACCAGGCGGCGGTTGACGAGCCCCATGCGCAGCTGCGACAGCACGCTGGTGGCCGCCAGCCTCCCGGCCACCTCGAACCCCCACGCGAGCAGGCCACGCACCGCGAAGCAGGCGGCCAGCAGCACCAGCGGCGTTCGCAGAGAA
>CAVRSB010000027.1:0-30728 GCA_963723785.1 uncultured Actinomycetes bacterium | reverse complement strand
CACCGTTATTCACCTGCTATGGTCGCGGCATGCCACGCAACGTGATCTGTATCTCGCGCGAGTTCGGAGCAGACGGCGAGGAGGTCGGCCGGCTCGCCGCCGAGCAGCTGGGCTTCCGCTGCCTGGACGGTGAGATCCTGGCCCGCGCCGCCGAGAAGGGGGCGCTCGACCCCGCCGCGGTCGCCGATGCAGAACAGCGCCGCTCGCTGGCGCGCAAGCTACTGGATGCGATCGGTGGGGGTGCCGCGATCGCGCCGGAGGCATACGCCTATCTGCCGCCCCACGAACTGGCGGTCGGCCCCGACGCAGATGCCGTGCGCAGCTTGATCCGCCAGGCGATCGACGACTTTGCCGACGACGGCGACGCGGTGATCGTCGCCCACGCCGCGTCGCACGCACTCGCCGGCCGCGCGGACGTCCTGCGTGTGCTGGTGACCGGATCGCCCGAGGTACGCGCCGCCCGGATCGCCGCAGGGGCGCCGGAGGACAGCGGAGACCCGCTGCGCCAGATCACCGACTCCGACCGCGCCCGCGCGGCCTATCTGTCGGAGTTCTACGGCGTCAAGAACGAGCAGGCCACGCAGTACGACCTGGTCGTGAACACCGACGTGCTGACACCGGGCGAAGCCGCCGCGATCGTCGTCGGCGCTGCCCGCGGCTGACGTCAGCCCACCTGACGCAGTCCGTCGATCCAGGGCTGCGCTGCTCGAACGCCGCCGCGGCGCGGAGCACAAGCGCGTCCTCGTGCCATCGCCCCACGATCTGCAGGCCCACCGGCAGCCCGTCGGCGGTGAGCCCGCAGGGCACGGTGGCGGCAGGGTGGCCGGAGAGGTTGAACGGGTAGGTGAAACCTGTCCAGCCGAGGTAGCTGGTGCGGCGGCCGTGGCGGGTGGGCGAGTCCTCCCCCACGCCGAATGCTGGCACCGGGACGGTGGGGGTGACCAGCAGATCGGACGTCTGCAGCAGCGCATCGACCGCGCGGTAGTGCTCGAGCCGGGCGTGCACCGCCGCGGCCAGCTCGCCGCCTCCGATCTCCAACCCGGCCTCCAGCACCTCTCACCCGGCCGGGGTCGAGCAGATCCCGCACCGCGTCGATCCCATCCGGGTACTCGGCCGCCTCCGACGTCGCCCACAGGATGTGCACGATCGGCCACGGATCGGGGAAGCCGCCGGCGAGATCGACCACGTACGCTCCTGACCCAGCCAGCGTGGCGACCGCCGCCGAAGTCAGCTCGGCGACCTCGGGATCCACATCGACGTAGCCGAGGTCGGGACTCCAGCTGATGCGCACGCCCTCGAGCCCGTCGGACAGCCCCGCCTGATAGTCGCCGACCGGACGCCCCATCGTGTGGAGGTCACGCCGATCGGGTCCCGCCATCACGCTCAGCATCAGCGCGGCGTCGGCGACGGTGCGGGTGATCGGCCCGGCGTGAGAGAGCGTGTCGGTCGCCGACGGCGGGAAGATCGGCACCGTCCCGAAGGTCGGCTTCAGCCCGAACACGCCGCAGAACGCCGCCGGGATCCTGATCGAGCCGGCGCCGTCAGAGCCCTGCGCGAGCGGCCCGAGGCCGGCCGCAACCGCCGCGGCCGCCCCGCCACTCGACCCGCCCGCGGTCGATCCGTGCTTCCACGGGTTGTGAGTCGAGCCGATCAGCCGATTGGTGGTCTCGGCCTTCCAGCCGACCTCGGGCACGCTGGTCTTGCCGAGCAGCACGGCGCCGGCGTCGCGCAGACGCTCCACCAGCGGCGCATCCATATCCGGCACGAACTCGGCGGTCACGAGCGAACCGAAGGTCGTGCGGATGCCCTTGGTCCACACCAGATCCTTGATCGAGACCGGAACGCCCAGAAGCGGCGGCGCACTCTCGCCCGCCCGGTATGCCCGTTCAGCGGCCTCCGCCTGACTCAGCGCCACATCGGGCGTGACCGTGATGAACGCCCGCAGATCCGGGTCGAGCCGCTCGATCCGTTCCAGCACGGCCCGCGTGACCTCAACCGGCGAGAGCTCCCCCGCGAGGTAGAGCACCCGCAGCTCGGTGGCCGAGAGTTGGCAGACCGCATCGCTCATCCCCGGCCCGCCGCGTCGGCGAAAACCGCCGCAAAGCGCTCACAGACCTCGTCCAAGAGCGGATCCGTGATCACCGTCGAGAGCGCCATCATGCCCCGCGGCGCAATGTAGAGCCCGTGGCGAGCGCCAGTCAGATGCACCGCCTCCAGCAGATCCTGGTCGCCGTGCAGGCCCACCAGCGAGCCCGACGAGGTGACCGGAGCGGAACCCGACGTGCGTTCCGCCAGAGACTTCCAGCTCCGCCGCCAGCCGCCGGCCCTGGCCGGCCATGCGATCGATGGCCTCGCCGGTCAGCGCGGTGGTCGCCGCCACCCCCGCCGCGCACGTGATCAGATTGCCGTTGAACGTCCCAGAGTGCTGCAACGGATCGGGCAGGCGGGGATCGAGCTGCTCCATCAGCTCTGCCCGGCCGCCGACGGCGCCCACCGGGAACCCGCCGCCGATCAGCTTGCCCATCATCGTCAGGTCTGGTGTGACGCCGGCAGCCTCCTGTGCCCCGCCAACGCCAAGGCGCAGCGTCACCACCTCATCGATCACAAACAGCGCACCGCATGCCCGGGCCGCAGCGGCCACGCCCGCCAGAAACCCCGGAGCCGGAGCGATGATGCCGCCGGACGCCAGCACGGGTTCCAGCACCACCGCTGCCAGGTCGTCGCCGGCCCGGTCGATCTGCTCCAGAAAGCTCTCGATATCGCCGTAGGTGGCTTGGAGCGTCTCCGGCCCCGCGTCCAGCTCGTCGTAGGAGCCGTGGTATCCCTCGGCCGCCTTCAGCAGCAGCCGCCGGCCGGTCGCGCGACGCGCGATGCGCACCGCCAGAAGACCCGCCTCCGTGCCCGAGTTGCAGAACCGGACGCGTTCAACCGACGCGATCCGGCTGCACAGCACGGCTGCCAGATCGACCTGCTCCAGGGACGCTGCCGGCCATGCGCTGCCCCGCTCGAGCGCTGCCGTCACCGCCTCCACCACGGGCGGATAGCGGTGACCGTGAACCAGGCTGGTGTAGTTCATCAGCAGGTCGATCAGCCGGTTGCCGTCGGCGTCCCACAGGAACGGCCCGTCGGCGCGATCGACCACCAGCGGGAACGGCGGATAGTGAGCCGTGGTGCGGGTATTGCCGCCCGGCATCACATCCACCGCCCGGCGCATCAGCGCGGCGGACGCCGGGAACCGCTGGGAGTAGTCACGCTCCACACGCCAGACTCTGTCATGCCTCTCGATCGGCGTCGAGGTAACGCGTTGCAGCAGAGGTGTAGATCGCGGTCGCCTCGATGATGCTCTTGGTCGAGATCGACTCGTTGGGGCGGTGGGTGGCGGTGAGCAGGCCAGGGCCGAATGAAGGCACGGTTGGGATGCCGGCGACCAGCTGAAAGTGAGGAGCGTCGCTGCCGCCGGGGAAGAGCGCAAACGGCGGAGTGGCGCCCAACACCTCGTCCGCCGCGGCGGCAAGTGCCTCCACCACGGGATGTCCCGCGTCGATCTCGCAGGGAGCCAGCCAATGTTCCACCTCGACTGTCGCCTCGAGACCCGGCTGGTCTCGGGCGGCCTCCACCACGAATCGCTGGACGTCCTCCAGAATGCCCTCGCAGGTCATCCCCGGCAGCACCCGGATGTCGCACACAAATGAGGCCACCGCGGGCAACACGCCGTATCCGGTACCTCCCTCCACCATCAGGCCGATGTTCACCGTCGGCCCCTTCGGAGCGAGTGGATGCGGCGAGTAGCGCAGCATCGACGGCGCCTCGGCGGCGAACCGCGCCATCAGGCGCCCCATCTCGACGCTGGCGTTCACCGACGGCAACTGATCCGACAGGCTGGAGTGCATCGGGGTTCCCCGGATCACGACCCGGAAGATGAAGGCGCCACGCGAGATCAGGCGGATCGCCTCCCAGTCCCGCGTCAGCCCGGAGGGCTCGCCGATGATCGCCGCGTCGGCTTGGAGCACGCCGTTTTTGGCCAGCCAGCGGGCGCCGCACGCGGAGCCCTCCTCCTCGTCGGCGGTGAACGCGAGGATGAGATCGCCCGCGACCTGCTGCTGGGCCACGGCGGCGCCGGCATAGACCATCGCCGCGACCGCGCCCTTCATGTCGGCCGCTCCCAGCCCGTGCAGATGACCGTCACGCACCACCGGTTCCCACGGAGGTAGCCCCCAGGCCTCGAGCTCGCCAGGGGGCTTGGTGTCGATGTGCCCGTTCAGGATCAGCGATGGGCCGCCACCGCGGCCGGGAATCCGCGCGATCACACTCGGCCGCTCGGGTGCCGGGCCGGTGACCTCGACGTCCGTGATTCCGAGATCGCGCAGTGCCCGAACCAGCACGTCAGCGGCGGCGCGCTCGTCCCCGGGTGGGTTCGGACTGGCGGCGGCGATCAGCTCGGCGGCGAGCCGAACCGGGCCGTCACCGATATCGGCGGACGGGCGGAAGTTCTGGTCAGACTCGATCGAGCTACGTCCCACGGACGTGTCCGACCAGGTTGGAGATCTCCTGCGCGGCGGCCGCGCCGCTTTCGATGGCTCCATCCATGAAGCCCGACCAGCCCACGGCGACGTCCGACCCCGCGAACACGATCCGGCCGTGGGGCTCGCGCACGGCCGTCTGGAAGCGGGAGATCTGGCCCGGCCGGTAGGCCGTCCAGGTGCCCTGCGAGAACTCGTCGGCGTTCCAGTCGTGCCCGTCCCAGGCCAGCACACGTGCGTCCGGCGCGAACTGACGGACGCAGGCCTCGACCTGGTCGGCGCGAGTCAGGTCGAGCAGGGCGGGGGAGCTCCCCAACCCCACCATCAGCCGGCCTTGCGGCAGGACGAACTCCTCGGAGATGCGGTTGATGCCCCCGCCCCAGCCGGTTCCCACCAACCGCTCGGGGATGTCCTCGGCGAGCACCCAGAGCTTGACGGCGTGCCCGGTCTGGCGCTCCTCGGCGAGGCGGCGATGGGGCTCGGGCAGCTCGGGCGCGAACTCGATGTCATGCCACGTGTTCAGCGGCGTTGCGAGCACCACCGTGAGGGCGGTGTGGGAGTCGCCGTCGCGCGTGGAAACGACCGCTCGCTGGTCAGTCTGAACGATCCGCGCCACCGGGGCCGAGAGCACCACGTCGGCTGTGGCATCACCGGCCAGGGCCTCGACCAGGCTGATCGTTCCGTCGGCGAACTTGTCCGCGGGGGGAGCGTCCATCGCCCAGGTGTGGTTGTCGAATCCCGCGACCCATGCCAGCACGTGCAGCGTGGAGAGATCGGCCGGATGGCACCCGAAGGCGAAGGCGGCCCACGCCAGCATGTACTCGTTGGTCGCTACGGGCAGCGCATACGGCGCCAGGAACTCGGTGAACGACACGTCGAGATCTGCCAGCGGCTGCTGGTCGAGCGGCGCGCCGAACTCGATCCGGCGAGCAGCTTCGGCGATGCCGGCGAGGCATCCCTCGAGCACGACCGCTTGCTCCGCCGGCACCCCCACCGACCCACTCAGCAGCTCGCCGCCGACCGCCGACCGGAATGTTTCCCCGACCGGGCTCTGGGCGACGCCCAGCCCGTACCGTTCGATCTCGGCCGCAATCGACGGCTGGCAGATCTCGGCAAACCAGTTCCCGCCGAGCTCGACCTTCTGCTGAGTTTCTGCAAACGGTCGATACCAGGTTCGCCCGCCGAGCCGGTCCCGGGCTTCGAGCAGGAGTACCGAACGCCCGCTCTCTCCGAGATCGCGTGCGGCCGTGAGCCCTGCCAGCCCGCCGCCGACCACGATCACGTCGTATTCCGACACCATCTCCTCCTCGGAGTCTGAATACCGGCTCAACGGCAGCAGCTGCACCGGAACCGGAAAGAAATCGATTCTCCTGACTTTTACAGACTCGCCGCCGACTGTCAAGGCACCTCGGCCGAGGAACACGTCCCGCGTCGTCGACGCCGGCCAAGCACCGCCCCCGATCGGAAGCTGCTGCTTCAATCCAGAACCCACCCTACGCGGTCGGTGGACGGGATATGGTGGGAAGGCTGCACAAAGAAAACGATTCTCCACCTGCCGGAATCGAAAGGATGTGGATCGCATGCACGGCAAAGTTGCACTCGTGACCGGAGCCGGACGCGGGATTGGCCGCGAGCTCGCGCTGGCACTCGCCGATCGAGGCGCGGCCGTGGCCGTCGCCGACCGTGGCGTGGAGCTGGACGGGAGTGATGCATCGGAGTCGGTGGCCGAGGTCGTGGCGGCAGAGATCCACGCGGCCGGCGGCTCCGCACTCGCGTCCACCGCTGACGTCGGCGACCGGACCCAGGTCGACGAGCTGATGGAGGCGATCATCGCGAAGTTCGGCCGGCTCGACGTGGTCGTCAACACCGCGGGCATCATGCGCAAGGGATCACTCGCCGATGCCACGCCGGGCGACCTCCAGGCGACCCTCGATGTCCACGTCACCGGGGCGTTCAATGTCGTCCAGGCAGCGCTGGCGCGGTGGCAAGGGACGGTCACGCACGGACGCCGGGTGATCAACATCGGCTCCGACTCAGGGTTCTACGGCGAGCCCGACTATCTCTGTTATGCCACCGCGAAGGCGGCGCTGAGCGGTCTCACCGCCAGCTGTGCCCCGCCGATGCGCGCGGTCGGTGCCACCTGCAACCTGTACGTGCCGCAAGCGCTCACCCGCATGACCGCGAGCATCCCCCAGGACGAGTTGCCCGACCCCGATCGATGGGCTGCCGGCGAGTTCAGTGCCGCCAACGTGCTGCCTGCCCTGCTCTACCTGCTCAGCGACGAGGGTGGATGGGTGCACGGCGCCACCATCGCCGGTTTCGGATTCGAGGTGCACCTGTACTCACAGCCGGCCAGAGTCCGGTCGATCTACTCCGCCGGTGTATGGGACGACGAGGTGCTGGCCCGGCGCATGCGCGAAACGTTCGAGCCGCTCGTACGCGGGTGATCACTCGCCCCAGATGTCGCCCAGTACCCGCAACCAGTTGAGCCCGCACACCCGCTCAACCCGCTGCTCACTCCAGCCCCGCCGACGCATGTGGTCTGCGAGGGCCGGGAAGTCCTCCTCCAGCCGCAGCCCCTCCGGGAACCGCACGTCGAAGTGGGCGTCGAGTGGCACCTTGCCGACATTCCGGCCGAACCCCTTGTCGCGCATGATCCACTCGATGAACTGGTCGTCATATCCGTCGATGAAGTCGGTGCCGATCCCCACCGATTCCTCGCCCACGACGTCGACCACGTGCTCGACCGCCTCCAGGAAGTCATCCACGGTCGAATCCCGGCCGTGACGCAGAAACCAGGGGAACGGAGTGACGCCGACCAGCCCCCCGGTCTCCGCGATCGCCCGCAGCTCGTCATCGGACTTGTTGCGGGAGTGGTCGTGCAGCGCCAGCGGGCTGGCGTGTGAGTACACCACCGGCTGGGTGCTGGCGGCGATGCAATCGGCGGTGGTACGGGGACCGACATGGGACAGGTCGCAGACCACGCGGAATCGGTTCATCTCTGCCAGCACGTCGTGGCCGAAGTCGCTCAGGCCGGAGTCGTGGGTCTCGTAGCAGCCGGAGCCGACAAAGTTCTGAGTGTTGTAGGTCATCTGGATGATGCCGACGCCCAGCCCCTTGAACGCTCCCACCAGCTCCGCCCGGTCCTCGATCGGACTCGAGTTCTGGAACCCGAAGATGATCCCCACCCGACCGCTCTCCCGTGCCTCCAGGATGTCGGCGGTCGATTGCACCTTGAGCATCACCGTCGGCATCTCCTGAAACCACCGCTCGAACTTCCCGATCGTGGCCAGCGTGTCCTTGGCGCCTTCCCACACCGCACAGGTGCAGTTTGCCGCTGTCACCCCGCCGGCCTGCATGCGACGGAAGAGGTCTGCCTCCCAGTTGCAGACCTGCAGCCCATCGATGATCAGGGGTAGCGCCCTGTCTGCGTCGACCTTCGGATCTGTGGCCACTAGTTCACCTTCCTGCCAGGCGCACGGGCTGATAGAGGGGGTAGAGGTTGGCCTTGTACGGCCGATAGCCGACCAGTTCGGGCGCGTGCACCCAGACATCGTTGACGGTCACCAACGGGATGAGGGGGAGCTCGCGGGCGATGATCGACTGGACGCGCGCGGCCGCGTCCGCAAGCTCGTCGTCGCCGGCCCGAAGCCACTGCTCAAACGCCGCATCGAGCTCGGGCACGGAGGCGTGCTGCCAGTTGCAGACCGGGATTGCACGGGTCGCCGTGAACCCGATCAGCGCGTCCAGCGAGTCTGGCCAAAGCCACTTCGCAATCGTCGTCGGGGAGCCCTCGATGGCCGCTGTGTAGAACGGCTCGAACGGCACGATCGGATCGAGCTCCAGGGCGATCCCGACCTGGGCGAGCTGGTCACGAACCGCCTCGGCCAGCGGCAGCAACACTGAGTCGTCCTGGCACACGCAGCGCACCGCGAACCGCTCTCCGCGCAGCTCGCGGACGCCGTCGGCGGCGACCACAAATCCCATCTCGTCCAACATCCGCGCCGCCTCTCCGGGGTCGTGGCGCAGGCCCGCGTCGACTGTCGGATCGTAGTGCTCGTCCCCCACCGGAACCCCGCACAGGCTGGGGCTGCCGTGGCCGTGGAGCACGTCGCGGACGAGCGCGTCGCGATCGACCGCAAGCGAAATCGCCCGCCGCAGCCGCACCTCGTCGAACCCAAGCTCCGTCTGGCGAAAATCGACGGTGATGTAGGTATTGGACTGCTGGGGGAATTCGATCACCGAGAAGCGCCCCTCCGATACCAGCCGCGCTACCTCGTCCAGCGGCGGCCCGTGCATGCAGTGCACGTCGCCGGACTCCAGCGCGGCCAGGCGGTCGCCCGGATCGAGCACCGCCGACCACTCGATCCGCTGCGGCGGGCGCCCATCCTCCACCAGAAACGGCGCCACAGCCCCCGGATACTCGTCCCAGCGCTCCGCGACCACCCGATCCTCCGACCATGAGACGAGCCGGTAGGGGCCGCAACCGTCGGCCAGCTCGTAGCCGAACTGCTCCGGGGCCTGGAGCCGAAGCGCTTCGTTGAAGACCGCCGTGTGGGTGCCCCAAAGCAGCGACGGGAGCCTGGCGTAGGGATAGTGTAGGCGAAACACCAGCGTGTCCGGCCCCGCCGCCGTGACCGTGTCGACCGGGTCCCAGTACCAGAGCTGATCGTCCGGCGGGAAGCCCAAATGGCGGAGCAGGTCAAAGGCCGCCACGATCGCATCTGCGTCGCACACCGCGCCGGAGTGGAAGCGCAGCCCGGGGCGCAGCTGAAACCGCCACTCGAGACCATCGGCGGAGGTCGTCCAGCGCAACGCCAGCGAGCCGTGTGGGCGCCAGTCGGGCCCTTTCACCAGCACCGGCTCGTAGATCGCCACGCTGGGCGGATCGATGTGGTCACCGGTGGGGTCGAGGCGCGAGAAGCGGTAGTCGAAGGCCTCGCGGAGCACGTCTCCGGCCATCACGCGCAGCCCACTCCGAACCCCAGCTGAAGGAATCGTTTGACCATTTGGAGAATCGATTCTCTCTGTGTATGCTGGCGCTGTCAAGTCAGCCGCCCACGGGTCGGCGCTAGTCGAAGGAGGAGGGTTGTGGAGACCGCTCGATTCGCAGGGCGAAAGGCCCTTGTCACCGGCGCAGGCGCCGGCTTCGGGAGGGCCACCGCGGTCGGCCTGGCACGTGAGGGCGCGGCATCGGTGGCGCTGGTTGAGCAGCATCAGGATCGGCTCGATGCAGTCTCGGCCGAGGTGGAGTCCCACGGCGCCCAAGCGATCCCGATCGCCATCGACCTGGCCAGCATGGAGAGCGCTGCCCATGTGATCGACACCACGGTGGCGGCGGCGGGCGGACTCGACATCCTGATCTCCAACCACGCGGCCATGTCGTGGGAGGTGCCGTTCCTCGACGGCACCGACGCCGAGTGGCAGCGAGAGCTCGACGTCAACCTCACCAGCCACTACGTGCTCGCTCGCCACGCCGCGCGGACGATGCAGGCCGCCGGCCACGGCGGGTCAATCGGCTTCACGGCCTCTGTCGACGCGCTCGGCGCCGAGCATGGCTACACGCCGTACTGCGTCACCAAGGCCGCGCTGGTCGCCCTGGCCAAGGTGATGGCGGTCGAGCTGGCGCAATACGGCATCCGCGTGAACTGTGTGAGCCCCGGCCCCGGTGACACGCAGCGCTCGATCGATCTGGTCGGCGAGGAACGCATGGTGGAGTTCCGCAAGACCGGGTTCGCCGGCGTCCCGCTGGTGCGCCTGGCCAGCGTGGATGACATTGCCCAGGCCTTCCTCTATCTGGCGTCCGACGCAGCCTCCTACATCACCGGCCACAATCTGGTCGTTGACGGCGGGCTGACGGTGTACGCCTACCACCTGCCGGAGGAGTAGGGCCGCGTGCGCCTCACGGAGGATGTTGCGATCGTGGGTGGTGGGTCGTTCACCGGCTTCGGCCTGTCTGCGGATCTCGACTCCCACGTGTACCTGCTGGACGGCGGCTCCGGGTACGCGCTGGTCGACTGTGGGATGGGAACATCGCAGGGCCTGGAGCGGGTGCTCGCGCGGATCGAGTCGGTGGGAGTCGACCCGGCCGCGATCGACCGGCTGCTGCTCACCCACTACCACACCGACCATGCCGGAGGGGCCGCGGTCTACCGTGAGCGGCTCAGCCTCCAGGTCTCGATCGGCGCCGATGTCCAAACCGCCCTGGAGACGCCCGACCACGAGATGACCCAGTTCACCGCCGGCAGCGCCGCCGGGGCCTTCCCGGCCGCCTACGAGTACCCGGCGTGTACCGTGGACGATCCGCTCATCGACGGCGACGTGCGCGAGGTTGGGCGGCTGTCTGTCCGCTACGTCTCGACACCCGGCCATTGCGCCGGCCACGGCTCCTATCTCGTCACCGGTGGCGACCGCACCTACCTGCTCGCCGGTGATGCAGTGTTCGCCCAAGGGAGGCTCTTTCTGCAGGGCATCCCCGACTGTGATCTGGCAGCGTCGATGTCATCGCTTCGGCGGCTGGCAGCGCTCGAGTTCAGCGCACTGCTGCCAGGGCACGGCGCGATCGCACTCACGGGCGGGCACGACCACGTCGGCGCGGCGGTCGCGGTCATCGATCGTCTCGGAGTCCCTCAGAACATCGTCTGATCAAGGCAGGAGACAGCCCATGTTGAAGCTCATCGGAATCACCCAGCGTGACCCGGATCGGCCGGTTGGCGATGTCATCCGCTACTGGCAGGATGTCCACGCACAGATCGCCGGCCGCTCCCCTGAGGTTCGCGGCTGCATCGTTTCCGAGGTGCTGCGACCGGTGGTCGGCGACATCCCGGCGGACGCGTTCATCGAGCTGTGGTGGGATGAAAACACCGAAATCGACGCGGTCGCAGACCATGCCCAAACGATGAGTAACGCCTGGTTCGGCCGCGAGCATGTGCTGCGCGGCCGCCGCTACCCGGACGCCGGCGTGCTGCGCGGGGGGCGTGGCGACGACCCCGACAGGGTGAAGCTGCTGGGTACCGCCAACCGCCACGAGGACTTCACAAAGGAGGGGTTCTTCGACTATTGGCGGGACGTCCATGCGCCGATCGGCGCCAAGGCCCCCGACCTCGGCGCGTGGGTCGTGACCGAGACGGTCAGCCGGGCCGCGGGCGACCTCGATCTGGACGCCCTGGTTGAGTTGTGGTGGGATCACGACGAAGCGCTCACCGCCTCGATGGCCTCGCCGGAGATCGCCACGGCGTGGGAGGACGTCGCTCGCTACGCCAAGACCGACGGGACGTTTTGGGTGTGCCGCGAGCACGTGCTGATCGCACCGCCGGACACCGGGCGCGGCCTGGTGGACGACTGAGATGCCGGAGGTCTCCCCGCGGGTGCTCACCACTCCGCACTCTGGGATCAGACGCATGTTCGACATCGCGCGCACCACCCACGAACCGATCATGCTGGTGGGCGGAGACCCCAACTTCACCACCCCCGAGCACATCATCGCGGGCGCCGCCGAAGCTGCACGGGGCGGCGCCACCGGCTACTCCCCAGGCGGAGGTATCGCGCCGCTGCGGGAGGCCATCGTCGAGAAGGTTCGCCTCCGTAACGGCTTCGCGTGCACCGAGGACAACGTGTGCGTCACCACGGGCGGCTGTGGCGGGCTCTTCACCAGCCTGCTGCTTCTGCTCGAGCCGGGTAGCGAGGTGCTCGTGCCCGATCCCGGGTGGTCCAACTACCCGGCCATGGCGCACGTGCTGAACGCCACCGGGGTCGGGTACCCGCTCGATCCCGCCACGGGATTCTCGGTGGACGCCGCGGCACTGGGCGGCCTCGTCACCAGCCGCACGCGTGCCATCATCGTTAACTCCCCGGGTAATCCCACCGGAACGGTGGAGCGGCCCGAGCAGCTCGCCGCGGTGCTCGAGGTCGCCGAGCGCCACGACCTGTGGGTGATCTCCGACGAGTGCTATGACGAGCTCGTGTTCGAAGGAGGTCACACGTCGATGGCGACGATGGGAGGCAGCGATCGGGTGATCACCGTGTTCACGTTCTCCAAGTCGTACGCCATGACCGGCTGGCGGGTGGGATACGTGATCGCGCCGTCATCGTTCGCGCAGCTGCTGTCACTGCACCAGGAGCCGGTGGTCTCGTGTGCTTCGACCGTGTCCCAGCACGCGGCGCTGGCCGCGCTCCGTGGCCCCCAGGAATGCGTGCAGGAGATGGTCGGCGCCTATCGCGAACGGCGCGATCTGGCGATCGCCGAACTCGCCGCCCACGACGTCCCCTACGTCCGGCCGGGTGGCGGATTCTTCCTGATGGTGGACGTGTCCGAGATCACGCTCGATTCATGGGCGTTCTGCCGCCAACTGCTGGAAGAGGAGCGGGTGGCGGTGGTTCCAGGCGCGGCGTTCGGGCCGCGGGGTGAAGGGTTCGTCAGGATCTCACTGGCGGCTGCGCCCGACGCCGTGGTGCAGGGCACGCGCAAGCTGGCGGAGTTCGTCGCTCGCAGCCGTGCATAAATGGTGCCTGGCACCATTTATGCACGACGGGCACGGCCGGGGCCGACCTGGGTTTCCTGCTCGCGCAGGAAGGCGCCGATCTTGTCAGCCACATGCAGCCCGTACTCGCCTTGCAGCAGATCGGTGCCTTGAGCTTCGGTGGGAAAGCTGACCGACACCGACCAACCGATCGACACCCGCAGCAACTCTTCCGCCCAGCCGGCCGCCGGCCCGATCGATCCAGACATGATCAGGGTGGCGAGCCCCTCGCCCCGGAGCCGTCCGAGATCGACGCCGGCCAGCGGCCCGGGCGAGAGCAGCACCAGCGAATCGGCGAGGGCGAAGCTGGGCTGGTCGACCGCGTTGGCGACGCACTCGAGTGCCGCCACCGCCCCGATCCCGGCGCCGGCGATGGCGATGTGCTCGGCCCCCGACCGCTGGGCGAGGTTCACGCCCAGGTCGACGTCGAGATGGCCGCGGGTAGCATCCCATTCCCCGTCCGAGCCGCCGTGGCCTCGCAGATCGAGGGCCAGGAAGTTCCAACCGGTGTCCGCCAGCGCGGTGATCAGCGGCCGCCACACGTCGATGTCCTCCCCGGCGTCGTGCACCAGCACGATCCAGGTCGCCGTCGAGCCCAGAACTCCCTCGCCGCGCAGCACGACACCGTCGGCGGTGGTGGCTTGGATCGGATCCATCACACCCGCCTATGACTCGTGATCATCGTCGGACAGCAGTGCCGGGTTGTAGCACGCCACCACATGGTCGACACCACCGGTGGCAGTCTGCTCCAGCGGCGGAGTCGTGACCGTGCACTGGTCGATGGGACGGAAACACCGGCCGGCAAAACGGCAGCCCGGCGGAGCGTCGACTGCGGTCGGCACGTCCCCGGTGAGCTTGATCCGCCGCGTCCCCGGGCGGCGGTGGAGCGCCGGCACCGACGACAGCAGCGCTTGGGTGTACGGGTGTCGCGGATTGTCGAACAGCTCTGCCACCGGTGCCATCTCCACGATCTTTCCCAGGTACATCACCGCCACCCGATCGGCGACGTGGCGCACAACCGACATGTCGTGGCTGATGAACAGGTAGGTGAGATCCAGCCGTTCCTGAAGGTCGGTGAGCAGGTTGAGGATCTTGGATTGCACCGAGACGTCCAGGGCGCTGACCGGCTCGTCCAACACCAGCAGGCGCGGCCCGACCGCGATCGCACGTGCGATTGAGATTCGCTGGCGCTGCCCGCCCGAGAACTCGTGTGGATACCGGTCGAGGATGTCGGTAGAGAGCTCGACCAGCTCCAGCACCTCGGCCACCCGGGCGTCGCGGTCCCCCCGACTGAGTCCCAGATGCGTCATCCCTTCGGTGACGACGGCCTGCACCCGAAACCGCGGATCGAGCGATCCGAACGGATCCTGGAACACGATCTGGGCCTGCCGCCGGAACCGCTTCAGGTCTGACCCCGAGGCTTCCCGCACGTCGATGCCGTCGAACTCGACCGACCCCTCGGTGGCCTCGATCAGCCGCAGCACCAACCGCGCCAGGGTGCTCTTGCCGCAGCCGCTCTCCCCCACCAGCGCCACCGTCTCGCCCGGCGCCACGTCCAGATCGACGTGGCTGACCGCCTCCAGCTCGCTGGTCGGTTTGCCAAAGACGCTGCGGGTGACGGGAAACCGCTTCGTCAATCCGCGAACGCGGAGCAGCGGATCAGCGATTGAAGGGTGTGGGATGGAAGCAGCGGAGCTCACGGCGATCCTTGGTGACCTCGATTTGGGGGTTGACCTCGTCACATCGCTCGCCGCGATTGGGGCACCGCGGCGCGAACCGGCAGGCGTGCGAATGGGACAGGATGGTGGGTACCCGGCCGGAGATGACCGGCAACCGGCCGGTCACCGGGGTGAGCGAGGGCATGCTCCGAAGCAGCCCTTGAGCGTAGGGGTGCCGCGGGTCGGCGAAAAACTGTGCAGAGGGAGCACTCTCCACCACCTCCCCGCCATACATCACCACCACCCGGTCGGCGATCTCGTTGACGACGCCGAGATCGTGGGTAATCAAAAGCACGCTCATCCCCAGTTGCTCACGCAGGCCCAGGATCAGATCCAGAATCTGGGCCTGGATCGTGACGTCCAAGGCGGTGGTCGGCTCGTCTGCGATCAACACCTTGGGCTGCAGCATCAAGGCCATCGCGATCACGATCCGCTGGCGCATACCTCCGGAGAACTGGTGGGGATAGTCGTCCAGCCGGCGGTCACCGTCGGCGATCCCGACCAGACCCAGCATCTCGGCCGCTCGCTTACGGGCGACAGCCTTGGTCACGCTCTCGTGCGCCAGGTAGGTCTCCACCAGCTGGTAGCCGATCGTGAAGGACGGGTCGAGCGCGGTCATCGGCTCCTGGAAGATCATGGAGACGTCCCGCCCGCGCCGCTCTCGCATCTCGCCCTCGCTGAGCGCCGCGAGGTCGACACCGTCCAGCAGCACCCGGCCGCCGGTGAACTGCGCCGCCGGCGGCAGCAGTCGCATCACCGAGAGCGCCGTGATCGTCTTGCCACAGCCGCTCTCCCCCACGATGCAGAGAATCTCGCCCTTGGAAACACTGAACGAGACGTGTTCGACGGCGACCGACGCGCCCTGGCGCCGCTGAATATCCACCGAAACGTCGTCGACCACCAGCGCCGCCTCGGGGGCGTCGGCGGGCAACCCGCGCTCGAGTGTCTCGGATGCCGCCATCAGAACCGCCGCAACCGCGGATCGAAGATGTCCCGCAACCCATCGCCGAACAGGTTCAGCCCCAACACCATCAGCGCGATCATGGCGCCGGGGACAACCGCCGGCCAGAAGCTGGTGGCAAAGTAGTTTGTACCGTCGGCGATCATCTGGCCGAGACTGGGCGTCGGCGGTTGGGCTCCCAGCCCGATGAACGAAAACGCTGCCTCTGCGATCACGCTGACGGCGATGTAGTACGAGGCCATCACCAACACCGTCCCCAGGATGTTCGGGAGCATGTGCCTGGTGATGATCTTCCAGGCCGGCGCGCCCAACGCCCGCGCTGCCTCCACGTATTCGCGCTCCCGCAGCGATCGCACCTGAGCCCGCACCACCCGGGCAAACCCGGCCCAGATGACGACGCCGATGGCGAAGATCACGGGTCGCAGTCCCGGCCCCAGCATGCCTGCGAACACGACCGCCACCAGCAGCAGTGGAAAGCCCCATGTCAGATCCGTGACGGCGGTGATGACGGTGTCGAACCTGCCGCCGAAGTACCCCGCGATCGACCCCATGACCAAACCGAGCACCAGGGTGAAGGTGGTGGTCATCACCGCCACCAGCAGAGAGATACCGGTACCGGCGACCGTCCGCCAGAGGATGTCGCGGCCGTACTCGTCGGTGCCCAGCATGTGCCCGTGGACTCCCGGTGCGAGCAGTGCGTCGGAGAGATTCTGATCGAGATACAGGTGATGCAGCGATGGCATCGCCAGCAGCACCGCCCCCAGAATCCCGATCAGGAACACCACCACCGTGAGCACCGCGCCGGCCAGCCCGGTCTTGTTCGCGTACAGCAGCGACATCGAATCGCGGAACCGCCGCGACGTGTCCAGCATCTCCTCGGTGGATTCAACAGCGAGTTCTTGGGCGGAGGCCATCAGTTCCCCCGGATCCGGTCGCGAACGCGTGGGTCGATCAGCTGGTGGGCCACGTCTGCCAGGAAGTTGAAGAAGATCACCATCGCGGTGAACATCAGCGCCAGCGTCTGGGCAAGCGCGTAGTCGCGGTTGATGATGCCGCGCACGAGTTGGTAGCCCAACCCCTCGTAGCGGAAGATCGTCTCCACGATCAGCGTATACCCCAGGAGCGTCGGCAAAATCACGCCCGCCAGCGCGACCACCGGCGTGAGCGCATTGCGAAACGCGTGCACCCACAGGATCCGCCCTTCCTGCAACCCCTTGGCCCGCAGCGTGCGGATGTAGTCCAGCGACAGCTCCTCCAGCACCGACGAGCGCATCAGCCGCAGGTTGAGGGCCAGCGCCTCCACACACAGCACGATCGCCGGCAGGATCAGGTGGTGGAACCCTCCCGGGCCGGCCACCGGCAGCCACCCCAGCTGCACCGCGAAGAACTCAATCAGCAGCACCGCCAGGAAGAAGTTGGGGATACCCATCAGCAGCACGACGATGAACCGGACGCCGTGGTCAACCGGACGGTTCCGCTTGGCCGCCGCAAACACACCCAGCGGAATCGCGATCGTGTAGGTGAGAATCGCCGCCGAGATACCCAGGGCCAGGGTCTTGGGCCCGGCGGTCTTGATGATCGACGTGATCGAGGCACCGTTGACCACCGACACGCCGGGGTCGAGCACGAGCAGGTGCCGCATGAACACGAAGTACTGGACCAGCAGCGGCTTGTCGAGTCCGAGGCGCTCGTTCAGATTGATGCGGATGACTTTTGCGTTGGTGGGCGAGGCGATCGCCGTGACGATGTCACCGGGCGCGACCCGCAGACCGTAGAAGACCAACACCGACGCGAAGAACAGGAGCATCAGCGAATAGGCCGCTCTGCGGATGATGAAGGTCGCCAACTACCGTGCCTGAGCTTCGCACGACGACTGTTTTGTCACGTCAGGAGTTGATCCACACGTCGTTGTAGAACGGATACAGCATCGACTCGATGGGCGTGTAACCAATGACTTCCTTCTGTGCGACCCAGGTGTTATAGGTCGTCAGAATGGGGATCTTCGGCAGGTACTGGGCCCACGCCAGCTGCAGGTTGTTGGCAGCGGTCTCCATGCCCGCGATGTCGGGTGCACTCTGCCAGGCCGCGCAGGCGTCGTTGACCCCCTTGATGTTGCCGTTGTACTCGGGGCTGGGGACGACGTGGAAGTAGATCAGCAGGTCGACCGGAGACGACCACAGCCACTCGTAGCTCCACGACGCCGGCGGCTTGCCGCCGAAGACAGCCGCGTTGAAGGTCGCGTCGTCGACCACCTTCAGCTTCATGTCGACACCGACCTTCTGCAGCATGGCGACAACCGCTTGGTCGATGATCGGCGAGGTGGTGGGTTGTCCGGAGTCGGCCATGTGCTGCCACGAGAGCTTCTTGCCGTTCTTCTCGCGGATCCCGCCTGAGCCGACCTTCCAGCCGGCCGCGTCCAGCAGCGATTTGGACTTGTCGAGGTCGAACTGGTTGAACTGCTCGACGCCCTTGTCGTACCACCTGACGTTGGGCGCGATCGGGCCGTACGTCCCCACCGCGTGGCCGAAGTACAGCGACTCGGCCAGAGCCTCTCGATCGATGGCGTGCGAGATCGCCTGGCGAACGCGCACGTCGTCGAAGCCGACGTCGCTCAGGCTGCAGTCGAGCGAGATCCAGAAGTTCGCGAGGGCCGGGAACTCGGTGGTGACCAGATCGGCATTGGACTTGAGCCGGTCGATGTCCTGCGGAGCCGGGTTCTTGACGACGTTGACGCTGCCGGTCTCGATCTCGTCGGCTCGCCTGCCGACCTCGACGATCGGCACCCATTTGACCGAGTCGAGGTAGGCGGCGCCCTTGTTCTTGATGTACGGGATACCGCTGCCGGGATAGTCCGGCCATTTATTCACCACGACTGCCGTTCCGGGCTGATAGGAGCCGTACATGAACGGCCCCGTCCCGTCCGTGCCGGTGACGCCGTACTTGTCCTTGAGCTTCGCCCGGTCCTTGAGGTTGAGGATCATCGCGTTCTCGGTTGCGAGTGTCTCGGGGAAGGCAGTGAACGGTGTGCTCATAGTGGCCACCACGGTGGTGGGGCCGCTGGCCGTGACGTTCTTGACGGCCGGCCAGAAGATCGCGTTCTCGCCCTGGTTGGGGTCACGGAAGATGTTGAAGTTGGCCGCAACCGCCGCCGCATCGCAGGGTGCGCCGCTCTGGAACTTCAGGTTCGGGCGAAGCGTGAACGTCCAGGTCAGCAGGTCGTCCGACACCACCCACGACGAGAACAGCGAGGGCTTGTAGTCGCCGGCAGCGTCGCGCACCATCGTGTACTCGTAGATGGCAACGAAGTCCGGGTCATCCCAGGGAGTCAGGACTGGATCGATCGTCGAAAAGTCACGGTCGTATCCCTCGATCAGCTGGCCACCCTTCTTGATCGGTCCGCTGACGTCGGTGGATCCCTGAGTTGTGATCGGGGAGGTGGACGAAGCGTCACCGCTATTCCCGCTGCCGCAGGCCGCCAGGATGCTGGCAGCGGCGCTGGCAGAGAGGCCCAGTGCGCCGGCCCTGCGGAAGAACGCCCTCCGGTTGACCTTCTGTGCGACGTAGTCGTCCACAAGCTGATCGACTGACCACTCGTTTTCGGACTCCGATCCCATTGCTCCTCCTCAGTCGCACCGCGTGGGTGCCCCGTGTGCATGGCTTGGTACGCACCGCCGAATAAGAAAATCGATTCTCCTACAGCGGCGTGGGTTTGTCAAGGTAGCCGTCCTTCCCAGAGCCAGGGGGTAACGACGCTCACCCGGCCGGCCCTCATCAGATCCTCGGTGGCGGGCCGGTTGACTCCCGCCGCACCAACAGCGGGGGAGTTCGGATAAACACGTCTCCGGCCACGGAACGGCCCTGAACGGCGTCGAACAGGCGCGCCACCGCGCGGCCGGTGACCTCGGCCAGCGGCGTGCGCACAACAGTCAGCGGCGGGTCGAGATATGCGGCCGGTGGGGCGTCGTTGATGGCAACGATGGACACATCGCCGGGCACCGAGAACCCGCCCTGCCGCACGCCGTGCAACGCCCCGGCGGCGTCCCCGACCGTCCACAGCACCACGGCGGTGGGACGCGTGGGCAGGCTCAGCAGGCGCGACATCGCCCGCGCCGGCCCTTCGACCGGATCGCTGCTGGACGAGACGACATAGTCGCCGGGCAGCTCCAGCCCCGCCAGAATCATGGCGGTGCGGAAACCGGAGAGACGGCGGTGCACGGTGTCTGCGTCGCCCGGCCCAGTGATGTAGGCGATGCGCCGGTGTCCCAATCGCACGAGGTGCTCAACGGCGATGTGCAGTCCAGCCTCGTCGTCGACCGCCACCGCCGGCGCCAACCACGGAATCCGGCGATTGACGAGCACCAACGGTAGATGCTCGCGCGCGATCGCCGCGATCGCGTCGGTGGACGGCAACAGCGTCCCCATCAGCAACCCGTCGACGCGGCGCTCGCGAATCAATCGCTCGTACGCATCCTCGCGGTCCACGAACTCGTTGGCGTCGGCGACCAGAATGGTGCAGTCACTTTCCGCTCCCCGCCGGCGGGCCTCGGCCACGACCTCCAGATTCTCGGGGTAGCGCAGGTTCACCACCAACCCGAGCAGCCGGTACCGCGAGCGCTTTCCGGCGCAGTCGATTCTCGGTCGCAGGCTGGGTGCGAACGTCTGTGGGCGAGGGTTGGGCGCCAGGGCGCGCCCGGGCCGGCACGACCGAGCGCGGTTCATGCCGACTCCGGCGGTGCTGTGGATCCCCGCACGATGATCTCGGGCGGGGTCGGCACGATCACGTCGCCTGCGTCCTCACCTGCGATCACCTTGATCAATTGGTCGACGGCGGTCTCGGCCACCTCGCGGGCGGGCATCCGGATCGCCGTCAGCGGCGGGTCGAGGTATGCGGCCAGCGGAGCGTCGTGGAACGCCACCAGCGAGATGTCCCCAGGCACCGTCAACCCGACGCCTCGCAGTGCTGCCATCGCGCCGATGCTCTGAGAGATACTCGCGACGATCAGTGCGGTTGGGCGGCGCACGGCTTTGAGGATCTGCTGGACCGCCTCGAACCCTGCCTCCTCGGTGAGGTCGGCCTCCACCACCACGTCGCTTCCGGCCAAGCCGCGTCGCGCGACCGCATCGCGGTAGCCCTCGAGGCGACGCTGAGCAGCGTCATTGGATCCCGGCCCGGCGAGATGCGCCAGCCGCACATGTCCGAGTTCGACCAGATGATCCACCGCCAGCGTCATACCCGCGGCATCGTCAGCCGACACCGACAACGCACCCGGCCCCGGCCGGCGGTTGAGCAGGACATACGGCACCCGGTGACGATTGAGCTCCTTGATCAGGCGATCGTCAGCGGCTGCGCTGGCAACCACCAGGCCGTCGACCCGCCGCTCCAGCAGCAGCCGGCGATGCACGTCGCCGTTGGTCTCGAAGTCCCCGGTATCCGCCAGCAGCACGACGTACCCATAGTGGGCCGCCCGGCGCTCCGCGCCCTGAATCAGGTCTGCGTTGACCGCGTTGGCAACGTTGGGGAGCACCAGCCCAAGCGTGGTCGTCCGCTGCAGCTTGAGACCCCGGGCAAACGCGTTGGGCGTGTAGCCGAGCCGCTGGGCGGCGTCTCGCACGCGCTCACGGGTCTCCGCACGCGCCGACAAGGTGGGATCGTCGTTGAGTACTCGAGAGGCGATCGACGGGTTCACCCCGGCGGCTGCGGCGACATCGCGGAGCCGAACTGCCCTGGGCTTCTCGGTCTTTCTCACGGTTGGCGACCCACCTCCGGCAATCGATTCTCCAAGTCCCGCTCAATCGTGCCAAGCAGGCCGGACGAAGTCAAGCAGGCGCGTGCGTGACCACCTCGTAATGGAAGGAGGTCAGATCGCGCTCGACCAGAAAGCGATCGTCCTCGGCATAGAAGATCGCCGTCTCGACGTCCTCACCGGCGAACGCCTTGACGGAGTCGATCGAGTCCCACAGGGTGAACATCACGAACTCGGTCAACTCGCCGACATCACGACGCAACATCCACACACCCCGGTTTCCGGGCGTGGCCTGGTAGCCGGGGACGCCCGTGTCGTTCATGTAGGCGGCATACGCGTCGCTGTCGGCGCGGCGCACGGCGCCCTTCCAGGTGCGAGCAATCATGAGGGGCCCTCCTTGATCCGGAGTCAGTCGGACGCGACGCCGGCGGCGATCAGCATCCGCCGCAGATCGACGATCGTCTGCGTGTCGACGTCCTTGTCACGCGGACGGTGCAGCACGGCGGTCTCGTCGCCCAGCTTGACCTTGAACTTGCCGTTGTGCTCCTCGGTGACGTCGCCGACCGCCTCCAGCAGTGAAAGCACCTGCCGCCACTCGACGTTGCCACTGGCGGGATGCCCCTCGATCTTCTCGAGCGTGTCGCGGTGGTGGTTGTCGAGGTGAGTCGCCACGAAGCCGCAGTCTAGAGCGTGACGCTAACCACGCGTGCGCACGTCCACCGGATCGCCAAGCTCGGCGGCGCGGGTCTCGACGAACTCGACCAGCTCCTCCTCGATCGCCTCATCCAAGGGTGGCTGTTCGTAGGTCTCGAGGATCTGTTCCCACCGTGCGCTGGCGCGAGCGGCATGGTCGAGCGAACCGTTGCGCGTCCAGCGGTCGTTGTTCTCCGTCGACGCCACGGTTGGGCGCCAGAAACAGTCGCGGAACCGCTCGAGCGTGTGAGCCGCGCCGAAGAAGTGCCCGCTCTGGCCGACCTCGACGTGCGCGTCGAAGGCCAGACTGGCTTCGTCCACCTCGACCGGAGTGAACTGGTGGATCAGCAGGTCGAGCAGCTCGCAGTCGGCGACGAACTTCTCGAATGACGTCACCAGGCCGCCTTCCAGCCAGCCGGCCGACTGCCAGCACACATTTGCTCCCGCCAGGAACGCGGCGCTGAGCGTGTTGAACGCCTCATACCCGGCCTGGAAGTCCACCGTCTGGCTGGAGGTGAGCGTGCCTCCGCCCGATCGCCATGGGAGGTTCAGGCGACGCGCGATCTGGCCAGACGCGTACAGGCCGAGCGCCGACTCGGGGCCACCGAACCCCGGCGATCCCGACTGCATGTCGGTCGCCGACAGAAACGAGCCCATCACGCAGGGCGTACCGCGCCGGGCCAGCTGCACCAGCGCGATCCCAGCCAGCGCTTCGACCGTCTGCTGAGCCAGCGCCGCCGGTGTGGACACGGGGGCCATCGCTCCCATCAGCAGAAACGGCGTGACGATGATCGCCTGGCCGGCGTCGGCGTACGTCAGCAGCCCCTCCAGCATGCGCACATCGAAGTGCATGGGAGAGTTGACGTTCACGTTTCCGAACATCACCGGTCGCGTCTCGATCGCCGCTCGGCCTCCATGGATAATCTCGCCCATGCGGATGCAGTCGCGCGCGGCATCTTCGGATGAGGGCTCGCCCGACCACACCCGGTCAGTCAGCCGCGCCGCGGCCAGCGCCCTCAGCAGGTGCCGGACATCCAGCGCGACATCGTTGGGCTCGAGGATGTTGCGCCCCGGTGTGTCGAGCGCGTCGGTCATCTGCGTGAGCTTCAGCAGCTGCTCGAGGTCGGCCATCGTGCCGTCACGGCGCTCGCCGTTGACCCGCACGAACGGCGGGCCGTTGGCGGGACCGAAGATCATGTGGTCGCCGCCCACGATGAAATCTCGCTCGGGGTTGCGCGCGTGCAGTGAGAACTCCGCCGGCGCGGATGCTGCCTGGGCGGCGAGAAACCCCGGATCGAACCGCACCACCGGCCCGTCCACGGTCTGACCGGCTGCCTGAAACAGCTCGATCGCGCGGGGGTGATCGAACCGCACTCCGACCTCGCTGCCCAGCCGCTCCCAGCCGCCCTCGATGGTCGCAAGCGCCTCTTCAGAGAGCGGTTCGAAGCGGGGCATCTGGTTCAGAAACACGGCGTGTCCGTCAACCTCCGAAGGGTGCGCCACCAGGGCGTGGGCGCGGCCAGCTTAGCACCCACACTTGCGCGACCGCAACGAGAGTTGGCTATATCGCAACACAATTTCGGGTGGATCTTTGGCATACTCGGCCCCACTTCATGGCCGAGCACACGATCACCCGAGCGCAGCCAACCCACCGTCGCTGGGACGTGCGGATCCCGCCCGTGGTGACAGTCTCTTCCGGCGACAGCGTGATCGTCGAGACCGACGACTTCACCGGCGGCCAGATCGCTCGCGACGCTGTTTCTGCAGACCTGCTCGGTCTCGACTTCGCGAGCATCTACCCGCTGGCCGGGCCGATCGCCGTCGAGGATGCAGAGCCCGGCGATGTGCTGGCGGTGGAGTTTCTCGGCTTTGAGGTTCCCGAGTGGGGCTGGGCGTGCATCCTGCCCGGTCTCGGCCTGCTGCCGCCGGGTGAGTTCGACCAGCCGTATCTGAAGGTGTTCGATCTCACCGATGGTGCCACCACCCAGCTTGCACCGGGCGTACGGATTCCGATCGAGCCGTTTTGCGGAACGGTGGGCGTGCCGTGTGCGGGTATGCACGACGTGGCCGTCCCGCCGCCGCATGCGGGTGGCGGCAACATCGATCTCCGCCACCTGACCGCGGGCACCATCCTCTACCTCCCCGTCGGCGTGCCCGGCGGCCTGCTCTCGCTCGGCGACGCACACGCCGCCCAGGGTGACGGCGAGGTCGCCATCTCGGGGATCGAATGTGCCATGCAAACCACCATCCGGGTGTCGGTCGAGCGCGGCCACTCGCTGTCGGCGCCGGCGCTGCGTCGCCCGGCCGGTTCGCTCACCCCCCGCGTCGACGCCGACGGGTGGTATGCGACCACCGGTGTCGAACCCGATCTGATGGAGGCTTCCCGTTCGGCGGTGCGGTCGATGATCGCCCACCTCGTGCGAGAACGCGGCCTGTCGCGCGAAGACGCCTACATGCTGTGCTCGCTGGCCGGCGACCTCAAGATCACCGAGGTGGTGGACTCTCCCAACTGGATCGTCGGCTGCTTCATGCCCGACGCCGTGTTCGTTGACTGACCTAGCCCCGCGCCCGCGCGCGGTGTATCTCGACGTGGTGGAGGGAGTCGACCTGCACGGGGCGCCCGCGATCCTCGAGGCCGCCGGGTTCGACGTCGACTGCGCTCTTGCGCGCAGCGACGAGCAAGTGATCCGCGCGGCCCGCGGCGCCACGGCGGTGTTGACCGGCGACTCGGTCGTCTCGGCTGCGGCGATCGCGAGCCTGCCCGAGCTCCGCATCGTGGCGACCTGCACCGTCGGGTTCGACCACATCGATGTCGAGGCGGCGGCCTCCGCCGGCATCTGGGTGTGCAACGTCCCCGACGCGGCCACCGAGGAGGTCGCGGTTCACGCGATGGGCATGGCGCTGGGCCTGATCCGCCACCTGCCCCAGTTCGATCGGCACGTGCGCACCGGCGGCTGGGACTACTTGGCCACGGGCGACCTCCAGCGACCTTCGACGCTCACTCTCGGAGTGGTCGGGATGGGGCGGATCGGCCGCCGGGTGGCAGAGTTGGGCCGGCCGTTCTTCGGCCGTGTGGTCGCGCACGACCCCTACGTCGCCGACGACGCGTGGCCGGCCGGCGTCGAGCGCACCGAACTGGACGACGTATTCGCGACCGCCGACCTCGTCTCGCTGCACGTGGCGCTGACGGCCGAGTCGCAGGGGCTGGTCGACCGGCACCGTCTGGCGCTGATGCGCGACCACAGCTACCTCGTGAACGTCTCCCGGGGCGGGCTGGTGGATCACGACGCGCTGCTGGCCGCGCTGGACAGCGGCAAGCTGGCGGGGGCCGGTCTGGACGTGCTTTCGGCTGAGCCGCCACAGCCGTCCGATCCGTTGCTCTCGCATCCCAACGTTTTATTGAGCCCGCATGTGGCGTTCCTTTCAATCGCCGCCGAGCGCGGTTACTATCGCTCCCAGGCGGAGAACGTGGTCTCGTGGTTTGAGACCGGTCGCCCGCTCACGCCGGTCGTCGAGGGCACCTGACGCGCACTTGCAGGCCATCGGACGGTGTGATAGAACCGCTCACCAACACGAGTTGGGTATTCGGCAAACCTTGGCAGGAGACCTAGGAGGCTCAAAGTGGCACCGGATGATCAGTCTGGCCAGTGGCTCTCTTTGCCAATGACGCGACGCGCCGCGCTTCGGCGGGGAGCGCAGTTCGCAGGGTTGGCGTCAGTGGGACTCGCCGCCGCATGTGGATCGAGCAGCTCGTCGTCGTCGACGCCGTCGTCCAGCGCCGGTACGACCGAGCCGCTTTCGGGCACGGTGACGTTTGCGAACTACCCGGAGTGGATCGGGGCGCACGAGGTGGCAGCGTTCGAGAAGGCCAACCCCGGCGTGAAGATTCACCAGGTCAGCGAGCTGACCTCAGGCGGAAACGCCGCTCAGATCGTCCAGATCCACCAGAACCAGGCGTCCTATGACATGGCGCTGGCCGGCAACACGGCATCACAGCAGCTCAACGATGCCAAGCTGATTCAGCCGGTCAATCTCGACAACATCCCCAACATCAAGTACGTCCCGTCGTACTTCCGCAAGAGTTTCCCCTGGGGCATCCCCACCGATTACGGCAAGGTCGGCCTGGGCTACCGCAAGGACCTGATGACCGAGACGCCCACCAGCTGGGCCGATCTCTGGGAGCTCGCTCCCAAGTACTCGGGCAAGATCATCTTCACCGACTACGACGTGGACGTGATCAGCGTTGCGCTGCTCAAGCTGGGCTACGACATCAACACCACCGACGAGGGTCAGCTGCAAGAGGCCAAGCAGGCGCTGCTCGACATCAAGCCGCACGTTCAGGCCTTCCTGCCCACCAACGTCACCAAGCCGCTTCTGAACGGCTCGGCGGTGATGACGGTCGACTACGACTACGACCTCGGCCCGGCCAGCCACGACAACCCGAATGTCGTGTGGGTGCCGCCCAAGGAGGGCATGCCGGCCTACCTCGAGGGATGGATCGCGATCGCCGGCACGACCCAGCTGCCTGAGGTCGAGGCGTTCATGAACTTCCATCTCGACCCCAAGAACTACGCCGACTTCGTGGAGAACACCGGGGCGGCGTACGAGGAGCAGGCCGCCAACAAGTACCTGCCGGCATCGACCGTGAACAGCCCTGCGCAGCGGTACGACCCGGAGGTGCTCGCCACGGTGCAGTGGGAGCGGTATCTCAATCCCGAGAGCCAGCAGCTGCGAAACCAGATCTGGGAAGAGGTGCAGGCCGCCTAAGCGGCTCGCCCGGAGCGGTCAGAGCAGTGGATCGAGCGCGGCGAATAGCCGCGCGTGGTCGTCGGCCGAGCCGACGGTGACGCGGACAACGTTGCCGGCGGTGCGTACCAGCACGCCCGCGCGCAGCAGGCCGGCTTCGAGATCCGCCGCGTGGTCGCATTCGAACGCGACGAAGTTGCCGTGGGCCGGGAATGTGCGCAGCCCGCGCCGGCTGAGCTCGGCTGCCAGCGCGGTGCGCCCGGTCGCCGTGGCCGCGCGCCGGCGCTCGACCTCACCGGGGTCGTCGAGACTCGCGATCGCCGCCAGTTGGGCGAGGCTCGAGACGTCGTAGTAATGGCGCACACGGCCGACCGCGTCCACCACATCCGGGTTGGCCGATCAGGTACCCGATGCGAAGGCCGGCCAGGCCGAAGATTTTGGAGAACGTCCGCAGCACGACCACGTTGGGTCGCGGCATGACGTGCTCGGTGATGGTTTCGGGAAACGCAGGATCGGAGACGTACTCGGCGTAGGCCTCGTCCACCACGATCAGTACCCGGTCGGAAACGGCGTCGACCAGCGCCCGTAGCTCGTCGGCTGTCACGATCCCGCCGGTGGGGTTGTCGGGGTTGCAGACGAACACGATCCGGGTCGCGTCCGAGACGGCCGCGGCCAGCGCGCCGGTGTCGAACGCCCCGTCGCGGAGCGGCGTCACGACCGGCGTGGCCCCGGTCTTGATCGTGTCCAGCTGATAGGTGGGAAACGACGGCGCTCCCATCACGGCGTTGGTACCGGGCTCCAGGTAGGCGGTGCACAGGTAGCCGATGATCGCGTCGGCACCGTTGCCGAGGGCCACCTGCGACGCCGAGACGCCGTGTGCCGCGGCGATTCGCTCGGTCAGCTCCCCGTCGAGCTCGGGATAGCGGTGGGCCTCGCCGGCATGTCGGCGGATGACCTCGGCTGCCGCGGGGAACGGCCCGAACTGGGTCTCGTTGGTGGCCAGGTTGACCACCCGGTCGACGCCCAGCTCGGCCTGGAGGCGTTCCAGCGACTGCCCGGCGACGTACGGGGGGAGCGAGCCAAGCACCGGCCGGGGTTCGATCGTCATCGCCCGTCCTCCTCGGCGATCGCTTGGAGCAGTCTCGCCAGGACGGCACCGCGCGAGACCAGGCTCGCGATCTCGACCCGCTCGCCGCGGCTGCACGAATCGTGCGTGATCGGGCCGAGGCCGTCGAGCGTGGGGATGCCGAGTGCACCCGCGAAACTTGCATCCGAGCCGCCCCGTTCCCGCACCTCGTGGACAGGGAGCCCGACGCTCGCCGAGGCTGCGGCGACGACTTCATACAGTCGCCGGGAAGCCGCTCCCGGCTCGAACGCCGGTCGGGTGAAGCCGCCCGCCAGGGCGAGTCCGGCGGCATCCACCTGAGCTCGCACCGCGGCCATCAACCGATCAGCGGTCTGCTCGGACGGGGCCCGCAGGTCGACGTCCATCTCGGCGTGGTCGGGTGTCACCTGGCGGGCGGTACCGCCGGTGAACGTCCCCACGGTGACGATCACGCCGGCGCCGCGATCGCTGAGCGCTTCCAGCTCCCGAACGAGCGGCGCCAGTGCGCTGATGGCGCTGCGTCCGCCGGCGGCGGTGGTGTGCGCCGACACCCCCTCGGCGGAGATCCGGATCGCACCGACAGCGCCGCGGGCGACGACCACGCCACCTCCCGGCCGAGCCGGCTCGATTCCGAGGCAGACGTCGGCGCGGCGGGCGGCGGCTTCGATCCATTCGCGGCTGGCAGGGCTACCGAGCTCCTCGTCGGGCACGATCAGCATCGTCACCTCGCCGATCTGGGACGCACTCTCGCGACTGGCCGAACTCCGCCAAGCGCGGCCGCGGCCATCACCAGGTTGCTCTTCATGTCGCCCACCCCGGGGCCGGTGATCATCTCGCCGGTGCGGGTGAAGGGCCAGATGGCGGCGGTACCCGCCGGCCACACCGTGTCGCTGTGCCCGAGCAGGAGCACGTCGGGCCCCGAACCGAACCGGCGGCGGGCGGTCACCTGCGGGCCACGCCCAGCCACGTCCTGCAACTCCACGGTGAATCCATGCTCGGCCAACTCGGCGGCGATCAGTTGGGCCACCGCCGTCCACGCCGTCGGGAGCGTCGGAGGGGCTGTCGATCGCCACCAATGCTTCGATCAGCTCGAGCATCCGCGGCAGCCGCGACTCCAGCGCCTGCGCGTACCCCCGCGCGTCGATGCCGGCCGTGTCAGATCGCGTCGTCACGGGGTACCCGCGCGTCGTACTCCCTGCTGAACACCAGCTCGTCACCCTCGTACACCTTCAGCGTGGCAGACAGCTCGAAGTCAGTAGGAGTGGAGCTCATGTGTGCCGTCATCTCGATCCGGGTGCGCCACTCCCCCCGGCCGATCTCGAGTGTGCGCCCACACTCGGCCGTGGCCGAGAGCGGATCGTCGTCGCGGATCGTGAACACGCACGGATCGTCGTCCCAGTATTCGAGGCCGTCGGGCAGGCGGCGCGCACCCCACAGCGAGCGGCGCATGCGGTACTCGACGACACCTGAGGCGACGTCGCGGGAGATGGTGACGTGCGGCCGTCGCTCGCGCAGGATCTCGTTGGCCAGCGGGGGCGCCGTCTCCGCCTCGCCGAACGGCGAGGGGTCGGCGTCGCGCGGTTGCGGCGATCGGACGGGGAGGCTCAGGCGGGAATTGGCACCGGTGTGCAGCGTGATCGTCGCCGGCGTCGGCGTCGGCCAGATCCAGGGCCAGTAGCTGGTGGAGAGCGCCAGCTCCAGCCGGTGGCCGGCGGGGAGCGTGTAGGCGATCGCCTTGAGCGGGATGTCGTAGGTGACGGCCACGCCCGGGGTCAGCGGGGTGGGGTGCTCGTGGCTGTCGGCGTGTGTCAGGTTGAGGATCGCCCGGCTGATCAGCGCCACCGAGCCGTCCGGCCGTACGTCGCACAGCCGCACCGCCACGAACCCCTGGGTCTGGTCGCTGGAGATGGTGAGGGTGGCGCGTGGCTGCCCCAGCAGCTCGAGCGGCTCGGTCAGCGGCTCGCCGGTGATGCACAGCGAGCGGGCGTTGTCCTGCCGCTGGTCGCCTGGGAGATCGGCGGGATTGGCGTAGGGAAGCCACGATCCGGCGTCGACGCCGACGGTCTGGGGGCTGGTGTGTGAGAGCTGTGACGCTTGGCTGCCAATTGCGATCAATGCCGGCAAACCCGGCAGCGCCTCGGCGAGACCCTCCGCGGTCACGTACAGCGTCTGCTCACGCACGTTCGGCGTCGGCCAGTCGGCCTCGGCGACCCAGTGACCCTGGCGAGTGTCATACGCCGTCCGGGGCGGCTCGGAATCCTGCACGTAGGCGCGTACCAGCGGCTCGTCCATGATCCCGGTGTCGACGCCCTTCAGCCAGTGATCCCACCAGCGGATCTCCTCCTGCAGGAAGCCGATCGCCGGGCCGGGCACGCCCTGCTCGGGCCACACGTGCTCCCATGGCCCGATCACCGCCCGGCGCGGGCAGGACAGACCCTCCAGCATCCGGAAGATGGCGTTGGTGTAGCCGTCCGACCACCCGCCGACCAGGTAGACGGGACACTCGATGGCGGCGTAGTCCTCGCACACCGAGCCCTGCTTCCAGTACGCATCCCGGCGCTGATGGCTGAGCCATTTCTCCGCGAGGAACTCGTTCGCCTCCAGCCGCTCCAGCCACATCTCGCGCCAGCGATCGCCCACCACCAGCGGATCCGGCGGCCGGGCGTTGTAGGCCAGCATCACCGATGCCCACGGCAGCATGTAGTACCCCAGCACCGATCCG
>CAVRSB010000026.1:0-12915 GCA_963723785.1 uncultured Actinomycetes bacterium | reverse complement strand
TCGCTAATTGGTGATCTTGATGTAGTCGATATCGCCGGTGAAGTAGTCGCAGGTGGTCGTGATCTGATCGCAGTTGAGCTTTCCTGCGATCGTGATCGGTCGCGTGTTGGAGATCGTCCCGGTCTTGCCCGACGCCGTATCCACCACAGAACCGTCGATTTTCAACGTCAGCTTCGAGCCAATCCGGCTACACACCACGACATGCCACGAGTTGTCACTGAGCACGGCAGGCGACTCGACCGCCTTGCGCTTGAGCGTGCCGTTGACCTTGCCCCGAAAGACGCAGTTGATATGTCCCCCGGGATTCTCGATCTTGAAGTATCCCCCGGTCGACCCGGCCTGTCCCTTTTGCACCATATTGCCGAAGTGCTGCGTGGTTCGATACCTCATCTCGACCGTGTAGTTTCCCGATCCCGGGTTCAGTGAGGAGCTGTGTACCTGCACCAGCCGCTCCGGCTTGGCCGGCGGCATGGTGGGACTCGCAAATGCCCAGTGATAGGCGACCGCACCCTGAACGCTGAGACCGGTCTGCACGGCCGATCCGATCGAGCCGTTGACGTGCCCGCTGGAGTCGACCATCGTGTGGGCGCCCGGCGCCTCGTTCATCTGCCAGTCCGCCAGTGTGGCGGCAGACGCAGGCGCAGCAAACGCGACGCCCACCAGCGCCACCGTCAGCAGAGACGTACCGCGCATCGTTCTCATTGTGATGCCCCCCGTACGAGAATGTGAAGCCTACGGATGGGCTGGAGCGAGCCTGGCACGGACGGTAGCCCGCGCTCAGGTCGGCGTCAACGAACTGTCGGGACGACTGTGGCGGGGATGACATAACACCCGGCACGGGTGCTCGGTGTTACGTCACACGTTGGCGGATTCGTATGTGGCGATCTCGATCTGATGCCCATCGGGATCGCGGAAATAGATCGCCCAGGCGACGTCGTGATCCCATTCCTCGAACGGAATGCCCAGCCCGCTCAGCTCCAGCTTGGCCTGCTCGTAGCCACCGCGCGACACCCGAAACGCAAAATGCGTGTTCGGATCGGTCTCAGCCGGCACTCCCTCGGCGCCGGCCGGAAACAGCGCCACCCCCGCCTCGCTCGAGCCGGCGACCAGAGCCACCGGCCACTCACCCCACGCGTCCTGGTGAATGCGATGCAGGCCGAGCACTTCCTCGTAGAACCGCACCGCCCGCGGCAGGTCGGTGACGATCACCGCCACGTGATCGAGTGTCTCCAACTGCATGTCGTAACGCTACCGGAGCACCAGACCGCTTGTGACATTCGTCATCGACCCGGTCACGCCGCCGGCCCTGTCCGATGCCAGAAACGCCGCCGCCTCGGCCACATCGTCCAACCGGGGTGCACGCCGCAGCGCCGCGATCCCTGCGATCATCTGCTCCACCGTCTCGGGATCGGGCACGTTCTCGCCGCCGACCGCCGCCAGCTTCTCGCGGGTCAGCGTCCCGGTCACAGCAGCCGTCCAGATTCCACACACCCGCACGCCGCTGGGACCGAGCTCCGCCGCCAGGTACCGCATGAACGCTTCGGTCGCGGCGTCGGCCGGCCCGGTGCTGCCCATCCCCGGCATCGCCCCAGCCCCCGAGGCGCTGTTGAGGTGAAGAATCACCCCGGCCCCCTGCTGGATCATGTGACGACCCGCCGCCCGGGCCGAGATGAAGCTACTTCGCAGTCCCAGTGTCCACCGCCCGCATCAGGTCGTCGGTCGACATCTCCACCAGGGGAACGCCCTGGACATCGCCGCGGCTGACGAGATTGAACGACACGTCGATTCGGCCGGTGCGCTCGACCACATCGCGCACATGAGCATTCACCGCCGGCTCGTCGAGCGCGTCCAGCACCGCGACCTGGGCAGCGCCACCCGCAGAGGTGATCTCGGTTGCCACCTGGTCGAGCGGTTCTCGAGTTCGCCCCACCAGAAACACCTGCGCCCCCTCGCGGGCGAAGGTGCGGGCCACGCCGCTGCCGATCCCTCCACCTCCGCCGTAGATGATCGCCGACTTGCCCTCGAGCAGCTTGGTCATGTGTGTCTCCTCATGCAGTGGTCATAGGTCACTTGCAGGCTAGGCGGCAAGGCGCTATCGGTCGTGTAGCTTTCGGCAGGTGACCGCTGCGCGCATTCCCGCCGCCGTCCCGACCAGCCTGGTCGGCTCCTATGCCCAGCCCGACTGGCTGATCGACCGGGAGCGGCTACGCCACCGATTCCCGCCGCGGGTGCGCGCAACCGAGCTTTGGCGGGTCGACCCGCAGTACCTCGAGCAGGCCCAGGACGATGCCACCCTGATCGCGATCCGCGACCAGGAACGCGCCGGACTCGACATCATCACCGACGGCGAAGCTCGCCGGGAGAGCTACTCCAACCGGTTTGCCACCGCGCTGGCGGGAGTCGACATCGACAATCCCGGCACCGCTCTCGACCGCAGCGGCGAGCCCAATCCGGTGCCGCGCGTGGTCGGGCCGATCGAGCGTAAGCACCCGGTGCAGGTGCGCGACATCGAGTTTCTGCGCGCCAACACCGAGCCGGCCGATCAAGATCACCGTGCCCGGGCCGTTCACGATGTCGCAGCAGGCCCAGGACGACTTCTACGCAGACCCGGCCGAGCTGGCCCAGGCCTACGCCGGTGCCGTGCACGACGAGATCGTCGACCTGTTCGCCGCGGGCGCCGACATCGTCCAGATCGACGAGCCGTACATGCAGGCTCGGCCGGAAAAGGCGCGGGAGTTCGGTGTCGGAGCGCTGCAGCGCGCGCTGGACGGCGTCACGGGCACGACCGCGGTTCACATCTGCTTCGGGTACGCGGCGATCATCCACGGACGCCCCTCCGCCTACTCGTTCCTGCCCGAGCTGGCGGCCTGCCCGTGCGATCAGATCTCGATCGAAACCGCCCAGTCGGGGATCGACACCGCGATCCTGGAGACGCTGCCCGGCAAGCAGATCATCCTGGGCGTGATCGACCTCGACGACCTCACGGTCGAGTCGCCCCAGACGGTGGCCGATCGGATCCGCCGGGCGCTGCCCTACAAGCGGCCGCAGGAGCTGATTGCGGCGCCGGATTGCGGCATGAAGTACCTCCCCCGCGATGTCGCCTACGGCAAGCTGGAGTCACTCGCCGCAGGCGCCGCGGCGGTCCGCGCCGAGGCGTGAATAACGGTGCCAGGCACCGTTATTCAGCGAGCGTTCAGGCTCCGGGGCCGTCCGGGCTGGACGTGTAACGGGCGTGGCAGGAGCAGATGGCGTGGCGCACATAGGCGTGCTTGCCATGGCGAGGGGGTTCGGTCCACCACGAGAGCCAGCGCTGACATTGAGCGCACTTCTCGATCTCCTCGTTGACGATTTCCCACTCCATCTGCATACCCGCCCATCGGCATCCGCCGTCAGAAGCTTGACCGACTATTGCGAACGCACGTACTCGATGTAGCCGCGCACGTCGGCCACCGGCTCGGTATACGCCTCGCCCAGGGCCCTCTCCACCGACGCCATGTACTCGGTCGACCAGGCGGGGAAGTCGTAGTCGATCGAGTTCAAGAACTCGAGCGTCGCCGCCAGGCGGATATCGGCGATCGACGGCGAGTCGCCGCCGATGAACGGCCTGCCGCCCAGATAGAACGTGCGGTAGACGTCCAGCGGCTCGGCCAACGCATCGATCGCGGCCTGCTGCGCGTCGGCCTTGTGGTTGTCGGCCAGATCGGAGGCACCCACCTCTCCGGGATACTGCGGGAACGCAAGCACCGGATACGTCGCCCTGGCAACCAGCGGATACAGGGTGCCGATCAGGTAGAACATGGCGCTGTCCACCATCGCCCGCGCCGCGGGATCGGTCGGGTAAAAGCGCTCGAGGCCGTGCTTGTTGCAGAGGTACTGCATGATCGCGCAGCTCTCCCACAGCGTCGCCCGCGGTAGCCCTTGCTCCTCGATCATGGGAGTCAGGTGGGCCGGATTCATCTCCAGAAACTCCGGCGTAGTCGTCTTTCCCCAGGCATCCACCTCTTCGAAGTCGAGCTCGGCGGCGCGCACGAACACGCGGGCAGTCAGGTTGTTGACGCTCGGCTTCAGGACATGAAGCGTGATCTCAGCCATGAGTCCTCCTCAGTAGGGATTCTTGGGCGACCGATCGTCCGACAGCGACGGTCGTGAACGCAGTATCAGCAACTCGATGGCGTCGGCCACGTGCAGTTGAGTGATGTTTCGGTCGGCGCGTTCGACGCGCAGCTTGTGAGCCTCCAGCAGCACATCGGAGTGCGTGTACCCGAACGGCGGCTCAAACCGGTAGGACGCCAGCTCGATCAAAAGCCCCAGCGGATCGGTGAAGTAGATCGAGTCCATGAAGCCGCGATCCTTGACCCCACTGTGCTCGATCTTTCGCTCTTCGAGCCGCTCCACCGCCTGCATGAAGGTTGCCTGCGAGAGCGAGAAGGCGACGTGGTGGACGCAGCCCGGCTCGGTGGGCGTCCGACGGGGATCAGCGGTGCGCTCCTGGTTGGTGAAGATCGTGATCAGGCGACCGTCACCGGGGTCGAAGTACAGATGGCTCTCCGACGCGTTATCGAGGTTCGGCTGCTCGAACACGAACGGCATGCCCAACACGCCTTCCCAGAAGTCGATCGATGTCTGCCGGTCGGCGCCGGTGATGGTGATGTGGTGCACACCTTGGCTCTGCAATTTTCCGCATTCCCGCACTCCCCAGCGACGTCTGTTGACCGGCCGCTACAGGCTACCCGACGCCCGCCGGTAGAGTGGTGACGTGTTTCGGTCGGCCCGGCGACAGGTGGTCTACCCGCAGGCGGAGCACGCCCGCTTGGCGGCTGCGCTCGCGCTCCACTGGGGCAACGACGCCTTCGCGCGGCCCTCACTGCCGTTCCCGTCGTTCGTGCGCGGGGTCGCGCTGCACGATCGCGGCTACGGTCAGCTGGACGCCGACGGTATCGGTGAGGTCGACCCGGACCGCTGGACCGCTATCCAGGAAGCCGGGTTCACGCCCACCGGTGACGACCCAGTGGTCGACCTGGTGGTCGCGATGCACGTGCAGCGGCTGGTGTCGTGGGGTCGCAGCGACGCCGACCAGGCGGTGGCTGCCCGGATGGCTGCCGAGCTTCCCCTCTATCAGGCGGCAGCAGGCGTCGACGCAGCCAGGGCGGCCGAGGCGGACGCGATCACCAACCTGTGCGACATGGTCGCCTTCGACTTCTGTGTGGAACGCGAGGCCTCGGGCAGCGTCGCGGTGGCGCCCACGGCCGGAGCCGAACCGGTGGCGGTCAGCTACCAGCTGGACGGTGCCGGCGGCATCGTGCTCTCACCGTGGCCGCTGGGCGTCACCGAGCTGAGCGGCCTCGCACTCGCATTTCGGTCCGAGGACTACCCCCGTGTGCTCGACTCGGTGGTGGTCGAGTTCCACGTCAGGCCGGGCTCGTGACCCAGGGGTGTCCGTTTTCGGGGCGCCCGTTCGTGGTGTTGATGTCCACGCTCTCGAGAAGGAGGAGAACATGAAGTACATGCTCTTGATCAACACCGGCAACGGGTCGTCTGAGTGGGACCAGCTCTCCGAGGACCAGCAGAATGCGGTGATGGCTGAGTACTACGCCATCTCGGAGTCGCCCGGAGTCGTGGGCGGCGCGCAGCTGCAGCCGACCGACACGGCCACCACCGTGCGCGTCCAAAACGGCCAGACGCTGACGACCGACGGGCCGTTTCCCGAGATGAAGGAGACGCTCGGCGGCTACTACCTGTTCGAGGGCGACGACCTCGACGCCGCCATCGAGCTGGCTGCCCGGATCCCGGCTGCCCGCTTCGGCGGTTCGGTCGAGGTGCGTCCGCTGGCGGAGATGTAGCGGTTGCTCGAGCAGGTCTTCCGCGACGAGTGGGGGCGGGTGCTCGCGTCCCTGGTGGGCTTCCTCGGCGACTTCGACCTCGCCGAGGAAGCCACCCAGGACGCCTTTGCCGTTGCCGCCGAGCGGTGGCCCCGTGAGGGTGTCCCGCCAAACCCTGGGGGATGGCTGGTGATCACCGCCCGCAACCGAGCCATCGACCGGCTCCGGCGTGAGCGCACGCTGAACGCAAAGACACGGCTGCTGGAGGTGGCCGAGGTGCCCCCGCAGCGCCCTGAGGAGGACACGACGTTTCCCGACGAACGACTCGAGCTGGTCTTTACCTGCTGCCACCCGGCGTTGGCGGTCGATGCCCAGGTGGCGCTCACGCTCCGTACCCTGGGCGGGCTGACGACCGAGGAGATCGCGCACGCATTCCTGGTTCCTCCGGCAACCATGACCAAGCGTCTCACCAGAGCGAAGCGAAAGATCAGAGACGCCGGCATCCCGTTTCGGGTGCCGCCTGCCCACCTGTTGCCCGAGCGCCAGGCGGCAGTGCTCGCGGTCGTCTACCTGATCTACAACGAGGGCTACGGCGGCCGCACCGAGCTGGCTACCGAGGCGATCCGGCTGGGCCGCGCACTGGCCGAACTGATGCCCGACGAGCCCGAAGTCCAGGGCCTGCTGGCGCTGATGCTGCTGCACGACTCCCGCCGCGACGCGCGCTTTCGCGACGGCGAGCTGGTGCTGCTCGACGACCAGGATCGCAGCCGCTGGGACTCGGCCGAGATCGAGGAGGGGCGGCGGGTGCTGGAACGCGGGATCGCGCTGCGCGGTAACGGGCCGTACGTGCTCCAGGCGGCGATCGCGTCGCTGCACGCCGATCCGGTGGTCGACTGGGCCGAGGTCGCGGCGCTGTACGGTCGGCTGGCCGAGTTGACCGGATCGCCCGTGGTGGAACTCAACCGCGCCATCGCGGTGGCCCAGGCCGACGGCGCCGCTGCCGGGCTTTCGCTAGTCGACGAACTCGACCTGAATGACTTCCAGTATCTGCACTCGACCCGCGCCGATCTGCTGCGGCGACTCGGCCGAACCGACGACGCCCGCGCGGCCTACGAGCGTGCTTTGGAGCTCGCCCAGACTGCTCCCGAGCGGCGCTTCCTGGCAAAGCGCGTGGCCGAGCTGGGCTCTCCCCGGGAGTGACCGTGGCTGGGTACGCTCCAGCCTCATGCGTGCGCACGTCCCACCCACCCGGCATCTGCTGCGGGCCAAGGATACGATCGATGCGCGCTATCGCGATCCCCTGGACGTTCAGGCGCTGGCGCGGGTCACGCACGTCTCACCGGCGCATTTCAGCCGCGAGTTTCGGCGCGCATTCGGCGTAACACCACACCAGTATCTGCTGACCCGCAGACTGGAGCGGGCGGCCGAGCTGCTGCGCAACACCGACCGCAGCGTCGCTGAGATCTGCATGATGGTGGGGCTGCGCAGCGTCGGCTCGTTCACGACCAGCTTCGGGCGCGCCTACGGCCTCTCCCCCACCGCCTATCGCGCCGCCCACCCGCCGGCGTCCGTGCACGCCCGCGTGCCCACCTGCGTGCTGCTCGCCTGGTCGAGACCGAGCACCGCAGTTTTGAAGAAGACAGGCCCGTGAGCCCCGACTAGCGTTAGCTCCGACAGAGAAACCGACCATCGGAGAGCACACATGTTGAAGCGTCTCACCCACGTGAATGTGTGGGTCAGCGATCAGGACGAAGCCCTGGAGTTTTACACCGACAAGCTCGGCATGGAGGTGCGCGAGGACGTCACCATCGCCGAGATGGGCAACTTCCGCTGGCTGACGGTGGGACTGCCCGGGCAGACGGACGTCGCCCTGGCGCTGCTGCCGGTGCCCGGCCCTCCGGTGTTTGACGACGAGACTCGCGACCAGCTGAACGCGATCGTGTCCAAGGGCGCGGCCGGCGGGCTGTTCTTTGCCGTCGACGACTGCCGGGAGACGTTCAAGCAGCTCCAGGGCCGGGGAGTCGAGTTCCTGCAGGAGCCGACTGAGCAGCCCTACGGCATCGACGCCGGCTTCCGCGACCCGTCCGGCAACCAGATCCGGATGGCCCAGTTGGGATAGCCGGCAGCGGGTAGGCTCTGCCTGTGATCGACCCCGAGAAGCGCTGGGCGCATATCGCAGACGGCAAGCCGGACTACGCCGGACTGCTGACCTACGCAGGCCTGCGGTATACCGAGGAACCCGGGGAGCTGGCCGGATTCGACGTCGCCATCATTGGTGCACCGATGGACGAGCTGGTGTCGGACCGGCCCGGCACCCGGTTCGGGCCGCGAGCGATCCGCTCGGCCAGCGCCCCCGGCGGGCCGCACCTGGAAGCCGGTGTCGACGCGTTCACCGCTCTCAAGATCGTCGACTTCGGCGACGCCGCCATCGTGCCCGCCGACCCGGTCGCCTCTCACGCCGCCATCCGCGACATCACCGCCAGCGTGACTGCGGCCGGGGTGATGCCGCTGCTGCTTGGCGGCGATCACTCGATCACGCTGCCCGAGGTGACCGCACTGGCCGCCTAGCACGGGCCGGTAGGGCTGATCCACTTCGATACCCACACCGACACCGCCGCCGAGCTGTGGGGCCAGACACTGTCCCACGGCACGCCCATGTACCGGATGGTGGAGGAGGGCCACGTCGACCCCCGCCGCTATGTCCAGATCGGGCTGCGCGGCTACTGGCCGGGCGAGGTGGAGTTCGCATGGCAGCGGGAGCGCGGAATCACCAGTTTTTTCGCCCACGACGTGCGCGACCAGGGCATCCGAGCGATCGTCGAACAGACGCTTTCGATCGTGGGCGAGGGGCCGGTGATGTTGACGGTCGACGTGGACGTGCTGGATCCGGCGTTCGCGCCGGGCACCGGCACACCCGAGCCGGGCGGGCTCACCTCCACCGAGCTGCTGCTGGCGACGCGCCTGATCGCAGCCCACGTCGACCTGGTCGGCGCCGACGTGGTCGAGGTGGCGCCCACGGCCGTCGGATCGGCCGACATCACCGCGCTGGTGGCCGAACGCGTCGTCCGCGAGATCCTCACCGGCATCGCCCTCAAACGCCGAGGGTGAATAATTGGTGCCAGGCACCAATTATTCACTGCTACGGTGTGGGGATGGCGGGTTTTATGCTCAAGCGGGATGAGCAGGGGCGGATGTCGTTGCGGGTGCAGGGCTGCTGCGGAAACTTCGAGCGCTGGCAGTCCGAGTACGACCGGGCGTTCGCCGAGCAGGTGCTGCGCGACGGCGGGCGGGTCGAGAGCCAGACCGACCACGAACTGGTGCTGATCGATCGCAAAGGGCGGCGCCACAGCGTCAGTGTCTGAACCGCGGTTTCAGGGGTGGACGGACGTAGCGCTGGAGTTCTATGCCGGGCTGGAAGCCGACAACTCCAAGGCGTACTGGACCGAGCACCGCCCGACCTTCGACCAGCAGGTGAACGCCCCCATGCTCGCATTGGTCAAAGAGCTGGAACCGCGGCTGGGGCCGGGGAAGGTGATGCGGCCGTATCGCGATATCCGCTTCACCAAGGACAAGAGTCCCTACCGCACCGCGCTGGGAGCGCGGGTGGGTGACGGTTACATCCAGATCTCTGCCCGCGGGCTGGGAGCGGGCTGCGGGTACTACCACCTCGCGTCGGATCAGCTGGTTCGGTACCGAACCGCCGTCGATTCCCCGGAGAGCGGCAGCCGGCTGGTGGATGTGATCGGGGTGATCGAACACCAGGGGATTGAGATCTCGGGCACCGACCCGCTCAAGAACGCGCCGCGCGGGTACCCGCTCGACCACCCCCGGATCGAGCTGCTGCGGGCCAAGGGGCTGATCGCCTGGAGGCAGTGGCAGCCCGAACCGTGGCTCGCAACCCCGGCAGTCAAGACCCGGATTCTGGAGCTATTCGAGCAGACCGCGCCGCTGATGGAATGGCTGAACGCTGAGGTCGGTCCCAGCACCGAGCCCGTCCGGGGCCGCTACAGCTGAGAGCCGACGTCGGGCCCCGTGTTGTATTAGGGTCAATCGTCACGTTTGTATTCCACTATTGGGGGCACCATGACTATTGCTGTGGAAGAGGGCATGCTGGCTGCGCTGGAGGGGTTTTCGGGCACGATCGTTCGCCCGGGCGATCGGGATTACGACGACGTCCGCCGCGTGTACAACGGCATGATCGATCGCAGCCCGGCCCTGATCGCACGCTGCCGTGGGGCCGCGGACGTGGTGGCCGCCCTCACCGCCGCGCGCGCCAACGGCTTCGAGATCTCGGTGCGCGGCGGAGGGCACGGGGTGGCTGGGCACTGCGTCCGCGACGGCGCTGTCATGATCGATCTCTCCGAGATGCGCGGAATCCACGTCGATCCGACGGCGCGAACCGCCCGGGTGGAGCCCGGGGTGACGTGGGCCGAGCTGAATCGCGAGACCCATCTGCACGGGCTGGCGGTCACGGGCGGAACGGTCTCGACCACGGGCATCTCCGGCCTCACGCTGGGAGGCGGACTGGGATGGCTGATGCCAAAGTACGGATTGGCCTGCGACAACCTGATCTCGGCCGACGTGGTCACCGCCGACGGCCGGCTGATCACCGCCGACGCCGGCGAGCACCACGATCTGCACTGGGCGCTTCGCGGCGGAGGTGGCAGCTTCGGCATCGTCACCTCGTTCGAGTATCAGCTGCACCCGATCGGGCCGATGATCACCGGCGGGCTGCTCGCCTATCCACTGACCGCTGCCGCCGATCTGCTGCGGTTCTACCGAGAGTTCACCATCGACGCTCCCGACGAACTCGGACTGGTGTGCGGCGTCGTGCATGCGCCGGACGGCTCCGGAGTAAAGCTGGCGGCCCTGGTCGTCTGCCACTGCGGTGACGACGCGCAGGCCCAGCGCGATCTCCGGCCGGCGCTCGAGTTCGGCGAGCCGGTGATGGCCGCGGTCGGCCCGATGCCGTATCCCGCCATCAACCAGCTGCTGGATGCGGCATATCCCAAGGGGTCGCTGAACTACTGGAAGTCGACGTTCGTCAAAGACCTCTCCGACGGGTTCATCGACACGGCCATCGCAAGGTTCGAGGCCTGTCCATCACCCTCGACGGCGCTGGTGTTCGAGCACTTCCACGGAGCAGCCACCCGGGTGCCCGTCGAGGCCACGGCCTTCCCGCACCGACTACCCGGCCACAACCTGCTGATCACCTCAGTGTGGGCTGACCCCGAGCAGGACACCGCAAACGTGGCCTGGACGCGCGAAACTATGGAGGCGCTGGCTCCGGGGCTGGGATCGCGCAGATACCTCAACTACCTGTCCGAGGACGACGACGCGACCGCCGCCACATCTGCGTTCGGCCCGAATCAGGAGCGGCTGATGCGAGTCAAGCGCGAGTACGACCCCGACAACGTGTTTCACGTGCTGTAGCACACGATAAGCTCTCCGGGATGACCACGACCCGCTTCTTCCGTGGCAGGCCGGCGCGCTCGCAGCGCGTCGCCCGCGCGCGCCCATAGCCAGCACTTTCTCCGCCCGCCGTACGCTGCCGAGCTCGTGCGCGACGCCGGCCTGCGCCCAGGCGACGTCGTGGTCGATGTCGGCGCCGGCAACGGCCGGCTGACGGCACACCTGGCCCGGGTCGCGAGCCGCGTGGTGGCGATCGAGCTCGACCCACGACTTGCGGCGGGCGCTGCGCGGCCGCTGGCCCAACGTGGACGTGATCGAAGCCGACGCCGCCGAGGTGCGGCATGCCGCGCGAGCCGTTCCGGGTGGTCGCCAATCTGCCGTTCAGCCGCACCAACGACCTGCTCCACCACCTGCTCGACGATCCGGCGATACCGCTGATGCGGGCCGATGTGATCGTCCAGTGGGGCGTTGCCCGAAAGCGCGGGATTCCCTGGCCCAGCACGATGAACAGTGTCGTCTGGGGAGCGTCGTACCAGCCCAGCATCTCCCGCCGGCTGCCGCCAAGCGCGTTCGAGCCACCGCCCAGCGTGGACGCCGGGGTGCTGGTGTTTCAGCGCCGCGCACATCCCTTGATCGAGCCGAGCGCCCTGCCGGCCTATCGCAGGTTCGTTGCCCGTGGCTTTCGCCATGGCATGCGCGCCGTCGTCCCCGGCCGCGCGGTCGCGCGCATCGCCCAGCCGGGTGCGAGCGCCCGCGAGCTCGACCCGTACCAGTGGGCCCAGCTGTGGAATCACCGAACTTGACATGTGACCATTTGGTCACCTATAGTCGTCGATGTGACCGACGACGACCTCGTGTTCAAGGCACTCGCCGACCCGACCCGTCGCTTCCTGCTCGACCTGCTCTTCGAGCGTGACGGCCGCACGCTCACCGAGCTGGAGTCGGAGCTGGAGATGACGCGCTTCGGCGTGATGAAGCACCTGCGGGTGCTCGAGGACGCCGGCCTGGTCGTCGCCCGGCGGTCGGGCCGGGAGAAGCTGCACTTCCTCAACCCGGTGCCGATCCGGCTGATCCACGACCGCTGGATCGACAAGTACACGGAGCGCCAGGTGTCGGCGCTCGCTCGACCTCAAACACGACTGGAGGAGACGCGGATGAGCACCACAGACCGACACCACGACCACGCAGGTCTACCAGGTGTACATCAAGGCCACGCCCGGAGGCGATCTGGGACGCGATCACCAAGCCCGAGTGGACGGAGCAGTACGGCTACAAGGCGCCGTCCGAGTACGACCTGCGCCCCGGCGGCAGCTACCGCGTCGCCATCGAGCGCGGCGATGAGCGAGCTACGGCTCGCCCGACGTGATCATCGACGGCGAGGTGATCGAGTCCGACCCGCCGCAGCAGGCTCGTGCAGACCTGGCACGCGCTGTTCGGCCCGGAGCATGCGGCCGAGCCGGCTCACGCGGCTCACCTGGGAGATCGACCGCGGCGGCCGAACGGCGTCACCAAGCTGACCGTCGATCCACGACGCTCGACCGGCGCGCCGCTGACCGCGACCATGATCTCGGGCCAGGAGGCGCAGGCGCCGGCGGCGGCTGGGCCTGGATTCTCAGCGACCTCAAGACGCTGCTGGAAACCGGCTCGACGCTCGAGAGCTGAACGGTCACGAGCAATACATCGT
>CAVRSB010000025.1:0-37186 GCA_963723785.1 uncultured Actinomycetes bacterium | reverse complement strand
TCAGCGACTGTGTTTGCAGTCAAGCGTTTTGCCATTTTGTTTTGTCTCTGAGGATAGCGTTGAGGACGGTGAGGAGCTTCCGGGCGACCGCGATGAGAGCGACCATTTTGGGCTTTCCGGCCGCACGCAGGCGGTGATGGAACGCGCGCAGGGCAGGATTGCAGCGCATCGCGGTCATTGCCGCCATGAACAGGGCGGTGCGTACGCTCGCTCGGCCACCGCTGATGAAGCTCTTGCCGCGCCACTTGCCGGACTGGCGGGTGAACGGAGCAAGCCCGGCCAGCGCCGCGATCTGGCGGCGGTTGAGAGTGCCCAGTTCGGGCAGTTCCGCCAGCATGGTCCGTGCGGTGACGGATCCCACGCCGGGCACCGAGGCAAGCAGATTCTCCTTCTCGCGCCAGATCGGCAGAGCCGCGCACGCTCTCGTCGATCTCGGCGTCGATCTCGGAGAGCTCGGCACGCAAGCTCTTGAGCAGACGCTGGATGCTCTTCCTGGCCCGCACGCTGGCACGCTTCTCGCGCTGGCCTTCGGCCACGATCATCTGGATGATCTGCCGCCGCCGCGTCACCAGATCGGCCAGTGCCTGGGTGGCGGCATCCGGCAAAGCGCGCACCGGCGGATTGGCCGCCGCAGCAAACTGCGCGATTACCTGGGCATCGATCCGATCGGTCTTGGCACGCTTGCCCGAGCGTCGGCAAAGGAGCGCACCTGCGCCGGATTGACGACCACAACGGGCAAGCCCGCCGCGCCAGGCTCGCCGCCACGACCGCCTCAAAGCCGCCTGTCGCCTCAACCGCAACGAGCTGCGGGGCAAGCGGTGCTAGCGCCTCGATCAATCCCTCGATGCCAACCGCATCACGGTTGTAGCTCAGGGCCGTTCCGGCCGGCTGCACCGACACGTCCAGCCGGTCTTTCGACACGTCGATTCCAACAACGATGGTGTCCATCTGATCCCGTCCTTGCGCAATCGGGCTTCGCAAGCGGCCCAAGCGACTGTTCGGGTTCAATGGAACGACGGACGGGGAGCCGCGCTGAGGTCCGGACTTCGAGGTCCTCGGATGAGACGGTCTCCCGCCCGCCACCGCATCGGCCAGTCTAGCCGATGCAGATCGATCCGACTTACAAGGATGAGGCAGCCGGGAGAAGACCAAGCATGCCGATGAACGCGGTCTATCGCGGACCTGACGAACTGCCCGAGGTGATCCCGGTTTTCCACTGCCGGGCGCCCTGCTGCTGCCGCGCGGCCAGTTGCCGCTCAACATTTTCGAGCCGCGCTATCTGGCGATGATCGACGACGCGCTGCGCGACGGCCACCGGCTGATCGGCATGATCCAGCCCGACGCGCGCATGCCGCCGCGACGGAGCAAGCCGGATCTCTCACGTCGGCTGCCTCGGGCGCATCACGCAGCTCGCCGAGACCGGCGACGGCCGCTATCTGCTTCAGCTCACCGGCGTCGCCCGTTTCCGCGTCGAGGAAGAGCTCGCCGGCGCTACGCCCTACCGCCAGTGCCGCGTCACCTATCGACGCCTTTCGCCGACGACTTCGTCGGCCGCAAGGGCGAGGAAGAGGTCGACCGCGACGGCGCTGCTCGAGGCGCTCTCGCGACTTCCTCAAGGCCAACAATCTGAAGGCCGACTGGGAAGGCATCGAGAAGGCGCCCAACGAGGCGCTGGTCAATGCGCTCGCGATGATGTCGCCCTAGGCCCGGCGGAGAAGCAGGCGCTGCTGGAAGCGCCCGACCTGAAGACCCGCGCCGAGATCCTGGTCGCCCTCACCGAGATCGAGCTGGCCAAGAGCAGCGCCGGGGCGAGACGCCACTGCAATAGCGCGATGACGAGCGCTGAAAATCGTCAACTCAACCGGAGAACCCCATGCCCGATCGGTCCGCCCGCGACGCGTCGATCCGAAGCTTCTGGAAATCCTTGTCTGCCCGCTCACCAAGAGGACGCTCGAATACGACGCGCGAGAAGCAGGAACTGATCAGCCGCGCCGCCAACTCGCCTATCCGATCCGTGACGGCATCCCGATCATGCTGCCGGAAGAAGCGCGGCGGCTGGACCGACCGCGCCTCCGCTACTCGATCCGCGCAGTGTCGCCGTCGAACCCCATCGGCGTATACATGCCGCCGTGGAATTGCCGTGAGATCGGGTCCTCGGTGTCCGGCGCGCGCATGATGTCGGCCGCATAGTCCTCCGCCTTGTCCTGCGGCTTATAGCCGAGGAATTCGAGGCCGACATTGCGGTACTTGCTGCGCGCGTTGTCGGAGACGCCGTACACCGTGATGAAGTGATAGTCGGGCGCGTCGATGCAGCATTGCGACCAGATGCACGGTGTCGCGCGGGCTGAGCCAGACATAGAGCAGCCGCCGGTCCGTCCGGCTTGTCGCGAAACGCGCCGATGCGCAGGCACGCGACCGACAGGCCGTGCTTGTCGGCGAACAGGCGTCCGACCGCCTCGCCGAACACCTTGCTCACGCCGTAGATGCCATCCGGGCGCGGAACGACGTTCTGGTCGATGACGCGGGCGCGCCGATAGAACCCGACCGCGTGATGCGAGCTCGCATAGACGACGCGACGCACGCCTTGCCGCCGCGCCGCCTCGAACACGTTCCAGGTTCCGACCACGTTGTTGGGCAGGATCTTGTCCCACGTGTCCTCGCCCGGGACCGCGCCGAGATGGACGACGCAATCGACGTCCCTCATGGCGGCTTCCACCGCGGCGAGATCGGTGAGATCGGCGGGCGCGATCTCTTCGCCGGCGCGCGCCGGCCCGAGCGGCGCGATGTCGGAGAGGCGCAAGCTCGGGTAGCGGCCGCGCAAGCCTTCGCGCAAGGTGCTGCCGATTTTCCCGGCCGCGCCGGTGATGAGAATGCGATTCATCAAGACCTCTTTTCAAACACTGATGCGATAGACAGACCAATCATTACCAAGGGCGACGTCGACCTCGTGTGCAGAAGCCCGCACCCGGCGCCGAGGTTGCGGATATTCGCGACTTCCGCCACCCCCGGGTAAGCAAACCCATGCAGAGACCGACAAGCCAGGCAACTTTAAAGCCGGCGTCGGCGCCCTGACCATCGGCTGCGTTGCTTAGCAGGCGAGCGGGCCATTCAGAAACCATAAGCGGTGTCTTCCTGCGAAGCCGCGCAACATCCCGGAGCGAGCAAAAATCGTGTTGCGCGAGGCAAAGGAAGCCGTCTACTATCGCGGGAGCGGGGGAGAGCGCGTCAACCTAAATGTGGACTAGGATTTGCCGACACGACAGTTGCTGCGATTCTCGCGGTTGAGCACTTGAGACGTCTCAAAAGTAGCAATACGTACCGGGGCCCTGCAGAAAAATGTATTGCTCGATCAGCTGGAAGGAGCCGAAGTCCAGCAGGAACATGTACGGCGACGGATTCACCGCCCGCAGCGCCCGGTAGAGCGCAAAGGCGGAGGCCTGGGTGGGACGGTGCACGCGCTGGCTGGGCAGGATCTGGAACGCGTCGCCGGCGGCGATGTGCTCCTTGGCCCGCTCCACGATCTCGAGGTAGCGGTCGTGGGGGATCTCGGCAGTGGCCTCGCCGGGGACCATCGGCTCGGCTGCTTCCACCGTCTCGGTGGTGCTCAACGCGGCCACGATCCGTTCCACCGGCTCGGGTTCACCGGTAACGGTGATCACCCGGCGGACGTGATCGAATGCCACCACCGCGTCGGTCAGCATGAACCGGGTGCGGGGAACGTCGGGATCGTCGGGGTGGGGCGGGGGCAGCTCGACCGGCTCCAGCTCCGTGACCCAGTCGTAGCCGATGTATCCGACCGCTCCTCCCAACGAACGGCGGCAGGCCCGGGGCCGCTCCGGGACGGGCGGCCGCGAACGCGGCCGCCTGATCGAGCGTGTCCACCGTGGGGAGACCGGCGCCCAGGAACGAGTAGCGGCCCACCTGTTCGCCGCGTTCCACCGACTCCAGCAGGAACGACGGCGCCCCCAAGACGGCGCGCAGGCGCAGATGTGCGCCGACCGGGGTCAGCAGGTCTGCGGGCAATGTGCGGGTGATGTGTTCGGTCATGATCGAGTCGGGAAACAAAAAGCTCCCCGTCGGTGTCCGACGAAGAGCTCGAGGAGCGAAGTGGGATGCCGCCGGGTCGCTAGCGGGCCGCACCTCGCTCGTAGCGCCACCACCAGCTGTTGCTGTTCACGGTCATCATGTTGGGCTTGACTATGCTTGATCGGAGTCCGATCGTCAAGTTTCAAGGAGCGTCAGGTATGGCACGAACCGTCGTCATCGGTGCGGCCCGCACCCCGTTCGGCCGCCTCGGCGGAGGCCTGGCAGCGCTGTCCGGGCCGCAGCTGGGCACGCATGCGGCTGCCGCCGCGCTGGAGCGTTCGGGGGTAGCGCCCGACCAGATCGACTACGTGGTGATGGGCGAGGTGCTGCAAGCGGGTGCCGGCCAGATCCCGTCCCGGCAGGTGTCGGCCGGCATCGGGCTGCCCAAGACGACCGGCTCCGAGACGATCAACAAGGTGTGTGCCTCGGGCATGCGGGCAGCCGCGATGGCTGACATCTACATCCGCGCCGGGGAGTACCAGGTTGTGCTGGCGGGAGGCATGGAGAGCATGTCCAACGCCCCTTACCTGGTGCCCAAGGCGAGGTTTGGGTACACGATGGGCGACGGCGTGCTGGTCGACTCGATGACCTACGACGGGCTCACGTGCACCTTCGACGGCAAGATCATGGCGGCTCAGAACTCCGATGTCAGCGCCGAGATCGGGATCGGCCGAGAGGCGCAGGACGCGTGGGCATTGCGCAGCCACCAGCGGGCGGTGGCGGCGATCGACTCGGGCAAGCTGGCCGAGGAGATCGTGCCGGTCACGGTCCCGGGCCGGAAGGGCGAAACGGTGGTCGAGCATGACGAGGGTCCTCGGCGTGACACCTCGGCCGAGAAGCTGGCGAAGCTGCCGCCCGTGTTCACCAAGGACGGCGCAACCACCGCCGGAAACGCCCCCAGCGTGAACGACGGAGGGGCGGCCATGGTGCTGGCCGACGAGCAGTGGGCGGCCGAGCACGGTCACGCCCCGCTCGCCGTGGTGCTGGCGAGCGGCCATGTTGCCGACGACTACGCGTACCTGGTGCGCACACCGGCCGGCGCGGCCCGATCGGCGCTGGCCAAGGCGGGCCTGACGCTCGACCAGGTCGATGTGATCGAGGTCAATGAGGCGTTCAGCGCGGTCGCGCTGAACACGATCAAGCTGCTCGACGTCGACCCCGACAAGGTCAACGTCAATGGTGGAGCGGTCGCGCTGGGCCATCCGGTGGGCGCATCGGGTGCGCGCCTGATGATCACGATGATCTACGAGCTGCGCCGCCGGGGAGGCGGGATCGGGCTGGCAGCGATCTGCTCGGGGGCGGCCCAGGGCGACGCGATCGTGCTCGAGGTGCCGGCTCCGTGACCCAGCGGATCTGTGTCGTGGGTGCCGGCCAGATGGGGTCGGGGATCGCCCAGGTGGCCGCCGTCGCCGGCTTCGACGTGACTCTGGTGGACGTGTCCGACGCGCAGCTCGAGCGGGCCCGGTCGGGCATCGAGCAGTCGCTGGCCAAGCTGGTGGAGAAAGGCAAGGTCGAGAGTGGCGCGGCGGCTGCCGCGGTCGAGCGGATCGTGCCGGCGTCGGCCCCGGTCGACGCCGACCTCGCGATCGAGGCGGCCACCGAGAACGTCGATCTCAAGCTTCAGATCTTCAAACAGATCGACGAGGCGCTGGGGGAGGGAGCGGTGCTCGCTTCCAACACCAGCTCGATCCCGATCACCAAGCTGGCCGCCGTCACCTCGCGGCCTCAGCGGGTTGTCGGCATGCACTTCATGAACCCGGTGCCGCTGATGCCGCTGGTCGAGCTGATCCGTGGGTTGGAGACCAGCGACGAGACCGCGGCGACGGTGCGCGCGGCGGCCGAGCGGATGGGCAAGACGGTGGCGGAGGCCCACGACTACCCGGGATTCATCTCCAACCGGATCCTGGTGCCGATGATCAACGAGGCCGTGTATTGCCTGATGGAGGGCGTCGGGGATCGCGACTCGATCGACACGGTGATGAAGCTCGGAATGAACCACCCGATGGGCCCGCTGACGCTCGCCGACCTGATCGGCCTGGACACGGTGCTGGCGATCATGGAGGTGCTGCACGAGGGCCTGGGCGATGACAAGTACCGCCCCTGCCCGCTGCTGCGCAGCTATGTGGAAGCCGGCCGGCTGGGCCGCAAGTCGGGGCGGGGCTTTTACGAGTACCCGGCGGCGTGAACCGACCGGGGTCGGCGCGCGTCCTAGAGGTATGAAGCTGATCGTGCTCGATGATCGCGGTGGCGTTGGCCGTGGCCGGCTGCGGCCAGAGCTCATCCGGCGGCACTACCACCGCCGACGGCAAGTGCCGTCACCGGCGTCTTTCTCGAGCACCCGTCCACCGACCCCGGGGCCGGCACTCCGGTGGCCGGCGCGACCATCGGCGTCTACACCCGGCCGATCTCCACCGCCGGGCCGGTGATGGCCGATCCACCTTCACCGATCGCGCGTGTGAAGACCGCAGCTGACGGAACGTTCACCGTGCACGTGACAGGTCGCACCCGAGTGTTCCTGGCGCCGATCGGCGCCCAGCCCTACACAGCCGGCAAGTGGGCACAGGTGGGCGGCCCCCGCGTGACTCTCACCGGGTGCACCGACTGCGTCCGCCCGTTGTGAATAAAAGGTGCCAGGCACCTTTTATTCACCGCGACGGCGGGGCTTGAGCAGCATCGTGGCGGTGGCCCCGCCGATCACCATCAGCCCCGCGACGATCCACAGCACCGCCTCCACCCTGGGCGCCCCGGTAGCGCCGAGATCAAGTGTGAGGTAGCCCTGGCCCGCGGTGGTCGCGCCGAAGATGCAGCACGCCCACGCGTACAGATTCTGGAGGGCACCCGGGCGCAGCCTGCTCATGCGCCACCCCAGCGCAGCGCTGGTCGCGCCCGAGAGCGCGACCGTGAGCACCGCCGTGTCGTCGATCGCCGATCGTGACCGCCACCACCAGCGCCAGCATGCCGCCGGCCATGATCACGGCTCGCGCGGTGTGGTTGGCGCTCCGTCCCATCCACCGAGTATGCGTCCCCCCGGCCGTCTGTGTCGAGCGCAGCATCGAGCTGGCCACCAGCGCGCCTGCGATCCCGGTCACGGCTGCGATCACCCACACGGCGTCGTATCCGGTGGCTTCGATCGCGAGGCCCGCGATCGGCGCTGACAGCGACCCCCAGCCGAACACCACCATCGAGGCCAACCCGACTGCCCGCCCGGCGCGGTCGGCGCCGGCGATCTCGCCGGCCGTGAGGTACAGCACTCCGTTGAAGCCGAACACCCCGAACGCCAACGCCACCGTGGCGGCCAGAGACGTCACCGTCCCGGTCGCCAGCGCGATCGGCATCAGCACTGCCCCGGTCGCGGCAACCAGCCCGGTGGCCCGCAGCACGTGGATGCGACGGGTGCCGGAGTTCTTGTCGGCCAGCCGTCCCCACACGATCCGCGACAGCGCGGCGGTGATGTTCACCACCGTAAATCCGATGGCCGCCTGGGTTGCCGACAGCCCGCCCGACTCGGCCGCGGGGATGTAGTACGCCAGCACGCCGCCCAGTGCCCACACGTACAGGAAGCCGACGGTCAGAAGCTGCCGCATCTGCGGGATCGAGAGCACGCCGCCCAACCCGCGCGAGCGCACCTCGCTGCGGTCGTCGCCGGCCACCGCCGGAGAACGCGAACGCGAGCCCGCCGGCGGTCACCGCCGAGACCAGCATCGCCAGCCGCAGGCCGCCGAGTGTGACCAGAGCGGGCAGCGCAACCGAGCCGACCGCGCCGCCCAGAGGCACCGCAAGCTGGCGCCAGCCGAGCGCCATACCTCGCTGTTCAGGCGCGAACTCCCGCAGCAGCGACGTCATCCCCGCCACCGGCACTCCGGCGCCGCCGACTCCGGCCACGAACAGCATCGCGCCGTACCAGTACACATTGGGTGCAAACGCCGCTCCGATCAGGCCGGCGGCGGTGATGGTGCCGCCGGCGAGCAGGATCCGGCGGGCGCCGTGGCGGTCGACCAGCATCCCGGCCGGCACCAGCGCCAGCCCAGAGCCGACTCCGACCGCTGCGAACACGGCGCCGAAGCCAATCGTCCCCACGCCGTAGCTGCGACTCGATGTCGCTCCCGATCGCCGGCAGCCCGAAGGTGATCACCGACAGCGCAGCCTGGGATCCGATCGCGAGCAGGAGGATTGCGCGTTGGCCGAGATACCACGGTCGAAGCCTAACCACCAACCGATCAATAGTGAAACAGCGTCCTACATTGGGTTAGAATAGGTCTATGCCTATTTATCCCACAGCGCAGCTCGCCGCCTTGGTCGAGGTCGCTGCAGCGGGCAGCTTCACCCGGGCGGCCGAGCGTCTGGGGGTCTCCCAACCCACCGTCTCGGGCGCGGTCGGGCGCTCGAGCAGCGCGTCGGAGCCCCCCTGCTGGTGCGGGCTCCCCGATCAGTCCACCTCACGCCCGCCGGGACGGCGCTGCTGCCCTATGCCGAGCGGGCGCTGGTGCTTGCCGCCGAGGCCGAGGCCGCGCTCGACCGCGCCGTTGCCTCCGACCGGCTGCGGCTGTGGGTGTCCGGCGGCGAGGCGCTGGCGACCTACGTGCTGCCGCCGGCGATCGCGAACCTCCGCGAACGCCTGCCCAGCCTCGATGTCGGGTTCGTGGTCGGGGACGAGGCGCGGGTGCTGTCGGCCCTGCGAGTGGGCGAGGTGGACGCCGCCCTGCTGACCGAGCACACCGACCCCGGCGATCTGGAGGTGGCTCGATTCGGCCACGGCCGCACGCTCCTGATCGGCCCTCCCGGCAGCTCCGATTCCGACCCGAAGCAGCTGTCCGACCTGCGCGATCACGTGCTGGTGATGCGCGACCAGGGGACGATCAACCGGCGTGAGCTCGACCAGTTGCTGAGCGTCGCCTCGGTGGAGCCGGCCGGCCGGCTCGAGGCGTTCAGCCTGGAGGCGGTCAAGAGCTGCGTGGCGGCCGGCCTGGGCCTTGCGATCGTGCCGGAGATCTCGGTGCGCACGGAGTTGGCAGACGGGCGGCTGCGCGAGATCCCGCTGGGCGGGCCGTTGCTCGAATGGGGATTCGTGCTGGGCTGGAGACGGGGGGAGCAGCCCGGGCCGGCGGTGGAGGCGCTGCTGGCCGAGCTGCGGCGTGCCCATCAGGCGCCCGGCACGGGTGTCCCCGCTGCCGGGCGCCGGTAAGCGCACTCCATGTAATCGTCGCCGCCGAAGCCTGGTGAAAGCCCGATAGGGTGAATTGGTAGGCTCCTCGACGTGGTACGACTCGACAAGATCTACACGCGGGCAGGCGACGGTGGCCAGACATCACTCGGTGACGGCGAGCGCGTGTCCAAGGACGATCCGCGGGTGTGGGCGTATGGCTCGGTGGACGAGACCGGCGCGGCCATCGGCGCGGCCATCGCGGTGGGTCTGGACGCCGACGTCGCCGACCTGCTTCGCCGAGTGCAGAACGACCTGTTCGATCTCGGAGCCGATCTGGCGGTGCCGCTCGACACCGAGCGCGGACACGGCAAGAGCCGCCTGCGGATCACCGCCGACCACGTGACCGCGCTGGAGTCGGCGTGCGATCGCCACGGCGAGGGACTCGAGCCGCTGCAGAGCTTCGTGCTGGCGGGCGGCACGCCGGCTGCGGCGGCACTGCACGTGGCCCGCACCATCTGCCGCCGGGCCGAGCGGCACGCGGTGGGGTTGTCCCAGCGCGAGCCGATCAATCCGTGCGCGCTGGGATACCTCAACCGGCTCAGCGATCTGCTGTTCATCCTTGCTCGGGCCGCCAACCACGATGGCCGCGACGACGTGCTGTGGCAGCCGGGCTCGTCAGTGGCCTGAGGTCTCCGCCTCGTTCCGGTCGGGCGTGGCGGTGTAGGGTTGCAGCGTGGCTGGGAAGTTGGATCCTGAGGCTCTGGAAGGGCTGCTCCCCCAGATCCCGGCGATATTGGTGATCATCGCGCCGGACGGCACGGTGCTGGGCGGCTCGACCGGTGCCGCCGAGGCTGCGCGGGTGCCGATCGAGACCCTGTTCGAGGGCCACTCCATCCTCGAGATCGCGCCGGGAAACGGGGCGACGATCCTCGAGAACGTGGCCGGGATTGTGGCCTCCGGCAAGAACATCGACGATGTGTACGTCCCCTGGATTTCCGGGGATGGGGTCACCGAGCTCTACCGGCAGACGTACTTCCCGATCGTCGGCGCCGACGACACGATCACATCGGTCGGACTGGTGGTCGAGGAAGTCGGCGAGCGCGAGAAGGTGCGCAGTCGCATGCGGCTGTTCGAGTCGGTGATCGATCAGGCCACCGATTTCGTGGCGGTGGCCGCTCTCGACCGGCGCACGCTGTACCTCAATCCGGCGGGGCGGGCGCTGGTCGGACAGGGCCTCGACGCCCCGCTGCTCGAGCGCAGCTCGGACTACGTGGCGGAGAGCTCGAGCGAGCTGTTCCTGAAGGTCACCGAATCGTCGTCAACGGCGCCCTGGAGGGGCTCGCTTGCAGCTCAAGCACGTGGTCACCGGCGAGTCGATCCCCGTGGACGCGATGATGTTCACCGTTCGCGACGACAAGACCGACGCCCCCCTGTTCCAGGCCTCGGTCATGCGCGACACCCGCGAGTACGATCGGCTGCTGCGGCGGCTGGAGCTTCACCTCGAGCGGATGCCGGTGGCCCTGATCACCGTGGGCGCTTCCGGGGAGGTCAAAGGGTGGAATCCGGCGGCCGAGCGTCTGTTTGGAGATGCCTGCCGCCGCCGCTCTCGGACGACGGGTGCACGAGGTGCTGCATGCCCCTCGGCTGGGCGAGATCGTCGCGTCCGGAGCCGCCTCGGAGGAGGTGCTTACGGTGACGACCGCCTCCGGCCAACAGGTCACGGTGGAGTGGTCAGCGGTGATCCTCGACGAGGCCGCAGGGGGAGTCGGGGAGATCATGCTGATCGGCCGCGATATGACCGAGCAGCTGCGTGCCGAGCTGGAGCGCAAGGAGGCCCTGCGGGTCGCAGCGATGGCCACGTGGAGTGCCGACTGGGACGGTCGCGAGATGGTGTGGTCGGACGAGCTGTACGGTCTGGTCGGCGTCGACCCGCAGACGTTCGTGCCCACCGTACGGTCGTGCTGGGGACTGCTGGACCGGGGCGAGCGGGCGCGGGCACGGCGGTTACGCCGCCGGATGATTTCGAGCCCCCAGTTCAGATTCAGCTTTCAGATTGTGAGACCGGTCGACGGGACGGTCCGGTTTCTGGAGGTAGACGGCCGCCGCAGTGAGGATGGTAGCCGCCTGATCGGCACCGCCCGGGATGTCACCATGCAGCGCCGTGCGGCCGACCGGCTGCGCGAGCTCGACTGTCCAGCGTGGCGAACTCCTGGAGCGAATGCTGCTCTCCGAGGAGGAGGAGCGGGGTCGCATCGCTCGGGCACTGCACGACGATACGGTGCAGCTGATGGCGGCGCTTCAGATCAACCTCGATCGAATCCAGGGCGTGCTCGGAGGGAAGCCGAAGGCGGCCACGACGCTGGTGTCGGAGACCCGCTCGGCGCTCTCGGATGCACTCGAGCGCACCCGTCACCTGATGTTCGAGTTGCGGCCCCAGCAGTTCGACCGGCATGGGCTGCGGACAGCGATCACCGCCCTGTGCGAGCAGGTCGACCTGGAGGCAGGGTTCACGACTTCGGTCGAGATCCCTGACGAGCGATTCGGCGGCGTGGTCGAAGAGTTGTGTTACCGCACGGTACGGGAGGCGATGGTGAACGCCCGAAAGCATTCCGGAGCGTCGCATGTGTGGGTGCGTTTGGAGTCGGAGGGCGGATCGATCGTGGGGGCTGGTCACGCGACAACGGGCGGGGATTTGATCCAAGCACGCTGGGAAGCTCCCAGCTTCGCCTGCACATGGGCTTGGAGGCGATGGCCGAGCGAATTCGCCTGGCCGGTGGCAGATGCGACGTCGTGAGTGCGCCGGGAGAGGGCTGCACGGTGTCGTTCACGATCCCGATCAGGTCGGGGGCGGGTGTTTGGGACGGTGTGGCGTGACGGTGCGGGCCGCCGTGTGGTCGCGCAGCGAGATCGACGCAGCGCGTGTGCAGTCGGGTGAGAGCTACCAGCAGTTCCTGACGGTGCCTGCGCTCAGCGCCGGAACCTATGCCCTGGCGGCGGGGGAAACCGACCTCCAGACTCCCCACCGCGAGGACGAGATCTACTACGTGCTGGGCGGTCGCGGGCGGATCGAGATGGACGGCGCCGACCATCCGGTCGGCCCCGGCGACACGGTGTTCATCGCGGCCGGAGTCGACCACCGGTTCCACTCGATCACCGAGGATCTGACGCTGCTGGTGGTGTTCGCCCCGGCGCACTCGGGGTGCGCCCACACCTCACGCCCTTTCGGAATGGATCATCTAGAGTCACTGTGATGAGCGGCCGGATCCGAGTTGTGGTGGCGAAACCAGGCCTCGACGGCCACGATCGTGGAGCAAAGATCATTGCTCGCACGCTGCGTGACGCGGGCATGGAGGTGATCTACACGGGGCTTCACCAGACTCCCGAGCAGATCGTTGCGACGGTGCTCCAGGAGGATGCCGACGCTGTCGGCCTGTCGATTTTGTCCGGGGCTCACATGACGCTGGTGCCCCGCATCCTCGAGCTGCTGGCCGAAGCCGACGCCGACGATCTGCTGGTGGTGGTGGGGGGAACGATCCCCACCGACGACGTCGCCGAGCTCAAGCGCCTGGGGGTGGCCGAGGTGTTCACCCCGGGTGCGCCGACGGCCGCCATCGTCGAGTTCCTGCAGAGCCGGCTGGGAGCGGTCTGATGCCGCGCACAGGGCTTCGGATCTCGCTGGATGGGCGGGTCGCGATCGTCACCGTCGATCGGGCCAAGGTGCTGAATGCGCTCAACACGGCGCTGATGGAAGAGCTGATGCACACGCTCACCGACCTGGGGTCTGACGCCGGGGTGGGGGTGGTGGTGCTCACCGGCACCGGCGAGAAGTCGTTCATCGCCGGCGCGGACATCAAGGAGATGGCCGGCAAGACCCCATTGGAGGCGCGTGCCTACTCCGAGCTCGGCCAGGAGATCGCGCACAAGCTGGAGACGATGCGAAAGCCGACGATCGCGGCGGTGAACGGCTACGCGCTGGGTGGCGGCTGTGAGATTGCGCTTGCCTGTGACGTGCGGCTTGCCTCCGAGAACGCATTCTTCGGCCAACCCGAGATCAATCTCGGGATCATGCCGGGGTGGGGCGCCACCCAGCGGCTGGCCCGGGCCACCAACATCGGCTACGCCAAGGAGCTGATCCTGACCGGGCGGATGATCGATGCGCAGGAGGCGCTCGAGCGCGGGCTGGTGCAACACGTGTATCCCGCGGCGGAGCTGATGCCCAAGACGGTCGAGTTGGCCACCGCGATGGCCGCCAAGAGCCCGATTGCGCTGTATTACGCCAAGGAGGCGACCAACCGGAGCCTTCACGGCGACATCGGTGGCAACCTTGTGCACGAGGCCGATCTGTACTCACTGATGTTTTCGACTGAGGATGCGCGCGAGGGGCTGAACGCCTTCGTGGAGAAGCGCAGACCCCACGTTCATCGGAAAATAGAAGGGAACGAACCGCCTGTGAAGATCGCAGTCTGTGTCAAAGAGGTTCCGAGCGCGACGTCCTCGCGCCGGCTCGATCCAGCCACCAACCGGCTCGACCGGTCGGGCGACTCGGAGTTGAATCCGTTCGACGTGCATGCGCTCGAGGAGGCCGTGCGGATTCGCGAGTCGGGCGTGGACGTGGCCGAGATCGTCGCCGTCTGCATGGGGCCGGAGAGCGCCTCTCGCGCGCTCACAAAGGCATTGGCGCTGGGCGCCGACCGGGCCGTGCTGCTGTCGGATCCAGGCGCTGGCGGGCTCGGACATCTCGGGTACCGCCTACGCCCTGGCGACTGTCATCGCAGGCCCAGGACGCCGACCTGGTGCTGCTGGGCCAGCAGGCGGCCGACGCCGACTGCTACGTGATGGCGGCGGCGGTTGCCGACCATCTGCAGCGGCCGCTGGTGACCCAGGTGGCGCATCTCGAGGTCAGCGACGCGGGCATCAAGGCCAAGCGCCAGACCGAGCACGGGTACGACCTGGCCGAGGCTCCGCTGCCGGCGGTGGTGTCGGTGTCCGACGCCATCAACTCCCCGCGGCTGCCTTCGATCAAGGCGATCATGGGGGCCAAGAAGAAGCCGCTGGACAAGCTGGGCCTGGCCGACGCCGGCCTGGACGCGGCGCGCGTGGGGGCCGAGGGAGCCCGCAACGTGGTGCGGTCGGTCGCCCCGCCGGTCGTCCAAGGCCGAGGGCGTCAAGATCGAAGACTCGGGTGGCGACTCTGCAGACAAGTTGGTGGCCATCCTGGCCGAGAGGGGGCTCCTGTGAAACTGCTCGTTCACGTTCATCATGACGACGGCGAGTTCTCCGACCAGAGTCTGGGCGTGCTGGCCAAGGCCGCCACGCTGGGAGCCGAGGTCACCGCATTCGTCGCGGGATCCGGGATCGACGACGGCTGGGCGGCTGAGCTCGGTGGCCACGGCGCTCAGCGGGTACTGGTGGCCGACGACGCGGCGCTGGCCGGAGGGCTGTCCCAGCCGCTCGTGGACGCTTTGGAGCCGTCGGCGCGAGAAGCCGACGGTGTGCTGTTCGGGGCCGGAGTGGTGTCGGCCGATGTCGCCGCCGGCCTGGCCGCGCGGTTGGGCACAGGCATCGCCTGTGAGACGACCGACATCGCCGTCGATGGTGACAGCCTGGTCGCCACCCGTCCCGCTTTGGGAGACACGGTCATGGTCGACTCCGGGTTCACCGGCGGGCCGGGGGTGGTGCTGGCGCGCGCCAACGCCTTCGCGCCGGCCGATTCGAGTGGGGGCTCGGCCACGGTCGAGCGGGTTGCCGTGACGGTGGCCGACTGGTCGCAGAAGGCTCGCATCGTCGGCCGTGAACAGGCCGAGACGGGCGGGGTCGACATCACCGAGGCCGAGACGCTGGTGGCGGTCGGGCGCGGCATGGGCGGACCCGAGAACGTGCCGCTGGTGGAGGCGCTGGCCAAGGCGATCGGCGGCGAGGTGGCGGCCACCCGGGCCGTGGTCGACGCCGGCTGGGTGCCGTACTCGATGCAGGTGGGGCAGACCGGCAAGACGGTCTCGCCCAAGCTCTACATCGCCTGCGGTGTCTCGGGCGCGATCCAGCACAAGGTCGGCATGTCCAACGCCGGCACGATCGTTGCGATCAACAAGGACGCCAACGCTCCGATCCACGAGTTCGCCGACGTGAGCGTGATCGGCGACGCCCTCACAATCATCCCCAAGCTGACCGAGGCCCTCAACGCCCGGTCGTGAATAATTGGTGCCAGGCACGCAATTATTCAGCGCACCGTGCACCGACCGCGTAGGACGCCGCCAGCACCGGCGCGGACCAGCCTCACATGTTTGAGTATTCGGGGCCGCTGCCGCCCTCGGGCGGGGTCAAGCGGCCGCCCTTGGCGGTGATCGCGCCGCACTGAACGCAGTTGGATGGGGTCAGCTCGACCTCCACGATCCCATCCCCGGCGTCACCGGCGATCTCATACACCTGGGCGGGGCACATCGCCACCCAGGCCTCGCCCACCTCGCGCGGCACGCGATGGGCGATGCGGACGTGATTGGGCTGGTCGTCGCGAGTGCGGTTGCCCGACAGGAACACGCTCGAGAGCTTGTCGAAGGTGAGCTTGCCGTCCGGCGCCGGATAGTCGCGAGGGCCGATCGTGAGTGCCGCCTCGGCGTCGCGCTTGACGCTGAAGTTGCCGCCGGGGAACGCTCCCCGGGTGAGATCCATGGCGCTGGCCAGGCCGCCACCCAGATACAGGCCGCGGTTGAGCGCCTGGCGCATGTTTCGCACCTTGTGCAGGTCGCTCCAGATATGGCTCTGGCGCACGCGCCGGTCGTAGCCCTGGAGCGCGCCCGGGGCCGCCGGGTCGGCTCCCGCCTTGAGCTGCTCGTAGATCGTGTCGGCAGCCAGCATGCCCGAGCGCATGGCGTAGTGGACGCCCTTCAGCTTGGGCACGTTGACGAATCCGGCCGAGTCGCCGGTGATCACCGCCCCCGGCACGCTCAGCCGATCGGGCACCGACAGCAGGCCGCCCTCCGGAATCGTCTTGGCGCCCCACGCGATCCGCTCGCCGCCTTCCAGCAGCGGCCGGATCAGCGAGTGCGTCTTGAACTGCTGCAGCAGGTCGTGCGGCGACAGCGACGCGTCGTGGTAGTCGAGGCCGACCACGAATCCGATCACAACCATGTCCTCGCCCATCGGATAGATGAACGAGCCGCCACTTTCACCCGACTTGGCCGATGCCCGCAGCGGCCATCCCAGGGTATGCACGACTCGATCCAGCGGCTTGGCGACCCGCCACACCTCTTTCACCCCGAGCGAGTAGATCTGGGGGTTTCGGCGGTGCAGGCCGAAGTGCTCCGCGGCAGCCAGCGACAGGTGGCCCTGGGTGCCTTCCGAAAGCACCGTGGCGCGGGCGTGAATCTCGGCGCCGGGCTCGTAGCTGCCACCGGGCTGGCGGTCGCGATCAAGGCCCTTGTCTCCGGTCATCACGCCGCGCACCGCCCCGTCGGACACCAAGAGCTTCTGGGCGTCGGTCTCGGGCAGCAGCATCGCACCCAGCTCCTCCGCCTGCTCGCCCATGTACCGGCCCAGCTGGGACAGCGAGAAGATCCAGTTGCCCTTGTTGTGAAACGGCGGCGGAGTGGGAATGTGCGCGGCAAAGCCCTCGCGCATCATGAACACCGACTCCTTCTTCACCGGCCCGAAGCTGGGCAGCTGCTCCAATGGTGTCTCCGGGAACAGATCGCGCAGCGCCGAGGGGTTGACGACCGCGCCCGAGAGCAGGTGGGCGCCGATCACCCGGCCCTTGTCCAGCACCGCCACCGGCACCTCGCCCAGCTGCTCGGCGGTGGCGGGGTCGGCTGCCAGCAGCTGCCCCAGCCTGATCGCCCCTGCCAGGCCCGCCGGGCCCCCGCCGACGAACAGCACGCCCACATCGATGCGCTCGTCCTCGGCGGCTTCGGGTGCGCACACGAACTCGTTGATCTGAACCGGTGGTGGATAGTCCGATGGCCGGCGAGGAGTCGACATGGGCGGTGATGCTACCGGTTCGACCCGGGCTCGGCGACGGGATACGCTGCCGCCGTGCGTACGCTCGACTTCCGTTCTGACACCGTCACCCGGCCGACGCCGGAGATGCGCCGCGCGATGGCGGAGGCGGAGGTCGGCGACGATGTCTGGGGTGACGATCCCACGGTGATCGCGCTGGAGGCGGAGGTCGCGGCGATGCTCGGCAAGGAAGCGGCCGTGTACGTCCCCTCCGGTTCGATGGGGAACCTGATCTCGGCGCGCTCGCTACACCCGGCCCAGGTGACGAGATGTTCGTGCACGAGCAGGCGCACGTGGTGGTGCACGAGCAGGGCGGTGTGGCCGCTCTCGCCGGCGTGCAGCCGCGGATGCTGCCCGGCGCCGGCGGAGTGCTCGAGCCCGAGCTGCTCGATCTCTACCTGCGCGACCCCAGCGACCCGCACCACGCCCGTCAGCGCCTGGTGTGGGTCGAGAACACCGTGCGGCGAGCTGGGCGGGCTCGTGTACCCGCAGGGCCGCCTGCAGGCGATCGTCGGCCTGGGCGCGCGAGCACGGATTTGCGCTGCACATGGACGGCGCCCGCATCTGGAACGCCGCCGTCGCCACCGGGCTTCCCCCGGCGGAGATCGCGGCAGCCGGTCGACTCCGTCAGCGTGTGCTTCTCGAAGGGACTCGGCGCTCCCGTTGGCTCGGCGGTGGCCGGCTCGGCCGAGTTCGTCGAGCATGCCCGGCGCAACCGCAAGCTGTTCGGCGGGGGCATGCGCCAGGCCGGGGATCATCGCCGCCGGCGCCCTGTACGCGCTCCGAAATCACGTCGATCGGCTGGCCGAGGACCACCGCAACGCCCGCGCGCTCGCGCTGGGGCTCGCCTGCAGCACGCGGCTGGTGTTCGACCCCGACGAGGTCCAGACCAACATCGTGCTGGCGGCGGTGCCAGAGGGCGTCGACGCCCGTGGGCTGGTTGCCGAACTCGAGCAGGTCGGCGTCCTGTGTGCCGATCTCAGCCCGCGCACCGTGCGTTTCGTCACTCATCTGGACGTCGACAGCGCAGCCGTGGAGGCGGCGGTGGAGGCGGCAACCCCCGTGCTAAGCTGAAGACCAAGATGAAGCCGGATATTCACCCAGACTACGTCGTCGCCCACGTGCACTGCTCGTGTGGGAATGACTTCGTCACCCGAGCCACCAAGCCAGATCTGCACGTCGAGATCTGCGCCGACTGCCACCCGTTCTACACCGGGAAGCAGAAGCTGGTGGACACCGGTGGACGGGTCGAGCGGTTTCGTCGCCGCCAGGCGCGGTCAACCGCATAGGCATTCGTGCCGATGGCTCCCTGGGATGGCACCCATCCAGGACTCACCGTGAGCACCAACGTGGGCGGACAAGCCGTGCTCGAGGGCGTGATGATGCGCAGCCCAGGGTCATGGGCGGTCGCCGTGCGCCGACCCGACGGCGGCGTCTCCAGCGTCTGCGTCCCGGTGCGCAGCGCCGCCGCCCGCCACCGGGTCTTGAGGCTGCCCGTGATCAGAGGCGTGGTCGCCCTCGGTGAGTCGCTTGCGATCGGGTTTCGGGCGCTGGCGGTTTCGGCCAACTACGCCGCCGACGACGGCAGCGAGGAGATGTCGGAGTCGTCCACCGAGCTGACCAAGGGCCAGCTGGTGTTCGCGTTTGCGATCGCGATCGGGTTTGCGGTGATCGTCTTCAAGGTTTCGCCGGTGCTGCTGGTATCGCTGCTGCCGATCCACAACACCGCGCTGTTCGTGATCGCCGAGGGCTGCATCAGGGTGGGGCTGCTGATTGGGTACCTGGCGCGTGATCTCGCTGATCCCGACCTGCGGCGGGTGTACCAGTACCACGCTGCCGAGCACAAGGCGATCAACGCGTTCGAGGCCGGCGCCGAGCTCACGCCCGAGCGGGTGCAGTCGTTCTCGAAGGTGCACGTCCGCTGCGGCACCGCATTTCTGCTGTGGGTGATGGTGATCGCGATCTTCGTGTTTGCCGCCGTGGGACGGCCAGATTTACCGTTTCTGGTGCTGTCACGGGTGCTGCTTTTGCCCGTGATTGCAGGGTTTGCGTATGAATTGATCAGGTTTGGGAGCCGACATCCCGATAGCAGCATTGTGCAGACGCTTCTCAAACCGGGCCTGTGGCTGCAGTCCCTGACAACGCGTGAGCCGACGCTGGACCAGGTCGAGGTCTCGATCCAGGCCCTCCAGGACGTGCTTGCTGCGGAGTCGCGCTCAGACGGCGCGACCGTGGAGGTGATGGCGTAATGATGCCGATAGTGATCGTGATCGTGGTGGCCGCGATCGCCCTCGTCGCGTGGGCGGTCATCAAGAACCGGTCGACAACCGACGAGGCCCTGACCGACCAGGTACGGCGTTTCACCGAGCATGACGTGACCGCGCTGACCGAGCAGATTCGCCGGGTGGGAGCTCCGCCTGAGGCGACCGAGGAGCTGGACCACGCACGCGAGTGCGAGCGGCGGGCCAACGACGCGCTCGCCAACGCCCGGCATCCCGCCGACGTTCAGGCCGCCACCGCTGCGGTGGCCGAGGGGTTCTACGCCGTGCAGTGCGCGCAGGCGGCTGTCGAGGGGCGCCAGCCGCCCGAGCAGCGCCGGCCCTGCTACTTCGACCCCGCTCACGGCCTGTCCGTGGTCGACGTCGACTGGGCGCCCGCCGGTGAGCCTCCCGCTCGACGTGCCTGCCTGCCAGGCGTGTGCCGCGGCCGTTGCGCACCGGGCCGAGCCCACCGCGCGGACAGTCAACATCGCCGGCATGTGGATCCCACACTGGCAGGCTCCGGATCACTTCGATCCCTGGGCCGAGGGCTTCTACGGCCCGGCGTAGTTCGCTCGTGAGTACGATCCAGGGCGATGGAAGCCCTGGTAGCCGAGATCGAGCGGAGATTCGCCGAGCTGGAACGCGAGCTGGGCGATCCCGACGCGATCGCTGACCAGCATCGGTACGCCGCGCTCGCGCGCGAGCACAAGCAGCTGACCGCCGCCGCTCAGATGGCGCAGCGATGGCGCGAGCTGCAACGTCAGATTGCCGATGCGGCCGAGATCGGCGCCGACGGCGACGAGGAGATGCGCGCGTTCGCCCAGGAGCAGCTGGAGGAGGCCCGCGCCGAGCTTCCCGATCTCGAGGAGCAGCTGCGGCTGGAGATGCTCGAGCGCGACCCGGCCGACGATCACAACGTGCTGGTCGAGCTGCGCGCCGGTACCGGCGGCGACGAGGCCGCGATCTTCGCCGGCGACCTTCACCAGATGCTCACCCGCTACGCCGATTCGCGTGGCTTCAAGACCGAGGTGGTAACCACCTCCGGCGGGGACGTGGGCGGCTTCAAGGAGCTGGTGTTCGAGATTCGCGGCGACGGCGCCTACTCGGTGTTCAAGTTCGAGAGCGGCGTGCATCGGGTGCAGCGGGTGCCGCAGACCGAGTCTCAGGGCCGGATTCACACCTCCACGGCGACGGTGGCCGTCTTGCCCGAGCCGGAGGATGTGGATGTCCAGGTCGAGCAGAGTGACCTGCGGATCGACGTGTACCGGGCCGGTGGCCACGGCGGTCAGTCGGTCAACACCACCGACTCGGCCGTGCGGATCACCCATCTCCCCACGATGACGGTGGTGACCTGCCAGGACGAGCGCTCCCAGCTCCAAAACAAGGAGCGGGCGATGAAGATTCTGCGTGCGCGGCTGTACGAGCAGGAGCGTGAGCGGATCGCGCGGGAAGAGGCCGAGGCGCGTTCGTCGCAGATCGGAACCGGCGAGCGCTCGGAGAAGATCCGCACCTATAACTTCGCCCAAAACCGGGTCACCGATCATCGCATCGGCCTCACCACGCATAACCTCGACAGGGTGCTGGCGGGCGATCTGACCGAGTTCACCGAAGCGCTCCAGGCCGACGAGAAGCGGCGAAAGCTGGCCGCCGCCGCCGGGGGATGACCAGCCTCGGCGAGGTCATCACCAGCTCCACCGGTGCGCTCTCCGACACAGCAGCCCCAGCCCTCGGCTGGACGCAGAGTTGCTTACCGGCCACGCCCTCTCGCTGTCGCGCAGCGAGCTGTATTCGCAGCACGCCCGGGTACTGACGTCCTCCGAGCTGGGATCGATCGGGTCGCTGGTGGAGCGCCGCAGCCGACGCGAGCCGGTCGCCTACATCCTCGGCCGGTGGGGCTTCCGCGGTCTCGACCTGGCGGTCGACCGGCGGGTACTGATCCCCCGGCCGGAGACCGAGGAGCTGGTGGATGTGTGCCTGGAGTTCTTGATGACGGTGCCGGTGTCGGTGCCGGCGGTGCTGGATGTGGGCACCGGTTCGGGTGCGATTGCGCTGGCAATCGCAGCAGGAGCTGCCGGCGGCGCGGGTGGCGGCGGCCGACATCTCGCCGGCCGCACTCGACCTGGCGCGGGCCAACGGCGCCGATCTCGGGCTGGAGTCGAGTGGCTCGAGTCAGACCTGCTGGCTGCGGTGGCCGGGCGCAGGTTCGATCTGATCGTCTCGAACCCGCCCTATATCTCCGTTGCCGAGCTGGACACGCTCGAGCCGGAGGTGCGGGTGTGGGAGCCGCGCATCGCCACCACTCCCGGGCAGGACGGACTGGAGCTGCTGCTGGCGCTGGTGCAGTCGGCGCCGGCAGCGCTCACTCGCCGGCGGGCTGCTGGCGCTGGAGTGCGGCGCCGGGCAGGCCGGCGCCGTGGCCGACGCGTTGGCGTTGGCGGCATACACCGATATCGTCGTGCGCGAGGACTTCGCCGGCATCGAGCGGTTCGTCACCGGGCGGCGGCCGTGAGCCGCGCCGAGCAGGTCGCATTGCTACTCGCGGGTGAGCTTGCGATCCTGCCCACCGACACGGTGTATGGGATCGCCTGCGCGGCCGCTCGCACCAGCCGGTGTGGAGCGGCTGTACGCGCTCAAGCAACGGCCGTTGACGCAGCCGACAGCGGTCATGCTGGGGTCGGTCGAGGCGCTGCTCTCCGATGCCGTGCCCGAGGCCCGCGGGCGCGTCGGCGCGCTGCTGTCGAGTGTGCTGCCCGGCCCGATCACGCTGGTGATTCCCAATCCGGGGCGGCGGTTTGCCCACGTGTGCGGCGACGACCCCACCCGCATTGGCGTGCGCGTACCCCGGCTGACGGCGGAGGTGGCTGCGCTGGCCGACGCAGTCGGAGGGCTTGTGGCCACCAGCGCGAACTTGCGCGGCCGGCCGGCGCCGGCGGGGTTCGACCAGGTCCCTGCGGAGCTGATGGAGGCGGCCGCGATCGCGATCAACGGCGGCACGCTGCCGGGCGCGTCCTCCGCGGTGATCGACGTCACCGGCGATCAACCGGTGGTGCTGCGAGACGGTCCCGGGGTTGAGGCCGTGCTGGCTGCGGTGCGTTAGAGTCGGTCGACGTTCGCGATTCAGGAGGCAGGCATGGCCACCACAGAACAGATGCTGACGTCGTTCCAGGTCGCCGGCCTGGCAGAGACGGATCCCGCCATAGCGGCGCTGATCGACAAGGAACTGGGGCGCCAGCGCACCCAGCTCGAGTTGATCGCGTCTGAGAACTTCACCTGGCCGGCGGTGCTGGAGGCAGTCGGGTCGGTGCTGACCAACAAGTACGCCGAGGGCTACCCCGGCAAGCGCTATTACGGCGGCTGCGAGTGGATCGACGAGGTCGAGCAGCTCGCCATCGATCGGGCCAAGGCGCTGTTCGGCGCCGAGCACGCGAACGTCCAGCCGCACGCCGGCGGCCCCGCCAACCAGGCCGCCTACTTCGCCCTGATCAAGCCCGGCGACCCGATCCTGGGCCTGCGGCTCGATCACGGCGGCCATCTCACCCACGGCCTCAAGGTCAACTTCTCCGGCCGCCTCTACGACGTGCATGCATACGGCGTGCGCCGGGAGGACTCGCGGATCGACTTCGACGAGGTGCGGCGGCTGGCCAAGGAGTACCGGCCGAAGCTGATCGTGGCCGGGGCCTCGGCCTACCCGAGGGTGATCGACGCGGCCGTGTTCCGCGAGATCGCCGACGAGGTGGGGGCGCTCTTGATGGTGGATATGGCGCACTTCGCGGGGCTGGTTGCGGCCGGTCTTCACCCCAACCCGGTGGAGCATGCCGACGTGGTCACGTCCACCACCCACAAGACGCTGGCCGGGCCCCGCTCCGGCGTGATCCTGAGCACTGCAGAGCATGCCGCCGCGGTCGACAAGGCGGTGTTCCCGGGTCTTCAGGGTGGGCCGCTGTGCCACGTGGTGGCAGCCAAGGCGGTGTGTTTCAAGCTGGCGGCATCGGACGCCTTCAAGGCCTACCAGCAGCAGATCGTGGCCAATGCCAAGACGCTCGCGGAGACGCTCATGGACGGCGGTTTGGAGCTGCTCACCGGCGGCACCGATGTGCATCTGCTGCAGCTTGACTTGCGCAACACCGAGTGGTCGGGCAAGGACGCGGAGGAGCGGCTCGACCAGGTGGCGATCACCGTCAACCGAAACACCGTGCCCTACGACGAGCGCCCGCCCACGATCGCGTCGGGTGTGCGCATCGGTACCCCTGCGGTAACGATGCGGGGGTTGTCCGAGGAGGACATGCGCGAGGTGGGCGCGATCATCCTGGAGACGCTCGACCAGGCAGCCGACCTCAGCCGTCTGCGGGCGCGCACGCTCGAGCTCTTGGCCTGCGCGTCCGCTGTACCCCGCGTTCATGCACGGCTATCCCGAGCTCTGAGTGCCGCTCGTCGTCGTCGATCACCCTCTCGCTCTGCACAAGCTCGGGCTGCTGCGCGACCGGGTCACCACCACCCGTGATTTCCGCCAGCTGATGGGTGAGTTGTCTGCGTTTCTCGCCTACGAGGCCACCCGTGATCTCGATCTGGAGCCGGCAACCGTGGAGACGCCGCTGGCCACGACCGAGGTGGCCCGGATCTCGGGCAAGAAGGTGGCGGTGGTGGCGGTGCTGCGGGCGGGATTGGGCATGCTCGACACGGTGATCGATCTGATTCCGGTCGCCCGGGTCGGCTTCGTCGGCCTGTACCGCGACGAGCACACGCTGCAGCCGGTGGAGTACTACAGCAAGCTGCCGGGGGACATGGAGGAACGCGACGTGCTGATGCTCGACCCGATGCTGGCCACCGGCGGGTCGGCCGCCGCGGCGTTGAGCGAATGCGCCCGCCAGGGCGCTCGCCGCATGAGCTTGCTCTCGATCGTGGCCGCGCCCGAGGGACTCGAACGGGTGGCCGCCGCGCATCCAGAGGTAACGGTGTACACGGTGGCTGTGGACTCCGGTCTGAACTCCGACGGGTACATCCTGCCCGGCCTCGGCGATGCCGGCGACCGCCTCTTTGGCACGAAGCGGTGAATAATTGGTGCCAGGCACCAATTATTCACGACAACCACCGGGTTCAGTCCAGCGCTAGGGGTACGCTTGCCTGGAGATGAACGGGCTCGTCGACTACCAGGCAGCCGGCGTCGGATTCATGGTCGCCTTGCTGCTGGTTGTGCTGATCACACCGGCGGTGTCGTTGGCGGCATGGCATTTCGGCGTGCTGGACGTGCCCACCGACGCGCGCCGGCTGCATCGCCGGCCGATACCGCGCCTGGGTGGCGTGGCCATCTACATCGGCATCGTCATCCCGGCCTTGGCGCTCGGCCATCATCACGGGTTCTGGGGGATCATGCTGGGCGCCACGCTGATGCTGGGCCTGGGGCTGCTCGACGACATCCATTCGCTGCACCCCGGCGTGAAGATGGCGGGACTGGTGGCGATCGCAGCCGTGCCGGTGTCCTTCGGCATCCGCATCGACCATGTCACGCTGCCGCTGCTGGGCGTCTTCAACCTGGGCTGGTGGTCGGTGCTGGTGACTGTGCTGTGGGTGGTCGCGATCGCCAACATCGTCAACTTCATCGACGGCATGGACGGCCTGGCGGCAGGGTTTTGCGCGATCGCCGCGCTGACTTTCGCGATCCTTTCGGCATCGCTCTCGCACCCCGACGCGGCGGCCATCAGCGCGATCGTCGCAGGCGCGTCGGTGGGGTTCCTGCGGTACAACTTTCATCCCGCCAGCATCATCATGGGCGACTGCGGGGCGCTGATGCTCGGCTATCTGCTGGCCACGATTGCGATCCAGGGTGTGCTCAAGACCGCTGCGGCGGTGTCGCTGGTGTTCCCCTTGGTGGTGCTGGCCCTGCCGATCCTGGACACCTCGTTCGTGATCCTCAAGCGGATGAAGTACGGGCAGCCGATCTACCAGGCCGATCGGTCGCATTTTCATCACCGGTTTGCGTCCATCGGGTTTGGCCAGCGGCGTACCGCGTTGACGCTGTACGCTTGGTGCCTGGTGCTCTCGGCGTTCGCGCTGGCCGTCCGGTTTGTGCCCAATCATCGCACCGGATGGGATACCACCTCGGTGTTGGTGCTGGGCAGTCTAGGCTTGCTCGCCGTGGGCACGTCCCTGTACGTGATCTACACGCTCGAGATCCTGAAACTGCGGCATCTCCAGGCCGTCGGCCTCTTTCGCGGGGTCTCCGACGACGTGACACAAAGACGCCCTGCGGCGTGAACAACCGGTGACTGAATTCGGCCAGGGATGGGAGATTGCGGCGATTGTGACAGACTCATGTGGTTGTCACATACTCCCGCGTCTGGCATACTTCGCGGCGGTTACGTAGTGCTCGTCCAAAGGACGTGTTGACGTGGCAGGAAAGCCAGTCGCTTCGGGAGCGACGGCGGGAATTTTTCTGCTTTCGGCGCTGATGGTGTTCATCGGTGCCGGCCTTGTGGTTGGATGGGCGATTGGATTGCCGGTCGCAGGTGGCGCCGTCGGTGCCGTGGTCGGGATCCCCGTCAGCTTCTACCTCGTCTACCGCCGGTACCGCGATCTATGACCTCGACTGAAACGTCAGCTTCACGCCTGCTCGCACACAATCTTGATGCGTGCTTGGCGCTGCTTGCGTTTCCGCTGTTCCTGGCCACGGGGCTGCCCCTCGAAGGCTGGTTCTGGGCGACCCTGCTGTGGGCGCTGAATCGCTATCTGAGCGTCGTGATCGAGCGCCGCGCGGCCAAAGCCGGCCCGCTGCGGGGTGTGGGCATGATGGGCGCAAGCATGCTCGCCCGGCCGTGGATCCTGATGCTGGCGCTGTTTCTGATCACCAAGGACAACCCGACCATGGCGATCAGCTCGGTATTGCTCTTGCTGCTGCTTCTGACCGTCGACATCGCCACCCGGATCGCAACTCACCGACACGACGTGGGAGACACCGCGTAGATGCTGAACATCCTGCTCGCCGCCAGCGATTTCAACCCGGTCTCGGAGTTCACCGACTTCGTCAACCACCCGTACATCGATCTTCCCGGCAAGCTCGACATCAACAAAGCCGTGCTGTACCTGTGGATGGCCTCCGCGCTCTCGATCATCCTGACGCTGGTGGTCGTCCGCCGCGGCCTCAAGAACCGGCCCGACAAGCCCCAGACGGCGATCGAGGCGATCTTCGACGTGTGCCTCAACCAGATCGCCCGGGCGGGCCTGCCGGAAGAAGGGCTGCGCATCTGGTTTCCGTACATCGCCACGCTGTTTGTGTTCATCTGGATGAACAACCTGATCGGGTTCATCCCGCTGCCGTTCAGCGATGAGCGGGTGTACATCCCCGGCACATCGCTGACCGTCCCCAAGCTCCAGATCTACGCCGCCACCGCCAACTTCTCGGTGGCCATCACGCTCACGCTGATTACCTTCTTCGCCACCCATATCGAGGGCATCCGCTACAACGGCGTGGTGCCGTACTTCAAGAGCTGGATGCCGTCGGGGATGCCCAAGGTGACCAGCTGGAAGAACGCGATCCCGATCTCACTGCTGATCGGTCTGATCGGGTTCATCGAGGTGCTGTCCCAGCTCGTGCGGCTGGTCTCGCTCAGCTTCCGGTTGTTCTTCAACCTGCTGGCCGGGCACCTCGTGATTGCGGTCTTCCTCAGCATCGGCGCCCTCTTGGGCGGGGTCAGCTTCTACTTCATCCAGCCCATCGGGCTGGGAATGGGTGTGGCCCTGTACGCTCTCGAGGCCACGCTGATCGCGGTTCTACAGGCATTCATCTTCGCTTCCCTCTCTGCGATCTACATCGGTGGAGCAATCCACCCCGACCACTAGGAGTACCGGTAATGGCATCGGACACAGTCCAGGCAGCAAAAGCAATCGAGCTCGGGCTCGCGACCGCCATCGGCGCGATCGGCCCCGGCATCGGGGTGGGGTTCATCTTCGGTAAGACGATCGAGGCGGTCGGCCGCCAGCCCGAGATGCGCGGTCAGCTTCAGGGCATGATGTGGCTCGGCTTCGCGCTCACCGAGGCGATCGTGTTCTACGCCCTCGGCATGTCATTCGTCGCGTACTCGATCATCTCCTAAGGGATCGGTTGCATGTTCCTCGCTGAGGCGGCAAGCCCCAATCTGATCAACATCAACTACGGCCTGATGGTGTGGACGCTGGTCTGCTTCGTGGTCGTCTTGGTGATTCTCAAGAAGTACGCCTACGGTCCCATCCAGGACATGCTGGAGGAGCGCCGCAAGCTGATCGCGGCCGACCTCGACACGGCGGAGTCGGCTCGGGTGGAGGCCCAGCAGACGCTCGACGAGTACCGCGCCCAGTTGGCCGAGGCCCGCAAAGAGGCTGGTCGGATCGTCGAGGACGCCCGCAAGGCGATGGAGGAGCAGCGCAAATCCGACCTTGCCACGATCGAGGCCGACAAGGAACGACAGCTGGCCCGTGCCCGCGAGGAGATCGCCGCCGAGACGCGGCACTCGCTGGCCACGATCAAGCAGCAGGTGGCCGAGCTGACCATCGCAGCGACCGAGAAGATCGTGCGCTCCAAGCTGGACGAGGCCGAGCAGCGTCGTCTGATCGATGCCGCCCTGGCCGATGTCGACTTCGAGGCATTCGCCCCCGAGACGGCGGCCGAGCTAGGTCATGGCCGAACGCATCGACCCTGCCGCCAACGTCTATGCCCGCGCGCTGCACGGCGCGGCAGTCGACGCAGGCCGTGTCGCCGAGGTCGATGCCAACCTGCGGCAGTTCAGCGAGGCGCTGGCCACCAACGTGCCGGTGCTGCGCGCGCTGGTCAACCCCGAGCTCCCGGCCGAAGCCAAGAAGCGCATCATCTCGCGGATGATGGACAGCGCCGAGCCGATCGCCCGCAACGGCCTGCTGCTGCTGGTCGACAACCGCCGGGTGGAGCTGCTGCACGACCTGCAGGTGGCCTACGCCGCGCTGGCGGCGGTGGACGAGAAGATCCTCGACATCGAGGTCACCACCGCGGTGGCGTTGGACGACGCGGAACGATCCGAGATCGAACGCCGGATCTCGGCCGCCGTCGGGCAGACCGCCCGCGTGACCGCCACCGTCGACCCCGAGATCATCGGCGGACTGGTACTGCGCACCCGCGGCGTGCTGCTCGATGCATCCATTCGGCGCCGTCTGCGGGAGCTGCGGCGCACCCTTGTACATACCCCCCTTCCAGTTGGGAGTGAAGCGTGAATCTGCGTCCGGACGAGATTGCTGCAATCCTCAAAACCGAGATCGAGCGCTACGAGGTCTCGGCCGAGGTCGAGGAGGTCGGGACGGTCATTCAGATCGGCGACGGTATTGCCCGCATCTACGGCCTCGACCGCTGCGTGGCCATGGAGCGCCTGGAGTTCGAGCACGGCGTTGTCGGCCTGGCCCTGAACCTGGAAGAGGACAACGTCGCCGCGGTGCTGTTCGGCGATTGGGACCTGATCAAGGAGGGCGACACCGTGCGCCGCTCCGGCAAGGTGATGTCGATCCCGGTCGGCGACGCGATGGTCGGCCGAGTGGTCGACCCGCTCGGCCAGCCGATGGACGGCCGCGGCCCGCTGGAGACCACCGAGAGCCGGCCGATGGAGTTCAAGGCGCCCGGTGTGGTCGACCGCCAGCCGGTCAAGGAGCCGCTCCAGACCGGCATCAAGGCGATCGACTCGATGATCCCGATCGGCCGCGGTCAGCGCGAGCTGATCATCGGCGACCGCGGCACCGGCAAGACCGCGATCTGCGTGGACACGATCCTGAACCAGAAGGGACAGGACGTGATCTGCATCTACGTGGCGGTCGGCCAGAAGGCCTCCACCGTGCGCTCGGTGGAGGAGGTGCTGCGCCGAAACGGCGCGATGGAGTACACGATCATCGTGTCGGCGTCGGCCACCGAGGCGGCGCCGATCAAATTCATGGCCCCCTACGCGGGCTGCGCCATGGGCGAGTACTTCCTGTACAACGGCCGCCACGCGCTGGTGATCTACGACGATCTCTCCAAGCACGCCGACGCGTACCGCCAGATGTCGCTGTTGGTGCGGCGCCCGCCGGGTCGCGAAGCCTATCCCGGCGACGTCTTCTACCTGCATTCGCGGCTGCTCGAGCGCGCCGTCAAGCTGTCCGACGAGCTCGGCGCCGGCTCGCTGACGGCGCTGCCGGTGATCGAGACCCAGGCCGGTGACGTCTCGGCATACATCCCCACCAACGTGATCTCGATCACCGACGGCCAGATCTTCCTCCAGGGCGATCTGTTCTTCTCGGGCGTTCGCCCGGCGATCAACGCCGGCATCTCGGTGTCGCGCGTGGGCGGCAACGCCCAGACCAAGGCGATGAAGAAGGTCGCCGGCCGGCTGCGGCTCGACCTGGCGGCCTTCCGCGACCTCGAGGCCTTCGCCCAGTTCGGCTCCGACCTCGACGCCGCCACGCAGCAGCAGCTCAACCGCGGTGAGCGGTTGGTGGCGACACTCAACCAGCCGCAGTACTCGCCGTGGCCGGTGGAGGAGCAGGTCGTCGCCATCTGGGCGGCCACCAACGGCCACCTGGACAAGATCCCGGTGTCCGAGGTGCAGCGCTTCCTGCAGGATCTGCTCACCCAGCTCCGAGGCACCACCACGGTGCTGGACGACATCAAGACCAGCGGCGAGCTGAGCGACGCCACGGTGGAGACCTTGACGACCAGTGTGACGGCCTTCAAGGACAGCTTCTACGTGGAGGATCAGACCGCGGCGTAGCGGTCACGACGATGGCATCGCAGCAGGACATCAAGCGCCGAATCCGTTCGGTCAAGAACACGCAGAAGATCACCAAGGCGATGGAGTTGGTGGCGGCCTCACGGCTGCGCCGCGCCCAGGCCCGGATCGTGGCGCTGCGTCCGTACGCCGATCGGATCCAGAGCCTCACGGTCGAGATCGCCCAGAAGTACGGTGTCGGCGATCAGCCGCTCTTGGCCAGACGCGAGCAGGTCGAAAACGTCGCCATCATCGCGATTGCCGGCGACCGCGGCTCGGCCGGCGCCTTCAACGCCAACGTGGTGCGGCGCTCGCTCGAGCTCGCCCGCGAGCACCGCGCTCAGGGGCGCGAGGTGCGCTGGTTCAGCGTCGGCCGCAGGGGTGGATCAACGCTCCGATTCCGGCGCCAGACGATCGACCAGGAGTACATCGGCCTGACCGATCGCCCCAAGTACGCAAACGCGCAGGAGATCGCCACCCACGTGGCCACCCAGTACGAGGCGGGCGAAATCGATCAGGTGATCATGGTCTATCACCACTTCCTGACCGCGCTGTCGCAGCGGCTGGACGTGGTCGAGCTGCTGCCGGTGCCGGAGGAGGTGCTGGGCGACGAGCAGGTGCTGCAGGTCCAGGGCGCCTATCTGGAGGAGCCGGACGGGCGCGAGATTCTGGCCGAGCTGCTGCCCGCGTACCTCGAGGTCACGATCTTCCGCGCGCTGCTGGAGTCGACCGCGTCCGAGCACGGGGCCCGCATGACCGCTATGAGAAACGCGTCCGACAACGCCTCCGGGCTGATCGACGATCTGACCTTGAAGATGAACCGCGCCCGCCAGGCCGAGATCACCCAGGAGATCCTGGAGGTCGTGGCCGGTGCAGACGCCCTGGAGTAGCTCCCGTCGCCCGACTGCAGGTACCGCGATCGTGCTCGCTGCGACGCTCGCCGTGACCGGGTGCCGCTCAGATGCTCCACCCGCGGCCACGATTCCTCCGGCGCCCTCGCAGGGGCTGTTGAACGCGCCGCTGTACGGACCCGATGACCCTGCTCTTGCCGAGGCTGTCAGAGGCGCCGTGATTCAGCTCGACCCTGCCACCGGCCGCCTCTCGGGGGTGCTTGCCCGAAGCTGGCACCACAACCGCACCCACACCACCTACACGTTTCGGTTGCGGCGCAGCGTGGCCACCCAGGTCGCGGCGCAGCTGGACTGCAGTGCACCACCAGCTTCCCACTGCGCTGCCAGGGCTGCGTCGGGTGACCGCCGTGGGGCGGCGGGTGGTGTTGGTGCGGCTGGCCGCCGGCGATCCCGGGTGGCCCGCGTATCTGGCGGATCCGGTCACGTGGCTGGACTCAGGCGGCGCCTACAGGATCGTCGCCAGGTCTCCGAAGCACCATCGAGTTGGAGCGAAATCCCGGCTACGTCGGGCGGCCCGGCCCCGATCCGGCGAGTGCACCTGCACCTGTACCCGGCGGGCGATCTCGACCGCGCGTTTGCCGACTTCCGCGCGCGGCCGGCTCGACTACGCCGCGATCCCGCCGGGGCAGATCGCCCTGGCCAAGTCCGATCCGAAGCTGGCGCGCGAGGTGGTGTCACAGCCACGGCTGGAGTTGATCGCGGTCGGCATCGGGACGCTTGCACCGGAGCTTCGGCGGGCGGTGGCCCTGGCCACACCGGCAGATGCCGCTGCCGCCGACGTGGGGCCGGGATCGGCGGTTCCCGCCGACGGCCTGCTTCCGCAGGGCCTGGCCGACTATCTTCCCCGGGCATCGCCGTATCGCTTCGACCCTGGGGCCGCCCGCGCCGCCGCATCGGGCAGCGTCCCCGAGCTGCGGCTGGCCTACCCCGACGACGCCTTCCACCGTCGGATCGCAGGGGTGGTGCTGGGGGGTTTCGCTCTGGCCGGCCTGCGGGTCGAGCCGCACCCGATCCGGCCTGCCCGTTACCGGCCGGCGCTGGTGGCACGTGCAGAACCCTTTGTGGCTGATTGACGTCAGCACCCGCGCGCCGTCGTCGCAAGGGCATGCTGAGCGCGGTCGCACTGGCCGCGCCGCAGGCGGGTATTCGTGCCCACCGGCGATCCTGGCGAAGTCCAGCGAACGGCGCTCACAGAGGCAAGAATCGCCCCGTTGCGGTATGAGCTGACCACCTACGCCGTGCGCGCCCCGGGTGAGCACATTCGCGCTGGATGTGACCGGCGTTACCCACCTGGCCCAGTCTGCTGTCGACAAATAATCAGGGCAGGTGGACAAACTTTCCCGTCGAATAGGCGTCTCAAGTCAGGTATGCCCGCACCAGGAGCGGGTTTCCGATTCGAAGGAGAACATGTTGAGAACGGTCGCAATCCCAAGGCAGCCGTGGCTCGCAATCGCGGTGGCATTGGCCACGGTGGCGTTTGCCGCGGGTTGCGGTTCGAGCTCCAGCTCGAACTCAGAGAGCTCCGCCGCCACCACGGTCAATCCGGGGGACATCCCCAACGGTGGCACGTTGAACTACCCGCTGTATGCGAACCCCGCGTCGGTGACGCCCCTGCACTCGTACGAGTCCGAGGGCATCAACATCGAGAAGAACGTGTTCGCCGGTTTGGTGGACTACAACTGGAAGACGCTGGCTGTGGTACCGGCCATCGCCACCAGCTGGGATCACAATGCCGACAACACCGTGTTCACGTTCCACCTGCGCTCGGGCGTCAAGTTCCAGCCGGGCAAGAACGGCGAGGACTACGGCGACGTTACCGCCGATACCTTCGTCAAGGACTGGGGCATCGCCTGCGCCAAGGACACCGCGTCGGAGGTGTCGTACATCCTCGAGCCGATCGAGGGATTCGCCGCGTGTTCGGAATCGAACAAACAGGTGCTGAGCGGCGTCAAGGCGATCAACCCGACCACGCTGCAGGTGACGCTCACGTCACCGTTCGGCGACTTTCCGAGCACGATGGGCCATCCCGTCACGTGGGCGTTCCCGCCGGAGCTCGCCAACACGCCGGACAAGGAGAAGGCGTTCGAGAAGTATCCCGTCGGCGCCGGCCCGTTCCAGTTCGTCTCCTGGACACCCAACAAGTCCGTTGTGATCAAGAAGTTCCCCGGCTACTACGGCACGCCGGCGCACCTCAACGAGGTCGACTTCTCGATCTACCCGCAGTCCAACGACAACCTGCCGTTCCAGGCCTTCAAGAACGGCCAGGGCGACATGTCGCGGATCCCGTCCGGCCAGGTGAAGGCCACCGAGGCCGATCCGACCGTCCAAAACGACGTGCGCCTGGGTACCGAGCTGGCCCTGTACTACTACGGGTTCCAGCTGAACGGTAACTTCACGCTGGCCAAGAACAAGATGCTGCGGCAGGCGCTGGCCTGGGCCACCAACTCCGAGGCCATCGTCAACAACATCAACGAGGGCGTCGGCAAGGTCGCCGACGGCCTGGTGCCTCCGGGAATCCCCGGATACAAGCCGGGAATGTCGCCGTATCACTACGACCTGGACAAGGCCAAGGCGCTGGTCAAGGCCTCCGGCGTCCCGCACCCCTCGGTCACGCTGAACTACAACACCGACCCGGGTCACCAGCGGATCGCTCAGGCGCTCGCCCAGGGCTACGAGGCAGCCGGGCTTCACCACCAAGTCTGCAGAACTTCGAGTGGGGCGCATTCAACGACAAGCTGTTCAAGGGCGAACTCGAGTTCTGGCGCTCAGCCTGGGGCGCGGACTATCCGCTCATGGACAACTTCCTGTACCCGCTGTTCGCCTCGTCTCAGGCGGGTAAGAACAACTACTCGTACTACAAGAACCCGAAGGTGGACGAGCTGCTGAAGCAGGCGCGGGCCGAGCCCGACGCCACGAAGCGATACGCCGACTACAACAACATCGGCAAGCTGATCATGGAGGACGTCCCCGAGATCCCGATCTACTACTACGGGCACGCTTGGGTGGTGTCGCCGCAAGTAATCAACTGGGCGTTCGACGCGATGGCCGTGCCGCACTTCGCGGAGATGGGCGTCGATCGATCGCAGCCTCACCTGTAGTCAAACTGATGGGCTTACCGGCTCGGCGTTCGCGCCGACCGGTAAGCGTCTCTCCCACAGATGATCCCGTTCATCATCCGCCGGTTGTTGCAAGCCATCCCCACGCTGATCGGGGTCAGCTTGATCGCGTTCATCCTGCTGAAGATGGCGCCCGGCGATCCAGCTCGGCTGCTGGCGGGCAAGAATGCCACGCCGGCCTTCCTGGCCGAGAAGCGGCATCAGCTCTACCTCGACCGTTCCTACCCCGAGCAGTACTTGCATTTCATGAAGGGGTTCTGGCCGCCGTGGAACATGAACTTCGGCGACTCGTGGGCGGTCGAGCGGTACACGCCGGTGACCACCGTGATCGCCCAGAAGTTCGGGCGCACGGCCGCGCTGGCGATCGGCGCGGTGACGATCGAGGTGGTGTTCGGAATCGCATTGGGCGTGTTCTCGGCGCTGATGCACCGGCGCAAAGTCGATACCGCCGTGACCGTGACCAACCTGGCGATCTACGCATTGCCGGTGTTCGTCGTGGGTGAGGTGCTGCTGCTGATCGTGGCCATCCCTCACCCCAACGTGTTCGGCACCGGCTTTGGCTGGGACTTCTCCGGCTTCTTCAACGCCAACACCGAGAACCCGTCGAGCTTCCTGGCATCGTTTGAGCCGAGCTTCTGGATCAGGAACCTGATGTGGCCGTGCATCACGCTGGCGCTGATCTCGGTGGCGTCCACCGCGCTGGTGATGCGCACCAGCCTGCTCGAGGTGATCCGGGCGGACTACATGAAGACCGCCCGTGCGAAGGGACTTCCACCCAGCAAGGTGATCGGAAAGCACGCGCTCAAAAACGCGCTGTTGCCGGTCGTCACTCTGATCGGCCTCGACTTTGCGGCGCTCCTGGGTGGCGCGGTGATCACCGAGTTCATCTGGAACTGGGATGGGCTGGGGCTGCTGGTGCTGAGCGCGATCGGCTCCCGTGACGCTCCGCTGGTGGTCGTGCTGACCATGATGCTGGCGGCCATGTTCGTGTTCGTGAACGCCTTCGTCGATATCCTGTACGCATTTTTGAACCCCAAGATCCGACTCGAGGATTCGGAGTGAGATGGCCGCCGGCGGACATCTGATCGACACGCCCGAGCCGATCGGGATCGGCCACGACGACGCGCTGGAGGGGGCCTCCGATTCGCCCACGCGCGAGATTCTGCGCCGGACGCTGCGGCAGAAGAGCGCGGTGTTCGGGCTCGGTGCTGCTGATCCTGATCGTGTTCATTCAGCTGATCGGGCCGTATGTCCGGCCCGAGAACCCCAACACCATCAACCTGGCGGCGGGAGCGGTGTATCACGCGCCACCGAGCCTGAGCCCGTTCCATCCGTTCGGCACCGACGACCTCGGCCGCGACATCTTCAGCCGGTTGATGGTGGGAGGGCGGATCTCGATCACGATCGCGTTTCTGGCCACCGCCATGTCGCTGGTGATCGGCGTCATCGTCGGTGGCGCCGCCGGGTTCATGCGGGGCAAGACCGATGTGATTCTGTCGATGGTCACGAACTGGTTCCTGGCGTTCCCGTTCTTCCTGCTGGCGCTCTCGATCGTCGCCGTTCGCGGAGCCAGCGCCACCACGGTGCTGCTGGCGCTCGGACTCACCGGCTGGGCGCCGTTCGCGCGGTTGCTGCGCGGCCAGGTGCTGGGAGTGCGCGAGACCGAGTACGTGGAGGCCGCCAGGGCGGCCGGGGCCGGCCCGCGCAGGATTATGACCAAGCACGTGCTGCCCAACTCGATGGCACCGGTGCTGGTGCTGGCCTCGCTCTCGATCGGAGCCAATATCACCGGCGAGGCGGCGCTCTCGTTCCTGGGCGTGGGCGTGCCCCCGCCGGCGATCACCTGGGGCAACATGGCGGGAGAGGGCCAGGCCTATCTCACCATCAACCCGGTGGAGGTGCTGGCCCCGTCGTTGATGATCGCGCTCACCCTGATCGCCATCACCCTGTTCGGCAACGCGCTGCGAGATGCCGCCGACCCGAAGCTGAAGGACTGACCGGTGGCCGATCCGGTCCTCTCCGTCCGCAACCTCCGCACCCAGTTCGTGACCCAGGCCGGCGTCGTCAAGGCGGTCAACGACGTCTCCTTCGATCTGGCGCCGGGCGAGACGCTGGGCGTGGTGGGAGAGTCCGGATCCGGCAAGACGGTGCTCTCGATGTCGATCCTGGGCTTGGTACCGAGTCCTCCCGGCGAGATCGTCGGCGGTGAGGTGGTGCTGCACACCGACGATGGCGAGGTCGATCTGGCCAGGCATGTCCGATCGTCAGCTGCGGCAGGTGCGCGGCGCCGACGTGGCCATGATCTTCCAGGATCCGATGACGTCGCTGAATCCGGTGTACAAGATCGGCGATCAGGTGTCCGAGCCGCTGCGGGTGCACAAGGGGATGAGCAAGAAGGCGGCTTGGGCGGAGGGCGTGCAGCTGCTCGGCCTGGTCGGGATCGCGAACCCCAAGGCCCGAGCGGACGAGTATCCCCACCAGTTCTCGGGAGGGATGCGTCAGCGGGCCATGATCGCGATGGCGCTCGCGAACACCCCCCGGGTGCTGATCGCGGATGAGCCCACCACCGCTCTGGACGTGACCATTCAGGCCCAGATCCTGGAGCTGATGCAGTCGATGCAGCGCGACTTCGGCTCCGCCGTGATTCTGATCACCCACGATCTGGGAGTGATCGCCGGGATGGCCGACCGCGTGCTGGTGATGTACGGCGGCCGGGTGGTGGAGTCGGGCACCGTCGATGAGATCTTCTACGAGCCTCAGCATCCCTACACCTGGGGTCTGCTCGGCTCGGTGCCGAGGCTCGACCTGAGGGCCGACGCGCGGCTTGCCACGATCCCCGGGCAGCCACCCAACCTGCTGAATATGGACGACAACCGCTGCCCGTTCGCGCATCGCTGCAAGTGGGTACACGACGCCTGCCTGGAGGGGTTCCCGGCGTACGACGACGTCA
>CAVRSB010000024.1:0-124696 GCA_963723785.1 uncultured Actinomycetes bacterium | reverse complement strand
GGCCCTTGAAGTTGCGTGTCCGCAGATACAGGGCTGGGATCACGAGCAGGTTCAGCAGCGTTGATGTGGCCAGGCCGCCCAGGATCACGATTGCCATCGGATATTCAATCTCGGCTCCCGGGATCTCACCCGACATCACCAGGGGCACGAGCGCGAGCCCGGTTGCCAGCGCCGTCATCAGGATCGGCGCCAGGCGCTCGCGTGCACCGCGCAGCACCAGCTCTGGCCCGAACGGCTCTCCTTCCTCATTTTCGAGGTGCTGGAAGTGGTTGATCAGAAGGATGCAGTTGCGAGCAGCGATGCCGAACACGGTCAGGAATCCGACCAGCGATCCCAAGGTGATCAGGCCACCGGTGGCGAACGCGGCGAGCACGCCGCCCACGAGCGCGAACGGAAGCGTGATGAACGCCAGCGCCGCTACCCGGAAGCTGCCGATGCACGTCTGCAGCAATACCAGGATTCCGATCGCCGCCGCCAGCCCGTAGTTGACGATGTGGCCCTGCGCCTGCTGGCGCTCCTTGAACTCCCCGATCACGTCGGCGTGATACTCGTGGGGGAAGCTGACCTTGGCGAGACGGTCATCGACCTCGTCCACCACGTCGCCGAGGCCGCGCCCTTCAACCCCCATGGCAACGTCGATCCGGCGCGAGTCCTGCTCGCGCTCGATCTGGTTGGGGGTCGGCAGGATCTCGACGTCGGCAACATCCTGGAGCTGCACGTGCCCGCCGCCGGGAGTATCGAGCGGGATCTGGCGGATGTCTGCCACGCTGCGCCGGGTGTCGGGCGTGCTCCACACCATGATGTCGTAGACCTTGCTGTTGCGGTGAATGTCGCTGACCTCGTCACCCGAGACCAGCGTCGCGGCCACCCGCCGGATATCGCCTGGTTTGAGACCGTATTTCGCAGCCTTGGCCAGATCGGGCTTCACCTGGATGTGCGGGATGTCCGTCTGCAGCTCGGTATGCAGGTCGACCACGCCGTTGATGCCGCGCAGCGCGTCGTGCACCTCGGCAGCCTTCGCCCGCAGGACGCCGAGGTTGGGTCCGTAGATGCGCACGACGATCGGCTCGCTCGACCCCACCAGCACCTCTTCGATGCGCTCGTTGAGGTAGGTCTGCACGTCGCGGAAGAGCCCCGGATACCGCTGCACGGTTTGCTCAACTCCCGCGAGCGACTGCTGATAGTCCGCTGATGGGTCGAGACTGATCCAGTTCTCGCTGAAGTTCATTCCCGTGATCTCTTCGCCCTGAACTGCCCGTCCGATGTGGGCACCGAACCCTCGCACCCCCGGTTGGTGCCGCATGTCTCGGCTGATCGTCTTGGTCATGCGCATGATCTCTGGATGTGATGTGCCGGGTTTGGTCACCCAGTGAGACAGGAAGTCGCGCTCCTGGAAGTGCGGGAACAGCGACTCGCCGAGCAGCGGCAACACCGCGAAGCCGGCGACCAGGGTGATCACCGTGGCCGCGAGGGCCGGGGCCGGGCTTCGAATCAGGCGGGCAAGGATCCTCGTGTACCAGCGCTGGAGCACGCGCACCAGCGGCGGCTGGCGCTCGTCCAGCGGCGCCTTGGCCAGCAGCAGCAAGGCGAGCGCCGGGGTGACGGTGAGAGCGACCACCATCGAGGCCAGCACCGCCAGGCCGTATGAGAGCACCAGCGGCTTGAAGAACGCCCCCGAGAGGCTGGTGATGAAGAACACCGGGAGCACTGCGAGCACGATGATCAAGGTCGCGTAGACGATCGCGCGCCTGACCTCGAGCGAGGCCTCCAGGATCACCGACGATGCCGGCGTCTGATCTCCGGCGGCCCGAGCTTGGCGCAGCCGGCGGACGATGTTCTCGATGTCGATGATGGCGTCGTCGACGACCACACCGACCGCGATCACGAACCCGGCCAACACCATCGTGTTGATCGTGCTGCCCCGCAGGTACAGCACCATCGCGGCGGCCATCAGTGAAAGCGGGATCGCCACCAGGCTGATGAGGGCCGCCCGCCACTGGAAGAGGAACGCGATCAGCACCAGCACGACCAGAAGCGTTCCCAGCAGCAACGCATCTCTGAGGTTGTGGATGGAGAGCTCGATGAAGCCGGCCGGCCGGAAGATGTGGTTGTCCATCTGAATACCGCGCAACCCGGGGCGAAGCTCGTCCAATGCTTGATCCACGCCGTGCGTGACGTCCAGCGTGTTGGCCCACGGGAACTTCTCCACCACCATGAGCAGGCCCGGCTTGTCATTGACAACGGCATCTCCGATCAGGGGCTGGTGGCCCCATGCGGTCGTCCCCAGGTCGCCGAGTACGAGCGGTGCACCGTCGGCCGTGTGGTGGTTGCCGACCGTGACCTGAGCCAGCTGCGCGGGCCCGACAAAGGGCAACGTGTGGTGGATGCCAAGCCGCTGGTTCGGCGTCTCGATGAATCCACCCACGCGGTTTTTGGCGGCGTCGGTGTACTTCAGCAGACCGTAGTCGAGCGCGTTGGAGGTGGTCTCCATCGCCTCATCCAGCGTGACGCCGTGCTGCCTCAGCTTGACCGGGTCGACCTGGAACTGAAGCTGCTTGAAACGGTCCCCCCAGATCACGACGTTGGCAACCCCCGGGACCGCCATCAGCCGCCACCGGATCGTCCAGTAGGCGATCATCGACAGGTCTGTCATCGAGTACTTCGAGGACGAGAGACCGATCTTCATCGCCCGGCTGGTTGCCGAGAGGGGCTGCAGAATCCAGGGTATGCCTGCCGACGTCGGAATGCTCCGCATCGCGATCGCGAGCCGCTCGTTGACCAACTGGCGGGCTTCCAAACTGTCGGTTCCGCGCTTGAAGATCAGGGTAATCGCGGAGAGCCCCGGCACCGACTTCGACCGCATCACGTCCAGACCCGGAGTGCTGTTGAGCGACTGCTCGAGCGGAATCGTGATCAGCGATTCGATCTCCTCGGTGGACATGCCCGGCCCCTCGGTCTGGACCTCGACGAACGGAGGCGCGAACTCGGGGAACACATCCACCGGCATGTCGCGAACACGAGTGGCTCCAAAGGCCATCGTCCCCACCGCAATCGCGATCACGAGGAACCGGAAGTAGAGGCTCGAGGCGACGACCCAGCGCATCACGGTTCATCGACCTCCGCAGCGTGGTGAGTGCCGGCGGGGATCACTCGCCCTCGATCTCGAACTCTGTTCCCAGCAGCTCCTCTCCGCCGACTCGGACGACAACCGTTCCTTTCGGCGGACCGCTCGAGAGCACCGCAACGCCGTCTTGGACGGAGTCGACCACTACCGGACGTCGAACGAACGTCATCGGACCTGTCTTGGCGTAGACCCACGTGCCCCCGTCCACCCAGTAGATCACCGCGGAGTAGGGGACGGTCTCGTGCATTCCGCCGCCGGGGAGCTGGAGTTGCACCCGCACCTCGTGTCCTGCGGGGAGGCCCAGGACGGCGTCGGTGCTCAGATACAACGAGCGGCCGGCGGTGACCGGGATCCCCGGCGGGGTCTTTGTCGAGACGGTTGCCGGAATGCCGAGCGTGCCTGACCCCGCGAGGATACTGGCGGGCTTGGTGGAGTCGACTGCGGCCAGCTCACGGCTTTGGATGGGAACGCGGATCCACGCTCGCGTCGGTGACCCGGGGTCCGCGACAACGGTTCCCCGCACGACGACGTCGTGATCCACCGTCTGCTCGGTTACTGGGGTCAGCTTGAGACCGATCCGCTGGGCGGCACTCGCCGTCAGGATGATCTTGCCTTGATCCGACCCGTTGATGCTTTCGACCTTGGCAGGCTGGTCGCCGTCACCTTCGGCCTGGGCGGTATAGCCGCAGGCGGAAGCGGACAGTGCGGCCATCAACAGCAGGCCCGCCGCCGTTCGCCTGGAACTCCACATTGTGCATCCTCCGTTGGTCTTTCGATGAGTCATGAGATTTCCGGGGAGCCCGCGGCAGCCGGCCGCGGACCGAAACGCAGGTAGAGCGCAGGGATCAGGAACGCACCCTGGAGGGTGGCCGTGACCAGCCCGCCGAGCACGATCACGGCGATCGGGTGGGCAGCTTCCTGCCCGGGGATCGTGCCGGTGAACAGCAACGGCAACAGCAGCAGCGCCGCACCGATCGCCGTCACCACCATCGTTGGCAGATGTTCACCGGAGGCGGTGCTGATCCAATCAGCTCTCGTGCGATTGGACGCGGAGCCGGCCTCGCGCTGGTAGCGCGCCACCAACCACAGGCCGTTTCGGGTAGCGAGCGCCAGGATGGGAGCAAACGCGATCAGTGAGACAAGCGAGAGCTCGTCGCCGAAGAGGAAGGCCGCGAGCAGCCCCCCGGCGAGCGCGAACGGCAGTGAGAGGAACACCAGTGACGCCAATCGCCAGCTTTGGAACGCCGCTTGGAACAGCAGGAACATGATCAGCGCCGCAGCGAGGCCGACCACGATCATGCGCTTGTGCAGATCGTCCTTCGCTTGGAACTCCTGCCGTACCTGTGCCCGGTATTCGAGCGGGAACTTCATCGCGGCCAGTCGGGTGCGGATATCGCCGGCGACATCGGCTGCGTCGCGGCCGTGGACGTCGATGCCGATGTCGGTGCGGCGCGAGACCTCGTCTCGCTGGATCACCGTTGGGGTTCTGACGATGTGCGCATCCGCGACGTCTTTGAGGCGCACCCGGCCACCGGAGGGAGTGTCGATCTGGACGTTGCCGACCGCTGACAGATCATTTCGGCTATCGGGTGTGCTCCACACCATCACTTGGAACACCTTCTGCTGCTCGAACAGACTTCCGACCTCGAGCCCGGCAAGCACGGTCGATGCGGCTCGGCGAACGTCGCCCGGTTTAAGGCCGTAGGCCCGTGCCCGTTTGAGATCGACCTGCACGTCGATGTTCGGCTGAGTCACCCGGCGATCGACGGTGGTGGTCGCGACCCCGTCGATTCCCGAGAGGGCGGCACGCACGCGCGCCGCGGTGGCTGCGATGCCACCGAACTCGGGGCCAAAAACGCGCACCACGATGTCGTGCTGTGGCCCGGCGTCGTAGTGGCTGACGCGATCGTTGAGGTACGAGGAGGTGTGAGCGGTGATGCCCGGATAGCCGCTGGCGGCGGCGTTGATGGCAGCCACGGTGGAGGAGTAGTCGGCCGATGGGTCAACGCTCACCCAAAGCTCCGCGGAGTTGACGTCGGCGATCTGGTCGCCGAGCACCGCTCGGCCGACGTGCGCGCCGACGTCGCTGACGCCCGGTATCGCCCGCACTTCCTGGCTGAGTCGCGTCATCAGGCGCGACGATTCGGGCTCCGACATGCCCGCAGGCCCGGTCCACGCGACCACGATGTCAGGATCGTGGAAGGACGGCAGGATCCTCTGCCCGAGGGTCGGCAACACCAGCAGTGCAGCCACGACGGTCGCGATCGACACCAGCAACGCCGGGCTTGGTCGCTGCAGCACACGGTCGATCAATGACCCGTATTCGGCGCGCACCCATCGAGCGAACGCGGGTTCACCCGCGCTGCCTGGTGTTTTCGGCAAGAGCACGGCGGTGAGCGCAGGGGTCACCGTCACGCCGACGATCACGGATGCCGCCAAGGCCAGCGCGTACGACAGCACCAGTGGCTCGGCGAGTGCCCGCGCCATTCCGTCGCTGAAGAAGATCGGCAGCAGCGGCGTCAGTGAGATCAGTGTTGCGTAGCCGATTCGCCGCCGTGCGTCCAGCGTTGCAGTTGCGACCAGACTGGCACGCGATGTCCGCTCTCCGTCGCCGGCAGCGTCGCGCAGACCCACGAGCTTCTCGGACGCGACCACACAGTCGTCGACCAGCACGGCGAGCGCCGCCACGAACCCTGCCACGACGATCAGATTGAAGGAGTCGCCCCTGCAGACTCAGGACGCCAGTGCGGCCATCAGCGAGACCGAGATCGCTGCGATCGTGATCACCGCTGCCCGCCAGGCCACAAGCGCTGCGGCCACGAAGCCCAGAAGCAGTAGGCCGCCGATGATCAGTGTTCTGGTGAGATTGTCGCGCGACTCGTCGATGAAGGTTGCGGGCCGCGACACCGTGGTGTCGACGGTGACACCGCTCAGCCCTGGTCGCAGCTTGGCGATCGCCGCGTCGAGATCACGGGTGACCTGGAGCGTGTTCGCGTTCGGGAACTTCTCGATCACGAGCATGAGGTCTGAGCCCTTGGTCAGGACGGCGTCTCCGATCAGTGGCTGATGGCTCTGAACGACATCGGCGACGTCGTCCAGCCGAAGCGGTCCCGCCCCGTCGATGGTGACCTTGGAGAGGTCTGCGGCCGTTGATATCGGGAACACGTGGCGCACTTCGAGGCGCTGGTTGGGAGTCTCGATCCAGCCGCCGCGAACCGGGCGTGGATGCCTGGAGGAACGTGAGCGGGGACACCCACATGGCATTGCCGGTGGTCTCGCACGATCTGGTCGAGCGAGATGTTGTTGGCCTCGAGCTTCTCGGGGTCGACCTGGACCTGAAGCTGGCGCTCGCGTTGTCCCCAGATGGCGACGTTGGCGACGCCGGGAACGGACAGCAGCGCGGGGCGGATGTTCCAGCGGGCGAGCACGCCCATCTCGATCGCCGAGACGGTGCTGGACGAGAGCCCGACCATCATCACTCGGTTGGCCGAGGATTGCGGCTGGAGAATCACCGGAGGCTGGGCCACGTTGGGGATCGCGACCGCCAGCGTGAGCCGCTCGCTGACGAGTTGCCGGGCCCGCAGCACATCGGTCCCGGGCTCGAAGGTGAGCAGGATCGACGAGAGGCCGGGCACCGAGGTGGAGTGGATCGATTTCAACCACGGCGTTCCGTTGAGCAGCTCCTCGAGGTTCAGCGTGACCAGCTCCTCGACCTCGGGTGCCGAGAGCCCGAGGGCCTCGGTCTGCACCTCGATCACGGGCGGCGCGAACTCGGGCGTAGCGTCGACGGGCATCTGCCTCGCCTGCTGGACGCCGAACACCATCACGCCTGCGGCCAGCGCGAGCACCACCAGTTTGTAGCGCAGACTCACACCTATCAGCCAGGAGATCACGTTCCCAGTCCTCCCTGCCTTGATGTACTTCCCACCGACGGGACACCCCGTCACGACGGGTGTATCAGCCCGCCGTCACGGGACCGTCACCGCTGCGTCACCGTCGCCGAGGTTGTGAATTCAGGCGACTGAGGGCAGCGGGCCGAGACCCACGGCGCGGCTGCGGCGCAAGAGCGGATCGACCAGTAGCTCCATCTGCTCGGACGGATCCAGGTCGAGCTGCCTGTGAGCAAGTGAGCGGTAGAAGTGATACTGCCGGAGTGCTTCCGAGGGGTTCCCGGAAGCGACGTGAATCCGCACGACGGTGCGGTGTGCGCTCTCGCGTAGCGGCTCTCGGCTGACGGCCGTCAGCGCGACCTGGAGCGCGTGACCCAACCTGCCCGAGATGAGCAGCTCGTCTGCGAGCGTCTCCAGTGCCTGCAGTCCCAGATTCCGGTGGTACTCCCGCTCCATCAGCACCCACTCGTCCGTCCAGTCAGGCAGGAGATCGCCGGTGAGCAGGCGCCAGCTACCCACAAAGCCGTCGACTCCACCGCCGTCGATGATCAGCTCTGTCAGGCATCTGGCCTCGTGGAGATCGACCCGGACACCGGGCTGGAGCTGCACCACTGACGATCCCGGGTCGATCAGGTCGGGCCCCGCCTGGCGCACCCGCCACAGGGCCGAGCGGAGATTTGCGATCGCGCGCTCCTCAGGAACGTCCTCCCAGAGGGCGAAGGCCACGTGCTGGCGCAACATGGGCCGGCCGTGGATTGCGAGGAACGCGACCAACCTTTGCGCGCTGGCCGGCAAATGCAGGGGATCACCCGCCCGGTGCAGTTCGAAGCATCCGAGCAGCCCGAGGGTTACGCCATTGGTCTCGTGCCCTGGACCCATAGCCGAATCTCCCGCGCCGTATACCCAACACCCTCTGCCCGCCCCCCGGCGTGGGGACGTTCATCCGCCTTTAATCTTTCGGAGCAACGATATTGTACGAATCAATACTTGTCAAGGGTTTGTCGGCGGCCGACGGCACGCTCAACCACACGTCTGCTCCTCCGGTTTTGCCGTTCGTGACATGGGCGCTGCCGCCGTGTGCACGGGCGATCACGTCGACGATCGAAAGTCCCAGCCCGGCGCCGCCGCCGCTCCGTGCTGAATCCGCGCGAGTGAACCGTTCGAACGCCTTCGCCAGATAGTCCGCGGGGAACCCCTCACCCTGATCGGTCACGTGCAGTTCGACCATGTCCCCGTGCCGTGCGGCAGAGAGTTCCACCACGCCTTCGCCGTGGCGCAATGCGTTGTCGACGAGGTTTCCGAGTGCCTGCTCGAGCCTGACCCGATCCCCGCAGACTCGGTCGCCTGATGGGTGGGTAACCTTGATCTCCCGTTCGCTTCCCTGGGCGCGCCATTCGAATCGCCTGGCTGTGGACGCGAGTACCTCGGAGGCGTCGAGTGCCTCGACCCGAAGCGGCAGCCGCCCTTGATCCGACCCGCGATCAGGAGCAGATCTTCGGCCAGCTGCGCGAGCCGGTCGACCTCCTGGAATGACCCGCGGACGGCGGTGCGCAGCTCCTCCGGTGACTCGGCGTGTCGCAATGCCAGTTCGAGTTCTGTCCGCAACAAGGCGAGCGGAGTGCGCAACTCGTGGCCGGCATCGGCGACGAAGCCACGCTCACGTTCAAGAGCTGACTCCAGCCGGTCGAGCATGGCGTTCAGCGTCTCGCCGAGTCGCTGCACCTCGTCCCTGGTGGCAGGCACCGGCAGCCGCTCGCCGGGTGTATCGGCCGAGATCGAAGCCGCTCGGCTGCGCATCCGGTCAACCGGCCGGAGCGAGAGCCCGGCGAGGAAGTAGCCGGCGACGGTGGCGAGCACCAGCGCGATGGGGCCGGCGATCAAGAGCTCGTCGCGAAGATCGGCGAGCGTCTCCGCGCGGTTGCCAAGAGTCGAACCGACGATCAGCACCATCGGCTTTCCGTTCTGCTCCACATGGGTGGCGAGCACGCGAGACGGCTCGTCGAGGCGCGGGAGGGCCCCCCGCACGACGAAGATCGGTCCACTCTGCTGGCACGCTTCAGCTCGGCCGGAGTGAGCACTGGTCGCCTGGCAAGCCACGGACTGGCGTCGACCACATTGCCCTGCGCATCGACCAGCTGGGCGTAGCTCTCGCCAAGTTTCCACCTTGCTCGCTCCCGACTGTTCGAGTGAGTCCTCCGGATCCTTTACGACGTCGGTGAGATCGTGCGCACGCACCTCGAGCTGGTTATCCAGCTCGGTTAGCAGCGACGACGACACTCGGTTGTACAAGAGCCAGCCCGTGGTCACGAGCACCAGTGCCATCGCCACCGCGAACGCGCCTGCCACCCGCACCCGGATGGGGACGTTGTCCAGCATCTACCTGCCGTCGCCACGAAGGCGGTAACCCGCCCCGCGGACGGTCTCGAGAGAGCGTCGGCCGAACGGCTCGTCGACCTTCTTTCGAAGGTGGCGCACGTACACGTCGACCACGTTGGACTTGCCGTCCCAGGCGCGTCCCAGACCCGCTCGAGCAACTGCTCGCGGGACAACACCTCGTCCGGTCTGCGCATGAACGTCTCCAGCAGCGCGAACTCCCTGGTCGACAAACCGACTTCCGCATCTCCCGCGCCGCACCAGATGTGAGGCCGGGTCAAGGGTGAGATCCCCGGCCGCGAGCACGCTCGGCCGTTTGGCCACCTCCCGGCGGGCCAGCGCGCGCAGCCGGGCGAGCAGTTCGGCGAACGCGAACGGCTTGACCACGTAGTCGTCGGCACCGCTGTCCAAACCAGCGACCCGATCCTCGACGGAGTCTCGTGCAGTGAGCATCAGCACCGGAGCCCAGACACCGTGTTCCCGCAGGCGTCTGCAGGTTTCAAAGCCGCTGATCCCCGGCAGCATGATGTCGAGCACAATGGCGTCGTAGGTCGTTGTGGCAGCCTGTTCGAGCCCGTGCTCGCCCGTCCCGGCGGTGTCCACGGCGAGGCCCTCTTTCGAGAGCCCAAGCCGGAGCAGCTCGGCCATGCGGGCGTCGTCCTCGACGATCAAGACGCGCATATGTGCATTATCCAGTCGAAAGTCGGCGCTTGTCACAGAATTCACGATTGCTGGCAGCTGTAGACGCCGAGCGAGCTCTGCGTCCAGCGGTTGATAAGAGTACTGTCGTGGGGTGCTTGAGCGGATTTCACGGGTGGACCGGGTGCTCCTTGTCGGAGACGTGATCGTCATCGTGGGGTTTCTCCTTCAGTCTTCGGCGATCCTCACCGTCGGCCTGGCGCTCGTGGTGATCGGGTTCGTCGAGGGCGGTTGTCCGACGCCGTCCGCCGGTGAATAACGGTGCCAGGCACCGTTGTTCACCACCACCCTTCAGCCACAGGCTCGCGTGGCTCGGCTGGAGTGCGTCACGAACCACGCCGAGCACTTCCGCGTCCAGCGCGTCGAGGTCGATCTGCTGGCGCAAGCGGCCGCTGAAGATCTCGAGGGTGTGCGCAGCGTCGTACTTCCGGCGATAGAAGCGGTGGTCGACGACGCGCTGGATGCGGCTGCGCAGCGGCTGGAACGCCACCGCCACGGCGAGGGTCGACACCGTCACCGCCAGGGCGCTGGAACCTCCGGTGAGGCTGCGCAGTGTCGCGCCGATCAGGTAGATGCCGCCCAGGTACAGCGCGGCCAGGACGGCCACCACGCCGGCGTACACCAGCGTCTTTCGGATGATCACGTCGATCTCGTACAGCCGGTAGCGGAGGATCGCGACTGCGAATGCGACGGGCAGCACCGACCACGAAACGAACTGCAGCACCTCCGCCTGGCCTTGGGTAAACCCGCCCGCGATCACGACCACAAACCCCGCGCCGATCCACTTGAGCTGCTGGCGCTCGATGATCGTGCCACGCCGGTACCGGACGACCACAGCGGCGAGGTTCATCGCCAGCACCGGCAGGAGAATCACGGGAGCCACGTTGGCCAGCACATCCGCGTACGGAACACCCAGCGGGTTCTGGCCGGTGCCGGTGGAAAGCGGCCCCTCGGCCAGCACCGTTCCCAGCACGGCGAAGGTCACCACCAGCGCGCCGGCCCAAGCAACCGGTCGCCATCGTCGTGAGGGCAGATTGCCATCGGGGAGCAACAGTCCGAGAAAGCAGACCACCAGGGCGATCCCCAGGATCCAGCTGACGCTCGCAAATACGGATGCGGCCAGATAGCCGGTGGCGGATGGGTCGAAGTTCTCGGCGTAGGCGGTGGCCGGGCCGGTAACTCCCAGCAGCAACGACTCGAAGATGAAGAGCCACCCCAACCGGTGTTGTGGATAGCGGCGCAGGACGACCGCGCCGACCGCGGCATAAGCGAACATCGCCACGTAGAAGGCCACCAGCCCGGGCGTCAGGCCGTCACGATCGAACGACGCGTAGAGCGCGGCGTTGACGGGCGCCAGAGCGCAGGCGATCCAACCTATCGATGACGCCGTTCGTCCGCTGAGACCGCGCATTTGCGATGCCGTCCAGTTACGTGATGGGAACGCTCTTGCACTCACAGTCTCCCATCCCCGCGTTCCGGGATCGTTACGGGCGTCGGGGCAAAGCGACGGCCCCGGCGGTGACGCCGGGGCCGTCGGTGATTCCTTTGCGCCTGCGGACGCTAGTGGTGAGGTGACAAGCGATCGGGAGACCGCGTGATCGTCAGGTAGGCCAACCCCGCAGCGGCGGCGGCGATCAGCGCGACGAGCACGGCGCCGACCCACTCGAAGCCGGAATTCGAGGAACCCGATCCGGAGTTGGCAACCGTCCATGGAGACGCGGCGGCGTAGCCGTAGTGGGCTCCGTTGCGCAGGTTGGGCGCGCTGGGATGGTGCACCTGCGCCAGCCGCACCTCGTTGGGCGTGGGCAACTGCTGATCCGTGGGCAATTGCTGGTTGAAATGCGCCAGAACTGTGGGAGCGATCGCCGGCGGCGCGGGGCCGCCTGCAAACGCGCTGGGCACGATTGCCATGGTGGCGAGACCGATGATGAGCAGAAGGGTGAGTCGGCGTGGGGCGGTCATTTTCGTGCTCCTTGGGCGGGGATGCGACATGCATATGAGCCTAGGCCGCCGTCACCCAGGGGTCTGCCTCGCCAGATACCCGGCGTACGTCAACGTGGTTACAGTCCGGTCGCCACGTCGCCGCGCGTTTTGGGACACAGTTGCCGTTGTACTGCCGAGATACGATGGTTCGACCTTCGATGATCGGAGTGCCACGTGAGGCGGGGCATCCCCCGAGCTTTTCTGCGGCCCACGATGATCCTGGTTGCGGTTGCGGTGATGGGTACGTCGACCTCGTGTTTGGGTGGATCGGGATCCGATGCGGGATCAGGCTCGACGATCGCCTCGTCACCCGTGGTGTCGGATCCCGGCCCTCCGTTGGTGTCAACGCGGCCAGCGGTCGTCAACCGGGTCATGGTCGAATGGCCCTACGACGCTGCCGCCGGCTTTGGCTCGATTTGGATCTCGATGGCGGCCGGGCTGACAAAGCTTGATCCCGGATCTGGCCGAGTCTTGGGCACAGTCACGATCCCAAACAGTGGGGAATGGTCAAATGTCGCTGTCGGGGGTGGGGCGGTGTGGTTCGGCGCCGGAGGAACGGTTGTCCGCGTAGCTCCCGCGACCGGGCGGGTGCTCAGCCGCATCAACATCGGGCTGGCCGACGGGACGCAGGCGTTCGAGTGGATCGGTGCCAACTCCCACGGTTTCTGCACCACACAGCTGGTGGCGAAACCAGGTCGGGCGGCGATCTGCTTTGACATCACCTTGAAAACTCGGTTTATCGCTCATGCCGGACCGGGACCGATCGCGGCCACGACCAACGGCGACATCTGGGTGGGCGGTCCCTCGCTCGCCGAGGTCGACATCCGGACGCGTACGACTCACCTGCTTGCCACTCCGCGTGGAAGCACGGTCTCGGCGCTGGCAGCGGACGGAACTGGGCTCTGGGCAGCGGTGGAGTTGGATCGCGAGAAGCACGCCGAGTTGTGGCATGTCGTCAATCGCCGGGTCGTCTCGCGCATCCCGATTGATGCGACCTGGGTGGGCAACGTTGCTGTCGCAGACGGTGCACTGGTCGTGGTGCCCTACCGACTCGGTGAGGCTCGGCCGACCGCATTCGTGGTCGGACGTGGCGGAAAGCTCACTCCGATTGCCACTCTCGCCAAAGACAACCACAACATCCTGGGGACACGAACCGCCCTTTGGGCGGTCAGCTATCGGCGCAAACTCGTCACCGAGATCAGTGAATTCGCCGTGCCGACGTCCAGTGGTTAGCTCGCGGGTCTAGGGCGCGGTCAGCTTGTACACGTCCGTGGCCTGTGACCCGCAGTGCACCCGGGTGAACAGCACCGCTGTCGCGGTGCCGGTGTCGTCGACGCTGGTGGAGTACGCGTCGATGCCGCTCGAGAAGGTGCGAATCACCACCGGCGCGCCAGATCCCGGCGGCTGTTCCACCAGTCGTGACTGCTGACCGCAGGAGTATGGCTGCGGTCCCGCCGTGCTCTCGGTGTAGAACACGGTGCCGTCGCTTGCGATCGACGAGTTGCGGGGGTTCAGGTTGGGTGATGGGTTTGGGAGCAGTTCCGACTTCCCGGTCGAGATGTTGTAACGGTGGACGTGGCAGCGCTTGACACACCCATACCACGTTGCCCAGTTGCCGTTGACCTGTCCCGGCGCGAGGTACGCGCCGTTTCTCTGCGACGTCTGGGCAAGTTGGATCGCAGCGCCGGTCATGCGGTTTCTGAGGATCACCCGGCCGGTCTGGAAGTGGGGGGTGGTCTCGCGCCCGAACAGGATCCAGTCGCCCGAAATGGTGGGGCTCCACTCCCAGGCTGGGGTGTTCACGCCCGCCGGGAGAGGCACCGCCTTCTTGGCGGCGATGTCGTAGAGCACCAGCGCGGAGTTGGTGCTGGCCCCCTTGGGGACGGTCTGGTAGATCGCCCTCACTCCGTCGGTGCCGCCGGCATAGGAAATCTTCGTGAGTGGGCTGAGCCGCACCGCGGCATGGTTGTCCTGCCGCAGGAATACATACGACTGCGGGCCGCCGCCACGGTTGGGGGATTGGTACCAGATCAGGTACCCGTTGGCCGAGACGCCCCCCGCCTCAGACTTGTTGGGGTTGGCCAGCACCGGCACCGGTGTGGGACCGGCCGCCAGCGCTGCCGCCGCTGAGATCACGCACGTCGTCAACACCGCGACTGCAAGCAACTTGCGCATGGTTCCTCCCAAGCTCCGAGTTGTCGGTGATGCTTGTGCAGCTTCTCACAACCGGGGTGTGATGTGTCACTCGTTTTCGCCGGGTATACCCGAACGCGTCTGACATCAACTTGATCACCAGGTCGAAACCCGCGGCGGCGGCCGCCACCTCTCCCGCGATCCGCAGAAAGCCGTGCACGACTCCGGGGCAGCGGGCGACGGACACCGGCACTCCGGCGGCCCGCAGACGCTGTGCATACTCCTCGCCCTCGTCACACAGGACGTCGCATTCGGCTGTGACGATCACCGCGGGCGCGATGCCGGTGAGATGCTCGCATCGAAGCGGAGCGACGTCGGGATCGTTCCGCTCGGCATCGCCTGCGTAGGTGCGCACGAAGAACTCCATCGCCGCAGCGGTGAGCCCGAAGCCCTGTCCGTAGCGGCGGTAGCTTGCCGATCCGCCGGATAGTCGGTGATCGGGTACATCAACACCTGGCCGGCGAGCTCCAGGCCGCTGTCGCGCGCCCGACGGGCGACCGCGGCTGCCAGTGCGCCGCCCGCGCTGTCACCGCCGACGACCAGTCCGGCACCGGAGATACCAAACCGCCCGGGATCAGCGGCAATGCTGCGAGTAGCCAGCCATGCATCCTCAACGGCCGCAGGGTGGAGATGCTCGGGTGCCAGCCGGTACTCGACCGCCACCACCACGGCGCTCAGCCGAGACGCGAATGCCCGGCAGATCACGTCATGGGTGTGGATGCTCCCGCTGACCCAGCCACCGCCGTGGAAGAACACCAGCCCGGGGCCTCCCGGAGCCGCAGGCGTGTACACCCGCACCGCCACCTCGTTGTTCTCCGCGGCCACCACCTGGTCGTCGACCGAGACTGCTCCGGTGGCCGCCGGCCCGTGTTCGGCCAGTCGCTCGAGCCGCTCACGGGAGGCGGTGACAACATCGATCGCCGGGGGATCCTCGGTACCGAAGAACTGCGGCAGGGATGCCTGGACGTCGGGGTCGATGGCCACGTCGTGATCCTATCAAGGCCCCGGCCGACGCAGGTATGTATCAACCGATGAAACATCAATTATGTATCCATTGGGACAATACAATTTGTCGACGGCGTAGCAACAGAGCGATCAGCCCGCCGTGTTACCTCTCATTGGCCCCGTGGCGGTGTGCTACGTTGGGCCGGTGATCACCGTCGTCCTGGATGACGATCCCACCGGGACCCAGGCCATCACGAATGTGTCTGTGGTGCTCGACTGGTCCGATCCCGATGTGGTCGAATGCGATGGGCTGGCCGTGGTTGCCACAGAGCGCAGGCGAAACCCGGTCTGGTCGCTGCCGACGCCCAGCGTCGGATTGCGGTCGCACTGGCCCAGGTCGCCCGCCGTGTGCCCTGCGGGGTGGTGGCGGCCAAGGGCGGGATCACCTCGGCCGTGACCGCTCGTGAGGGGTTGGAGGCAGGCTCGGCTCGTGTGGTCGGACCGATCCTTCCCGGGGTGGCGCTGTGGCATCTGCCTGACGGCACCCAGTACGTGATCGTTCCCGGCAACGTAGGCGGGCCGGAGCTGCTCGCCGAGGTGGTGGCCGCCATCGGGCCTGCACCGGTGCCGGTGGGGGAGGCGCAGTGCTGACCCCGTTTCGCGAGCTGCTGGTCGAGCGCCGTGACGGCTCCGCCGTGGGCGCCTTCACCTGCTACGACCTGGAGGCTGCCACGGCAGCGCTGAGTGCGGCCGCCGCTGCGGATACCGGTGTGATCCTGCTGATCGGCGGGCGCTCCTACGTGGAGCCGGGCGGTGGCCTGCTGATGGCGGCGCTGGTCGCTGCCGCCGAGCATTCCGAGGCGCGCGCGTGCATTCAGCTTGATCACTGTGCGGATCTTGCTGTGATCGAGTCGGCGCTGGCCGCCGGGGCTGGAGCAGTCATGGCCGACGGGGCCGAGTGGGAGTTCGAGCAGAACATCGAGTTCGTGGCCGGCGCAGCCGAGCGGGCCCGGGCGCATGGCGCCGCCGTCGAAGCCGAGCTCGGCAGCATCACCGGTGACGAGGACGTGGCCCGCGCGGTCGAGGCGGGCGCGCTGACCGATCCCGAGCAGGCGGTCGAGTTCATGCAGCGCACCGGCGCCGACTGCCTGGCGGTGTCGATCGGCAACATCCACGGCACCTATGTGGTTCCGCCCGAGCTCGACTGGGACCGGCTGGACGCGATCCGCGCGCGGGTCGGCGAGCCCCTGTCCCTGCACGGCGCGTCGGGGATCGCCGACGATCTCGTGCAACGGTCGATCCGGGCGGGAATCGCCAAGATCAACGTCAACACCGAGCTGCGAACCGCCTATCTGGCCGCCACCGACAGCGTCATCACCTCGGTGTTGGAAGGCAGTCGGCTGAATGCCCTGCACGCCGCCCAGGTGGCGGCGGTACACGATGTGGTGGCCGCCAAGCTGCGGGCGTTCGACACCGACCTGGCGGCGTCCGCATGAGCGCCCAGCTGCCCAGGTGGGGATGACCCTGGAACAGGTGCCGACGCCTGCGCTGGTGGTCGACCTCGACCGGATGGAGCGAAATCTCGCGAGCTGGCAGGACGCCGTCGCCGCCCACGGCACGAACCTTCGGCCCCACATCAAGACCCACAAGTCGCCGGCCATCGCCGCCCAGCAGCTCGCCCTCGGCGCCTGCGGTATCACCGCCGCCAAGCCGAGCGAGGCCGAGGTGTTCTACGAGGCCGGCGTGCGCGACATCGTGGTGGCATACCCCACGGTGGGAGAGGACAAGTGGGAGCGGCTGGCCGCGATGGCCCGCGACGCCAAGATCGCCGTCAACGTCGACAGCACACAGCAGGTTCAGGGCCTGAGCGCTGCTGCGGTGGCCGCCGGGGTGACGCTGTGGGTGCACATCGAGATCGACTCCGGGCTTCACCGCGTCGGCCTGGCCCCAGACGATCGCGAGCGGATCGCCGACTTCGCCCGCCTGATCCGGTCACTGCCGGGGATCGAGCTGGAGGGCGTCACCACCTACCGCGGCAAGTACGGCGAGCGGCTCGCGGCGATGACCAACGACGAGGCCGGTCAGGAAGAGGGGCAGATCATCGTCGGCGTGGCCGAGCGTCTGGCGGCCGACGGCATGCCCGTCTCGCAGGTCACCGCCGGCGGCACCATGACCGGCCGCGGCGCGGCCATGGTGGACGGCGTGACCGAGGTTCGGGCCGGCACCTACGTCTTCTACGACGCGATGCAGGTGGGCTTCGGCGCCGCCACCGCCGACCAGGTCGCCGCGTTCGTCCTGGCCACGGTGATCAGCACTCGCCGCGACGGATGGGCGACCGTGGACGGCGGCTCCAAGACCTTCAGCGGCGATCGCAGCGGGGCGGAGGGCTCGTCCCCGATCGCTGCCGCGGTCGACCAGGACGTGGCCGTCATGCGCATCACCGAGGAGCATGGAATGGCACAGCTCGGCGAAGGGGTCTCGGTCGAGGTGGGCCAGAAGCTGCGCTTCACGCCCTTCCACATCTGCACCGCGGTGAACTTGTGTGATGAGCTTGTGGCGATCCGAGGCGGAGTGGTCGAGCACATCTGGCCGGTCGCCGCCCGTGGCAAACGAACCTGAAAGCGAGGAGCGACGATGCCCAAACGCCCGATCCACACAGACAAGGCCGGTCCGCCGCTGGGTGCCTACTCCCAGGGCATCCGGGCCGGAGATTTCGTGTACGTGAGCGGCTGCGGGCCGATCGATCCGGCTACCTCGGAGATCAAAGGCGAGACGATCGAGGAGCAGACAGAGGTCACGATCACGCAACATCGAGGCGATTCTGGAGGCCGGCGGTGCGACCCTGGCCGACGTGGTCAAGTCGACCGTGCACCTGGCCGACGAGCTCCAGTTCGAGCGCTTCAACGGCGTGTACGCCAGCAGGTTCCCGGAGCCCCGGCCGGTGCGCACCACCGTGGGCAGCGGCATGCGCCAGGCCCCAGGCATGCTGGTGGAGATCGACGTGGTGGCCTACACGGGGGACTGAGCGAGAGGACCAGACGTGGGGAACTTGCTTGAGCACAAGCGCGCGCTGATCACCGGCGCGGGTATGGGGATGGGCCGGGCGGCAGCGCTGCGGTTCGTCGGGGAGGGCGCGCGAGTGGCGCTGGTGGACATCGACGAGCAGGCCGTCCAGGCCGTCGCCGGTGAGATCGAGGCGGCCGGGGGTGAGGCGCTGGTGGCCGGCGCCGACGTCAGAAGCGAGGCGGACGTGGAAGCTGCCGTGGCCGCTGCCGTCACCGCCTGGGGAGGGCTGGACGTGATCGTTCCCAACGCGGGCGTGCAGCTGGCCGGCCAGGACGACCGCGCCGACCGGTTGTCGCTGGAGGTGTGGCAACGCACCATCGACATCAACCTCACCGGCATCTTCCTGACCGCCAAGCACGGCTTGCGGGCGCTGCTGAAAAGTGGTGGAGGCGCGGTCGTCTGCACCTGCTCTCCCACCGGCCAGTACGGGTGTGCAACCGGCTACGACGCCTACAGCGCGAGCAAGGCGGGTGTGTATGGCTTGGTGCGCGTGATGGCGGCCGACTACGCGCAGGAGGGCATCCGCGTGAACGGTGTCATCCCCGGCTACACCAACACGCCCATGACCAACTGGGTCACGCCTGAGGAGCGGGAGGACCTGTTGCGCACGATCCCGCTCAACCGGCCCGGCGAGCCGGAGGAGGTGGCCTCGGTGATGGCGTTTCTGGCCTCCGATCAGACGCCGTATGTGACCGGCGCGGTGTGGGCAGCCGACGGTGGACTCACGGCGATCTGACAGCGCGGGGTGGTTTGCGGATCGCGGCTGCGCGGTAGTCCAAGGGTGAACCCACCCGAAGGAGTGCCGCATGCCAGAGAGCGCAAAAGATGCCAAAGGCAAGGTCAAGGAAGTTGTCGGGGACGCAACCGACGATCCCAAGACCAAGCGCGAAGGCCAGCTCGAGCAGGCCGGTGAGTCGATTAAGAAGGGCGTCGATAAGGGCGTCGAGAAGGTCAAGGACCTGATCTAGGCGAGCCTGTCGCCCCCGCCGCTGGTAAGGTCGCGGCGGGGGTGACGTGTTCGAGTCACTTGACTTTGTGTATACGCCCAGCAGCGACGTCGCGGCCGATCGCGACCACTTCGTCGACCTCGTGGGCGCGCGCCAGGTGTTCGCCATCGAGGCGATGGGCGTGCGGGTGGCGGCGATCGAGCTGGCGGAAGACTCTCCGCTGATCCTGCTCACCGACCACCTGGAAGGCGACCGTCCGCTGCTGGTGTACCGCGTCGCCGACCTGGAAGCAGCCCTCGAGACCATGCAGGAGCGCGGATGGCAACGGCAATCGTCCTTTGGAATCCCGCATGGCCCGTGCTGCTCGTTCACGTTGAACGGCGGCCATCGGCTGGCGCTGTACCAGCTGACCCGGCCGGGGGCGCCCGCCCATTTCGCCGGTAGGGCGGACTTCTAACTGCCCATGCGGCTATCCTCCGCCCGCGTGATCCGACCTCCCCGAACGCCTGTCCGACGCGATGTTCTCCCGCTCGCAGCGGCGGGGTTGGCGGCGGTCGTCGCCGCGAGCGTGTACTGGCTCGGTCCCCCGGGCGTCGATACGCCCGCACATCTCTTCCAGACCTGGCTCTACCGCCATCAGGGCTTCGTCTGGTGGAACAACGACTGGTACTCGGGCAGGTACGTGTTCGTGGCCTACAGCGTGCTCTTCTATCCGCTGGCGGCGAAGGTCGGGATCGGTGCCCTGGCGGTCTTCGCCGCGGCGGTGATGTCGGCCGCCACGGCCTGGGTGATGGTCGCCCGCTACGGATTCAAGGCCGCGCTCGCGCCGGCGCTGCTGCTGGCAGTGGTGGCGCCCTACAACATGATGGTCAGCGGCGCCTACCCGTTCCTGTGCGGAGCGGCGGCGATGGCGGTGGCACTGGCCTGCGTCCAGCGCGGCTGGCGGCTCGGATTCGCCGTCGCGGCGCTGGTGACGCTGGGCTTCTCGCCGCTCGCGTTGGTGCTGCTGGCGGTGGTGATGGCCGGGGTGGTGTTCGGCGGAGGGCTGACCTCGATGCTCGGCCGCCACCGGGTCGAGCTGGCGGCCTTCGTCTTCGTGCTCGCGCTGGCGGCGACGGTGCAGCACCTGTTCTCGGGCGACACCTCCTACCCCTACGGCGGCGTCGACCTGCTCGTGATCGGGGCGTTCTGTGTCGCCGGATTCCTGGTGGCCGGCACCGGCAGGGAGGCGCGGTCGCTGCGGGCCATGTTCGTGATCTACCTGGCGGTGAACGCAGCGGCTTACATGATCAGCGCCCCGGTGGGAGCCAACGCCGGCAGACTGTTTGCCGAGGCCGGCACGCCGCTGCTTGCTGCTCACGCGAAACGTCGCCGGGCGCCGCTCGCCGCTGATCCTGATGGTGGCCGCCGTCGCCCTGGTGCTCCAGGTGGGGCCGTTTGTGCGCGACATGAGCACCGCCTGGAGCAACCCCGGCTCCACCAAGAGCTTCTGGCAGCCGGCGCTCGACTATCTGCACGAGCACCCATCGGCGCACCAGTACCGGGTCGAGGTGGTTGCCAACTGGGGCCACTGGGAGGCGCTGTACGTGCCCGAGGCGGGCTTCTACCTCGCGCGCGGCTGGTATCGCCAGGACGACCTGCCGGTCAACCGGGCGCTCTATCGCTCCAAGCTGACCGCGAGCTCCTACCAGCACTGGCTGCGGTCGGTCGGCGTGCGCTACGTGCTCTTGCCGCGGGGGCCGCTCGACCAGAGCGCACGGGCCGAGGCCAGGCTGCTGCGCAGTGGGCGTTCGGGGCTGGTGCTGGACGCAAACGTGGGGAATGTCGACATCTACCGGCTGCGCCATGCCACGCCGATCGTGACCGGCCCCGGCAGGGTGAAGCTGATGAGCCTCAAGCGGGGACGGGTGGCAATGCACGTGTCGGAGCCGGGGACGTACCTGCTGCGGGTGCGCTATACCCGCTGGTGGTCACCGACCAACGACGCCTCGGCGGTGGCCGCTCCCGACGGCATGACATTGGTGACTGCGTTCAGCGCTGGGCCGGTGCGGCTGAACGTCGACCCGCCGGTGCCGTGAGCCGCGAACGGTCAGCAACTCTCCGCATTCGCCGCTGAGCGGGCATTTCCTGCGAGCAGTCGGTAGACTCTCAGGTCCCTCGCGAGGACGGAATGCCGAGCACAACTGAACACACCGCCAGCTGCGCGCTTTGTCGCCGCCATCTTCTTGTCGGCGAGCCGGCGCGGCTGTATCAGGATCCACAGTCGAAACGGTTCGCGAAGGTGTGCCCGCTGTGTTACGAGCGCGCCGATCGGCGGGGCTGGCGGGCGGACGGCCGGCCGATCGTTGCCGTGCACGCCAACCCGCCTGCGGATCAGGCACTGCGCGAGCGTGAGTCGCTGATCGACCGCCTGCGCGGCCAGCTGCAATCGGTCGAGCTCGACCTCGATCAGGTGCGAAATGCACTGGCCAAGGCCGAGCAGCAGTCGGGCGAGCTGCGCAACGTCAAGCGCGAGCTGAAGGACGTGACCAACGAGTTGCGCAAGCGCGAGCGCGAGCTCAAGGCAATGCAGACCGAGAAGCGACGCGCCGACGAGCGGGCGGTGCAGTCCGAGGCGGGACACAAGGCAGAGATCGCCCGGCACCATGCGGTCGCGGCCCAGCTGGACGAGCAGGCGGCCGAGGTCGGCCGCGCGACCGTTCGGTTGTCGGCGCTGGAGCAGGAGCTCGCGGCCGAGCGTGAGCGCTACAACGAGCTGGCCGACGCCAGGCGGCGAGAGTCGGATGCCCGGCACGTGCGCCTGCACGCGTTGGAGGCCTTCAACCGTTCGCAGCACGTCGAGCGCGTGGTCGCCATCTCACGGAGCCTGGGCGACCCTATCGTCAACGTGGTGGTGGGTGGCGTGGAGCTGCCTCGGCCGGTGCTGATCACCGTTTCCTGGGACATCTCGTGGTACGAGTACGTGGTGCGGCTCGACCTGCTGGAGCGCACTGTCACGGTCGAGGAGGCCCGTCGCGGCGACGAGCCGCGCGACCTGCCCGCGTCGCGTCTGCAGCCAAATGCGGTGCTACGCAGCGACCGGATCGTGCTGACGATGCAGGCCTACGGCGTGGGTACGTCGGCCTCGGCCTGATCGATCCGCGCCTGGGCCAGCTGCTCGGCCGCCCGATGCGGTGCGATCCCCGCCTCGCGTGCGTGGGCAAACACCCGCTCGAGCGTCTGCTCGATTCGGCCCACCGCGACCTCGGCTCGACCGGCGTCGTACGGTTTCCCGAGCTCCTCGCCGATGTTGATCACCCCACCGGCGTTGATCGCGAAGTCAGGGGCGTACACGATCCCCCGCGCGGCCAGCGCATCGCCCATCTCGCCGTCCAAAAGCTGGTTGTTGGCGGCGCCGGCGATCACGCGGCATTGGAACCGATCGATGGTGTCCGGCCGCACCACCGCCCCCAGTGCGCATGGCGAGAAGATCTCGCACGGGTGAGCGTGCAGCCCGTCGGGATCCGCCACCTCGGCGCCCGCGGCCCGCAGCGGCTCCACCCGGTCGGCGTGGATGTCGGCCACGGTCACGTTCGCGCCTGCTGCCATCAGGTGACGGGTGAGGGTCGCTCCGACGTGGCCGGCTCCCTGCACCACCACTGAGACGCCTTCGAAGCTGGGGTCGAGGCCTGCCTCTCGCAACGCCGCGCGCATCCCCACAAACACGCCCCAGGCGGTCATCGGCGAGGGATCGCCCGATCCGCCGACGTCGTGGGGGAGGCCGGTGATGTAGCGCGTCTCGCGGGCCACCTCGGTCGCGTCCTCGGTGGTCGTGCCGACGTCCTCGGCGGCCAGGTAGAGCCCTCCCAGCGAGTCGATCACGCGTCCCAGCGCGCGGAACAGTTCCGGCGTCTTCTGGGTGCGGGAGTCGCCGATCACGACCGTCTTGCCGCCTCCCAGCGGCAGTCCGGCCAGCGAATTCTTGTAGGTCATGCCCCGCGACAGCCGCAGCACGTCGGTGAGCGCGGCCTCGTGCGACTCGAACGGCCACATGCGGATGCCGCCCAGCCCGGGGCCGAGCACCGTGTTGTGCACGGCGATGATCGCCCGCAGGCCTACAGCCGGTTCGTGGCAGATGACGATCCGCTGGTGTTCGTCGAACAGCTGCACGCTGCGGCACTCTACCCCCGGGTCTGGTATGGATCTGCACATGCAATCCGAGCCACAGACCAATAGTTCCGCTGTCGTCAGCGCCGGGGCGTGTGGTGTGGCGGTATTGCTGGCTGTGATCGGGTTGGCGCTGAGCGGCTCTGGCCGGCAGGTGGCCGAGGTCGCGGCGGTGCTGACCGCGATCTTCGGATTCGGCCTCGGCTTCTCGGGTTTCACGGTCGCCCGCCTGGGAGCGCCGCGAATGGGGCTGGCTCTGGCAGCCATGATCGGCAACCTGGTGGTAATGGTGGCCGCCGGCGCGCTGTTCTTCACCTAAAGAGCCCTACCGGGATAGGCTCTAAAGCCCCCGGCTGGAGTGCCGATGTAGCCTGGGAGATGCCAGACCCCATGGGCGAGATGCCGGCTGTGAGCGTCGCCGAGCCGACCGAATCGGTGCGGCTGATTTCCGTGCCGACGGAGGTTCCCGCGGCCGCGCCGCAGCGCTCGCTGCCCCGCTGGATGGTGGCGCTGGGATTCGCGGGAGTGGTGCTCGCGGCGGTGTTCATGACCACCTCGCGGCTATTTCTGCCGGACTCCTTCTTGAGCCTGTACGCGGGCCGCTACATCTCGGAGACGGGCATCCCCAAGACCGACCCGTTCACGGTCGCCGCTCACGGCCGCACCTGGATCGATCAGCAGTGGCTGGCCCACTGGATCTACTACAGCGCCTGGCAGGGCGGCGGAGACGTCGCGGTGGGCATGCTCTCGGGCCTTCTGATCGCCTCGGCCTTCGGCATGCTGGCGGTCATGATCATGCGCCGCGGGATCGACCCCGTGCGGGCGGTGATCTGGGCGACCATCGCGTTCTTCGTGTGCCAGCCAAACACTGTCATCCGCGCCCAGAGCTTCGCCTACCCGCTGTTCGCCGGTCTGCTGTGGATCCTGCTCGAGGACGAGCGCCGCGAGCGGTACAAGTGGCCGGTGCTGATGGCTGTCCCGGTGCTAATCCTGTGGGCCAATATCCACGGCTCGGCGTTGATGGGAGCGGGGATCGCGGCCGGCTGGGCTATCTACCGGATGGTGGTGATGCGCCGCCGCGGCGACAGCCGCTCCTCGGATCGGTATATCGCCACGGCCTTCGCCTTCGGGGCTTCGGCACTGCTGGTTTCCACCTACTCGCCGCACGCCCTGGTCGATTACTACCGCTCGGTGCTCCAGAACCCGAGCCTGGCGCAGTACGTCCCGGAGTGGGCGCCCGCCACCTTCACGGGTGTCAGCCTGGTGTTCGTGCTGCTGCTGGCGTTGGTGCTGGTGGTCGTGGGCGTTGCGATCGGCCGCGGCAAGCGCCCGTCGATTCCACTGGCGGTGCTGACGGCGGTGATGGCGCTGGCCGGAGTTCACGCCGTCCGCTATCAGGTCTGGTTCGCGTTCCCGGCGGCGGTGCTGGTGGCAGACCTGATGGAGTCGATCGCTCCCTCCGGCGCGCGCCCGGCGCCCGACGCCAAGGCCGGCTCGCGGGCCCGCATGCTGGGCATCGCCGCGGCGGTGATGCTGGTGCTCGGCGCGGTGCTTGCATTTGTTCCGGGCCAGTCGATCCGGGTGCAGCTGCTGTGCCTGTTCGGAGGCTTTATCGCCGGCCTGGTCGCGTTCTCGATCGGCGGCGCGGGCGCGGGCTTCCGGCGGTTGGGGATGGTGCTGGCGGCGGCGCTGGCGATCGCGGTGTTGTGCAGCACGGTGGTGCTGGCGACCACCTCGGACAGCCGCTTCGACGCGCAACTGCCTGCCGGCGCGGTGTCTGCCGCCAATGCGTATGCGGTGGCACATCCCGGCATCCATGTGCTGGGCGACGACATCACCGGGCCGGAGCTCTTGTGGAAGCACCCGAACCTGAACGGCCGTGTCGGATACGACGCTCGCCTGGAGATCTTCCCGCCGGACAAGCTGGTGCCGTTCATGCACTTCGTCGCTCTCGACTCGCCCAACTGGGCCGCGGTCACTCGTGACTACCAGGAGATCGTCGTCTCGGCCCAGAAGAACCCCGGCCTGACTGCGCGGCTCAAGCGCCTCCCCGGCTGGCGCGTGCTGCACTCCGACACCGACGGCCTGGTAATCGTCCGCTCCTAGAGGTGAATAATTGGTGCCAGGCACCAATTACTTCACGTCGCACGGCGGGGCGGATGTCGGCTTCTTTGGTATTCAGAGTTTTTCAATTCGGACGGTGCCCGGAAGGCGAGGCGCGGCCCGGCCGGGTTGTGAATAACGGTGCCAGGCACCGCTACTCATTGCGCCCACGGGGTGGTGGGGTGGGCGCGCCACTTGGCGGTGCGAGCGAATGTCAATTGGTTTTCGTGATGGTTTCGTGACCGCGGTCGCGCCCAGCCGACGCTGAGACCGCCTGAATAAAAGGTGCCAGGCACCAATTATTCACGTCAGGCCGTTGGTGGTGAATAACGGTGCCAGGCACCGCTACTCATTGCGCGCACGGGGTGGTGGGTGGGCGCCACTTGGCGGTGCGAGCGAATGTCAATTGGTTTTCGTGATGGTTTCGTGACCGCGGTCGCGCCCAGCCGACGCTCGAGCCCGCCTAGCCCGACTCGAGCCGCTTGGCCAGCGCCTCAGCGCCGATCTCGCGGGCAAAGGCGGCGCCGCGGGGGCGGTCGAGGCCGGCATCGGCCGGCAGCGTCACGGGCGCGCTCACGTCCATCTGGGCGATCCGCCGGAAGAGCTGCACGTTGGGATCACGCACAGCTGCGGCTTGGCGCGGCCGGAGTTCGTCGGCGTGGGTGATCAGGTGCTCCAGCGTGCCGTACTTGAGCAGCAGCGCGGCCGCGGTCTTGGCGCCGATCCCGACCGCGCCGGGCAGCTTGTCGGAGGGGTCTCCCCGCAGCGCGATGAAATCGACCACCTGCTCGGGCAGCACCCGGTAGCGCTCGACGACCTCCGCCAGGCCGATCCTCGCCGGCGGCTTACCTCCGGTCTGCGGCGCCAGCACCGTGACCGCGTCGGACACCAGCTGATACGCATCGCGATCCGAGGTCGCAACCAGCGCGGTGCCGCCGTCCATGCTCTCCGCCATCGCCGCCGAGGCGAGCAGGTCGTCGGCCTCATAGCCCGCAACCTTGGCGACGCTGAATCCCAGTGCGGTGATCAGATCGGGCAGGCGCTGCAGCTGCTCGACGATCTCGTCGTCGAACTCCCGGCCGGTCTGGTAGGCCGGCCACAGTTCGTTGCGGTAGGTCGGGGTACCGACGGTGTCCCAGCACACCAGCACCGCTCGCGGCTGCTCCGCGACCCACAGCGCCACCACCAGATTGGCAACGCCCACCAGCGCGTTCACCGGCCGTCCCCCGGCGCCCTCGATCGGCGGCAGCGCATGGTAGGCGCGGTGCGCGTAGGAGTCGCCGTCGACGATCAGCAGCGGGCGGCGGGCGCTCACGCCATAACGAGGGCGAGCAGCGCCTTCTGCACATGCAGGCGGTTCTCGGCCTCGTCCCACGCCGCCGAGTGCGGCCCGTGCAGGACGTCCTCGGTGATCTCCTCGCCCACATGGGCCGGCAGGCAGTGCAGCACGATGTGCTCAGGCGTGGCCGCCTCCAGCAGCTCGGCATTGACCTGATATCCGGCGAACTTCGTCACCCGCTGCTCACGCTCCTCCTCCTGCCCCATGCTTGCCCACACGTCGGTCACGATCACGTCGGCGCCCTTCACCGCGGTGTGCGGGTCGGTGGTCAGCTCGACCGCGTCTCCCAGCGAGGCCACGATCTCGGCATCGGGGCGGAACTCCTCCGGCGATGCCACAGCGACCTGCATCCCGAGCTTTGCCGCAGTCACGATCAGGGATTGGCACACGTTGTTGCCGTCGCCGATCCAGGCCACCCGGCGGCCCTCCAACCGGCCCAGCCGCTCGCGCATCGTCTGCACCTCGGCCAGCGCCTGACAGGGATGCTCGACGTCGGTGAGCGCATTGATCACCGGGACGTCAGCCGCCTCGGCCAGCTCCTCGACTCGGGCGTGTGAGCCGGTGCGGATCACGATCCCGTCGACGTAGCGGGCCAGCACCAGCCCCGTGTCGGTGATCGACTCGCCCCGACCGATCTGGGTGTCGGCGGCGGTCAGCGGAACAGCGATGCCGCCCAGCTGCTGCATGCCCACCTCGAACGAGACGCGGGTGCGGGTGGATGAGCGCTCGAAGATCATCGCCAGCGAGCGGCCCGGAAGCAGACGGTGCTCCACCCGTTCGTGCACCAGCTGCTTGAGCCGATCAGCCAGGTCGAGCAGGTGCAAGAGCTCGTCCCGGGAGAGGTCGTCGCTGCGAAGGAAATCGCGGCCTTTGAGCTGCTCGGCTGGCATCTGGAGACACTACCGGGCTAACGGTGGACAGTGTCGCGGTCCGGCTGGTCGGGTTGATCGACCGGGCCGGACGGCGGCTCGATCTGCGGTGCGCCGGGCGACCCCGCGGGCGCCGTAGCGGACGAATCGAACCAACAGCACCAGCGCGCCCACCAGCGCCGTGGCGGTACCCACTGCGAAGAAGGCAAACCCCAGCGCGATCGCCTCCGAGCTCGGCACCTGGTCGCGCAGGAAGTACACGAACACCGCCTCGCGCACTCCGATGCCGTTCAGCGACACCGGCAGCACCAGCGCCGCAAATACCACCGGCCCGGTCACCAGTACGACCCCTACGCTGACCGGGAGCTCGAGCGCCTGCACCAGCATCCAGATCACGCCGATGCGCGCCACCTGCACGACCATCGCCAGACCGCACACCGCCACCAGCGTGCCGCGATGGTCGCGATAGGAGTGCAGCGCCTCGTAGAACCGTTGTCCCGCGGCCAGCCGCCGCCCACCCGCGCGCGGCTCGAGCGTCCGAGCCACCACACCCCGCAGCCGGCTGGAGAAGAGCAGCGCCAGAATCGTCGCCGCCGCCAGTCCGAACATCGCCTCGGCTGCGATCACCTCGGGCCGGTAGCCGGAATGGTCGCCGATGGCGATTGCCACCAGCGCCAGCATCACCAGCGAGACGACTCCCACCAGCCGGTCGATCAGCACCGATGCGACCGCTTCGGCGCCGTCGTCGGTGCGCCGCCCCAGCTCGATTGCGCGCACCGCGTCTCCGCCGATCGCCGCAGGCAGAAACTGGCCGGCGAAGAGGGCCACGAAGTACGTGCGCGTGAGCCATCCCAGCGGCACCTGAAGGCCCTTGGCAGAGAGCAGCAGCCGCCACCGCCAGGCCATCACGACCACCGTCGCCATGTTCACCGCCACGGCCGGGATGAACCAGGCCAGGTCGGTGCGTTTGAGGGTGTTCCAGACCTCGTCGACGCCCGCGTATCTCAGCAGCACCACCAGCAGCACGACCGAGATCGCGCCCTCGATAGCGACTCTGGAGCGGCGGTTCACGGCCTCGAGAGCGCTGCGTGGACCTTGTGCAGCGCCGTGATCACGTCGTCGACGTCGGCATCGGTATGCGCGGCTGCCAGCGGCAGCGACATCACCTCTGACCCGGCCCGCTGGGTGACCGGCAGGTCGACCTCGGGCAGATGGGTGCTGTACCAGGTGAGCGTGTGCACCGGCAGGAAATGCAGGCCGGTGGAGATGTGCTCAGCCATCATCGCTTCGGCGTAGCGGTCGCGGTTTGCGCCCGCCCGGGCGGCGTTGACGCGCACCACGTACAGATGGTGGGCATGCCGCCCGTACTCCGGCCGTCCGATCGGGGCGAGCCCCTCGAGCTCGGCCAGCGCCTCGTCGTAGCGTTCGACGATCTCCAGCCGGCGTTCACGGCGCGCCCCCACCTGGCTCAGGCCCGGCAGCGCCGCGGCGGCGTGCAGGTCGCCCAGATTGGCCTTGTACCCAGGCTCCTCGACGTCGTAGTAGCCCAGCGTCTGGATCTCGCGGCGACGCCACGGATCACGCGAAATCCCCTGCGACCGCAGCAGCCTCAGCCGCTTGGCTGCGGGCTCCGAATGGGTTGTGATCAGCCCGCCCTCGCCACCCGCCAGGCTCTTGGTGGCATACAGGGAGAAGCAGGTGAAATCGCCGATCGAACCGATCTTGCGCGTGCCGACTGCCGCCTCGACCGCGTGCGCGGCGTCCTCGATCACCATCAGGCCGCGATCACGCGCGATCTGCTCGATCGCGTCCATATCGCAGGGGGCGCCGGCGAAGTGCACCGGCAGGATCGCCCGGGTGCGATCGGTGATCGCCCGCTCGATCGCGTCTGGATCGAGGTTGAGGGTCGCAGCATCGACGTCGGCGAACACGGGCTCGGCTCCCGCATGGAGAATCGCGTTGATGGTGGCGGGCCACGTGAACGACGTGGTCACCACCTCGTCGCCGACGCCCACGTCGGCGGCGATCAGGGCGAGATGCAGCGCTGCTGTGCAGGACGCCGTCGCGATCGCGTAGGGCACCTCGGCGTAGGCGGCAAACCGCTCCTCCAGCTCGGCCACCCGAGGGCCGCTGGTGAGCCAGCCGGAGCGCAGCGTGGCGACCACCGACTCGACCTCCTCGTCGCCGATCAGCGGGGGCGAGAAGTCCAGAGGCGTCGCCCGCACGGGCTGTCCGCCTTCGATCGCAAGCTGGGGGTCGGGTTCGTGTGTCATCTCACCTCGAAGCTGATGTGATCCACCGCAGCTTCGGCTCGGGACACAGCTTCCCTCCGATCGGTGCCGGTCTCCAGCACGTACCCGGCCCGGCCGGCCGCTGCCACCAGCGGGCCGTACGTATGCCCGCGGGGATGATAAAAGTGTGCCTCGGGCGGGCCTTGGGTCGCCACCAACTCACCCTCGGGGGCGCGCAGGAACTCGACCACGCCGGCGCCGTTGGGATGCGGCTCGAGGTCGGCGGCGGCGACCTCCCAGCCGAGCGCCGCGCGCACCGCCGCGGCGGCCAGGTCGACGCCGACGGTGTGGCGCAGGAGCTCCGAGTCGTGGCCGCCGCCGAGCCGCGCCGCCACCTCGATCACGCACGGCCCGTCCGGTCCCAGGATCAGCTGCACGTAGGTCGGGCCCGACTCCACCCCCAGCGCCTCCAGCGCCCGTGTGGCGGTGTCTGCGGCCGCGTCCACACTGTCCGGGTACGCGGACGGGTAGACGTGCTGCTTGGCGATCCCGGGGGCGTCGGGGAAATGCACCCGGTCGGTGACGGCGACGATGTGGTTTCGGCCGTCCTTGAGGAAGCCGTCGACGGTCACCTCGGGGCCGGGGACGAACCGCTCGAATAGCACGCGTCCGTCGCGGGACGCTGCTCGCGCGCGCTCTGCGGCGGCCGCCAGTTGGGCGGGGTCGGTGATGATCGCCATCGCCCGCTGCCCCTGCCGGTCGGGCGCTTTGACCACGCACGGGTACGCCGGCGCCTCGTCGGCCGACCATTGCGGCTGCAGCACGCCGGCCGCAGCCCAGCCGCTCGCGCTGCGCGAGCTTGTCGGTACAGATCTTGGCTGTGGCCACCGAGATCGGGTGCGGCAGCCCCAGGTCGTGGGCAACCTCCGCTGCGATCCGAACCGGCCAGTCGGTGCCCGGAGCGAGTACGCCGTCGGCTCTGCGCGCCACCTCGCGCACGCCGTCGATGTCCTCGGTCGAGACGCGCACGTCGCCGACCCGAGGATCGCTGTCACACACGATCGTGCGCACGCCGATCGAACGGGCGGCGTCGATCGCATGCCGCTGCGCCGGCCCTCCGCCCAGCACCACCAGGGTGGGCGAGCCGTTCGCGCTCACGCGGGTTGAGCGGTTTGCTCCTGAGCGAGCACCGCTTGCCACCATTCCGGGTTGTCGCGATACCAGGCGATCGTCTTCTCGAGTCCTTCCGAGAACGGGATGTTGGAGTTCCAGCCGAGCAGTTGGGCGGCCCTGTCGGTGGAGCCGATATGGCGGTCGACCTGGCCGGGCCGGTCGGGGACGTAGTGCTTCAGGCTCTCCGGCTTGCCCAGCAGTTCGAGCACGGCATCGGCGATGAACTCGACCGACTCGTCCACGCCCGTGGCCACGTTGATGGTCTGGCCGATGACCTGCTCCAGCGGCACCTCACAGGCGGCGGTGATCGCCTCGGCGGTGTCGAACACGTGCAGCCAGTCGCGGCTGGCCACGCCGTTTCCGTGGATCGTCAGCGGCCGGTCGGTGAGCGCCTGGATGATGAACCGCGGGATCACCTTCTCCGGGTGCTGGTACGGCCCGTAGTTGTTGAACGGCCGGATGATCACGATCGGCAGGTCGTACGTGCACCAGTACGAGTACGCCAGGCGATCGCCACCGGCCTTGGTGCCGGCGTAGGGGGAGCGCGGGTTGAGCGGATGATCCTCGGACATCGGCTCGGTCTCGGCGGTGCCGTACACCTCGGACGAGGAGATCAGGATGAAGCGCTCGATCGGGTGGTCGCGCATCGCGTCGAGCAGCACCTGGGTGCCCTCGACGTTGGTGGTGACGAACTCCCCGCCGCCGAACTCGATCGACTTGGACACGTGCGATTCCGCGGCGGCGTTCACGATCACATCGATGCCGTCCAGCGCCCGGGTGACGTCGCCGACGTTGCGGATGTCGCCCTTGATGAACCGCAGCCGGTCGTGGTCGAACACGTCGGCCAGGTTCGCCATGTTGCCGGCGTAGGTGAGGGCGTCCATGGTCACCACCTCGTGCTCGGTCTCGCCGAGCAGGTAGCGAATCATGTTGGACGAGATGAAGCCGGCGCCGCCGGTGACCAGAATCCGTTTCACAACCTCACTCCGTTACCCGAGTTCGCGATCGATGTAGTACAGCGGCCGCCCGTCGACGTCGCGCTGGATCCGTTGCAGATACTCACCCACCGCGGCCAACAGCAGTCCCTGCAAGCCGAGCATGAAGAGCACCAGCCCACCCAGGAACGTGCGTCCCGGGAAGTTGCCGTGAGCGATCCAGATGTCGATGCCCCAGATCGTCACTACAACAGAGGCAAGGATACCGACGATTCCCACCAGAGTGCCCACCCACTGGATCAACCCGGGCCAGAAACCGGTCAGCACGTGCAACGTCATCTTGGTCAGGCCATGGCGCTGTAGCGGCTCTTGTCGGCACGGGCGGCGTGCTGGACGTCCACCTCCACGACCCGCGAGGTGGTGGTCGAGACCAGCGCCTTGGTGAACTTCTGGCGGCCGATGCGGGGCAGCACCGGCACCAGTGCCGAGCGCCGGTAGGCGTTGAACGCGCAGCCGAAGTCGGAGATCGGGGCGTGGGTCAGGCGCCGCAGCATCTTGTTGACGATCGCCGACGGCAGCCGTCGCAGGATGAAGCCGTCCTCGCGGGTGGCCCGCCGGCCGGACGCCAGGTCGGCGCCGGCGTCGATGGCCGCCACCAGCCGGGGAATGTCCTCGGGATTGTTTTGCAGGTCGCCGTCCATGGTCACGATCACGTCACCCCGGGCACGGCTCATACCGGCGTGCATCGCCGGGTGCTGTCCGGCGTTCTGCTTGAACGAGATCACCCGCACTCCGGCGTCGGCCTCGTGCAGCCGGGCGAGCGTGTCGTAGGTGCCGTCGCGCGACCCGTCGTCCACGAAAATGATCTCATGGGACAGTCCAGCTTGATCGAGGGTGGTGGTGATGCCCTGGTACAGCCGCTCGACCGTGGCCTCCTCATTCAGCACCGGGACGACCACGCTCACAGCGGGGGTTGGGGCGGCCGCGGGGATCGGCGGCGGGATCGGTTCCGTGGCCATGGCAACAAGGTTACTCCGGTGCTCTGACGCCCCGTGGCGGATACTCCGATCATGCGGGGAGGGATCCTGAGGTTTGTGACCAAGTGGTGGCCACCGTTGGTGGCTGCCGCCGCCACCATCGGCTACGCGGTGGCGGTGCTCGGCTTCGGGCTCGATTTCCGGCCGCTGCAGAACGACGAGGGCGTGACGTTGGCGGTCGCGTCCATGGATTCGGTGCGCGAGGTCCTGCACACAGCCATCGATGTGCGCCACGGACCGCCGCTGCACTACCTGCTGGTGCACGCGTCGCTGGCAGTGGCGGGACGACATCCTGGGATTGCGCCTACCCTCGGCGGTGCTCGGCATCCTGGCCGTGGCGATCAGCTACGGCACCGGGCGAGAGCTGCTGGGGCGGGCGGGCGGGGCGATCGTTTCGGTGATCGTGGCGACCTCGCCGATCACGCTCCACCTGGGCCAGTTCGCGCGCGGCTACACGGCCATGATGGCAGCCGCGTTCGCCAGCTTGTGGCTGCTGTTGATCCTGGTGCGCACACGGCGCCTGCGGTGGGTGGTGCCGTATGCGCTCTCTGCGCTGCTGCTGGTGGCCGCCCACCCGTTCGGCCTGTTCGCGCTGGCATCGGAGGTGGTGCTCCTGATCGTGATGGGCGTGGGACCGAAGCTGCGCCATCCCAAGAGCCTGCGCGCGGACTGGCGGTCGTATCTGGCCGTGGCCGTGGCGGCGCTCTTGGCGGTGGCGGCGATGGTGGTGCTGCGATGGGTGTATGCCCCGCTCCAGACCAAGTACGGAGTCGGCAGCGGCGCCTCGGTGGTCGACCTCGGCTCGAGCGGGTTTTGGACCAGGCTGGGCGATCACGTCTCGGGTTCAGGTGACGCGCTCGCGGCCATCGCCCTGGGTGCCGCTGCGATCGCCGGGTTTGTGGCGCTGCTCTCTACCAACCGGCGGGCGGCACTGGTGGTGGGCGTCTGGATCGGCGCTGCCGGTCGGCCTGTTGATCGTGTTCACTGCCAGCTCCCATGACTTCGCTCCCGAGCGCCACCTGAGCTTCTTGATGCCGGGCTATGCCACGGCGGTGGCCGCGTTCGTACTCGAGCTGGGCCGGCGGCTGCCACGCAAGCTGGTGCCGGTGGCAGCGGTGGTGCTTGCGGCGCTGCTGGTCACGGGGTTGGTGGCCGACGTGAGAATCGTCGGGGGGTTCAACGATGGCCTGCGAAACGCCAGCCTCGAGCTGGGCCGGCGAGTTCACCGACACCGATTCGCTTCTGACCAGCGCAGGCAAGGCCAAGGCAGCCGAGGACCCGCGACTGTACGGCGCGTATGCGGCGCTGAACGCCCCGCGAAGCTCACCGCTGGGCATGTGGCGCCAGATCCACCGGCCGGTGAACTGCGCGCTGGTGCGTCAGATGCAGCAGCAATGGCAACCGCAGCGAGTATGGATGCTGGTCAAGCCGGACGACCCGGAAGGGTTTGCGGCCACCATGCAGGCGGCGTCGCCGGCCGCCACCGTGCAGGTGTTCTCACCGTATGTGCTGCTGTCGGCGCCCACCATTCGCCAGACGCCCCAGGGAGCGCTGTTCGCCGGCGTGCGGCTGTGGCGGGCGGCGGTGGCCGCAGCACCCGAGGTGCACGACTTCCGGCACATGTCGCAGGTCTACCGGCACGCACTCAACCTGTCGCGTAACCGCCTGTGTGCGTGATCAGCGCGCCGGGCGGGGCAGGCGGTCGAGCGCCTCGTGAGCCTCGGCGGTGAGCACGCCGAAGTCGATCCGCGACCCGGTGACCTCCTGCAGCAGGTCGTCGGCGTTCATCGACTGGCCCAGGTTCCACATCTCCCGCACCAGGCTGCCGGCCCCGCTGGCCTGGTACCACTGGGTGCCGAAGCGATCACGCAGGTGGCTCGCGCAGCTGGGTCTCGAACGCCCACGCCCGCAGGTAGTTGGTGCAGTAGAAGCCGCCGTCCACATCCTCCAGGTAGTCGCTCGCGGGATACGGCACGCCCACGGCTTGGGTGAGCAGCGCGGAGTATCGCCCCGGCAGCGAGTCCAGCGGCGCCCCGGTGTGCAGCTCGATCTCGTAGGCGAGCTTGGCCGCGTACCGGCGCACGAGAACAGCTTGGTGAGCGCGCTGAAGCGCACGTACTCCTCGATCGGGCCGAAGTCGAGCCGGGAAGCTGAGCCAGCGCCGATCCGAACCAGGTGTTCGAGCAGGAAGGCATACCCCTCGGTGACACCGTTGTCGCCCAACAGCCGGTGCTCAGCCGGCAGGTCACGCGAGGTGTGCGCGAAATGCTCCGTATGGCCGGCCTCGTGGAACAGTGCCTGGTAGTCCTCCGGGCCGCCCTGCGGCAGGATCACCAGCACCACTCGGTCGGGCACGCGCACCGGAGCGCAGAACGCACGCGGCACCTTGTTGGGCCGCTCGGCGATGTCCAGCTCGACGTTGGACTGCGAGTCGAGGTCGACACCGAGCGCCGCCAGCGTCGCCCGCAATGCAGGCAGCGCCCGTTCCGGCGGGAAGCCGCGATCGAACTCCGGGGCGCGCCACAGCCGGGCGAGATCGGCCGGTGAGGCGTCATCCAGACCCAGGCCGAGCGTCTGTCGCAGACGCGCATCCATGTGGGTGCGGTAGAGGTCTTCGGTGTCCTCCAACAGCTGCGATGTCGAGCGATGCAGCGCGACCGGGTCGTATCCGAAGCTGGTGTACAGCTCCAGCACGGTGTTGGCGCCGACGTCGCGGGTGAGCCCGCGCTCGGTCTCGGCGATCTCCGCCAGGATCGGGTTGAGGTGCTGCTCGGTAGCATCACAGCGGCGTGCATGCAGGTCGCGGCGGCGGCCGGCATCGGGCTCGTTCATCAGCCTCGGGCGCACGGCCCGATACGGGATCGACTCCTCGCCGAGCGACACCGAGAGCTCGGCCTCGGTATTCGCGACCTGATCGGTCAGCAGCTTGACCCCGTTGCCGATGTAGCCCTCGGCCGCGTATTGCCGCAGCTCCACCGGAGCTCCCTCGGCCTCCATCGCCTGCACCTGCTCCAGCGCAGTGAGATCCGGATACCGCTCGTAGATGGCGGCGATCTCGAGCGTCGGCTTCAGCCCGGCCGAATGCCGGTAGTACTCGTCGAGCGCGTCGGCATTCATCGCCTCGAGCTGCTCGCGGAAGGTGGAGACCGAAATCGGCACGAGCCGTACACTAAACCGGATGCCGCCCAAAGTTGTACGAGACCAAGAGATTGAGCTGACCGTCGACAGCCTTGCCTATGGCGGCCGCGGTGTCGCCCGGCACGGCCCACTGGTCGTGTTCGTGTCCCGTGCACTGCCTGGCGACCGGGTGCGGGCGCGGGTGACCAAAGTCAAGCGCCGGCACGCCGAGGCTCGCACGGTCGAGTTGCTGGAGCCGGGTCCCGGCCGCATCCCCGCCCGTTGCCAGCACTTCGGGGTGTGTGGCGGGTGCGCCTGGCAGGATCTCGAGTACTCCGAGCAGCTTCGGCACAAGCAGGCCCAGGTGGACGAGTCGCTTCGCCGGCTGGGCCGGCTGGACGGGTATGTGCTCGAGCCGATCGTGCCGGCAGAGCATCAGTTCGGGTATCGCAACAAGCTCGAGTTCTCGTGGGTGGCGACACCTGACGGTCCTGCACTGGGCTTTCACCGGCTCGGCCGCTGGGACGAGCTGTTGGCGATCGAGACCTGCCACATCGCCTCGGACGCCGCCAACGAGGTGCGCCGGTCGTTCGAGCGCTGGGCGCAGGAAACCGCGGCCGTGCCGTTCAATCGCCGCAGCGGCGAGGGCTATCTCCGCCACCTGGTGGTGCGCGAGGGCGTGCGCGGCTCCGAGCTCCTGGTGATGCTCGTGACCAGTCCCGGCGCCCCGCCCCTGGTGGAGCGGCTGGTGGAGTTGCTGCCGGCCGGCGTGGTGGGCGTCTTGCACGCGCAGCAGGACAGCGTGGCCGAGACCACGGCCGGTGTGACGCCCACGCTGCTGTACGGCCGCGACTGGTTCGAGGAGCGGATTGGCGGCCTCAGCTTTCACGTCACCATCGGCGCATTCATGCAGACCAACACGATCATGTGCGAGCGCCTGTATGCGATCGCGCTCGAGTATGCCGAGATCACGCCCGAGGATGTCGTGTGGGATCTCTACTGCGGCAGCGGCGCGATCGGCCTGCAGGCAGCCGCCGCCGGAGCAACGGCGGTGTATGGGATCGACATCTCAGCCGAGTCGATCGTGCAGGCCCGCGAGAACGCAGAGCGCAACGGGCTGGCCACGGCCGAGTTCGTGCAGGGCGACGTGTCCAAGGAGGTGCGTCCGCTGCTGGAGCGGGTGCCCAAGCCCGACCTGCTGTTCGTCGATCCTCCCCGCGCCGGCCTCACCGCCCGGGCCGGGCGCCGCGTGATCGAGCTGGCGCCGCAGCGGCTGGTGTACGTCTCGTGCAATCCCGACCACGCTGGCCCCCAACGCCCGCCAGCTGGTGGACGCCGGCTACGTGCTGGAGAAGGTGCGCCCGGTCGACATGTTTCCCGCACACCCCGCACATCGAGTGCGTGGCGCAGTTCGTCAGGGGCGCAGAGCCCACATAAGCCGCCAGGCGTCGGGTGATCCCAGCCCGGTGACGTTGTCCCAGCCCGGCGCCGTTCTCAGCGAGCTGTCGTGATCGATCGACCGCAGCCGGGTGATCACCTTGCCGTTCTCGGTGAGGGCGTTTCGCAGCACTGCCAGGGTGCCGTCGCTGGGGGTGATGTCGTGGAAGGCTGAAGATCCCGCCAAGGCGTACAGCCCCGGGTTGGCGAACCCGTGGGGCCTGTGGGCGCCCTGATCGGCCAGCGCCATCATCGCCGCCGTCATCGGCGCCGCCAGGCTGGTGCCGCCGATCCAGGAATCGATCTGGGTGTAGTGCCCGTCGGGCTTCACGTAGGTCTGGGTGAAGATCACCGGCGTGTGCGGATCGGCGTTCATGGCGATGTCGGGCTCCGCTCGCCGCAGCGTTCCCTTCCAGGTCGCGGCCGACGCCGGTACGACGCTCTTCTGGTACCAGGGCTGCGCGAAGATGTGGCTGACGCCGCCGCCCGAGCCGCCCAGGAAGTTGCCGGGCGCCTTGGGCTTCCAGGCGTGCCCGTTCCAGTCGGAGCTGGTCGAGCCCCAACCGGCTTCCCACGTGCGCTGGCCGAAGCGGCCGATCCCAAGCGCCGTGCCGCCGACCGACGTCACCCACGGGCTGGAGTCGGGGAAGCCGACCGACTTCTCGCCGATCGCGTCACGCAGGTCGCCGTTGTCGCCGGATGCGAAGTACACGCCGATGCCCTCGGCCGCCGCCTGCTTGAACATGTCGTTGAGGGAGTTGATCTCACCCTGCGACGCCCACGCCTCGGGTAGTCCCCAGCTGTTGGAGATGATGTTGGCCAGATGCCCGTCGATGGCGGCGTTGAGCGCGTGGTCGAGGCCGGCAGCATCGTTGGCGGCGCCGACGTAGACGAGCTTCGCGTCAGGTGCCACCGCGTGTGCCCACTCCACGTCCAGGGCCTGCTCGATGTACCAGCTCTGCGTCTCCGCATCGTCCTCGCGGGTACTTGAGCGTGCCCGGCGCCACCACCTCGCTGTAGTTGTAACTGCCGTGGTGATGGCCGTGGTGGTGGCCGACGCGGAGTGCGGGCAGGTGGAACTCGCGGGAGAAGCGATTGGCGTCGCTGAGCAGCGTGGGCGAGAAGAACGCGCCGGTGATAGCGATCGTCTGGCCGCGACCTCTCAGGCCGATGGCGTGCAGGTGATCGATGCCATAGGCGGACATGATCTGGCGCGGCTGATAGCCACAGGGGTTCCACGGCAGCGGCGTGCCCGGCGAGTAAGGGTTGGGGAAGGCCGTCGAGGTCTTCTCCCCCCAGTAGCGCGAGCACGGCCCCACCGAGGTTCCCGCCGGAGGCGGCGGAGGCTGCGTCTGTGCCGCCGGCCGGGGGTGCGCCAGATGGGCGGAGTGGGAGGGCGACGTCAGGGTGAGGGCGCCGTCCAGGCCGGTGATCGCCCGGACCTGCTGGGCGAGCGGCAGGGGCACGGTCGGATCCTGGTTGGGCGCGCGCACCAGCCGGCCGTCCAGATGGTAGAGATTGATGTTGACGTTGAAGGCGTGCTCCACCTGCGCGGTCGAGCCGGCGGCGGTCACGAACAGATTGTTGGCCGGCACGTCCACGACGCTGAAGCCCTGTTTCACCAGCCAGGAGCGCACCTCGGCGACCTCACTGGGGGCGGGCGAGTAGCTCTGGTGAAACTGTGCCGGGGTGAGCCACTGCTGATACGACGGGCTGCTGGGGTCGTACATGTCCTGCAGGGTGGAGGTCAGCCCGGCGGTGTTGCGCCAGCCCAGCCACACCGAGAACACCATCTTGTCGGAGTTGGGAGCCGCTGCCGCCCGGGTCGAGGGCGACGCCCAGTCGGGGGCGGTGTCCTGGACGACCCAGCGGCCGTCTGCGTGCGCTGCGGCAGGGGCGAGTAGCACTGAGAAAACGCACAGCGCGAGAGTCCACAGCCTCCGGGGCGTGCACGAGGAGCCCATACGGATGTATCGGCCAAAAGCGGCGCGGCTTCTCACTCCCGTTTGGGGGAATCGTGCGCGGCCGCAGGCCGCTCCCGCAGGAGGTCGGCGTTGACGATCAGAAACGCCGCGGACAGCAGTGGCAGCGCCGGAAGCGCCAGGTCGAAGATGTAGGCCAGCGCGAGCGTGACGCCGAACGAGGCGGTCATGGCCGCCCATGTGCCGGCTCTGCGCAGGCCCAGCGTCACAGCCGAGGCGGTGAAGAAGGCGAAGAACACGATGTCGCTGGCGCCGATCTGGGCAACTCCGAAGCTGCCCATGGGATGCAGGTTGAGTGTCAGCGTGTCGAGCGTCTTGGGGTGGTGGGCAACGATCTCGTGGGTCGGCCCGGCTGCGACGCTGGCGATATCGACCACGGCGATCACGAGCGCCACGGCAATCACCTCGGAGCGGGCGCGCAGGTACGAGCCCAGCAAGAGGCCGATGCCGGCCGCGGCCACCAGTTTGGTGATGCGTCGCCGGCGTGGTGGGGTAGCCGAGCTGGATCAGCGCCGCGGACGCGGCGATGCCCGCAACGATCGCCACCACCAGCCATGTCCGCGGCGGCGGAGGATCGGCGACCAGGGTGACGGCGGCGGTGGCCAGCGGGATCGCGACCGCCCCGACCCAGATGATCTGCGCCGCCGTGCCCGGGTCGGGCAGGTGGGGAGCGACCGTTTCCACCAGCCCCAGCGCCGCCAGGGCCGCGACCGCCGACAGCCGCTCACGGGTTACGGTCACGGGAGCGTCACGAAACCCAATTGACATTCACTCGCACCGCCAAGTGGCGCTCGGGCAGGAGGCGGGAACGCTCGTCCCCTGGGGCACCGGTGCGACCGAGGACGAACCCCAGCGACGGTTCGCAGCCGCAGCGTGGATCCGCCGGCTGCAGTCACGGACTGCAACCGGCGGAAAGCGGCCGGGTGCGCGTCAATTCGGGATACACCATCTAATAGGGCGGAAGCTGCTCGTGCCAGTCGCCGAGCGCCTTGAATGCGAGCCAGAACGCCTGCTTGGCCTCCGCCTCGTTGAGCGAGGCGTCGATGTCCGGCGCTGCCAGCACCTCGATGGTGGGCGTCCACTGCTCGACCGTGCCGAGCGCGGCGGTGGCAGGCACCGACAGGGGGAAGCGCACCGAGTTGAGGAACTCGCGCGCATCTTCGCCCATGGTGACGACGATCCGCGGCTGCACGATATGAATCTCACGGGTGAGCCACTGCCGGGACTGCTCGAGATCGGCTTCGTCCGCGTCGATAGCGGCCTTGAGGCAGTCGGTGCCGTAGATCAAAAGCGGATCGATCCGCAGTCGCTGAAGGCTCTTCAGCACCGCCTGGCCGGCCCGTCCCGAAGAAGGCGACGCCCTCCTGCACCTCCGCGGGCTGCGGGCGCGTATTTGACCAGCATGATGTCGGCCAAGGGATGCCCCGTCCCCATTACGGGTGCGGCGTTGGGATGGCGGTCGGCGAGAGCCTCGGTCACCTCATGCCCGAGGCGGTTGATTTCCGAGATCGCCTTCGCCTGATACCGCTCGTAGATCTGATCGTCGGCCACGCTCACCGGCACCATATTCGGCCTCGCCGGGTGGATGCCTTCAGAGCCGGCGGCGATCGAATCACCATGCGATGTGACCGTTGCAGGATGTGCACCGTTTTAAGTCAGCGCGGCTGCGCGTCGATCACTGGGTCGTTCTTTTCGGACGAGACCAAGGGTGAGCGATGATGACGAAGTGGAGAGGGACCGCGAGGCGGTGTGCGGCCGCGGCGGCTGCCGCGTGTGTGATCGCGTGCGGCGCGTTGACGGGGGTCGCCCAGGCGGCTCCTCTGAGTGTTTTGCGCCCGGCGCTGATGACCGAGGGCGGCGCGGGAGAGACGGTCACCAACCAGGGCTGGACGACCAGCGGCGAGGTGTGCCTGACCGCCGGCCTGGATCACGGCTCCAAACGCCGATTCCGGGTTGTGACCTTCCCGGCTCCCGACCCGGCGGGTTCGGGCACGATCCGATTCGGGCATCTGGCCGGCAACACGGCCGGTTCGATGGTGTTCAACCACTCCATCCCGGCGGTGCGCGGCATCATCGTCACCTTCGATGAGGCCCAGTGGGGCGGTCCCACCGGCGGCGACGGCACATCCTTCTTCCTCCAGAACGGCGACCTCCCGATCGATCTGGGCACCTCCGCGGACGGCTTCAATGCCTCGTACCTCGGCTACGCGCCGCGGCCGGGCGGGCATACCACCACCGGCCTTCCCAACGCGCTGGCGGGCGATCGGCTTCGACACCTGGGGGCAGTTCTCCCAGGACCTCTCCAACGGCGTGGGGTGCGTGCGCTGGGCGGCGCGCACTGTCGCCCGGAGACGGTCACCGTGCGCGGCCCGGGCAATGGCACCGACGGCTACTGCCAGGTCATGCCCGGCCAGGCGGTCACCGGGATCTACGGAGCCACCAGGGCGGACGCCACCCGACATGTCGAGATCAGCATCGATCCCCGGGGGATGGTGAATGCCTACGTGGTCGTCAAGGTGGACGGCAACGAGGTCTTCGATTGGCCGCTGCACAGCTTCGCCCCGGCCGGGTACTCGGGAGACACGCTGGAGTCGGTCAATCGCTACCGCTTCGGCTTTGGCTCCAACACCGGCGGATTCGGAACCAACGTCAACGAGGTGTGGAACATCCACGCCGTCTTCCCCGTCTCGCTGCGGGTGGACACCACCACCACCGAGACGAGCTTCACGAGGCTGCATCAGGTGCTGCACTACCAGTTTCGGATCATCAACATCGGCGGTGACTCCGTGTCGGGACTGCGCATTCACCACGGCGCGTTTCGGCTGAACAACCTGCACTGCCCGGTCACCACGCTCGTTCCTGGGCAGCCACCTTCTGCACCGCGACTCATCGGGTGAACGGCGCGCAGGCCTACGCAAACACGGTCACCGACAAGGTGTGGGCGACCGGCATCCGCGCCTCGGGACGCCACGACGCCTCACCGCGCTCGCACTACGTGCTCGGGCGCTGACGAAAACCAGCAACCAAACTCTTTCAAGGTGGAAATCATGGGAATCACAAAGTTGAACGGGCGGCGAGCGAGATGGGTGATGGCGGCCGCGACGGCGGCGATCGCGTGCGCAGCCACCGGTGGACTCGCCCACGGCGCGCTGGTCGTCGAGGGCGGCCGCGGTCCGGTGGCCAAGAACAAGCAGGTGTGGTTTGTCCCCGGTGGGCACGCTTGCCTGACCGCGGGGCGAAAGCTCCAGCAGACGCCGATCAAGGGCTGCCATCTGACCAAGCCCGATCGCCGCGGCGCGGGTGTCATCCGGCTCGGCAGCAAGGCGCACTACAGCGCCGGCGCGCTGGTCTTCACGCATCCGATTCCGGCTGTGCGCGGGGTGCTTCTGACCTACAACCAGGCGCAGTGGGGTGGCAGCGGCGGCGACGGCATCCTGGTGTTCCTCCAAAACGGCGACCTGCCGATCACGATGGGCACGGCCGTGTCGGCCCACCAGGCCGCATATCTCGGCTACGTCCCGCGACCGGGCTCGACCAGCACGGGGCTGCCTCACGCGCTGGCGGGCATCGCGCTGGACAACTACGGCGACCTGTCGGCCGGGTTCTCCAACGGCAGCGGCTGCTCCACCTACGGCCCCCAGCGGCCTCACACGGTGGTGGTGCGCGGGCCGGGCGACGCCGGCGTCGGCTACTGCCTGATCAAGACAGGGCCGTCGGTTGCGCACATGCACACCGGCTCGCGCAAGACCTCAACCCATCGGGTCGAGATCATCATCCCTCCGCGGGGTGCGGTGCGGGCACAGGTGACGGTCAAGGTCGACGGCCGCCTACGGATCAAGCTGCCGCTGTCTCGGCTCAGCCCCGCCTCGTATGCCGGCCCGTCGCTGAAGACGGTCAATCGCTTCCGGTTCGGCTTTGCCGCCAACACCGGCCGGGTAACCGACAACCACGAGATCTGGAACATCCGCGCTGCCTACGCGCCGACGCTGCAGGTCACCACGACCACCACGCCGCGCACGTTCAGCCGGCTGCACCAGATCCTCCGCTACCGGTTCGTGGTCACCAACATCGGCGGCGACGCGGTCAGCAACCTCCGGCTGCGCCATGGCGCGTTCCGGCTGCGCGGCCTGACCTGCGCCGCCACCTCGCTGGTGCCCGGGCAGCACACCGTGTGCACCGCCACTCATCGGGTACTGCAGGTGCAGGTGCACGCCCGCGTGGTCAAGGACAAGGTGTGGGCGAGCGGGATCCGCGCGTCGGGACGTCATGACGCTTCGCCCCGCTCGAGTCACGTGGTTCGCTTCAAGGGCCGCTGACGCAGCGGCCTACCGGCCGCCCATCTGGTGTGCCCACTTGAGCCCCTGCAGGTACAGCAGGCTCTTGGGGCGCCGCTCAATCTGGTTGTGACGCATCGCCATCAAGAACTCCTCGGAGCCGTTGAAGCTGGGGATGCGATTGATGGCGGTGCCAATTCCGGGGAGCACGTGGGCGTCCGAGCCGGCGGCCTGGACGAGGTTGTACTTGGAGGCAAACCGCAGGGCGTCCTCGTTGAACGACTCGAACAGGAGACGTGAGTTGTACACCTCGAAGATGTCGATCTGATCGAGGCTGCGCAGGAGCGTGGCGGGATCGGGAATGGTGTGCATGCGGTCGAACGGGTGGGGCATGTACACCAGCCCGTTCTGCTCCTGGATGGCGGCGATCGTTTCGGCCATGCTCATGCCGCGCTCGATCCGCTCGGTCAGGAACATGCCGATCACCTCGCCCTGCGAGGTCTTGACCTCCTCGCCCACGATCACGGTGATGGGCTTGTCTGCGACTCCACCAGCTCCACCGCCTCCAGAGCGCCCGAGATCTCGTTGTGATCGGTGATGGCGATCGCACCCAGGCCCTGGGCGATGCAGTGGTCGATCAGCTCACCAACCTCGGTGGCGCAGTCGTGCGAGTGGTTGGTGTGCATGTGCAGATCCGCCAGGATCTCGACGGGGACCGGCAGCTGGGCGCGCGCCGGGCGGCGATGGGAACGGAGAGCGTTGTAGGTCGACTCCAGCAGCTCCGCCACCCGATCGAATCGATGCGCGGCCGCCTGTTGCGATCCGCGCTCTGCCATCGAGGTGCGCAGCGGTTCGTCCTCCAGCAGCCGGCCGACCGCGGCCGCCGCCAGCGGCGGCTGGTCGGGTGCGTATCCCAGCACCAGGTCTTCCACGCCCGCGTGCGCGGCCACCACTGCGCAGCCGCTCGCGAGCGCCTCCCAGGTGAGGGGAGGATGGGCATCGGGGGCGGCCACGAACACGTCGGCGCCGGCCAGCACCGCGGCTCGATCGTCGGCACCTTCCGGGCCGGCAGTGTGCACGCGGCCTCTCGCCGCCGGGGGGATGTACGGTCGGATCGGGCGGCGGGCCCGTCGCACCCACAGGAGCGTCAGCGTGACGTCGGGGCTGGCCGCGGCCAGCCGCACCAGCGCTTTCACCACCGGCCGGCTCTCGGGCGTCCACTCGGCCACCACGTGGGTGCCGCGCTTCTCACCCGGGCGGAACCGGTCGAACACGCCCGACGGGATCTGGGTGTAATCGCCCGGGTAGAACTCGGCTGCCAGTTCCGGCCGCCTGTTCGCTGGTCGCCATCAGGGCGTCGATGCGTGCCAGGTAGCGCTCCCGCGACGAGGTTCGCACCGGGTAGGTGAGTGTCGGCTCGACGGTTGCGTGGAAGGTGGCGGCGGTCAGTCCCTGGTGAGTGCTTGAGCGCGGCCGTTGCCACTCCCGGGCGGAGCGGGTCGTGGGCATGCACGATGTCGAACTCGCCCTCGCGCACCGCCAGCGCGACGTTGGCGCTGGCCGCCACCGGCAGCCCAGCTCCTCGCCGTCGCCCGCGCTGGCGCAGCGGAACCGCGGGCGCGACGGCCACCACCAGCGGCTGGCCGTCGAGTGCGGTGACCGCGTCGGTGTCACCGCCCGCCAGCGCCCGCAGCCGCCGCCGACCGGCTCGCAGCGCGTGACTCGAGGAGCTGGGCGCGAGCACCGTCACCAGGTGGCCGCGGTCGGCCAGCCCGGTGGCCACGCCACGCACGTGTTCGGCCACCGGGTGGGCGCCGGTCAGCGTATACGGACAGACCAGGCAGAGTTTCAGAGACATGGCTGCACCGGCCGTCAGGCCTCGGCGGACTCCTTCGCGGCCTTCTTCGGCTTGGGCGTGTAGGTGCGGATGAACTCCTCGACCTGGTCGCGGCACTGATCGTCGGGATGCTGCACCGGCGGCGACTTCATGAAGTACGCAGCCGGCCATTCCAGCGCGCCGGAGAGGCCGTTGTCGAGGCCGAGCTTCGCGCACCGCACGGCGTCGATCACGATGCCGGCGGAGTTGGGCGAGTCGACCACCTCGAGCTTGAGCTCGATGTTGAGGGGCACGTCGCCGAACGATCGGCCTTCCAGCCGGATGTAGGCCCACTTGCGATCGTGCAGCCAGGCGACGTGGTCGGACGGGCCGATGTGGACGTTGTCGGCGCCGATGTCGTAGTCGAGCTGGGAGGTGACGGCGTTGGTCTTGGAGATCTTCTTCGACTCCAGCCGCTCGCGCTCCAGCATGTTCAGGAAGTCGGTGTTGCCGCCCACGTTCAGCTGGTGGGTGCGCTCGAGCAGCACTCCGCGATCCTGGAACAGCCGGGCGAGCTTGCGATGGACGATGGTGGCGCCCACCTGCGACTTGATGTCGTCGCCGACGATCGGCACGCCGGCCTGCTCGAAGCGGCGCCGCCAGTAGGGCTCGCGGGCGATGAACACCGGGACGCAGTTGACGAACCCACAGCCGGCTGCGAGCACCTGCTCGACGTACCACTTGGTGGCCTCCTCGGAGCCCACCGGCAGGTAGGAGACGACCACGTCGGTCTTGGTGGCGCGCAGGATGTCGGCGACGTCGGCGGTCTCACCGGGAGCCTTGGTGATGACCTTGCTGAGGTACTTGCCGAGGCCGTCGTGGGTCATGCCGCGCTGCACCTCGACGCCCAGGTCGGGCACGTCGGAGAACTTGACCGTGTTGTTCTGGCCGCGGAAGATCGCCGTTCCCAGATCCTGACCGACCTTCTCGACGTCCACGTCGAAGGCCGCCGAGAACTCGATGTCGGAGACGTGGTAGCCGCCCAGGTCGACGTGCATCAGGCCGGGGACGGTCTCGTTGGGGTCGGCGTCGCGGTAGTACTCGATGCCCTGCACCAGTGACGAGGCGCAGTTGCCGACGCCCACGATGGCGACGCGAACCTTTCCGTTCGAGCTCTTGTGTCCGTTCTGAGAGGCCGATTCGGCCATGGTCAAACCTCCGGTGGTGTCTTTGCGAGTTGTCGGCGAACGAAGTCGACGCGCTGCCAGACGGTGAACGCCGTCAGCGCGGCCAGCAGATACATGGCGTAGGGGAGGGATCCGAGACCGGCGAACGGCAGTGCCACCGCCACCAGCACGATCCGTTCGGTGCGGGTCATCAGGCCCACTTCACATTTCAGGCCGATGGCTTCGGCCTTGGCGCGGGTGTAGCTCACCAGGAAGGAGCCGACCAGCGCCACGAACACGCTCGCCAGCGCCCAGGTCTTGCCCTGCTGCGGCGAGCACCAGCGCGATCGAGCCGAGGATCAGCCCTTCGCTGATGCGGTCGGTGGTCGAGTCGAGAAACCCTCCGAACGGCGTCAGCTTGCCGTGGGAGCGCGCCAGCGCTCCGTCGAGGATGTCGAAGACCGAGCCGGTCGACGAATGCGACGGTGGCCCAGACGTAGTGCTCGCGATAGATCAGGATGGCGGCGGCACCGTTCAGCGAGACACCCGCAACGGTGAGTTGATTGGGGGTCACGGGAACCGATTGGAACCGACCCATCAGCCGCATTCCCAGCCCGCGGCCGCCTGTGGTGTACCCGCTCTTGAGACGGGCAAGCATCGCGCTCATCGCGCGCACTATACCACGGAAGCTATGAGACGTCAGTTCGCGGCAGGCTCACCGTCACAACTCTCCGAGCTTCAGCTGCCTGTCTCCGACAATCTCGAAGGGATCGTCGGCCTCCCTCTCCGGCCGGTTCCGGCGGATGGCTTGCCATGCGTCAGTGAGCACCGGAGTTCCGACGTAGTAGCGTCCTCTCCGCTCGCCGACGGGCTCGAGTAGATCTGCGTCGACCAGTTGCTTCAAGTCACGGGAGGCGGTGAGTTCTGAGATCGTGTCGCCGGCACCCGCCTCTACTGCAGCACGATACGTGGCGTTGCGGATTCTCAGACCGACGGCTGCGTCCCACAGCGCCGGGACCACCCTTCTCAGGCAGTCCTCGTTCCTCTGCGACGTCGAAACATGCGACCCAGAGAGACTCCGACTCCGCCACTCTCCGCAACAGCGTTCGTGCCTGGCGGTAGTGCGCGGTAAGGCAAAAGTGAAGCCATGGACGCGCGTCGCGATCCGGGCGCCAGGCGCCCTGTCCCACGTGCTCGAGGATGTTGCAGTAGGCGGGAGTGTTCCGTCCCAGGTACTCCTCAATGCTCGAGAATGCGGGCGCCAGGATCTGCTCTCGCGCGAGGACGAGCGTCTGCAGGCAGCGCGCCATGCGGCCGTTTCCATCGCTGAACGGGTGGATCATGGCAAGGTTGAGGTGTGCCATGGCTGCCCGCACCAGAGCCGGGCCACCGCCATCGAGCTGCTGGAACATCGAGGTCATCAGATCGTCCACCCTCTCGGCGGGCGGGCCTTCGTAGACGATCTCTCCCGTGCTCTCTCTACGGACAAAGATGGGGCCGGGGCGCCAGCGTCCGGGATTCTTGGCGAGGTCGTGCTTTAGCATCATGAAGTGGAGCGACTTGACGGTCGCACCGTCGATGGCTGGTGGGCGAGAATCCCGTGCCATCTGGAGCACGTAGGTGATGGCGTCGCGGTACCCAGCGAGTACGAGTTGGGTCTCCTCGTCCGCGTCAAACGCCGGCTCGCCTTCGACTGCGAGGACAACATCATCGAGCGTGGCGTCATAGCCCTCGATGCTGTTCGAGCCTTGCACGGCCCGGGCAAGCGTCATCCTCCGCAGGTTTCCCATCCACCGGTGCGGCTGCGACACACCCGTGCGGAGCTCCCCTCGCAGGCCGTCGATCAGCTCGATAACCCTCAATTCCGTGGGGTTGCACTCGGGGGTGGCGAAGATACGTTCGGGACTCATGATAGATATATTCTATCAATCTATCATCGAGCCGAACTCACCCGGTTTTAGCTAGCCCCCCGGCGCAGTCGTCGGCGACGACCGGCCCACCGGCCGCAGATGCAGGCGCAGGCGGGCACTGTCGGGCAGGGTGGGGTGGTAGCGCTCGATCACCCATGCGCAGCTGAGCGCGACGGCGGCGGTGAGCGCACCGAGGATGGCGTCGATCCAGAAGTGGTTGGCAGTCGCCACGATCGAGAAGATGATCAGCCCGGGGTAGAACAGGAAGGCGAACCGCACCGGCTTGCGCGTGACCAGATAGAAGCAGGTGATGGCGGTGATCAGCGAGTAGCAGGTGTGGATGCTCGGTACCGCGGCGTACGGATTGGTCAGCTGTTTCAGCCCGTCCGAGTAGGTGTTGATCTGGGCGTAGCGGTCGAGCGTGTCGGTGAAGCCGAGGTCGGTCAGGAACCGCGGCGGCGCCGCCGGGAACAGCGTGAACCCGGCCAGGGCGATGCCGTCGGCGACGAAGATCGCGTTGCGGATGAAGTAGTAGTGGCGGTTGCGGCGCAGATAGAGCCAGAACAGGAACACCACGGTCACCGCGAAGTGGGCGTGGAAGTAGGTGAAGTCGGCGATGTCGAGCGCCCAGCTGCGATGCAGCGCCCATTGCTGGACGTCGAGCTCGGTGAAGATCCCCACCGACCGCTCGAACGACACCAGGTCGCGGGCGTGGATGAACGCGACCTGCACCGATCCCAGCGAATGCCCCCGGGTCAGCTCATAGCCGATGTCCACCAGGCTGAAGAGAATCAGCTGGCGGATGAAGTCGCCCCACCCCTTGGGGAGAAACTTTTCGACCCATCGCAGCGGCCTCAACAGCTGTGACAGGGCGCTCCGACTGCCCGCGGCCACGTCACCCATCGTAGGGAGGATCGCTAGCAATCCGCCCGGGACGCGGATTATCCGCCGATGTGCGACATCTCCACCTTGGGCTTGCCGGCGGTGTTGGCGCTGCGAAGCTCGGAGTAGCGGTCGCCGCGCCGATTCCAGATCCCACCGATCTTCTCGGCCACTGCGGCGTCGTCGGCGTCGGATCGCACGATGCTTCGCAGATCGTGGCCGAGCGCGCCGAAGAGGCACGTGTACAGCCGGCCCTCGGCCGACAGCCGGGCGCGGGTGCAGCCTCCGCAGAACGGCTGGGTGACCGATGCGATCACGCCGATCTCGCCCTCGCCGTCGGCGTACCGGTAGCGGCGGGCGACCTCGCCGGGATAGAGCGCGTCCAGCGGCTCCAGCGGCCATCGCTCGGAGATCCGCTCGATCATCTCCTGGGCGCCGACCACGTCGTCCAGGCGCCAGCCGTTGGTGGTGCCGACGTCCATGAACTCGATCAGCCGCAGGATGTGGCCGGTGCCGCGAAAGTGCTCGGCCATGTCGAGCAGGCCGTCGTCGTTCAGCCCGCGCTTGACCACCGACGTTGATCTTGATCGGGCCCAGGCCGGCGGCGGCGGCCGCCTCGATCGCCTCCAGCACCCGCTCGACCGGGAAATCGACGTCGTTCATGGCGCGAAACACCTCGTCGTCGATCGAGTCGAGGCTGACCGTGACCCGGTCGAGGCCCGCATCGGCCAGCGACTGGGCCTTGCGCGCCAGCAGCGATCCGTTGGTGGTCAGGGCGATGTCGCTCGATGCCGTCGACCTCGCGCAGCATCGCCACCAGCCGCTCGACGTCGCGGCGCAGCAGCGGCTCGCCGCCGGTCAGGCGCAGCTTGCGCACGCCCAGGTCGGCGAACACCGTGGCCAGCCGGGTGATCTCCTCGAACGTCAGCAGCTGTGAGCGGCGCAGAAACTCGAAGTCGCGGCCCGAACACCTCCTTCGGCATGCAGTACACGCAGCGGAAGTCGCAGCGGTCGGTGACCGAGATGCGCAGATCCCGCAGCGGGTCGGTTCATGGTGTCGCGGACATCACCCATACCCGCAGGGTACCTGTTCGCACAAGGTTTGCGAGCCTCTCCAAATCTTGATATAACTCGACTTAGGTTTTCTACTGCGATGCAACTCAAGGAGTGATGGATGAGCAAAGTGATCGGCATTGACCTGGGCACGACCAACTCGTGCATGGCGGTGATGGAGGGCGGAGAGCCCACCGTCATCCCCAACGCCGAAGGCGGCCGCACCACCCCGTCGGTGGTCGCGTTCGCCAAGGACGGCCAGCGGCTGGTGGGCACGCCCGCCAAGCGCCAGGCGGTCACCAACCCGAAGAATACGATCTTCTCGATCAAGCGCTTCATGGGCCGCAAGGCCGACGAGGTGTCCGAGGAGCAGAAGATCGTCCCCTACGAGGTCGTCTCCGGCCCCAACGGCGATGCCCGCGTGCAGGCGGAGGACAAGACCTTCCCGCCGCCCGAGATCTCGGCCATGATCCTGCAGAAGCTCAAGACCGACGCCGAGGCCTACCTGGGTGAGCCGGTCGCCGAGGCGGTCATCACCGTCCCCGCGTACTTCAACGACGCCCAGCGCAACGCCACCAAGGACGCCGGCAAGATCGCCGGGCTCGAACGTGCTTCGCATCATCAACGAGCCGACCGCCGCGTCGCTCGCCTACGGGCTGGACAAGGAAGGCGACCAGACGATCCTGGTGTTCGACCTGGGCGGCGGCACCTTCGACGTCTCCATCCTGGAGCTGGGCGAGGGTGTGTTCGAGGTCAAGGCCACGTCGGGGACAACCACCTCGGCGGCGACAACTTCGACAAGGCCATCGTCGACTGGCTGATCGCCGAGTTCAAGCGCGACCAGGGCATCGACCTGGGCGTCGACCCGATGGCGCTGCAGCGGCTGTACGAGGCCGGCGAGAAGGCCAAGATCGAGCTTTCGACCACGCAGTCGACCAACATCAACCTGCCGTTCATCACCGCCGATGCAGACGGCCCCAAGCACCTCGACACGACCCTGTCGCGGGCCAAGTTGACCGAGCTCACGCACGACCTGGTGGAGCGCACGGTCGCCCCGACCAAGCAGGCCCTGTCCGATGCAGGCCTGTCGTCATCGCAGATCGACCAGGTGATCCTGGTGGGCGGCATGACGCGCATGCCGGCAGTGCAGGAGAAGGTCAAGGAACTGATCGGCAAGGACCCGCACCGCGGAGTCAATCCCGACGAGGTGGTCGCCGTCGGCGCAGCCATCCAGGCGGGCGTGCTCAAGGGCGAGGTCAAGGACGTGCTGCTGCTCGACGTCACCCCGCTGTCGCTGGGCATCGAGACCAAGGGCGGCGTCTTCACCAAGCTGATCGACCGCAACACCACCATCCCCACGCGCAAGTCGGAGATCTTCTCGACTGCCGATGACGGTCAGCCGTCCGTGGAGATCCACGTGCTGCAGGGCGAGCGCGAGATGGCCACCTACAACAAGACGCTGGGTAAGTTCCAGCTGGTCGGCATCCCGCCGGCGCCGCGTGGTGTGCCGCAGATCGAGGTCACGTTCGACATCGACGCCAACGGCATCATGCACGTGTCGGCCAAGGACAACGGATCGGGGAACGAGCAGAAGATCCAGATCCAGGGCGGTTCCGGCCTGTCCGACGCCGAGGTCGAGTCGATGGTTTCCGACGCCGAGTCGCATGCCGAGGACGATCGCCGCTTGCGCGATCTGGCCGAGGCCCGCAACTCCGCCGAGCAGGTGGTGTACGCCACCGAGAAGTCGCTGGCCGAGCACGAGTCGAAGCTGGACGACGAAACCAAGGACGACATCAAGGGCAAGATCGAGGCTGTGCGCAGCTCGCTCGAGAGCGACGATGCGGCCGATATCCGCACCAAGCTCGAGGCGCTGCGTGAGGCATCGTTCAAGTTGGGCGAGCTGGTCTACCAGCAGGCCCAGGCGGCCGGTTCCACCGGCGCAAGCGGTGCCAACGGTGAGGCTGCCGAGGACTCCGAGGAGGAGATCGTGGACGCCGAGGTCGTGGACGAGGAATCCGAGACCGGTGACCGCGCGTGAACCGTCAGCCCAACGATCACGTCGACCGAGACGTCGACATCGAAACTGAGCGGGAGGCCGCCGGGCATGACCCGGCGGCCGCGGCCGACCCCGAGCTGAGCGAGCTGGAGGAGGCCCGCCGGCAGGCGGACGAGTACCTGGCCGACCTGCGCCGGGTGGCCGCCGACTTCGACAACTTCCGCAAGCGGGTCGCCCGCGACGCCGAGGATCAGGCCCGGCGGGCGATCGAAGGCATCATGGGCGAGCTGCTGCCGGTGCTGGACAACCTCGAGCGGGCGCTGGAAGCCTCGGAACACCATGAGGAGGCCAAGGTGGCCGAGGGTGTCAGCCTGGTACGCCAGCAGCTGGCCGAAGTGCATGCACCGCCGTGGGCTCGATCCGATCGACGCCGAGCCCGGCGACGCGCTTCGATCCGCACGTCCACGAGGCGCTTTCGCCATCAGCCCGTCCGATCAGCCGGAAGGCACCATCGCCGCGGTCTGGCAGCGGGGCTACCGGCTGGGCTCGAAGGTGGTGCGGCCGGTGCGCGTGGTCGTCTCCAGCGGTGCCGCCGCTCCCACCGGTGAGGGCGGCTGAGCCGAGGCATGGCGAACCACTACGACACCCTGGGCGTCCCCAAGGGGGCGAGCCAGGAGGAGATCAAGAAGGCCTACCGCAAGCTCGCTCGTCAGTACCACCCCGACGCGAATCCCGGCGACGCGACCGCGGAGGAGCGCTTCAAGCAGATCGGCGAGGCCCACGACGTCCTGTCCGATCCGGAAAAGCGCAAGCAGTACGACACCTTCGGCCAGAACTTCCGCCCCGGCGCCGGCCCCCAGGGCGGGGCGCAGGGCTTTGACTTCTCCGGTGCCGGTGCCAACTTCGATCTGGGCGATCTGTTCGGTGGGCTGTTCAACCGCGGCGGCGCGGGCCGGACGGGCACGACTCAGCAGCGCGGCAGCGATGTCGAGGCGCGGGTCGAGCTGTCGTTCGCCGACGCGCTCCAGGGTGTGACGGTGCGCGTGCCGGTGGACAAGGCCAACACCTGCCCCGACTGTCACGGCTCGGGTGCGGCACCGGGCACCTCGCCCACCATCTGCCCGGACTGCAAGGGCCGGGGCGTGATCGCCGAGAGCCAGGGATTCTTTGCGCTCAGCCACCCCTGCCCCCGCTGCGGCGGCGGCGGCACGGTGATCGAGCATCCCTGCCCCAACTGCCACGGAGCCGGGCGCGTGCGCTCCACCAAGACCTATCAGGTGCGGATTCCCGCCGGTGTGCGGGACGGCACCCGCATCAAGGTCGCGGGCAAGGGCGAGGCCGCTCCCCGGGGCGGACAGCCAGGCGATCTGTACGTGGTCACCAAGGTGGGCGCCAGCCCTCTCTACAGCCGCCGCGGCGACGATCTCGTGATCGACGTGCCGGTGACGTTCACCGAAGCGGCCATGGGCTCGCAGGTGGAGCTGCCCACTCCCGACGGCAAGACCGTCAAGGTCAAGGTGCCGGCCGGCTCGACCGACGGCAAGCTGCTGCGGGTCAAGGGCCGCGGCGCGCCCAAGCTGAAGGGCAGCGGCAACGGCGACCTGCTGGCGCGGCTGAGGATCGCCGTGCCCTCCAAGCTCTCCAAGCAGGAGCGTGAGGCGCTGGAGAAGCTGCAGGAGATCCAGCGGGCCAGCCACGGCGACCCGCGTGAGCAGCTGTTCGAGGAGCGCTCGGCGTGAACCACGAAGCCCGCTACTCGATCTCAGTGGCTGCCGAAATCACCGGCCTGCACCCCCAGACGCTGCGCATGTACGAGAGCCGCGGGCTGGTGCGCCCGCGCCGTACCAGCGGGGGTACCCGGCGGTTTTCGGATGCTGATATCGAGCGGCTGCGAAAGATCATCGTGCTCACCGGCGATCTGGGAATGAACCTCGCGGGGGCGGCGGGTGCTCGAGCTGGAGGACACCGTCGCCTCACTCAACCGGCAGGTCGCGCGACTCGAGAGCCAGATGTTCGAGTCCGCGCAGCGGCTGCAACACGAGCTGGCCCAGGTGCACCGCTCCTACCGGCGTGACCTGGTGCTCTACCAAAAACCACAACCTCCGGAGCTATGGACTTTCAAAAACTGACAATCAAATCGCAGGAGGCATTCTCCTCTGCGCAGGGGATCGCGCTGGAGCGCGGCAACCCCGAGATCACCCCCGACCATCTGCTGGTGGCACTGCTCGATCAGGACGCAAGCGTGGCCGGCCGCGTGCTCGAGAAGGCGGGCGATTCGGCCGCCGCAGTGCGCGCCGCTGCCGACGAGCGGATCTCGCGCCTGCCGCGTGTGGAAGGCGGCAACGCCACCCCCCGGCGTCGCGGGCGCTGCGCGACACGCTCGAGGCCGCGTTCACCGAGGCCGAGACGCTCAAGGACGAATACGTGGCCGTCGAGCATCTGCTGCTGGCGCTGGCAAGCCGGGCCGAGCTGGATCGCGGCGCCATCATGAAGGCGTTGGTGGAGGTGCGCGGCGGGCAGCGGGTGAGCTCGCCCGACGCCGAGGGCACATACGAGGCCCTGAGCAAGTTCGGGCGCGACCTGACCGAGGCGGCCGAGCGGGGCAAGCTCGACCCGGTGATCGGCCGCGACCAGGAGGTGCGGCGCGTGATCCAGGTGCTGTCTCGCCGCACCAAGAACAATCCGGTGCTGATCGGCGAGCCGGGCGTCGGCAAGACCGCCATCGTCGAGGGCCTGGCCCAGCGGATCACCTCCGGCGACGTGCCCTAGAGCCTGGAAGGCAAGCGGGTGTGGGCGCTGGACGTGGGCGCGCTGGTGGCCGGCACCGAAGTACCGCGGCGAGTTCGAGGAGCGGCTCAAGGCCGTGCTGGCCGAGATCGCACGCCGCCGAGGGCATGGTGATCGTCTTCATCGACGAGCTGCACACGATCGTGGGCGCCGGCAAGCGCCGAGGGCGCGGTCGACGCCGCCAACCTGCTGAAGCCGATGCTGGCCCGCGGTGAGCTGCGCGCGATCGGCGCCACCACGCTGGACGAGTACCGCAAGTACATCGAGAAGGATGCGGCGCTCGAGCGCCGGTTCCAGCCGGTGTTCGTGGGCGAGCCGAGCGTGACCGACACGATCGCGATCCTGCGCGGGTTGAAGGAGCGCTACGAGGTGCACCACGGCGTGCGCATCTCCGACGACGCGATCGTGGCCGCCGGCATGCTCTCCGACCGCTACATCGCCGACCGGTTCCTGCCGGACAAGGCGATCGACCTGATCGACGAGGCCGCATCCCGGCTGAAGATCGAGATCGACTCGATGCCGCAGGAGATCGACGAGGTGCAGCGGCGCGTGATCCAGCTCGAGATCGAGCAGGCCGCGATGGAGAAGGAGACCGCCCAGGCGGCGGTCGAGCGGCGCGAGGCGCTGGCCGAGGAACTGGCCAACCTGCGCGAGCAGCTGACGGCATGAAGGCCGAGTGGCAGGCCGAGAAGGAGGCGATCGCAGGCGGTGCAGCAACGCCAAGGCGATGATCGAGGACACCCGGGCCGAGGCCGAGCGGGCCCAGCGCGACGCCGACCTGCAGCGGGCCGCCGAGCTGACCTACGGCGATCTGCCCCGGCTCGAACAGGAGCTCGAGGCCGCCGAGCGCAAAGCTGCGCGAGCTGCAGTCCGGCACGCCGCTTCTGAAGGAGGAGGTCGGCGCCGAGGACATCGCCGAGGTGGTCGGCAGCTGGACCGGGATCCCGGTCAGCCGGCTGCTGGAGGGCGAGATGGAGAAGCTGGTGCACATGGAGGACCCGCCTGCACGAGCGCGTGATCGGCCAGGACGAGGCGGTGTCGGCGGTGGCCAACGCGATCCGCCGCTCCCGCGCCGGCCTGGGCGATCCCGACCGGCCGATCGGCTCGTTCATCTTCCTGGGCCCGACCGGCGTCGGCAAGACCGAGCTGGCCAAGGCGCTGGCGGAGTTCCTGTTCGACAACGAGAAGGCGATGGTGCGGATCGACATGTCGGAGTACATGGAGAAGCACTCCGTGTCGCGGCTGGTCGGCGCGCCGCCCGGCTACGTCGGCTACGACGAGGGCGGCCAGCTGACCGAGGCGGTGCGGCGGCGGCCCTACTCGGTGCTGCTGCTGGACGAGATCGAGAAGGCCCACCCCGACGTCTTCAACATCCTGTTGCAGCTGCTCGACGACGGCCGCCTGACCGACAGCCAGGGGCGCACGGTCGATTTCCGCAATACGATCGTGATCATGACCTCGAACGCGAGCAACCTGGAAGCCGTCTTCCGGCCCGAGTTCTTGAACCGGATCGACGACATCGTCCGATTCAAGTCGCTGGAGCGCGACCAGCTGGCCAAGATCGTGCGGCTGCAGGTCGAGGGTTTGCGGGCGCGGCTGAGCGACCGCGGGATCACGTTGGAGCTGACCGACGCCGCGGCCGAGATGCTGATCGAGAAGGGCTATGACCCCGCCTACGGTGCTCGCCCGCTGAAGCGGACGATCCAGCGCGAGCTGGAGAACCCGCTGGCGCTGAGGGTGCTCTCGGGAGAGATCCGAGACGGCGACAGCGTGTCGGTTGATGCCGCCGACGACGCCATCACGATCGCGGTCGAGCACGCCCAAGAGGCGGCTGCAGTCGGGTGAGCGCGAGCTCCGAGCCGGCACGGCTGTCAGACCTGTTCGCGTCAGCCGTGCACCGGTTCGGGGCAGTCTGGCCCGACCTGTTGGTGGTGTCGGTGATCGGCACCGTGCTGGCCGGACTGCCGGCGGTGATCCTGCACGCCAACGGCCGGCCGGCAACGACGGTGTATGTCGTGACGGCGCTGGCCTACGGCGTCGCCTACTTCGCCTTCGTGGGGTTTGTGGTGTTGCGCGGGCTGCCCGTGGCCGCACCCCGGGCGCAGGTGCTGGGGACGTTTGTCACCGCCACCGTGATCGGCCTGGTCACCGGCCTGCTGCTGCTGTTCCTGCAGCCGTTCGTGGTGATCGTGATCCCGTTCTTTCTGCTGGCGGTGCCGGCCGTGGCGGCCGGAGATCGCTCCCCCGCGGGTGGGCTGGGCCGGGGATTCACGCTGGCGCTTTCCAACTTCCAGCGCACCTGGGCGGTGTGGCTGGTGATCATGGTCTTCTCGGCGCCGGTGATGATCTCGATGTTCCTGGTGGTGTCGGCGTTCTCCGGCGGTATGGCGGCGCAGATCCTGGCGCTAGCCTGCTCGGTGCCGATCGTGTGGCCGTTCTCGGCACTCTTCATCCGCGCCCTCTACGGCGACCTCACCGGCCGCAGAGTCCTCGCCGCCGAGGATAGAACCGTGTAGTGAATAATTGGTGCCAGGCACGAATTATTCACGGTGGCGGCGTGCGGGGTCCAGCCGCTCTCCAACCAGCGGCGGGTAGTCTGCGGCGCGATGTCGCGACGAAAAATCTGGTTGATCTGCGGTGCCGCGGTGCTGGTCGTTGGCATCGGCCTGTCCATCGTCGGCTACTGGGTCGCCACCCAGCGGGTGGGGGATGTGCGAAACGGCGACAAAGTGCCGTTCACCAGCACCGCCGACCCGCTTCCGCCCCCTCCCACGTCCACGGCAACCAACCCTGCGGTGCCCCAGGTCGGCCAGCCGTGGCCGTTCTACGGGCGCACCCTCGCGCGCACCCGCGACGCCACCGATCTGGCAAGCATCCACCCGCCGTACAAGACCAGCTGGTCGGCCCGCGGCGGCGGGCTTCTGGAGTACCCGCCGGGCTATGCCGACGGCGTCCTCTACGAGCTGTCGGACGCCGGCAACGCCACCGCCTTCGACGTGTTCAAGGGCACGGTGTTGTGGCATCGTCACCTACGCGCCGGATCGAGCCTGCCCGCGCTGGGTTCGCCGGCGGTGGCCGGCAAGTTCGTGTACCTGCCTTCGGGATCGGGCCTGCTCAAGTTGCGCCGCTCAAATGGCAGCCAGGTATGGAGGCTTCAGACCAATAGCGCCCTCGAGGGCTCCCCGGCGGTGTGGCACGGCACCGTCTACATCGGCAAGCTGTCGGGCGCGATGGTGGCGGTGTCCGCCGACACCGGCCGCGTCAAGTGGACGTACGCGACCTCAGGGGCGGTCAAGCATGGCCCGGCGCTGGTCAACGGCCGGCTCTACTTCGGCGACTACGCGGGAGTGATGTACTGCCTAAACGCGACCACCGGCGGGCTGATCTGGCGCAAGCAGACAGCCGGTCTTTCCAGCGGCTATCGCTCCGGCGGCTTCTACTCCACACCGGCGGTCGCCTACGGCCGCGTGTATGTCGGCAACACCGACGGCAAGGTGTACTCGTTCGACGCGAACTCCGGCGAAGAGGCCTGGTCGACCACTCTGCCCGGCTGGGCGTACGGCTCTCCCGCCGTTGCCGATGGCCGGGTGTTCGCCACCTCGTCGCTGGGCACGTTCGTCGCCCTCGACGCCCGCACCGGCAGCGAGCTGTGGCGTCACCAACTGGCCTACAACACGCTGTCCTCGCCGGTCGTGATCGGACCGCTGGTGTACGTCGCCGACCGTGGCGCCAGCGGCAGCGTCTCCGGCCATGTGTATGGCTACAACCCCGGCAACGGGCGGCTGGTGTGGCAGTTCCACGACGGCAAGTACTCGCCGGCGATCGCCGCCGCGGGGCGGCTGGTGGTGGTCGGGTTCGGGCGGCTGTACGTGCTCAAGCCGCGGGGGTAGCTCAGCGCGTGTAGTAGGCGGCGGCGATCTGTGCGGCCAGCTCTGCGTTGTCGGCCACCAGCCGGCGGTGGGCGGCCAGCGTGCGCCCATCGGTCTCCAGGTGCAGGCGCTGCAGCACGAACGGCGTCAGGTCGATGCCGTCCACACCGGCCGAGGCGGCGGCGGCCATCGCCTCGGCGATCAGCGGCTCGAGCTCGTCGGCGGACAGCGCCGCCTCCTCTGCGATCGCGTTTGCCACGATGATCGCCGATGAACGCGAGAGCGCCCAGTGGGCGGCGGTGACGGCCGCCAGCGTCTCGGGGTCGTCGGCCCGGTCGACCAGCTCGCGACCGCTGGAGCGGGCGTAGTAGAGCGGGAAGTGGTCGATGCCGTAGCCGATCACCGGCACGCCGTAGGTCTCGAGCAGCTCGAGCGTGGCCGCGGTGTCCAGAAACGAGCGGGCGCCCGAGCACACCACGCACACCGGTGAGGTGCCGAGCTCCAGCACGTCGGCGGAGACGTCACCCGACGTTGCCCAGCCGCGATGAGCGCCGCCGATGCCCGCGGTCGCCATGAAGTGCACGCCGGCAACCCGGCACACCGCCATCGTGCCGGCGACCGTGGTCGCGCCGCACATGCCCGAGATCGTGACGCGCGCCCAGGTCGCGCGGGCCGACCTTGCGCACCTGCGGCTCGACCGCGAGCCGTTCCATCTGCTCGCTGTCGATGCCGACGTGAATCTGGCCGTCGATCACCGCGATCGTGGCCGGCATCGCTCCCGCGTCTCGCACCCGCTGCTCGCACTCGCGGGCGACATCCGGCCCGACGGCTGCCGGCAGGTTGTGGGCGATCAGCGACGACTCCAGCCCCACCACGGGTTCGGAGCGGGTCAGCGCTCGCTGAACCTCGGGAGCGATCACGAGGAGTCCCGAGGGTTGGCGGGTCACGGGGTGGTACTCATTCGACCCCGGGAGAATACGGCAGCGATGAGCCCACCTGGTGGGGGTCGGTGTAATAGCACCTTGCAGTACCCGTTCACTTGGGCGCGAAGTCCGTCCAGCCGGTGGAGTGCGCCGTGATCAGGCGCTCCTCCACCAGCTGGATGTATGGGCGCGTGGCTGCGATCTCGGCCTCCATCTTCCACACCAGTGCGCGTCGCGCCTGTTCGTCGATGGTGGCCGCCTGCTCTCGGTACTGGGCGTCGTAGGCGGGGTCGTCGTACCCGGTGTCGCTCCAGCCGCCCCACTGATCCTTGGTCAGGATCGAGAGCATGAAGTTGGGGTCGATGTAGCCGATCCAGTACCAGGTGGCGAGGTCGAACTTGGTGTAGTTCCCCGCCGTCTCCATCGCCACCGCCTGGTTGGCGTCGCCGCCCGGGATCTCGTGCAGCTTGACCCCCACCTGCGCCCAGGCAGTGGCCAGGATCTGGAACTGGCGGCTGCCGTTGAAGTCGAGCGTGCCCGGCCCGGCACGATCACGCCGTAGCTCATCTCGTGCGCAGCCTGCGGGTACTTGCCGCCGGTTGCCGGTACCTCACGGATCCCGTCGGAGCCTTTCGCATACCCCAGCCCGTCCAGGATCTGGTTGGCCTTGCTCGACGTCCAGCGGCAGCGGCTGCACCGCCGGGTTCACCCACCCGTCGCCCTTTGACTGGGATGAGATCAGGTTCGCGTACGGGGTGGCATAGCCGCTGAAGACGACGTTCGCGATCTGCTCACGGGGAGTTGCGTACTCCAGCGCCTCCTTCACCTTGAGGTTCAGCAGCTCGCGGTTCTTGGGCTTGGCCGGGTTGGAGTTGAAGGTGATGCTGGGCAGCTCGCCGTTTTCTCCCAGCTGCACCGCGACGCCCGGCTGGCTCTTGAGGCTGTCGGCGGCCCCGAACGGCACCTGGTCGATGAAGTCCAGGTTGCCGGAGTCCATGTCGGCCACCAGCGAGGTCGGGTTGGTGTACCACGAGAGCGCCACCGCCTGGGCGTGCGAGCCGGCCCGTAGAAGTTGCGGATTGGGCTTGAACACCGTCACGCCCTTGGCGTCGTACTTCGAGATCACGTACGGGCCGCCGGCGACAGTGGGCAGGTCGCTCCTGCACCTGGTAGGCCTTGAGGTCTTTGCCGTCGTTTCCGGTGTGGGACGCCCACACATGCTTTGGATAGATGTAGAACTGCTGCAGCTGCGAGAGCGCGTTTCCAACCGGCTGCTTGTAGGTGATGACCACGGTGGTCGGGATTGGGGGCGGTCGACGCTCTTGACGCCTTCCAGCGCCCCCGCCCGCAGAGCGGTGGCTCCGGCGGCGTACTTCAACACCGTCTCGCCGCTCCAGACCGCGTCGGCGGCGGTCATCGGCGTGCCGTCCGACCAGGTGGTGTTCGGGATCAGATGGAACGTCCAGGTGAGCCCGTCGGCGGAGTGTGACCACGACTTGGCCCAGTCGCCCTCCAGCTTGAGATCGCGCGAGTACTGCACCAGCTGGGGGTACTCCATGCTGAATGCGTTCTACGGCCTGGGGGTTGATCGCCACGAACGGGTTGAGTGAGTCGACCGAGTTGGTGGTGCCGATCCGCAGGATCCCGCCGGAGCCCGACGAGCTGCCGCCGGTGGAGCTGCCGCCGCAGGCGCCGGCGACAGCAACCACGGAGCGCCACGGCGGCGGTGGCCAGGATCCTTGAACGAATGGTGTGGCGGGTCATCGGTTCCTCCTCAGACGCTCGAGAGCGGGCCCACTGCTTTTGCGCGGACGCGGATTGCGGGGGTTGTCAGGTAGGCCAGCGGCACCTCTTCCAGCTCCACGATCTCGACCGGGTGGAGTCGGCACCGGCCTGCACGGCGCGCTCGCGCGCCTCTGTCCGGCGCCTCGTCGAGCACCGCTCGCCGGCCGCGGCCGTTGAGGGCGTACACCCGGTCGACCTGGCCGCTGACCGAGGCGATGGCCGCGCCGATCGCGTTGGCCACGTCGAAGTGCTCGGGGCGCAGGATCTCGCTCACGCCCGGGCAGCCGGTCGGGCACGAGCACGCTGCCGCCGCCGACGACGATCAGCGGCGGCTCGCCGGCTGACGGTCTTCACCCGGTCGATCGCGTCGGCGAGCATCGCGTCGGCCGCGCTCGAGGCCCGCCGCGCAGCAGGCTCGTGTCGGCGCCGGCCGGCAGCGTGCCCAGGTCGGTGCGGCCCGCCGGCGACGGCGGCGTCGGTCAGCGTGGGGTGTCGCCCGCCGAACATCAGCGCCTCGCTCGCGCGAGCCGGTAGCCGACGCTCTCGCGGGCCGACCCGGACCCCGTCGGCGTCGCGACGCGACCACGGTGCCGCCGCCGAGCGCGATCGTGACCAGGTCGGGCATGCGGAAGTTGGTGCGGATGCCGCCGATCTCGACCGCCGCGGCGGACTCGCGCGGGAACCCGCCGACGAGCACGCCGACGTCGGTCGACGTGCCGCCGACGTCGGCCACCAGCGCGTCGCGTGGCCCGGTGAGGAACGCGGCGCCGCGGAGCTGTTGGCCGGGCCGCAGCCGATCGTGAGCACCGGGTAGCGCAGCGCGTAGTCCAGGGCCATCAGCGTGCCGTCGTTCTGGGCGAAGAACGTGACCGGCGTCGCAGCCCGTGGCGCGGCGAGCGCCTCCTGCAGCGCGCCGGCCACGTCGCGGGCCACGCCGGTCAGGGCGGCGTTGAGCACGGTGGCGTTCTCGCGCTCGAGCAGGCCGATCGAGCCGATCTCGTGGCTGAGCGAGATCGTGCACGTCGTCGCCGAGCTTCTTGCGCGCGACCTCGCGGCGCGGCCAGCTCGTGCGCGGCGAGACCGGCGAGAACACGCCGGTGATCGCGACCGCCTCGGCCGTGCCGGCGACGCGTCTCGAGGAACCGGGCGATGGCCTCGGGGTCGAAGGCGACGATGCTCGCGGCCGTCGAACTCGATCCCGCCGCCGACGATCGCCTCGCCCGCCGAGACCGCGGCGCGCAGGTCGTCGGGCCAGGCCGAACAGCGGCCGCACCGACGGGTGGCCGGGCGCGCCGATCCGCAGCACCGCGACCCGCTGCAGGTGGCGCCGCTCGAGCACCGCGTTGGTGGCGTGGGTGGTGCCGAGCATCACGTGGGTGATGCGATCGCGCGTCCACCGCCGGCGCGTGCGAGCACCGCGTCGATCGCCTCGCGATGCCGCGGTGACGTCGGCCGTCGTCGGCGCCTTGGCCCTGGCGAGCACGCGGTCGTCGCGGTCGAGCACGACCGCGTCGGTGTTCGTGCCGCCGACGTCGATGCCGAGACGGAGGTCAGGCGCGGCCGGCATGAGCTCCTCCACGGGCACGTAGTCGAAGTCGTAGCCGAACGCCCGCGGCCCGGCGACCTCGATGCCCGCGGCGGTCCGCCAGATCGGGTCGCAGGCGAAGGCGATCACGGTGACCCGCTGGCCGTAGCGCGAGCCGCTCGGTCGCGATCGCGTCGGCCGTCTCGGAGTCGAGCACCGTGATCAGGTCGGGCACCGAGGCGAGCACGCAGCCCGTCCTCGAGCGCCACCAGGTTCTCGTTCTGGATCTCCAGCCGGAGCAGCCGCCCGGCGTCGGCGCCCAGGCCCTCGACGATCGCCGAGCCGCGGGCGAACCCGCCGGTCGTCCGCCGCTCGACGTCGACGACCTTGCCGCGATCAGGCGACGGCGCCGAGCTCGGCGACCAGGGCCTCGACCGGGTCGCGCTCGGCGCGCCTCGACCGCCTCGCCGATCCCGAGCGCCAGCGAGACGATGCCGCGACGGTCGCGCCGGCGGGCCTCCGCCGCGCGTCATCAGGTACTCGGCCGAGGACGCGCTGCCGCCGAACTCGACCGCGCGGCGCGCTCCAGCCGCTCGGTCCAGTCGCCGGGATCGCTCGAAGACGACCACGTTGCCGCGCTCGTCGGTCATCACGGCCGGGTTCGGCGAGATGCCGGCCAGCTCCATCGTCACCTGCGGGACCTCGGGGAAGGCGCGGCCCATGCCGTCGGCATCGACGACGGGGAGCCCGGCATGCGCGCGCCCAGGCGACCGGGAGCATGCCGTTCGAGCCGCCGATCTCGGCGGCCATCAGCGCGGCCACCGGCGCCCCGGTGAAGCGCTCCAGCTGCTCGAGCAGGCTCGACGCCCTCGTCGTCCGTCGCCGATCTTCTCGATCGACACGGTGGGCGCGCCGATGCCTGCCGCACGGCATCACCAGGGCGTCGTCGGGCAGTTCGTCCAGGTCGACACCGGCACCGGGCCGAAGTCCCCGACGGCCTGCAGCGCGCCGAGCAGCTCCGACGTAGGTGTCCCCACCGCCGCCGGCGCCGAGCACGGCGCAGCCGCGGGCGAAGCGCGGGAGGTTGGAGTGGTCGAGCTGCACCAGGCAGCGTAGGCGGTTCCTCGATGCCGGCATGGAGAAAACGCCAAATTTGACAGAGAAGTTGTGCTATGAGCACAATACCGGATGGCGTTGGCCTCTGATCTCGGGCTGGAGCGGCTGATTGACGCACCGGCGGTCGAACTCTCCGGGGTGTCGGTGGTCGAGCAGGTCAGCCACCTCGAGCAGGTATCCGCCGGGATGGCAGTGGTGCTGGCCCGGGCGGTCGACGTCTCCGGTTACCGGCTCGACTCCGCCACTCGCACGCTTTCGGAACGCGGGGCGGCGGCGCTGGTGTTGATCGACCCGCCGCGGCCGCTGTCGCCGACCGTTCACGCGATCGCCGGGCGGGCGGGGCCTGCAGTGCTGGCTGCGGGCGCGGACGTGGACGTCGGCGCCCTGTGCATGCACGTGACCCGCGTGATCGACGCCGGCGCCGCCCAGGCACTGATGGACGCCTCGGCGTTCGTCACTGCGCTGCGCTCGTCCGATGATCGATCTCCCCGACGAGTGGCCGAGCTGGCGCGCGATCTGATGGCCGCGGATGCGCCCGCGCACGGCGCGCCGGGTGTTGCGCGACAGCTCGCACTGGTCACCGCCGGTGAGATCAGCGCCCGCTGGGAGCAGGAGGAGCGGCGCCGGGTCGACGCACCGATCCGGTCGCGGGGAGTTGTGCTGACCGAGCTCTTGTTGGCCTCCCCGCATCGCACCAGCCTGGTGGCCGATCGGGCACGTACGCTGGGATTGCCGGTGGACGGCTGGCACACCGTGGTGCGGCTCGAGCTGGAGGCCTCGGACGAGGATGTGGTGCGAGCGGCGCTGGAGACCGCACGGGCCGGTGGAGGGGTGTGGCACGCAGCCCTGCTTGACTCCGCCATCGTGCTGGTGCGGATGGACCGGGCCGAGCCGGGGCAGCGCAGGACGGCTGCCGTGGCCGACACGGCCCGCCGTGTGATCGCGGCGCTGCCACCGGCCGGAGAGATCAGGTGCGGTGTCGGAACGCCGCACGCAGGCCTTGCCGGTCTTCGCAGCTCCGACGCGGAGGCCCGCTCGGCGCTTGACTCCGGCCCGGCGGGCGTGGTCAACGCGTTCGACCCGGCCGGGCTCCAGCGGATGCTGGTCGAGTGGTATGCCAACGATGCTGCTCGGGCGTCGGTGGAGCAGCTGCTGGCGCCGTTGGATGCACTCGGCGGCCGGCGAGCGGCCGAGGCCGTCCGCACCCTGCGCTCCTACCTCGACCACGGCGGGTCGCTGGTGGCGGCAGGTCGCGAGCTGCACCTGCACCGAAACGCGGTCGCCTACCGGATCAAGCGGATCGTGGCGACGCTCGGCGTCGATCTGGACGATCCCGATCAGCGGCTTGCCCTCCACCTCGCGGTGCGCGCTCGGGCGGCATGACCAGGTGAAGGCTGCCGCGGGGGCCGGTGTTACACTCGCAAACGGTGTCCCAGACCACCTCACCCATGTATTGCGCCAACCATCCCAAGGTCGAGACGGCGGTGTCGTGCTCGAATTGCGGCAAGCCCATCTGTCCTGACTGCATGGTGATGGCGCCGGTCGGCATCAAGTGCCGCGACTGCGCTCGCCAGCCGCGATCGGCCCGTGTCACGCTGCGCCCGGACAAGGCCGCCAGGGCGGTTGCCGCAGCGCTTCTGACCGGCTCCGGGCTGGGAATCCTGCTGGCGTACGCGGGATATCAGGGGCTTGGGTTTTTCACGCTGATCGTGGCGTACATCGTGGGGCTGGTGGTCGGTCGGGTGACGCTTCGCTTCAGCGGCTACTACCGCGCCAACTCCACCGGCTGGATCGCCGCCTCGGGCGCGGCCTGGTCGTACATCTGCGCCGCGATCGTGATCGCTGCCCACGTCGGCGGCAACCCGCGGCTGTACGTGCAGGTGCTCGGCCTGCTGCTGGCGGGATTCATCGCCTATCGCGAGTCGTCGTGAGCCCGCCGACGCAGAAGAAGCGCGGCCGGGCGGCGCGGACGTTCGCGTTCGGCACGCTGGTCGGCGGCGTGATCGCAGTGGCCGCTCCTCGGCTGCGACGCGGGCTGCAGCCTGGGGCACAGGACGGCGACGGCCTCGAGGCGTTCGAGAACGCGCCGTGCTGGGAGTACGACCGTGAACACGATGGAGGTGGTAGGTGAGTCAAGCGCTGGTTACCGGCGGGGCCGGGTTCATTGGGTCAACGCTGGTCAGGCTGCTGGCCGAGCGGGGCTACGAGGTGCGGGTGTTCGACGACCTGTCGAGCGCCGGCGCAGGTCTGCTGGACGGCACCGGAGCCGAGATCGTGCAGGGCGACGTGCGCGACCTCGACGCGCTGGTCGCGGCCGCCCACGGGTGCGACGCCATGTTTCACCTGGCGGCGGGCGCCGGTGTGATCGAGTCGGTCGAAGACCCGCTGGCGAACTTCGACGTGAACGCCCGCGGCACCGTGACCGCGCTGTGGGCTGCCCACCGCGCGGGAGTGCCCCGGTTCGTGTTCTCGTCCTCCAACGCGCCGCTGGGCGCGGGCGCCTACCCCGCCAGCGAGGACAAGCCGACCGCGCCGCTCTCCCCCTACGGCGCCTCCAAGGCGGTGGGCGAGGCCTACTGCTCCGCCTTCCACGGCGCCTATGGGCTGGAGGCGGTGGCGGTGCGGTTCTCGAACGCATTCGGGCCGCGGTCGGCCCACAAGGGCAACGTGATCCCGCTGTTCATCCGCCGGATCCTGGCTGGAGAGGAGCTGGTGGTGTACGGCGACGGCACCCAGACGCGTGACTTCGTGTTCGTCACCGATCTCGCCGACGGCCTGGTGCGGGCCGCCGTGACGCCCGGCATCGGCGGCGAGGTGTTCCAGCTCGCAAGCGGCGTGGAGACCAGCCTGAACGAGCTGGTGGCAAAGCTCGGCGAGGTTTCGGGGCGCGAGCCCAATGTGCGGCGTGAGCCACCGCGGGCGGGGGAGATCCAGCGCAACTACTCGCTGGTCGACAAGGCCTTCGAGCGGCTCGGCTACCGGCCGCAGGTGCAGCTCGCCGACGGGCTGCGGGCCACCTGGGAGTACTTCACCGAGTAGCGCTCTCGAGCGCGCTACTCATTCCTCGCCGTCCCAGTAGCCGAGCGGCTCGATCCGGCCGGTGATGCCGATCCCGCGCAGCGAGATCTTGCCGGAGCGGGGGAAGTAGGCGATGTCGTTGGTATCGCGGGTGCCGTACAGCAGCAGCTCGAGTCCCTGCTCGCCGCCGCGGAAGGCATGGGCGACGCCCGGTGCCGGCCGGCCGCGACACCACGCTGCCGGCGCGCACCGCGATCTCGTCGTCGCCCAGAAGCAGTGTTCCCTCCCCGCCCAGCACGACCATCAGCTCCTCCTCCGCCGAGTGGCAGTGGGGCGGGCCGTTGAGCTTGCCGGGGTCACCTCGACGTGCCGCAGCCCGGTTTTGGCCGACCCTGCCTCGGCTCCCGAGCCGCCTGACCTTCCGGCCCACCGTCTCGCGCTGATCGTCGGTCACCGTGTGCATCGGCGACGTTCACGATGTTGCTGGGCCGAGGGCTGGGCGCGGGGAAGTCGGGCGGCCCGAGCTCGGCGTCTGCGTGCCAGGGATCGGGCCCCGCTGTCGGCACCCAGCGGGGACCCAGCCAGCCGGTCTCCGCCCTGGGCAGGTTGCACAGCTCCACCGGCACCCGCTGACCGAACACCAGCACGTCCAGACCGTCGTCACCGCCGCGGAGCGTGTGCGCCTTGGTGTTGGCCACGTGCACGATGCAGTCGCCGGCCCGCACCTCGAACGTCTCGCCGTCCTGCCATGAGAGCCCCGATCCGGACAGCACGTAGAAGATCTCTTCCTCGGCTCCGTGCAGGTGGGGCGGGTTGGGCATGCGGCCGGGTGGGATCTGCAGCCGGTTGGCGCCGACGGTGACGCTGCCCGCCTTGTAGCCGAGATGCCGACCAGTCGGCCTTGATGTAGCCGACCTCACGCGTGCGCGGGGTGACGTCGTCCCAGTGGACGACCGGACCGCGAGCTACCGGAGCCACGCTCGCACCAGCGCATTGGCAAAGCCCATCCCGTAGCGGAAGTGCGCCGGCTTCTTGGACGTGCCCGACAGCCGCCGGGCGACGGTGACCGGCACCTCGATCATGCGCAGCTTCTGCTTGGAGGCCTCGATGATGAACTCCGAGTTGTGGAACTGATCCTGGCGGAACTCCAGGCCGCGCAGGGCCTCGGTGCGCACCGCGCGATACCCGCAGGCCGGGTCGGTGATCTTGCTCCACGTCAGCAGCGACAGCAGCTGGGCGAACAGCTTGATGCCCATCTCCCTGGCGGCGTGAGACGGATCGGCATCGCCCAGCACCCGTGAGCCGTTGACCACGTCGGCCTCGTCGGCCACGATCGGGGCGACCAGCCGCGACAGCTCCGACGGTTGATGCTGGCCGTCAGCGTCCATGGTCACCACCACGTCGGCCCCGGTGATCAGCGCCAGCCGATACCCGGTGCGAAGCGCTGCGCCCTGGCCGCGGTTGAGCGGCAGCCGCACCGCCGCCGCGCCCGCTGCCCGCGCCCGGTCGGTGGTGTCGTCGGACGAGCCGTCATCGATCACGATCACATGCAGCGCCTTGCCGCACACCTCTTCCGGCAGCGCCGACAGCACGTGGCCGATGTTGTCGGCCTCGTTGTAGGCCGGCACCACCACCGCCACCCCTTCGGCGAACTGCTCGGGGTGGCCGGTACCGCGGAACTGCTCCAGTGCGAGGTTCTCGATCAGGCGCGTGAGATCGCGCCGGACGCGCTCGTTGCGGCCGGCCAGAGTGAAGGCAAACAGGTACAGGATGCCGACCGCGAGCACCGTGGCGCCGATGATCTGGCGGCCGCCGCCCTTGCGGAACGACAGCTCGTCGAACACCCAGCTGAGCGCGCCGGGCACCAACGACAGCACCAGCAGCGGGAGCACGAACACGACCATCCGCACCAGCAGGTCGCCGTTTCCGATCTTGCCCTGACGGTAGGAGCGGATCGACAACACGGCGAACACGATCGCTACGATCAGGCCCACCCATCGAAGTGGCGTCAACCCCACGGAGCTACCGAGCCGGCTGACCTGCCAGCGGCGACGACTGCCACCGGGTGGACGGGTCGATCACGCCGGCGATCACGCGCGACTTGTATCGGTCGATGACGCCCAGGGTGGATTCGATCAGCGTCTCCGAAAGCAGGGTCGGCTGAAGCCCCAGCGAGGGCAGCCGCGTGTGGGTCGGGTTGTAGTAGTGCTCCTCGGCCTCGAACCGCGGGTTGGTGAGGTTCTGCACCTGCACCTCGATCCCGATCTCTCCGCCCGCATGCCGCACCTTCTCGGCCAGGTCGGCCGACGGTGAACTACCTCGGTGAACTGGTTGAACACCCGGTACTCGCCGGCGCCCGGCCGGGTTGTCCGCGGTCAGCTCCACGCACTGCAGCGTGTCGACGATGTTGAGGAACCCGCGGGTCTGGCCGCCCTTGCCGTACACCGTCAGTGGGTGTCCGATCACGGCCTGCACGCAGAACCGGTTGAGTGCGGTGCCGAACGACTCGTCATAGTCGAATCGGGTCGCCAGCCGGTCGTCCAGCTTGGTTTCGGGCGTCTCGATGCCGTACACCACGCCCTGGTTGAGGTCGGTCGCCCGCAGGCCCCACACGCGGCAGCCGAAGTGCATGTTGTGCGAGTCGTGCACCTTGGACAGGTGGTAGAGCGAGCCCGGTACCTTGGGGAACGGCAGCACGTCGCGGCGGCCGTTGTGCTCGATCTCGATGAAGCCCTCTTCGATGTCGATGTTGGGCGTGCCGTACTCGCCCATCGTCCCGAGCTTGATCAGGTGCGCGTCGGGCGCGTGCTCGCGCATCGCCCACAGCAGCTTGAGCGTGCCGATCACGTTGTCCTGCTGCGTCTCGACGGCGTTGTCGATGCGACTGCATCGACCACGGCGCCGACGGCTGCTCGCCGTAGTGGATGATCGTGTCGGGGGCATAGTCGCGCACGATGTCGGCTACGAAGGTGCCCTCGGCGATGTCGCCCACGTGCACGTCGATGGTCTTCCCCGACACCTCGCGCCATGCCGCCACTCGCTCGGTCAGCGTCGCGATCGGCGTCAGCGAATCGCCGCCCTGACCCTCGACCCAGCGGCGCCTGTTGAAATTGTCGACGACGGCGACATCGTGGCCCTTGCCGGAGAATCGCATTGCGGTGGGCCAGCCGAGATACCCGTCGCCACCGAGGATGAGTACACGCATGTTCAGGTGCTCCAAAGGTCGATTGGTTGTGGCAGATACTACGGGGAGGTGCGGCCGACGGCGCGCAGTCGCCGCCGGATCACCGTTCGTTCGTTTGCCGGGAGGGCGGGCACGATCAAGAGTGCGTAGGCGATCATGCCAGAACCGGCGGTCGCCAGAAGCGTCACCCACCACACCAAATCGCCCGTCAGCCAGTGCACCGCCAGCGCCACCGCCAGGCACACCACGGCCGGCACCGCCAGCGGTAGCTGCGAGCGGGCGAACGGCTGGATCTTGACGTGCCGGTTCACCTGGGCGACCCGCAGCAGGTTGACGCCCGCGATTGCCACCGCCGAGGCGATCGCGGCGCCGGTCGGCCCGTACTTGGACACCAGCAGCAGTGCGATCCCCACCAGCAGGATGTTCGCGACCAGGTTGTCGACCAGATCGAGGCCGGTGCGGCCCACGATGATGAGCACCGCTGCGACGCTTCCGGTGGCGACATTCACGGCCTGGCCGACCAGCATGATCCGAAGCGGCGTCGAGCCGACCTGCAGGCCCGATCCGAACACCCGCAGGACGTCGTCGGCGGCCACGAACAGGATGATCAGGATCGGCAGGGTGGCGGCCACCGCCCACCGGGTGGCGTCCTTGAACAGATGGTCGAGCCGCTCGGTATCACCGCGGGCGTGGAGCTCGGCCGCAAACGGCGAGAAGATCAGGCTGGTCGAGACCACGAACAGCAGCAGCACCTGGGACACGCGGCCCGCGGCGGCATAGGCGTCAAGCTTCTGGCCGCGGATGTAGTGCCCCAGGACGAACAGGTCGGCCCAGAACAGCGCCTGCGCGAACAGTGCCGACGGCGCTCGCGGCAGGCCGTAGCGCAGCGCCTCGCGCACCTGCTCGCGGGTCGCCCGCTGATCGCCCATGCCGGCAGACAGGCGCATCCACCAGATGCGCGCGGCGATCGCGGCCACCACCCAGGAGACCGTGTAGGAGGCGGCGGCGGCGTTGACTCCTCCACCCAGCGCGATCGCCACACCCGCGGTGGCAATCCACAGCACCGGCTGGCCGATCCAGAACACCCACAGCGTGGGCTTCATCAGGCGAAGGCCTCGGCTGGCTCCCAGATACACGTTGGCGGCGGCGATCGCAGGGATGGCCGTGGCCGCCACAGCGACCGTGTGGTACTGGTCGCTGGCAAGCGCTGCGGCGGCCACCACTACGGCCAGCAGGGTGGAGGCCGCGATCGCGATCAAGGTCGCTCGGTCGATCAGGCTGCGCAGGTAGGCGGTCTGGTCCTCGGAGGAGTCGATTGCGACTCGGCGGATGGCGGTCATGTCCATGCCGAATCGGCCGCCGGCCGAGGCCACGAACGCGACCTGAACCGCCAGTGTGACCACACCCAGCCCGCCGGACGGCAGCCCTCGCCCGAGCAGTGCCTGCACGCCGAAGGCGGCCGCCACTCCGACCAACAGGCCGACGACGTTGGCGATCGTGCCGGTCAGGATCGTGCGATGGTCGCCCCCGGAGCGGGGCGCGGTCACTCGAGGTATCCGAGCTCGCGCAGGCGCTGCTCCACTTCGGCCTGCTCTTCATCGCTGTAGACGGGATCCCCGCTGCTTTCGGATTCGGCCGAATGCTCGGATCCCACGCCGGCTTCGGCCAGGATCATCGCGGCGAAGTCCTGCAGCGAGATCTCCTCACCGCGGGCGGTGGTCAGGCTGGACTCGGTAGCGACGTACACGCCCTCGGGACGGTGATCGCCCGACAGCCAGTCGGCCGGCTCCACCAGCGACCGGGCGTGGGTGAGCGAATACAGCGGGGCGGCCTCCAGCAGCAGGTCCGGGGCGCGGTCGAGGTAGGCGCCGTGGAGCACCTCCTCGCGCCGGCGCACCGACTTGATCGGGTGTGCGCCGGTGTCGGGGTCGGTGAATGCCAGCAGTGCCTCGGCCAGCTGGTCACGCACCTGCTCGTACTGCTCGGGCGGCACGATCCCCTCGGGCTCGCGCCCCTGCAGGGCGATCGAGACGCCCTCGCCGGTCGAAACGACGCTGGTGTAGGCGCGGGTGTGTGCCCAGTCGGGGGCGGGCGTGGGCACCGCCACCTTGCCGTGCAGCCCCAGCTTGTCGTACACGACTCGCGCGATCGACCGCAGGCGGCCCCAGGCCAGCAATCCGACCAGGCCCGAGCCGCGGGCCAGCTTGAGGTAGCCGAGCTCCTGCAGCACGCGATTCATATTCAGCGCCCGGGTGACCGGTTGGTGGCCGTGGTCCGACATCAGCATGATCAGGTCGTCCGGCCCGGTGCGCTCGACCAGCGTACCCAGCTCACGGTCGAGCAACCGGTACACGCCCCGGACACGGTCGGCGGTGGGCGTCTGTGACGCTTCGGCGAAGTCGGGGTGGCCGGGGTGGACGTACTCCATCAGGCAGTGCTGGATGCGGTCGGGCGAGACGAACACCATGCAGGCCACGTCCCACTCGTTGGTGTCCATCAGCGTGCGCATCGCCTTTGCCCGTGCCTGGGTGACGCGCTCGACGTCGTCGACGAGTTCCACCGGGCGGCCGCGGAAGGTCGTCCAGGAACCGCCGTTGATCGGCCAGTCGACAGCCGGGCCGGCCTCGGGCGGGTGGCTGAACGCGGTATTACCGGGAATCACCCCGCCGGCGATGGCGACGCCCTTGATCTCGGGCGCCGGATAGGTCAGCGGCACGTTCACGAGCAGCGTCGTGCGGTCGGCCTCGGTCATCCGCTGCGGCCATGTGGGCGCCAGAATCGAGTGGGACGACACCGGCAGCCGCCGGCTCGCGCCCGGCTTGTGCTCGAGGATGTCGAACACTCCGTGGCCGGCGGGATCAACACCCGTCAGGAAGGTCGGCCAGGCCGCCCAGGAATGGGAGGGGATACACGATCGCGACACGCCGCGATGGCCGCGGGCGATCAATGCGGCCAGGTTGGGGAGCGCTCCGGCCTCGAGCATCGGGTCGAGGATCTCCCAATCGGCTCCGTCCCAACCGACGATGAGTACTCGCTTGGACACGGCGAGGAGAATACCCGGCGACCACCGTGGAGCGCCCCTGCCCCGGCGGCGGATAGCATCGCGGTGATGGAGATCCTGCCCCAAACAGCCGAGGTCGTGGACGGCCGCCTGCGCGTCGGTGGGGTGGACATGGCCGACCTGGCCGAGGAGTACGGCACACCGCTACAGGTGTATGACCGCGACGCTCTGCGGGCTCGTGCACGGGCATATGTCGAGTGCGCTGGATGCCTACCCGGGAACTGCCCGGGCGGTGTTTGCCTGCAAGGCCAACTCGACCGTCGGGGTGCTGCGCGAGGTGCTGGCTCAGGGCATCGGTGCCGACGTCGCCTCCGAGGGGGAGCTGGCCGCTGCGCTGGCCGCCGGTGCCGATCCGGCGTCGGTGATCGTGCACGGAAACAACAAGTCCGATGCCGATTTGGATGCGGCGGTGCGGGTGGGTTGCGGCCTGGTGGTGCTGGATCACCCGGGGGAGCTCGACCAACTCGATCGGATCGCCGCCGCCCACGGGGTGGTGCAGCGGGTGCTGGTGCGGGTCACCCCCGGCATCACCGCCGACACCCACAAGAAGATCGTGACCGGCCACAGCGACTCCAAGTTCGGTTTCGCGCCGGCAGACGCCTTGGATGCGCTCGACCGGGCGGCCACCCTCGACCATCTGGCGCCGGCCGGCCTGCACGTGCATCTGGGCTCTCAGATTCGCGACCTGCGGACGTATCTGGCGGCGGTCGGGTGGCTGGCCAACCTGATCGACCAGAACGGTCTGGGAGAGCTGGAGGTGCTCGACCTCGGCGGCGGGCTGGCGGTAGCACACACGACCGGTGAGCAGGTGCCGGACATCGCCACCGGGGTGACCGAGATCGTGCTGTCGGTGGCCGAGGCGATGGCTGCCAGGGGACTGCCACTGCCCGAGCTGGTGCTGGAGCCGGGCCGTTCGATCGTCGGCCCGACCGGGATCACGCTGTACTCGGTCGGTGCGATCAAGCAGGTGGAAAGCGGCACCACCTACGCCGCCGTCGACGGCGGCATGTCCGACAACCCCCGGCCGACGCTGTACGCCGCCAAGTACCAGGCGCTGGTGGCCGACCGGGCCGATGCCCCCGCGCAGGTCACGTACGCGATCGCGGGCAAGCACTGCGAGACCGGCGACGTGCTGATTGAGGAGGCGGAGCTGCCCCGGCTGACGGCCGGCGATGTGCTGGCGGTGGCGGCCACCGGGGCCTACACGGCCAGCATGGCCTCCAACTACAACGCCATCCCCCGTCCGGCCGCGGTCATGGTTGAGGACGGCACCGCCCGCCAGATCGTCCGCCGCGAAACCATCGCCGACCTCCTCAGCAGAGATGAATAATTGGTGCCAGGCACCAATTATTCACCGGTCATTTCGGGACGAATTGGACGAGGCCGACGTGGGTGGCGGCGGCGATCGCGCGGGCGTCCTTGAACTGATACACGAGCACCGAGCCTGACAGGATTCGGTGGGGGACGCCGAACACGAGCTGTCCGGCCACCGCGGCGCCCGGCTTGACCGTGCGTCCCACCAGCGGATCGGGCACGTCGGGCTTGAGTGCGCTCAGGAACTCGCGACGGTTGCTGTCCAGGAGCCAGAACTGGGTGGGCGTGATCGTCCCCGGCGTGTCGCCGGTGTTCGCCACCCGCAGGCGCACGATCGCGTACACACGGGTGCCGGGAAGCTCGACTTGGACATCCACGTGGCGGCGCCACTCGATCTTCATGATCCGCACCGAGATATCGCCCAGGTGCAGCTCGGTGCCGGGCTTGGCGATCGTGTAGGTGGGCTGGGCCGGGCCGCTGGAGGAGGCGGTGGGCGCGCTGGATCCGCTCCCGGATCCTCCCGAGCAGGCCGCAGCCGTCGCGGCGATCACGAGAGCAGTTGCGGCGATGCGGCGGATGTCGCCTCTCCCTCCTCTTCCATTTCCGTCCTCAGTGCGCCCACGGACAATCCTTCCAGCGACAGAAACACGAAGCCGACACCGACGCCGAGCAGCGCTTCGATCAGCTGGAGGCCGATCGAGAACGTCACGGCAGCCCGTGCAGGTACCGAATACAGCCGCGCCAGCAAGGTTGCAGTCGCGGCCTGAAACACTCCCAGATTACCCGGAGTGATGGGGAAGAGTTGCACCAGGTTGGACGCCAGGAAGACGACGCCGGCGGCCCCCACGCCCACCGGGATCGAGTACGCCTTGAGCGTCCAGTAGATGCCCAAGAGCTGCGCCAACCACGACAGCGTGGAAACGAACAGCCCCCACACCAGCAGCCGCGGCTGACGGAAGATGGCCTGCCCTTGGCGCATCGACACAAACACCGCGGTGAAGCTGATCCCCATCAGGTGCCACCAGCGCTCCACGTAATCGGCCGGGTCGTGGGGAACGCGGTTGCGCCGGAAGCGCGCCCACAGCTCGATGATCGCGGCCGCCAGCGCGATCGAGAGCACCACCGCCGACAGCACCGCCAGCAGGTTGATCGCCTGCCGGGGAACCGGCACGTAGGCGACCACCCCGACCAGCACCAGCACCAGCGTGATGCCCGACAGGATCTGCTCGGTCACCAGCGTGCCAACGGCGGTCGAGACCGGGAGATGGATACCCCGGGCGTGCAGCTTGCGGCGCAGCACCGACACGCGGGCGACCTCACCCAGGCGTGCGAACAGGATCGTGTTCATGAGGAAGCCGATGAAGATGGCCGGGACGACGTCCGACAGGCGGGCGTTCACCCGCTCCTCACCCTCAACCTTGTCCACCGCCGCCAGCGCCGCCTGCCAGGTGAGCGCCTTGGCGCCGACCGATGCCAGGTTGGCGAGCAGCGCCAGCGCCACGAAGCCGAACTTGGCCTCGGTGAAGACGTCGGCCACCACACCGAAGCTGAACCGTTGTGACACCGCCACCACCACCGCCACCAGCACCGCCGCCACCGCGATCGACTTGAGCACCATGCGCGGGTGCGGGCGCAGCTGATGGGAGAGCTCGGTCACGGTCACGAACTCGAGCTCCCGCTCTCGGGCGGCGGCGAAGATCCCCGGGAGCGCCGCCACGGTCTGGGAGCGGTCGTCGCCCGCGCCGCTGCCGTCGCCATCGTGCAGCAACAGGATCGCGCCCGGGTGCAGGTGCTTGGCGCAGCGCGCCACGATCACCTCGGTGCCGGGCTTGGCGGTGTCGAAGACGCTGCCGGTCCAGCCCACCACCCGGTATCCCAGTTCGCGGGCGACTCGCACCACGAAGATGCTGCGAAAGCCGTGGGGAGTGCGAAACAGGTGAACCCCGTGGGGCCCGACCGCAGTCTCGATCTCGGCCTCGGTGGAGCGCAGCTGACGAGCGATCTCCTTGGGTCGGGCGAACGCCATGATGCCGTGGTCATAGCCGTGGCTGGCAAGCTCGTGGCCCTCGTCCACGATCCGGCGGGCGAGCTCGGGGTGGGCGTGCACGTTACGACCCAGGCAGAAGAATGTGGCTTTGACGCCGGCCTGGCGCAGTGCGTCCAGCACTCCGGGAGTGAACTCTTCGGTGGGGCCGTCGTCGAAGGTGATCGCCACCACCGGACTGGGCGTGAATCCCCGTCCGATGACCTTGCCGAACACGCGCGAGTTGGGGGTGAACGTGCCCCATGTCCACGCCATCAGGCCCAGCACGATCACCGCCACCAGCGTCTTTCCGTGAGACTTCTCCAGCTGCTCGCCGACGATCGCCGCGATCACGATCACGACCGCCGCACAAGCCCCGTAGATGGTCAGTGTCTGGCGTTTGCCCATGACGGCTGCCGGCCGGCGATCAGGTCGGTGTAATAGGTCTCGAGCTGGGCGCCGACCCGTGACCACGAGTAGCGCTCGAGGGCTTCCCGGCGCCCCGCAGCTCCCATCCGCACACGGTCGGCCTCACTGTCCAGCAGACGGCCCAGCGCGGCAGCAAACAACTCCGCCGAGTCGGCCGGCTCGATCATGTATCCGTGTACGCCGTCGCGCATGACCAGCTGGAAGCCGGAGATCCGGCTGGCCACCACGGGGCGGCCGCAGCTCATCGCTTCCAGCAGCACCATGCCGAACGACGCCCGGTTACAGGGGGTACAGAAGACGTCGCCGCTGACCAGGTGGTTGGGCCGGCTGCGGTTCAACCGCCCGGCGAAGTGGGCACTGCCGCGCAGCTCGCCCAGCTGGTGTTCGTACTTCTTGCGCAGCGGGCCGTCTCCGACCACCACCAGGCGCACCGATGACCCACGCTCGGCATACAGCAGCTTGAACGCGTCGATCATCGTATCGAGGCCGTTGCGGGGGTCGAAGCGACCCACAAAGACGATGTTCTGGTGATCGCCCATCAGCTCGGCTACGGGCTCGGCTTGGGGCGAGAACAGCTCCGTGTCGATGCCGTTGGGGATCACGTGGTAGGCAAAGGGGAAGTACGGCGTGAGCGAACCGATGCACGCTTCCGACACGCAGATGCGGCCGTCCAGGCGCTCGATCAGCGGACGTGTCCAGGCGGCCAGGATGTCCATCCCGGTGGTCGGCGGAAACACGCTGTGGAAGGTTGCGACCGAGAGCGCGTCGTAGGGGGTGTGCTCGATCGCCCAGGCCGGCATCGGCGGGTTGTAGGGCGCGTGCACGTGCACCACGTCGAATCCCCGCTCGCGAAACAGGCGGCCCAGGCGCTGGCCCAGCCACGGCCCGATCACGTGCTGTGTCTGCGCGTTGTTGCCCCAACCGGGGACGTACACGGGAATGATGGTGCCGATCCGCAGCAGCTCGAAGGTGGGCTCGGGAGGTGGTAGATCGTCGTCTTTGGCAGACGGCTGCACGATGTGGTTGCCGGTGATCACAGTCACCTCGTGGCCCATCGCGGTGAGTGCCCGGGCCTGGCCGTCGACGTGCTCTGAGATCCCGCCCAGCGCCGGGTAGTAGAAGTCAGTCACGATTGCGATGCGCATACGGCGGTGATGGTATCGGACGGGGTTTCCGGCCTTCCCGGGGCGCTACACACCACCGGTATACTCTAGGTGCTATGCCCATTTACGAGTATCGCTGCACCAACGATCACCGATTCGAGGTGCTGCAACGGTTTTCGGATGATCCGATCGAGGTGTGCGAGGTGTGCGGCGCTCCTGCCGTGCGCGTGTTGCACCCGGTGGCGATTCACTTCAAGGGCTCAGGGTTCTACAACACTGACTACGGCAAGGGCAAAAAGAAGCCGTCCGACTCCAAGAGCGAGGGCGGGGGCGAGTCCAAGTCGAGCTCGGACTCCTCCTCGGGCAGCAACTCGAGTGGCGACTCCAAGAAGTCCGACTCCGAGCTCCAGCGGGGACAAGAAAAAAGCTGCCGAGGGCTGAAGAATTGGTGCCAGGCACCAATTATTCATCTCGAGGCGCCCGAGCTAGTGCACGGAGCAGCCGGGGCCGTAGAGTGAGCCCCTGGCGGTGTGCTGGGGGGCCTGCTTGCCGAGGAACATGCCCAGCACCGCGGCGTTCTGCGGGCTGGAGACGAGCACGTCCTGGCCGCCGATCACCTGCGGGCTGCCGCCCAGGTGGCACTGCAAGGTGCGGCTCGCGCGGAACTTGACCCAACCCAGCTCGAGGAAGTCGTTTGCGGTCAGGTCGGTCGCCAGCGGCTTGGCGATCGCGCGGCCGATGTCGGGCAGGTTGAAGATGTTCCACGGGCTGACCAGCTGATGGCCGAGCGCGGTCATGACCCGCTGCTGTCGCTGGGTGCGGGTGATATCGGAGTCACGCGGGTTGGTGGTGTGGCGGATCCGCGAGTAGGCCAGTGCATGCCGGCCGTCCAGCGTGATCGTGCCCTTCTCGAACCGCCACCCGTGCCCGTCGAAGGGCTGTGACGAGATCACCTTGGTCGGGTTCTGGATCGTGACCCCGCCGAGTGAGTCGATCAGCTCACGGAATCCTTGGAAATCGACCAGCACCACGTGGTTGATCTTGAGCCCGGTGAGGTGGTTGACAGTGCGGATCAAAAGCTTCGGACCGCCGTAGGCGAAGGCGGCGTTGATCTTGTTCACGCCATGACCGGGAATCGGCACACTCAGGTCGCGGGGGATCGAGAGCATCGAGATCAGATGCTTGCCGGGGTCGGTGCGAAAGATCAGGATCGAGTCGGCGCGCGCGCCGGACACCGCGTTTGACCCGCGGCTGTCGGAGCCCATCACCAGCGTGTTCTGACTGTTGAACAGCACGCTTCCGCTGGGTGCCAGCGCCGACTTGGTGCGTTTGTCCAGGCGGGCGTTGGCCTTCGCGACCTCGTTGGAGAACGCGCGGTACCCCAGGAACACCCATACTCCCAAGACCACCATGATCGCGGCCGCGGCCAGCAGAATACCGCGCTTCCAGCCGATCCGGCGGGGCCGAGAAGGCGGCTTGGGACGCCCCGGGGCAGCCACGATCGGCCGGTCGGGCGGGGCGCCCGGGGGAGCCATTTCGGGTGCCGGCATGCCCTCTGGCGTCGGTCGCGGCGGTGCTGCGGTGGCGCCTGCGGCCGCTCCGAACTCAAATCGTGCGGCTTCCGGGTCGTTGCCTGAGCGACCCCCTCGATAGGTGCGGAACCCCTTGCCCTGTTTCGATGCCGGCACGCCCGGTATGTTAGCCACCGGTGTGTTGAAATCCTCCAAGATTCCTGCGGTCGGCATCGATCTGGGCGGCACGTCGATCAAGGCAGCGCTGGTCTCACCGACGCTCGAGGTGGTCGCTCACGACTCCGTCCCAACCGACGTGTCGAGCCAGCATGCGCTGCTCGAATCGATCGTCGGGCTGGTGGAGACGGTGCGCAGCGGGACCGAAGTTCAGGGAGTCGGATTCGGCCTGCCGTCGCAGGTGAACCAGATGACCGGGCGAGTGATCGACTCCACCAACGTGCCGATTGCAGACATCGCCTTCAAAGAGGAGATGACCCAGCGACTGGGGCTCCCTGTGGAGATCGACAACGACGCCAACGTCGCCTGCCTGGCCGAAGCGCTGGTCGGCGTGGCCCGCGGGCTCAGCCACGTGATCATGCTCACGCTTGGCACCGGGGTGGGCGGCGGGATCGTGATCGATGGCCAGATCTACCGGGGCGCGACCGGCTATGGCGGGGAGCTCGGCCACATGGTGGTGGCTGAGGACGGGCCGCGGTGTCAGGGCCACTGCCCCAACCACGGATGTCTCGAGGTGATGGCCTCGGCGGTGGGCGTGATGCACGCGGCTCAGGCGATCGCCGATCGGCAGCCCGACGGCACCCTGGCCACCGCCCGCACCGCCGGGACGCTGGACGTGCACCATGTGATCGAGCGGGGCCTCGCCGGCGAGGCGGAGTGCATCGAGGCGCTGGCGGTGGTGGGGCGGCACCTGGGCGTGGGTATCTCCAACTACATCAACATCTTCAATCCCCAGGCTGTGGTGGTTGGCGGCGGCATCTCCGCCGCGGGAGAGCTGATCCTCGGCCCGGCGCGCGACGAGGCCGGGCGGCGGGCGCTGCCGGCGCCGTTGCACGAGGCCACGATCGCGCCGGCCAAGCTCGGCAACACCGCCGGTGTGCTGGGTGCCGCCGCGCTGATCCTGTCGTGAGCGGTCGCCTGACGGTGTGCCCGACGCCGATCGGGAACCTGGGCGACATCACCGTGCGTGTGATCGAGGCGCTCCGTGCGGCTGACGTGATCGCCTGCGAGGACACCCGTCGCACCGCCACCCTGTGCGCGGCCCACGGGATCTCCACTCGCATGATGTCGCTGCACGAGCACAACGAGCAGGCCCGAGCGCCGGAGCTGGTGGAGCGGATCGCCGCCGGCGGGCAGGTGGCACTGGTGTCCGACGCGGGGATGCCGCTCGTCTCCGACCCCGGCGCGCGGCTGGTGGCGGCGGTGCTCGATGCCGGGCTGGAGCTGGATGTGCTTCCGGGGGCCTCGGCCGTGACCACCGCAATCGCCACTTCGGGTCTGGCCGGAGGCGGGTTCGTTTTTGCGGGGTTCCTGCCGCGGTCGGCCGCGGCACGCGAGACCGCCCTGCAGCGTTTCGACGTGGCTGGGCTACCGGTGGTGGTGTTCGAGTCGCCGCGGAGGCTGCCGGCTACGCTGCGCGCGCTCAGCGAGCGTGACCCCGAGCGCCGCGCCGCTGTCTGCCGTGAGCTCACCAAGCTGCACCAGGAGGTCGCCCGCGGGACGCTGGCGGAACTGGCCGAGCAGTTTCGCGTCGCCCCCCGGGGCGAGATCACACTGGTGCTGCAGGCCGTCGATGCACCGGCGGCGCAGGTGCCCCTGGATGCGCTTTCCGAGCTGGCCGGGACGATCGGGGTGCGGCGAGCGGCGGAGCTGGGCGCACGCCTTACCGGCGCGCCGCGCAACCAGCTTTATCGCACGCTCACCGGGAGATGACGCCGCCGGCCAGCTCGATCCTGCAGCCCGCGCACACATGCCGACCGTGATACTCGGTCAGGCCGGAACGCGTTCCGCAAAACACGCACACATCGTGTGGGGTCGAGAGGGTGATGGTGTCCCCCCGTACCCCGATTTCGAGGGGATCGTGGACCTCGATCCCCAGCCGCCGTCGGATCTCCACGGGGATCACGATCCGCCCCAGTTCATCGATCCGTCGTACGACGCCTCCAGCGCCGATCGCTGATCGCGCCTTCGGCGGCCCCACCTGCCTGCCGCTGGCCATCGCCCACCCCTTTGCCCGTTAGGATGACTGCTCTGGGCGACCATACAGGTTGCAGCGATGAATTGCCACGGAAGTTGTCAAACACATGTCTTACTCTGTCACCACACCGATCTACTACGTGAACTCCGATCCCCATCTGGGGCACGCGTACACGACCGTCGCCACCGACGTGCTGGCCCGATACAAGCGCGCCCGCGGCGAATCGGTGTTTTTTCTGACCGGCACTGACGAGCACGGCGGCAACGTCGCTCGGGCAGCGGAGGCGGCCGGGATGGAGCCAAAGGCCTTCTGTGATCAGGTGTCGGCTCGCTTTCGGGCGCTGGCCGAGGCGATGGATTCCACCCACGACTTCTTCATCCGCACCACCGACCCCGAGCACGAGCTGCGGGTGCAGGCCTTCGTGCAGCGGCTGCGCGATCTGGGCGAGTTGTACGAGGGCGTCTATGCCGGGTTTTACTGCTCCAGCTGTGAGGTGTTCTACGCCGAGTCAGACCTCGTCCAGCCCGGAAATGTGTGCCCGATCCACAACCGGCCGACCGAGTGGCTGGAGGAGTCCAACTGGTTCTTCCCGCTCACCAAGTGGGCGCCCAAGCTGCTCGAGCTGTACGACCAGAATCCGGATTTCGTCAGGCCCCACACCCGCTACAACGAGGCCCGTTCGCTGATTGCCGGTGGGCTCGAAGACGTGTCCTTCAGCCGCGCCACAGTCAGCTGGGGGGTGCCGCTGCCGTGGGACCCGTCGCAGACCATCTACGTATGGGTGGACGCCCTGCTCAACTACCGCACCGCACTCGAGTACGGGCTCGGCCGCGACGTGACGGCCGAGTTCTGGCCGACCTCGCTGCATGTGATGGCCAAGGACATCCTGCGCCTGCACGGCATCATCTGGCCGGCGATGTTGATGGCCGCGGGCTACGAGGTGCCGCAGGGTCTGTTCGTCCACGGCTACTTCACCTCCGGCGGCCAGAAGATGTCCAAGACGCTGGGCAACGTGATCGACCCGTTCGAGGTGGTCGACCGGCTGGGCTCCGATGCGCTGCGGTTCTACCTGATGCGAGAGGTGCAGTGGGGGCAGGACGGGGATGTCACCTGGGAGGGTCTGCACCGCCGCTACGAGGGCGAGTTGGCCAACGATCTGGGCAACCTGATCTCGCGGGCCACCAACATGATCGGCCGCTACCGCGACGGGCGCGTCCCGGCCGGTGAGAACGTGCTCGATTCCGTCGCCGACGACGTCTCGGCTCGGCTGGACGCGGTCGACCTGACCGGCGCGCTGGAGCAGATCTGGGTGCTGATCCGGTCGGCTAACCGGTTTGTCGAGGAACGCGCGCCGTGGGCGCTGGCCAAGTCCGACGACCCGGCCGACGCCGTCCGCCTGGACGAGACGCTGTACACACTGGCCGACACCGTCCGCAGCCTGGGCGTACTGCTCACCCCATACATACCCCGCGCCTCTGCGGCCATGCTCGAAGCGATCGGCGATCCCGGGGCGACCGGGTGGGATCGGGCCGGGCTGAACCTGCTCGAACCCGGCGCTGTGGTCACCCAGCCGCAGCCGCTGTTTCCCCGCGTCGCGGCAGAATGATCGACACCCATGCGCACCTGGACGCGTGCCGGGAGCCCGCCGAGCAGCTCGTGACCGAGGCGGCGGCGGCGGGAGTGGGGCGAATCCTCACGGTCGGCCGCGAGCAGGCGGTCGAGCTGGCCGAGCAGTTCGAGGGGGTCTCGGCCATCGTCGGCTGGCATCCCCATGAAGCCGAGGTGGTGGGCGACGTGTCGGCGATCGAGCCGCTGCTCGACCATCCCCAGGTCGTGGCCGTCGGCGAATGTGGGCTCGACTACTACCGCGACTACGCGCCCCGCGACGACCAGATGCGCGTCTTCCGCGCGCAGGTCGAGATCGCCAACAGGGTGGGGAAACCGCTGGTGATCCACACCCGCGAGGCCGACGCAGGACACCTTCGCGGTGCTCGCAGTCGGCCCGTGTCCCGGTGGTGTTGCACTGCTTCTCGTCGGTCGATCTGACCGACGAGGCGATCGATCGCGGCTATCTGTTCTCGTTTGCCGGCAACGTCACCTACCCGTCCGCCGAGCCGCTGCGTGAGGCGGCCGCGCGGATCCCGGCGGAACGCATCCTGGCCGAGACCGACTGCCCCTATCTCTCGCCGATACCGCACCGCGGCACCCCCAACCGCCCCGCCCACGTGGCCGTCACGCTGGAGCGGCTGGCGCGAGGTGCGGGGCGTCTCTGCGAGCGAGCTGGGCGACCGGATCGAGCGAAACGCCGAGCGTCTGTTCGGGCTGTGACGGCCCAGGTTTCGCTGGCGCGGCTGCGGGAGTTCGGGATCACCCCGGACCGTGATCTGGGGCAGCACTTCCTGATCGACTCCAACGTCTTGGATGTGGCCGGCAGGCTGATCGAACTCGACCCAAGCGACGTCGTGCTGGAGGTCGGTGCCGGCGTGGGGGTGCTGACCGAGTGGCTGGCCGAGCGCGTCTCGGTGGTGCATGCGATCGAGATCGACCGCCGGCTGGAGCCGGCGCTGCGCGCCACCATCGGTGAGCGCGCCAACGTGCGGCTGCAGATCGCCGACGCGCTCGACGTCGACATCGCCGGCCTCGACCCGGCGCCCACGGCGATGGTCGCAAACCTGCCCTACGCGGTGGCCACGCCGGTGGTGATGACCGCGCTGCCGCTGGTGCCGCGGTTCTGCGTGATGGTGCAGCGCGAGCTGGCCGATCGGTTCTTCGCGTCACCCGGTACCAAGGCCTACGGGGCATCGTCGGTGCTGATCCAGATCGCCTGCGAGCGGCGCGGCCTGCGCAAGGTCTCGCGCACGGTGTTTGTGCCCGAGCCCAACGTCGACTCCGCGCTGGTGGCCTTCTCGCGCCGCGAGCGAGTTTCGGTTCGGCCCGGAGTGGGAGTGGCTCTCCCGGGTCGTGCATGCCGCCTTCGGCTATCGCCGAAAGACGCTGGCAAACGCATTCAAGCTGGCCGAGCTGCCGGCCCCTCCGGCAGATGTGGCCGGCCTGCGCGCAGAGCAGCTCCCGCCGCAGCGGTTCCTCTCCCTGGCGGAGCAGTTGCGGTGATCGTCCGGGCTCCGGCCAAGGTCAATCTGGTGCTGCGGGTGGGGCCGCTGCGGGAGGACGGCTACCACCGGCTGGCGACGCTGTTTCAGGCCATCGACCTGTTCGACGAGCTCGAGTTGGAGCAGGCCGAGGAGACCACCGTGGACGGCTTCGACGACTCGCTGGTGACCGCCGCGCTGGCGGCGCTGGGTGAGACCCGCCGGGTGACGCTGACCAAGCGCATCCCGGTCGCTGCCGGCCTCGGTGGCGGCTCGTCCGACGCCGCCGCGGTGCTGCGCGCGCTGCGCGGCGACCGCGACGTCAACGACCTGTACGCGATCGCTCGGGATCTGGGCGCCGACGTGCCGTTCTTCCTGAGCGGGTGTGAGACGGCATTCGGTTCCGGCCGCGGCGACCGGATCGAGCCGGCAGTCGATTTCCCCCGCAGCCACGCCTTCGTGCTGCTGCCCGCCGAGCCCGGTCTCTCCACCGCCGAGGTGTTCGGCCGGGCCACGCCCAACGAGCTCTTCCCGGCCGTTCGGGGAGATCTGATCCGGGCGGTGCACATCACCCGCACCCCCGCCGAGGTGGGCGCCCTGCTGGTCAACGACCTGGAGCCGGCGGCGCTCGAGCTGCGACCCGAGCTGGCCCAGAACCTGGAGCGGTTGCGGGCGGCGGGAGCGCTGGGAGTCGCGGTCTCCGGCAGCGGCCCGACGGTGTTTGGAGTGTTCCAGGACCGACCCAGCGCGGAGCGGATCGCGGGGGAAATCGCAGGGGCGATCGCCGCCTCCCCTCTATGATTCAGGCATGGCCAAGTGGAACATCTCCTCCGACGCGATAACGGTCGAACAGAGCCCTGGACGCTCCCCGTCTCGGTGGCTGCGCCAGAACGGCTTGAAGATCGCGGTGGTGGCCGGGCTGATCGAGGCCGTGGTGGCCTACGTCACGCGGCCACGCGCTGCTGATGACCGTGATCGGGATCGTGTCGGTGATCGTCGTATCTGAATCTCCGCCATCGGATTCCGGTGCGCGTCCGGCGCCCGCTGTGGATCGTGGTCATGGCCCAGGCGATCGCCGGGCTGCTGCTTCCTGCGATCACCGTCGGCTTCTTCATCGCTTCGATCCTGGCGGTCGGGCTGCTGATCGTGTTGGTGCTCGTGATGCTGGGCGACCGGCGGCGCTGAGCGCTTCACCTACCAACCGCGGCGCGAGCCCTGGGCGCACGCCGTATACTCGTGCGGCGCCTCGTTTGCGATGGGGCGTGGCCAAGTGGTAAGGCAACGGGTTTTGGTCCCGTGATCCCTGGTTCGAATCCAGGCGCCCCAGCTTCGATCACATCGTCCACATACCGATGACCATCGCACCGCTCGCATGCGTGATACTCGCCGGAGGCAAAGGCACCCGGATGAAATCGTCGCTGCCCAAGTTGCTGCACCAGGCGTGTGGTCGCACGTTGCTGGACTGGACGCTGGGAGCGGTGGCCGAGTTCGATCCGCAGCGGGTGGTCGTGGTCGTCCCGCCCGACGATCCCGAGCTGGTGGCCAGCCTGCCGGAGTGGGCAACGCCCGCAGTCCAGCCGGTGGCGCGCGGTACCGGCGACGCGGTGTCCTGTGCCGGCCCGGCGCTGGAGGGATTCGAGGGCGTCGTGGTCGTCCTGAACGCCGATCATCCGCTCACCGATCCTCAGTCGCTGCGCGACCTGGTGGCCGCCCACACCGAGGCGGATGCCCGCGCCAGCGTGATTGCGCTGCGTCGCACCGACGAGATCGGCGAGGCCTTCGGCCGCATCGTGCGCGGGCCAGACGGTGAGTTCGAGCGGATCGTGGAGGTGCGCGACGCCACGCCGAGCAGCGCGCGATCACCGAGGTCAGCACCGGAATCTTCGCCTTCGACGCGGCCTCGCTGTGGCCGGCGCTGGGACGGCTCGACTCCGACAACGCCCAGGGCGAGCTGTATCTCACCGACGTGATCGAGATCCTGCGCGGCGACGGCGACCGGGTGATCGCCCACACCCACGCCGATCCCACCATCGCCGTCGGGGTCAACCACCGCGCCGACCTGGCGGAGGCTGCGCGGCTGCTGCGGGCGCGCATCAACCATCGCCACATGCTGGCCGGTGTCACCTTGATCGACCCGGCCTCCACCATGATCGACGACAGCGTCCAGATCGAGGCCGACGTCACCATCCATCCCTTCACCGTGCTGCGCGGCGACACCAGCATCGCCACCGGCGCCGAGGTGGGGCCGCACGTGGTCGCGGTCGACGCGATCATCGGCGAGTCGGCGTTGGTGGGGCCGTTCTGCTACCTGCGACCGGGCGCCGAGTTGGCAGCCAGGGCCAAGGCCGGAACCTACGTGGAGATCAAGAACTCCCACATCGGCGAGGACGCGAAGGTGCCGCACCTGTCCTACATCGGCGATGCCGAGATCGGCGCCGGCACGAACATCGGGGCCGGCGGGATCACCGCCAACTACGACGGCGAGACCAAGCAGCGGACGGTGATCGGAGAGGGCGTCCACACCAGCTGCGACAATGTGTTCGTTGCGCCGGTGACCATTGGAGACCGCGCGTGGACTGCGGCCGGTTCCGTTATCACAGACGACGTTCCACCCGACGCCCTGGGGGTTGCGCGTGCCCGTCAAAAGAACATCGAGGGATATGGAAAGCGAAAGCGTCGTTAGTGTCGAGACGACGATTCCGATGTTCGCCTCGAGTGGCATGGCGGCCCGCGCGGTGAACCAGGGATCTCCCGTCCACCTGGGTCGAGCGCACGCCCAATAAGCGGCTGATGCTGTTCTCCGGCAGGTCGAACCCCGAGTTGGGCGAGCGCATCGCCGAGCAGCTCGGCGTGAGCCTGGCCGAGGTCACGCTCAAGACCTTCACCAACGGCGAGGTGTACGCCCGCTATGAGGAGTCGATCCGCGGAGCGGACGTGTTCCTGGTGCAGTCGTGCTCGACTCCCAGCCCCAACGATTCGCTGGTCGAGCTGCTGATCATGGTGCAGGCGGCTCGGCTGGCTTCGGCCAAGCGGGTGACCGCCGTGATGCCGTGGTATCCGTACGTGCGCCAGGACAAGAAGGGCATGCCGCGCGAGCCGATCACGGCCAAGCTGGTGGCCGACATGCTCGAGGCCGCAGGGGTCGACCGGGTGCTGACGATGGACCTGCACGCCGGTCAGGTGCAGGGATTTTTCACAACTCCGGTCGACCACATGACCGCCGTGCCGATGCTCGCCGACCATTTCAAGGACATCATCGCCGCCGATCCCGACGACATCGTGGTGGTGGCCGGCGACGCGGGCCGGACGAAGCTGGCGAAGAAGTTCTCCGAGATGCTGGGTGCGGGCCTGGCGATCATCTCCAAGGACCGCCCCGAGCAGCAGGTGGCGGTCGTGACCGACGTGATCGGCCGGGTCAAGGGCAAGATCTGCATCGTCATCGACGACATGATCGATACCGCCGGAACGCTCTGCGCCGGCGGCGACTCGCTGATGGAGCGGGGCGCCACCGAGGTGTATGCCTGTGCCACCCACGCGGTCTTCTCGGGGCCGGCCAATGAGCGGCTGGAGTCGAGCGTGTTCAAGCAGGTCGTGGTCACCGACACCATCCCGGTCGACCCCATCCGCCGGCCCGACAACGTGAGGGTGCTGTCGGTCGCACCGATCCTGGCTGATACGATCTCCAACGTTTTCAACGATGATTCCGTGTCCGAGCTGTTCCACGGTGGTAACCAGCTCTTCTAGACGCGGATCTCTTCCCAGGAGCCGAAACGATGGATCGCGTAAAACTCGAAGTGCGCTCACGCACGGAACGTGGCAAGGATGTGCGGGCGCTGCGTGCGGCCGGGGAGATTCCCGCTGTGATCTATGCGCGGGGGGCTGAGTCGACCGCGGTCACCGTGGACGCCCGGGCGCTGCGCACTGCCGTGACCGGCCCGGGTGGCCTCTATGCCCTGCTGGACGTCACCGTCGACGGCACCAAGGCCCGCCCGGCGATCATCAAGGACATGCAGCTCGACCCGGTGCGCGACCGTGTCGTTCACGTCGACTTCCACGAGATTCCGCTCGACCGCAAGATCCAGACGGTGGTGGCGGTGCACCTGGAGGGCATCCCTCATGGCGTCGAGATGGGCGGTGTGCTGTCGCAGCCGTCCCACGAAGTCCAGATCTCAGTGCTGCCCACAGCGATCCCCGAGTCGATCTTGGTGGACGTGTCGGAGCTCGAGATCGGCACTTCGCTGCGGTTGGCCGACGTGCCCGTTCCCGAGGGCGTCGAGTTTCTCGACGACCCTGATGGGACAGTGCTCGCGATCGTGACCGCGCCGATCTCCGAAGCCGAGCTCGAGGGCGAGCCGGTCGAGGGCGAAGAGGGCGAGGAAGGCGAAGAGGGCGTCGAGGGCGAGGGCGTCGAGGGCGAGGGCGAAGGCGAGGACGGCGAGGCCTCCGAGGAAGCACCGGCCGAGTCCGACTAGTGCGGTTGTTCGGTGGGCGTGGATCGTCGCTCGACCATCTGGTCGCCGGCCTCGGCAACCCCGGTCGCAAGTACGAGCTGACGCGCCACAACATCGGGTTTCGGGTGGCCGATCGGCTGGCCGCTGAGCTCGGCGGTTCGTGGCGCGGCAAGTTCAACGGCCGGCTGTGCGAGGTGCGCGACGGTGACGCCCGACTCGCGCTGCTGGAGCCCGAGACGATGATGAACGACTCCGGCCGCTCGGTGGCCGCTGCCATGCGGTTCTACAAGCTCGAACCGGCGGCGCTGGTGGTGGTGCACGACGAGATCGATCTCACGCTCGGGGATATCCGGGTCAAGACCGGCGGCGGGCTGGCCGGGCACAACGGCCTGCGCTCGATCGTTGACCACCTGGGCACGCCCGACTTCACGCGCGTGCGCATCGGCGTGGGGCGGCCTGAGCGGGGGGACCGACGGCCGGTGGTGGATTGGGTGCTGACGCCGTTTGAGCCCGAGGTCGATGTGGACGACCTGGTCGAGCGCGCGACCGGCCGCACCCTCGAGCTGCTTAGGCGATCAGCCTGATGCGCGGACCGCTGTCGGACTGAACCGGAGCGGCCACCACATCGGGGGCGCGATGGTCGAGGCGCTGCTCGAACGCCTTGCGCACATCCTCGCCTTTGACTGTCGGGCCTGAGGTCAGTTTCCAGCAGGCCATCATCGAGTCAATTCTGCGGACAGCCTCCGGCGGGTCGTACAGTCGAGTACGAACCTGGTGCTCACTCATCCCTCGGGGCCGCCGCTTCACGAAGAGCGAAGCCTAAACCCATCTGCGGCCGGACTCAACCACCAAGTGCGAGATACAACTCGCGGGCCGACCCCAGCGCCCACTCGAGACGGCGCAACTCCATGCCCTCATTGGGCGAATGGATGTTGTCTTCGGCCGTGCCGAACCCGCTTAGGATGGTGGGAATCCCACGGGCGACCAGGGCCGCGCCGATGGGGATCGAGCCGCCACTGCGGATCGCCAGCGGGCGCACGCCGGTGGCGCTCTCGATCGCGGCGAAGGCGGCCTGCAGTACCGGCCCGTTGGGGTCGACGTAGGCGGGACGGGCCATCGGCCAGGGATCGAGCTGGAGTGTGGCGTGGTCCGGGCAGGCCGCCTGCAGCCGCTGCTGCAGCCGTTCGAACATCGGCTCGGGCTCCTGCCCAGGCGCCAGTCGCAGCGTCACGGAGGCCCGCGCCTCGACCGAGATCGACGTCTTGATGATGGTCGGATCGCCGGCACCGACAGAGTGCACGGTCAACGACGGCCGCGCCCAGATGCGTTCGTACGCCTCACTGGTGGCTTGGGGGTCGCGCGGTCGTGCACCGGCCTCTGCCAGCAGCTCCGCGCCCGAGGGAAGCTCGGCCCATCCGGCTCGCTCCTCGGCGCTGACCGCTGCGGTGCCGTCGGCGAATTCGGACTCTTTGCCGATCACCGCGTTCAAAATCGTGGTGAGGTCATCGACAGCGTTCGCCGCCGCCCCGCCGTACAGGCCCGAGTGCAGCTCTCGCTCGCCGCTGCGGACGTGCAGCTGGAATCCCACCAGCCCTCGCAGCCCGGTGGTGATCGCCGGGCGGTGGGAGTCGACCATGTGGCCGTCGAAGACGATGGCGGCGGCGAACTCACCCTCGATGGTGGCCAGGTGGTCGACCACCGAGCCGCCTCCGATCTCCTCCTCGCCGTCGCACAGCACCCGCACGTTGACGGGCAGCTGGCCGGCCTCGGCCAGGTCGAGCGCCGCGCGGATCAGGGCATAGAAGTTGCCCTTGTCGTCGGAGACGCCGCGGGCGTACAGCCACCCGTCCCGCACGGTCGGCTCAAACGCAGGGCTCGTCCACAGATCAGGATCGCCCGGCGACTGTACGTCGTAGTGGCCGTACACGATCACGGTGGGGGCGTCCGCCGACGCTCGGCGGGGATGGTGCCGTCCACGATCGGGTTGCGGTACTCGCACAGCACCCGCGCATCCCCGATCAGCCGCGCCACCCAATCGGCGGCCGCCCGCAGCTCGCTGGGATGCGCGCCGTCGCTCGAGATCGACTCGATCCGCAGCAGCTCGCTGAGCTGCTGGAGCTGCGCCTCAGTGATCGGCGTGGCTCTGGGTGTGCTTGCCACGGGCGATGTCGATCAGCGTCAGCACGGTCAGCACCAGCGGGATGCCGAGCGCGACGATGAAGATCGAGGTCAGGGTGCCGTCGTGCCCGGTCGGGGCTTCGCTGGTCTCCGCGGCGGTGCTGGTCGCAGCAAACGCAGCCACCGGCAGGGCCAGCGAGAGGACGACGACATACACAAGGACGAGAACACGGCGCACGGGCAAGACCTCCGTCGATGATGCGGCAGGGAGCCTACCATCCTGCGGAGGATGGACATCACCGCACGTACCCCCGCGCCGGTGGGCGCCGACCTGGCGCTCGAGCTCTTGCTGGCGAGCCCGGAGGTCGAGGCCTTCGGCCGTCGCACTGCAACCGAGGTCACCCGAGCCCGGGTATCGGCCGCGTTGATGCCGGCGCTGGCGGCTGCGCTGTGGAAGCTGCGCGACGTCCGAGGACGCCCGGGCGCTGGCGGTGCTGGTCTCTGACGACGACGCCGCCCGGTCGCTGGCGGAGGATGCCAGGGCAGTACCTTCCGGGCGTTCCGGTGGGCTACCTCCCGTCTCGGGGAGCGATCTACGGCAGCGGCCTCGAGCCGGCGGCCCACCTGGTGGGCGAGCGCCACCGGGCGCTGCAGGTGCTGTCTCGCGGTGGGCTGGTGGCGGTATCGGCCGACGCGCTGATCGAGCGGGTGGCGTCCGCGGCCGACCGGCCGGCGCCGATCGTCGTCAGCGCCGGCGAGGAGGTCGACTTCGACGGCCTGGTGCACGCGCTCTCCGGCGCGGGCTACGAGCGCACGCACAACGTCCAGGAGCGGGGAGAGTTCTCGGTGCGGGGTGGGCTGATCGACGTGTTCGCGTCCACCGGACGCGAGCCGATCCGGATCGAACTGTTCGGCGATCAGGTGGAGCGGGTGTCGGCGTTCTCGCTGTTCACCCAGCGCTCGCTGCGCGATCTCGGGCGGATCGAGCTGTATCCCGCCGCAGAGCAGAGCGACCGCCCCGCCGGCTGGGGGCAGGGGGATGAGCCTGAGATCCCGGCCGGCATGGTGGCCGCTGACCGAGGAGTTGGTGGCACGGGCCGGGGTGGTGGCGTGGAATCCCGACGCGCTGGTGGCGGAGGTCAACGAGGCCCAGCAGGAGGTGGCCGATCGCCTGCGCGACGACGCAGGTGCGCGCCCGCGGATACGTCTCGGCCGATCGGGTGGCGACTCTGATCGAGTCCTGCGCGGCGTTGGAGGAGATGCCGCTGGGGCAGCCGGTGAGCTTCGAGGCCCAGCCGCCGGCGCTGGCCTCGGTGGGGATCGCCGAGGCCGAGAACGAGCTGCGCGCGCTGGTGCGCGCCGGCTACCGCGTGCTCGTGTGCTTCCCGCATCCCGGCGAAGCCGAACGCACTCGGCTGGCGCTTCGCCGGGTGGAGGCCGAGCCGCCGGGCGAGGGCGGCGCGTTCACCGAGCCGGGAGTGCGGTTCGTGCTCTCGAATCTCCGCCACGGGTTCGTCGCGCCGTCGCTGGGGGTGGCGGTGCTGCCGTCGGTGCAGCTGTTCCGGCGACGGGGTGCTCGCGGCCCGGCCCGCATCGGGCGGGCGCTGGCCACCGTCTCGGATCTCCGCGCCGGCGACTACGTGGTGCATGAGGATCACGGCGTCGGCCGGTTCGTCCGCTTCGACACCAAGGAGGTGGCAGGGGTCGTCCGCGACTACCTGTACCTCGAGTTCAAGGGCGAGGACCGGCTGTATGTGCCGCACGACCAGCTGGCCAAGGTCAGCCGCTACGTCGGCTCCGACGGCCGCGCTCCGGCGCTGAGCAAGCTTGGTGGCAAGGCGTGGCAGACGCTCAAGACGAGAGCTCGGGTGGCGGTGCGCGAGCTGGCCGGCGAGCTGCTGGCCCTGTACGCCCGTCGCCAGCATGTGACCAAGGCCCCGATCGAATCCGAGAGCGAATGGATGGCGCGGCTGGAGGAGGGCTTCCCGTTCGAGGAGACCGACGATCAGCGCACCGCCATCGACATCGTGTTCGAGGAGCTCGAGTCCGACCGGCCGATGGACCGGCTGGTGTGCGGGGACGTCGGTTTCGGCAAGACCGAGGTCGCCCTGCGGGCGGCGTTCAAGGTGGCCACCGCCGGCCGCCAGGTGCTGATGCTGGTGCCGACCACGATCCTCGCCCAGCAGCACGCCGCCACCTTCCGGGATCGGTTTCGCGACTTCCCGGTGCGGGTCGAGATGGTGTCGCGGTTCCGCTCGGCGGGCGAGGTCAAGAAGGTGCTGGCGGAGTACGCCGAAGGCAAGGTGGACGTGCTGGTCGGCACCCACCGGGTGCTGTCGCGCGACGTCGTGCCGCAGAACCTGGGGCTGGTGATCGTGGACGAGGAGCAGCGCTTCGGCGTCGCCCAGAAGGAGCTTCTGCGGCAGCTGCGGTTGGAGGTGGACGTGCTGTCGATGTCGGCCACGCCGATCCCGCGAACGCTGCACATGAGCCTTTCCGGCCTCCGCGACATCACCGTGATCACGACCCCGCCGCGCGGCCGCCACCCCATCAAGACGCACGTGGGCGAGTTCGACCCCGAGCTGATCGCCACCGCGCTGCGGCGCGAGGCCGCGCGGGAGGGCCAGTCGTTCTACCTGCACAACCGGGTCGAAACGATCGACGAGGCGGCCGAGCGGGTGCGCAGCTGGGTGCCGGAGCTGCGTGTGGGCGTCGCCCACGGGCAGATGACCGAGCGCTCCCTGGAGGGCGTGATGATGAAGTTCCTGCGCGGGCGACTTCGACGTGCTGGTGTCGACCACCATCATCGAGTCGGGACTCGACATCCCCCAGGCCAATACGCTGGTGGTGGAGCGGGCCGACATGCTCGGCCTGGCCCAGCTGTACCAGATCCGCGGGCGGGTCGGCCGCTCGGACGCGGTCGCCCACGCCTACCTGTTCTATCCCGACCAGCGCGAGCTGAGCGAGGAGGCTCGGCACCGGCTGTCGACTCTGGCCGACTACACCGAGCTGGGCTCCGGCTATCGCATCGCCATGCGCGACCTGGAGCTGCGCGGAGCCGGCAACCTGCTGGGCGACGAGCAGTCGGGGCACGTGGCCGCGATCGGGTTTGAGTTGTACTGCGAGCTGCTGGCCGAGGCGGTGGCCGAGCTCCAGGGCGAGACCCTGCCGCCGACCCGGGCCGTGCGGGTGGATGCCCATGTGGACGCCTACGTGCCCGCCGAGTATGTGCCGCTGGAGGCGGTCAAGGTCGATCTGCACCGGCGGGTCGCACTGGCAACCGATCGCTCGTCGCTGCGCGAACTTCTGGCGGAGCTCACGGATCGCTTCGGGCCGGTGCCCCAGCCGGTCGCAAACTTGATCGCGATCCAGGAGGCTCGTCTGGTGGCGGCCGATCTGGGAGCGAACTCGGTGTCGCTGCGCGGCGGAAAATTCACGGTGGGGCCGCTGCGGCTCTCGTCGTCGGAGGTGCGTGCGCTGCGTGATGTGCACGCCGATGCGCTGTATACGGTCGCCAAGAATGAGGTGTCCGTCAGAGTCGCTCCAATTAACTCCACATCTCCGGTGCCGATGATGGTTGGACTGGAAATTCTCGATGCTATAGTGGAAATCCGCCGCGCACTCGCGGCGTAGTTCGTTCTAAATGACCCGACTTCTCAAAATCCTTCCCCTGGTCGTGCTGGTCGTGGCCGCAGTTGCATGCGGCTCGTCCTCGAGCTCATCCTCGCTCTCCAGCGACGATGTGGCTGTCGTCAACGGTCAGCACATCACCAAGGCGCAGCTCGACGAGCAGATCGCAATGGTGGTTGCGAGCGCCAAGGCTCAGGGCCAGCCGGTACCCAAGGCGGGGTCGACCGAGTACAAGCAGCAAGTGATTCAGCCGTCCTTGCAGCAGCTCGTGCAGAACGCCGAGTTCAACATGGTTGCCGAGGACATGAAGCTCTCGGTCAGCGATGCAGAGGTCACCAAAGCGATTAACTCCCTGGTAAAGCAGAACTACGGCGGTGATCAATCGAAGTTCGAGGCCGACTTGAAAAAGTATGGCTTCACGCCCGCGCAGTTCAATGCTGTTGCACATAACAGATTGCTTCAGAACAAGGTCGCAACATCAGTCAGGAATGACCTCACACTTACACCTGCGCAGTTGAAAGCAAAGTACGAGAAGAATCCAAAGACGTTCGGTGACGCGCGTGATGTGCACTACATGTTGTGGGCGTCCAAGGCCAAGGCCGACGCTGCCCTCGCGAAGCTCAACTCGGGCGTCGCCGAGGCCAAGGCAGCGACCGGGTCGATCGATGCCGACACCACCCACGGCACGGCCGGGTTCACCGCCGCATCGGGCGCCGGGCTGATGGACGCGAACTTCCAGAAGGCCGCGTTCCAGCAGCCGACAGGTGCTTGGGGACAGCCGGTCGAGGCCAACCCGGACTATGCCAAGACCAACCTGGCGGGGCAGTGCAAGCCCAAGTGCTACTTCCTGATCAATCCCATCAGCGACTCGCTGAACGCGGGCACCGACGCGGCCTACGCCAAGCTCAAGGACATGGTCGCCGGAAAGTACAACCCACCTGCCCAGACGGTCGACCAAGAGGTCAACACCAAGATCGTGGCGCTGCTGGACGCGTTCAAGAAGAAGACCGAGTACGCCACCGGGTATGCCCCTCCGGCCGCGCTCACCAGCCCGACGACGACGTCGTCCACCGGCGCAACCACGTAACATCGGCTGATGGCCACGCTGGTTGCTCTCGGGCCCGGCCATCCTGATCTGATCCCGCTTGCCTCCTGGCGCGTGATCGAGGCCGCCGGGCCGGTCTCCACCCCTGCCGATGAGCCCCTGCGCGATTGGCTGGGGGGCAAGGGGATCGCGCTGGCGGATGATTCACCGGTGGTCGCGGCGTCGGGGCCGCGGCTGCGGCAGCTGTGGGCCGATCATCCGTGGGATGAGACCGTCCCTGGCGGGCGACGCTTTCGCAACGGTGCTCCTGTGCGACGCGCTGGTGGGGTTGCAGCAGTTGACCGTGCGCCTGCGCAGCGACTGTCCCGTGGGACCGCGAGCAGACGGTGGCGACGATCGTGCCACACACCATCGAGGAGGCCTACGAGACGGCCGAGGCGGCCGCCCATGGCCCCGGACCGAAGCTCATCGACGAGCTGGGCGATCTGCTGTTTCAGAGCTTCTTTCTGGCACTGCTGTGCGCCGAGGCCGGCGCCGGCGACCTGGCGGACGTCGCCGATGGGATCACCGTCAAGCTGATTCGCCGGCACCCGCACGTGTTCGGCGAGCGAGAGGCCGCCACCGCCGGTGAGGTGCGCCGTAACTGGGAGCAGATCAAGCGCGACGACGAGGGCCGCGACGGCATCTTCCACGACGTCCCGGGAGTGCTGCCGGGCCTGCTCTTTGCCCGCAAGCTGCAGCGGCGGGCATCGGCGGTGGGCTTTGACTGGGATGCCTGGGACGGCGCCTGGGGAGATCTGGCCGATGAGCTGCGGGAGCTGCGCGAGGCGCTCGATCGCCGCCCCCGCGCCGCAGGCCGAGCACGAGCCCGACGGCAACGTCGTGCACGAGCTGGGCGATCTTCTGTTTGCGGCGGTGAACGTCGCCCGCCACGCCAACGTCGACCCCGAGCTGGCGTTGCGCGCGGCCGCAGATCGCTTCCGCACCCGGGTCGAGCTGGCCGCGGACTGGCCGAAAACGCCGGCGACGACTGGGCCGACCTGGATCTCGACGCCCAAGACGCCTGGTACCGCCAAGCCAAGAGCGGCACTGCAGAGCTACGTTGGTGCCACGCCGCGGCTCATCCTTGCACAGGCCCAGGCCTGCCCTCGGGCTGCTCGGGGTGGTAAATAACGGTGCCAGGCACCGTTATTCACCACCCGCTCTGGCAGTTAGTATCCGGCCCCGATGAGCTCGATCACCTCAGTTACCGGCCGTGAGATTCTGGATTCGCGGGGAAACCCGACGGTCGAGGTCGAGGTCGTACTCGAGTCGGGCGCACATGCCCGAGCCGCTGTTCCCAGCGGCGCCTCCACCGGAGCCTTCGAAGCGGTCGAGCTGCGCGACGGCGATCCCAACCGCTACGGCGGCAAAGGCGTTCTGCAGGCGGTCTCGCATGTGAACTCGTCGATCGCCACGGTGGTCGACCGGCATGGACGCCGCTGACCAGCGCGGGATCGACTCGGCCATGATCGAGCTCGACGGCACCGCCAACAAGGCCCATCTCGGCGCAAACGCGGTGCTCGGCACCTCGCTGGCGGTGGCCAAGGCGGCCGCAGCCGAATCGGGCCTGTCGCTGTTTCGCTACCTCGGCGGCGCCACCGCCACCACCCTGCCGGTGCCGATGATGAACGTGATCAACGGCGGCGCCCACGCCGACAACACCATCGACCTGCAGGAGTTCATGGTCGTGCCGGTGGGCGCGGACAGCTTCTCGGAGGCGCTGCGGATCGGCGTCGAGACGTTCCACGCGCTCAAGACGCTGCTGCACGCGTCGAGGTCTTTCCACGGCGGTCGGCGACGAAGGCGGATTCGCGCCCGACCTGGCCTCCGCGCGAGGAGGCGATCGAGGCCATCCTGGAGGCGGCAGAGGCGCGCCGGGCACCGCGACGCAGATCGCGATCGCGCTGGATCCGGCGTCGACCGAGCTCTACAGCGACGGCAGCTACACCTGGTCGAGGGGCGCACCGTCACCGAGCCAGGGGATGGTGGACTTCTACGCCGAGCTGGTGGAGCGGTATCCGATCGTGTCGATCGAGGACGGCCTGGCCGAGGACGACTGGGACGGCTGGCGAGCTGCTGACCGAGCGGCTTGGCGAGCGACGTCCAGCTGGTCGGCGACGATCTGTTCGTGACCAACGTCGAGCGGCTGCAGCGCGGGATCGATGAGGGATGCGCCAACTCCATCCTGGTCAAGGTGAACCAGATCGGCACGCTTACCGAGACGCTGATGCGATCCGGCTCGCCCACGGCGCAGGCTACAGCGCAGTGATGTCGCACCGCTCGGGCGAGACCGAGGACGTGACCATCGCCGACCTCGCGGTCGCGACCGGCTGCGGCCAGATCAAGACCGGCGCCCCGTCCGCACCGATCGGGTCGCCAAGTACAACCAGCTGCTGCGGATCGAAGAAGAGCTGGGCGAGGCTGCGCACTATCCCGGCCGGGAGGCGTTCGTCGCGGCCGTGGGGCGGTGAACAGGCCCACCGCCAGGCACACCAAGATCGTCTGTACGATCGGCCCGGCGACGGATTCCCCGGAGATGATTGAGCAGCTGGCCTGGACCGGCATGGATGCCGCCCGGCTGAACTTCTCGCACGGCGACCACGACGCTCACCGCCGGGTGATCCAGTCTGTGCGCCGCACCCAAGACCTGATCGGCCGGCCGCTGGCGGTGATCGCCGACCTGCAGGGCCCCAAGATCAGGATCGGCACGTTGGAGGCGCCGATCACCGTGCAGCCGGGCGACACGATGATGCTGGCGCCGGCCGGCGAGGGCCAACCTGGAGACTTCGAGATCACCTTCCCCCAGCTACCGCGAGGTCGTGTCACCGGGCTCGGAGATCCTCATCAACGACGGCTTGGTGCGCCTGCGGGTGGTGGACACCGCCGGCGCGCGGGTGGAATCGAGAGTCGAGGTGGGCGGCCTGATCTCGAGCGGCAAGGGGGTCAATCTGCCGGGCACGCACCTGCCGATTCCGTCGCTCACACCCAAGGATCTCGACGACCTCGCATTCGCGCTGGAGAACGGCGTCGACTACGTCGCCCTCTCGTTTGTGCGCCGCGCCGACGACGTCGCCGACCTGTGCGAGCGGGTCGCGGCAGCGGGCTCGCCTGCCCGCGTGATCGCCAAGATCGAGAAGGCGGAGGCCATCGACGACCTGGAGGCGATCGTGCAGGTCTCCGACGCGGTCATGGTCGCGCGCGGCGATCTCGGCGTCGAGATCGGCGCGCCGGACGTGCCGCTGCTGCAGAAGCTGATCATCCGGTCGGCCCGAGACAGCGGGTGCACGGTCATCACCGCCACCCAGATGCTGGAGTCGATGGTGCACCAGCCCGAGCCCACCCGCGCGGAAGCGTCCGACGTGGCCAACGCGGTGCTGGACGGGACATCTGCGGTGATGCTCTCGGGCGAGACCGCCGCCGGTCGTTACCCGCTGGAGGCGGTGGCGATGATGAACCGGATCGTGCGGGCGGTGGAGCCGTCGCTGTCGTATCACCAGGTCGGTCGCGAGGCCTCGGGCTCGATGGGATCGATCCTGTCGCACGCCGCCTGTGACATCGCCGAGGATCTCGAGGCCTCGGCGATCGCGGTGCCGACCCAGTCGGGATCGACCGCTCGCCAGGTCTCCCGCTACCGGCCGCGGCGCCCGATTCTGGCCGCCTCGCCGGATCCCGGCGTGCTGCAGCAGTTGGCACTGGATTGGGCGGTGGTACCGCTGGTGATCGAGCCGTCCGAGACGCTGGAGGAGCTGTGGAAGCGCACGGTGGACGCCGCGGTTGCGAGCGGCCTGGTGGGCCCGGGCGAGTCGGTGGTGCTGACCGGCGGCACGCATCTGAACACGCCGGGAGCCACGAACCACATCCTGGTGCACGTCGTTCGCGAGTGAGCGCGATCCGGGCAGGGATCCGCCCGGCGGCCGAGAAGGTGCGGGTGTGCCACGCTCACGAACCCGTGCAACCGGCGGCCTTCGGCTCGGCCGGATCGCCGCCCTGGTGGTCGCGATCGTGATGATCGGCCTGTACGTCGGCCCCGTCCAGAAGTACCTGCAGGTATCGCGTGAGCTCAAGAGCCAGCGGGCCGAGCTGACTCGGCTGGAGCATCGCCATGCCGCGCTGACGGCGCGAGAAGGCGCTGCTCGAGACCAAGCAGGGCGTGGTCATGTTGGCCCGCCGGTGCGGATGGATCTTCCCGGGGGAACGGCCCGCTGGTGGTCAAGAACATCTCCACCATCTGCTCCTAGATCGATCATCTACCCTGCGGGAATCGGCGATCACGAGACTCTGACCAAGCAGCTGGGGCGCCCTCCGCGTGGTCTTTTGGGGGTGGCTGTGCGGTGCCCGTTCGGCCGCCCGGCGGTGGTGGAGCAGGCGTCGTATCTGCGCCAACGGCGAGCCGTTCCCGACCACCTACTACCTCACCTGTCCGTTCGCGGTCGAGCGGGTGGGCGCTGTCGAGGCCGGCGGAGGGGTGGGCCGCTACGAGCGGCTGGTGGCGGGCGACTCCGCGATGCGCGGCTCGTGGGAGGCGGGTGCGGCCGAACAGCGGCGGCTGCGGCGGCCGGCGGCGGTGATGGCCGACGGCGGCGACTCGCTGCAGCTGGGGATCGGTGGGACCGCCCGGGCGGGTGCGATCAAGTGCCTGCATGCGCATGCTGCGTTCGCGCTGGCGCGGCCCGGGTATGCTGCTGGGCGAGCGGATCGTGGAGGAGTGTGCCCCGATCTACCCGCTCGAGGAGTGCTGTTGCGCCTGACCGCCGAGACTCAGGTTGCGCTGATCGAGTGGGCGGAGGGCGCACGACGGGTTCGCGACCTGCAGGTGACGGCCGCCCGGCGTGGGGTGATCGATAGCGTCATCGCCGAGATCGTGGCCGAGATCCGTCGGCGCATCGGCGCCTCGTTCACGCTGGAGGAGTTGGTGCGGCTCCACCAGGACTCGGGCCCGTGGTGCCTCGAGGTGGCGATGCGCACCACCGATCTGCCGTGGGCATACGACCTCTCACTCGTCCAAGCGGCCGCCTTCGACCGCTATGCACGCGGCGCAGTCGATTACTACGAGTGAATAATTGGTGCCTGGCACCATTATTCACGGTCATCTGCTCTGATCACGATTTGGTCGGCTTCGATGCGCACGATCAGCCCGCGCCTGCTCGCCCAGTGCTCGGCGAACACGGGGTCGTCCTTGACCGCGCCGTCGAGCCAGAAGCCGTAGCCCTCATCCCCCGTGTCGAGCGTGGCCTCGAAGCCCTGCTGCGGCTTCTTGTTGCGACCGCGGCCGCCTCGTCGGCGGCGCTTGGCGGGGGCCGGTGTGGTGCCCTCCTCGGAACTCGCCGTCGCAGCGACCGGAACCGGCGGAGGGGTGGTTTGTGGCCCGGCGGCCGCTTCGGCTGCCGCCGAGAGCGGCGTCGGATCGGGAGTCTTCTTTGCGCGTGAGCGTCGGCGTGGCTTTACCTGCAGCTCCTCGGGCGGGGCGTCCGGCGGCGCGATCGGCGGCGGCACCGCCGCTCCCAGCCGCTCGGCCGCCAGCTCTCGGCGCAGAATGCCGTTGGCCGATCGGAAGGCCGAGATCGAGGCCGGCGTCGAGTTGAGGGCATGGGCGATCCAGATATCCGTGCGTCCCTCTGCGACCCACTGGCGGATCTCCTCGAGGTACGGCTTGAGCGTTGCTTTCTGTACGGTCATGGGCCCACCCTAGAGTACTGGGCGAGTGGACAGGATCGATAGAGCAGGCGTCGAGGCCCTCTCCGGTCTCGATTGGCCGGTGGTCACGCCTATCGCAAAGCTGCTCTCGTTTTCTCACAACCTGGTCTTTCTGGTGATCGCGATCGTGTTCACGATCACCCTCCGCCGGCTCTCGCCGGTGATCATGACGGTGCTCGCAATGTTCCTCGCGGGCCGGCTTGACGCCGTCTTCAAAGCTGTCATCGACCGGCCCCGACCGCCGCTGGGAGACCACAACGTGCACGCCCTGATCGCGTTGCCGCCCGATCCGTCCATGCCCAGTGGGCACGCGTTGACGTCGTTCACCTGCGCAGTCGTACTCGCGGGCTTCGCACCCCGCTGGAGGATTCCGTTACTGGTGTACGCGGGTCTGGTGGCGCTGTCGCGGCCGTACCTGGGCGTGCACTATCCGTCGGACGTGATCGTCGGGCGGCTCTGGGAGTGGCGCTCGGGCTGCTGCTGAATGCAGCCTTCCGCATGGGTTGCCGGATACGCGCCGCTCGCCGTCGCCCGAGTGTTGAGCCGATCGCAAGCGAGGCATCCGAAGCGAGCTGAAATTCTTGTGAACTTGCGCACGCTGAATCGCCGGCGCGGCTAATCTACCTGTCCGGGCCATTCCGGCCCGGACGGGGAAACGAGGGTACGAATGGGGTCTGCTGCGAATCACGTGGACGAGACGGCAGGTACTGGCTGGGGTGCGGGAATGCGGGCAAAAGGCGAGTTTCGCTGCCTGCAGTGCGGATACGGCGTGACGGTGTATCGGTCGCTGCCGTCCTGCCCGATGTGCCACCATGCTGAGTGGGAGCGCGTTCCGTGGCGCCCATACAGCCGTTCGTTCACAAATTCCGGCCCGGGGGCATAGCACCCTCGGGAGGCGACGCGTGGGCCGCCCCAGTATGTGGGCGGGATTGGGCTGAGGGTCATACCGCGCGAACGCGGGGCCGAAACCATCTACGATCCGTCTGTGCCACGGGGCGTGAGACTGATCCTCCAGGTGGTGGCCGCGCTCGTTCTGCTCGGCATGATCGGGCTCTTCGCCCGCGGCCTGCTCGCCAACCAAACAACTGTCTATGCGCAGATGCTGGACGGCAACTCGCCGTCTGCTCCGGACTTCACCGCGCCGCTCTTGGACGGCAACGGCCAGGCGTCGCTGGCCGACATGCGCGGCAAGGTTGTGGTGGTGAACTTCTGGGCGTCGTGGTGCAGCGGCTGCCAGGACGAGGCGCCGGTACTGAACCAGGCGGTGCACGAGTACGGCCGCCGGGGCGTGCGGGTGATCGGGGTCGACACGAATGACTTCACCGGCGCTGCGCGGGAGTTCGCCAAGACCTACAGTCAGCGCTACACGCTGGTTCACGACACCGGTTCGATCGCCCAGCGGTGGGGCTACGGCACCGGGTTGCCGGTGACCTATGTGGTCGACCGCAAAGGCGTCGTGCGACATCTGTTCAACGGCGTCGTCACTGGCCCCGACCTGGACAAGGTGCTGAACCCGCTGCTGGCGGAGCAGGGATGAGACTGCGCGCACTCGCGGTCGGGCTGGTGGCCTGTGCGTCACTCGCGTTCCCGGCCGCGGCGATGGCGTGCAACGGCTGGACCCAGACCGACATGCAGACCCAGCTGATGTGCATCGTCTGCCATGAGCGGCTCGATCAGTCCAGCTCACCGTTCGCAAACCAGGTGCGCACCCACCTCGACAGCTGGTGTGCGGCCGGTTGGAGCGGTGATCGGGTGCGATCGACGCTGGTGTCGCAGTTCGGGCCGGAGATCCTGGCGGCTCCGCCCAAGCGCGGTTTCGACCTGTTGGCCTGGCTGGTGCCGGCGGCCGTGCTGGTGGCCGGCGCGGCGGTGGTCGGAGGCCTGGCGGTGATGTGGTCGCGGTCGCGGAGGGGCCCACCCGGCGAGGGTGGCGGCGGCGGTGACATCGATCCGGCGCTGGAGCGACGTATCGACGCCGATCTGGCCGCGCTCGAATGAGCCTTGCACCGGCCGCGTTCGTCGCCGGGCTGGTGTCGTTCGTGACGCCCTGCGTGCTGCCCCTGGTGCCGGCCTACCTGTCGGCCATCGGCGCCCGCGGTGCGTCGCCCCGGGCAGCGGTGCGGGCCGGCCTGCCGTTTGTGCTCGGATTCTCGTCGGTCTTCATCGCGCTGGGTGTCGGGGCCGCCATCCTGGGTGGGCGGTTCGCCGACTACCGCACCAGCCTGATCCATCTGGGCGGCATCCTGATCGTGGCCATGGGCTTCGTGCTGATGGGGCTCTTGCGGGTGCCGATCCTGGAGCGCTCGCTGCAACCCGCCGTTCAGCCCGCCCGCCTCTCCGGCTCGTCCCTGCTGTTGGGCGGCGCCTTCGGGCTGTGCTGGACGCCGTGCGTGGGGCCGGTGCTGGCCTCGCTGCTGCTGCTGGCTGGGTCGAGTCGCACCGCTGCGTCGGGGGCGGCGCTGCTGGCCGCCTACTCGGCAGGGCTGGCGATCCCGTTTCTGCTGGCCGGGGTAGCCTTCGGCAAGGTGATGTCGGTGGCCCGCACCGTGCGCGACCACTATCAGGCCATCAGAGTCGTCTCCGGAGCACTGTTGGTGCTGGTCGGGCTGGCCATGTTCTTCGATCGCATGTGGGTCGCAAACGCGATGGTCGATCGGGTGGTGCACGCGGTGTGACAGGCGTCGCCGCTACAATCGCGGTCGCGATCTCAGTTCGTTCCACGGAGGATCTTCAGTGACATACATCATCGCCGAGCCTTGCATCGACGAGAAGGACAAATCCTGCATCGACGTGTGCCCGGTGGACTGCATTCATGAGTACGACCGCATGCTGGTGATCGATCCCGAGGAGTGCATCGACTGCGGTGCCTGTGAGCCGGAGTGCCCGGTGGAGGCCATCTATCCCGAGGATGCGCTTCCGGACAAGTGGGAGCCGTTCGTCAAGATCAACTACGCCTTTCCCGACGCCGACGTCATCAACCGGCTCGTGAACGAGGCGAAGCCCCCCGCGTGAAGCGGCGCGGCCCTCGGGCCGCCGTGATCGGGCTGGACGGGACGCCCGCCGGCTACCTGCGGTCCCGGATCGCGGACGGCCACCTGCCGCACCTGGCGGCGCTGGCGTCAGCCGGGACGCTGATGGATGCCCGCGCTCCGCTGCCGCCGATCTCGTCCGTGTCGTGGGCGAGCGCCTCGACCGGCACCAATCCCGGCCGCCACGGCGTGTTCGGGTTCGTCGAGCGCAAGCCGCGGCACCTGGGAGCTCGAGTTCACCAACGTCCACACGATCGCCGAGCCGGCGGTGTGGCAGCGGGCGGCCGAGGCCGGCATGCGCTCGGTGGTGGTGAATGTGCCGGGCACCTACCCGGCCCAGCCGACTCGACGGGGTGCTGATCTCGGGCTTCGTCTCGCCCGTCGCTGGAGCGCTCGGTGCAGCCGCCCGAGCTGGTGCCGTGGCTGGAGGAGCGCGGCTATCTGATCGACGTCGACCTGGGGCTCGGGCGCACCGACCTGGAGGCATTCTGGGAGCAGCTCGTCGCTCACCACCAGGCCCGCGAGCGGGTGCTGTGTCGACCTGCTCGAACGCGAGCAGTGCGACCTCTTCTTCGCCGCCTTCACGGGCACCGATCGGCTGCACCACTTCCTGTGGGAGCAGATGGAGCGGGGCGAGGAGCCGTGGGCAGGCCGGTTCCATGCCTACTACGACCTGGTCGACCGGTCGGTGGGGGCGCTGGTCGACCGGCTGCCGGACGACTGCACCCTCGTGCTGCTCTCTGACCACGGCTTTTGCCGCCTCGACCAGGAGGTGTACGTCAACCGCTGGCTGGAGCGCGACGGCTGGCTCCAGCTGCAGGAGCCGGCCCGTTCGATCGCCTCGATCGTGCCGGCGGGCAGTCGCGCCTACTGCATGGATCCCGGCCGGCTCTACCTGAACCTGGAGGGCAGCGAGCCCGGCGGCATCGTGCCCGCCTCCGAGTACCACGCGGTGCGCGACGAGCTGCGGGCGTGGGCAGAAGGCCTGCCGTTCGTGACAGCGAGGTGGCCGTGCGCGAGGAGGCCTTCGCCGGCCCGTATCTCCGACCGCGGTCCTGACCTCGTGCTGGTGTCGCACGACGGCTCCGACCTGAAGGGGGCGATGGCCAACCCCGAGCTCACCGGCAAGGGGCCGCTGACCGGCATGCATACGCGGGACAACGCGTTTCGTGCTGGTGCGCGGCAGTCACCCCGAGGGCGTCGCCGACGTTCAGGACGTGGCGGCAACGGTGCTGGACGCGCTCGGGCTCGACCCCGGTGGCGTCGACGGCCGGGTGCTCCAGCACCCGCCAAGATCACATCTAGGATTAGCCTGATGCCGCTCGCCCTCGTTCTCGGGCCGGCGAACTGCGGAAAGATCGGGTTTCTCCAGGAGCGCTTCCTGGCTTTCGTGGACGCTGGGTCCGATCCGTTCCTGATCGTGCCCAACCGCCCCGACGTCGAGGCCTTCGAGCACGACGTGCTGCGCCGCCGTGGCGCGCTGCTGGGCGGTCGGGTGGGCACCTTCGACACGCTCTTCGACGACGTGCTGGAGCGCTGCGGCGATCACACAAACGACGCTCGCCGACGTGCAGCGGCGGCTGATCTTCCGGCGCCTGGCGGCCTCCGCCGAACTCGATCAGGTGGCCGTCTCGGCCCGCTTCTCGGGCTTTGCCGATGCGCTGGCCGGGATGGCGGACGAACTCGCGGCGGGCATGATCGACCCCACCGCAAGGCGGCCGGCAGCGAGGGCTGAGCTGTACGGCTTGGTACGGGCCTACCGCGCGCGAGTGCGACCGGCTCGGGCTGGGCCGCGACCGGCTGGGAACGCGTGCCCGGGCGGCGCAGCTGCTGGAGCAGCGGCTGGAGGCCTGGGACGAGCGTCCGGTGCTGGCCTACGGATTCGAGGACATGACCACCGCCCAGGTACGGGCGCTGCTGGCGCTGGCAGCGCGGGTGGACGTGACCGTGTCGCTGCCCTACGAGGTCGGCCGCCCGGCGTACGCCGCGGTCTCGCCGCTGGTTGAGGCGCTCAGCAGCGCCTCGCCCGAGGTGATCGAGCTACCGCCCGCTGCGCACTTCGACTCGCCGGTGCTGGCCCACCTCGAGCGCACGCTGTTCACCGACGCGCCCGGCGCCGCCGCCCCCGCCGAGGACGGATCGGTCGTGTACCTGGAGGGGGCCGGTCGCAGGCGCGTGGCCGAGCTGGTCGCCGCCGAGGTGCTCGCGCTGATCCGGGCACGGCATCGCCCCCGACGAGATCGGGGTGATCGTGCCGTCGGTCAGCGCGCCATCGGCTCGCGCTCGAGAACGCGTTCTCGCCGCTGGGCATCCCGTTCTCGGTCGACGCGCGGGTGCCGCTGGCCGCAGACCGGCTTCGGCAGTCGCGTTCCTCGGGGCGCTGCGGTTCGGCTGGATGGGCGGCGAGCGGCCGGAGCTGTTTGCCTACCTGCGCAGCCCGTTCTCGGGCATCGCCCGGCGGCGGATCGACTTCGTGGAGGGGCGCCTGCGCGGCCGGGGCGTGTTCGGCCACGACGAGACGCGGGCGGGAGTGGTCGAGCTGGTGGGCGACGGCTTCTTCCCGGCCATCGACCGGCTGATGTCAGAGCCCGACCCGCTGGCCGGCGCTGCCGGCCTGGCGAGCCAGATGGTGCGTGCCGCCAACACGCTGCAGGCCCGCTTTGTGCCCACCCACGGGCGGGTGGCGGTGCGCGCCTGCAGGGCGGTGTTGCGGGCGGTCGAGGAGATCCGCGCGCTGGGCCTGGACGACCTCGATCGCGGCGGGCTGATCGATCTGCTGGCGCGCGTTCCGGTGCGGATCGGCGACGACGCCGAGCCCGGTCGGGTGGCCATCCTGGGGCTCCGCCGAGCCCGCACCAGGCGCTTCCAGGCCGTGTTCGTGCTGGGCCTGGAGGAGGGCAGCCTGCCGGGAGCGGCCGCCGACCGGCGGCTGTTGAGCGCGGAGGCGGCGAGCGAGATCGGCCTGCGCCGGACCGACCAGGCAGAGCTCGACCGCCACCTGTTCGCGACCGCCTGTACCCGGCCGTGGAAGCGGCTTCACCTGGTGCGGCAGGCATCGACCGAGGACGGCAAGCCGCTGCAGCCCTCGCCGTTCCTGGACGAGGTGCGGCGGCTGCTCGATCCCAGCCACGCCCGTGCGGCGCCGAAACCTGTCGGACAGCACCTGGCCGCTGGAGCAGGCTCCCGACGACCGCGAGCCGCCAGCGGGCGCTGGCACGCGATCTGCGAGATGACCCCGACTGGGCGATCGCGATGGCCGGGGGGATGGGCTGGGAGCGCAAGCTGCGCCGCGCCCAGTCGGCGTACCGGCGCTCCACGGCGCTGCGCTCGCCACAGGTGCTCGCCGGCCTGGCGGCCACCGAACGGTTCTCGGTCACCGACCTCGAGCGGTTCGGTGACTGCTCGTCGATCTGGTTTGTGGAGCGGATGCTGCGACCCGGCGAGATCGACTTCGAGCTGGACGCCAAACTGCGCGGGTCGGTGGCCCACGCCACGCTGGCGCGGTTCTTCGCGCAGCTCCCCGCCGAGGTCGGAGTTGATCGGCTCACACCCGACACGGTGGAGGCGGCCTGGCCGGTGATGCTGCGCTGCCTGCACGACGCGCTGGGCGGCCAGCGCGTGGGGGACACGGTCGGCGGGCGCGAGCTGGCACGCGGGCTGGAACGCGACCTGGAGGCGTTCCTGCGGGTCGAGGCCAACCTCAATCTCGAGTTCGTGCCGCGCCGGTTCGAGGTGCAGGTTCGGCGGCGCCGTCGTCGCCTCCGGGGCTGAAGGAGGGACTCAAGCTGGGCGATTTCGCGGTCACCGGCACGATCGACCGCATCGACATGGACCCCGGCATGTCCCCGCGCGGGGTGTTGTGGGACTACAAGTCCGGCGCCACCGTGCACTCGGCCGCACAGCTCGCGCGTCAGGGCAAGCTGCAGCTGCCGCTGTACATCATGGCGCTGCGCGATCTGCTCGGAATCGAGCCGATCGGGGGCCTCTACCGGGCGCTCGCGGGGAAGCGTGAGGCCCGCGGGATGGTGCTGGCATCCGAGATCGGCGACGCCCATCTGAACAAGAACGACCGGCTGGATGCCGAGGCGTTCTGGCAGCACGTGGAGGACGCCTCGGCGATGGCGATCGAGGTGCGTCAGGCGGATTCGGGCGGGCGATGTGCGCCATGATCCCCGTGGCGGGCGCTGTCCCTCGTGGTGCACCTACTTCACCGTCTGCCGGGTGCCGAAGCCGTGAGCCGAGACTGGAATCCCGAGCAGGCCGAGGCGATCAGCCGCGACGGCCACGTGTTCGTGTCGGCGGGAGCCGGGACGGGCAAGACCGCGGTGCTGGTCGAGCGGGTGCTGCGTCGCATCGATGCCGGCACGTCGCTGGATGCCATCCTCGTGATCACCTTCACCGACCGGGCGGCGTCCGAGCTGAAGGCGCGGGTGCGGGCTGCGCTCGAGCTGCGCGGCGACTTCGATCGAGCGCGGGCGGTGGATTCGGCCTGGATCTCGACCATTCACCGCTTCTGCACCCGGATTCTGCGAAACCACGCGATCGCCGCGGGGCTCGATCCCACAGTTCACCGTCACCGACGAGGTGGGCGCTCGGATTCTCCAGTCCGAGGCGTTCGACAATGCCTTGGAGCGGTTCCTGTCGGAGGGTGGAGCGGTCGGATCGCGCAGGCTCGATCTGCTAGCGGCGTATTCGCGGCGGCGGTTGCGGGAGCTGCTGCTGGAGGCCTACGAGCGGCTGCGAAGCGCGGGCCGGCCGCTGGATCTGCGTCCGCACAGCGAGCCCGACGTGGACGCTGCCGCCGACGCCGTACGGACAGCGGCTGCCGCGTGTGACAAGCAGCAGGCCGCCGACCTGGTGGCGTTCCTGGACACCCGCCCCGATGCCGCCGAGTTGGTCGACCTGAAGGCGTTCAAGGTGGTCCGATCGGGCGCGTGCGCTGACTACGAGCAGGCTCGTCGGGATCTCGTGCAGGCGGCGTGCGATGCGGCGGCCGTCTCCGACTTGGCCCAGCTGGACGTGCTCTTGAAGGAGTTCGCACGCGGCTATCAGGAGCTCAAGGACCGCCGGTCGCTGGTCGACTTCAACGATCTCGAGTTGCGCGCAGTCGAGCTGCTGGAACGCTCGCCGGAGCTGGCGACTGAGTATCGGGAGCGGTTCGCCGAGGTGATGGTGGATGAGTTTCAGGACACCAACCGGCTGCAGGTGGCGCTGATCGACCGGGTCGCGGGCGACCGGTTGTTCCTGGTCGGCGACGAGTTCCAGAGCATCTACCGGTTCCGCCACGCCGACGTGGCGGTGTATCGCGAGCGTCGCCGCGAGGCCGGCGCCGAGGTGGTCACGCTGACCCGCAACTACCGATCCAGCGAGCATGTGCTGGCGACCGTGAACGAGCTGTTCGGGCGGGTGTTCGGCGACCACTACGCCGCGCTGGAAGCGGCCTCGGCCACTCGATCCGCAGCCCCCGGCCGGCGGCCGGGTGGAGCTGCTTCTGGCCGACAAGCGCAGCTTCGATTCCGACCAGGAGCATTGGCGCGCCGGCGAGGTGCGGCTGGTGGCCGATCGCATCGCCGAGCTGATCGCCGACGGCGAGTGCCTGCCCGGGCAGGTGGTGCTGCTGTTCGAGGCCGGTACCGATGCGGTGCTGTACGAGGGCGCGCTGCGGCGGCGTGGGCTGCGCACGGTGCGCACCACTGGAGGCGGCTACTACGCCCAGCAGCAGGTGGCCGACATCCTCGGCTACCTGCGCCTGCTGCGAAACCGCTACGACGACTTTGCCCTGCTGGGCGTGCTGGCCTCGCCGCTGGTGGGAATCTCCAACGACGGCCTGTTGGCGCTGCGGCGGGGAGCGGTGCGCCGGCCGATCTTCACCGCGCTCGAGCGCGACGAGCTGCCCGAGGGGCTGAGCCCCGACGAGCAGCGGCTGGTGGCCGCGTTCAAGCAGCGGCTGGCGCGGCTCTCCACCCGGCTGGGCGAGGTCGGCCTGGAGCGGCTGATCGACCTGGTGGTGGCCGAGCACGACTATGACCTGGCCTGTCTGGCGCAGCCCGACGGCGACCGCCGGCTGGCGAACGTGGTCAAGCTCGCGCGCATGGCGGGAAGCTACGAGGCCCTGCGCGGCCCCGACCTGGAGGGCTTCATCGGGTTCTGCGACGAGCAGGCCGTCGCTGGCGACGCGCGAGGGCGAGGCGGCCACCGCCGAGGAGGACGAGCAGGCGGTGGTGCTGATGACCACGCACGCCGCCAAGGGACTCGAATTCGATGTGGTGGTGCTGGTGGACACCGGTCGCGAGCGGATGGCACGCCAGGCCGGCGACATTCTGGTGGACGCGCAGGGCCGGGTGGCGTTGCGGGCGCCCAGCCCGGTGGACGGATCGATGCAGCATGCACTGGGCTGGAGTGACGTGGCCGCGGCCGAGGATGCCGCCCGGGCGGAGGAGGGCCGTCGGCTGCAGTACGTGGCGCTGACCCGCGCCCGCCGGCACCTGATCATCTCGGGCGCGTTCGATCCCGGCGAGGACACCACCATCGCCCAGATCTGCAACACCCTGTCCGTCGGCCTGGATGCCGACGGCGACGTCGACGTCGGTGGCGCCCGGCTGCGAGTCCGGGTGGGGCGACCGGCATCCCGAGCCGCTGGAGACCGTCGCCGACGTTCGCCCAGCCCGAGATCGGATCCCAGCTGGAGCTGTTCTCCGAAGGCGGCCGCAGCGTGGTCTCGTTGCCGGCGCTGGATCCGGCGCCGGCGGCCGCCGCGGTGGCGCTGCCCCAGGCTCTCCTACAGCGCGCTCGCCCTGTATCGCCGGTGCGGCTACCGCTACTTCGCCCAGCGGGTGCTGGGATTGCCCGAGCCGGAGCGGGAGCGTGGTCGAGGGCGACGGTCTGGACGCGCTCGAGCTGGGCGACGCCGTGCATCTGGAGCTGGAGCGTCCCGACGGCCGCTGGCGCGTGCGGCACCCCTCCGCGACCGACCAGAACACCGAGTTGATCGGTCGGCTGGTGGAGAACTGGAACGGATCTGAGCTGGCTGCGAGGCTGGCCGGGATCGACGACATCACGCGCGAGCTGGCCTTCGTCTTCGACGTGGACGGGGTGCTGTTCCACGGTCGCATCGACATCTACGCCCGGCCTCGGCCTGACTCCGCGCTGGTGGTCGACTTCAAGACCAACAAGCTGGGAGAGCGCTCGGTCGAGCAGGTGGTGGACGACTCCTACGGCGTCCAGGTTGCGACCTATGCGCTGGCCGCCCTGAAGGCGGGGGCGAACGAGGTCGAGATCGCCTATGCGTTTCTCGAGAACCTCGAGGTCACCCCGATCCGATCGTTCACCGCGGCTGATGCCCCACGGCTGGAGGCAGAGCTGCAGGCGGACATCGACGCGATCCGGGCGGGCACCTTCCCGGCCCGGCCGGGCGTGCAATGTCGCGACTGTCCCGCGCTCAACCTGCTGTGCGCAGGCGAGCAACTGGAGTGGGGCGGATGAGCGCCCGCAGCGAGCGCGCGGTCGAGATCCTGGACCGGTTGGCGGCGGAGCATCCGGACGCCGGCATCGCGCTGACTACTCGTCCCCGCTCGATCTGCTGGTGGCGACCATCCTCTCGGCCCAGTGCACCGACGTGCGGGTGAACCTGGTCACCGCCGAGCTGTTCCGCCGCTGCCGCACGCCCCAGGACTACCTGGCGCTGACCGAGCAGGAGCTGGAGGAGCTGATCCGGCCGACCGGCTTCTTTCGCCAGAAGACGCGGTCGATTCGCGGGTGCTGCGCGGCCATCCTGGAGCGGTTCGGCGGTGAGGTGCCGCGCTCCACCGCCGAGCTGGTGACGCTCCCCGGGGTGGGCCGCAAGACCGCGGCGGTGGTGTCGGGCAACGCCTTCGGAGTGCGGGAGGGGATCGCCGTCGACACCCACGTCGGTCGGCTTGGCGCGGCGGCTGCGGCTGACTCGACTGCACGACCCGGTCAAGGTCGAGCGAGTGTTGATGCGCCTCTACCCGCGCGAGCGGTGGCTGCAGGTCTCCGACGTGCTCATCTTCCACGGTCGGCGGGTGTGCCGGGCGCGAAAGCCCGACTGCGCCGGCTGCGTCGTCTCCGACCTGTGCCCGTCCGCGTTCGCAGACGTGACGGTGTCGCGACGCCGCGTGGGTTGATCCGCGACGGCCGGTGGCGGGATCATGCCCGCCATGCACCGCATCGAACTTGAACTCTACGCCGATCGCATCTGCCGTCACGCTGAGCGCCTGCGAGACGAGATCGACGGCGCCCGCACCCGCATCACCTGGGCGCGGTTCGAGCACGGCGCCCGGGACGAGCTGGGCGGGCGCGACGCGGCTGTGCTCGAGGCGCTGGGGGTGTTCGCCGGTGTCGACGAGCTGGCGGAGCGGCGGCTGCTCGACCGGCGGGTACGGCAGCTGGCCGTGGTGGAGCGGTATCAGGCGCTGGTGGAGAGGGCGTTGTCTGAGGCCAGCGACGCCAGCAGGCCGCCGTCCTCGTCGTAGGCGGGGAAGAGGTCGACCCGCACTCGCTTGGCGATCCCGGAGCGGTGTCGCAGCGTCATGTGCTGGTCGAGCTTTCGCACTCCCCACTCCAGCACCACGGGGATCGGGTCGGTGTCGTCGGCAAAGCCGCTGAGGCCGAACGCGTCGCGCAGCGGCTTGCCCATCACGTCGCCCTCCGAGTAGCCGGTGAGCTCGAACACGCCGTTGCCGCACGACAGCACCCGCGCATCGCGGTCACACGTGACCAGACCCGCTCCGGCGGGCGGGAAGTAGTCCTCGAGAATCTCGAACAGGTAGCCGAAGCCGCACTTGGCACAGCCCACCGGCTGGTGGGTCAGGCCGGCCCGACCATCATCGTCGAGTGCCCTCGTGGAACAGTTAGGGCAGATGAAGTACCGCACGATTCCCACTGTAGCGAAGTGAATAAAAGGTGCCAGGCACCTTTTATTCACACGCCAATCTTGTCAGGCGGCGGCGACGTCTGCCTGGGCGGCGTGGGACATGTGGGTGAGCCATCGCTCGGCGTCGAGCGCGGCCATGCAGCCCATGCCCGCGGCGGTGACCGCCTGGCGGTAGATGTGGTCGACCACGTCGCCTCCGGCGAACACGCCCTCGATGTTGGTGGCGGTCGAGCCCTCCTTCACCAGCAGGTAGCCCTCGTCGTCCATATCCAGGATTCCCCGGAAGAGCTCGGTGGCGGGGTCGTGCCCGATGGCCACGAACACCCCGTCGGTTCGAGCTCGCGATGCTCGCCGGTGACGGTGTCGGTCAGGACGACCCCGGTGACCTTGCCGGTCTCGGTACCGAGCACTTCGGTGACTGTGGCGTTGGTCACAAATTCGACATTGTCCTTGGCCCTGGCGTGGTCAATCATGATCTTGGAGGCGCGGAACTCGTCGCGGCGATGCACCAGGGTGACCTTGCTGGCGAACTTGGACAGGAAGGTGGCCTCCTCGAAGGCCGAATCGCCTCCACCCACGACCACGATGTTGCGCTGCCGGAAGAACGGGCCGTCGCAGGTCGCGCAGTAGCTCACACCCTTGCCCTGCAGGTCGACCTCCGAGCCCAACCCCAGCTGGCGGGCGGTGGCCCCGGTGGTGATCACGACCGACTCGGCGCGGTACTCCTGCTCGCCTACGTACACCTTGAAGGGGCGCTCCGAGAAGTCCACACGGGTGACGTCGTCGGACACCAGCTCGGCTCCGAATCGCTCAGCCTGAGCGCGCATCGTGCCCATCAGCACCGGGCCCATGATGCCCTCTTCGAATCCGGGGTAGTTCTCGACGTCGGAGGTGATCATCAACTGGCCGCCGAATCTGAATCCTTCGAACACCAGCGGTCGCAGATTCCCGCGGGCCGCGTACAGGGCTGCCGTATATCCGGCGGGGCCGCCGCCGATGATGATCAACTCTCGAACTTCGCCAGTCTCAGTCATCCAAACTCCAGTCTCCTCGAGGCTCGATCTGTCTCAGTCAAGCAGCCTCATCATCTTTAACGTGCACCACCCGGAAACATTCCTGGCAGCGGTCGCAGACTCGCGCTCCGGTCACGATCCGGGTACCGAAGAACGACCCCAGCGCCCCGCCGCAGTAGGGGCAGAAGGCGACCGCAGGCTCGGTGGAAGGCTCGGTGTTCACGGACGAGAAACCACCTCCAGTGTAATCCGTCCGCTCATCATTGCAGCCGGATTGGCCGATGACTCGACCACCCGAGACCCTCGCTACGATAGCCCGCGATGAGTAAGTCCAAAAAAGCGATCACCAACCAGAAGCGCGCGCGCCTGGGAACCGGCGCCGGAATCGCGCCCACCAAGCCCCCCAAGTCGGGCGGGATCCCGCTGTGGGCGTGGATCGTGTCGGGACTGGTGCTGCTGATCGCCGTGGGTGGTGCCACCGCGTTTGTGCTCCACAAGAGCTCGGGACCGGACAGGACGCAGCCTGCGTCCAGTCGAGACTTTCCAAGGACACGCTCGATCCGCTGTCGCGTCCCACCTGGCCGGCCAACTACGACGATCTCCAGTGTGCGTTCAAGGCGCTCGATCTGAAGCCGAGCACCGAGAGCTCCGGCCTGACCCACTACCACGCGCATCTGACCTTGTACGTGGACGGAAAACAGATTCAGGTTACCGACTACATCGGCCTTCCCGCCGCCGGTGGGATGACCGACTCCGCGACCTCCGAGATCCACACCCACGGTCGTGAGACCGATCCGGAGCCGGGCGTGATTCACATCGAGTCGGGTACGCAAGGACTTCCGGGCGAATCTCCAGCAGTTCTTCGACGTGTGGGGCGTGTATGCGGCCTCAGATCAGCTGGGTGGCTACAACGAGCCGATCAAGGCCTGGATCAACGGCAAGCCCGTTACCGACTGGCTCAGACGTCGACTTGCAAAAGCACGACGCCGTCACGCTGGTGGTGGGCAACGAGCCTCCCAACTTCAAGCCTGACAAGTCCTTCGAGTTCCAAAACGGGGAGTAGACCGGTGGCCAAGAAACCCAAGCATTCGCCCGTGATCGTCCACCCGCCGCGCACCGACCACGTCCAGCCGGGCGACCGCGTGCGGGTGATCCCCACCGGCGCCAGGGCAACGGTCGTCCGCACCCAGGGGCGAAGCGTGGTGCTGGAGATGGACGAGGCCTTCGCCATTCCCGGCGCCAGCACGCGCACGTACTACAGCTACCCGGGCGAGCTCGAAGTGATGCCCCGGGTCGGCACCATGGGCGCCGAGGTGCTGTACGCCGAGCGTGACGGCGAGCGGCCGGAGGCCAGGAGAGCTAGACGCGGCTTCGCGTGGGACGCCGCGGCCGCGGTGTCGACCGGTCGCCGCGAGTGTGCGGGCCGTTGCGGGGCGGCTGGGGAGATCGGTCGCGACGCCATCGCGGCCCGCCGACCCCGCCGTCATCAGAGCCGTCGCCCCACAGCCGGCGGATCAGCGCCTCGGGCTTTCGTCACCGCGACCAGCACGGCTGTGGTCAGGCCGAGGTCGAACACCAGCAGGGCGATCGCTCGCATTGGCCGAATCTAGCACGCGCGGGCCGGCCGCAGCGGATTCAGGCTGAGCGGGCCGCTGTCGCAGCGATCGCTGCGTCGATGCCGGCGATTCCGGGTGCCGCTCCCACCCGCACGTAGATTTCCCGGGCTTCGCTGAACTGGGTGCTGCCGTCACGGCCACGGCGTTCGAGGCTGTGGCCGTACGCCTCGATCGTGGACGCCACTGCCCAGACATAGCCGATACCCCGGAGGATCGCGATCGCTTCGCCGAACTCGGCATCCTCGTCGCCGACGCCGAGCCGCGCGCGCAGCTCGGCTCGAGTGGCCTCGAGCCTCGGTGGGCGCAGGCCGACCGGCATCCCGTCCAGCTCCTCGAGCACCAGCCGGGCTTCGGCGGTCTCACCCGTTGCCAGCAGGTTTTCCGCGAGCAGTGTGGTACCCCAAACCACCGCGCTGTGGACGGGTCCGAGGGCGGGCCCGAGTTGGTGCGCGATCCGGGAGAGCCGCACAGCCCTCGGCAAGATCCCCCTCGGCGGTGGCCACCGCCGCCGCGGATGCCGTCCAGCTCGCACGGCTCTGCACATCGGGGCTGGTCTCGGAACCTCCCGACTCGGCGAGGGCCTGCCTGGCCGCCGCAAAGTCTCCGCGATACCCAAGGATGCACGCGAGTGGGTATGCGCTCGCGGCTTCCACGAATGCGTCGTGGCCGGCGGTCGAGTCGAGCAGCTCGCGCACGACCTCGATCGAGCGATCCCATTCGCCTGACCTGAACAAGCTCGCCCGCTTCATGCATCAGGAAGGAGCGCTCCCACTGGCGTTCCCCCAGACGGCGTGCCAGCGCGAGCCCGGCGCGGTCGAACTCAGCGGAGGGACGCCCCCAGCAGTCGGAGACGAACGACAGGTTGAAGTAGGCGCGCATCGCAGCCTCGGGCTCGTCGTTTTCCAGGGCGATCCGGAGGGCGCCCTCGAGCAGGCTGCGCGCCTCCTCGGGACGGGTATTCGTCAGCAGCACAGCCCTTGGTGTTGAGGGCATTCGAGAGGGGCCGCGGCAATTGCAGAGCTTCCGCGACCTCGATGGCACGTTCGATCGGCTCGAAGGCGGGTTCGGCTCCGCTGATGAACATCCGCATCCGCCCCAGCTGAGCGGCCAGGTTGGCGAACTCGGCGTCGGGCGGCTGGGTGGACATGACGGCGTAGGCGTCCTCCATCTCCGCGGCAGCTTCATCCGGACGCTGGAGCAGGAAGCGCGCCTCGGCGCGGACGACGTGGCCGGAGGCGGCGGCTGTCGGATCGCCGTCGGCTTCCAGCAGCGCGATCGCCTCTCCGGCGAGGGCCTCGCATTCCTCGACCAGCCCGGCAGACAGCGCCAGCTGGGCGGCGCGCTGCTGGAGCTCTGCGCGGTCGCGGTCGGAGTCGGTCAGCTCCACGGCCTGCAGTACCAGGCGCATCGCTTCGGCTTTGGCGGCCAACGACGCGGCCCGCTGGGCGGCGCGAAGCAGCGACTCGCGGGCAATGTCTCGCACATCGTCGCCGTCGTCGGGCATCGCCCGGTAGGCGTCCAGCTGGTGTGCGGCGATCACCTCGATCAGCTCGTCTCCGGCCGGCAGGGACTCGCAGGTGCCGGGCGGTGGCAAGGTGGCGGGCCTTGCGGTCGCGCCGGCCGAGCGTCTCGTAGGCGACGGTACGCAGCAGCTCCTGGACGAAGCCGTACTGACCTTGCTCCGGCGACCGCGGATCCGTCCGTCACGGAGAAGATCTCCTTGCGCCTCAAGCGCGTCCAGGAGCGGCTCGAGCTGGGCCGCACCGAGGCCGCTGACGGCAGCCAGGCCCTCGACCTGAAACGTCTTGCCGAGCACGGCCGCGTCCTGCACGAGCTTTCGCTCAGCCTCGCCCAGGGCGTCCAGCCGAGCGGCGGTCAGCGCGTGCAAGGTCTCGGGAATCTCGAGCGACTCCACCTCGCCGATCGCCACCATCTGGCCGTCACGGCGCTCCAGAAGGCCCCGGTCGAGCAGCATCCGCACGGTCTCGACGGCGTACAGCGGCACGCCTTCGGCCCGGTCGACGATCTGCTCGACGAGCGAATCGGGCAGGCCGGGTGCCATGCCGTCGACCAGGTCGCGCATCGTCTCGGGCGGCGAGCGGCTCCAATGTCAGCGACGTGAACGCGCGCGACCCGACTCCCCAGCCGGCTCGTCGATCGAACAGCTCGGGCCGTGCCAGCGTGACCACCAGCAGCGGATGATCGCGCGACCACTCCATCAGGTATTCGATGAAGTCGAGCAGCGCCCTGATCGGCCCACTGGATGTCCTCGAACACCAGCACCGTGGGGGCGTTGTCGGCCATCCGCTCGAAGAACAGCCGCCACCCCGAGAACAGGCGCCCTCGATCGCCCTCGCCCCCCTCATCGAGCCCCAGCAGGTTTCCGAGTGCCGGGATGATCCAGTCGCGCTCCTCGGCGTCGGGTACGAACTGCGCCACCGTCTCCTCGAGCTTGGCGGCCATGCTCTGCTCCGGAGTCGTCCTCCGTGATCCGGGCGCGCACGCGCACCATCTCGGCCAGCGCCCAGAACGCGACGCCGTCGCCGTAGCTGAGGCAGCGCCCCTGGTGCCACCAGATCTCTCGCACGAGGCCGTCGCTGTGCTTCTCGAACTCCCACGCCAGCCGGCTCTTGCCGATCCCGGCGATGCCGACGATCGAGACCAGCTGCGCGCGCCCCTCCTCGGCGGTTGCCACCGCGGCCTCCTTGATCAGCCGAAACTCGCGGTCGCGGCCGACGAAGGGTGGTTCCAGCCCGGCTGATCGGCCCTCGCCGCCGTCGGCCCGCGACCACCCGCAGCGCGGTCCACAGCTCGACCGGCTCGGCCTTTCCTTTGAGCGTGAAGCTGCCTGCGGGTGAGATTTCGATGGCGGCCTCGGTCGACCGCCGGGTGGCCTCGTCGATCAGCACTGACCCCGGTTCCGCTGCGGATTGCATCCGCGCAGTGGTGTTGACCACGTCACCGGCGACCATCCCCTGGCCGAGCGCGCCGATGGTGACGGCCGTCTCGCCGGTCGACACCGCGGCTCGCAGCTGCAGCGTGCCGTTGGTGTCGTCGCCGAGTTGGGCGACCGCCGACGACCAGGTCAAGTGCGGCCCGCACCGCCCGTTCGGCGTCGTCTTCGAGCGCGATCGGCGTGCCCCAGACGGCGACCACGGCGTCGCCGATGAACTTCTCGAGGGTGCCGCCGTAGCGAGCGACGATCCCGCTGGCGGTGTCGAAGTAGCGGGCCAGCAGCTCACGCACGTCCTCGGGGTCGCGCTGCTCCGAGAGGGTTGTGAACCCCACCAGGTCGGCAAACAGAATCGATGTCACCCGGCGTTCGCTGATCGGCGGCGGTGGGCGCGCCGCGACGTCTCCGGAGCGCTCAGCGCGGTGCCGCACTCGCCGCAGAACCGCTCCCCGGGCTCGTTCGCCGAGCCGCAGGCCGGACAGGAGACCACCAGCGCCACGCCGCACTCGGCGCAGAAGCGGCGACCTTCGCGGTTGTCAGTGTCGCAATTGGAGCAACGCACCCGCCAAGCCTAACCGGCAGACACCCTTTTGGGGGATGTCCGTCTACCTCAAACGGCGGATGCTTGGAGCGGTTTGGAGTCGATGCTGACATACGAGGAGGAGGACGCAGCCCCGTCGCTGATGCGGCTGGCCGCGCTCCAGCTGGTCGCCGAGTCGGCACTGGACATGCGCAGCTCCGACGGCGGAACGGTCGAGGTGTGGACGATCCGCGCCGAAGGTGACGCGGTGCGGGGCAACCGCCCCCCGGCTGGCCGTACGGGAAGGCATCGAGCTTTCTGCTGAGATGCTCGTCAACGGTCTGCCGTACACGGTCACGACGCTGGTGGAAGAGGCGGGATACCGATCGCCCACCCGAGCGGCGCTGCTGCTGCAGATCACGGCCGTGTCGGCAACCGACACCCGCAGGTTCGAGGAGCGCGTCCCGGTCGCCACGCACGTGTCGCTGACCGCCAAGGATTGCGAGCGGCTGCTGGACGGCACGCAGATGGAGACGGCGGCGGTTGACCTGTCGCAGTCGGGTATCGGCATCGCCTGCCTGGACGTTCGGGTTCGGCCCGGCGACGTGTATGCGCTGCACTGCCGCTTCCTGCACGGGGTTGTCGAGCAGGACATCGAGGTTGCGCGCACGACCTCGTTCGATTCGGGTCAGCGGATCGTGGGCTGCACGTTCGTTCAGCCGACCGCCGCCACCAATGCGGTGATCGCACGGGTGATGAGCCGCGACGACGCCACCGCCGGCTGAGCCGCTCCGCAAGCTCAACTTGCCTATATATCGGTAACCGAGTAGTATGAGGGTGTGACCACTCCTCTACCGCCGCTGCGAGAGCCGACCTATTTCGTGCTGGCATCGCTGCTCGCCGGCCGTCTGCACGGCTACGGCATCATCAAGCAGGCCGCGGCCCTTTCCGGCGGCCGGGTGAAGCTGGCCGCGGGGACGCTTGTACGGCGCTCTCGATCGCCTGATCGACCAGGGCCTGGTCGCTCTCGACGGCGAGGAGACCGTGTCCGGGAGATTGCGCCGGTACTACCGGCTGACGGCTGAGGGCGAGGTGGTGCTGGCGGCTGAAGCGGCCCGCCTGCGCGATGCGGCTGATGTCGTCACCAGCAGAATCCCCGTCGCCTCGTTGAAGGAGCGCCCAGCGTGACCGTCCACGAGCTTGCCTACCGGATCGGCGTACGCGCCTACCCGCCCGGCTATCGCGCAGCCCGTGGCGAGGAGATCGTCTCGACGCTGATGGAGGGCCACGCCGACCGGCATCTCTCGGTTGCCCGCGAGTTCGTCGCGCTGGTGGTCGACGGATTCCGGCGGCGGTCGGGGTTGCGGCCGGTGTCGGGCGTCGCCGCCTGGCGCTCGGGAGCGCTGCTGGCTGCGGGAATTCTCGCGTTTCTCACCACCGCGGTTGCGCTCCTGGGCGTGATTCAGGAACACCGCAACCCGGCCATCGGCGGATCCATCACGCCCTGGTTCGCGGTGTTCGCGGTCACCGCGATCGGCACACTGGTGGCGCTCGTGGTTCGGACTTGCGACGGGTCGCCGCAGTGTTCGCCGCGGCCGGGCTTGCGACGCAGGTTTTCGAGTTTGTGCGAGCACCGCAGGCGGGGTATGGAAGTGGCTCGCACTACCTGGTGTACTCCTGGTCGAACGCCTCGTCGCTTCCCCGCGAGCCGCTGCACTGGCTGGTCCCCAGCTTGATGCTGCTGGTGCTGATCGTGCTCGGGCGTCCCGGCCCGGCGCAGGGCGATCGTCGCGGCGCCGCTGGCGGCGGGGCTCCTGGTGGCAGCGTGCGGCGTGGCATTCGAGACCAGCCACGCGTGGGGCGGGTTCGTCGCGCTGCTTCCGGCGCTGGGCGCGTTCGCGCTGCTCTCGCTGGTGATCGTGTCGGTCGACCCACGGCCGGCGATTGCGAGCGTCCCGTTGATGCTGGCGGTGCTGCCGATGACCTGGACATATGTGGTCGGAGACAGCACGACCCCGGCCAGCCACGGGCCGCTGCTGCTGGTCGCGCTGCCGCTGCTGGCAGCGCTCATGGCCGTGGCTGCGTCGCGGGTGACGCGTCGCTCGCAGCCGTCCGCGCCTGACCAGCGTGCCTAACTCAGGTGTAGGGGTACGCCCTCCGGGGAACACTCGGGGTATGCCGATGACGTGGACACACAACCGGGAGCTCGGATACAGCCGCGCGATTGGCGGCCGGGCGCGGCCGCTTCAGGCACTCGGCTACAACGAGCGGACCGCTCGGGTAGCCCAACCCGAGATAAACAGCACCACGGCGCCTAGCACTCCGAACAGGATCGAGCCGGCCGAGAGGGCAAACAGCAGGATCACGACGCCCACGGCCAGGCCTGCGTAGCCGCCTCGGACCATCTGGCGCTTCTTTTGTTCACGGCGAGTCAGGGTCATGGCTGAATCGTAGACGGCCTGGACCACTATGATGGCGACCGAATCGCCGTGATGGATCTCTACTACAGGCCCGGCGCTGCGTCGCTGGTCGCGCACATCATGTTGCTCGAGGTTGGGGCCGAGCACCGGCTGGTGCGGGTGGAGGGCCAGGGCGACGACATCACGCCATCCGGGTACGAGCATCTGAATCCCCACCGCCGGGTGCCCACGCTGGTGGACGGCAGCCTGGTGGTGTACGAGGCGGCGGCGGTGGTCATGCACCTCGGCAGACACCCATCCTGAGGCCGGGCTGGCGCCGCCGCTGGGGACGGCCGAGCGGGCGGCGTGGTATCGGTGGATGGCATATCTCACCAACACCGTCCAGGCCACCATGCATGTCTGGATCTATCCCGACCGGTACACGAGCGACCCCGCGGGCGTTGCCGGCCTCGAGCTTCAAGCCGAACGTGACCTCGACCGGATGCGGCAGTTCATCGAGCGGGAGCTGGACGGGCGGGAATACCTGCTGGACGACCTCAGCACCGCCGACCTGTTCCTGTTCATGGTCACCCGGTGGGGCCGGAATCTGCCCACGCGATGGTGGGATCAGCCGAACCTGGGCCGCCACTACCGGCAGCTAAAGGCGCGCCCTGCCGTCGCCGAGGCGATGCGCTCAGAGGGCCTCGAAGACGTCGGCCTCGAGTAACTCAAGGTACTCGATGGTGCGAGGGATCGATCAGACCGTGCGAATGCCCATGCCCCCCGGGGCGACGTCACGCCGGCGGCCGTCAACCGCCTTCGACCATCTTGCCCCAGCGCTCTTCGATCCGGCGCCTTCTTCCAGACCAGCACCGAGATCGCCCAGGTGACGCACGAACGCGGCCGACGATCGCGTAGCCGATGCGGCCGAAGTCGAGGTTGTTGAGCCAGTCCCAGAAGCCGCCGGTGAGCGCGAACTTGGCGGACAGCACCTGCAGCAGCTCGATCGATGCCGATCAGCAAGCGCGACCGTGACCGAAAGCGTGGTGACGGTGATGTTGTAGTAGATCTTTCGGATCGGGTTCGAGAACGCCCAGCCGTAGGCCTGGCTCATGAACGCGCCGTCGGCGGTGTCCATCAGCGACATCCCTGCCGCAAACAGGATCGGCAGCGAGAGCACGGCGAGGAACGGCACGCTGTGGGTGGCGACGCCGGCGGCGATCGCCAGCAGCCCGACCTCGGTGGCGGTGTCGAAGCCGAGTCCGAACAGGACGCCGAGCGGATACATCTTCCAGCTCGCGTTGATCCGCTGCGAGACAGCTGGCCGAGGTAGAAGCGGTTCATGAGGCCGCGGTCGAGCAGGCGCTGCTCGAGCTGCTCGCGCGTCGTAGGCGCCGGTGCGCATGGCGAAGAAGATGCGCAGGATGTCGATCAGCACGATCAGGTTGAGGATGCCGATGATCCACAGAAACGTGCCCGAGACGCTCGCGCCGATGTAGCCGCCGTAGTTTTGGAACTCGGGGATCCTCGAGTTGACGGTCTTGGCCGCGATGGCCAGGCCGGCGGTCAGCGAGAACACGATCGTCGAGTGGCCGAGCGAGAAGAAGAAGCCCACCCCGAGCGGGCGCTGGCCGTCTTGGAGGAGCTTTCGGGTG
>CAVRSB010000023.1:0-60199 GCA_963723785.1 uncultured Actinomycetes bacterium | reverse complement strand
CCAGGACACCTTCCTGTAGCACTTATGCAAGCACGATGTGCCGGTCACGGTCTTTCTGGCCAACGGCATTCGCCTCCAGGGCACTGTGGCCGGGTTCGACAGCTATGCGCTTCTGCTCGTTCGAGACCGGCAATCCGAGCCTGATCTCAACAAGCACGCCATCTCAACCATCGTGCCCAGTGAGCCGGATCGCACGGCTCAGGTCTCTGACCGCCCAGTCACCTCTCCCGACGTGAGGTCCCGCCTCGCATAGGCCAGAAAACGACCCAACACCGCACCATCCAGCGCTCGTTATTTGAGATGCTGAGCGAGGTGCTTGTTCATCTCGAACATCGTGACGAAACTTCTTCTGCCGAACACCTTCTCCAGCTTGTCGTCCGCCTTGCGACCCCCGCGCTTGTTCTGCGGGTTCTGAAGGTTGTTGCGCTTGATGTAGTCCCACACCTTGCTCACCACCTCCGGCCGGGGCAGCGGCTTGGAGCCGACCACCGCGGCAAGTTCTTTCGACGGCTGCAAGGGTTTCATCAGGGCCGGGTTGACCTTCTTGCCGGACGCGCCCTTGCCTGCGCTGGCCGTCCTTGGCTGACGCGCCCTCAGCCGAACTGGTTGTCTTGGCTGTGTTGCTCTTGGCGGCTGTCGGGCTAGCCTTCCTGGCGGGCTCCTTGGCTGCTCTCGACCTTCTTGTCCTGGCGTGCTTTGCTTGGTCTTGCTGGGCATCATCGATCTCCTTCCGATGGTTCAGGCCCCTGATCTGACGCGGCTCTCGATCACGATGGAGGCGAAACACCCGTGCGGTCAGGGCCACCACGAATACGCCAGCTTGCTTTCAGAGCCGTTACAGAGAGGGCTCGATCAGCGCCGTGGCTGTGCCCAATCCCGAGACCGTTTGGCCAGCGCCACGCCGAGAATAGGCCTACTTAAGCCTTGTCCTCGACTTTGATTGTGCGCTCGATGACGTGCTGAGAGGCGTGTTCTCGACCGTGAGGGTCATGCGAAGTTTCAGGGTGCCACCCTTCACCTGACCCTCTCGGACGATGCGCTCGATCTCCCGCTCCGAGGTGACGCCCACCTCCTTGAGGAACTTGCGAATCTCTATGTTGAAGCGGTCCTCATCCATCTTGACCTCCTCAGGGCAACCTGAGCGCAATGTGTCCAAGCCAAGCACGGCGCTGTGCCATGGCAGCATACCTGATGGCCCAACGTCTCCGTGGGGGGCGCTCTCGCTTGGGGAGAGCCTCTAGCCGAGGGGCTGCAGCCGCTCGAAATCAACCATCCACAGCAAGCCTGAAACATTGAACGGCGGAGATGGGCATGCACAAAACGTGGAGCACTGCTGGCTGTCCCCCATGCCGCCCAGTTTGTACTCCTCGGATGGGTGATCGCTTTCAGCTTGCCATCTGCTGTGGTTCGAGCTCGCGCAGAACGTAGCCCCTGCCCCACACGGTTTCAATGTAGTGCTGACCGCCCAGGCCTCGGCCAGCTTCTTCCGCAAAGCTTGCAGATGAACACGTCAATAATCTTGTGTTCGGGCTCGTCCGATGCCCCCATACAGCTGGTTCAGGAACATCTCTTTCGTGAGCGTGCTGCCCTTGCGCAGTGCCAAAAGCTCCAGCATGCCATATTCCTTGCCGGTGAGACTGACCGGACGGCCAGCGATTTCGGCTTGCTGCGAGTCGCAGCCGCACCGTCAGATCCCCGCAGGTCACAACGGACCGGCGTGACCCTCAGGCGGCGCACGATAGCGTGGATGCGCGCCACCAGCTCGTCCTTGTGGAACGGCTTGGTCAGGTAATCGTCAGCGCCGAAGCCAAGCCCTTTCACCTTGTCCTGGATGCCGGCCAGCCCCGAGAGGATCAGGATCGGCGTCTTGACCTTAGCGACTGGGAGGAGCGCAGAACCTCGTAGCCCGACATGTCGGGCAGGTTCAGGTCGAGGAGGATGATGTCGTAGTCGTAGAGCTTGCTGAGATCGACGCCCTCCTCGCCGAGATCCGTCGTGTAGACATTGCAGTTCTCACATTTCAGCATCAGCTCGATGCTTTGCGCGATGCTGACATCACCTCGATCAGTAGAACACGCACTGGCTGGCCCTCCTTGCCTGGCTTAACCCGCGGGAAAGAAGTGTCGACGAACGCAGTGACAAACTGTGAAGCTCCCTCCTCCCCGCCGTGAACTCAGAAAGCTCGCGTTCGTCCCGGTCAAAGGCGATCAGGTCATCGCTGAGTCGAGTGCATGCTCCCACCCGCGCACAACCGTGAACCGTGGACCCCCGAAGGGCGGGACCCCTACACCAGTACCGTCCAGGCTGACGCGGGGATGGGCGTCCATCTTCGAGCAGTGGGTTCTTTACGGAACCGGTCATGCCTGGTCGGGCGGGAGCCAGGCCGGCTCCTACACCGACCCGCGCGGGCCGGATGCCAGCCGCAAGATGCTGCGGTTCTTCTTCGCCCACCGACGTTCAGATACGGCCGGGCCAGCCTAGCAGGCTCAGGTCGGCATAAAAGCAGCGCCCCCGGGTGAGAACCGGGGGCGCACGTTAAGCCTCCGTCCGGAAGGCCCACAAGGCCAGCCCTACTACATCGTCGACCTCAGTCCTCCAATTGCCCCTGAGCCATCATGGCCGCACAGCTTGGACGTAGGCTCAGCTGTGCGCCGGCGGGAGGTTTGGGACGAGACGAGACCCTCGCATGAGGACGTCACCCCGGGTGGGGCCGTCGGCGACCGCCGAGTCGATCTCAACGCCGCGGTTCATGGGGCCGGGATGCATCACCAGCTGTCCGGGGCGCACCCGCCCGGCGGTCACACCCCAACGCGCGGTGTACTCCGTCAGTGAGGGAACATAGTTGGCTCCCTCCTGCATCCGCTCGCGCTGCATGCGAAGCACGTACACCACGTCGGCCGTAGCGATGTCGGCGATGTCGTGGGAGATCTCGACGCCCATCGCAGTGATCCCCCGCGGGATCAGCGGCGGCGGGCCGATCACGGTCACTCGGGCTCCCAGCATCAGCAGTCCTTGGATGTTGGAGCGGGCCACGCGCGAGTGCAGCACGTCCCCGACGATGGCGACGTGCAGGCCTTCGATCTTCCCCAAGGCCCGCTTGATCGTGTACAGGTCGAGTAGGCACTGGGTGGGATGCTGGTGCTTGCCGTCACCGGCGTTGACGACGTGGGCCTCGGTGTAGGCGGTGATGATGCGGGGTGCGCCGATGCGCGGGTGCCGGATCACGATCACGTCGGGGTCGTAGGCCGAGAGTGTGGTCACGGTGTCCTTGAGCGACTCGCCCTTGTCCACGCTCGACCCGGACGCTTTGAGCGACATGGTGTCGGCCGACAGCCGCTTGGCCGCCAGCTCGAACGACGAGCTGGTGCGCGTCGAAGACTCGAAGAAGAGGTTCATCACGGTGCGGCCGCGCAGCGTCGGAACCTTCTTGACGTCGCGCTGCATGACGCTTTCGAATCCGTGGGCGGTCTCCAGGATCCGCTCGATCGCGGCGCGATCCAGGTCGGTGACCGAGAGCAGGTGGCGGCGGCCGTCCGAGCTCTGAGGCGGGTACAGGTCGAAGGGCATCCGCTACTCCCCGGTTTGAAGGATGATTTGGTCGACCTCGTCGACCTCCAGCAGCTGCACCTTGACGCGTTCGGTGCGGGCGGTCGGCATGTTCTTGCCGACGTAGTCCGGTCGTATCGGCAGCTCGCGATGGCCACGGTCGACCATCACCGCGAGTTGGACTCGCTGAGGTCGGCCATAGTCGAACACCGCGTCGATCGCTGCCCGGATGGTGCGACCGGTGTAGAGAACGTCGTCGACTAGCACGACCGACATGCCTTCCAGCGGGAAATCGAGCCGGGTGGCCTTGACCACCGGCTGTGGGTGGAGCGGCTGGTCACCCGCGCGCATGGTCATGTCGTCGCGGTAGAAGGTGATGTCCAGCGCGCCGGTTGGCACCGCCACTCCCGTGAACTCTTCGATCAGGGTGCGCAGCCGTTGTGCCAGCGGCACCCCACGGGTGTAGATGCCGACCAGAGCCAGCTTGGTGGGATCGTCGTGCTTCTCGGCGATCTCATGCGCGATCCGCCTGAGGGTTCGCTGCATGTGATCTTCGTCCAGCAGCACTCGCTCGGCGGGCGCAGACACGCTCATTCATGCTCCTTTCCGGCCTCACTGGGCGCGGTTAAAAGTTGCAGAGGTGGTTGGCTGCTTTCCGACTGCAGCCATGAACATGCTACCAGCGTCGACGGATGTCCCGCCGATCGGTCAAGCTTTCCGGATGGAAGCGCTGCTCGCCGATCTCTCGCACGCCCGCATTGGCACGACATTCAATCAGTACCGCGACCGCGGGGCCGACGACGTGGCAGGGGCCGGAGCGATCCGGGTGGGCAACCTCCGTGCCTATCTCGCGGCACGCGCGGCAGCCGACGTGGTGGCGCTGGGTGAGGCCGCCGGCTACCAGGGCATGCGCTGGTCGGGGATCGCCTTCACCAGTGAGCGCGACCTGGCCCGCTGGGGGGCTCCGTTTCGGCCCACCTCGACCGGTCGTCGCAACGGCTGGAGCGAGCCGTCCGGCACGATCGTGCATCGGGTGCTGGGCGAGCTCGACGCGGAGCATCGCGTGATCGTGTGGAACACGGTGCCGACGCATCCCCACAAGCCCGCGCAGCCGCTTTCGAACAGGCGCCCGACCGTGGGTGAGATCGAGGCCGGGGCGGTCTACGCCGAGCGCCTGTTGGAGTTGGTCAAGCCGCGGGTGATCGTCGCCGTCGGCCGGGTCGCCGAGCAGATCCTGGGATCCCGCGCGACCTACGTCCGCCACCCCGCAAACGGCGGCGCCACGGCATTCGCCGAAGGCATGCGCTCGATCCTCACCTGAGGCCGGCCCGGTGAGGGTGGGCGAATAATCGGTGCCGGCACCGTTATTCACCTGGGCGTCGGTCGTGAATAACGGTGCCAGGCACCGTTATTCAGGGTCGTGGGGGTGTTTGAAGGTGAAAGCGCGTGGGCCGGGTCCGTTTCGCCGGATTGTCTCCAGGCGCTCGATTCCGTCCTCGACTGTCGGGACGCTGTCGGCCGGGACCCACCACAGAGCCATGTGGGCGGCGTCCGCCACCTCGAACCACTCGCGCCGGCGGCGCATCACGTCGAGGTGTCCGCCGCTGTAGACGAACTGCCACAGCGCCGGCATCGAGCTCCACACCGACATGTTGACGATTATCAGGTCGTCGTCGAAGACGCGAATCGAGGTGGCGTCTCCCCCGTCGCTTTGGAGCCGCCAGACAAATCCGGGTGCGTTGTCGGCACGCGCATTCACCGGCTCCAGCGCCGCGACGAACTCCGCCAGGCGGGGTGAGTCGAGCGGTTCGGCTGCCCGGGCGACGTTGATCTGGGCGAGGTGACTATCCACGGGTAGCGGTGATCAGGGCCCATTCGAGCTGGTGCTCGAACGTGTCTCGCCCAGCGGCGACGTCGTGCTCGAGTCGGGCCAGGCCGTCGCGGTATTCATCGTCGGGGACGTGGGCGAGCGTGGAGATGTACCGCCCACGCACTCGCTCGACGATGTCGGTTCCATGCGAGCTCACCGGCACCGAGATGCGCTCGACCGCCGCGCCGGCGAAGCCAGCCTCGTCGAGCTCGCCGGCCACTGCCTGGGGGTCGGGGAAGCGGGCGAGGTCGATCGCGGGGATCGACGGAAAGTACTGGTTGAGGTAGAACGTCTCGAAGTGGTCGAGGTGGAAGCTGACGATCGCCAGCCGCGCCCCGATACCGGACACGCGAGCCAGCTGTGTGATCGCCGACCGCCGATCGGCGATCAGGTGCAGCACCAGGTGCATGTGCGCCGCGTCGAACCACCCATCCTTGAACGGCAGCGCCTCGATCGACGCCTGGCGCCAGCCCACTCGCTCACCGCCGGCTCTGGATCGCGCCTGGTCGAGCATCTGCGCCGACGGATCGATCGCCCACACTCGTGCGCCAAGCTGCTCGGCCGCGTACACGGCAAACCGCCCGGTGCCACAGCCGACGTCCAGTAGGCGCCGGGGCGAGCCCAGTGCGGTCAGCGTGCGGTCAGCGAGCTCCCGCCACTGCTCGCCACCGGTACGCAGTCGGTCATAGTCGCCGGCGAGCGTGTCGAAGTGCGGGTCAGCCATCTGCGCGGATCAGCTGCGGCTCGCCCCGCTCCGGCAACGGCAGGTCGATCGTGTCGAAGTCGCGGGGTACAACAGTGTTGGGGAACTCGGCTCGCGCCTCCTCGCGGATGTCACGCGGCAGGTACCGGGTCGAGAGATGGGTCAGTGCCAGCATCGTCACCTGGGCGTCACGACCGATCCGCGCCGCTTGGAGCGCCGTGGTATGTCCGGTTTGGCGGGCGCGCTCGACCTCGGCCTCGAGGAAGGTGGCCTCATGGATCAGAAGGTCAGCGGCGGCTGCCGCCTCGATCATGCCCGGGCATGGACGCGTGTCGCCGGAGAACACGACCCGCCGACCTCGGCGAGTCGCGCCGAGCACCTGATCGGGGGTCACCTCCACCCCGCTCGTCGACTGCACCGGATCCCCGCGCTGCAGCGCTCCGAACGCGGGCCCCTCGGGCACGCCGAGCTCGCGGGCCTTCTCGAGGTCGAACCGCCCCGGTCGCTCGTCCTCGACCAGCGCGTACCCGAGGCTGGGGAGATCGTGGGAGGTGAGGAATGCCTCGATCCGGAAACCGTCGTGGCCGATCCAGTCGGCAGGATCGAGCTCGACCACCTCCAGGTCGTAGGGCACGCGCCCGAGTACGGGATGCAGCGTTTGCATCAACGCGGTCAGGCCGACAGGGCCATACAGCCGCAGAGGGGCTTCGCGCCCGCGCAGGGCGAACGTCTTGAGCATGCCCGGGCAGGCCGAGAAAGTGGTCGGCGTGACAGTGCGTGATCAGAATCTCGTCCACATCGACGAGACCTGCGCCCGAACGCAGCAGCTGCCGCTGGGTACCTTCACCGCAGTCGATCAGCAGCGACACGCCGCTGCGCCGAACCAGGAACGCAGGTAGCCCGCGCTGAGCGGTGGGCGCGGCGCCCGCCGTCCCGAGGAAAAGCACACTGAGATCCACGGCGCCACTCTAGATGGAATCCAGAGCCGCACCTGGCACCGGCACAGCCTCCACTCAGGCAGATGCCGGGGCGTGCAGCGGGATCAGCGGCGCCACCGGGGCGGCGGGATCCAGAGGCGGCGACGGCCATTACGATCATGGCGCGGCGCAGGAACACCTCGAGCCCAAACGGCTCCGACGGTGTGTCGGAACCGGTGATCAGTCTGAGATCGGGCCGCGCCGGGCCCGTGTGGATCATCACACGGCTCATGAGAGTACTCGGGCAGGTTGTGCCGGTAGTCGTCCAGCACGATGACATTGTCGGGATACGCGCTCATGGGAGAAGAATCACCTGGCCTGGAAGGATGGTTGCGTCGTTGATGTCGTTGGCCTGTTCGATCTGGAACACGGCCTGGCGGGGGTCGTCGGTGTGGTAGTGGGACGACGCGATCGACCACAGCGTCTCCCCCGACTTCACCAGGTGGCGAGTCGGGCGAGAGGCGCCGGATGAGGCCGGTGCGATAGCCAGCATCAGCAGGGCGATCACGACAAAGAGTGCGAGGACGGACGGGATGTGACGATATGTTGGTGATGCGAACATGTGTTCGGGGAGTGTAGGCGAACACGTGTTCGGTGTCAAGCGCAAGTAGGATTTCCCGCTTGTGACCATCGAATTCGCCCATCGATCTCTCCCCCGCGGAGGGCCCCCGACGGTGATGGGGATCGTCAACGTCACCACGGATTCGTTCTACGACCGGGGCGCAACCGCCTCGGCTGCCGACGCGGTCGCACATGGGTTGGCGCTGCTCGACCGCGGCGCAGGCGCACTCGACGTCGGCGGCATGACCGCCCAGCCCGGCGACGAGCTCGACCCGTCAATCGAGGCCGCGCGGGTGGTGCCGGTGATCGAGCAGCTGCGCGCGCGCACCGACGCCGTGATCGCGGTCGACACCTACCGCGCGCCGGTGGCCGCGGCGGCGCTCGAGGCGGGCGCCGACCTCGTCAACGATCACACCGGGCTGAGCGACCCCGGCATGGCGGCGGCAGTCGCCGCGGCCGGCGCCGGACTCGTGATCACCCACCTCGGACTGCGGCCCAAGCAGCCGCGCGCCGGTACGTACTCGATCTCAGTGCCAGAGATCGCCGAGTTCCTGACATCGCGCGCCGAGACGGCGGTGGCAGCGGGGGTGCCAGCCGCCGGGATCCTGATCGACCCCGGCCTCGGATTCGGCAAGGACATCGACACCGACCTGGACACGCTTGCGGCATCTGCCGGCTCTGGTCGGGCTCGGCTATCCCGTGCTGCTGGCGTGCTCCCACAAGGAGGTGACCGCCGCCCCGCTGGGGCTGCCGGAGTCCGCACTCGAAGGTACGGCCGCGGTTACGGCGGTGGCCGCGTATCTGGGCGTGGCGGTGCTGCGCCTGCACGATCTGCCGTTCATGGCACACGCCGCCCGGATGGGCTGGCTGATGCGCCCGGTCAGCCGCCTAGAGCCTAAGTCGGCGGCGCCAGCGACGGCGCGAAGAACGACTCGAGGAACATCCCGTCGCGATGGATCAGCTCACCGTCGGCGTAGATCTCGCCGCCCGCTCGCAGATCTCGCACCATGTCCCAGTGAAGTGCCGAGTGATTCACGCTGCCAGTGTCCGGATAGCCCACGCCCAGGGCCATGTGGCAGGTGCCGCCGATTTTCTCGTCGAACAGGATCTGCTTGGTGAACTGGTTGATGCCGTAGTTGGTGCCGATGGCGAGCTCTCCCAGCACCGAGGCCCCGTCGTCCATCGAGAGCATCTGGTGAAGGTAGCTCTGGCCGCTCTTGGCTTCGCTGTGGACGACCTGGCCGTTCTCGAAGACGAGCCGCACCCCGTCGACCTCGCGGCCACCGATGATGGCGGGGAAGGAGAACCGGATCTCGCCGTTGGTCTCGTCCTCAACCGGCCCGGTGAACACCTCGCCGTCGGGGAAGTTGCGCAGGCCCTGCGACGCGATCCAGGTGCGGCCCTCCACACCAAGAGTGAGGTCGGTGTCCTCGGCCACCAATCGGATCGTGGATACCTGCTCGAGCTTTTGGGTCAGCAGCTCGAGCTTCTGTCCGAACTCCCGCCACGCCGACACCGGATCTTCGAGCTGCAGCCACCCGGCGCCGTAGACGAAATCCTCGTAGGCCGCGAGTGACATCTCGGAGTCCTGGGCAAACGCCGCACAGGGAAAGGCGGTCACGCACCAGCGCAGGTCGCCGTCTGCCGATCGTCGCATGAACCGGTCGGTCACCGGCCGCACAGCGGCGGCCCGGCGGGCCAGCAATGAGGGGTCGATGCCCGAGAGCTCGCGGGTGTTCCAGCTCGCGTGGATACTGATGCGAGCGTCGATCGTGTTCATCTCCTCCAACGCGGAGGGCGGAAGCCAGTCGAGCTGATGATCGCCGGCTTCCGACAGGAATGCGTGGTCGATACCTTCGAGAGTGACGCGCACGGTCGGGAGCCCGCCCCGATCGATCACCGCCCTGGTCAGCTCGGCCAAGAGCGGCTCGGCCAGCGATGGGCCGTTGATCATCACCAGATCGCCCTCGCGGACGTCCACCGAGTACTCGGCGATCAGCTTGGCCAGCCGGGTGACACGGGGATCGTTCACAGAAACCGTCCGTTCTCGAAGATCAGCTCGCCGTCGCCAAACACCTGGGATTGCCGGCGCAGGTCGCACACCATGTCCCAGTGGACGCCGGAGGGGTTGGTACCGCCGGCCTCCGGGAATGCCATGCCCAGCGCCATGTGACAGGTGCCGCCGATCTTCTCGTCAAACAGGGTCTCGCCCGGTGGCCACCTGGATCTCGTCGTTGAGGCCGAACGCGACCTCGCCCAGGAACCTGCGCACCCTCGTCGGTGTCCAGCACGCTCTCCAGGTGCTCCTGGCCGTGGTCTGCGTGAGCCTTGACCACCCGCCCGCTGCTCGAACCACAGCCGCACGCCCTCGACCCGCTTGCCGCCGTAGGCGCTGGGAAACGAGAAGGCGATGGTGCCTTCGGTGGCAGTGTGGATCGGGCTGGTGTACACCTCGCCGTCGGGGAAGTTCTCGCGGCCGTGCGCATTCAGCCACGGCCGGCCGGCGACGTTGACCGTCAGGTCGGTGTCCGGGCCGACGATCCGCAGCTGTTCGAGGCGGGCCAGACGGTCGGCCACCACCTGCTGGTCTTCGGACTGCTTGCGCCAGTGCGCGATCGGATCGGGGTCGTCCAGGTGGCCCGCCGCGAACACGAACTCCTGCCACTCGGTGAGCGACATGCCCGCCTCCTGGGCGGAAGCGTGCGACGGGTAGAGGGTGCCGCACCAGCGGCTCTCGCCGTCGGCCTGGCGCTGGCCGAAGCCGCCGGTCGAGCGGCTCGGTGGCGGCCGCCCGCTGGGCCAGGTTGCGAGACGGCACCTGGGCCTTGTAGGAGAGGTTCACGTTGGCCCAGATCGACAGGATCTTGTCCGGCAGCTCGACGTCGAGGTGATCGAGCGGCGTGAGCGCCGTCAACTGGGCCTCTGAGGCCCGCTCCAGCCGGGCAGCCTCGACCGACTCCAGGGACGCCCGCAGGATCACGTGTCCCCCCAGCCGGGTCACCGACCTGACCACCTCGACCACCAGCGGCTGGGCGATCGCAGGGGTGTAGACCATCACCAGCTCCTGCGGTTGCACGTCGAGGGAGTACCGGCACAGCAGGTCGGCAAGGGTTTGAAGGCGGGCGTCGGACAACTGCCGCGGCATATTACCCGTCACACCGGGCGGGTGAAGAACACCCGGGCAAAGCCGTGTTCGCGGCGTCGCTCGACCTCCTGGAATCCGAGCCCGCGATAGAACGCGATGTTCTCGGTCATCAGCTCGTGTGTGTACAGCCGGATCTCGGACAGGCCGAGCCTCCGGGCATAGCCGGTCGCAAACTCCAAGAGCTGCGTGCCGCAACCCTCTCCCTGGCATGAGGGTTCCACGGCGACGTTCTCGATCATCACGTGGTCGTTGCCGGTCACGAGCACGATCACACCGGCGACGCAGCCATCGCGATCGATCACGAACGACTCACCACGAGCGATCTCCGCGGCATGATCGGCATCCATCGGCGCAGGCCGCAGCCCGATCCGGGGGACGTACACGGCGTAGGCCTGTTCGACCAGCGCGGTGATCGCGGCGGCATCGCCGGATACGGCCGGGCGGATCATCCGCCGGTTGCGTTGACCACCGCGTCCAGCAGCCGTCCAGCGCCGAACCGCACCGGGTCGTCGGTGACCAGGCCGGTGCGTTCGGAGTACTCGGCGATCGCGTCGCGGGCGGCGGAGTCGGACAGCCGGTTGGTCTTGAGTGCCAGCGCGACGACCGGTGCGGGACGCAGGTACCCCGCCACTCGCTCGTTGTCGGCGATCAGCTGTTCGATCGGTGGGATCGGCATGCGCGGATCGCCTTCGATAAGTGTCCGCCCGGGCTCGTGCACGAACAGCAGCGCATGCGGGGCGCTGCCGTGGATCAGGCCGGTGGTGACGCCCGAGTAGAAGGGGTGATTGATCGAGCCCTGGCCCTCGATCCACAAAAGCGCGTTGTCGCCCACACGTTGGTGGCCCTCCAGCACCAGCCGCTCGGCCGCCCCGGCGATGTAGTCGGAAACCACTTCGTCCACGGCGATGCCCCAGCCGGCGATCGCGATTCCGGTCTGCCCCGTCGGTACGAACTGCGATGCCAGGCCCCGTCGGCGAGCCTCTCGATCGAGCTCCAGGCACACAGTCATCTTGCCCAACGCACAGTCGGAGCCGACTGTCAGCACCGTTCGGGTACGGATGTCCAGGTTGGCCAGCGTGGGTACGTCCAAGTCCGCCGGAGGCCTTCGCAGGTCGCGGATCTCCGCACCTCCCGCGGCCGCCGCCGCCGCGAGCTCGGGGTCACCTGCGAGAAAGTCGTGCAGCCCGTTTTCGACGTCCAGGCCCCGCTCCAGCGCCTCCTTCACCACCGAGCGAAACAACGGCGGCAGCTTCCCGCCGGCCGGTGCCACGCCGATCAGCAGCGTGTCGGGACGATCGCCCAGCGTCTCGGCCAGCGTGGCCACGATCGGGATACCTACTGCCAGCCCGGGCACCTCGGCGTCGGCAGTGGAGCCGGCGCGCGTCGAATCGATCACCGCGACCGTGACCGCGTCGGCATAGCGCAGCACGCCGGTCGCGGTCTTTGCGTCCTCATCGAACGCGCCCTCGCAGAGCATCACGTAGCGCTTCACGGCCACGGCTCCAGCGGGGTCACACCCAGCCCCGGCCCAGGCCCCGGCACAACCCGGCCGTGATCGAATCCGAGGCCTTCGAAGAAGTCATTGGCGTTCAGCAGGTGGCCGTCCAGATCGACTACGTCCACCAGCGATGAGATCGCAGCAGCCTGGGCGATACCCAGCGACGACTCGTTCATGCACCCGAGCATGATCACCAAGTCGAGCGCGCGGGCGGCATGGATCATGCGGATGGCCTCGCGGATGCCCCCGGTCTTGGTGAGCTTGATGTTGACGCCGTCGGCATGCCCCGAGGCCGGCGCGATGTCGGCCAAGGTATGGCAGCTCTCGTCCAAGACGATCGGGATCGGCAGCCTGGCGGCGTGCAACTCGGCGTATCCAGCTCGGTCGGAGGCATGCAGCGGCTGCTCGATCAGCTCGACACCGAGCGCAACCAGATCGTCCATCAATGCGCGGGTTGAATCCACACTCCAGGCCTCATTCGCATCAACCCGGATGAGGGCATCGGGCGCCTCCCTGCGCACCGCCCTGACGCGATCGAAATCGTCCGGGCCGCCCACCTTGATCTTGAGTGCGTGGTAGCCGGCCGCCCGGCGTGCTCGGTCGGCGGTGCCCTCCACCGTATCGATCGAGATCGTGTACGACGTCGGCGGAGGCACCGGGTCAAGCCCCAAGATGCGATACAACGGCTGCCCGCAGATCTTCCCCAAAAGATCGTGCAGCGCGCCATCGAGCGCACACTTCGCGCCCATCTCACCGGGTAGCTCCCCGACCCGACCGAGAATCGCTTCGATCGCCAGTGGGTCGTCGCCCAACAACGGCTCCAACCGTCCAAGGAACTCCAGCGCCGACTCCACACTCTCGTCGTAGCGCTCGTCCGGAGCCCCCTCCCCATACCCGGTCAGGCCTGCGTGAGTGACCGCCGCCTGCACGACCACCGATTCGGTGCTCGCGCTCCGCGAAATCACGAACGGCTCGTGGTGGACAAGGGTCGCAGTGCGGGCGTGGATCTCCATCGGGACGCGAGCCTAGCGCGCTGACAGGATCCTCGGCGAGGGCAAGTAGACTCCGTGAGTCCCAGTGACCCCGCGCCTGTAGCTCAGGGGATAGAGCGTGCGCCTCCGGAGCGCAAGGTCGTAGGTTCGATTCCTACCAGGCGCATTGCCGGCGCGACGCGCAGAGGAGGTCGTCAGATGAAGGAGCTTCGTCGAGAAGTGGAGATCGCCGCCCCGCCCGAGCGCGTGTGGGGCGTGCTGGTGGACTTCGATGCCTACCCGGACTGGAACCCGTTCATACGATCGATCCAGGGCACCTGCGAACCCGGCGCCCGGCTCACTGTCAGGATCGAGCCGCCGGGCGCCCGCGGAATGACGTTCAAGCCGACGGTGCTGCGTGCCGAGCATGCCCGTGAGTTCACATGGCTTGGGCGCGTGCTGATACCGGGCGTGTTCGACGGGGAGCACACGTTCACCATCGAGCAGCTCGACGGTGAGCGGTCTCGGCTGGTTCAAAGCGAGCGGTTCCGCGGTGTACTCGTCCCGGTGTTCGCCAAGACGCTCACGGCGACCGAGCACGGCTTCGAGGCGATGAATCACGCCTTGAAAGAGCGGGCGGAGGCCGCCCAGCCAAGTTCGGTGTAGGCCGCGGGTCGGCCACCTGTACTGTCCCCGGGATGGTTGCCGTCGTGCTCGCATTCGCTGCCGCGTTCCTGTTTGCCCTCGGCACTGTTTGCCAGCAGAAAGGCACGTTGGAGGAGTCATCCGACTCGAGCCTTCGCGCCGACTTCCTGGCGCGACTGGCCCGGCAGCCGGTATGGCTGGTGGGGGTCGCGGTGGTGATCGTGGGGTTTGGCCTGCAGGCGTGGGCGCTCAGCCTCGGCCGGCTGATCGTGGTGCAGCCGATTCAGGTGACCAGCGTCGTGTTCGCGCTGCCACTGGGGATGTGGCTGACAGCGCAGGTCGTGTCGCGTCGCGAGGTTGCCGGCGCGGTGATGGTCACGGGGGGGTTGATCGCATTCGTCGCGCTGGCCAACACCACCGGCGGCAACGACGACGCGTCGATCGGTGCGTGGGCGATCGCCGGAGCGATCTGTGCAGGCGTCTCCGCGGTGCTTGTGATCGGCACGCTGCGATCACGACCATCGGTCAGAGCCACGGCCGTGGGGAGCGCCTCGGGCATCCTCTTCGGACTGAGCGCGGCCCTGACCGTGTCCGCGGTGGACGATTGGGGCAAGAGGGTCGCTGCAATCATCACCGACTGGCATCTGTACGCCCTGATCGTGGTCGCCATCGCGGCCTTTTGGCTGACCCAGATCGCGCTCCAAAACGGCCTCGAGCTGGCGATCGCCACCAACCAGGCGCTCACCTCCGCGGTGGCCGTCGGGCTTGCCATCCTGCTGTTCGACGAGGCGGTGCGGGGATCGGCCTTGGAGGCCGTCGGGGCAGCTGCCGCTCTGGCGGTCGCGGTGTTTGGGCTCTATGTCCTGCTGCTGTCCGAGCGCCCGCCGCCGGCCTGCCCGAGTTCGAGCTGCAGCAGCACTTCGTAGTCGAACACGATGTCGCCGGTCTGGCGAAAGCCGTAGCGCTCGTAGAAACCGATCGGGCTCCCCTCCCCCTCTCCGGCACTGGTGGACAGCACCTCGACCTTGACTCCCGGGCGCGTACGGAAGTAGTCGACGATCAGGTCGAGTGTGGCGCGGCCGTAGCCGTTGCCCTGGTGGCGCTCGTCGATCAGAAGCTTCCAGAGGAAGTGCGGGATGTACCCCGGGCCGTCCACGTCGTCGCTGATCATCACGAACCCGACCGGCGTCTCGTCCGCGTAAATCGCCCAGTAGATCGCCCGCCCGCCCACGTCTTCGGCAGCCTCACGCAGCGATTCGGTGACGCTACTGACGAACTGCTGCTGCACCTCGGAGACGCTCAGTGCCTCCACGTGCGCACGATTGGCATCGGTGATCGGGCGCAGGTTCACCATGCCGCCCGTTCTATCACAAACGCTCTCGACTCAGGCGTTTGCGAGCGCGTCGCGACGGCGTTGCAGGAACGCCCGCTCGGTCTCGTTGTCGCTCAGCTCGATCGCCGCGGCGTAGGCGTCGGCGGCCTCGGCCGGCCGGCCGGCTCGGCGCAACAGGTCGGCGCGCACCGCGTGGAACAGGTAGTAGTCGCCCAGGTCGAGCTCGTCGACCACCCCCAGCGCCACCCCCGGCCCGTCCACCTCGGCCACCGCCACCGCCCGGTTGAGCGCCACCACCGGCGTGGGTGCGATCGCAAGCAGCTGGTCGTACAGCCGCAGGATCTGCCACCAGTCGGTCTCCTCTGCACTCGCCAGCCTCGCTGTGGACGGCGTTGATGGCCGCCTGGATCTGATACGAGCCGGGCCGATCGAGCTCGCAGGCAGCGCTTGACGATGGCCTGCCCCTCGGCGATCAGATCGGCGTTCCAGTGGCTGCGATCCTGGTCGGCGAGCAGCACCAGATCACCGTTCGCGGCGGTACGGGCGATGCGGCGCGACTCCACCAGCAGCATCAACGCGAGCAGCCCCATCACCTCCGGCTCGTCGGGCATCAGCTCGTCCAGCAGCCGGCCCAGCCGGATAGCCTCGGCGCACAGCTCCTCGCGCACCAGCCGATCGCCGGAACTGGCCGTATGGCCCTCCGTGAAGATCAGGTAGACGACGCTCAACACCGCATCGATCCGTTCCGGCAGGTCGGCCTGGCCGGGAACCCGAAACGGGATCCCGGCATCGCGAATCTTGCCCTTGGCACGCACCAGCCGCTGCGCCATCGTCGGCTCGGGCACCAGGAAGGCGCGAGCGATCTCGGGTGTCGTCAGTCCACCGATCAGCCGCAGGGTCAGCGCCACCTGAGCGCCCTGGGAGAGCGCCGGGTGACAGCAGGTAAAGATCAGCCGCAGCTGATCGTCGTCCACCGCCCCCTGCTCCATCGGCTCGGGCGGTTCGCCGTCGACCTGCATCAGGGCTGCCTGGGCGTGGCGGTCGTCGCGGGAGGCCTCACGCCGCAGCCGGTCGATCGCTCGGTTTCGGGCAGTGGTGATGATCCACCCCGCCGGGCTGGGAGGCTGGCCATCCGACGGCCAGCGCTCCAGCGCGACGGCGAATGCGTCCTGGACGGCCTCCTCGGCGATGTCGATGTCACCGAACGAGCGCACCAGGACGGCCACGGCGCGACCGTACTGCTCGCGGAACACTCGGTCGATCGAGGCGGCATCAGCGATCTGCATCGCCGTGGGACTCCCCCTGGAACGGACGTACCTCGATCGGCAACGTGGTTGCCCGAGCGAGCTTCCGGCCCCACTCCAAGGCGGCATCGAGATCGGGGGCGGCGACGATCGTCAAGCCGCCCAGATGCTCCTTGCCCTCGACGTAGGGGCCGTCCGTGGTGAGCACGTCGCCGCTGCTCGAGCCGCACCACGGTGGCGGTGCTGGGCTGGTGCAGCCCGTCGGAGAAGACCCAGGCGCCGGCCGCCTTCATCTCCTGATTGACCGTGTTCACGTCGCGCATGATCTGCTCCAGATCGACGCTTGCCGGAGGGTCGCCGTCGGGCTGATAGACGCTGAGTAGGTACCGCTTCATCGTGTCCTCCTTGACGTTACCCCGGCTGCATGCCGGGTCTCACCCTCTACACGAACGGGCGGCGCCAAATCGACACGGCGATCATCTCAAGCAGATGCCGGCAGCGGGTGCCGGGCCGCCAGCGGGTGGTGCATCAGCCACAGCGAGGCCAAGCCACGCCATTCGCCGTACGGTTCCAGCAGCCGTTCGGTGTCGGCGGTGTCCGCCTTGCGGCCGAGTAGCCGGGTGGCCAGCCGCACCAGCGCCAGGTCGCCAGCGAGTCCTCGGTCCAGCCGCCCGTACCCGTGCAGCAGGACATGACCCGACGTCCACGCCCCCAACCCGCGCAGCGCCCGCAGGCGAGCTTCGACCCGCTCGCTGGGCTGGTTGGCCAGGTCGTCCCAGGGTTGCAGCGAGGCGCGACTGAGCAGCGCTGCCCGCTGTGGCGAGAGACCTGCCCGCTCGAAGCGGGCCGGGTGCTCGTGGGCGATCGCAGCGGCGGTCGGCGGCAGCCGCAGACCGCGATACCGAGGACTCAAGATGGCCACGATCCGGCGTTCGATCGCGAGCGCCTCGCTGGTGCGAATCAGCTGCCCGCACACCCCGCGCATCAGCGCGTGTGCTACCGAGCCCAGGAGCAGAGGCCGCATCCCGGTGAGATGTGAGCGCAGCGGGGACAGCATCCGGTCTCGCTCCGCCATTCGCAGAAACGGTCGGTGGTCGATGTCAACTCTCAGCATCTCGCGCAATCGATCGTGGGCGGGCTCCAGGTCGGTCGCGTCGATGCGCGCCCGCAATCGCCCGTCGGAGGTCTGCCAGGCACGCGCGTAGACGGGCTCACCGCCGGCTTCGAAGGCCAGCTCGAGCCCGCCCGGGAACCTCCGCCGGGTCAGATCGGGCGCTCCGAGACAGGATTGCAGCAGGTATGGGGCGACCGGCGAGAACTCGACTTCGGCGGTCACTTGGAGACGTGCTGATGAGCCGGGTGACCGCAGGTACCGGTGTTGCACGCGACCACCATCGCCACCGCCTCGGCGGGGCTGTCGGCGACCATCGTCAGGTCGAGATCCTCGGGTGAGACGTTGCCTTCGTCGAGCATCGTGGAGCGGATCCAGTCCAGCAGCCCGCCCCAGTACTCGCGGCCGTACAGCACCGCCGGAAACCGGTGCACCTTGCCGGTCTGGATCAGCGTCAGCGCCTCGAACAGCTCGTCCATGGTGCCGAACCCGCCGGGGAAGACGACGAACCCCTCGGAGTACTTCACGAACATCGTCTTTCGCACGAAGAAGTACCGAAAGTCGAGCGAGATGTCCAGGTAGGGGTTGGCATGCTGCTCGTGAGGGAGCTCGATGTTGGCGCCGATCGAGACCCCGCCGGCGTCTCGGGCTCCCCGATTGGCGGCCTCCATGATCCCGGGGCCGCCGCCGGTCAGGATCGCGTATCCCGCCTCCACCAGCAGCTGCGACGTCTCCCTGGCGGCCTTGTACATGCGATCGCGAGGGTCGGTACGGGCCGATCCGAACACCGCCACCGTCTGGCCGATCTCCGCCAGAGCGTCGAATCCTTCGACGAACTCGGACTGAATCCGCAGGATCCTCCAGGGATCCGTATGGAGAAAGGCCGTATCCCGGCGGTTCAGCAGGTTTTCGTCCGCCGTTGGTCGTCTCGTACTCACTGGGGCTACGGTATCCGATGCGAGGGGTCGATACTGTCGTGTCGAATCAGTACACTTCAAGGATGCCCACGCTGTTGACCCCTGCGAGCAACGATGCCGAACCTGCCACGGATCCCGAGGACAGTACGCAGGCGCGATCGTGCGCCGCAAGGAACGGTCGAACGCGTCGAGCCCCATGTCGCTGAGCTCGAAGCTCTCGGCACGCGCTGGCTGAACCTCGAAGCACCGACCGCGACCGAAACCGCGTACCTCGCGGAACAGTTCGATTTCCATCCTCTGGACCTCGAGGATGTGCTGTCGACCCGTCAGCGGCCGAAGATCGATGAGTACGACGAGTACATGTTCATCGTGCTGCACGTCCCGTACTTCAACAAGATCAAGCGCCGCCTGGACGCCGCTGAGCTGAACGTGTTCGTGCAGGAGGGTCTGATCGTGACCCTTCCCAACGTGCCCCTGAAGCCGCTCGGCCGGCTGTTCGGGCAGCTCGAGAGCAACACCGAACGGCGTGAGGAGTACTTCTCGAAGGGCTCCGGGTATCTGCTGTATGAGGTGCTGTCGGAGATGTTCGACTACTGCTTCCCGATTCTGGACAAGATCGGGTTCAAGCTCGACCGGCTGGGAGAGGCGATCTTCACCGAGCGCCGCTCGGAGGAGGTTGTGCGCGACATCTCCGACGTGAAGCAGGAGATCGTGGCCTACCGCAAGGTGATCAAGCCCGAGCGCAGCACCCTGCGACTGCTGGAGCGCGCCCGCACTCGGTACCTGCCGGAGGATCTCGAGGTCTACTTCGACGACATCGTGGACAAGGCCGAGCGCATCTGGGACCAGCTCGACAACTACAAAGAGGTGGTCGAGGCGCTGGAGCAGACCAACGAGTCGGTGATCGCCCACAAGCAGAACGACATCCTGCGAGTGCTGACGCTGTTCAGCGTGGTGCTCTTGCCGCTGACGCTGATCTCGGGCATCTACGGCATGAACGTCGGCCTGCCCCGAGAGCACACCGCCGATTCGTTCTGGGTGATCGTCGGGGGCATGTTGCTGCTCTCGACCGGCATGCTGCTGTATTTCCGCCACAAGGACTGGTTGTGACCGAACGGCTGTGGGCGCCTTGGCGGCTGCAGTACGTGCAAGACGGATCGACCAGCGACGAATGCATCTTCTGCTCGAAGCAGGCCGGCGACGATGATGCCAACCTGGTGGTTCACCGCGGCACCCACGCCTATGTGCTGTTGAACCTCTACCCCTACTCCAACGGCCACCTGATGGTCGCGCCCTACCGGCATCTGGCGATGCCGGGCGAACTCACCGCCGAGGAGCGCGCGGAGGTGTGGGAGCTGCTCGACCAGGGCATCACGGCGCTGACCGCGGCGATGTCGCCGGAGGGCTTCAACTCAGGGCTCAACCTCGGTCGGGTCGCCGGGGCCGGCGTGGTGGGTCACCTGCATCTGCACCTGGTACCACGCTGGGGTGGCGACACCAACTTCATGCCGGTGCTCGCCGACGTGCGGGTGATGCCCGAGCACCTCAGCCGCACGCTCGAGCAGGTGCGGGCCGCCTGGCCAGCGCGATCTCCGAGTTCTAATCCTCCACGGTGCGAGCGAACAGGATGTGATCCCGCCATTCGCCGTCGATTCTGAGGTACCGCGGGCTGAGGCCGACGCGGGTAAAGCGATTTCGCTCGAGCACCCGCTGCGAGGCGAGGTTGTCGACCAGGGTGCCCGCCTCCAGCCGGTGCAGCCCCCGCTCATCGAACGCCCAGCGCACCGCCAGCTTCACCGCCTGTGTAGCGATGCCGCGCCGGTTGTGATCCTGGGCCACCCAGTAGCCCAGGTTGGCGCTGCGAAAGGCACCCTCGACGATGTTCGAGACGCCCAGCACGCCCACGGGCTTGGACTGAGCCTCGATCACGAATCGCTGGGACGCGCCGGCCAGCCCCGCCTCCACCGACACCGCGACCTCATCGTGCCTGGCCTTGCTCGGTCAGGAAATCGGCCGCCCGGGGAGGGTCAAACGGCGCCAGGAACTCGCGGTTGGCGCTGTACAACTCGAGCAGTATGCGCTGTCCGCCAGCTGCAACGGCCGCAGTCTCACCCTCACTAGACTCTCGCTGATGCTCTCACCTTCGGTGTTCAAGGCCTATGACGTACGGGGGATCGTGCCAGATGAGCTCGATGCCGCGGGAGCCGAGCGGCTGGCGGCAGCCTACGTCGGTGCGTTCGAGCCAGAGGTGATGGCGATCGGCCACGACATGCGCCTGTCCTCACCCGACATCGCCGCCGCTGCTATTCGCGGCGCCACGGCGGCCGGCGCGGACGTCGTCGACCTCGGCCAGATCGGCACCGAGATGCTGTACTTCGCTGTCGGCGAATACGGCTATCACGGCGGCATCATGGTGACCGCGTCGCACAACCCGGCCGCCTACAACGGCATGAAGATCGTGCGCCGCGGCGCCCAGCCGGTAGGTGGCGATACCGGCCTCGACAAGATCAAGGCCCTCGCCTTGGCAGACCCACCTGCGGCGGGAGCGACCGGCAGCGTCACCGAGCGCGACGTGTACGGGGGCTTCGTCGACCGCGTGATGCAATTCATCGACCCCGAGGCGATCAGCCCGCTGAACGTGGTGCTGGACGGCGCCAACGGCATGGCCGGGCCGATGATCTCTCCCGTGCTCGAGCGGCTGCCGCTGGTCACCCACGACTACTCGCTGGATCCTGATGGGTCGTTTCCCAACCACGAGCCGAACCCGCTGCTCGAGGAGAATCGCCAGTTCATCATCGCCAAGGTGCTCGAGCACGGCGCCGATCTCGGCATTGCCTGGGACGGCGACGCCGACCGCTGCTTCTTCATCGACGACACCGGCGAGTTCGTCCCCGGCGACCTGATCACCGCGCTGATCGCACGATCGATGCTGGCGCAGCATCCCGGAGCCACCATCGTGTACGACCTGAGGGCGTCGTGGGCGGTGCGCGACACGGTGGAAGCGGCCGGTGGCACGGCGCTGGAAAACCGGGTGGGCCACGCGTTTATCAAGGCCCGAATCCGCAAGGAGGACGCGGTCTTCGCCGGCGAGGTGTCGGGGCACTACTACTTCAAGGACTTCTACTACTGCGACACCGGGATCGTGCCCGCACTGGTGCTGCTCGAGCTGGTTTCTCAGTCAGGAAAGAAGCTGTCAGAGCTGCTCGCGCCGTTTCGGGAGCAGTACTTCATCTCGGGTGAGATCAACTCCACGGTGGACGACGTGCCCGTGCGCCTGCAGACGCTCAAAGACACCTTCGGGCCCGCGGCAAACCGGGTGTCGCACCTGGACGGCGTATCGTTCGAGTTCGATGACTGGCACTTCAACGTCCGGCCGTCGAATACCGAGCCGCTGCTTCGGCTCAACCTGGAAGCGCTGTCCGAGGCCAAGATGGAGTCGTGCCGGGATGAGGTGCTCGGGCTGATCCGATCGTGACCGTCACCGAGCGCCGGCCGCCATTTCGATTCTCGTTCATCACCCGCGTGGGCTTTGACGAGACCGACGCCCAGGGAGTCGTGTACTACGGCCGCTACATGCCGTACTTCGACCGCGCCCGGGTTGAGTACCTGCGCCACCTCGGCTTGCTCGCAGACGGCGAGGGACTGACCGAGTTCGTGATGCGCGCCCAGCATGTCGAGTACCACGCGCCGGCCAAGTTCGACGATCAGCTGGAAGTATTCGTGCGGGTGGCCAAAATCGGGAAGACCAGCGTGCGCTGGCAGTTTGAAGCCGTCGACGTGACCACCGGTGTGCACCTGGTGACCGCCGACCAGACGGTCGTCCAGATCGATCATGCCGCGCGTCGGTCCGTACCGGTGAGTGGGCATCTGCGCACGGTCGTGAGCGCCTTCGACGCCGACGTGGAGCTGTGAACACCACTCAGCTGGGCGCGCTGGAGGCAATCGAGCGCGTGATCAACCGGGAGTCCGATGCCGGCGCAGTCGTGCGCCAGGCGGTCGAGGTGCTGCACGATCGGCTCGACCACTACTCCTGGATTGGCGTCTACTTCGTCGAGGGCAGCGAGCTGGTGCTGGGCCCGTGGCTCGGACCCGAGCCGACCGAGCACACCCGCATCCCGATCGGTGCCGGCATCTGCGGTGCGGCTGCGGCATCGGGCCGAACGGAGATCGTCGACGACGTCAATGCCGACGATCGCTACATCGCCTGTTTTGTGTCGACTCGGGCCGAGATCGTGGTGCCCGTGATCGCCGCTGGGCGGGTAGTTGCCGAGATCGACGTCGACTCCGACACGCGGTCCGCGTTCGCCGCCGGCGACCAAGCGTTCCTGGAGCGGGTGGCGGTGTTGATCTCGCCGTTCTGCGAACGGGCTTAGCCCACACTCCCTTCCCCCGTTCGAGGGACTGCGATCACCCGGTTTCAGGTAGACACTGAGAGGGTGATCCTTGCCCGAAACATCATGTCGGTGGGCGCGGTCGTGGCCGCGTTCTTCATCTGGGGAGTGCCTGCCCTGTCTGGTCGCCGCGGCTGTCTGCGTGGTGTTTGAGTTCTCGATGCGTGCGTTCGAATCGCACGATCGCAAGCGCACCACCAGCTGACCCCAATCGCCCCGCGTGACTAACGGTGCCTGGCACCGTTATTCAGCCCAGGCCGCCTCGCGGATGTCGGCGGGCGCCTTCAGCCAGTAGCTCTCGCGGATCCATTCAAGCGTGGCGTCGAGGGCGTCCTCGTCCTCGATCGCTGCGGTGATCCAGCCGTACCTGCCAACGTAGCGGGCCTCGCTGACGTAAGGCATCTCGAGCGCGACCTGGCGCTCTTCCTTGGTCAGCTTGACGGTCACCTTCACGGGCGGGCCGTCGGACAAGATCACGAACATGCTCTTGCCGCCCACCTTGAAGACGTGCGTATCGGGACCAAACGGATGGTCCTCGAACGCCTTCGGGAACGCGAGGGCGAACTCGCGGATAGCGCTGCTCTCGCTCACGCGAGCAGTCTAGATCGCTACGCAGGCTGGGCGATGCGGGGACGCGCCAGCGCCACCACCAGCAACCCGATGGATGCAGCCGGCATCGCCATCAGCAGCCAGTTCGTCCACTCGGGAGGCACCCCGCCGCCGGTGAGAATCACCGTCAGCTCGAGCGCCGACAGGAGCACGCACAGAGTCCCCACAGCCATTGCTGCCTGGAACCAGCGGTTATGTCGATCGATCTGCATGGTCTGATCCTACGCTCGTACTAACTTGCAGTCAATCGTGCATGATCAGGTTGGAGTGGTCAGCTCGGGAGCGCCCGGTGAGTGGTACTGATCGACCAGGTGCACGAGCTGGGACGGATCGTCGATGCCGCGGAACGTGAAATCGGCGTCGTTCTCGGTCGTGCCGGCGGTATCCCAGTCGACATCGCCAATCCCCATCAGCCGCTGCACCACGCCCTGGCGCATCGAGACGTTCTGGACGCGGTTGAGGTGGGTGGTACGCTCGTTGCGCGACACGATCCCGGTGCGGATACCGATGCGGCGATCGGAGACGACATACCGGATCGTCTGCCGGCGGATCCAGCCACCCACCAAGGTGACCACGATCCCGATCACGCTCACAACCGAGAACCACCATGCTCCGGTGTGGGCGCCGCCGGCGTGGATGCCCACCCAGATCGCGATCGGGATCAGCGAGATCAGGATCCACTTGACGTAGAAGACGATCATCGCCTTCCAGCTGGGGTGGCCTTGCCACACGATCGTCTCACCGTCGAGCGTCTTCATTGCGGCGTGAGTCTAGCCGCCGGTGCGGTCATCCTCCGGGCGTCACACGGTACGCGTCGAACACCGCGTCCACGTTGCGAAGCGCCGTCAAGCAGCGCGCGCAGCTCCTTGACGTCGCCGACCTCCACCGTGTACCAGTTGCGCGCCATCTGATCGGAGACATGCCCGCCGTACTCGACGATGTTGGCGCCGTGCTCGGCGAACGTGCGGGCGACATCCTCGAGCAGCCGCGGCCGGTCCCAGGACTGCAACGCGATCGTGACCCGAAACGAGCTGGTGGCGGTCTCGCCCTCGTCCCAGTGCACCGGCGTGAACCGCTCCGGGTTGCGCTTGAGCGCGCGCACGTTGGGGCAGTCATCGCGATGGATCGTGACTCCCCGTCCCAGCGAGATGTACCCGCAGATGTCATCCCCCGGCACCGGGGTGCAGCACTTGGCCATCCGCACCAAAACGCCTGATCCCGCCGCGCCCTCCACCACGATCCCGTAGTCAGCGGATGCAGTCGGCCGCTTGGCCGGCCGGCGTGGCAGCTGCTCATGCTCGGGCGACACCACCTCGGCAGTCTTCAGCCGGCCCAGCAGCTTGGTCACGACCTGACCGACCTGGACCTTGCCGGCTCCGATGGCGACGTAGAAGTCGTCGGCCTTCTTGAAGCCCATGTCGCGGATGATCCCTGCCAGGAGCGGGGATGCCGTCACCTTCTGGTGCGGCAGTCCGTGCGACTTGAGTGCCTGCTGCAGCGAGTCGCGACCCTTCTGCTCGAGGTCCTCGCGGCGCTGCTGTGAGAACCACTGCCTGATCTTGTTGCGGGCGCGCGAGGTCTTGACGACGTTCAGCCAGTCGCGGGACGGGCCGCGCTCCTGCTTGGAGGTCAGCACCTCGACGAAGTCACCCGACTTGAGCGTGTAGTGCAGCGGCACGATCCGGCCGTTGACCTTGGCGCCGACACAACGATGGCCGACGTCGGTGTGCACGCTGTAGGCGAAGTCGAGCGGGGTCGAGCCGGCCGCCAGGCTCTTGACGTCGCCCTTGGGCGTGAACACGTACACCTCGTCGGAGAACAGGTCGACTCGCAGCGTCTCCATGAACTCGCCGGGATCGGCGGCGTCCTTCTGCCAATCGGCCAGCTGCGACAGCCACGCCTGACCGGCTTCGACCGGACGCGCCGGCGCCTTCTCCTTGTACAGCCAGTGCGCGGCGATGCCGTACTCGGCGGTCTGGTGCATCTCCTGCGTGCGCACCTGGATCTCCAACGGCTTTCCCTGGGGCCCGATCACCGTCGTGTGCAGTGACTGGTACATGTTCACCTTGGGCATGGCGATGTAGTCCTTGAACCGGCCCGGCATCGGCTTCCACAGCGAATGGATGATGCCGATGGTGCCGTAGCAGTCCTTCAGCTCGTCGACCAGCACGCGCATCGCGGTCAGGTCGTAGATCTCGTTGAACTCCTTGCCGCCCAGCGCCATCTTGGTGTAGATCGAATAGAGATGCTTTGCGCGGCCGGCGATGTCGGCCTCGATGTGGGCGTCGTCGAGCTCGCGCGACAGGATCGTGCCGGCCTGCTCGGCAAACCGCTCACGCTCGTCGCGACTCTGATTGACCATCGCCTCGATCTCGGCAAACCGGCGGGGATGCAGCGTCTGGAAGGCGCGATCCTCGAGCTCCCACTTGAGCGTGTGGATACCGAGCCGATGGGCCAGCGGCGCGTAGATCTCGAGCGTCTCCTTGGCCGTCTGCACCTGCTTCTGCTTGCCCAACGCGGAGATCGTGCGCATGTTGTGCGTGCGATCGGCGAGCTTGATCAGCACCACCCGCAGATCCTGGGCCATGGCCACGATCATCTTGCGGTAGTTCTCGACCTGGGCCTGCTCGCGGCTGGCGAAGCTGATCCGGGTGAGCTTGGTGACGCCGTCGACCAGCAGCGCGACATCGGGCCCGAACAGCTCGCGCACGTGATCCAGCTCGGCCTGGGTGTCCTCCACCACGTCGTGCAGGAGCGCGGCGGAGATGGTGGCGGTATCGAGCTTCAGCTCGCTGCAGATGACCGCCACCGACCAGGGGTGGTTGATGAAGTCCTCGCCGCTCTTGCGCAGCTGACCGGAATGGTGGTCACAGGCGTAGTCGAAGGCACGGCGAATCAGCCCGGCGTCGGCATCCGGGTTGTATTCGGTGACGTGGCCAAGCAGCTCGGCCAAGAGGTGGTCGTGCCGTTCGGCCTCGGGGCTGCGAGGCACGGTCGCCATGTTCACATTGTAGTTGTTCTCATACGGCCACCTGATCTGACGCCAAGAAGCGCTTGACCGCCTCGATCCGGGCGACTGCCTCGCGGTAGGTGGGCGACTCCTCGAGGTCGACCTTGGTCGCGACACTCGTGCCGGACACCAGCCCGACCTCGCCCAGCACCGCCCGACAGCGCTCAACCGTCTCAGGGGCGAGCGTCAGTTCGGTGGCACCGTTGCGCTCGGCGATCCACACCTGCTTGAGCGTCTCGCGCAGCGGCTCGCGGCTCTCGGCCACCGACCGCGCGAACGCGATCTCGGCGGCTCCCCAGACCAGGTGCAAGGTGGTGGTCGAGCCCAACTCTGCCAGCAGCTCGCCCGCGCTCGGAGCTGGCCGGCGGGTCGAGCGCCACCACCCGCGCATAGCGAGCCGCCAGGCCGTCGATTGCGGCTGCCTGGGCGTAGTCGGCCAGGGTGATGGTGCCGCTGCCGAACCGAGACGGGGAGAGTGGCCCCGCCAGCATCGCGGTTCGCCGGGCGACGTCGGCGACCAGCACCAGCACCGGTTCGTCACCGGCCGCCAGCCGCGCGATGGTTGTGATCTGGACGCCGTGACCGCGATCGTCGATCACCTGTGCGCGACCCAGGCCGCGTCCCTCGACCGACAGCGGGTCGAAGCTCCCCGGGTCGAGTCCCATCGGAGTGGCCACCACGCCTCGCAGCACCATCTGCGGCGTAACCGAGCCGTTCCATTCGTTTCGCTGGATCCGGTAGGCCACGTCGAACCGGCCGGGCTGAGACAGCTCGTCAGCCCATCTCCCCCATGCCGAATCCCACCGCACGGCAGCGGTACCCGCCCAGCTCGACCGTACAGCGCAGGTGCTTGCCTTCGCCCATGCGCTCGACGGATTGCAGCGTCGCGGCCGGCGCCAGCAACGTCACCCCGGGATTGCCCAGGCCGAACGGCTCGAGCGCTGACAGCTCTTCGATCAGCTCGAGCGACACCTCGGAGGGCGCCAGCACCGCGTCGACGTGCCGCTGCAGCGATTGCGGTCGGGAGCCGAGCACACCGTCGGCATGAGCCGCCAGAGCCTCGGCGAAGGACGAGATCTCGGCCGGATCGATGGTCAGCCCGGCGGCGGCCTTGTGACCGCCGTAGCGCAACAGATGCCCCGCTGCCGAGGTCAGCCCGGCGTGCAGGTCGTATCCGGGCACGCTGCGCCCAGAGCCCTTGGCCTCATCGTCGCCGACTGCGATCAGCACCACCGGCCGGCGGTATCGCTCGACCAGCCGCGACGCCACGATCCCGATCACGCCTTCGTGCCAGTCCTGCGACGCGATCACGTAGGCGTGCCGTTCTCGCCACTCCGGGGATGCCACGTCCACCAGCGCAACTGCCTCCTGCAGGATCGTGTCCTCCACCGCCTGGCGTTCGCGATTGAGCTGTTCCAGCCGGGCAGCCAGCTCACGCGCCCGCCGCTCGTCGGCTGTCAGCATCAGCTCGAGCGCCTCACCGGGGTGGCACAGGCGGCCGGCGGCGTTGATCCGCGGGGCCAGCCGAAAGCCGATGTCCGACGCCGACACGTTGACGCGATCGACCCGGGCCGACACCATCAACGCGCGCAACCCGATCTTGCTGGTGCGCGACAGCCGGCGCAGGCCCTGCCGCACCAGTGCGCGATTCTCGTCCACCAGCGGCACCACATCGGCGACGGTGGCGATCGCCACCAGGTCGAGGTGCTGATCGAGCTCTGCCGGATCCCTGCCGGCGGCCTCAAACACCGCTCGCGCGAGCTTGTAGGCGACGCCGGTGCCACACAGATCGGGGAAGGCGTACTGGGACGGACGCGTACACACCCGCGGGCAGTCCGGCAGCACGTCGCCGGGCTGGTGGTGATCGGTGATGATCACGTCCATTCCCAGCTCGCCGGCGCGCGCCACCTGATCGGCGGCGGTGATGCCGCAGTCGACCGTGACCAGCAGCCCGACTCCCGAGGCCGCCAACCGCTCGACGGTGTCCGCGCCGAGACCGTAGCCCTCCTCGAAGCGGCTGGGCAGATGCCACTCCACGTTGGCGCCGAGCTCTCGCAGCGCGAGCACCATCACAGCGGTCGCGCAGATGCCGTCGGCGTCGTAGTCGCCGTGGATGCAGATACGCGTATCGGCGGCGATCGCCGCCAGGATCCGCTCGCAGGCCACGGCCATGTCCCCCAACGAGAGCGGGTCGTGTCCGGGGTCGGCGCCGTCCAGAAACGACCGTGCAGTATCGGCCCGGTCGTAGCCGCGCCGGATCAGCGCCTCGGCGGTGACGCGGTGGACGTCCAGCTCGGCCGCCAGATCGTCTGCCGCCGCCGGTGGGCAGGCGGAAAAGATCCACCCCGGTTCGATTGCATCCATGGGCTCATGCTAGGGAGCGGCCCGGACGACCCCGCCTCGCCTACAGCCGGCCGCTGCGAGCGATCGAGACGATCTCCCACACGCCCAGCACGAAGGCGATCACGAACCCGGTCAGGGCGAGGATGTGGACGCCGAAGACGTGGATCCCGCCGTGCGCGGAGATGCCGATCAGCGAGGAGCCCACCAAGGCTCCCGAGATCACGATCGCGACCACCAGCCGGTTGAACATGACGTCGCTCGCCGCCAGCAGCCGGTCGAGGCCTTTGTAGTGCACCTGAATGTCGATCTCGCCGTCTCGGAACGCCTCCAGGATGTCGTGCACCTGGTAGGGCATATCGAGCATCACTCCGCCGTACTGGGCGAGCTCGGTGCGGCCACGACGGGCCAGAGCCTCGGGTGAGTAGCGGCGCGCCACCAGCTCGGTGGCATACGGCTCGGCCACCTCGAATACATTGAAGTCGGGGTAGAGCTCGGTGCCCACCGAGCCCAGTGTGGCCAGCGTCTTGTCGAGCAGTGCAAACCGCGACGGCAGCTGCACCTGCATGCGGTAGATCAGCGTGAACGACTCACGGATCACCTGCAGCGGGTCGATCTCGCCGAGGGCAGCGCCCTGGTAGCGGTAGAAGACCTCGCGCAGCTCGATCCGAAACTCTTCCTCCTGCTCCTTATTGAAGCGAACGCCCAGTTCGTACAGGCGGCGCGGCAGCGCGTCCACGTTCTCGTTGACGCAGTCCAGCAGGAGCCGCGTGAGCCGGTTCATGTCGCCGGCCGAGAGATCCCGATCTGCCCGAAATCGACCAGCCCGAGGCGGCCGTCGGGCAGCACGAACAGGTTGGACGGGTGCGGGTCGCCGTGGAACACCCCGTGGCGGAAGATCATCTCCAGCCACGCGTCGGCGATCAGCAGCGCCAGCCGCCGACGCTCCTCCATCGGCGTGGCGGCAAGATCGACCTCGCGCAGCTTGCGCCCCTCCAGCCATTCCAGCGTCAGCACCCGCTCGCTGGAGTACGTCCAGTACACCCGCGGGATCTCGATCCGCTTGTCCTCGGCGAAGTTGCGCCGGAAGAGCTCGGCGTTGCGACCCTCGATGCGGTAGTCCAGCTCGCGCCTGATCGAGCGGGCAAACTCGTCCACGACCCCCACCGTGTCCATGAACTGGAGCCGCTTGACCCGCTTTCGCACACGCCGGGCGATCTGGTAGAGCAGCGCCAGGTCGGACTCCACCTGTGCGGCCGCCGCCGGCCGCTGCACCTTGACCGCGACCTGGCGGCCACTCTGGAGCTCGGCCCGATGCACCTGACCGATCGATGCCGCCGCGATCGGCACCGGGTCGAACGACGCAAACAGGGTCTCCAGCGGAGCGTCCAGCTCGGCTTCGATCACCTCCCGAGCCTGCTCGAACGAGAACGGCGATACCGAGTCCTGCAGCAGCGACAGCTCGGCGGCGACATCCTCGGGCACCAGATCGGGGCGAGTCGAGAGCAGCTGGCCGAACTTGACGAAGGTCGGGCCCGAGCTCGTCCAGGAACTCACGCAGGTGCCGGCCCAGGGCTGGCATCCGATTGCCCCGGGGGCGGCTGGCGGCGCATCGGCCGTCGCTCGAACGCATACCCGAACCCATGCCGAGCGGCCACCCGGGTGATCTCGCGAGCACGGGCTATCGTCTGGCGGCGATCGACGACCGGCGTTGCCATGCGGGGATCGTACCGGTGTCATGTGAATGACGGTGCCTGGCACCGTTATTCAGAGGGGGCGGCCGCGCATGTCGTCGGGCACAGGCAGGCCGAAGGCGGTCAGCACCGTCGGTGCGATGTCGTACAGCATGGCGTCGGCCGGCAGCGTGGCGGGCATGCCCGGGCCGGTCAGGATCGCCATCCCGTTCTTGGCGTGGTTGGCGTCGTCGGGGCCGGTGTCGTTCTCGCGCACATGAATGCGGCCGTCGCCAACCGAGCCGATCGATCGCCAGGTGAGGTTGCCGAAGTACACGATCAGGTCGGGCGGAACGTTGTTGGCCACCTTGTACAGATCGCCCGGGCGAAACACCCGGGTGCCGAGCGGCATGCCCTGCTCGTCTCCCAGTGCCTCGAGCTTTGCGATCAGCTCGTCCAGCAGCGGATCGACCTGGTCGGGCTGCACGATCCCGCGCGGCTCGCGGCCGGCGATGTTGAGGAACACCCGCGAGTAGTAGCCACCGTCGGCCCACACCCGGGTCTTGTCCCAATCGATCTGACAGCGGCTGATCGGGGTCGACTCGGTGGGCGGGTCGATCAAGCGTCAGGTAGCCGTTCTGCATCAGCCACTCATTGATCTGAATGCCGCCGAACATCGTCTGCGCCCCGTGGTCGGAGACGACGATCACGGCGGTGTCGTCACCCAGGCCCTCGATCAGCTCCCCGATCTCTGCGTCCACCATCTTGTAGTAGTCGCGAAACGCCTGCTCATACGGGTTGCCGGGCACGTAGTCGGGATGGTTCTTGTCGTAGAAGCGCCAGAAACAGTGGTGCAGCCGGTCGGTGCCCATCTCCACCAGCATCAGAAACTCCCACGGCCGGGTGTCGCGAAAGTGCCGGGCGAGCTTGAACCGGCGCCGGGTCATCTCGATGATGTCGGCCATCACCCGATCGCGCTCGTCGGTGCGGAAGTTGGGGACGTCGAACATGTACTCCCCCACCACCTCGCTGATCTCGGTGTGAAGCTCGGGCGGCGATGTGTACCGCGACTTGGTCGACGGCGCCAGGAAGCACGAGATCAGCTCGCCGTTGACGTTCGGCGGCGGATAGGTCATCGGCACGCTCATGACCGTGCAGTGCTTGCCCGCGCGGCTGAGGATGTCCCACAGGCGGTCGTCCTTGACCCGGTCGGAGGTCGCGAACACCATCCCGTCGTAGGAGTGGTCGGCACGGTTTCGGAACCCGTAGAAGCCCAGCGCGCCCGGATCCTTGGACGACATCATGCACGACCACGCCGGCACGGTGATCGGTGGATCGCTCGACTCCAGGTTGCCCCAGGCGCCGCGGTCCATCAACCCCGAGATCACCGGCAGCTCGGCGCGCATGTCGTCGAACACGATCTCGGGCGGGGCGCAGTCCAGGCCGATGATCATCACTCGTCGGGCGGTGGTCATGGCCATGATCGTAGAGAGTTACCAGGCTGGTGAGCCGCCGGTAGAGCTCGATGCAGCGATCGGTCTCGACCGTGGCGTCGGCCTCGCGCACCACCACCTCACGGTTTCGATCCCCGTACCGGCGGCGCAGCTGGTCGTCTGAGAGCAGCCGCACGATCGCGGCGGCGGTGGCCTCGACGTCGCGCAGCGGCACGATCTCGGCGCCGTCACCCTGCTCGATCAGCTCGTGGATCGCGGGCAGATCGCCCAGTACCACCGGCAGCCGGGCGGCCATGGCCTCGAGCAGCGAGGTCGGCCGGCCGGTGTCGGAGGCCGGTACCGACACGGTCAGCTCGCTGCCGGCGAACACCAGCGGCACCTCGTCCTCGGTGAACCGGCGGAAGTGCACCGAGTCGGTTACGCCCAGCTGCTCGGCCTGACGGCGCAGCGCGTCGGTCTCGACCCCGTATGCCATGAACAGAAACGCGGCCTCGGGCACCTCGCGTTGCACCAGCGGAATCGCCGCCATGATCACGTCCAGGTTGTAGAGCTGCTTGTGCAGCCGCGGCGATGCCACCACCGGCCGGCCCGGGAAGATGGTGTCGATCAGCGAGCGGTCGCGCTCCCCGGTGTAGCGCACGCGGGTATCGACCCCCCAGCCGATGCGGTGCACCAGCTCTGCGGGTACGCCCAGATCGGTCACGCCCTGCTTCAGGCCGTCGGAGTTGACGGTGATCGCATCGGCCTCGCGCAGCAGCGTCTGGGCCAGCGCTCGCTTCTGAGGGTCGGTCTTGGGCACGACCAGCACGTCGGACCCCCACACCCCCTGCACCACCGGCCGTTGGCCGGCGCGATAGGCCCACTCGCCCGACGGCCACAGGTTCTGGGTCTGGACGATGTCGGGGTCGAGAGCGTGAAGCGTGCGGCGCAGGTGCCGGCGGCGCCACAGCATGCGCACACCCGGTGCCCTTGGGCAGCCTGCGCCCGAGCACGTCGTGGACATGCACGCCCTCCACCGGCTCGGGGAACACGGTGTAGATGTGCACCTCGTGGCCGCGTTCGGCCAGCCGTCTGGCCCACCGCTTGGTATGCAGGCTTCGACCGCTCCCCAGGATGGCAACGCGAAGCTGGTCGGGCATCGGCGCACGATACCGCGCGGCTCCGCTGCGCCGCGTCGAGACGCGCGACGATAGCATCGACCCATGTCAACTGACACAGCTCCGGTGCTGGTGTTCGGAATGGACGGCGCAGACTATGACGTCGTCGCCGAGATGATCGCCGACGATCGGCTGCCGACGCTCCGGCGTCTGCGCGATCACGGCGTGTTCGGCCCGCTGCGCTCGACCGAGCCGCCGGTGACCCCGGTGGCGTGGTCGACGTTTCTGACCGGCGTGCAGCCCGGCCGCCACGGGATCTACAACTTTTCCACCAACCCGTTGCGCGGCGGCTTCCGGGTCGAGAGCGCCGCCGCCCGCGGCGGTACGCCGCTGTGGCGCACGCTGGACGCCGCCGGCCGCCGCTCGTCGTTTGTGCTGGTGCCGTTCACCTATCCGCTGGAGTCGCTCAACGGCACGATGGTGTCGGGCTACGGCGGGCCGGAGCAGCCCGCGGTGACCCCACCCGAGGCCGCCGAGCGGATCGCCCGCACGTTTCCCAACCTGGTGTCGGTGCGCCACCCCATGCGCGAGCGCTACTGGGAAGACTTCGACGGCTTCCGGCGGCGGCTGATCGCCGACGTGGACGAGGTCGAGCGGCTGAGCATCGACGTGATCGACGCCGACCGGCCCGACCTGTTTGCCGTCGACTTCATGTCGTCGGACACGATCGGCCACCTCGCCTACCACCTGCGCGACCCCGACCATCCCGCCCACGACCCGGCCATGGCCGCCGACCACATCGGCGAGGTGTACACCGCGGTCGACGCCGCCATCGGCCGGGTGATCGAGGCCGCCGAGCGGATCCTCGATCGCAAGGTGACCGCGATCGTGCTCTCCGACCACGGCATGAAGCCGATCCACTACACGTTTCAGATCAATCAGTGGCTGGAGGATCACGGATACCTGCGCTACCGCAAGCGCTCGGCGCAGCGGATCAGCGGCCTGGCCCGGATCGACTCCAAGCTGGCGCTGCGGGCGAGCTGGTACCCGCGCGTGTACGACGCCGTCGTGCCGTTCGGCAAAGCCCCCGCCGACGTCAACCGCACCATGCGCGACCTCGACCGCTGGCGCACCGACGCCTACGCCTACGGCACCTACGGCCCGGTGTTCTTCGGCGAGAAGACCGGCCGGCGTACCGACACGGCCTTCCAGGAGCGGCTGATCGCCGATCTGCGGGCCGAGCTGAGCCCACTGGACGGTGAGCCTGCACTTTGAGGTGCGGCGCGGCAGCGACGTCTATCAGCGGGCCGTTTCGCCGGCAAGGCACCCGACCTGGTGGTGACCAGCCGTGACCCCCGGATCCTGGTGTCGGCCTCCCGCCGGCAGTTCAGCTCGCCCGTGGATGATCCATGACCGGCTCGACCCCGAGCTGAGCGAGAACTACGGGTTCTCCGGCCACCACGGTCCGATCGGAGTGCTGGCCGCCGGCGGCCCGGCGGTCGGTCACGGGCGGCTGGAGGGCGCCTCCATCGCCGATCTTGCCCCCACCGTGCTGGCGCTCTTGGGTGTGGACGCCGGTGAGCAGCTGGACGGCTCGGTGCTGCCGCTGTTCACCCCGGCCGGGGAGCTGGTGGCCGCGACCGGCGGAGAGCGCGAGGTCTCGGAGCAGAGCGTCTACTCCGAAAACGAAGAGGCCGAGATCCAGGAACGCCTGCGAGCGCTCGGGTACGAGTAGGTGCCGCCCCGCTACACACAACCCCAGGCCGCCGTGGTGGTCGAGGTCGGCTGGGTCAACGGGCTGGCGGCGCTGCGATCGCTGGGACGGGGCGGGGTGCGCACCTTCGCCGTCGATCATCGCCCCTGGGCGCTCGGCTTCAAGTCCCGCTATGCGCACCGGGTGATCGCACCCGAGCCGGTCGCCGACGAGGATGGGTTCATCGCCGCCATGGCCGCGCTGGGGGAGCGCTTCGACGGGCCCACCCCCGTGCTCGCGACCCACGACGAGCATCTCAACGCGATGGTGAAGCGCTCAGCCGAGCTCTCCCCCCACTTCCGCTACCCGGCTCCGGCGTGGCCGGTGCTGGAGGCGCTGCAGCGCAAGCGGCACCAGCTGGATACCGCGCGCGGCTGCGGCGTCGGCATCCCCGAGACCCGCCACCCGGCGTCGGCCGCAGGAAGCGGTGGCGGACGCCGAGGAGCTGGGCTACCCGGTGTTTCTGAAGCCGTCCGACCCGGTCGAGTTCAAGCGCCGGTTCAAGCGTCAGGCGTTTGAGTGTCACACCGCCGCCGAGGTCGAGACTCACTACACCGAGATGGCCGAGTTCGAGCCGATGCTGCAGGAGTTCGTGCCCGGAAGCGACGACGAGCTGTACACGCTCGGGCAGCTATCTCAACGCCGACGGCGAGGCCCTGGGGGTGTTCTGCGGGCGCAAGCTGCGGCAGACGCGTGAAAATCAGGGCAGCGCGCGGGTGGGCGAGGCGGTGTGGGTCGACGCGGTGGTCGAAGACGGCCTGCGGTTGCTGCGCGCGCTCGAGTTCACCGGGGTGTCCCAGGTCGAGTTCAAGCGCGACAGCCGCACCGGCGAGTTCAAGCTGATGGAGGTCAATCCGCGCCTGTGGCAGTGGCATGGCCTGGCATCGGTGTGCGGCGTCGACCTGCCGATGATCGCCTACCTCGACCTGATCGGACAGCCACCGGCGCCGGTGACGATGGTGGGCGAGGGCCGGCGCTGGGCGATCACCGTGATCGCGGGCACGCGCAACGGCTGGCAGCGGCCTCCCTACACCGACGCGGTATGGGCTGCCGACGATCCCGCTCCTGCTCTCGCGCAGGCAGCGCGGACGGTGTCCAAGGCGGCCCGCCGGCATCCCCGCACCTGGTTTCACAAGTCTCGCTACGTGCAGCGCTCATGACCGGCGTGTCGCAGCCCAAGGCCCGGTGGGCGATCGGCACGCTGCTCTCGACTTGCGCGGATCCGCCGGAAACGGTCGACTACCCGTCCGCCGTGCTGCCCGCATCGGAGCTCGCCTGGAAGTTCTTCGAAGCCGGCGATCCCGGCCCTCCGGCGCTGGTTCGCGACGGTCTGCTGGACTTCGGTGACGGCGTCGCCGACATCGTTGCCAGTGCCTTCTGGCATCTCTCCCGATGGGAGGAGCGGCCGGGCTCGCTGACCGATCAGCACGGGCGGTTCCCGGCGGCTGCCGCGCTGGCCGACCCCGCCACCCCCGCCGTGGACGCGCTGGCGGCGCAGTTTCGCTCCGCCCTCGGGCTGCATCAGCATCAGCGCCAGTTCACGGTGGCTCTCACCCACGACGTCGACTCGCCCTGGCGTTGGTACGGCCGGCGGGCGGTGATGGGAGCCGGTGCCCGGGCCAAGCGAGCGGCGATCGAGCGGCGGGTCGGTGACCTCGGTACCGAGCTGGCCGGCCTGCTGCAGGCACCGGTGCACCGGTTGCGATCCACCGACCCCAACTGGGCGTTCGAGCGGATCGCGGAGGTCGAACGCGCCCACGGCGGCCGCTCCACCTACTTCGTCATGACCGGCCACACGCAGCCGGCCGACGGCCCGGCTCCCGCGGCCTACGACCAGCGACGCCCTGCGATCGTGACCCAGATCGCCGCCCAGGGCGATGAGATCGGCCTGCACCCGAGCTATGCCACCAGCGACCAGCCGCAGCTGCTGGCCGAGGAGAAGTCGCGGCTGGAGGCGCTCACCGGCGAGCCCACCGCAGGAGTGCGGTTCCACTACCTGCGACATCGCACCCACGAGACGCTGCCACAGCTGGATCAGCTGGGATTTCGGTACGACACCAGCCAGGGCTTCGCCGAGACGCCAGGGCTGCGGGCCGGCTTCTCGCTTCCCTACCGGCCGTACGACGTGGCCGCCGACCGGCCGCTGGATCTGACCGAGCTGCCGCTGGCGATCATGGACGCCACCCTGGCCGAGCAGCGCTACCTGGGCCTGGACGCCGATGCCGGCCTGCAACGGCTGTGCGCGTGCTCGAGCAGGTGGCGGCCGCCCGGGGCACCGTGGCAGTGCTGTGGCACGTCGACCGCTTCGACCGTGTGTACGGTCGCGGCTGGGACCGCGCCTACGAGCGGCTCCTGCAGTGGGTGGTCGATCGGGGCGGGCGGCTGGTGACCGCTGCGGAGGCTACGCGGCTTCGGTGAACCGCACACGCCGGCGCAGACCGGTCTTGACGACCTGCTCGATGGCATCCACCGCGGCCGGCATGAACTGGGTGCCGGAGCAGCGGCGCAGCTCCTGCAAGGCGAGCTCCGGGGACATGCCCTTGCGGTAGACCCGATCCTCTGTCATGGCGTGGTAGGCATCGCAGACCGCGATCACATACGAGCCGCGAGGTACCTGCAGTCCGGCCAGACCGTCCGGGTAGCCACGTCCGTCCCAACGCTCGTGTGAGGAGCGCACCAGGGCGACCACCTCGTCCATGCCGGGGATGCTGGCGATGATGTCGGCGCCGATCACCGTGTGGCGCTTCATCACGTCGAACTCGTCGTCGGTCAGCGGCCCGGGCTTGTTCAGGATCGCCTCGGGGATCCCGATCTTGCCGACGTCGTGCAGCAGGGCGCCCATCTGGATCGGCTTCAACTCTGTCGCGGAAAGTCCCAGGTCTTCACCGACCGCGACCGCGAACTCAGCGATCGCATGGGCGTGTCCGCCGGTGTAGGCGTCCTTGGCCTCTAGCGCTGCCGCCAAGGCTGCCACCGTGGCCACATGCTGGCGATCGAGCGCGCTGGCAAGCTGCGACGCTCCCAAGACGATTCCGGCCTGGTCTGCCAGGAGCCGGCAGTGTGCGCGATCCTCATCGGTGAACATCCGCCGGCGCGTATCCAGGAGCTCGATCAGGCCGGCTGCGCGGCCGTCCATCACCAGCGGCACCAGCATGCTCGACTGGAACCCGGACTGCTCCAGGAACGCGTGTTCTGCCGGATCCCCGCCGTCGCCGATCACCGTTGACACTTCGATCAGCTCCGCCAACACCCGCCTGGTGGTGGGGTAGTCGTTGAGCGCGTAGTCCTCGGCCTCGATGTTCAGCTGCGCGGGCGGGATCACGAAGGCCGCCCAATCGGTGACCGCGTCGGTGGACGCCTCGTACGTCGAAATCAGGCACCCGGAGGCTTCGAAGAGCAGCGCCAATTCGCGCGCGAACAGCGCCATCGCCTCGGCCAGGTCTCTGGCAGAGGAAAACTGACGTGTCGCCTCGATCACCGCAATCAGATTCGAGAAGCGGCGATCGGTGGAATCGGGGCCCGGTCGCATGCCGTGTTTGTATCGGCGCAGCCGGCGGCCGGCTTGAGGTTTTCCCGCTTGGCAGGCCGCTTTGTTACCGGTTGCGGCCGTGAGCGCGGCGGCGCCGACGAGTGGTCGACGACGCCGACGGGGGCGTGGCTGCGGGAGCCGGCGGCGGCGGGCGCGGGATTTGGGCCGGCCGGCACGGTCGCCGCCACGGGGGTAGCGGGGACGGCAGGTGCCGACTTTGCGATCTCCTGGCGGCGGCGTACAAACGCCGGCTGTCGCTCCATCAGCATCGCCAACACGGGCGCGGCCACGAAGATCGATGAGTAGGCGCCCGAGGCGATACCCACGATCAGGGCAAAGGCAAAGTCCTTGAGCGCGCCCGCACCGAAGATGAACAGCAGCACCACCGGGATCAGGGTGACGAAGCTGGTGTTGAGCGAGCGGGTGATCGTCTCAGCGAGCGATTGGTTCACGATCTGTGAGGCGGACATGCGCCGCAGAATCGGGATGTTCTCGCGCACGCGGTCGAACACGATCACCGTGTCGTACATCGAGTAGCCGAGCACGGTCAGCACCGCGGCGATGGTGTCGGCCGTGACCGATCTCCCCGACAGCGAGTAGATCCCGATCGTGATCAGGATGTCGTGCGCCAGCGCCACCATCACCGGCACCGCGTACACCCACTCGAATCGGAACCACACGTAGATGAAGATGATGATCAGCGAGAACAACACCGCCAGGTAGGCGGTGTCCAGCACCGACTGGCCGAACGAGGAGGACACGTTTCGCAGGTTGATGCTGTAGGCCTCGGCCTGCGGCCCCTGCAGGGTGTGCGACAGCCGGCTCTGCTCTGAAGCATTCAGGAAGTGGGACTGCACCTGGAAGTGGGTGTACTTACTGGGGTCCTTCTGGTTTGTCCCCACCACTCCGCGAACGACGGTGTCAGAGCCGGTGATGGGCGTCACCAGGTCTTCCATGCTGCCCTGGCTGAGGGCGACTTTGGTGCGGAAGTCGAACTGGCTGCCGCCGGTGAAGTCGATGCCCTTGTTGAGCCCGTTCACGCCCAGGCTGATCGCGGCGGCAATCAGCACCACTGCCGAGATCGAGAACCACCACGTCTTGCGTCCGACGAAATCAAACTTGGTCCAGCGGGTACCCGATCCGACGGCGCCGAGCACCCGCGGGTTGGCCATGAACTTGAAGCGGCCGAGCACTCCCAGCATCGCCCGGGTGGCGACCACGGCGGTGAAGATCGAGGTGATCACACCGATCAGCAGCATCAGGGCAAAGCCCTTCACGCTCGAGGTGGCGGTGGCATAGAGCACACCGGCGGTGATCAGCGTGACCACGTTGGCGTCGATGATCGTGTGGAAGCCGCGCTTGTAGCCCGTGGAGATGGCGGCGCGGATACTCTTGCCGGCGCGCACCTCCTCCTTGATGCGTTCGAAGATGACGATGTTGGCGTCGGCGGCCACACCGATGGTGAGGATCGTGCCGGCGATCCCCGGCAGGGTCATCGTCACCGGCAGGAGCGCAACGATCCCGGCCAGCAGCAGGCCGTAGATGATCAGGGCGATATCGGCGATCAGCCCCAGGAAGCCGTACACGACCAGCAGGAAGATCATCACGAAGATCAGCCCGGCGATGCCGGCGATCAGACCGCTATGGAGCGCGTCCTTTCCGAGCGTCGCCGACACCACGTTCTCGGACAGCACCGCGAAGCTAACCGGCAGCGTGCCCGACTGAATCTGGAGCGCGAGCCGGTCGGCCTCGGGCTTCGAAAGGTTGGTGATGCTGCTGCCGTTGTTGATGCCGTCGGGCTGGATCCCGTCGGGGTTGGCGACCGGGTCGACCACCGGCGTGGAGATCAGCTGGTCGTCCACCACGATCGCATTGGGGAGGCCGCCGCTGATGCCGTTGAGGTTGGCTTCCTGAACGGTGCTGCGAGTGATGGTGCCGAAGTTCTTGGCGCCGTCGCCCTTGTAGGTGAAGTTGACGACCGGCCCGCGGTCGTCGATGTCCGACTTGGCCGAGGCGATCTGCTCGCCGGTGACGACCTGGTCGGCCGGCGGCTGGTCGAACATGTACCAGACCTCGTTGGGCGACGTGGTGGTGCTGCCGATGCAGCCGCCGCTGGTGGTGTTGTTGCACGAGACGGCCATCTGGCCCTCGGGGACGTACAGCCACTCGGTGCCCGGCGGCTGGGTCTTGGTCCCGACCAGGTCGAGCACCTGCTGCTGGGTGTGCTGCAGCCCGGTGTCCTTGTAGAACTCGTGGGTTTTGGAGTCGAACAGCCCCCACTGATGAGCGTTTTCGGAGCTACCCTTGTCGGCTGCGTCGGCCTTCTTCAGCAGGGCGTAAGCCGAAGGTGCGACGGTCGGCGAGGAGAACTTTCCGCCGGAGCCGTAGCTGATCGGGTTGAGGAACTTGTAGAAGTCGAAGTTGAGGAACCCGCCGGCAGTGACCAGGTCGCCCAGCTCGTTGGGATCGTTGACGCCGGGAAGCGAGATCTCGATGGTGTTGTCGCCGGGGCTGGTGCGGATCTCGGGCTGCAGCGTGCCGCGCGGATCGACGCGCTTGCGCATCACTCCCGCGGCCGAGTTGAGCTGATCGGCGGTGATCTGGGCGTTGTTGGTGGGCTCGGCCTTGACCACCAGCTGCAGCCCGCCGCGCAGGTCGAGGCCCTGCACAAAGCCCTTGGTCACCACCGCTACGGCCGCGCCGGCCGTCAACGCCAGCACCAGCACGAGGATCAGAAGATTCTTGCGATTCTCGGTCACAATTGGTCGATTCTAGCCGGGTTGCGCTGCTGCTCAAGCCACGCTCCAAACCGCGCTTCGACAATCGCCGTGCGGGCTTCGCGCACCGTGGTGATGACACGGTGCAGGTTGTGGATCGTGAGTAAGCGCAGGCCGGTGATCTCGTTCTGGGTGACCAGATGCCTGATGTAGGCCCGGCTGTACCCGGCACAGGCGGCGCAGGTGCAACCCGGTTCGAGTGGCTGCGAGTCGGTTGCAAATTTCGCGTTTCGGAGGTTCAGGCGGCCGTATCTGGTGAGCGCCGATCCGGTGCGGCCCAGCCGCGTGGGCAGCACGCAGTCGAACATGTCCACACCGCGGGCGATCGTCTCGGCCAAGCCGTCGGTGTCGCCCAGTCCCATGAAGTAGCGAGGGCGGTCAGAGGGCAGCATGGCGACGGTCGCCGAGACCGTATCCAGCATGTCTGTCCGTTCCTCACCCACCGACAATCCTCCTAGTGCGTATCCATCGAACCCGAGCGCCGTCAGCTCGTCGGCCGACTGCGCTCGCAGGTCGGTATCGGTACCTCCCTGCAAAATCCCAAATACCAATTGTCCGTCGGCCCGATCGCAGGCCCGGCAGCGCTCGGCCCAGAGAGTCGTCCGCCGCACCGCATCCTGAAGCATGGCTCGGTCGACACCCGCCGGAGGGCAGTGATCGAACACCATCGCGATGTCTGAGCCGAGGTCGCGCTGGACGGCCATTGCCAGCTCGGGTGTGAAGCGGTGTGCAGAGCCGTCGTACACCGACTGGAACTCGACACCGTCGTCGTCCATGCGACTGGCGGTATGCCGCAGCGAGAACACCTGGAACCCGCCCGAGTCCGTCAGGATCGGCCGTTCCCAGTTCATGAACCGGTGCAACCCGCCCAGCTTCGAGATGGTGGCGGCGCCCGGCCGGAAATACAAGTGGTAGGTGTTCCCCAACACAACCTGGGCTCCCAGCTGTTCGAGCTCACCGGGCAGCATGCTCTTCACGGTGGCCTTGGTGCCCACCGGCATGAACACCGGAGTCTCGACCTGGCCGTGGGCGGTCGTGAGCACGCCGGCGCGGGCGTCGCCGTCGGTTGCGACGATCTCGAATTCCCCGATCACAGCATCAGGGTGGCGTCGCCGAAGGAATAAAAGCGGTACTCGCGTTCGATCGCCGCACGGTACAGCGCCCGTGTCTGCTCCACTCCGGCAAACGCCATCACCAGCGCCAGCAGCGTCGATCGGGGCAGATGGAAGTTGGTGATCATCGCTCCCACCGTGTGGAAGGTGTAGCCCGGCGTGATGAACACACTGGTGCGCCCCTCCAGCGGCGCGATCGGCTCCGGCTGGGGCGATCCGAACACGGTCTCGAGCACCCGCACCGACGTGGTTCCCACCGCCACCACCCGCCGGCCATCGCTGCGGGCGGCGCTGATCCGGTCGGCGGCGTGGTGTGAGATCGCATACTGCTCGGTGTGGATCTGGTGTGCGTCGAGCTCGTCCTCGGCCACCGGGCGAAACGTGTCCAGCCCGACTCCCAGGGTCACGGTGACCACCTCGAGGCGTTCCCGCAGGGCGACCCAGAGGTCGTCGGTGAAGTGCAAACCCGCGGTGGGAGCGGCCGCCGAGCCGGGTTGGGCGGCGTACACGGTCTGGTAGCGCGACTGGTCGTGCAGCGGCTCTCGGATGTACGGGGGCAGCGGCATCTCCCCCGCCCGCTCCAGCGCCTGCTCGATCGAGATTCCGGTCGGCGGCGTGACCCGCACGCGGCCGTCGCCGAGGCGCTCGACCACCCGAAACTCGAGATCTCCCGCCGCGATCACGCTCTCACCGAGTTTGAGCCGGGCATAGGGCCGCGCCAGAGCGGTCCAGTCACCGTCGGGGAGCGCCTCCAGCAGCAGTAGCTCGGCGGCACCCCCGGTGGCCCGCCGGGCCCGCACCCGCACCGGCAGCACGCGGGTGTCGTTGGCAACCAGCAGATCGCTGGGATCGAGCACGTCGGCCAGCTGATCGAAGCGCAGGTGACGGGTTTCACCCGTAGCCCGCTCGTACACCAACAGCCGGGAGTGCGAGCGCGGCTCGACCGGCTGCTGTGCGATCAGGTGTGGTGGAAGCGCGTAATCGAGATCGGCGGTGCGCATACTGCCCGATCAGCGGCCGATCCCAGCGTTCGCCGCGGGTTGAAGGGATACCAGAGGCCGTCGATGTTGATGCTCCCGTGCGTGATCCGCCAGTCGGTGATGGGGACGCCGTCTGTGCCCCGCACAGCATGGACGTGCGCGTGTCCGGTGCGCCACGACCCGATCACATCGAATTGGATGCTGGCCCAGCCGGTGCCGTCGGTGTTCTCGACCACCGGGCCGGTGATGGCCGGCCCGAACCCGGTGACGACGCCCAGCCGCTGGCGCACACCGCCCGACCCTCCGTTCAGCCGGTAACAGGTCGCCGCCAATCGGAATGCCGGGCCTTTGGATGCGGTCTCGATGGCTGCCACGCCCAAGGTCGAGCCGGCGATGAGCAGCAGCAGAGACGCTCCGCCGAGGACGTACCACTGCCGGTGGATGCGAGGTCTGGGGAGTCGCACGAGTTCAGACTATGCCAGGGGAGCGGTGCGGTCGGTGTCAGAACAGACCCGGGTCGCGAGCCGGCGGTGGCAGCCCCAGATGGGCGTATCCGGCTGGTGTGACGATCCGGCCTCGAGGCGTCCGCTGGAGCAGCCCCAGCTGCAGCAGGAACGGCTCGTACACGTCCTCGAGCGTGTCGGTCTCCTCACCGATCGCGACGGCTAATGTCGAGAGGCCGACCGGGCCGCCCGAGAACCGCTCGGCGATCGCGGTCAGGATCGCGCGATCGATCCGCTCCAGGCCGAGCGAGTCGACCTCGAACAGCTCCAGTGCCTCCATGGCGATCTCGTGCGTAATCGCCCCCTGGTGCCGCACCTGGGCGAAGTCGCGCACTCGCCGCAAGATCCGGTTCGCAACCCGCGGGGTGCCACGCGCACGCAGCGCGATCTCACTCGAGCCGGCCGAGTCGATAGCCACCCCCAGTACGCCCGCCGACCGCTCCACGATCGTCTGGATGTCGCCGTGGTCGTAGTAGTCAAGCCGGTGGGTGATGCCGAAGCGGTCGCGCAGCGGCGTGGTCAGAAGGCCGGTACGAGTGGTCGCGCCCACCAGGGTGAACGGCTTCAGGTCGAGCCGGATCGACTGGGCGCCGGGACCCTGCCCGATCACCAGATCGATGCACCCGTCTTCCATCGCCGGGTACAGCAGCTCCTCGATCGAGCGGTTCAGCCGGTGGATCTCATCGATGAACAGCACGTCGTGGGACTCCAGCGCGGTCAGAATCGCCGCCATGTCGGCCTTGCGATCGATGGCCGGGCCCGAGGCGACCCGCAGTGTCGATCCCATCTCGACCGCGATGATGCCGGCCAGCGACGTCTTGCCGAGGCCCGGCGGGCCGGCGAAGAGCACGTGCTCGCATGGCTCACCGCGCGCCTTGGCAGCCTCCAGGAAGATCGAGAGCTGCTCCTTCAGCTGTGTCTGGCCGACGAACTCGTCCAGGCTGTGAGGGCGCAAGGTGCGGTCGAACTCCTCCTCACCGGGAGCCACCAGTGCGTCGGGCAGGCGATGGGTGGAGTCGATGCTCACACCCTGCCCGCCAACGCTGCCCGCACGCGTTCTGAAGTCGGCAGCTCGGCATCGACGTTACGAAGCGAGTCCTCGGCCTCGGCCACCGACATCCCCAGTCCCACCAACGCGTCTCGAGCGGCGGTGTGATCGTCCACAGCCGCGGCGGGCGGTTCGTCCAGATTCACCGATCCGACCTTGTCCTTGAGGTCGATCACCAGCCGCTCGGCGGTCTTGCGGCCGATCCCGGGGATGCTGGTGAAGAGCGCGTGGTCTCCCACCGCCACCGCCCGCCGGATCTGATCGGGGGCATACCCCGACACGATCGCTAGCGCCGCCTTGGGACCGATGCCCGACACGCCGAGCAACAGCTCGAACAGTTCTCGCTCGGCAGCCCCGGCGAACCCAAACAGCTGCAGCGCGTCCTCGCGTACGTGCAGATGGGTCACCAGCGTGACCTCGGCACCGTCGGCATCCACCGCCAGCCGGCGGGCGCTCGAGGTGGCGCTCAGCAGGTAGCCCACGCCGCCCACGTCCAGTACCACCGAGCCGGCGTCGACTCGGGACACGCGTCCGCGCAGCTCGGCGATCATCTCCGCGCCCCGGCCAAGGTCGCACGGGAGCGCGCCACTCGGGCATGGCAGACAGCCGCAGCCAGTGCATCTGCGGCATGGTCTGACGCGGGCGCCTGGTCGAGTGAGAGCATCGCCGTAACCATTCGCATCACCTGATTCTTGTCGGCGCGGCCGTATCCGCACACACTGGTCTTGATCTCCGCCGGAGCGTAGCCGCAGGCCTCGACGCCGGCCCTTCCGCAAGCGGCCAGGATTGCCCCCCGAGCCTGTCCCACGGACAGGATCGTGCGAGGGTTCTTGCCGACGTAGAGATCCTCCAGCGCAACCGCGTCGGGCCCGATGCGATCGATCAGGCCGGCAACGTGGTTGGAGATCTCCGCCAGCCGTTCGGCGATCGGATCAGCGGCCTTGGTGGTGATCACGCCGTGCTCAAGCGCGCGCAAGCGACTACCCGTGACCGCGACCGCGCCGAAGCCGGTCTGTGCCGTTCCGGGGTCGATTCCAAGCACGATCACCCTGCGAGTGTAGTCGCGATCCCGGACGTCGGTCGAACAGGCGTTCGTGTTGCAATCCGGCGAATCACCGTCACACTGGGAAGGATGGACAACCGTCCCAGGCTCCGCATTCTGGTGGCTCTCGTCTTCTTCGCGCAGTTCCTCGGCGGCGGCGGCGGGCTGGTGGCTGGACTGCTGCTGATTCGCTTCACCGGCCAGGCCCAGGCGTTCTTCGACCTGCTGGTGGCCGGTCGAGCCAGCCTCGGCGGGAGCCTGAGCGTGGTGCTCCTGGCGGTCGCGGTGACGGGCGGCCAGGCACTGCTTCTGACCGTGTGGATGCGCAAAGCCACCGAATGGCGGCTGCGGCCGGTGGCCGCCTTGGCGGCCGCCGGCATGGGAGCGTTCGTGTCGCTGGTGATCTCGGCCGAGCTGATTGTGCACGCATCGGCACTGGTGCTCGACACCGTCGGCCGGGTGCTGGGATTCCCGCTGTCGGTCACCACCGTGGTGGTCACCACCGCACTGGTCAGCCGGTGGATCCGGCCGCGCACCGCTACCGCAGACGTCTATCCGGAGCTAGCCGGCGACAGCCTCTAGCACGGCGTCGGGGATGTCGAAGTTGGCGTACACGTCCTGGACGTCGTCCTGATCCTCGAGCGCGTCGATCAAGCGCAGCAGCTTGCGAGCTGCGTCCTCCTCAAGCGCCACGGTGTTGGCGGGAACCAGCGTCAGCTCGGCTGACGTCATCTCCACCCCGGCGGCCTCCAGCGCGTCGCGTACGGCAGCCAGCTCGGTGGGCCCGGTGGTGACCTGCCAGGTGTCGCCGTCGGCGCTCACGTCCTCCGCGCCGGCCTCAGCCGCAGCCAGCACCATGTCGTCCTCGCTGACTCCCTGGGCCGGAACCAGGATCACGCCTTTGCGCTCGAACTGCCAGGCGACCGATCCGGGAGTGCCCAGCGCGGAGTTGTGCTTGGCGAAGATCGAGCGGACATCGGCCGCGGTGCGGTTGCGGTTGTCGGTCAGCGCCTCGACGATGATCGCCACGCCCTCGGGACCGTATCCCTCGTAGGTGATCGCCTCGTAGGCCTCTGACCCCTCCCCGCCCCCGGTCGCACGGGTGATCGCCCGTTCGATGTTGTCCTTGGGCATCGAGTAGGAGCGGGCCTTGGCGATGGCGGTAGCAAGGGTTGCGTTGGCGGCCGGATCGGGCCCGCCCTCCTTGGCGGCGACAATGATCGCCCGCGATAGCTTGGTGAAGAGCTTGCCCCGCTTCTTGTCCTCAGCGCCCTTCTTGTGCTTGATCGTCGACCATTTGGAATGACCGCTCACGCTGCCACCTCCCGAGACGCCTCGGCGACCATCGCCGCGAACATCCTGTGCAGCCGGCGATCGTCCGTCAGCTCCGGATGAAAGGCCGTCACCAGCACCCGATTGTGGTGTGCCGCGATCGGGTGGCCGTCGTAACTGGCAAGCACCTCCACGTCGGCTCCGGCGCGCTCGATCCATGGCGCGCGGATGAAGATGCCCGGGAACGGCCGCGGATCGCCGGCCAGCTCGACCGGCGCCTCGAAGCTTGCGACCTGGCGGCCGAATGCATTCCGGCGCACATCGATATCGATCAACCCCAGATACCGCTGGTCGGGGCGTCCGTCGACGGCGTCGGCTGCGACCGTGATCATGCCTGCACAGGTGCCGAAAATCGGCGCCCCCGACGCGTGCAGTGCGACGATCGGCTCCGCCAAGTCGTAGGCCTCGATCAGCTTCGACATCGTCGTCGACTCGCCACCGGGGATTACCAGGCCGTGAGACATCCTCGAGGTCGCGCGGGAGGCGCGCTTCCACAGGCTCCAACCCGATCTCTGCGAGCGCCCTGCAGTGCTCGCGAAAGGCGCCCTGAAGCGCGAGGACTGCGACCCTACCAGCCACGCGTCTGCAGCAGGCCGTTCTCGCCCAGCTCCGAGATCTCCTTGCCGGGCATCGCGTCACCCAGTCCGAACGACACGTCGGCAACGATCGCCGGATCGGCGAAGTGCGTGGTCGCCTTGACGATCGCGTTGGCCATCAGCGCGGGGTTCGAACTCTTGAAGATGCCCGATCCCACGAACACGCCGTCGGCTCCAAGCTGCATCATCAGGGCCGCGTCCGCCGGCGTGGCGATCCCGCCGGCTGTGAACGTGACCACCGGCAGGTGGCCGTTCTCGGCGCAGAATCGCACCAGGTCGTAGGGAGCGGCATGGTTCTTGGCCGCGCTGTAGAGCTCGTCCTCGTTCATGGTGGTGAGCCGCTTGACCTCGCCCAGGATCGAGCGCATATGGCGTACCGCCTCCACCACGTTGCCGGTACCGGCCTCGCCCTTGGAGCGGATCATGGCGGCGCCCTCGTTGATCCGGCGCAGCGCCTCGCCCAGGTTGGTCGCGCCGCACACGAACGGCACCGTGAACTTCCACTTGTCGATGTGGTTGGCCTCGTCGGCGGGCGTCAGCACCTCGGACTCGTCGATGTAGTCGACCTCGAGTGACTGCAGCACCTGTGCCTCGGCGAAGTGGCCGATGCGGGCCTTGGCCATCACCGGAATCGTCACCGCCTCCTGGATCTCACGGATCTTGGAGGGATCCGACATGCGCGCGACACCACCATCGCGACGGATATCGGCCGGCACGCGCTCGAGTGCCATCACCGCGCAGGCTCCGGCGTCCTCGGCGATGCGGGCCTGATCGGCGTCGGTGACGTCCATGATCACCCCGCCCTTGAGCATCTCGGCGAGGCCGCTCTTGACTCGCAAGGTTCCGGTTTCGCTCACGGCTTGCACCCCTTCTGAAAATGACGGAGGTTCTCGCCGCTAATCGTATCTGCTCAGACGCGTTGTCTGAGCCGCTCCAGGCCCGCCACGTCCAACACCCACACCATCCGGTCGCGCACGTCGATCAGCCCGGCGTCGCGCAACTCGTTGATGACCTTGGTGAGCGTCTCTCGGCTGGTGCCGATCATCTCCGCCAGTTGCATGTGCGTAAACCGCTCGTCGATCCGGATCCCGTTGGGGGTGACCCGCCCGTAGCGATCCATCAGCTCCAGCAGCTTGGCGGCCAGTCGCTTGGAGACCCCGTCGAACGCCAGCGCCTCCAGCTGATCCTCGGCCTCGTGCAGGCGTCCCGCCAGCGCCCGCAGCAGGTTGACCGCCACCTGGGGGTGATGTGCCACCACCCGCTCCAGGTCGGCCACCCGGATCACCCGCACGACCGTCTCGGTCATGGCCTCGGCATACGCGTCGTAGGTGGGCGCGTGCAGCAGCGCCACGTGCCCGAAGGCAGAGCCCGCGTCCACCATCGCCAGCGTGAACTGACGGCCGTCCGCGCCACTGCGGTACAGGCACACCCGACCGTCGGTGACCAGGTACACAGCATCGCCGGAATCGAACGGTGAATATACGAGTTCACCCTTGGCAAACGTGGCCGTCCCCAGGCGGTCGCCGAGAATCGCGACATCGGCCTCGGTCAGGCCCTCGAAGATGTCGTGGTCGGCGATGTGGCTTTGGAGCCGGCTCATGTAAGTATTTACGTTGAAACCACCTGTCCGGTTTGTGGCCTCCAACAGAATCTCAATCCGGGGATGGCTGAGCGGGCCGGTACCATGGCCGCATCGCCGGGGGTGTAGCTCAGCGGTTAGAGCAGCCCGCTCATAACGGGTTGGTCGCTGGTTCGATTCCAGCCGCCCCCATCGATCGCGGTCGTGACAGCCACAACTGCAACCACCGCCACCGCCACAGCGATCCCCCAGGGATGCTCCACCGACTGCTGGGCGGGCGTGAGCCACAGCGCCAAGGGCACCAGCCACGGCCATCGCAGCGTGCGGTAACAGACTCCCAGCGGTACCAGCAGCAGCGCCAGATAGTGCAGCCACACGATCGGCGACAGCACCAGCGCCGCGCAGACCGCCAGCGCGAACGCTCCCGCGGTCGTCGCCGGCTCGTCCACCCGCGCCGACACCACGGCGGCCGCCAGCGCGATTCCCATCAATCACCGCTGCCGCCCGGGCGACGCTCTCCCCGGCGCCGAGCGCCATCGCCGCCGACACGACGCTGTAGCCCTGCGACTGCTCGATCCAGCTGAGCGTCGAGAGCATGTGGGGATAGGCGGTCAGATCGCCGAATCCGACCACCGCGAAGCCGGCCAGCGTCACTGTCGCAGTCGCCGCCAGTGACAATCCTGCCGCTCGCCAACGGCGGGTGGCGGCCAGCCAGATCACCATCGGCCACAGGAACAGCTTGAGGCAGATCAAGCCGCACACGATCAGGGCGACCGTGACGGCTCGGTCACGCCACCTCCAGGCCGCGGCCAGGCCGACCATCAGAATCGGGCTGAGCGTACCGATCTCGATCCCGAGCAGAACCGGCGCGCACGCATACGCAATCGCATAGCAGCGGAGATCACGCACACCGACCAGGCGCAGCGCCAGCGCCGGCAGCGGCACCAGCAGCGCAACGAACACGGCGTTCGCCACCGTGGCAGGCAGCAGTCCCAATGGGGCCAGCACCAACATCACTGCCGGTGGGTACACCGGCAGCTCCACGATCGTCGGAGCCGCGCCACCGGCACGGATGTGCGCCGCGATGGCATCGAGGCGGGCCGGGCGATACGGCGAGCGGCCGTTGAGCAGATCCTGGGCGGCATTCCAGATACCGCCATGGAAGTCGAATCCCAATGCGTGCCGGCCGCCGATCACGAAGATCAGGGCCGCCAAGAGCAGCGGCACACCGGCGTACGCCAGCGGTACCAGGGTTGTACGGAATGCACGGCCGAGACCCGGTTCGGTGAGAGAGGTGGGTACCTGCGACATCACCACCGCTATCGGCACCCGGCGCTGCAATGCTGTACGCACCACACCCAGGCGGTGCGTTCTCCCACTAGCCGGTGGCTACATCCCGTTTGAGAACATGTTGCTCAAGCCGGACAGGTCGAGCGGCTTCGAGGAGCTCGGCGCGGTCACGTTGACGTCCTGGTTCCAGTCGTCGAAGGTCGCGTCGATCTTGAAGTCGAATCCGGTCAGGCCGTCCGCCTGGCCGGCAAGCGCCTTGGGCACGGTCACCGTCACCTCGGCGCTGACAGCGCTGGGCAGGTGCGTGGACTGGTCGTAGGAGACCGAGCCGTGGGCGACGTCCAGCGCGCCGGTGAGCTCGTCCAGCTGCTTCTGATCGGCCGCGCTGATGGCGCCCTTGGAGAGCGAGACGATGTCGGCGGCAAGCTTGGTCGGATCGAGGTCGGCGGACACCGTGTCGTTTCCGTCACCTGATGAGACGGTCACGTTCTTGAGCCAGTTCTGAGGGTTCAGGCCCTTCAGCTGCTTGTCCATCTGGCCGGTCGGATCGATCGTGTCGGTGCCCGAGCCGGTGCTGCTCGAATGCTGATTGATCGGGAACGATTCCCAGTCCTGGCCGAGCAGCACCGGGATCTTGACGTACCCGGTCTTGCCGTCGGGGGACATCACTTCGCCGGTGATCGACGCAGCGGACGTGTCGACCGTGAAGGTGGCGTCGAATGCTGCCGGGGAGCCGTTCTGGGCTTTGGCGGCGTGGCCCTTGAGCTCGACGGTGACTGGGCCGTTGAGGATCGTGGCGGCCTGCGGCGCGTTCAGCTGGCCGTTCAGATCGAGCGAAAGCTTGACGTCGAAGCCAACCGAGGTGGCATTCTTGACGGCCGCGTTGCCGGCGTTGATCAGCTCGGTCGGATTGGCGGTGGAGGCGGTGCTCGACCCGCCACAGCCGGCGGCTGAGATCGCCACGACTGCCAGCGGTGCCAGCAACAGTGTGCGGCGATTCATCAATGATCGAACTCGTTGTAGGCGCGTCATGCTTCCCCCATCGGCATCAGAACGTTGCTGCGTGAGCCTCGTTTGGACGATAGCAGCGTGCTCGGGCCGCTCAGGCAGGCTGGATTACGGATTCCAACCGGGCTCCAAGCTGGAGTCAGGCGCAGGCGTCAGCTGCGTACCGAAATCGCCAGGCCGTCGCCGGTCGGAATCACCATGCCGGTGAGACCCTTGCCAGAGACCAGACGGGCGTTGATCGACCGCATCCGGTCGACCGCCTCCTGGCTCCAATGTCCGATCGGGCGGCCGGACGCCACGCCGCCCGAGAGCAGCGCGTTGTCCACCACGATCAGGCCTCCTGGCCGCACCAAGCCGACCGCGAGATCGAGGTGGCGGGGGTAGTCCTCCTTAACCCCGTCCAGAAACACCAGGTCCACGCCCTGGTCGATCTGTTCCAGACCCACGCCGGCATCCATCAGCCGCAGGTCGACCCGGTCGGCCACGCCGGCGCGGGTCAGATACTCGCGAGCGGCATTGTGGCGCTGCTCGTCGATCTCGAACGAGATCACGCGACCCTCGGACCCCACCGCGCGGGCGAGATGCAGGTCGAGACGCCAATTGCGGTGCCCACCTCGACCACGCTCCGGGCCCGGGTGGCGCGCGCGATCACCATCAGCAGCCGGGCCGAATCGGCGTTCAGGATCGGGATGTTGTCGCGATCGCCGTGCGCCCGCATGGCTTCCAGCACAGGATCAGGCGGGGATGCCAGCTCGGTCAGATATTCGTGGACAGATGGGGAAACGATCTCGCTGTCGGGCATGCCGGTGTTTCATAGCACACAAGAAATGACCCCCGACCGAGGGATCTTTCCGAACGTGGGTTGAGTTTTGACTCAGTTCGGCCGATCTAGACCGGAGCAGTCTTTTTCTGATTCGGGGGGCGGATCCTCGAATCCCCCCGGTAAGGAGTTGTAAATGATCGACCTCGTGCGCATGCTGGCGGCGAATAGCCGCCGTGCTGAGGGACAAACAATGGCGGAGTACGCGGTCGTGCTCGCGGTAATCACCATCGCGGTGGTTGCAACGCTTGGCCTGCTCTCGACGGCCATCAAGGGCAAGCTCACCTCAGTCATCGGCGTCCTCTAGCCGTTCGTCATTATCTTGCGCGCCTCATGGCGTGGAGCTTCTCCACGACTCGTGAGGCGCGCTTTGGCGTTCCCGGGCACCGTCCGCCGCTCTCGGTAGGTTGCGAGGCGGAATGCGAAAGCAGATCGCGATCGGGGTCACACTGGTAGCCGCACTGGGCGCGGCCGCCGCTGCGGTGTCCGTCGCCGGCGGTGCGAGCACCGCTCCGGCGATGCCGATGCTCCGCCTTCAGCCGGGTGTGCAGCCAGCTCCTGCCCGATTTGGTGGCCTTCACGACCGCCAGACGCTGGTGCTAGTGCTGACGTCCGCCCAGGGCTCGAATGTCGATCACGATCCGTCGGGACCGAGTCAGGGCGATTCCACCACGGCCTCAGGACCGCTGACGTCGGAGGGAGATCCGGCCGGAGTACTGGATGTCTCCGGTGTGCTCACCAAGGTGGGCGGCCAGTCGATGCGCGTCCAGTACACGTTGACGTTGACGCTCGCGCACGGGCAGATCACCGCCATCGCCTCGTTCCCCGAGACCAACCACACCACCGGTTTCCGCGCAGCGGTCGTCGGTGGCACGTTGCGCTACCGCAATGCTCGCGGACAGGTGTACGTGCGGCTGTTGCAGCAGGGCGCACAGTTCACCGTGCGGCTGCAGCCTTAGCGACCTAGCTGGTCGGCGGGGCGGTGGTGGTGGTCGTTTCGGTGACCGTGGTCGTCTGGGTCTCGGTCACGGTCGGAACCGTCTCCGTGATCGTCAGCGTGGTCGGTGGCCCCGTGACCGTGACCGGTGGCAACGTGGTGGGTATCTGCACCGTCTCTGTGACCGTGCCGGTCACCGTCTTACCGGGAAGGCTGTCGGTCAGGGTGCGGGTCTGAGTCAGGTTGATCGTGCTGGCCGCCTTGGAGACCACCTGCCCTTTTGACAACACGGTGTGCGCCGGCACCAGCACCCGCACCGGCTGTCCTTTGACCCGCACCACCTTGCCCTTGACGGTCATCGTGGTCACGAACGCCCCACCGGCATCGTCGGCCTGGGAGAAACTGGCAGCGAACCATCCGCCCATGAACAGCAGCACCACAGCGGTTACGCTGGGCATCCAGTACTGGGCCGCCACCTCGTATCGCTGGCCGCCAGGGAGTCGAAACCGGGCCATGTTGGAAGTGTAAACCACCGATGGTACGGAGACCCAACCGGCCGCCACTGCTCAGATGGGCACAAGGACGTCTCCCGGCTACGGGTCGGCGATACGCTGACCGCCGTGGCGCCTTCGGCCGCCGAGCCGCTGCCGGGCTTCAAGGACGTGAAGCCGATGGTCTTCTCCGGGCTCTATCCCGATCGAGGCCGACGAGTACCCGGATCTGCGCGACGCGCTGGAGAAGCTCAAGCTGAACGACTCCGTCGTTCACCTACGAGCCCGAGACACTCGCGCGCTCGGCTTCGGGTTCCGCTGCGGGTTCCTCGGTCTGCTGCACATGGAGATCGTCCGCGAGCGCCTCGAGCGCGAGTTCGACCTCGACCTGCTCGTGACTGTATCGTTGTATCGTACATTGTGACTAGCAACGCGCAACCGTTGCATGCGCGCTTGCATCGCGGCAATGCCCTGCCCGCGCAGGTTTCGCGCCGCGTCGTTCACCTCACATCGATCCGGTGAAAGGAGAGGTACGCGCATGTCTACGATTCTTCGCTCCGCGATACATTTCCTGGCGACGATTGCCCTCTGGCGTCGCCTGCGCGTCAGTCAACGCCTCGGTGCAGCATCCGATGGACCCACTGGAGGATTTCGAAATTGCGGGCGCCGCGGACCTGCTCATCAATGCAGGTGCCGCGTCTCTCCTACTGCCATCTTCCAGAGCATCGACTTGCGCGAGCCTCCGAGGACGAGGTATTGGCCTTCGCAGTCCTGCCGACCCGATTCCGCAGCGCCGCACGGTCTGCTTCCGCCAGAACAAGAAGAGCTACAAGACGATCGTCAACCTGAGCGCGCGGAACGTTCACGCCGCCGGCCTCTGATCCCGCCAGCGAGGGCAGCTCGGCCTGACGATCACCGAGGTGATCGACTTCTCGGGCGTTTCCAGGACCCGAAGCGTCCTGCGGCGCGCCGCGCTCGCGCGGCGCGGATTCGCCACGCCGGAGCAGCTGCAGAAGGTCTTCGTGACGCCGCTGACGCCGGGCTCGTTCGGCCTGCCCGAGGAAGCGCGGCGAATCGTCAAGGCGCAGATGTACTACACCGAAGGCGCCGCGATCAACCTGTACGCGCGGCCGATCGAAGGCCTGCAGGCGGTGATCGACCTCGACGAGCGCAGGATCCTGCAGGTGATCGACACCGGCGTCGTGCCGATCCCGGCGGCCACGCACAATTTCGACGAGGCCAGCGTCGGCGCCCGCTACGGCTTGCGGCCCGCCGCTGAAGCCGATCCGCATCAGCCAGCCGGCCGGGCCGCAACTTCCGCTTCGACGGCAACTTCATCGAGTGGCAGAAGTGGCGCTTCCACGTCCGCTTCGAGCGGCGGCCGGGCACGGTGCTCTCGCTGGTCACCTACGACGGGCCGCCAGGTCATGTACCAGGGCTCGCTGGCCGAGATCTTCGTGCCCTACCAGGATCCCGACGCAACTGGTTCTACCGGACCTACATGGACGAGGGCGAGTTCGGCTTCGGCCTGCTGTCGTCGCCGCTGGCGCTGGGCTCGACGTGCCCCAGAACGCGGTGCTGCTCGACGCCCTCGTCTCGGCCGCCGATTCCCGACCCGACCGTGCCGGTCGTGCCGCTGCCGCTGCCGCAGGTGTCGCGGCATCTTCGAGCGCCTGACCGGCAACCCGGCGTGGCGCCACTTCGAGCTGTTCGCCGGCGGCGCCTACGAAGGCCGCGCCGAGGTCGAGCTGGTCGTGCGGCAGATCGCGCAGCTCGGCAACTACGACTACATGGTCGACTGGATCTTCAACCAGAGCGGCGCGATCCGCGTCGAGGTCTCGCTGACCGGCATCGACGCGCCGAAGGCGCGTCGGCACGGCGGCGGGCGTCCGCGGCGCACGAGCCGTTCGGCGCGCTGGTGGCGCCGAACTGGTGGCGCCCAACCATAGCCACCACTTCAACTTCCGGCTCGACCTCGACATCGACGGCCGGCAACAGCTTCCTGCTCGGCAAGCTGAGCGAGCGGCCGGCGCGCCGGTCCGCGCAAGAGCGTCTGGGTCGTCGACGAGCAGACGCCTCGAGCGAGAGCGAGGGCCAGCTCGACCACGGCGAACGTCCGTGGAAGGTCGTCAATCCGACGCAGCAACGCGCGGGGCTACCCGGTCGGCTACTCGTCGAGTCGCACGGCAGCGCCGAGCCGCTGATCGACAAGGCGATTACAAGCGCGCCGGCTTCATCGGCCACCCGCTGTGGATCACGCGCACGATCCCGACGAGCGTTCGCCGCCGGCGACACGCCGAACCAGAACCCGGGCGAGCCCGGCCTGCCGCAGTATCCGCCAACAACGAGAGCCTCGTCAACACCGACATCGTGCTCTGGCTGACGATCGGCCACCACCACGTGACGGCCAGCGGAGGATTGGCCGGTGCTTCGCGCGAGACGATGTCGTTCGAGCTGAAACCGTCGAATTTCTTCGACCGCAATCCGGCGCTCGACCTCCGCCGCGCGCCGTTCGAGGCGCCCTGAGGAGAGGCAGTCACATCCGCATGAAAAAACTCGACTTCCCGATCTACTTCAACCACGTACCGAAATGCGCAGGCACGTCATTGAACGAGCTGCTGTCGCGCAGCCTGCGGCGCGATCAGCTCGGTGTCGAACCATTCATGTCGGCGATGGATCTGTACACGCTGCCCGGTGCACAGCTTGACCGGCTCGCGCTGATCGCCAGCCATTACCCGCATTGGGCGGCCGCCCGCCGGCTCGCCGACTGGCTTTAACTCACCGTCCTGCGCGAGCCCTGGTCGCGGTTCCAGGCGTTGTGCCGGCACCTGCTGCGCGTCGAGTTCACCGAGCCGCAAACGGTGCTGACCGCCATCGACGTTCTGCGCCACTTGCGCAAAGGTCACCACGAAGGTGCTCGACGCGGCGATCGACTGGTATCCGCTGAATGCCAGCATCGCGAGCTATTACCTGCCGGATCCGGTCGATGGCACGTCTGTCCCCTCCCGATGCCGCGCCGCGCGCTATAGAGACACTACAAGTGTACGACGTGGTGTTGCTAACCGAGCGGCTCGATGACGATTCGCGTTTGCTGGATCAGATGCTCAACGGGCAGCCATTCGGCGCGACTGCGCGGCTCAATACCGCGGAACTCAATCGCGGCGATTCCGAGGGCCCGTTTCCGGAGCGCTACGCGGCGGCGTTTGACGAGCGCTTTCCCTACGAGCGCCAGGTATTCGACGCGGCGCGCGCGCTGTATCCGGAGAGCCACGAATTCCTGCAAAGTGCGGCCGATGACGGGGCCGCTCGCCCGCGAGTGGTCGTGCCACCGCGATCGCCACTTTTCTCTCTCGACTGGGAAGCGCCGACGCGTTGCGGGGGTTTTTCCGATCGGCTGGGCGCAATCGGTCGGCTACAACGGCCACGTTGCGCGCCGCGTCGAGGCCGGCGTGGGCGTCGTTGAGTTCGATTTGCAACCGGCCGAGCGCGCACGAGCTTGAGGCGGTGTTCTGGATCGCGCCGTTCGAGTCGCGCTTCGACGTGTCGATTACGCTGAACGGGGTGCCGCTGTCGTTCTTTGGCACGCAGAAGGAGGTCGGCCCGCCGGTCGACAGCTACCAGGTCTGGACGTGGGCCGATCTTCCGTCGGAGGCAACTCAAGGCGGCCGGTGTCGTCTGGAGATCGACCGTCGACGCGCGACGAACCTGATCGAGTTCTGGCTGCTCGATTTCGTCGTGCGCGCGGGCTGAAGCCAGTCAGTGCAACGACGCGCGTCGCCGAGCCTGCGATTCGCGAAGCGCGTGGTCTTTAGTCCAGCTCAGCCGGCAAATCGTTGAGCTACAAGCACCGCGCCGGCCAGGAACAGGGCCTCGAAGCCGAGCAGCGCAAACGCGCGCGCGCCGACTCGCTTGAGTTCGAGCGGCGATGTCTTGAGACCCACAGCGGCGATCGCGATGACGAGGCAACCGCGAGCGACGTCGTTGAGCACTTCGCCGACCGCCTTGGGTATGAGTCCGAGGCTACCCAAGATCACCAGGGCGACGAAGGCGAGCAAGAAGGGCGGCAGCAGCGGATCGCCCGTACGGGATTCCCCTTCGCGCTGCAGCCGATGGCGCACCGCGAGTGAAATAACTGTCACCACCGGCAGCAGCAACGTGCTGCCTGAAGCGCTTTCAGCCACGTCTTCTGCCGTGAGCTTCTCCAGCGATGGATCCCATAAACAAGCGCGACCACGGCGCAGCCAGAAATGGCGCGCCAATCAGGCTGTGCGTGATGCCCCGGTGGTGCTCCAGGCCCGTAATCGCGCCCCAAAAATATGTAACCGAATCAATGTCCGGGGCCTCAAACGCCAAGTACCAGCGTGAGCGTTGCCAATGCGGTTTTTCGATTCAGTCCGGCGCGGCTCACGCAGGCGCCGGTCAGCATATGCGTGACAGGATCCAAGAGAAATACCTCAAAAGCAAACTAGCATTCTAAACATGGCTGCCACCTTCACCTAACCCTTGCAGTAACGCCTCAGGCCCAGCTTTTATCGCATTCCGATGTGTTGTCGAACTGATTAACAAAATGGAATAATAGAACGTATTCTGCTCATGAACGTCGCCCAAGCATCGAATACACGGCTGCTCTTATGCTCTCGCCAGAGCGATTCCGTGCTTGCCATGCAGCGTGAGGTATTTCGCAACTCCGGCTATCAGGTGGTTGCGGCGGCTGCGAAAGAAGAGATTCATGAGCACATTGAAAATACTGACTTTGACGTTCTGATCCTGAACCACACGCTTTCCTTTGCCGACCGCAAGGCGCTGGCCAGAAAAACCAAGCAGCGCAATCCCAACAATGGAGTTCTGGTGCTGCACCATAGCGGCTCGCTGGGCAATCCTTATGTTGATCTGGCGGTGGACTCCCGGGCCGGCGTAAAACCGATGCTGGACACTCTGAAGCGCATTGAAGCCATGCGCCATGCCCGCACTCACCACGGCCCCGGCGCGGACGGCAAATATGTTGTGGTGGCTGACCTCAATCGCAACTACACCTTTGCCACCGATCCTGTCTGCGAATTGCTGGGCTATGACCGCGCCATGCTGCTGGAACTTCGCATTGATGACGTTGTGGATGGCTCGACCCACGTGGCAGACTCCGCTGTTCCGCGAATTTGTTTCCGAAGGAACGCAGACCGGAAGAATTTCCCTCCGGCATCGCTCCGGCAAGAAGATTCAAGTGAAGTATTCAGCCCTGGTTGAGCCCGATGGATGCATGATTGCGCACTGGGAACCTCTGGACTCTTCGCCTCCGGCTGATCTCGCTTTCCGGTCATTCCATCAACAGCTTTACCGGCCTGCTTTCGATAGTCAACTCGGCCGGCAGCGTGCCCAGCAACTCGCCATCGGCCTGGGAATGCACGGTGCGCATGCCCGGAATCGCCGTACAGCGAAACCATTTGGTATGGATGGCATTCACGCTTTTGACTTTCCAGTTGGCCCCTGTGGCCACGCTGGCAAAGTATGAGAAGAAGCGCCGGATTTTATTTGTTCGAAAAAGCAGCAGGCAAAAATCCGGCCGCCAAAGGCCGGTTCCCAGTTTTACCCGGCTCAACAACCCCGGAAACTTGCCCGCGCGGACGCACATCGCCAGCATGGCCTCGCCCTGGTGGCGGTTTCCCTGTTCATCTTCCCACTCAATCTGAAACATGGGATAGCGGCGGCGCAGGGCCATGCGCGCCATCTCCAGAAAATAGGCATTCCGTCCCCAGAATTCCTTTGCTTCCACTTCCGTGCGATACATCAACTCCGCGTCCGCGCCCACGCCCGCCGCGACCAGAAAGTAACGCTTCTCCGGGCCATTTTCCCCCTGCGAACAAACCACTCCGGGACGAAATTCACGCGGCTGATATGTCAGCAGCTTTTTTGCCGCCTCTACCGGATCAGAAGGCAAGCCCAGGTCCGATGCCAGCAGATTTCCGCTGCCCAGCGGCACCAGCCCAGCGCCACATCGCGCAGCTCCCGTGGAAATGCCCGCATGATGCCGTTCAGCGCCTCATTGGCCGTGCCATCGCCTCCGCAAGCGATCACCGTGTCAAAGCCCCGTCCTGCCGCTTCCTGAACCTGCTGGATCGCGCTGCCTGTATGCGTCGTGGCGCAAGTCTCAACCTGCACGCCAGCCGCGCGCAGAACTTCCTCCACGCGCGCGATGTCCTGCTTGCGCTTCGTGCGTCTGCGACCTGAAGCCGGGTTGTAGATGAGGAAAGCTTTGTGCATCATTCTGTCGCTCCGCTCCACACCGCTCGAGAGCTTCGTCGCCCTGCGGTGC
>CAVRSB010000022.1:0-10669 GCA_963723785.1 uncultured Actinomycetes bacterium | reverse complement strand
GCAACTCGCGCCGTCCGAGCTGGCAGGCCTGCGCGAGCCGACCGCCATCGTGCTCACCGCCAAGTGCCATCAGCGCTCAGCCTGGCGCTATCGCAGCGAGTTCGGCGCCGAGGTGTGGGCTCCCGCCGGGGCTCCCGACGCCGACGAGGAGCCCGATCACCGCTACGGCGACGACGATCCCCTCCCCGGAGGTCTGCGCGCGGTGCATACGCCCGGCCCCGAGCCCGTCCACTTCTGCCTGCTGCTGGAGCGAGCTCCCGGGGTGCTGTTCTGCTCCGACCTGCTGATGGTCGCCGGTGGTGCGCTGCGCCTGGTGCCCGGTGAGTACCACGACGATCCAGCCGGGACGCGTCGCAGCGTGGAGCGCCTGCTGGATCTGGAGTTCGAGGTGCTGTGCCTCGATCACGGCCCTCCCATCACCGACCAGCCCAAGGGTGCGATCGAGCGGTTGCTCGCAGGCGAGTAGGTCCGCCGTAACGTTCCCGGAACGCCGGTGGGCGAGAATGTTTGGGTGAGGCTCAACCTGGAGATGCTGCGACCCATTGGGTCGCGTGGACGATTGTCGGGCTGACCGTGGTGATCAACGCCGTCGCGGTGTGGTTGGGGCTGCTCGACCGGTCGGTGCAATCGCTCACAGCCACGCTGATGTTCACGGTCGTGACCATCGGCTTCGCCTCGATCGGCGCCCTGATCGTCACGTGGCAGCGAGGCAACCGGATCGGCTGGCTGTTCATCGGCATGGCGATGTTTCTGGCGGTACCGCACAACCTGCTGCAGAACTACGCCGTGTACGCCATGGTGGTCGAGCCGGGCACTCTCCCGGGGGCATGGTCGCCTACTGGTTCTCCTCGTCAGTGTTCGACGGGGTGTTCGTGATGGTCATGTCGCTACTTCTGCTGTTGTTTCCCGACGGGCATCCGCTCACGCCGAGATGGCGGCTGGCGGTGTGGTGTGCGGTGCTGGGAGCGGTTTGCACGGCCACCCAGGGCTTCACCGAGTTCTCGTCGTCGGGCCCGCTGAACGGGATCGCCAATCCGGTGGCGATCTCCGGCACCGGCGCGAGCGTGCTTAATGTGATCAACGCGTTTGGGATCTTCCCCTCGCTGATCGGATTTGGAGCCGGCGTAGCCTCGATCGTGCTGCGGTTCCGGCGGTCGGCCGGCGTCGAGCGACAGCAGGTGAAATGGATCATGGCAGCGGTGCTGTTCGAGGCCGTACTGGTCGTGGTGACGATGGTGCTCTCGTTGGCCGGTGTCGGCGGCGATCTCTCGGGATTGTCGTTCGTGCTCGCGATCGTGCTGTTCCCGGTGCTGATCGCTTTGGCGATCCTGCGCTACCGGCTCTACGACATCGACGTGGTGATCAGAAAGACGCTGGTGTACACCTGCCTGATCGCGATGCTGGCGCTGCTGTATCTCGGCGGGATCGCACTCCTGGGCGCGGCGTTTCGGTCGGCGACCGGCCAGTCGGGCGCCCTGGCGGTGACCCTCAGCACGCTGACGGTTGCGTTTGCCTTCCAGCCGCTTCGGCGCCGCATCCAGCACGCGGTTGATCGACGCTTCTCGCGCCGCACCTACGACGCAGAGGCCGCGGTGCAGGCCTTCACCGGCCGCCTGCGTGAACAGATCGATCTTGGACGTGCTCTGCCGCGAGTTCGTCGGCGTCGTCGACGACACCGTCCAGCCACGGCAAGCGGCGCTGTGGCTGCGACCCGCCGCCGACGATTCGGCTGACTACGCGAACGTCCCCGGCCGGCACCTGCTGGGTGATGCAGTGCGGGCCGCCGCCACCGGCCATGAACAGCACCTCCGAGGGCACGGTGACGATCTCGCGGTCAGCATAGACCCCACGGATCTGCGCCAGTGCGAGCTCGTCCTCTGGCGTACCCGCGATCGGGGCAACAACTCCGCCGTTGCAGACGTACAGGTTGAGGTACGGGATGCCCGCAGCCTCGCCTGTGTCGAACTCGACAACGTCGATCGTGCGGCCGCGCGCGTCGGTGGCCTCGCCCAACCGGCGGGCGTTGTCGATGCCCTTGCCGTGATCGAGGTGGGCCGGATTCGACGGCGTGTGCAGGATCACCCGGCCCGGCGACAGGAAGTGGGCTATGTCGTCGACGTGGCCGTCGGTCGAGAAGTCCTCGTAGTGGCCCTCGCCCAGCCACACCACCTTGTCGATGCCCAGGTGGTCGTGCAGCGTCGACTCGATCTGATCGCGGGACATGCTCGGGATTGCGGTTTTCGTGCAGCAGGCACTGCTCGGTCGTGATCATCGTGCCCTCGCCGTCGACGAAGAACGACCCGCCCTCGAACACCATCGGCGCCACGTAGCGGCGCACCCCCAGGTGCGCCGCGATCAGCTCCGGCACCCGCGAGTCGAGCGCATTGGGCTGGTCGGGGATGCCCCAGCCGTTGAAGCCGAACTGACCAGGGCGACCTGCTGTTGGGCATCGCGGACGAAGATCGGCCCGTTGTCGCGCATCCACGAGTCGTCCAGCTCGATTTCGAGCAACTCGATCCGCGCGGACAGCATCCGGCGCACCTCGCCCAGCTGCTCGGTACGCACGAGCATCAGCACCGGCTCGAACTCGGCGACGGCGTTTGCGACGGCGGCCTGCTGCACCTGTGCCTGCAGATACGCCTCCGGGCCGGGGCCTCGCTCGGCCGAGACGTACGTCTCGGGCCGGCAGGGCCAGGACATCAGCGTAAGCTGGTGGGGCTCCCATTCCGGGGGCATGGCAAATCCGTCGTGGCGTGGTGTGCGGGGCATCCTGGCCTGCTGATACTAGGGCCGGCGGCGCCGAGCTGGAGCGCCGGCTTGTGCAACTATCCGCCGATGGCTGACTCGATCGAGGTGAACCGGGCGTACTGGGACGAACGAGTGGCTGCCCATGCCGCGTCACCCGAGTATGCAGTTGCTCGATTTGCTGAAGACCCGTCGTACCTGAGCGAGGTCGTCCGGTTCGACCGGCCGCGGCTGGGTGACCTCAACGGCCTGGAGCTGGTTCACCTGCAGTGCCACATTGGCACCGACACGGTGTCGCTCGGCCGGCTGGGAGCGTCGGTCACCGGCGTGGATATGTCCACCCCGGCCCTGGCCGAGGCGCGGCTGCTCGCGCGGGCGGCCGGGATCGACGCACGCTTCGTCGAGTCCCAGGTGTACGCCGCACCCGAGGTGCTGGGGACGGGCAGGTTCGACATGGTCTACACCGGCGTCGGGGCGTTGAACTGGCTGCCAGATATCGGCCGGTGGGCGGAGGTGGTGGCCACCCTGCTGCGTCCCGGCGGCCGGCTGCACATCCGCGAGGCGCACCCGGTGCTGTGGTCGCTCGAGCTCGACCGGCCCGACGGGCTGCTGGTGCTGGAGTACCCGTACTTCGAAACCGACTCCCCGGTGATCCTCGACGACCCTGGCGAGTTCGGCGACACCTACGTCCAGACCGACCAGGTGTTCGTCACCAAGACCACCCACGAGTGGAACCACGGCCTCGGTGAGATCGTCTCTGCATTGCTCGCCGCGGGGATGCAGCCGACACTGCTCCAGGAGCACGACTCGGTGCCGTGGGAAGCCGTCAAGGGCATGGTCGACACCGGCGGTGGCGAGTGGCGGCTGACCGACCGGCCGGAGCGGCTGCCGCACTCCTACACGCTCCAAGCCCAGCGGGTCGGCTAACTCCCGATAGAGTAGCCCCATGGGTGACGAGACTGTTAGTCCGGCCCAGTTGGTCGCGCGCGGGCGCCGGTCAGTCACCGCACGAGGGTGGACGGAGGCCTATTCGTCGCTGTCGAGCGCTGATCACGCGACGCCGCTCGCGGGTGGGGATCTCGAGCAGCTTGCCACCGCGGCCTACATGTTGGGTCGAGACGACGAGTGGATCGCCGCTCTGGAACGGGCCCACTATGTGTATTTGGACGCGGGAGAGTCACTGCACAGTGTGCGCTGCGCCTTTTGGGTCGGAATCACGCTCGCGACGCGTGGCGAGATGGCTCGCGCGACCGGGTGGCTCAGTCGGGCGCACCGGCTGCTCGAGCGTGAGCAACATGACTGCGTTGAGCGGGGCTATCTCCTACTTCCGCTGATGTTCCAGCACGAGGCCAACGGCGATCATGAGGCCGCCGCCATCACTGCCGCGACTGCGGCAGAGATCGGCGAACGGTTCGGTGATACGGACCTGTTCGCGCTCGCGGTGCATGCGCAGGGCGACTTCGCGATCAGGCTCGGGCGGGTGAGAGAGGGCCTCGCGCTCCTCGACGAAGCGATGGTGGCCGTCACCACTCAAGCGGTGTCACCGGTGGTCGCCGGCTTGGTGTACTGCGGTGTGATCGCGGGCTGCCAGCAAGTGTTCGAGTTGCGCCGCGCCCAGGAGTGGACGGCGGCGCTCACCGTCTGGTGCGAGCAGCAACCGGACATGAGGGCGTTCACCGGCCGCTGTCTCGTCCATCGCGCCGAGATCATGCAGCTGCACGGTGCCTGGCCGGACGCATTGGACGAGGCGCGCCGCGCCGGCGTGCGCTTGGCGGAGGCGATGAACGAGGCCGCGGCCGCCCAGGCGTTCTACCGACAGGGTGAGGTGCATCGGCTTTTGGGGGACTTTGACTCGGCCGAGGATGCCTACCGGGAGGCAAGCCGGTATGGCTGGGAACCTCAGCCCGGACTGGCACTGGTGCGGTTCGCACAGGGCAACACCGATGCCGCCACCGCCGCGATCCGCCGCGCCGTCGGCGAAACGACCGAGCCTTTGCGGCGGGCCGGCCTGCTACCGGCGTGCGTCGAGATCATGCTGGCCACGGGGAACGTCGAGGAGGCACGCATCGCCTGCCGGGAACTCGCCGACATCGCCAACGCCTACCAGAGCGACATGCTCCAGGCGATGGCCGCGCACGCGAGCGGTGCTGTGGAGTTGGCCGAGGGTGAGGCGGAGGCGGCCCTGATCACCCTTCGACGCGCGTGGAGGGGATGGCAGGGACTCGGAGCACCGTATGAGGCAGCGTGTGCGCGGGTACTCGTCGGGCTCGCCTGCCGAGCCCTCGGCGATCACGACGCAGTCGCACTCGAGCTGAACGCTGCCAGTGGCGTGTTTGAGCAGTTGAATGCCGTGCCCGATGTCGCCCGGGTGGCAGCGCTGATTGATGTGGATGCGGCACGTGGCAGCCACGGTTTGTCCGCGCGGGAGCTGGAGGTGCTGCGGTTGGTGGCCGCCGGAAAGACAAACCGGGAGATCGCCGAGCGGCTGGTGATCAGCGAGCACACGGTTGCGCGGCACCTACAGAACATCTTCGCCAAGCTCGGGGTGTCATCCCGCACTGCCGCCGGCGCGTTCGCATTCACCCACCACCTGGCCTGACCGGGTCAGTGGTTCGAAGTAACCATTCGCCGGATCTCTCGATTTGGTGAATCCGGTCGATGCGGGCCCTCCTCGCGCTCCATAGCGTGGGAAAACACCTGATACCACCGAGATAGAGGAGGCAGCGTGACCACCCACGGAACACCAAACACGCAGGTACTCGAAGCGACCGGCTCCGATCGCAGCGGTGTCTCAGAGCATGTCGAGACGGTGATCATCGGCGGGGGGCAGGCCGGACTGGCCGTCGGGTATCACCTGGCGAACCAAAACCGCCGGTTCGTAATCCTGGACGCAAACGAGCGGATCGGCGATTCCTGGCGCCGCCGGTGGGACTCCCTTCGGCTTTTCACCCCCGCCCGGTACGATGGGTTGCCCGGTTGGTCGTTCCCGGCCCCGGGATGGTCGTTCCCCACGAGAGACGAGATGGCGGACTACCTCGACGCCTATGCGTCGAGGTTCGACCTCCCGGTGCGGACCGGGGTCCGCGTGGACGGGCTCACGAAGAAGTCCGGACGGTACGCGGTAACGGCTGGGGCGCGCCGGTACGTCGCCGATCACGTCGTGGTCGCTTCGGGGCAGTACAACACCCCGACCGTTCCATCGTTCGCTCCCGACCTCGATCCCAGCATCCAGCAGATGCATTCGACGCAATATCGAGGTCCGTCACAGCTGCGCGCCGGGGGCGTCCTCGTGGTGGGCGCGGGGAACTCCGGGGCAGACATCGCAATGGAACTGTCAAAACTGCATCCCACGTGGCTTTCGGGGCCCGACAAAGGCGAGATCCCGTTTCGTATCGAGAGCCTGCGGGCACGGCTGCTCTTGCCGCTCCTGTGGTTCCTCGCCTCACACGTACTGACCGTGAAGACACCGATCGGACGAAAGCTTCGTCCCAAGGTGATCGCCAATGGCGCACCACTGATTCGCGTCAAGTCGGCGGACATCTCAGAGGCTGGTATCGAGCGGGTTGGAAGGACGGTCGGTGTTCGCAACGGCCGGCCGCTGCTCGAGGGCGGATGTGTCTTGGAGGTTGCAAACGTTATCTGGTGTACAGGTTTGCGACCCGACTTCAGCTGGATCGACCTTCCGGTGTTTGACGACGATGGGGCGCCGGTGTCAGAGCGCGGGGTGGTGGGGCGGGAACCGGGCCTCTACTTCGTTGGCCTCGACTTCCTGCATTCGTTCGTGTCGGAGAACGTCGGCGGGGTCGGATTCGACGCCAAATACATCGCCAGGCAGATCACTTCATAGCTGGTAGACCGCGCCCCCCGAGAGTTCTAGAGTGCCTCCGGCGCCGCCGGAGGCGCTCCGCGTGAACGACATCGGAGATGACCACATGACTGCCACCGAAGCCACCGGCGGACGCGCCCAGAACCTGATCCTGGCCGCGATGATCTTCGCGGTCGCGATGACGTTCATCGACCAGACGATCGTCTCGATCGCGGCGCCCACGATCCAGGATGAGCTCGGCCTGCACCAGCACCGGGATCCAGTGGGCGATCAACGCCTACCTGCTGTCGCTGGCCGCCCTGTTTGCCTTCGGCGGCCGGCTCGCCGACACCGTCGGCCACAAGCAGGATGGTGATGCTCGGCGTGATCGTCTTCGCGGCGCGCGTCGGCGATGTGCGGGCTGACCCCGACGGGCAGCCTCGCCGAGGCGTGGATCGTCACCTTCCGGGTGATCCAGGGCGTCGGCGGGGCGATCATGTTCCCGGCCGCCCTGGCCATCGTGGTGCAGACGTTCCCGCTGCGCGAGCGCGGCAAGGCGCTGGCGCTCTTCTTCGGCATCGCCGGCGGGCTGACCGCGATCGGCCCGATCGCTCGGCGGCGTACCTGACCGAGTGGACCTGGCGGGCGATCTTCTGGATCAACATCCCGGTCGCGATCATCGCGCTGATGCTGATCGCCATCTCCAAGCCGCGAACGGACGCACCGGCCGGCGCGGATGGACTACCGCGGCCTCGTGCTGATCGCCGCCGGGGTCGGGCTCAGCGTGTTCGGGTTCCAGCAGTCGGCGCTCTGGGGCTGGGGCAACCCCGCACGATCGGCCTGCATCGTCGTCGGCGCGGCGCTGCTGGTCGTGTTCTACTTCGTCGAGCAGCGCACCGAGTCGCCGCTGATCCAGGTGAGCATCTTCAAGATCCGGCCGTTCCTGGTCGAGAACCTGGTGCTCGGCATCTCGATGCTGGTGTTCGTCCCGGTCTTCTTCTTCGCCAGCGAGTACGCGCAGATCGCGCTGGGCAAGTCGGCCACCGACGCCGGCCTCTTCCTCCTGTACTTCTTCCTCGGCTTCGTGATCGCGGCCCAGATCGGCGGGCGGATGCTCGACCGGAGCGGCGCCAAGCGGCCGGTCGTGCTCGGCTGCATCGCTGGCCGCCGTCGGCTTCTGCGCTCTGGGCCGGCAAGGTCACCGACCTCGACTTCGGCGCGCAGGTCTGGTACATCGTCCTCGCCGGGGCGGGCATGGGCCTGATGCTCGGGCCGGCCAGCACCGACGCGGTCAACCGGGCCTCCCGGCTCTCCTACGGCGAGGCCACCGGCATCACCCAGACGGTCCGCAACTACGCCGCCAGCCTGGGGTTCGCCATCCTCGGCAACGTGCTGGTGACCGCAGCTGCATTCGCGCGTGACCGACTCGCTGGTCGGACAGGGGCTGCCCGCGAGGCGGCGCGACGCGAGGCGTCCGACCATCGCCCAGCGCACAGCGCCAATGTCGACAAGATCCCGCGCGTTCATCCGGCTCGACTTCGCCTACGCCACCCGATCGGTGCTGATGGCGATGGCCGGGATCATGGCGGTGGCCGCGGTCGTGGCCATCGTCGGGCTGAAACGAGGCGTTCAGGAGGAGGAGAACCTCACTCCCGAGGATGTGGACGCGCAGGCCACCGCGGGGACTGAACCGGCCTGATTTGGGTGAATAACGGTGCCAGACACCGTTATTCACCCAAAGCGTCCGTAGTGAATAATTGGTGCCAGGCGCCGATTACCCGCTACTCAGGCATGCTGGCCGAGGGGTCGGTCTGCCACAGACCGAACTCGTTGCCGTGCGGGTCGGTGCAGGTCGCAAACCAGCCCATCTCGGGTACCGGCATCGGGTCGCTGGCCTGGCCACCGAGTTCGCGCACGCGCTCGGCTCCCGCACCGATCTCGTCCACGCTGAAGTACGCGCGGGCGCCCCGCTTGTCGGGCTCCATGTTGGTGATTGCCCCGCCGGTCTGCTCGCCGATCTGGGTCATGTGGTACTCGGATGGGCCGGGGTACGCCTGAAACTGCCACCCGAACAGCCCGCCCCAGAACTCGCGGCTCTGCTCCGTGTTGTCCGCCGGAATCTCGAAGTGCACAATCTGGCCTGCCATGGTTTCTCCTCTCGCCGGTTGATCTGCGTCGTACCTTAGATCCGCCGTGACCCCAAAACTCATCGGTCACGCGGCTCGTCTACCGTTGCTGGTCGTGTACCCGGAGATCGCACCAGACAACCACGGCATGCTGGATGTGGGCGGTGGCGACCGGGTGCACTGGGAGACCTGCGGGAATCCAAGGGGAAGCCTGCGCTGGTGTTGCACGGCGGTCCCGGCTCGGGCTGCACGCCGTGGCATCGGCGGCTGTTCGACCCGGTCGCCTACCGCGTGGTGTTGATGGATCAACGCAACTGCGGTCGCAGCACTCCCCACGCGAGCGAACCGGACATCGACCTGAGCGCCAACACCACACCCAACCTGATTGCCGACATTGAGCTGCTGCGCGAGACCCTGGCGATCGAGAGATGGCTGGTGCTGGGCGGATCATGGGGGAGCACCCTGGCCCTCGCCTACGCTGAGGAGCATCCGGGTCGCGTTTCTGAGCTGATCCTCTTTGGCGTCACCGCCGGGCGTCGCCAGGAGGACGATTGGTTCTTCCGCGAAGGGCTGCAGCCGCTCTTCCCCGAGCAATGGGAGCGCCGCCGGGCCGCCCTGCCCGCGGCAGATCGAGATGGCGACGTGGTGTCGGCCTTCCGCCGCTTGCTGCACGATCCTGACCCGGCGGTGCGTGCGCAGGCGGCCTTGGAGTGGTGCACCTGGGAATCGGCGACGCCCGACTGGCCGCCCAAGGCCGGGCTCGCCAGTCGGTACAAAGACCCCGCGTTTGCTCTGGCGTTCGCCCGGCTGGTGACCCACTACGTCGACCACGGTGTGTTCCTCGAGGACGGAATCCTGATGCGCAACATCGCCGCCCTGGACGGCATCCCTGGGATCATGATCAACGGCCGCTTTGACCTGCAGGCGCCGCTGGGAACAGCCTGGGAGCTGGCCCGCCTGTGGCCCGACTCAGAGCTGGTCGTGGTCGCGGACGCGGGTCACGCCGCCGACGCGGAGGGCATCACCAACGAACTCGTGCGTGCAACCGACCGGTTCACCTAGTCCGCGCCGGGATCTCTTCGATCAGGCCTCCGTTCGTAGCGCGGCTCGCCGGTAGCATTGAGCGGGTGAGTGACTACGTGATCCGAGGCGGTCGCGAGGGGTATGACCGGCTGCGCGTGCTCGCGCGGGTGCACGGGGCCAACACCTCTGCGCTGCTCGATCGGGTCGGTGTGACGCTGGGGATGCACTGTCTCGACGTGGGCTGTGGCGGTGGCGAAGTCACGTTCCTGCTGGCGCGCATGGTGGGCCCCTACGGCAGCGTCACCGGCCTCGACATGGATCAGGTCAAGCTCGACTTGGCCGGTCAGCAGGCCGCCGAGTTGGGGCTCGGCAACGTCCGGTTCCAGGCAGCCGACATCACGGGCTGGAGTGAGCCCGGGGCATACGACCTGGTGTACAGCCGGTTCGTGCTGGAGCACCTGCGGCAGCCGATCGAGCTACTCAGGGAGATGTGGGCGGCGGTTCGGCCCGGCGGCGCGATCGTCGTCGAGGACGCCGATTTCGACGGCTGTTTCACCGACCCGCCCAACGCTGGGCACGACTTCTACCAGCGGGTGTACAGCGAGGCGCTGCGGCGCCGGGGCGGAGACGCCGCCATTGGGCGAAAGCTCCACCGCCTCTGTCTTGAGGCAGGCATCCCCGACCCGGGCTTTGAGATCGTGCAGGGGGTGGCGGCTTCGGGTGAGATCGTGGAGCTGCCCCACCTGACGCTGGCCGCGTCGGCCGACGCGGTGATCGCCGAGGGGATCGCCTCGGCAGACGAGGTCGAGCGTGCCCTCGCCGACATGGAGGCCTTTGGCCGGGTACCGGAGTCGGTGGTCGGCGGCCCTCGCATCGGCCGTGTGTGGCGGCGGCGGGAGGCTGACGCATGACGCGCTACGTGGCACTGCTGCGCGGGATCGACGTCGGCGGAAACCAACGCGGATCGCAA
>CAVRSB010000021.1:0-38553 GCA_963723785.1 uncultured Actinomycetes bacterium | reverse complement strand
GCCCGGCAGGGTGCGACCGAGGCGCTTCCGGGGTACCTCGAGGTCAAGCCGATGGTGTTTGCCGGCCTCTTCCCGACCGACTCCGATGAGTATCCCGAGCTGCGAGACGCGCTGGAGAAGCTGAAGCTGAACGACGCCGCCCTGTCGTATGAGCCGGAGAGCTCGCGGGCACTCGGATTCGGGTTTCGGTGCGGCTTTCTGGGGCTGCTGCACATGGACATCGTGCGGGAGCGGCTGGAGCGCGAGTACGAGCTCGATCTGCTGGTGACCGCACCCAACGTCGCCTACCGGGCGCAGGTGGCCGACGGCAGCTGGGTGGAGGTGCACAACCCGGCCCAGATGCCCGATGTCCGACATCCTGGCCACCGAGGAGCCGTACGTGCGGGCGTCCACGATCACCCCCAAGGAGCACGTGGGCACGGTCATGGAACTCAACCAGGAGCGTCGCGGCGAATACCACCACATGGCCTATCTGAGTGAAGAGCGGGTGCAGTTGGTGTACGACATCCCGCTGGCCGAGATCGTGCTCGACTACTACGACAAGCTCAAGAGTCGCACCCGCGGCTACGCCTCGTTCGACTACGACCTGCTCGGGTTTCGCGAGGGCAAGGTGGTCAAGGTGGATGTGCTGCTGGCCGGCGAGCGGGTCGACTCGCTGTCGCTGATCACCCACCGCGACAACGCCCAGCGCCAGGGCCGGGTGCTGGTCGAGACGCTGCGCGAGCGGATTCCCCGCCAGATGTTCGACGTCGCCATCCAGGCCGCGATCGGGTCGCGCGTGATTGCCCGCGAGACGGTCAAGGCCAAGCGCAAGGACGTCACCGCCAAGTGCTACGGCGGCGACATCTCCCGCAAGCGCAAGCTGCTGGAAAAGCAGAAGAAGGGCAAGCGCCGGATGAAGCAGGTGGGCAGCGTGGAGGTACCACAGGAAGCGTTCCTGGCGGTGCTCGAGATCAACCGGGAGTCGGCGTGAGCAGCCCGCATCGATCACCTGTACGTGCACGTGCCGTTTTGCGCCCACCGCTGCGGCTACTGCGACTTCGTCACCGTGACCGGCAACGAGCACCTGCAGGCACGCTACGTGGACGCGCTTGCTGGCCGAGATGCCGGCCGTTGAGTCCCCGCTCGCGACGGTGTTCATCGGCGGCGGCACGCCCACGCTTCTGGACGACGTGCAACTCGCCCGGTTGCTCGCCGGCCTGCCGTCGGCCGGCGAGATCACGATCGAGTGCAACCCCGAGACAGTCACCCCGGCAAAGGCTCAAGTATTAGTCGAGGGTGGGGTGACGCGAGTTTCGGTGGGAGCCCAGAGCTTCAACGCCACTCACCTGAAGACGCTCGAGCGACTCGCCCAGCCGGACACCGTTCGGCTTGCAGTGCGACGTTTGCGGGCGGCCGGCATCTCAAACCTCAACCTCGACTTGATGTTTGGGGTTCCGGGTCAAAGCGAGGCGGACTTGAAGCTCGACCTCGACAACGTCTTGAGCCTCGAGCCCCAGCACATCAGCTATTACGAGCTCGAGGCCAAGCCCGGCACACGCTTCACCCACCGCCACGGCGCGGCGCTGGAACTCGTCGCCGACAGCATGGAGCACTTCTACGAGGTGGTGGTGGGGACGCTCCGGGCGGCCGGCTATCGCTGGTATGAGACCGCCAACTTCTGCCGGCCCGGCCGCGAGTCGCAGCACAACCTCGGCTACTGGCTCGGGCACGACTATCTCGGCATCGGCGTCGGTGCCGTCTCCACCGTCGGCCTCGAGCGGCGCCGGGTGCGGCCCAGCCTGCCGCGGTACCTGGAGGCGGTGGAGTCGGGAGCCGCCCCGAGACCGAGCTGGAAGTCCTGACCGCGTCGCAGCGCGAGCTGGAGCGATTGATGCTCGGTCTGCGCCTCGACCGGCCGGTGCGGGTGGCCTCGGTCTCCGGCGTGCTGGATGAGTCCGGCGTCTCGAGGATGGAACGGGCGGGGATGGTGCGCCGGGGCGACGGCATGATGTGGCTGACAGACCGCGGCCGCCATGTCGCCGACGAGGTGGTCGTCTCGATGGTGCGATGAGCCAGCGTCCCGAACTCTCTCCCCGGCAGGTGCAGATCCTGACCGATGTGGTGGCCTCCTACATCGCCACCGGTCACCCCGTGGGCTCGCGCACGCTGGTGGAGAAGAACGACATCGATGCCTCACCCTCGACCGTCCGCTACGAGCTCGCAGAGCTGGAGAACAGGGGCCTGCTCAACCATCCCCATACCTCGGCCGGGCGGGTGCCGACCGACGCCGGGTACCGGCTGTATGCCGAGCTACTGCTGCAGCAGCCGCTGGGGGCGGCCAGCCTGCCGGTCGATCTCAGCGCCACCCGCTCCGAGATCGACTCGGCGCTTCGCGCCACCACCGAGATGCTGTCGCATGTCACCTCGCTGCTGGCGCTGGTGACCGCCCCGCCGCTGGATACGACAGAGATCCGGCGGGTGGAGGTGCTGCTGTTGCAGGCGCAGGTGGTGATGGTGGTGGTGATCACCTCCACCGGCGGGGTGACCAAGAAGATCTTCCCGTTCCCGGCGGCGGTCGACCCCAAGCTGGTGGAGTGGGCCGGGGAGTTCCTCAACGAGCAGCTCGGGGGCGTGCGGGCGGGTACGCGCACGCTCCAGGCCCGGCTGCAGGAGCCTGGGCTCTCGCCGGTCGAGCGGCAGCTGATCGACATCGCTGCGCCCGGCCTTCACCGAGCTGGTCGAGGGCGGTGAGCAGATGCTCTACATCGGCGGCGCCGCGCGGCTCTTGGAGGAGATGCGATTCGCCGATCTGGCCGAGATCAACGGGCTCATGCGGGTGCTCGAGGAGCGCATGGATCTGCTGGAGATGTTGCGCAGCGCGCTCGACTCGCGGCGGCTGTACGTGCGCGTCGGCAGTGACAATGCGGTGCCGCACATGCATGCGCTGGCGATGGTTGCAGCCAACTACGGCCTGGTCACCCAGAACCTTGGCACGGTCTCGCTGATCGGGCCGATGCGGATGGACTACGCCACCGCGATCCGGTCGGTGCGCGGCGCTGCGGCGGCGCTGTCGGCGTTCGTCGAAGACATCTACGAGGAGTAGCCCCCGGGCTGAATCGAGGGTGGTCGTGGCCGATCACCCGAGCCGTGACGAGGGCCGCGCGCTTCTGGCTTACCTGGCTCCCGGCGGCGGCTGCGGTGGTCGGCATGCTGGCGGTGAGTGTGACCCGGCCCTGGCGCGCTGGTCGATCTCGAGTACGCCTTCCTGCCGGCGGCGCGGGCGGTGCTGCACGGCCAACTCCCCGTACGCGGGCGCGTATGCGCAGCTTCGCGCAGATCGGCAGCGCCTACATCTACCCGCCTCCGATCGCATTTCTGGCCGTCCCCTTCACCGCGCTCCCAAAGCCGGCAGCGGCGGCGCTCTTCACCGCCATCATGGTGGCAGCCACGGTGGCCGGGCTGTGGCTCCTGGGTGTGCGTGACCGGCGCTGCTACGCGGTTGCGCTGGTGGCCCACCCTGTGCTTGCCGCCGAGCTTGCGGGCGCCCTCAGCGTACTGATCATGCTCATCACCGCGGCCGCGTGGCGGTGGCGCAACTCGCCGTCGATGGTCGGCTGCCTGGTGGCACTGGCAATCGCGCCAAGCTCTTCTGCTGGCCGCTCGCGGTGTGGCTCGTGCTCACTCGGCCGGCTGCGCGCAGCCGCGGTGGCGGCGGTGGCCGGCGTTTCCGTGATCGCGGGGTCGTGGGCCGTAATCGGCTTCACAGGGCTGCATGAGTATCCCCGGCTGCTCTCGTGGGTGACTGCGACGGAGGCACCGGACAGCTACTCGCTGGCGGCGCTGCTGCACTGGGCGGGTGTTCCGCTGGCGGCCGGCGAGCTGATCGGGGTGGTCGCCGCGGTCGCTGTGCTGCTTGCGGCGGCGCGATCGCGCAATCAGGTGGCGTTCCTGGCAGCGGTCGCAGCGACGCTTCTGGCTTCGCCGATCGTCTGGGCCCACTACTTCACGTTGCTGCTGATTCCGTGCGCACTGGGCTGGCCGCGGCTGGCGCCACCGTGGTTTCTGCTGCTCGGCGGCTGGATCCTGATCGCCCACGAGAACGTGTCGGGCAGCCTGATCGCACTGATCGGCTACCAGGCCATCGCGGCCGGCCTGTTCCTCCTCAGCGCACGGCGGTCATCTCGGGTTGGGCCGTGCGCGGCCTGATCCTTAAAAAGGAATCGCGCGGCGGTGAGGGGCTCCAGTCCTCACCACCGCGCTTCGACTCCGACCCCCGGCGCCGAGTTGAACGATGAGACCCCAGAAGACGTTTCGTTTCTCGTTCGGCGGCCCACCGATTGAGGAGTTTGTCTTCGGCATCGCTTTCTCGGCTGTGCCGTTTCGCGTTGTAGGCTCAATCTACTCGCTTGGATCCCAAGAGTCAAGTACCTAAAATGGGTGAAATCAAGTCTTGGACAAATGTCACTTGACTTCACGTATTCACGAGCGTTTAAGCCAAAATTGATGGATCAGTGAAGTAATCTACGGGAGACCTAGTCAAGTAAGGAATCATGCGCTAATCTGAGGGCATGGGGTCAACCGGCCAAACCCGCGAGAATCGCAGGAGCGCCCGTACCGTTAGCACGCCCACGGGGGTCGGCGTGCGCGTGCGTGCGCTGCGCATCTCGTCTGGCCTGACCCAAGCTGAGCTGGGCGGTTCACGCTTCACCAAGGAGTATGTGAGCCAGGTCGAGCTCGGGAAGACCAAGCCGTCAGATGCGGCCCTCGCCTGGTTTGCGGAAGCGCTGGGCGTCGACCGCGTCACGCTTGAAGGGGAAAGCGGAGTCTCTGCCCGCGCGGCCTGCGAAGCAGCAGTCGCGCGGGCAGAGGCCGAGATCGAGGCGCATCGCGACCGCGAGGCGCTCGCAATTCTTGCCGACACGGACACCGCCGCCGAGCGAAGCGGGGACGATCGCCTGCGCTTTCGTCACGCGCAGGCGCGGGGCTGGGCACTGCAGGCGATCGGGCAGATGCCCGAGGCGCTGTCTGCGCTGGCGCAGGCCGGCGTGCTGGCCGATGGGCTGACCGACACCGATCGCGCCGGGGTGCTGTACCGAGTCGGGCTGGTTCGCTACAAGATGGGCAGCCTGGCGACCGCGGCCGCGGCACTGGACGAGGCGGCCAAGCTGGCAGAGGGCGCGATCGAGCCGTCCGATGCGCTGCGGGTTCGGATTCTCAACGTCCGCGCCAAGGTACGCCGGCGCCAGAAGGATTTCACAGCTGCCGTCCGAGGACGTCACCCAGGCGCTCGAGCTGGCTCGCTCGTTGAACGACGATCGGGTGCTGGCCGAGACGCTGCTGGACGCGTCGCTGGTGGCCGAGCGTCAGAACCAGTATTCGCTGGCGCGCGACTACGCCGAGCGTTCCAAGGCGCTGTACGAGCGCGTGTCCGACCACGAGTACGTCGGCAAGCTGCTGAACAACCTCGGCCAGCTGCGGGCGATCACCGGCAAGCCGGAGGAGGCGGTGCCGCTGCTGACCGAGTCCTTCCGGATTGCGGTCGAGCAGGACAACCGCGTCGATGCCGGTTTTGCAGCCTCCTCTCTGGCGTCCGCCAAGCTCCACACGCGGCGATTACGAAGGTGCCATCGAGAGTGGAAATCGCGCGATCGGGTTATTGGGTTCTCGCCTGGAATACCGAGAAGAAGAAGGGAACGCTCGAATCGTGATCGGCCGCGCGCACATGGCGTTGGATCGCATCGACGAGGCAGAGCGCTCGTTTGCGGCCGCCGCGAACTGTTTCGAGGCGGTCGAGACGGTCAGTCATCTGGCCGGCTCTTGGGTGGCACTCGGTGATGTGGCCGAGAAAAGGGGGGAGACGGTGAAAGCAGCAGAGCTGTACCGGCGGGCCGCAGAGGCCCTCCAGGACGTTCGCTGGTAGCACCGCTCTCGCAGTTTTAGGAGGGTATGGGATGAAGTACATCGCTCGACGCCCGGCGTTGCTCATGGCCGTAACTGCGCTCGCACTGATTGCTGCGCGCGTGAGTCATCACGGCCATCACTTCGGCCGGGGCTTTCACCAGTGGTGAGGTGAGTAGGCAGCGCTCGCCACGCGTCGATCTACAATCGGCGCGTGGCCAAGCGCGACTACTACGAGGTGCTGGGCGTCGCCCAAGACGCCACTGACACCGACATCAAGAAATCGTTTCGGCGGATGGCGCGTGAGCTGCACCCCGATGTGAATCCCGAGCCCGCGGCCGGCGAACAGTTTCGCGAGGCCGCCGAGGCCTACGAGGTGTTGAGCAACCCCGACACCCGCGCCCGGTACGACCGCTTCGGCCACGCCGGGCGTGTCCCAGAGCCAGCTGCACACCGAGCAGTTCATGGACTTCTCGTCGCTCAGCGACCTGCTGGGCGCGTTCTTCGGCGACGACATCTTCGGCGGAGCCGGGGGCAGAGGCCGGCGCCGGGGCAGCGACGCGCAGGTGGACGTCGACCTGACGCTGGCCGAGGCCGCCTTCGGAGTCAAGCGCACGGTGGAGGTCGACCTGGTGGCCGCCTGCGAAGTGTGCGAGGGAGTCGGCGCCGAGCCGGGTACGCCGGTCGAGACCTGTCCCACCTGCGGAGGCGCCGGGCGGGTACAGCACGTCGCCCAGACCGCCTTCGGCCAGTTCGTCCAGACCGGCGCGTGTGCAGCCTGCGGCGGTCGCGGCCAGAAGATCGCCCACCCGTGCAAGACCTGCCGAGGGCGGGGGGTGCGGCGGGTGCGCACGCCGATCGAGGTGGAGATTCCCCCCGGCATTGCCGACGGGCACCGGATGCGGCTGTCCGACCGTGGGCATGTGGACGAGCCTGGGGCACAGCCGGGTGACCTGTACGTGGGCGTCTCGGTGGCGCCCGACCCGCGCTTCGAACGCGACGGCAACGACCTGGTGTCGGTGCTGGAGCTGCCGTTCAGCCAGGCGGCGCTGGGAGCGACCGTCTCGGTCGAGACAATCGACGGTCCGGTGCCGCTCGAGGTGCGCGCCGGGGCCCAGGCAAACGAGATGCTAGTGCTGCGGGGAAAAGGCATCCCGGTGCTGGGCGGTCGCGGCCGCGGCGACCATCGGGTGGTGCTGAACGTGCTCGTGCCGCTGCGGCTGACAGACGAGCAGCGTGCCATCCTGAAACAGTTCGAGGCCACCGTCGACGACACCACCTATGCGAGTGACAACGGCTTCTTCGGCCGTCTGCGGGCCGCATTTCGGTGAGGCGATACTCGATGCGGGTGGACGTGCACCAGGCTGACGTCGCCCTGCTGCAGATGTTGGAATGGTTCCCGCGGCGGCATCGAGCAGGAGGACGGTCCCGAAGGGGTGGTGCTGTCCGGCTACGCCGAGCAGTCTCCGGCCGCCGGCCTCACCGAGCAGGACGTCGAGGCCGGCTGGGAGACGCGCTGGCGAGAGTTCCACCGTCCGGTGCGAGTCGGCGGGCTGTGGATCGGCCCGCCGTGGTCGGTCGCGGAGGAGATCGCCGTGGTGATCGATCCGGGATCGGCGTTCGGCACGGGGGCGCATCCATCCACCAGAGCCGCTCTTGAACTTCTGCAGCGCTTCACGCCCCAGCCGCTGCTCGATCTGGGGTGTGGGTCGGGGGTGCTTTCGATCGCCGCGCTGAAGCTGGGATTCGGCCCGGTGGCGGCCTTTGACCTTGATCCGCTGGCGGTGTCAGCGGCCGCTGAGAACGCGGCGTTGAACGCGGTCAGCTTCACGGTCGAGCAGGCGGATGTGCTGACCGATCCGCTGCCTCCGGCGCCGCTGTGGCTGGCAAACCTGCAACTCGACCTGATCCAGCGGCTGCTCGACCGCGACGACCTGCCGGAGGTCGTGATCGTCTCCGGTCTGCTCTCGTCCCAATCGGCCGGCGGGCAGGAGCGGGTCGAGATCGACGACTGGGCGGCTGAGGTGATCCGAGCGGGATGAGCCGGCACAGCTACAGGTTCTTCGCCCAGCGGGTGTCCGACGGCGTGGCGGAGCTGTCCCCGGCCGATCAGCATCACCTGACGGATGTGTTGCGCATGCGGGTCGGCGATACTTGCGAGGTGGCCCATGGCGGCCGCGTCTGGATGGCGCGGGTGTCCGCCCGGGGCTTGAGCTTGATCGAGGAGGTGGCGGTGGTGGCTCGCGCTCCGTCGGTGACGGTGTGGATCGCACAACCTGGTGCGCGCTCGGATGCAGCGGTCGAAAAACTGACCGAGCTGGGCGTCGGCGCTGTGGGGGCGTTGCGATCGGATCTGATCAAGGGCTCCTTCACACCCGCTCGGATGGAGCGCTGGAAGCGCGTGGCCGAGGCCGCCGCCAAACAGTCGAAGCAGTCGCGTGTGCCGGAGATCCTGGGGATCGCCCGGTTCGCGGACGTGCTCTCACCTGACGCGGTGGTGCTCAATCTGGAGGGCGCCTCGGGCGGCCTGGCCGACCGGATCGTGGGGCGGCGGTCGGCCACGCTTCTGATCGGCCCCGAGCCCGGCTTCTCTGCCGCCGAGCTCGAGCTGGCTCGCTCGCGCGGAGTGGCCGTTGCCACATTCGGTCCGGTGGTATTGCGCACCGAAACCGCAGCGATCGTGGCGGCCGCCCTGACCCTGCGTGAGATGGGATTTCTGGGGTGACGACCTTCGCGACCGAGTTTCTGGGCTGCAAGGTGTCGTTGGCCGATGCCCAGACGGTGCGCGAGCGCCTGATCGGCGATGGTCATGTCGAGGCCGAATCGGCCGCCGTCCGGGTGGTCAACACCTGCTGTGTCACCGCCGAGGCGGTGGCTAAGTCTCGCAAGGCGGTGCGCCGCGCCGCCCGCTCGGCCGAGCGCGTATTCGTGACCGGCTGTGCCGCCAACCTGGAGGGAGCGTTCGACGGGCTGGAGCCGAATGTGACCGTGGTGGCAGCCCGCGCGGAGCCGACTCCGGACATCATCGCCGAGGCGGTGGGTACACTCGGACTGCACCGGTGTCGCGCCGACCTTTGCCCGCACTCGAGCGTATGTACGCGTGCAGGACGGCTGCTCGTTCTCGTGCAGCTACTGCGTGATTCCGGCGGTTCGCGGTGCCAGCCGAAGCCGTGAGTCCCAGGGGGTGCTGCGAGAGGTGAAGCGGCGGGCCGAGCAGGGGCATCGGGAGATCGTCCTGGCGGGGATCAACCTGGGCTGCTTTCGCGACCGCGCCGCCGGCATGCGACTGGCGGATCTGCTGGTGGCGGTGGCCGAGGTGGACGGGATCGAGCGAGTGCGGCTGTCCTCGATCGAGATCAACCACCTCACTGACGGGTTGCTGGAGGCGCTCAGCCACCCGGGGGTGGCGCCGCACCTGCACGTGCCGATGCAATCCGGCGACGACGGCGTGCTGCGCGCCATGCGACGCAGGTATGACCGGGCCGGGTTCTTGGCCAGAATGCAGCGGGCACGGGCAGCGGTGGCCGGTCTCAATCTCACGACCGATGTGATCGTCGGTCACCCCGCTGAGGACGAGGCAGCGTTTTCGAACACGCTGACGGCGGTCGAACTGGCGGGGTTCTCCAAGGTGCACGTGTTTCGCTACTCACCGCGTCCGGACACGGTGGATGCCGCCAGCGATCCGGTGCCGCCGGCCGTCAAAGCGGATCGCTCGCGCCGGCTGCGAGCCCTCTCCGACCGGCAGGGTGAGTGTCATCGGCGGGCGTTGCACGGAACACGCCAGATGGTCTTGGTGGAGGAAAATGGCCGCGGATACACCGCCGATTACACCCGGGTCGAGGTGGGCGGCCCCGTCGGTGAACTGGTGGAGGTGGTGGCATGATCAACGAGATCAAGGCTGAGAGCACAGCAGCCCTGAAAGCCGGTGACCGGCAGCGGGTGGGGGCGTTGCGGATGCTGGTGGCAGCGCTGCAGAAGGCAGAGAAGGACGCGCCCGACGGCGAGCTGTCACAGGAGGCGTCAGAGGCCGTGCTACGGAAGGAGCGCAAGCAGCGGATCGAGGCGGCCGAGGCCTATCGCGCCGGAGGGCGGCCCGATCGGGCCGAGGCAGAGGAGAGCGAGATCGCCGTGATCGACGAGTTTCTGCCGGCCGCGCTCACCGAACAGGAGCTCGAGGCGATGGTGGACGAGGCCATCGCGGACACCGGCGCAAGCTCCATGAAGGACATGGGCAAGGTGATGGGCGCGGTCACCCAGGCATCCGGCGGGCGAGCCGACGGGCGGGCTGCCTCAGCGCTGGTGCGGGCACGGCTCCAGGGTTCCTGAGTCACTGGTGTCAGCGGGTGCAATGACTAGCATGCACCCATGGCGCGTTTGACAGTTTCTCTTGGGAACGACCTCGCCGCGGAGCTCGGCGGCGAGCAGGATGCCATGCTCGATGCGCTCCGAGAGCGGTCGGGCGCCCAGGCGTATCTGCGCGGCAACGAGCTGACGCTGGACGGCGAGGACGCCGCCGTCGAGCGTGCGCGCACGCTGGTGGACGAGCTGTCCCAGCTGGTGGACGAGGGCGTGAGTGTGTCGCCGCAGACGGTTGACGCTGTCGTGAACCTGTTGCAGACCCAAAACGGCGGGTCGGTGGAGGTGCTGCATGACGTCGTGTGGCGGCACCGAGGCCAGACGGTCGCTCCCAAGACGATCGGCCAGAAGCGGTATGTGGACGCGATTCGCTCCAACACCGTGACCTTCGGGATCGGTCCGGCCGGCACCGGCAAGACCTATCTGGCGATCGCGCTGGCTGTGGCGGCGCTGCAGGAGCGCGAGGTGGCGCGCATCATTCTCACCCGGCCGGCGGTCGAGGCCGGCGAACGGCTCGGCTTCCTGCCCGGCGATCTGCTGGCCAAGGTCGATCCGTATCTGCGGCCGCTGTTCGACGCGCTGCACGACATGCTCGACGCCGAGCGGCTGGCGACCTACATGGATCGAGGCATGGTGGAGGTCGCGCCGCTTGCGTTCATGCGCGGCCGTACCCTCAACGACTCGTTCATCATCCTCGACGAAGCCCAGAACACCAGCCCCGAGCAGATGCAGATGTTCCTCACCCGGCTGGGGTTTGGCTCCAAGATCGTGGTCACCGGCGACATCACCCAGATCGACCTTCCGCGCGACCAGCGATCCGGGCTGGTGCACGTGATGAAGGTGCTCGACGAGGTGCCGGATATCGAGTTCGTGCGGTTCTCTGACGCCGACGTGGTGCGCCACAAGCTGGTGCAGCGGATCGTGAACGCTTACAAGGTTCACGGCGAGCAGAGCGGCCGGGACCGACCCGAGTGACGGTTGCGGTCACGGTCTCCAACCGCAGTGGCTGGACGCTCGACGAAGCCGCTGCGATCGCCGTGCTGCAGGCGACCCTGGCCGCAGAGGGGATTCGACGACGGGGATGTCGGACTGGCACTGGTCGCGCCCGATGAGATGGCCGAGTTGAACTCCGCCCATCGCGACAAGCCGGCGCCCACCGACGTGCTGTCGTTTCCGATCGACGGCGCCGGCGAGCTCGCAGCGGGTCTGCCGCGCCAGTTGGGCGATGTCGTCATCTGCCCGCGGGTGGCGGTGGACGAGGGCACCCCGGTGGCGACGCTGCTGGTGCATGCCGTGCTGCACCTGGTCGGCTACGACCACGACGGTTCGGACACCGCCATGCTCGACCGCCAGGATGTCCTGGTGAAGGAGGTGGCAGACGTTGCCGTATCACCTGCATAGCGGGGAGGACAGGGCCGGCCGGGCACGCCGGGCGGCGCCGTTTCGGGTGGCCGCTCGAGAGTCCGGGGACCTCGTCCAGAGCTTCAACAACGCCTTCGAGGGCGTCATCCACGTCGTCCGCAGCCAGCGCAATATGCGCCTGCACTTCGGCGCCGCGCTGATCGTGCTGCCGCTGGGGTTGGTGCTCGGCGTCAGCCGGCTGGAGATGCTGGTGCTGATTCTCGCCGTGGGGTTCGTGATCGTTGCCGAGATGTTCAACACCGCGGTTGAGATGGCTCTGGACGTGGCGACCAACTCGTTCGACCCGCGCGCACGGATCGCCAAGGATGTCGCCGCCGGGACAGTCTTGGTTGCGGCGGTGACCGCGGTGCTGGTCGCCTACCTGGTGCTCGGCACGCATCTGCAGCAGCCCAGCCGGCGCGCGATCCAAAGCGTCCAGGACTCCTCAGTGCACATCACGGTGATTGCGATGGCGGTGGTGATCCTGCTGGTGATCTCGACCAAGGCCTACTTTGCCCGCGGCACGCCGCTCCGCGGCGGGCTGCCGTCCGGCCACGCAGCGATCGCGTTCGGAGGCTGGGCGGCGATCACGTTCGTCACCCAGGGGGATGACAATCAGGTGCTGATCTCGACGCTTGCGTTTGTGATGGCGCTGTTGGTGGTGCAGACCCGAGTCGAGGCCCGGGTGCACACCACCCTCGAGGTGGTGTACGGCGGCGTGCTGGGGGCGATGGTGACTGCCGCGATTTTCCAGATCTTCGGATAGGCGGATCTCTCCGGGCAGAGTTGTGATCGGTTTGTGACGGGTCGGGGGTAGTGTCGAGACGAGCCGCGCGTCGTAGGTTGTGCTCATGTCCGTGCCCGTAACCAGCACCGCCGAAGTGATCGCCGATCGGTATCTCACCAGCCCGGTCAGTCTGCGATCCCGCCCTTTCGGGCCGGTGGATGCGTTGGACACGCACGCGGGCCGCGCGGCTCAGGTGCGGATCGTCGTTCCTGCCGGGCGACTGGGATCACGAGCAGCTTGGCCGAGACGGTCGCTCGCTGGTGTGGCATCGGCACCGCAGGCGTGATCGGCGTGCTGGACTTCGGCGACCACAACGGCCACCCGTTCCTGGTGCTGCCGCCCAGCCTGGGAATGCCGCTGGAGCGGTGGCGGGCGATGCGACGCCCCAGCGCGGTTGACGCCGCCCGGCTCGCGCTGGGGTTCGGCCGGCTGGTGGAGGCCGTCGCCGCCCGCGGGTTCGTCACCGACGTGGCGGAGGCCACCGACTTCGGGGTCGGCCCGGGGCCGACCCCGTTTCTGGAGCTGCCGCTGCTGGGGCGACCCGACGCTCCGGCGATGCTACGTCCCGAGCAGGACGGGCAGGTGCTGATCGCCCGGCTGTACTCTGCGACGCTCTTCGAGCAGCAGTTGCCGGCGCAGATCGCCGGGTGGGTCGGTGCGGCGGCGAATCGGGAGTTTGGATCACTTGCGGATTGCCTCGACGCGCTCGAGGCCGCGGCCACCGCGGTACACGAAAGCCGGGACAAGGGCGAGCCGGTCGGGGTCAAAGGGGTCTTCGACCAACCGGTGATCGCGCCGGATCGTGTGCCGTGGTGGGATCGCACCCATCCGATCTGGGCGACCACATGGTTTCGGTGGTCGCGGGTCGCGGTGGCGGTTGCGGTGTTCCTGCTGGCGGTGCTCAACCTGTTCACGACGCTCAACAGTTCCCACCACGACAGCAGCGCTGGTTCGCGGCCGACTCCCCCCGCGACTCGCCAGGCGCCGGTCCCGTCCTCCTCAAAGCCTGCCCGCCGGCCCGCGCCGCAGCATCACAGGACCACGCAGAAGCATTCCAAGCGGCGCCCGCATCATCGCCACCACAAGCGGCATTCGACCACACCCCCGGCGGCCGTGACCGCGCCCACCACCAGCGGCACTGTCACACCCCCGCCGGCTCCGCCGGAGACGTCTGACAGTAACCCGCCCCTGCGCGTCGTGGTGGTCAGGCCGAGGTCTGGCCCGGTTGTACTGCGCCACCCGAGCTTCCCTCCTGACCGGTAAGGTTCGGGTGGTGCGGCCTCCCACACCTGACGAGCTGGCCTTGTACGAGCTGGCCCAAGCGGCCGGTGGCAACGCCCATGCGCCGTACTCGGGAGTGCGGGTGGGCGCCGCCCTGAGGCTCACCAACGGCGAGGTGGTGTCGGGTGTCAACGTCGAGAACTCGTCCTACGGTCTCACCTGCTGCGCGGAGCGCACTGCGGTGTTCTCGGCGGTGACCAGCGGTGCCACGAGTTTCGATGCGATCGCCATCCACGCCGGCGCAGCAGTCGGCGCCACCATGTGGGGCGTGCCGGCAGGTGCTGGCAGAGTTCTCCCCGGAGATGGTGGTCATCTACAACCGCGGAGGAGCGGTGGTGGCGGCGACGCTGTCGGAGCTCCTGCCCGACCAGTTCACCCTGTGAGCGAACACCGGTCGGGGTTCGTGGCGCTTGCGGGTCGGCCCAACGTGGGCAAGTCGACGCTTGTCAACCAGCTGGTGGGAGCGCATATCGTGGCCGTCTCCGACCGGCCCCAAACCACCCGAAGGCGCGCCCTGGGAGTCGTTTCCGGGGAGGGATATCAGCTGATCCTGGCCGATCTCCCGGGATTCCAAAAACCCTTCGACCGGCTCACCGAGCGGATGCAGCGGGCGGTTGACGAGACGCTTGCCGATGCCGACGCGGTGGTGCTGATGCTGAATGCGCGGGAGTCGATCGGAGGCGGCGACCGCCACATCGCGGCTCGGGTACTGCGGGAGGGAAGCCCTCCGTGCGTGATCGTGGTGAACAAGGTCGATGGGATGCGCGCCGGCGGGATCGCACCGGCGATCGCGGCGGCGGCGGAGCTGGGCGAGTTCCACTCGCTGCATCCGATCAGCGCGCTCACCGGCGACGGCGTGGACGCGCTGCTGACCGACCTGATCTCGCTGCTGCCGGAGGGGCCGGTGCTGTTCCCCGTCGAGATGACCTCCGACCAGAACGAGAGCGATCGGGCTGCCGAGATCGTGCGTGAGGCCGCTCTGCGCCTGACCCGGGAGGAGGTACCGCACGCAGTTGCAGTGGAGGTGCTGGAGTTCGAGCAGATGCGCCGACCACACCCGGATCGAGGCGCGGCTGATCTGTGAGACGGAGTCGCAGAAACGAATCCTGGTGGGCAAGGGCGGCAGCATGGTCAAGCAGATCGGAACCGATGCCCGGCGGCACCTGGAGGAGCTCACCGGCGGTCAGGTGATGCTGGATCTGACGGTGCGGGTGCGTCCCCATTGGCGGCGGGATTCGTCAGAGCTCGATCGGCTCGGCGTGTGAGTTACGATATGCGCTGGATGCCGCCGTTATCCATCGAGACCTTCGCGTCCGCTGTTGATCACACGCTGCTTGACGCTGCGGCACCTGTCGCTCGCATCGACGGCGTCTGCGACGACGCCGAGGCGCTTCGGATTCGCAGCAGTGTGCATCTATCCGTGGTGGGTGGCACGCGCGGCCGAGCGGCTGCGACGGCGATGTCGCGGTGTGCACCGTGGTCGGGTTCCCGCACGGCCTCGACTCGACCGCGGCCAAGGTCGAATCGGCCCGCACGGCGGTCGCCGACGGCGCCTCCGAGGTCGACGTGGTGATGGCATGGCCGGCGCTGCGGGCGGAGACCGCGCGGCGGTGCTGGCCGACGTGGAGGCGGTGGTCACGGCCGTTCACGACGACCGGGCCGACGCCCGCGTCAAGGTGATCGTCGAGTCGTCACAGCTGTCGCACGATCAGCTGATCGGCGCGTGCGAGCTGGTCGTCGAGGCCGGCGCCGATTTCGCCAAGACTTCCACGGGCTTCGTGGGCGGCGGCGCGACCGTGTCTGCGGTGGAGACGATGCGCTCGATGCTGCCCGCATCGGTGGGGGTCAAGGCCTCCGGTGGTATTCGAACCGCTGCGGACGCCGCTGCCATGCTGGCAGCGGGCGCGCAGCGGCTGGGCACCAGCTCGGCGGTTGCCATCATCGAGGAAGCGACGGTCGATGCCGTCGCTTGATCGTCAGATCTCCGAGACGCGCCGGGCGGTGGACAAGCGCCGCAGCGTCCGCCCGCTGGCCGAGCTGGAAGCGGCTGTCGAGCAGCTGAAGCCGATCCGGCCGTTCACCGAGTGGGTGGGTGGGGAGGAGATCGCATTCATCCTGCGGGCCCGCGAGCCGTACCCAGCCGAAGTACTGGAGGACGCCGCCCGGGCCGGTATCGCGGGAATCGCGGTGGACACCGACGAGACGCTGCGGGGCACGGCACCAACGACCTCGCTGCCGGTACTGCACTGGGGACTGCTGGTGGATGCCTACCAGTTGTACGAGGCGCGGCTCGACGGCGCTCAGGGCGTGGTGCTGATCGCTGAGGCGCTCGACGATGACGACGGGCTGTTCCACGACCTCCAGTCGGTCGCATGGGACATGGGCCTCGACGTGGTCGTGCAGGTCGCAAGCGAAGATGAGATCGAGCACGTGTTGGACCTGCTCGACCCCGACTCCTTCCTGATCAGAAACGGGCACCGCGACGGCGCACCCGACTTCGAGCACACCTTCTCGTTGCTGGAGGAGGTGCCGGCCGGCAAGACCGTCATCTCCCAGGGCGGCATCCGCACGCGCGAGCAGGTGATGGCGCTGGAAGGCTCAGGTGTCGACGCCGCCATGATCGGCCGGTGGGCGTGTGATCGGGGCATGCTCGGCGTCGCTGGACATGCTGCGCGGCGATAGCCGCTGACCATCGTCAGCCGAAGAACGCTGCGGCCTGGTCGTACAGCGACCTGGGGACGAGCTTCAGTTCGGCGACCGCCGCGGTCAGCGGCACGGCCACGATCTCGTCGCCGCGGAGTGCGGCCATCTGGCCGAACGCGCCCTCCTGCACCATCGCCGCCGCCTTGAGGCCGAACCGGGTTGCCAGCACGCGATCGCGGGGTGTGGGCGAGCCGCCGCGCTGGATGTGGCCGAGCGTGGTCACCCGCGTCTCGAAGCCGGTCGCAGCCTCGATCTCGGCCGCGAGCGCTGTGCCGACCCCACCCAGGCGGGCATGCCCGAAGGCGTCGTGGCCGGCCGCTGCAACCAGGCCGCGCGACTCGCCGCTTTCGAACGTCAGGCCGTACCCCTCGCTGACCACCACGATCGAGAAGTCCTTGCCCTTGGCGTGGCGTTGCTCGATCAGCCCGCAGCAGCGCTCCACCGTGATCGGGATCTCGGGGATCAGGATCACGTCGGCGCCCCCGGCGATGCCGCTCATGACGGCGATCCACCCGGTGTGACGGCCCATCACCTCGCACACCATCACGCGGTCGTGCGATTCGGCGGTGGAGTGCAGCCGGTCGATCGCCTCGGTCGCGATCGCCAACGCCGTGTCGAAACCAAAGGTGTAGTCGGTGCCCGACAGGTCGTTGTCGATCGTCTTCGGCACTCCCACCACCGGTGCGTCGTACTCGGCGTGCAGCCGGGCGGCCACCCCGAGGGTGTCCTCGCCGCCGATCGCCACCAGCGCGTCGAGGTCCCGGAGGTTCTCCCGCACGCGATCGACACCGCCTTCGATCTCGAACGGGTTGGTTCTGGACGTCTTCAGGATCGTGCCGCCGCGGGGCAGGATGCCGGCGATGTCTCGCGAGCCGAGCGCGCGCGTCTGGCCCTCGACCATGCCCCGCCATCCGTGCTGCACGCCGATCACATCGTGGCCGGCGTCGAGCGATTTTCGGGTAACCGCCCGGATCACGGCGTTCAGTCCCGGACAGTCGCCCCCGCCGGTGAGGATGCCGATCTGCATCGCCGCAACGTACCACCCGGCGACCAGGTATTGAGGAGCCGGCCGCGAAAGCCGATGACAAGCTCATGTCCTCCCGATCCGACCGCCGGGGAACCCCACGCGCACCCGCAGCAGCGTGGGTGACACTGACCGCCGTCAACTGCCGTCAGGCCGCTGCGGGTGCCCGCATCCACGCGACCCTGACTGACATCTCCCGGGAGGCCGCCGGGCTGACCGTCGCCGGCAAGCTGTGGCGGGGCGATCACCTGAGGCTGTCCGGACGGCTGTTCGACGTGCCGCTGCGGGCCGAGGTGATCATCGCGTCGGTGCGTGCAGGCTCGACGCCGGGGGAGACCGTGGTGGGATGCTCGTTCACCGGCACTCACCGGTGAGCAGCGGGTGTGTATCGAGCGGATCCTGCTGGGACGACTGGCCCAGGACGATCTCGGCCTCGGCCGCCGCTTCGCCCTCGGTGCGTGATCTTCAGCCCTCGCGAGCAGCCCGGGACCGACACGATCATCCCGTCGACCCATTCGAGCAGCTCGGCGTGGCCGGATCGACTCCCAACAGCCGCTCATCGGCCAGGCCGGTGGTGAAGGTCGCCACCAGGGCCACGATCGGCGTGACCGCCGAGGCGGTCAGACCGTACTCGGCCGCAGCCGAAGCGAACGCTTCACTGAGCGTGGAGCGCCACCGCTCGGTTGCGGCGGCGACCTCTGTTCGCACGTGTGGCTGATCGAACCCGATTGCCCGAAGCTCGGCAGCGATGCGGGCATCGCCTGATGCCAGCTCGCGCTGGAGATCGTCGATCGCGGCCCGCCAGCGATCGATGAACGGGCCGGGCCGGGCCAGAATCGCCTGCCGTCGTTCCCACACCCGCTGGTGGTATCGCCGCGCACTCGCCGCCATCAGCAATTCGAGTGAGCCGAAGTGGTAGTGCACCAGGCCGTGGTTTACTCCGGCCTCCTGCGCGACCCGGCGAGTGGTGAGTCCAGTGCCGTCCGTCGCGGGCGAGCACGCGCTCGGCGGCGTTCGAGCAGGCACTCCTTCGAGTCGATGTCAGACGACTTGACTAATACGATCGACTAAACCACGATCGGCGACCGGTGGTCAAGGAGCAAGCTGAGCCGCAGGTGGCTGGTGGCCCATCAGCGTTGCCAACGCGGAGATCAGCTCGAAGCCATCCAGATGCTCGATCGTGAATCCGCCGGCGGGGCCGTTCACCGTCGCCGTCAGCACCCGCGGTGCGGTGCGGTCGATCCGCAGCTGTGCATTCATCGGATTGCCGAGGCTTGCGTGAGTGTCGGCCTCGTACAGCTCCTGCTTCCAGGTGCTGCACACGCGCGCCCCGAACATGTCGTAGTCGCTGCGCGCGACGGTGAAGGCGGTCTCCTCCGCGCCTTCGCGCCGGTCGGCCGGACACTCGCACGTGGGTGTCGTCACGGGCGACCTCGATCTAGGCCCCGGAGGCGGTGATGGTGAACATGTCGGGGTCCCGGTGGATTGTCGGCTCGGTGCTCATACCAACCGAAGCTTACGGGAGTCAGCGCTTCACCAGTCGGGCTCCAGCGGCCACATGCATCCTTGACGGATCCAGTCCCCGTGAACGCCGACAGGAGGAGCAATGCGTACCACGTTCAACAGTCGAGGCATGTGGGTGGCGGTTGTCTTGATCGCTGCCATCGGAGTGTCTGCCGGCGGTATCGGCTTGGCATCCGCCTCCGGCGGAGGAGTCAGCCAGCCGACAACCATCAAGGTGATGATGAAGCACGCCTCGTTCGAGGTCGTGGACGACAACGGCAACAACATCGGCGATACGTTCGCCTACAACGCGAAGATGTACAACGCCCAGGGCAACCGTCGGATTGGCCGGATGGACGGAGCATGCACAGCGACAACCGCCAACGACAGCCTCGCTCTCTGCACCTCGGTGTACACGTTCCACGGTCGCGGAGAGATCACGACGACCGGGGTGTCTCCACTGAGTGGTGTCGCGGACACGGATCCCATCACCGGTGGAGACGCTGAGTTCCACAACGTCCGCGGTCAGGTCGCCCTTGGCAACACGACCGGTGCGACATTCACGGCGACGCTCGAGCTTCAGCCGTAACGCGAAAAGTGTTGCGTTTTGCATCTAGCCGTACACCCCAACTCGGCGTACGCTCGATGTACGGGAGGGCGCTGGGTGGCCGTCGCGTTCTTGACCCCCGTGGCGTCTGCCCAGCTCTCCTCCCTTGGCCGCTTCCCGTGAGCCTATGCTCCGCCGAATGACGGTCATTTTCGTGACGGGCATGTCAGGCACAGGTAAGTCGACGGCGTTGGCCGAGCTCGCACGTAGAGGGCACCGAGCGGTCGACACTGACGACCAGCCGGGTCGGGCCGAGAAGGTGCCGAGCGACGAGGCCGCCGGCCAGCGGCGGTGCTCTGGCGCGAGGATCGCATGGACGCGTTGCTCTCGCCGGCATTCCGATGGAGGCGTTGTTCATACTCGGGGTGTCGTCGCCGATCCGAGAATTCTACTCCCGATTCGGATCAGATCGTGCTGCTGAGCGCCCCGGAGTACGTGATCCTGGAGCGGATCGCCAACCGTACGACCAACGACTTCGGTAAGACCGATGCCGAGCGCGCGCTCGTCCTGCACCATCTCCGCACGGTGGAGCCGCTGCTGCGCGCCGGCGCAACCGCCGAGATCGACACCCGCCGGCCGGTCAACGACGTCGCGGCACGCCCTCGAGGCATGACTGAATCAGAAGGTGCCCGATGAATCTTGGTCCCTGGCACCACGTCATGCCGAGCCGGGGCGTCGCGCGTGAACAGTACGGGTATCCAGGCACCGTTATTCACGATGCTGCCCGGGGTCAGTCGCCTGCGCGGTCATGCCGAAGGTGGGAGTCGAACCCACACGGCCTCTCGGCCGCGCGATTTTGAGTCGCGTGCGTCTACCGTTCCGCCACTTCGGCGCGGAGACATGGTACAACCAGTGGCGTGGCGGCTCAGTCTCACAGCAAGGGCGGGGCGCGGACGAGCGTGCTCGACCATCGGTTTGGTGACGGGCCGCCCTTCACGGTGGGCGTGGAGGAGGAGTACATGCTGCTCGACTGCCGACGGCTTCGAGCTGGTCTCCGGCGTCGAGCAGCTGCTGGACGAGGCCGCGGCCGCCGACCTCAGCGAGCAGCTGAAACCGGAGCTGATGCAGTGCGTGCTGGAGTCCGGCACCGTCGTCTGCGACAACGTGACCGCGGCCGACGCCGACCTGCGCAGCCTGCGGCGCTGGGTCGCCGAGCGAGCCCGTGAGCACGGAATGCGCCTGGGCGCTTCGGCTACCCATCCCTTCTCGCTGTACGAGCACCAGAAGATCACGGCTCGCGATCGCTACCGGCAGCTGGTCGAGATGCTCCAGTACATCGCCCGCCGCGAGCTGGTGTTCGGCATGCACGTGCACGTCGCCGTGCCCTCACCCGAGGCCTGTTTGGCGGCGATGGAGGGAGTCCTGATCGAGCTGCCGGTGCTGCTGGCGCTGTCGGCCAACTCGCCGTTTTGGCGGGGCGAGCTGAGCGGCCTCTACTCGACCCGCTCGGCGGTGTTCGCCGCCTTCCCCCGCAGCGGCCTGCCGCCTCGCTTCGAGAGCTACCAGGACTACGCCGACGCCGTTGGATTCATGGAGGCCACCGGGGCGATCGGCGACTACACCCACCTGTGGTGGGACGTGCGGCCACATCCCCGCTTCGGCACGCTTGAGATCCGGGTGATGGACGTCCAGACGCGGGTGGAGGACGCGACCGCACTGGCCGCCTACGTGCACTGCCTGGTGAAGCTGCTGGTCGATCAGTTCGAGGCCGGCGAGCCGGTGCCGGTCTTCCACCGGATCCTGATGTCGGAGAACAAATGGCTGGCAGCGCGCTACGGGCTGGACGCCCCGCTGATGGATCTGGCGGCGGGAAAGCGCGCGAAGGTACCGGCCAAGACGCTCGCCAAGCGGCGACTGCGCGAGCTCAAGCCGATCGCTAAGGAGCTGGGCTGCACCGAGGAGCTGGCCCGGATCGAGTGGATCCTCGAAAACGGGTCGGGCGCACACCGCCAGATGCAGGTCTACAACGCCAACCGCGACCTGGTCGAAGTGACCGAGGAGATCGCGATCGCCAGCGAAAACGTGTGACCGGCGGAGGTAGCTTCGAGGCGACCGTTTAGACTCTCGCCTTCAGCCGCCAGCCCCCGGAGGAGCCCGATGGACAATCAGGAGGTCATGGAGCGCTGCCGCCGCGACAATGTCGCGTTCATTCGGCTGCAGTTCACCGAGCCCTACGGCGCGGTCAAGAACGTGTCGATTCCGGTGGAGGAGCTCGAGAAGGCGCTCAACAACGAGCTCATGTTCGACGGCTCGTCGATCCGCGGGTTCAAGCGCATCGAGCAGTCCGACATGTACTTTCTGCCCGATCCGTCGACCTATGCGGTGCTGCCCTGGCGCGGCACCGAGGATGCCCGCACAGCTCGGTTGATCTGCGACGTGGCCGATCCCGACGGCGACGCCGTTTGCCGGCGACCCGCGGTCCAACCTGAAGCGCGTGCTGAAGGGCGCCGAGGATCTCGGCTACAAGATGAACGTCGGCCCCGAGGCAGAGTTCTTCCTGTTTCGCACCGACGCGGACGGCAATCCCACGGTCGATCCGCACGACGCCGCCAGCTACTTCGACGTGGCGCCGATGGATCGGGGCGAGGATTGCCGCCGCGACATCGAGCTGACGCTGCAGAAGATGGGCTTCCATCTCGAGGCCGCCCATCACGAGGTGGCTATCGGTCAGCACGAGATCGACTTCCGCCACGACGACGCTCTCACCACCGCCGACAACCTGATCACGTTCCGCATGGTGGTCAAGGTGATCGCCGCCCATCACGGCATGCACGCCACCTTCATGGCCAAGCCGCTGCACGGCGAGAACGGCTCCGGGATGCACGTCAACCAGTCGCTGGCGCGCGGGGACGAGAACGCGTTCCTGGACGAGTCGGATGCGCTCCAGCTGTCGACGGAGGCCCGCTCCTACATCGCCGGCATCCTCAATCACCTTCCCGCAATCACGGCGGTCGCCAACCCCACCGTCAACTCGTACAAGCGGCTGCTGCCCGGGTACGAGGCGCCGGTCTACATCGCCTGGTCGCCCGGCAACCGGTCGGCGGCCATCCGGGTGCCGGCCAAGCGCGGACGCTCTACCCGGATCGAGCTGCGCACTCCGGATCCCACCGCCAATCCCGTATCTCGCGCTGGCCTGCATGCTGGAAGCGGGTCTGTCCGGCATCCGAGACGCACTGACACCGCCCGAGCCGGTCAACCGCAACATCTATGACCTGACCGAGGCGGAGTCGGCAGAGCTCGGCATCAAGAGCTTGCCCCACGACCTCTCGAAGGCGATCGACGAGCTGGAAGCCGACACGGTCATGCAGTCGGCGCTCGGCGACCACATCTTCACCGAATACATCCGGCTCAAGCGCGAGGAATGGGCGCTGTACAACGAGCAGGTGCACCAGTGGGAGCTCGACCAGTACATGGACAAGTACTGAGGCCCGGTTACCGGCGGGTACGATTCGAGCCTGATCCGACCGACGGGAGGGTCTGGCAGATGGCAACCGAGACAGAGCAACCGGTGACCGCAGAGCGGCCGGTGCTGGTGCAGGTCGACGACGGCGTCGCGCGGATCACGCCTCAACCGACCCCAGCGGCGAAACGCGCTCAGCCTGGAGCTGATGCAGGAGCTGACCGGCGCGCTGCATTCGGCTCGGGGGCAGACCCGGATGTGCGCGCGATCGTGCTCGCGGGTGCGGGCGTCGCGTTCTCCAGCGGCCATGACCTCAGCGAGATGGTCGGACGGCGACTGGAGGACTACCAGCAGCTGTTCGACGTGTGCACCGAGCTGATGCAGACGATCCACAACGTGCCGCAGCCGGTGATTGCCCGGGTGCACGGCGTGGCCACGGCTGCCGGCTGTCAGCTGGTCGCGACCTGCGATCTGGCGGTGGCGTCGGAGGCGGCCAGGTTCGGAACGCCGGGAGTGCGCATCGGCCTCTTCTGCTCGACCCCGATGGTGCCGCTGTCCCGTGCCGTGGGCCGCAAGCGGGCGATGGAGATGCTGCTCACCGGCGAGTTGATCGATGCGTGCGACCGCGCTGGAATGGGGACTGGTGAATCGGGTCGTGGCCGACGCGGATCTGGACGCGGCGGTTGACGAGCTGGCGGCTCAGGATCTCGACTGCGAGCGGCGTCACGGTCGGGCTCGGCAAGCGGGCGTTCTACGACCAGATCGACCTGTCAGAGCCGGCTGCCTACGATCTTGCACAGTCGGTGATGTCCCAGAACGCCACCCTTGGCGACGCGCAGGAGGGCATCGAGGCCTTCCTCGGCAAGCGTCCGCCGGAGTGGGGCAGCAGGGACGACTCAGCGGTAGATCGATGCGGCCGACTCGGCAGCCGCCGACGCCGACCGGTGGGCAACCCCGGTTGCGACCGCCGCTTCGGCCACCGCCAGCGCCACCGACTCGACCACAGCCTTGTTGAACACCGACGGGATCACGTACTCCTCGTGCAGCTCGTCCTCGGTGATCACCGCTGCGATCGCGCGCGCAGCCGCCAGGTTCATTTCCTCGTTGATGGTGGTGGCTGAGGCCGACAGCGCCCCGCGGAAGATCCCCGGGAAGGCGAGCACGTTGTTGACCTGGTTGGGATAGTCGGAGCGGCCGGTGGCCATCACCCGCACCACGCTGTTTTCGACGTCCTCGGGGCGCACCTCGGGGTCGGGGTTTGCCATCGCAAACACGATCGCGTCGTCGGCCATCGATCGCACCGCGTCGACCGAGACAGCGCCCGGCCCGGCCAGGCCGAGGAACACGTCGGCGCCCACCAGCGCCTCGTCGACGGTGCCCGTGAACTTCCGCGGGTTGGTGCGGCGGGCGTACCACTTCTTGATCGCCGTCAGGTTCTTCTTGCCCGGATGCAGAGCGCCCTCGCGGTCACACCCGATGATGTCGGTGACGCCCGCCTCCAGCAGCAGCTTGGTTACGGCCACGCCGGCGGCGCCGACGCCGACCAGCACGATCTTGAGCTCGGGCAGCGGCTTTCCGACCAGCCGGGCGGCGTTCGAGAAGACCGGCCAGCACGACCACCGCGGTGCCGTGCTGATCGTCGTGAAAGACCGGGATATCCAGCTCGCGCCGCAGCCGGCCCTCGATTTCGAAGCAGCGGGGCGCGGCGATGTCCTCCAGGTTGATGCCGCCGAAGCCCGGCGAGATGGCCTTCACGATCGGCGATGATCTCGTCGGTATCGGTGGTATCCAGGCACAGCGGCCAGGCGTCGATGCCGGCGAACTCCTTGAACAGCATCGCCTTGCCCTCCATCACCGGCATGGCCGCCCGGGGGCCGATATCGCCCAGTCCGAGCACGGCGGTGCCGTCGGTGACCACGGCCACCGAGTTCTGCTTGATGGTGAGCGCGCGCACCTTGTCGGGATCCTCGTAGATGGCCATGCACACGCGGGCGACGCCGGGCGTGTAGGCCATCGAGAGATCGTCGCGGGTCTTCACCGGCACCTTGTTGTGCACCTCGATCTTGCCGCCCAGGTGCATCAGGAAGGTTCGATCGGACACGTGCACGATCTCGATGCCGGGCACCGCCCGCACCGCATCCACGATTTGCTGGCCGTGATCGGCATCGGCGGCGGAGACCGTGATATCCCGCAGCGTGACAGCTCTTGGTCACCCGCACCAGGTCGATTGCGCCGACATCGCCGTGGGCCTCGGCGATGGCGGCCGCGACGCGCGCGAACGTGCCGGGACCAGAGGGCAGCTCGATCCGCATCGTGAGGCTGTAGGAGGCTGAGGGATTGACGCCGGCCATGGGCGGCGAAGCCTATCTCGCGAGCCTCGGATACGCTGTCGTTTCCGATGGCGACGGTCAAGCAAAAGGCTCCCAAGGACATCAACCTCGACGACGAGCCCGCCCGTCGCTGCGACGTCTTCCTGGTCGACGGCAACGGGCTCACCTATCGCGCCTTCTACGCACTGCCGGAAGAGCTCCAGACGGTGGAGGGGCAGCCCACCAACGCGCTGCTGGGAACCGCCAACATGTTGATGAAGCTGTTGATGGACTACCGCCCCAAGACGGTGCTGGTGGCCTGGGACGAGCGCTCTGCCGCACGCACGGCGCTGTCTCCCGAGTACAAGTCCCATCGCAAGCCGACGCCGGAGCTGCTGAAGCTTCAGCAGCCGTACTTCGAGCCGATCGTGAACGCGTTCGGGTACCGCAACGTCCGGGCGGAGGGGATGGAGGCCGATGACGTGATCGGCACGCTGTCCGCCCAGTTCGAGCAGGCCGGCCACAACGTGTGCGTGGTGTCGACCGACCGAGACGCGTTCCAGCTGGCCTCCGAACAGGTCTGCATCATGATGACTCCGCGCGGGGTGGCCGATGTGGTCGTGTACACGCCCGACCGCATCCGCCAGCGCTACGGCATCACCCCTGAGCAGATTCCCGACTTCATCGCCCTCAAGGGCGACACCTCGGACAACATCGACGGCGTGCCGGGCATCGGCGAGAAGACCGCCGCCGAGCTGTTGATCCAGTTCGGCTCGGTGGAGGGCATCCTCTCGAATCTGGACGCCGTCTCGGGTGACAAGCGACGGGAGTCGCTGCGCACCGGTGCCGACGTTGCTCGTAACTCCAAACTGCTTGCCACCATCGATCGCAACGTGCCGCTGACGCTCGATCTCGACGACGTGGTGGTGGAGCCCCCCGACCGTTCGAGCATGGCCGAGCTGTTTCGAAAGCTCGAGTTCAGGGCGCTTCTGAAGCGCATGGACGAGCTTGAGGAAGCGCTCCCCGGAGCGGCGCCGCTGCCCGCCGAGAAAACGCCCACGGAGTGGCGCGAGGGCGACCTGTCCGAGCTGGCCGCGATCAGCGGAGAGGTGGGAGTCGCGCCGGCCGGTGAGAACCGCTTTGCGGTCGCCGCCGCCGACGCGCCGGTGGTGGTGATCGAGGCCACCGGATCCCAGCTGGTGTCCGCGTTGGGTCGCACCCAGGTGCTGACCCACGGGCTGCACTTGGCGGGACTGCAGCCGGCCGGCGATACCGCGTTGGCGGCCTACCTGGTCGATCCCGGCCGGTCGGACTATTCGGTCGACGACCTCGCCCGCGAACTGGGAGTCGAGATCGAAGTCGGGGCCGACGAGGAAACCGCCGCCGCGGTGCGCACCGCCGCGGCCTCACTGCGCCTGCACCCCGAGCTGCTGAGTCGCGTTGAGGAGCGGGAGATGGGCGGCCTCTACCGCGACATCGAGCTGCCGCTGATCGCGGTGCTGGCAGACATGGAAGCTGCCGGGATCCGGGTGGACATCTACCGGTTGGCCGAAATCGCCGCCAAGCTCGGCGACCAGGTCGACGAGCTGGAAGAGCGCGCGTACGAGCTCGCCGGCGGCCCATTCACGCTGGGCTCTCCCAAGCAACTCGGCGAGATCCTGTTCGAGCGACTGGGACTCCCCGCCGATCGCAAGGGCAAGACCGGCTACTCCACCGACGCCCGAGTGCTGGCCAAGATCCGTGACCTCCACCCGATCGTGGCGGTGATCGAGGCCTGGCGGGAGCAGTCCAAGCTGCTCAACACCTACGTGCAGCCGCTGCCCGGCCTGGTCGACGAACGCGACGGCCGCCTGCACACCACCTTCAGCCAGACGACTGCCGCCACCGGACGGCTGTCCTCGATCCGGCCAAACCTCCAGAACATTCCGATCCGCACGCCCCTGGGTCGCGAGATCAGGGGCGCATTCGTGGCCGAGGACGGCGCCCGGCTGCTATCGGCCGACTACTCACAGGTGGAGCTGCGGATTCTCGCCCACCTGTCCGACGAGCCTGCACTCAAGGACGCGTTCGCCCGCGGTGAGGACATCCACCGCGTGACCGCCGCCGAGGTGCTGGGCAAGCCGGCCGAAACGCTCACGCGCGAGGAACGAAACCGCGCCAAGGCCGTCAACTTCGGAATCATCTACGGCATCAGCGCGTTTGGCCTGTCGGAGCAGCTCGCGATCTCTCGCGAAGAAGCTCAGGCCTACATCGACACCTACCTGGCGCGGTTCCCACACGTGAATGAGTTCATCAGCCGCACGATCGCATCGGCCAAGGAGCTTGGCTACGTCAGCACCCTGTTCGGGCGCCGACGCCCGATTCCCGAGCTGCGAGCGTCCGGCTATCAGACCCGCAGCCTGGGCGAACGGCTGGCGGTCAACACCGTCATGCAGGGGTCGGCTGCCGACATCATCAAGGTGGCCATGATCGGGTGTCACAACGCCCTGCGCGATACCGGCCGGCGTTCTCGGCTGGTACTGCAGATCCACGACGAGCTGTTGTTCGAGGTGGTGGAGGGCGAGGTCGGCGCGGTCAAGCAGATCGTGGTCGAGCACATGACCGGCGCCTACCCGCTCGATCCGCCGCTGGATATCGACACCGGCGTCGGCACCACCTGGCTGGACGCAAAGTGAACGGATGGATTCAGATCTCGGGCACCCTGCACGCACTTCCCGCGCGGCGCGGCGACGAGCAGGGCACCTACCTGTGGATCGACGCGGGGGAGCATCGTGAGCACCTCGAGGTGGAGCTGTTCCTGGCGGCGGTGGCGCCCGATCAGCTGGATGCCGCGATGGGTGTCGGCGTCGGCATGGTGCGGGATGTCCACGGCGAGCACAGCGGCAGCGTCCGACTCGAGTTCGGACGGGTGCGCGAACACGACGGCGTGGTGTCGGCAAACGGTGTCGGAATCGACGCAGACATCCGGTTCGTGCTCGACCATCATCCGCCCACGGGCGGCTTTTGTGCCCGCTGTGGGTCAGAGCTCGAGTTGCCCGTGGTGGCGGTGATCACGCCTCCCGACGGGGGCATGATCGCGACCGCAGAGGGGCACTGCAAGGAATGCGGCGCCGAGTAGCCGCCGTAGTTGCGGCGGCGATCATGTCGGCGGTGGCCACCGGCTGCCTGGGGCGGGGTGCCTCACCTCCTACGTCGACGTGTGAGAACACCAAGCGCCCGGCCGTGTCGATGGCGGTGCGGCTGAGCGCCCCGCCGAGCGAGCATGCGGCCGACTGCTTGGCCCGCTCACAGTCGGCGGTGTTCGGGGTCGGCGCGTGGGGCGACCGTACGCACGACATGCTCGCGATCAATCCGACGCTTCAGCTGTGGGAGGCGCGGTCGCTGATGTATGCCTGTAACGGCTGTCCCCAGGCGGTGTTCTCGAGGAGATGGATCTCGCGCAACCACCCGGAGTGGATCCTGCACACCGCCGAGGGCAACGTGGTTCACCCGGTCGGGCACACCGATGAGATCCTGCTCAACTTCGCCAACCTCAACTACCAGACACTGTGGGCGCAGCGGGTCGCCGGCGAGTTGGAACACGACGGCTGGACCGGCGTGAACGTGATCGACGCTGACAACGACCCCGATTGGGATGGCGTGCCGGTCGACCACGCCGGCCGACCGATCACCCCACAGGTGCAGCGCAACTACCTCGGCCATGCGCTCGAGGTGACCCGCGCAGTGATCAAGACCAGCGGGTTTCGGCTGGCCGCCCAAAACGGCCCTCCCTCGATCATCGACAGCGGCCAGATCAACAGCACCGATTCGGTCGGTGTGGGCCGCGGATTTGCCCTGCTGACCGGCCCGGCCTGGACGGAGCTGTTCAACTACTTCCACGTGGCCTTCGGGTTTCGGGCAGCGCCGGTGGTGTGGGATGACCAGCAGCGCCTGACCCGATCTCAACGTGTGTACGGTCTGGCCAGCTATCTGCTGGTGCAGACCACGTTGTCGGTGTACGGCGTGCGCGGGCCGCTGAACCCGCTTTACCAGACCAACCTCGGCGACAAGGACGAGGGTGAGCCGATCGCCCAGGGGGCGGCGTGGACGCGCGAGTATCCGTCCGGCGACGTCGCGGTGAACCCCTCAGCCGCCCCTGCCAAGGTGGCCTTCAACGGCTATCCGAATCTGACCCTGCCCCCTTTCACGGCGGCCATCCTGGCCGGCAAGCGAGTGATTCGCAGCTGGTGATCTGGGCCACCGCCGGTGGTCACGCCCAGCGCTTGTATAATGCCCGCGACGCTCGGCCAGCCCGTGCTGCGGGCGCGTGCGTGCGACCCATACCTTCAAAGGACTGATCCCCACTAATGCAATCGACCGAACACGAGCAGGACGAAGCGCTGGACACCTGGATGATCGAGGTGGACGGCGTGATGGTGCCCGATTACGATCGCACGTTGACCAATTTCAACGAAGGCGATGTCGTATCCGGCAAAGTCGTGCGCGTGGATAAAGACGAGATTCTGGTCGACATCGGGTACAAGTCCGAGGGCGTCATCCCGATCGCCGAGCTCTCGATCCGGCGCTCGGTCAATCCTGACGAAGAGGTCGCCCTGGGCGATGAGATCGACGCGCTGGTGCTCCAGAAGGAGGACACCGAAGGCCGTTTGATCCTGTCCAAGAAGCGGGCGCGGTTCGAGAAGGCCTGGAAGCGGATCGAAGCCGCAGCCGAGAGCGGCGAGCCGGTCGAGGGCTCGGTCATCGAAGTGGTCAAGGGCGGCCTGATTATCGACTTGGGCGTGCGTGGCTTCCTGCCGGCGTCGCTGGTCGACATCCGGCGGGTGCAAGATCTGGAGGAGTACCGCGATCAGACTCTGCGCTGCAAGGTGATCGAACTCAACCGCAGTCGCAACAACGTCGTGCTCTCCCGCCGGGCGGTGCTCGAGGAGGAGCGCAAGGAGCAGCGCCAGCAGATTCTCGACCGGCTGTCACCGGGCGTCGAGGTGGAAGGCGTGATCTCGAACATCGTCGACTTCGGCGCGTTCGTCGATCTCGACGGCATCGACGGGCTGATCCATATCTCCGAGCTGTCCTGGAGCCATGTCAACCACCCGTCGGAGATCCTCGAGATCGGCCAGAAGGTGAACGTCAAGGTGCTGGATGTCGATCGCGATCGGCAGCGGATCTCGCTGGGGCTGAAGCAGACCCAGACCGACCCGTGGCAGAAGGTGATCGACGAATGCAGCCAGAACGACGTCGTCACCGGACGCATCACCAAGGTGGTTACGTTCGGGGCGTTCGCCGAGATCGTGTCAGGCGTCGAGGGCCTGATTCACATCTCCGAGTTGGCTGAGCACCACGTCGAAAACCCCCGTGAGGTCGTCAACCAGGGCGACGCGGTGAACGTCAAGATCATCGAGATCGACGCAGAGCGGCGGCGGCTGTCACTGTCGCTGCGCCGGGTGGAACCGGGCGAGCCGGTCAAGACGATCGATCTCGGGCTCGCCGGATCGTCGGTCTCGACGGTGCCCGTTCCTGAGCTGGGCCTGTCGGACGAGGTGTTCGCCGACGACGTGGCCGACGAATCGGACGAGGCTGAACTCGAGCCCGTCGCCGACGCCCCCGACGAAGGAGAGGCCGAGGCGGCCGCACCCGAGCCTGAGGCCGTTGAGATTGAGCCGGAGCCAGGTGAAGCCCCGGCCGACGAAGGAGCCGCAGGCCGAAGCCGAAGTCGAGCCTGAAGTAGAGGTGGAAGCAGATGCTGAGGCAGACAGCCCCGAGAATGGTGTCGTCGGAGGCCGCCGAAGAGATCGGCGAGGCCGAGGCCGACGCCGACGCCGACGCCGAGCCAGCCCCAGTCGAGGAGTAGCGGTGTGCGGCGGCCTCTGCGGGTCGTCGGCCTGACCGGCGGGATCGGTGCCGGTAAGACCGAGGCGCTCGATGCGTTTCGCCGCCACGGCGCGGCAACGCTCTCCAGCGACGAGATCGTCCACGGCCTGTACGACTCTGCCGAAGTGCGTTCCGCCGTCGCGAAACACTTCGGCCAGCAGGTGATGCGCGCCGACGGCGGCGTCGACCGGTCACTGGTGGCCGATCGCGTATTTGCCGACGCAGATGAGCGCCGCTGGCTGGAGAAGCTGCTTCTGCCGATGATCGCGGCGGAGTTCGAGCGCTGGCGCGACGGCGAGCTCGACCGCGGGACGGCGCTCCTGGTGCACGAGGCGCCCACCTTGTTCGAGGCGGGGCTGGAGCACCGCTACGACGCGATCGTGACCATCACCGCCCCGGCCGAATTGCGGGAGTCACGACGACCCGGCGCCACGGTGCGCATGGATCACCAGCTGCCCGAGGCCGACAAGATCGAGCGCAGCGACTTTGTGTATGTCAACGACGGCGACCTTGCCCAGCTCGACCAGTTCGTGAGGTCGGTGATCGAGCGGCAGCCGACAGCCATGAGGCGTCTGCTGATGATCGCGCTGATCCTGGCGGCGGCCGTGATCGCGGGGGCGGTCTACGTGCAGCACTCCCAGCCCAACTGGTACGTGCAGCTGCGCTACCCGCTGCACTACCAGTCGACGATCACCGGCTACGGCAAGATCTACCATCTCGATCCCGCGCTGTTGGCGGCGGTGATCTACGAAGAGTCGCGATTTCGGCCGGCCACCGAATCGTCGGCGGGAGCGATCGGGCTGATGCAGCTGCTGCCCTCGACGGCCAAGGGCATCGCCATCCGCACCGGTGGCAAGCACTTCAAGATCCCCGACGACCTCGAGAACCCGGACCTGAACGTGCGCTACGGCAGCTGGTACCTCGACCACCTGCGTCAGCACTACCACGGGCGCACAGCGCTGGCCTTGGCCGCATACAACGCCGGTCAGGCAAACGTCGACCGCTGGCTGAAAGAACGGCAGTCGCCCTTGATCCAGTTTGCAGCGACCCGAGACTATGTCTCCGATGTGCTGCGCCTACAGAAGCTGTACCGACGCGCGTATGCCGAGCAGCTTGGCTACCGCTGATCCCCTCCGGGGTCGCTCGCCAGGCGCGAAAACATCACCAGATCCACGCGCTCGCCTCGCTGCACGCCGTAGCGCCTGAGGACGCCCTCGCGGGTAAAGCCACACTTCGCGGCAACCCGCTGTGACGCGGGGTTGTCGAGGTGCGTGGTCAGCTGCACGCGCTCGATCGCGAGTCGCTGGAAGGCCCACTCGCACACCAGCTGCACCGCCCGCGTCATCACCCCGCGGCCTCGCGCCGGCGGCGCGGTCATGTATCCAACCTCGGCCGCACCGGTGACCGCCGTGGAGGTGAGCAGATGCAGGCCGATGCTTGCGATCGGCGGTTCGGTTAGCTGCTCGACGATGGCGAACGACGCGCTCTCGCCGGCGGCCAGGTTGATCGCATGGGTGGTCAGCCAGTCTTCGGCATCGGTGGCGGTGTACGGCGTCGGAACGGTCGTGAACCGCACCGACTGGGGGTCGTTGCACATCTCCACCAGCGCGGGGACGTCCGCCTGCGCCCAGGGCCGCAGCGTGATCACGCCGTCGCTCAGGAGGGGATCGGGGAGGATAATGGGAGCAGTTGATTCGACCATCGCAGCCCGAACCGTACAATGCGGACATGCCCGACCTGCGAGTCTCCGCCGCATACGTTCCCACCGGGGATCAGCCCCGCGCGATCGCCGAGCTGGCCGAGTCCGTCAATCGCGGAGACCGGTTCCAGACGCTGCTGGGAGCCACCGGCACCGGCAAGACCCACACCGTTGCGCGGCTGCTGGAAGAGGTGCAGAAGCCGACCTTGCTGATCGCCCACAACAAGACGCTCGCGGCCCAGCTGTGTAACGAGTTTCGGGAGTACCTGCCGCACAACGCCGTCGAATATTTCGTGTCGTACTACGACTACTACCAGCCGGAGGCCTACCTGCCGGCGTCGGACACGTATATCGAGAAGGACTCATCGATCAACGATGACATCGATCGCCTGCGGCACGCAGCCACCGCCGCCCTGTTCGCCCGTCGAGATGTGGTGATCGTGGCCTCGGTGTCGTGCATCTACGGCATCGGCTCGCCGGAGTCGTACTCGCGCATGGTGCTGTTTCTCTCGACCGGCGACGAGCGGCCACGCGAGGAGATCCTGCGCAAGCTGATCGAGATTCAGTACCAGCGAAACGACGTGGTACTGGGACGCGGCCGCTTCCGGGTGCGCGGCGACGTGATCGAGATGCAGCCGGCCAACATGGAGACGGCGTATCGGATCTCGCTGTTCGGCGACGAGGTGGAGTCGATCACGCATTTCGACCCGCTCACCGGTGAGGTGTTCGAGCGGCTGGGTCATCTCGCCATCTTCCCGGCCACGCATTACACGCTGGAGCGCTCCGAGGTCGACGCCGCCCTCGGCCGGATCAACGACGAGCTGCGCGAACGCCTGTCCGAGCTCGAGTCCCAGGGCAAGATGCTCGAGGCCCACCGGCTGCGCTCGCGCACCGAGTACGACATGGAGATGCTGCGCGAGATGGGGTTCTGCAACGGCATCGAGAACTACTCGCGACCGCTGGAGGGACGTGAGGCCGGCACGCCCCCACACACGCTGCTGGACTACTTCCCCGACGACTTCCTGATTGTGATCGACGAGTCGCACCAGACCGTGCCGCAGATCGGCGGCATGTACGAGGGCGATCGGTCGCGCAAGCAGACACTGATCGACTTCGGCTTCCGGCTGCCGTCGGCGCTGGACAACCGCCCGCTGCGATTCGACGAGTTCCTGGAACGGGCGCCGCAGCTGCTGTTCGTCTCGGCCACGCCCGGTGCCTACGAGCTGCGGCACTCGACGCACGTCGCCGAGCAGATCATCCGGCCGACCGGGCTGGTCGATCCGGAGGTGGAGGTGCGGCCCACCCGCCACCAGATCGACGACCTGCTGAACGAGATCACCGAACGGGCCGAGGCCAACGAGCGGGTGCTGGTGACCACCCTCACCAAGAAGATGTCCGAGGATCTGACCGACTATCTGCTGGAGGCCGGTGTCCGCACCCGCTACCTGCACTCAGAGGTGGACACGCTGGAGCGGATCAAGATCATCCGTGAGCTGCGCCTGGGTGAGTACGACGTGCTGGTGGGCGTCAATCTGCTGCGCGAAGGGCTCGACCTGCCGGAGGTGTCGCTGGTGGCGATCCTGGACGCAGACAAGGAAGGGTTCCTCCGCGGCCAGACCGCGTTGATCCAGACGATCGGGCGAGCCGCGCGCAACGTCAACGGCCGGGTGATCATGTATGCGGACAAAATCACTGCCGCGATCGCGGCAGCGGTGGAGGAGACCGACCGTCGCCGGGCCATCCAGGTTGCCTACAACGAGGAGCACGGGATCACGCCCGAGACGATCCAAAAGGGCGTTTCCGACATCGCCGAGTTCCTCTCCCTGGACACGTCTCCCAACGTTCCCGGCAGGCGCCGCCGTGGCAGTGCCAAGACCCAGGGGATGGATCGCTCGGAGCTCGAGAAGCTGGTGGTCGAGCTCGAGGAGGAGATGTTCGCCGCGGCCGAGGAGCTGCGGTTCGAGTACGCCGCCAAGCTCCGCGACGAGATCAAGGAGCTGCGCCGCGACCTGGACGCGACCGCGGCCGCGCAGTAGCGGTTACTCGGGGTCGACCGGGCGCGTCTGCTTGAAGCGCCGGATCGCCAGCCGCGCCTGCAGCTGGTGCTGCTCAGCTCGGCTCTGGGCGCGGGCGTGGGCGACGTCGGGCTGACGCTGCGGGTCGATCTCGGCGATCGGATCGTCCTCCGCGCTGAGCCGACCGACGGCGTTGCGATCCCACTCGTGCAGAAACGACAGATCCGCGGCCACGCGGTAGCGTGCCAACGGGGCGGGGTCGACCCGGCGCACCCGCGCCTCCAACGTGACCGGGCGCTCGCCGACGCTGATGGTGATCATCAACTCGTCGCCGGCACTGCAGGCCAACTCGGTGAGGAAGGCGATGGTCGACTCGGAGATGTCGGCCAGCCACACGTGCACCTCGTCGCCGACCGGAAGCCGCGACGACCACAGCACGGTGGCGTAGGCGTCACCGTCCATCTGCACACGCGAGACCTCGCGCTTGCCGGCGCGGCTCTGGAACCCCACCACGTTCAGGTACAGCATCGTCTGCCCATCCACCTGGTAGAACGACTTGGTGACCTGCAGCAGCACGTCGCGCCCGGCGCCGTTGCCGTCGCGCAGTTCCACAACCAGGTCGAGCCCGTCTTCCATCAGCGACTGGGGGCCGTATCCGATCAGGTTTCCGCGGTCGACCGAGGCCAGCAGGAGTTCCGCCGAGCCCACCGAGGCGTTGAACGCAGTAACCGTGGTCGGAAGCGGCGGAACCATCTCCAGGAACCGCGTCAGCGGCTCATCGGGGTCGATCGGATTGGGGGAGGAGAAAAGCACCAGGTGACTATCGGCAAGTCGGCCGCGATTGTGTACCCCGGGCGGGCAGGAGAACAGGCGTCCCAAAGCGAATCCCGCTGCTGCAGTGGCGCAACTCGAACATCTGCTTGGTGCCGACGAGCACATTCACGTGGTCACCCGCGAGCACGGCATCGTGCTGGTGCGGCCCTTCGTGGGCACGGCGGCAGCGATCGTTGCGTTTGGAGCGATCGCATATGCGATCGCGAGCGTTCACCCGCTGGGCCCCGCCCGAGCGTTGTTTGCCATCCTGCTGGGACTGCTGGCATCGCGGTGGCTGGTGGGGTTGGTACGGGCGGTGTCTCGCTGGCACACCCGGCGTCTGGTGGTCACCGATCGGCGGCTGATCATGGTCGCGGGCGGGTTCTCCCGGCGGATCGCGGTGTTGCCGCTTTCGTCGATCGACGCTGTCGAGGCTCGCACCGACGGTTTAGGCCGCAGGTTTCACTACGGAGGACTGCTGGTGACCGCGTCGGGGCGGCGGACGCCGCTGTTTGGTCTGCGCCGACTGCCCGATCCCGATCTGCTGTTTGGCTTGATCATGGGACTCGACCAGCACATCCCGATGCGGACCGCCGCGCGCGAACCGGCTCGCAAGGCGACTCGCGTGCCGGCTTCTGCGGGCTAGCCCGCGGGGCGAACACTTGTTCGATTGACGGTCACCTGCTAGCGTAAGCTCGTGGGTCAAGAACAGATCGTCATCCGGGGCGCCCGGGAGCACAATCTCAAGGACGTCACGGTGACGCTCCCTCGCGACCGCCTGGTCGTGATCACGGGGTTGTCCGGGTCGGGGAAATCGTCGCTTGCCTTCGACACCCTGTACGCGGAGGGGCAGCGGCGCTACGTGGAGTCGCTATCGGCGTACGCGCGCCAGTTCCTCGGGCAGATGGACAAGCCCGATGTCGACTCGATCGACGGGCTCTCACCGGCCATCTCGATCGATCAGAAGACCACCACCAGAAATCCTCGATCGACCGTTGGCACCGTCACCGAGACGTACGACTACCTGCGGCTGCTGTATGCCCGCATCGGTCATCCGCACTGCCCCAAATGCGGTCGTGAGATCGCCGGCCAGTCGGCCGAGCAGATCGTGGAGCAGGTGCTCGCCCTGCCGGAGGGCACGCGCTTCACCGTTGACGCGCCGGTCGTGCGAGGCCGCAAGGGGGAGTTCAAGGATCTGTTCGAGAGCCTGCGGGCCGACGGGTACACCCGGGTCAAGGTCGACGGCGAGCAGCGCATGCTGGAGGACGCCATCGACCTCGACAAGCAGATCCGCCACACGATCTCGGTGGTGGTCGACCGGTTGGCGATGAAGCAGGGCCTGCGCACCCGACTGACCGATTCGATCGAGACCGCCCTGCGGCTGGCCGAGGGCCTGGTCGAGGTGAGCGAGGTGGACGGCGCCACCCACACCTACTCCGAGACGTTTGCCTGTCCCGAGGACGGCATCTCGCTGCCCGAGCTGGCTCCCAGAATTTTCTCGTTCAACTCGCCGCACGGCGCGTGCCCGCGGTGTACCGGGCTGGGGATGCAGCGGGAGATCGATCCCGACCTGGTGGTGCCCGATCCCACGCTCTCGATTGCGCAGGGCGCGCTGGTGCCGTGGACGGTGATTAACTCGAGCTTCTACGAGCAGGTGATCAACGCCATCGCCGAGCGCTACGAGATCGATTTGGCGACGCCCTGGGAGGATCTCCCCGCCGAGCACCGTGAGCTATTTCTGAACGGCACCGGGGGCGACAAGCTGTACGTCTCCTATCGCAACAGCATGGGTCGCAAGCGCAGCTACATGCTGGCCTTCGAAGGAATCCTGCCGAGTCTGGAGCGGCGCTACAAGGAGACCGAGTCGAGCTACCAGAAGGAGCGGCTCGAGGAGTACATGGCGCTCAAGCCCTGCCCGCTGTGCAAGGGGGCGCGGCTGAAGGACACGAGCCTGGCCGTCACCGTCGGGGACATCAACATCTCCGAGTTGACCCGCAAGTCGGTTACCGACGGCGATCGAGTTTGTCGATCAGCTGGAGCTGACCGACACGGAGCGGGCGATCGGCGCGCGCATCCTCAAGGAGATCCGCGAGCGGCTGAGCTTCCTGGCCAACGTCGGCGTGGAATACCTCACGCTCGATCGCGGGGCCGCCAGCCTGTCGGGCGGCGAGGCCCAGCGGATCCGGCTGGCGACCCAGATCGGCTCGAGCCTGATGGGCGTGCTGTACATCCTGGACGAGCCATCCATCGGCCTGCACCAGCGCGACAACACCCGGCTGCTGGAGACGCTGGAGCGGCTGCGCGAATCTCGGCAACACCGTGATCGTGGTCGAGCACGACGAGGACACGATCCGGGCGGCCGATCACATCGTCGACATGGGCCCGGGCGCCGGCGAGCACGGCGGGCGGGTGGTGGCCGAGGGCACGGTGGCCGAGGTCAGCCTCAACGAGGAGTCACTGACCGGTGCGTACCTCTCGCGCCGGCGAGTGATTCCCACGCCCGACCGGCGGATCCACGATTCGGGCTGGTTTGGCGTCACCGGTGCCTCCGAGCACAACCTCAAGGACATCGACGTGGAACTGCCGGTGGGCAAGTTCGTGGCCGTCACCGGAGTGTCGCGGCTCGGGTAAGTCCACGCTGGTCAACGAGATCCTGTACAAGGCGCTGGCCAATCGGCTCAATCGCGCCCGATGAAGCCCGGCGCCCACCGCGCGGTCAACGGGATCGAGGCATTCGACAAGGTGATCGACATCGATCAGTCGCCGATCGGCCGCACGCCGCGCTCCAACCCGGCCACCTACACCGGCCTGTTCGACCACATCCGCGCGTTGTATGCCTCCACGCCCGACGCCCGTGCTCGCGGGTACAAGCCGGGCAGGTTCTCGTTCAACGTCAAGGGCGGGCGC
>CAVRSB010000020.1:0-116733 GCA_963723785.1 uncultured Actinomycetes bacterium | reverse complement strand
CGTCGAACACCGCCAGCGACGCGTCGTGACCGCGCCAACGGGCGGCGGCGGTCACCCGATCCAGCTCAGCTGCGAAACTGCGGGCGTCGAGCAGTGAATAGGCCGCGCGGGCGGATGCGGCGCCTGCCAGCGTCACACACTCTGCCAGAACCGCCACAAACGCCTCCTGCTCAGGCCCGGGCGGTTCCAGCCACATGACCTCGAGGGCGCCGTCGGAGAGGCTGAGATCGCATTTGAGCCCCGCCTCAGCAGGCACCTGCTCGAGCAACCGCTCGACAGCGCCGGGAGCCGCTCCCGGGTCGGACAGCGACGCGGCGGCCCGGGCCAGGATCTGCATGAGTTGAAGCGGAGACATTGCCTGACCGTTATCGGGAGCCGACCCGCCGGGCTTAAGCGGCGATGTCGCGCTGGTCGAGATCCGGCTCTACCGCGGCCAGTTCGTCGTGCTCGGCGGCCGCAGCCTCGAAGTCCTTGAACTGCGTCCCCAGCCGGTAGCCCTGCGTCAGATCGGTCCAGCACCGCGATGAAGGCATCGACCATGTGCGACTCGAACTGCGTGCCCTTGCCCCGCACGAGCTGGTCGATCGCCTCTTCGGGCGTCATCGGGCCGCGGTACGGGCGGGCGGTGGTCATGGCGTTGTAGGAGTCCGCCACCGCGATCACGCGCGCCAGCACCGGGATCTGCTCGCCCGCGATCCGGTCCGGATAGCCGGCTCCGTCCCAGCGCTCGTGGTGGCTGCGCACCACCGTGGCGATGTCGTCGTAGCCCTCCACCTCGCGCAGAATCTTCTCGCCCTCGGCGGAATGCTCACGCATCAAGGCCCATTCGTCGTCGGTCAGCGCCGAGGTCTTCTGCAGGATCTCGGAGGGCACCGCGATCTTGCCGACGTCGTGCACCATGCCCACCAGGTGCACCCGCTCGCAGATCTCGGCGTCCCACTGGAGTTCGCGGCAGATGTCTCGCGAGTACGCGGCCACGGCGGTCGAATGGTTGGCTGTCCAGTTGTCGCGGGCGTCCAGCGCCCGCACCATCGCGCGCGTGAAGCTCAGGTTGACACGGCGAAGCTGCATGTTCGACTGCTCCAGCTTGCAGGTTTGCCTCGGCCAGCGCATCGCGGGAGCTCGTCAGGTTGGCCAGCGCACGCAATGTGAGGTGTGCGGCGGCGGTGGGGATGGCGAAGAATGCGAGCACCCACTCCCCCGCTCCCAGGTAGGCGTAGGCGAACAGGGCGGTCACCGGGATGTACAGCGCCACGGCCACCATGACGGTGCCGCGCATGTTCCGCCAAAGCGCCCGCGGGCCGATCACGCCGCGCAACCAGCCCACCGCCGAGTTGGTCACGAAGTCGACCACGGTCCAGGCCAGGCTGGCCGCAGCGGCGGCAACCAGCAGCCGCGGCAGCGACACGCGTTGTCGAGCCCGCCGGGAATCACCATCTGCGCGCCCCACCCTGCCGCCGCTCCGCCCAGAGCCCGCGCGGAGGTGAACACCGCTGAACTTGTCGAGCGGCCACTCCCGCACGTAGCCCAGCATGCTGCAGCCGGCCACGATCCCTGCCACCGCCGGGCCGAACAGCACGGCCGCCAGCGCGATCGGCAAGAACGACACCGACATCTCCACCGTGGCCGACACGCGTGGTGCCAACCGCTCGGCAATTGCTGTCACCGCGGCCAGCACAATTGTGACCGGCCAGTTGGGCACGCCGGTGTGCACAAATGCCACGCCGATCACCAAAATGGCCAGCGCGGCCTGTGCTCCGATGTAGATTCGAAGCCTAAAAGCTTGGGTGTCGGCGGGAGTGAGCGACATTTGTCAGGACTTGACATCACCCATCCAGGGGTGTACAGTGTCCCCCGATCGGGGTACTAACACCACACGGGGAGCGACGACATGTCCGTACGGGTCTGGTAGGCACAATTTCTTCTGACACCCGTGAATCGACAAGGCAGCGGCAGTACATGAGCCCTTTTCGATCACGAGGTCAGCACGGCCGGCAAATCGAACGCCGATTCGGCCTGTGCGAGGGTCAAAGCGCCCCTGCGAGACTGGCTCCCCCGCCTGCTCGCCAGGGGCGCTTTTTTCTTCCCGGCCGATCCAGTTTGGCGACACGGCAAACGGTACTCAAGGCCTGGCGGCTCGCCGGCCGATAGGAGGCTTGAGCGGATTGCGCCCGCCCAGCGCATGCCGGCGGGTGGTTTTCCGTCAGCCATCCGTAGTTCCCCAGCCGATCAGAAGAGGTCACGCAGCCATGAGCGATGCCGACGCGCAGCCCGAACCCCAGGAGCCGGTAAGCGGCCTGCGACGGGCAATGGAGGATCGCATGCAGAACCTCCGCGACGCGGAGGATCGTCTGCAGCGAGAACAGTCCGCCCTGCAAGAGCAAGCCAAGGTTGTGTTTGCCGAGCGCGAGGCTCGGTTGGCCCGGCGGGAGCGCGAGCTGGCAAAGCGTGAAGCGGCACTGGCTGTCAATGAGGGCATCGCCTCCGGCGACGGACCGTCCAGCAGCAATTCGGGCGACATGGAGCGGGTCAGCTCGCTCGAGGCCGAGCTGGCCGACATGGAGTCGACGCTGCAGGCCACGCGCGCCGAGCTGCAGGCCGCCTGTCACAGCCGCCGAGCAGAATCGGCCGGCTGAGGGTTCCACCGCCGACCCGGCCATGGAGCGCGAGCTGGCATCGCTGCGCGAGTCGGTCGAGACGCTCTCCGCACAGGTCGAGCACGAGCGCGAGCAGGCTGCCCGGATCGAAAAGGAACGCGATGAGCTTGTCGCCCAGATGCGCGACAGCGGAGCCGAGGGCTCGGCCCAGCTGGCCGAGCGCGAGGCCAAGCTGAATGCTCTCGAGGCCGAGTTGAACGACCGTGAGCACCGCGCCAAGAAGGTCGAGAAGGTGCTCACCCAGAAGGAACTGAATATTGACGGGACGCGTGCGGACATCATGCAGCGCGAGTCCGGGATCGCCGAAATCGAGAATCGCCTGGCCGAGAGCGAAGCAGCGGTTGCTGCCCGCGAGGCGGCGCTGAATGAGTCCAAGGCCGGGATCGACGAGCGCCTCAAGTCAGCCGAGAGCCGTGAGGCCGAGCTGGCCAAGGCGTTTGACGAGCTGTCCTCCGCGCAGGCCGCTAACTCCGAGGAAGCCAAGTCGGTCGAAGCGCGCGCGGCCATGGTCGAGGCGTCCGAGAAGAAGCTCACCGAGCGTCGCACCGAGGCCGAACGACACGTGGCGGATGCCGAGGCGCAGCTGGCCAAGCTCGCCCGCCGCGAGAGCGAGCTGCAGCAGCTCGAGACCAAGATGGCGGAGTTCGAGACGCGCGCCAAGGAGGTCGAGGCCAAGGAGTCCGACGTCGAGCGCCGCGAGCGCGAGCTGGCCGACATGGAGCAGACGCGCGTCCAGGCCGAGACCGCTAAGCAGGAGGCCGTGTCCGAGCGCGAGAAGCTGGAGGCAATGCGCGAGGATGCGGTGGGCCGCATCGAGCGCGCCGACCAGCGCACCGCAGAGCTGGCCGATCTCGAGCGCGAGCTGGTCGAGGTCAACAAGAAGCTGGCCGAGTTCGACGTGCGCCAGCGTCAGCTGACCGAACTCGAGCAAGACACCACCCGCCAGCGGGCCGAGTCCGAGACTCAGGCTCGTGAAGCCGACCGGCTGATGAAGTCGGCCGAGCGGATGATGGCCGACGCCGAGGCGCGAGCCGCCAACGAGTTCGAGCGGCTGGCCGCCGACCTGCGTGAGCGCGAGGCCCGGCAGTCGCTCGCCGAGGCCGATCTGGAGCGCCGCGAAGGCCGGCTGGATCGCCGCCAGGACACCCTGGACGAGCGCGAGCGCGAGTTGGACGACCGCCACGACAAGCTCGATCTCCGTGACGGCCAGATCAAGGAGCGCGAGGCCGAGGTGGCACGCTTGACGGTACGCGCTGACCGGGTCGAAGCCGAGCTCGAGAACCAGCGGGCTGCCCTGCAGGATTCAGAAGATGCCGTCGCCCGCGAGCGAGCGGTGCTGCAGCGGCGCATGTCCGAGCTGGAAGAGAAGCGTGCGGTCGCCCGCGAGCAGCGCGAGACCGAGGTCCGCGACGCGGTCGAGCAGTCGGGCAAGAGCCGTGGCCTGCTGCGCGGCGGAGGCAGCAGCACCAAGGCGATCGAGACGCTGCACGACTCGCTGCGGCAGAAGGAAGTGGAGCTCGAGAACCTGCAGCGCAGGTTGGCCGAGCAGACCGCTGCTCTGCAGCGGCGCGAGGCGGATCTCGACACCTACGCCCGCAAGCTGCAGCGCACCGCCACCGCGCCCTCGCCGGGATCAACCCGCCCGGAGGACGACGCTCCGCCCCAGCGGCCGCCACTCCAACGGCGCACACTCGCAGGACGACGACGATGACGACGATCCCACCCGCAAGCGGCTGCAGTTCTGGTCTCGCTGACCTGAGCTGACGTCCGAGCGAGTGAGTAGCGTGTCCTCGTGCCGGGGGCCCGCGAGCGCGATCGACTGCGACTATCTGCTGCTGCCGCGGCGGTGATGTTCTACGCCGCGTCGTGGCCCGTCCCCCCTGGGTTGCGACCGGCAACGGCAGCACTGGCGGTCACGCTGGCCTCCGGCACCTTCGGCCGCCTGGGCGGCGGCATCGCGGCCGCGGCGGTGATGCTCACGCCGCTTCCGCTGCCCGTGCGGCTGGCGCTGGTGGTGGTTGCGCTGGTGGGCGGGGAGCTTCGTCATCGCACGCTGATGGCCGGCCGGGCGATGGCGGTGCGCTCGTTCACCGACCGGCTCACGGGGCTTCGCAACTACGACTACTTCTGCGAGGCGCTGGCGTCCGAGCTGGCCCGAGTCCGCCGATACGGCGGGTGCACCACCCTGGTGCTGCTCGATCTCGACCGGTTCAAGGCCTTCAACGACCGTCACGGCCACGCGGCCGGCAATCGCGCTCTCAGCGCGGTGGGACGCATGATCGCCCATCAGAAGCGCGACGCCGATGTGGCCGCCCGCTTCGGCGGCGAGGAGTTTGCGATCCTGGTCTCGGGGCGAACCAGCGACGGCGTTGTCGTCGCCGACCGAGTGCGGGAGGCGATCCGGGATCTCTCCTCCACCACCCTACGCCGTCACATGAGCGCCGATGTGATCACCGCCAGCGCCGGCATCGCCACGTTCCCGCGTCGACGCCCGCGATGCCGATGAGCTGATCGAGATGGCAGACCGTGCGCTCTACGCCGCCAAACACCGGGGTCGTGACTGCCTGGTGACCGCGTCAGAGCTGGAAGCCGCGGCCGTGGCGGTGTAGTTCCTAGGCGGCGTCGGGGAGATCTGAGCGAGCGGCGTCGAACCGGGCGGAATGCAGCCGGTCGCGGAACTGCTCGAGGGTGAGATCACGGGCGTCGCCAAACGGCCGCTCCACGAAGTGCACCACCCGGTCGTGAAAGAACGGAATATCCAGATGCGGCTCGCTGACGAGATTCAGCGTCGTCTGGCCGCAACTCGGGCAGTTCATCGCCACTCCCACCAGATCACCGCGCCCGTGGGGCAGCACCACCGCCAGGCAGGAGGGAAATACCGGCTTCAGCCGCGATTCGTTGCTGCAGTACAGCCGCCACGGCCAGTTGCCGCGCTGCACCTGCGACCGGGCAACCTCTGCCAGCTCATCACCCACCGGCTCGGTGCGACCGGTCAGCAGATTGCGAAACTCGACCTCCACCGGCGCCAGCGGCCCGTAGTCGAGGTCGCTGTGGGACACGAGCCCGAGATGAACGCCCCCGCAGGTGCAGTCATACTCGACGCGGTAGAGGGCTGGATGCACCGCGCCGGGCAGGCGATCGAGCCGCCGGAAGGCCGAGAGCGGAATCCGTGTGCACTCGCCCTCGTCCCGATTCGGGCAGTGGAAACGATAGGTTGCTCGTAACACATCGTACATGTCTACCTCAATTATCGGCGAGAGCGCGCTCGGGTATGAGGGTGGTCGACCGACGCAGTGTGGTTACAATCGCGGGCTGTGCCGGTTGACCTTCGATCCTATGTCCGCGACGTCCCTGATTTTCCCAAGCGGGGGATCGTCTTCAAGGACATCATGCCCCTTCTCTCGGACGCCGAAGCACTGCGGCAGTCGGTCGACGACCTCGCTGCCTGGGCCCAGCCGCGCAAGGTCGACGTGGTCGTGGGTGCCGAGGCCCGCGGATTCATCCTCGGTGCAGCGCTTGCCTACAAGCTGGGCTGCGGGTTTGCGGCTGCCCGCAAACCCGGCAAGCTTCCGTATCTGACGGTCGGCGCGAAGTACGCCCTGGAGTACGGCTTCGACGCGTTGGAGATGCATGTCGATGCCATCCCCAAGGGAGCTCGAGTGCTGATCCACGACGATCTGCTGGCCACCGGCGGCACCGCCCGCGCCAAGGTCGAGCTGATCGAGCAGCTGGGAGCGACCGTGGTGGGAGCGGCCTTCGTGATCGAGCTGGGCTTCCTCAACGGCCGCGACAAGCTCTACGGCTACGACGTCCACTCGCTGATCACCTACGACGCAGAGTGAATAATTGGTGCCTGGCACCAATTTATTCATCGGACCAGTTGGCGGAGGTCGCGCACCAGGAGGAGGTGCGCGAGCTGGCTGGTGAGGTCGGCCAGCGTTTCGAGCTCCTGCAGCCCGGCCTCGCGACGATCGGGGTTGGACGACCGCAGCGCCGGAGCCAGAATCTGCTCCAGCAGGCCTGCTTCGCGTCCCACCGCTGAGCGGAATGCTCGCAGGTTGCGGGCGGCCACGCCGTAGCGGGCAAGTCGCTGGCAGAGCATCACGATCTCGGCGTCGGCGCGGGTGTATGGCTTGCTGCGATCACGGTTGGCGGCCTCCAGCAGCCCGAAATCGTGCAGCTCGCGCACAAACTGCTGCTCGGCATCGGTCTCGATCAGAAGCTGATCGAGCGTCAGGCCCTCGTCGGGGTTGACGATCCGCGGCCGGCGGGCTCCCCCACCTCCCTGCGCGATCACCTGGCGGATCACCCGCAGCGGCAGGAACTCGTCGCGCTGCATCCGCAGGATCGTCCGCAGCTGCTCGACATCCTCCTGCGAGTACAGCCGGTAGCCGCCGGGCGTGCGTCTGGGAGTGATCAGCTTCTGATCCTCCAGGAACCGGATCTTCGAGATCGAGATGTCGGCGAACTCCTCGTGCAGCATCTTGCACACGGTGCCGATGGTCAGCCGGGATTGCGCGCGGCGGCCGGTCGGCTGGATCGACAGCCACGTCAGCCCTTCTCGATGTAGGTGAGCCGGTACTTGCCGATCTGGAGCTCGTCCCCGTCGGCGAGCCGCACGGTCTCGATCCGCTGCGCGGTTCACGTAGGTGCCGTTGAGGCTGCCGAGGTCGGTCAGCTGCGGCCCGTTGGGAGTGCGCTCCAGCCGCGCGTGCTAGCGCGACACGGTGATGTCGTCCAGGAACACGTCGGACTGCGGCGCCCTGCCGATCGTGGTCACGTCGGATGCGCACCGCGAACTGCTCGCCGGCGCGGCCACCGCCGATGCGGATCACCAGCGTCGCCGGCATCGACGGCGGCCGGCTCGTCCTCGGCCAGGCCGGCCTCGATCGCAGGCAGCGCTTCGGTCGGCTCGCCGGCGTCCGGCTCGAGCAGGCTCGCGCCGCAGCGCCCGCAGAACCGCGCAGCCTCGCGGTTGTGATGTCCGCACTCCGAGCAGTACATGGCCCTCAGCCGTCGTCGAGCACACCCGCGCCGTCGGCCAGGTCCGGCCGGCGGCCCGCGGTGCGCCAGAATCTCGGTGAGCCGCTCGATGTCCACCTCGGAGATCGGCGACTGCTTCGCCGACTGGCGCCGCTTGACGCGGTCGACCAGCTCCGCCCGCAGGATGTCGATCTTGCCGTGCAGCAGGCGGCGGCGGTACGACACCTCCTCCTCCTCGTGCACATACCGCTCGATCAGCGCCTTAGATCGTCGTCGCTCATGGTCGTGAAATCGGGCAGAACGTCCATTTCGCTATCCGGTTTCGGGGTCAGAAGGAGTGTACTTGCCCACCGCGCCATCCTCAAGCTCAACTGAGGGTTGTACCGCGGCGCGGCCCCGGTCAAGCATCACCCTGTACTTCTGCTCGAGACGCTGGGATTCCTCCCGCTCGACCCCTCGGCGTACAGATGGAAAGACCGGCTCGTCGGGGTCGGGGATGATCTGCGCCCAGCCGCCGTTGTCTCGAACACCTTGATGCCGTCGGTGTCGTCGACCTCCATGCCCTTGACCGCCTCGATCACCTGGCGCATCGCGGCCCCCTTCGCCGACCACGGGCACGGCGCCTGCTCGTGGACGAGCGTGCTGATGCGGCAGGTCGTGCCACCAGGTCCGACACCTTCCCGCCGCCTGCGTGCGCGATCAGCTCGAGGATCTTGCCGATCGACATGACGGCGTCGTAGGCGGGCAGGAACTCGGGGAAGACGTAGCCGCCGCCGGACGCCCCGGCGAAGACGACGTCGCCGGTCGCGGCCGTCGCGAGCAGGTCGCCCTGGGATGCCTTCGTGCGCCGCACGCCGAGCCGTTTCCGTCGGCGATCTCCTCCACCATGCGCGTCTCGGTGATCGGGACGAGCAGTGCCCCCGGACCGCTCGGACGCCGCCAGCTCGCGCACGAGCAGCAGAAGCGTCGTCTCGGGCGGGATGGCGGCTCCGTTCTCGTCCACCAGCCACACCCGCTCGGCCGCGTTGTCCATCAGCGACGCCCATGTCGGCGCCGACCGCCCGTCACCAGCCCGGCCGGTGTCGCCGAGCGCTGCCGGCGATGTCGAGCCCGCGGGATTCCGGCGTCGACGTCGACGAACGCGTTCAGGGCGACCATCTCGACGCCCAGGTCGCCGATCAGCGACGGCATCACCAGCGACGCGGCCGAGAAGTTGTAGTTCGAGGACGAGCCGCAAGCCCGCGGTCGGCGATCGCGTCGCGGTCGAGCGCGCCCAGGAGCTCCTGGACGTAGCTCTCGGTGGCGCGCGTCGGGTAGGTCAGGGCGCCGATCTCGCCCGGGCTCACGCGGCGGAACTCCTGCCGCGAGAACGATCGCTCGATCGCCCTTGAGGGTCGGTCGCACACCAGGATCCCCGGCGGCTCGAAGAAACGCACCTGGATCACGTCGGGATCGGCGGCGGCGACGCGGACGTGCAGGCCCCGGCGCCCGCTCGTCGACCCTCATCTCGTGGCGGTTGACCGCGGGCAGCGACACGCGCAGGTCCGTGACGTTGATGCCGGTCGAGCACGAGGCCCGAGATGATCGCCCGCTTGATCATCCGCGACGCCGGGATGGGCGTCCCGGCTGGCAACGACGCGCGCGCCTTTCGCCAGCATCGTGCCGTAGGCGGCACCCAGCCGCGCGGCCACCTCGGCAGTGATGTCGACGTTGACGAGCCCCGAGACGCCGTCGCGACCGAAGATCGTCGTGATGCCGCGCGACTCCCAGATCAGGTTCGTGTGGATCGCCGCGCCGGCCTCGATCGTCTTGAACGGATACACCTTGACGCCCGGGTCGAGCACGGCCTCCGCGCCGATCGAGCACTCGTCGCCGACGGCGACGCCGTCGTTCAGCACGGCGTGCGCGCGCACGTCGACCCCCTTCCCAGGATCGTGCCCTCGATGCGGGCGCTGCGGCCGATGTAGCCGCCCGAGTCGATCATGCTGCGGGTGATCACCGCGCCCTCCTTGACGACCACGTTCTGGCCCAGCACGCGCGTACGGCCCGATCCGCGCCCCGGCCTCGATCTGGCAGTAGTTGCCGATGAAGGCCGGCCCCTCGATCTGGTCCAGGTCGGGCAGCTGCACGCCCTCGCCGAGCAGCACGTTGTCGCGCAGCCGGATGCCCGAGAGCTCGAGCTGCACTGCGCCCGTCGAGCGCGTCGAAGTTCGCCTTGCGGTACTGGTCGAGGTTGCCGATGTCCTGCCAGTAGCCCTCGGCGACGTGGCCGTACATCGGCTTGCCGCGCCGCAGCAGGATCGGGAAAGAGCTGCTTGGAGAAGTCGTACGGGCTCGCCCGTCGGGCATCGGCCGCAGCACCTCCGGCTCGAGCACGTAGACGCCGGTGTTGATCGTGTCCGAGAACACCTGCCCCCACGACGGCTTCTCGAGGAACCGCTCGACGCGGCCGTCGGCGTCGATGATGACGACGCCGAACTCGAGCGGGTTCTCGACCGAGCTGCAGCGCGAGCGTGGCGACCGCGCCCCGCTCGCGTGTGCGCCTCGACCAGCGCGGCCAGGTCGAAGTCGCACAGCGCGTCGCCGGAGATGACCAGGAACGTCTCGTCGAGCAGCTCCTCGGCGTTCTTGACGCTGCCGGCGGTGCCGAGCGGCGTCTCCTCGACCGAGTAGTGCAGCTTCGACGCCGAGCTCTCCGCCGTCGTCGAAGTACCCGCGGATCACCTGCGGCAGGTAGGCGACCGTGACGACGATGTCGTCCATGCCGTGCCGGCGCAGGAGCTCGATGATGTGCTCCATGCACGGCTTCCCGGCGACCGGCACCATCGGCTTGGGCTGGTTGGAGGTGAGCGGGCGCAGGCGCGTGCCCTCGCCGCCGGCCATGACGACGGCTTTCATGTCAGGCCTCCCTCGGTGGTGCGCACGGTAGTAGAGGCTGCCGCCAGCGAGAGCACCAGACCCGACCGCGAACAGCACCAGCGGCCACGCGGCGGTGGTCAGCATCAGCAGCGCGAGCGCGAGCATGATCGAGCGCCGTGGCCCACTTGCCCGCGCGTGTTGACCGCGACCTCGGTGCCCACGTCGGCGCTCGGAAGAGGAACATGAGCCACACGTCGCGCAGCAGCACGGGCGCCGCCAGCCACCACGGCAGCCGGTCCTCGTACCAGCAGGATCAGCGCCATGTTGATCAGCAGCCGTCGGCGATCGGATCCGCGACCCGGCCGAACCGTCGAGGCGTGGGCGCGGCGGGCCAGTAGCCGTCCAGGAAGTCCGTGCGCGAGGCGGCGGCGAAGATCACGGCCGCGGCCACGCTCTGGCCGTCATCTGCTCCCGCAAGCAGGATGCAGAATGGCACCAGCGCCACCAGCCTGGCCGTGGTCAGGACGTTAGGAACACTCGCGAGCATCGCATTTAGTCTACCGACCGCCCCACGCGCGCCCCCAAGCCGGAATCACGCATCTACTATCCCGCCGGATGTCCGCCGAAAACACCCCATCAGCAGCCTCCGTCTCAGACGCGGTCCACACCCGCCGAACACACAAGCTGTTCGGCCCCGAGCCGGTGCCCGCCGAAACCCTCGACCAGCTGTTCGAGCTGTGCCGCTGGGCACCCAACCACCGGCTCACCCAACCGTGGAGGTTCCGGGTGGTGGGGCCGCAGTCGCTGGCGCTGCTGAAGGCCGCTGCGGACGAGCCGGCGACCGGTGGAAAGCTCGATCGCGCCCCCACGCTGGTGGTGGCAAGCGTCGTGCAGGGCGAGGATCCGGTCGCTGCGCAGGAAGACGCCCATGCCGCGTCCTGCGCGGTCTACATCATCCTGTTGGCCGCCCACGCCAGGGGCCTGGCGGGGTACTGGCGCACCCCCGAGGTGTTGCGCACCGAGGCCGGACGAGCGGCGGTCTCACTCGAGCCTGACGAGATGGTGCTGGGGCTGATCCACCTGCGGAACCCCTGTGCGGGAGCCGGAGCCGCCGCGAACGGTGGCCGGTCGGATCGTTCGCCACAACGCTGCCTTAAGCCGACCGATTTCAGCTGGGGAGTGCCATATCCCCCGTTTTGTGCTGCCCCCGGGCGCCGCTTCGTCCGATACAGAGGGTGAGGGGCTTGGGGGCCTCTCGAGGGTCTGCATCTCATCAGGGGGGTCAATACCATGGCGACATTCGCACCACCGGCACCGGACGATCTGGCTTCGGCAGTCTCAACGCTCGAGCCCGCAGAACTGGAACCCGTGATCACGATCTCGAGTGACACGGCGCTGGTCACCTACAGTCACCCGCACCAGCTGATCACCGACGTCTGGGTACGCCGCGAGGCGGCCTGGCGACGCGTGGGACGCTGGGAATCGGCGATCTGATCAGCTTCCGGCCAAGCCGCGGCGGCGCATCTTGCCCCAGCCGCGCTTGCGCCGGATGAGATCCCACAGGCCCGCCAGCCGATACGCATCGACCAGTTGGCGGAAGCAGATGTTCTCGAGCGCGGCCAGGATCAGCATGCGCACGAGTTCGCGCGTGCCCTGGTAGTAGCGGTAGGCGCGTTCTTCGAAGAAGCATGCGGCCACCGTCACCAGCGTGCCGAACACCGCCTGGCACAGCACCCACGCCGCCACCAGCCGGGGGTCGACCAGTCCCAGCGCCAGTCCGATCGGGAACGCGATCCAGGCCGCCACCACGAACACCGGCCCGAGGAACTCGAACACCAGCATGTACGGCAGGCCGATCATCCCGACCACGCCGTAGCGCGGCCGCAGGAACATCCCGCGGTGGCGCCACAGCGACTCCCACAGGCCCCGATGCCAGCGTCGCCGCTGCTGGCCCAGCGTGACCACGTCTGACGGCACCTCCGTCCAGCACACCGGATCCGAGGAGTACATGATCCGGTATCGGCACCCGGCGTCGCTCAGCTGCCGGTGCAGCCGCAAGGTCATTTCAAGGTCCTCCCCCACCGTCTCCGTCCAGTACCCGCCCACCTGCTCGAGCAGGTCTCGCCGAAACAGCCCAAAGGCGCCGGAGACGATCATCAGCGACCCGAGCCGGTCCCAGCCCGTGCGTCCGAGCAGAAAGGCGCGCAGGTACTCGATCAGCTGGAATCCGGCCACCGCACCGCGAGGCACCCGCGGCTCGATCATTCGGCCGTGCTCGATCCGCGAGGAGTTGCCCACCCGCACCGTGCCGCCGACCGCCACCACCCGAGCAGGATCCTCCAGGAACGGGCGCACCATCACCGCCAGCGCGTCGGGGTCGAGGATCGAGTCGGCATCAGTGATGCACACGTACGGGTGGCGGGCAACAGTCGACGCCGCAGTTGAGTGCATCGGCTCGACCACCATTGTGTTTTCGCACCAGCGTGATCTGCGGATCACCGGTGCTGCGCCACATCTCGACAAGTGGCAGGTAGGGCACGCTGTTGCGGGCCACGGCCGCAACCTGATGGAGATCGTGGGCGGCGACCACCGTGCGCGCGGTGGCGTCGTCGGAGCCGTCGTCGACCAGCACCAGCTCGTACAGCGGATACCGCTGCGACAAGAGCGACTGGATCGACTCGAGCACCACCGACTGCTCGTTGTGCGCCGGAACCACGATCGAGATCCCGGGTGTTTGCGGTGCCGCGAACGCCTCCTCGTACCACGACCATCGGCGCTGGCGCATGCGCTGCCCGATTCCGATCCGGGCGAACGGCCACAGCACCACGTAGGAGAGGTTCAGGCCCAGGGCATAGATCGTCGAGATCACGCCGATCACGGTGAGCGTCAGTCTCATTTCGTGGACGCCTCGACCAGGCTCGCGGCGTGCTTCAGCGCAGGGCTCGCGGCCGGATGCCGTCCGACCCGCACCGTCAGGTCGGGCGCCACCGCCGACACCGCCTCGGCAGCCGTGAGCGCAACGTCGTGCTCGTCGTCTTGGGCGACGCGGATCAGCGCCGTCGCCACCGAGCGATCGCCCACCACCGCCAGCGCCGACGCCGCAGCCGCTCGAACGGCCGCGTCGGCATCGCCCAGCATGCCCACGAGCTGCGGCGCGTGCGTCTCATCGCCGAGCCGGCCCACCGCTTGGCACGCCCGAGCACGTACGGTAGCCACCGGGCTCTCCAGCGAGGCCTGCAGCTGTGGCACGTCCTTGCTCGATCCCAGCTGGCCCAGCAGGTCGACGCCGATCTCGACCCGGATGGGATCATCGGCGGCGACCAGCGTGCGCACCACCGCAAGTGCGGGCGCTCCGATTGCCAGTAGCGACGCGGTCGCCACCGCTCGGGGAACTGCACCCGCCACCAGTGCCTCGGCCAGCGGCTCGACCGCCTCCCGCGATCGCAACCGGCCGAGACTGCGTGCCGCCGCCAGCCGCACCTCGGGGTGCCCATCTCCCAATCCCTCGATCAGTGCCGGCTCGGCCCGTGCATGGCACATGTCGCCGAGCGACGCCGCGTGCGCCGCCCGTACCGGCCATCGGCGATCGCCCAACGCGATGATCGCGCGGTCGAGCTCACCCGTGGACAGGAAGTAATCGGCGATCGCCTGCCGCGACTCGCCGGCGATGGTCGGGGCCATCCCGGTGAGAAGCTCGTTCAGTGCGGGCGCATCGTCAGCGCGCGGCAGCACCGCGTCGCCGTCCAGCAGCCCCAGAGCGAACGGTTCGACCCGTTCCAGCGCGCGCCGGCGGCGGCCCAGCCGGCGGGCCTCGCGGCGGTGGCGCCAGGTCAGCAGGCGGGCGTAGCCGAGCATGATCGCAAGCAGCACGCAGACAGCAACGACGGGGGGAGTCATCGACACGGTGATCGACCCTCACCGCGCCAAATCAACTGGATCGTCTATTCCGTGAATCCTTGCCGCTTCATGGCGCCCCAGCCGTGCTTGCGACGAACCAGATCGACCATCCCCATCAGCCGATAGAGGTCGACCAGTTGACGGAAAGCGACGTTTTCCAGCACCGCCAACACCAACATCCGGCCGAGATCACGCGCACCGCTGTAGTAGCGATAGCCGCGCTCCTCGAGCGAGCATGCCGCCAGCGTGACCAGCGTGCCGAATACCGCCTGGCAGACGATCCATCCCAGCACCAGCCGGGGGTCGATCATCCCCAGTGCCAGACCGATCGGGAAGCTGATCCAGGCGGCGGTGACGAACACCGGCCCCAGGAACTCGAACACCAGCATGTATGGCAGGCCGATCATCCCGACCACGCCGTACCGCGGTCGCAGCATCATGCCGCGGTGGCTCCAAAGCGACTGCCACAGTCCTCGATGCCAGCGACGCCGCTGCCGGCCCAGGGAGCGCGCGTCGGCGGGTACCTCTGTCCAGCACACCGGGTCGGGGTTGTACACGATCCGATACGGGCGGCCGTGGTCGCGCATATGGTGGTGCAGCCGCAGGGTCAGCTCCAGATCCTCGCCTACCGTCTCCACGCAGTACCCGCCGACTCGCTGGAGCAGCTCGCGGGGAAACAGCCCGAACGCGCCCGACACGATCATGACCGCCCCCAGTCGGTCCCAGCCCGTGCGTCCCAACAGAAATGCCCGCAGGTACTCGATCAGCTGGCAGCCGGCCATCATGCCGGCCGGCACCCGCACCTCGAGCACTCGCCCGGCCTCGATCCGGCACGAATTGGCGACCCGCACGGTGCCGCCCACGGCCACCACCCGACCGGGATCCTCCAGAAAGGGGCGCACCATCATCATCAGCGCCCCGGGATCGAGGATCGTGTCGGCGTCGGTCACACACACAAATGGATGGCGAGCGTGGTCGATCCCGCAGTTGAGCGCATCGGCCCGGCCTCCGTTCTGTTTTCGCACCAGCGTGATCTCGTTTGTGCCGGTCGCCTGCCACACCTCGTGGACAGGGGCGTACGTCAGGCCGCTGCGCGCCGCTCTTGGCACCTGCACCAGCCCGTGGGCGTCGATCACCAGCGCAGCGGTGGCGTCCTGCGACCCGTCGTCGACCAGTACCACCTCGAAGCGGGGATAGCGCTGGGCGATCAGCGAGCGGATCGATTCCAGCACCACCCGTTGCTCGTTGAAGGCCGGCACCACGATCGAGATCCCCGGCGTCATAGGCGAAGTGAACGCCTCCTCGAACCAGGCCCAATGCCGCGCCCGCATGTGCTGCGTGATGCCGGTGCGCGCGAACGGCCACAGGATCACGTACGAGAGGTTGAGACCGAGGGCGTACAGCGTTGAGACCACACCGACCGCGGTCAGCACGTGCCTCATGTCCTGTCACACCGGCCCGGCAGGGTGACGGGTTGAGACATTCACTCACATCATCGGCTGGGACCGCCTGGAATCAACGACGATGCGGCCGCTCTGGTTTACTTACCGCTCAACCAGACTCGAATGCCGCCTTCCACCCCCTCCTCCTCCCCCAGCCCCGGTGCCGGCGACTACGCCGAGCCGGTGATCTGGAAACCACAGCGACCTCGCTTCCATCTGGTCCCGGTGCTGCTCTCGTGGATCGGTTCAGCGATCGGTCTGCTGGTGGCCGCCTACATCGTCCCCGGCGACAGCGTCAACGGGTTCCTGGGTGCATTGCTGGTGGCTGCACTGGTGGCGATCCTGAACGCGATCGCGCCGCCGATAATCGCGGCCATCCGGCTGCCGTACACCGTCGGGTTGGGCTTCATCTTGGTGCTCGCGCTGGATGCGCTGATGCTGCAGGCCGCATCCGCGATCGCACCGGGAGCGATCCAGATCGACTCGTTCGGCTGGGCGCTGGTAACCGCGCTGCTGGCCGCGGTGGTGTCGATGGCGGTCGACGTCGTGGTCGGCACCAACGATGACGACGCCTACACCGTGCGCGTCACGCAGCGGATCGCGAAGCGTTCCGGGGAGCGCGTGCAGACATCGGTGCCGGGAATCATCTTCCTCGAGATCGACGGGTTGGGGCTGCCGGTGCTGCGGCGGGCGATGCGCGACGGAAATACGCCCAACATGGCCCGCTGGCTGACCGACGGCTCGCATCAGCTGGTCGAGTGGGAAACCGACCTATCGTCCCAAACCGGCGCCAGCCAGGCCGGGATCCTGCTGGGTTCCAACCACGACATCCCCGCCTTTCGATGGGTCGAGAAGGAGACCGGGCGGGTGATGACCTGCTCCAAGCCCGACGATTGCGCCGAGATCGAGCATCGCCTGGCCACCGGCATCGGCCTGCTCACCAACGGCGGTGCCAGCCGGGGCAACCTGCTCTCCGGCGAGGCCGACGAGGTGATCCTGACGGTCAGCCGGATCAGCGCCGAGAAGCAGGCCAACCCCGGGTATCGCGCGTTCTTTGCCAACGGCTACAACGTCACCCGCTCGGTGGTGCTGTTCGGGTTTGAGGTGGTGCTCGAGATTCTCGCATCGCATCGGGCGATCCGCCGCGACGTGCACCCGCGCGGGCATCGCGGCGGCATCTACCCGTTCCTGCGAGCCGCCATGTGCGTGATCGTGCGCGACCTGATCGTGTACGGCGTGCTGACCGACATGATGAAGGGCCGGCCGGCGGTGTATGCCACCTTCTCGAGCTACGACGAGGTCGCCCACCATTCCGGGCTGGAGCGCGCCGACACCCTGGAGGCCCTGCGCAAGCTCGATCAGCAGTTCGGCAGGATCGATCGCGCCCGCCGGTTCGCCGCCCGCCCATACAAGATCGTGGTGCTGTCCGATCACGGCCAGACTCAGGGAGCGACCTTCAAGCAGCGAAACGGGTATGGCCTGGCCGACCTGGTGGAACGGTCGCTGGCACAGGGATCGGCATCTGACATGGCCGGAGGCGACGAGCAGAAGGCGATGGTGGGGCTTGCGATGTCGGAGGCCACCCGCCCCAAGGGTGACGACAAGGACAAGGACAAGGACGGCTCGGACGGCGACGCCATCGTGATGGGCTCCGGCAACCTCGGGCTGGTCTACCTGATGCAGGAGAACCGGCGACTGACGCTGGAGGAGCTGGATGCGGCACATCCCCGCCTGATCACCGAGCTGCGAAACCATCCCCACGTCGGCTGGATCCTGGTGCGGTCGCAGGAACACGGCGCGATGGTGCTGGGAGGCGAGGGTTCTCACCGGCTCTCGGACGGACACGTCGAGGGCGTGGATCCGCTGGCGCACTTCTCCGCCGGGAGCCCCGGCGCATCTGCTGCGCACCGACGGCTTCCCCCACGTCGCCGACATCATGGTCGGCAGCTTTTACGACCCGGTGAGGGACGAGGGCTGTGCATTTGAGGAGCTGATCTCGTTCCACGGCGGCATCGGCGGCTCCCAGACGCAGCCGTTCATTCTGCATCCGGCCGAGCTCGAGGTGCCCGCCGAGCCGATCGTGGGCGCCGCCTCGGTGCACGGAATCCTGCTGGGCTGGCGTCATCTGCTGCAGCCGTCGGACAGCTAGGTCACGTCCGGCCGACTCAGTAGTCTCACCCCAATTCGCGGTTCCAGACTATGGGGGGCGAGATGCAGCGTCGGTTGATGATCACAGCGGCCATCCTCATCGCGGTTTCGGCCGTGGCGGTGATCGCCGGTGTGGTCTCCTCTGCCCGCGGCGCCGGCCCGCCGGCGCTTCGGCCGTGGGGACTGCAGCCCGGCGCATCCGTCCCGGCCGCTCAGGGCATCCACCATCCCGGCACCCTCCTGCTGACCCTCACCAGCCAGCAGCAGACCCAGATCGACAACGATCCCTCCGGGACGAGCCAGGGCGACGAGATTATCGTCACCGGGCCGCTGTCGCGTGAGGGCAAACCGGTGGGAGTGCTGGACGCTCACGGGGTGATGACGATGGTCGGCCAGCAATCCGAGCGGATTCAGTACACGTTCACCGTGTCGCTTCCCGAGGGCCAGATCACGTCGATCGGAGTCCTGCGGCTGAGTCGAAACGTCACCGGGTTCCGCGGTGCGGTGGTCGGAGGCACGTTGCGCTATCGCAACGCTCGCGGACAGGTGTGGCTGACATTCGGCCAGAACGGCTCGACCCAGTTCACGTATCAGCTGATCCCGTAGGCACAGGCGATGCCGCTGCCGGGAGATCAGGAGTTCGAGGCGGTGGTGGGAGAGTCGCGGTGGCCGATGGCCGGCGCGGTGGTGGCGGTGATCGCACTCACGCTGGTGCTCCCGGGCTACCTCGAGATCAGCGGCAACATCCGGGTACTGCCGGTATTGGAGGCGGTGCTGCTGATGGTTCTGATCTTCGGCGATCCCGGTCGTATCGACCGTCGTTCCAAGGCGCTGCGACGGGCGTCAGTGGCGCTGGTGCTGATCCTGGTGGCCGGAGCGCTCTTGCAGACGATCGTGCTCGCCATCGGACTTATCAATAACGACAGTACGTTTCAGACGCCGCGGGCACTGCTCGAGGCCGCCGCGGCAGTGTGGGCGGCAAACAACATCGCCTTCGCCCTGTTCTACTGGGAGATCGACTGCGGTGGGGCGGCTGCGCGGGCACATCGCCTGAAGCCACACCCCGGACTTTGCGTTTCCGCAGCAGCTCAGCCCCGAGGTTGCCCCTGACGGCTGGCGGCCCCGGTTTGTGGACTACCTGTATCTGGGTTTCACCAACGCCACCGCGTTCAGCCCCACCGACGTGATGCCGCTGACTCCCCGCGCCAAGTTCCCCATGCTCGTGCAGTCACTGGCGTCCCTGATCCTGCTGGGACTGGTGGTATCCCGAGCGGTCAACGTGCTGGGCGGCTCGTAACGGCCTCAGCTCGGAGCTCGGGCCGAGACGATCCAGGTGGACGCCATCGCAGAGACGGTGCCGTCGTCGGTGACGTACTGGGCAAGCCCGGCCCGCAGCGCGTTTCGCACCGGCTCGTGGAGGTCGGCGGCGCGATCTCCCTGCAGCCGCAGGATCTCCCCGCCCGGCCCCAGCGCCATGGCCAGATCGATCGCGTGCTCGAGATCGTTGCCGACGGTGATCGGCAGCTCGCACCGGCGCAGGTCGATGTCGGTGAATCCCGCGTACATCAGGATGTCGCTGACGGTGTCGGCGTTGGCCATCGAGAACGGCCCGGGGCCGCAGGTCGGCTCGTCGTAGGTCTCGGGCCGGGCGACCATGCTCTCCACGATCTTCTGGGCCTCGTACATCCAGGGGTTGTCCTCACGCCGGCGCCACACCACCATCACCAGCCGACCGCCGGGCTTGAGCGCCTGTCGCACGTTGCGGAGCGCCGCCACCGGGCTGGCGAAGAACATCGTGCCGAAACGTGAGTAGGCGTGGTCGAACTGATCGTCGAACCGATTCAGCTGCACATCGGACGACGAGATAGCGAGCGTTGGTCACGCCGGCCGCGGCGGCCTCGGCCGTGGCCGTCTCGATGAACCGGGGAGCAGCGTCGACGCCCACCGCCTCCCCACTCGCTCCCACCAGCGCCGCGATCTGCAGCGTGGTATCGCCAAAGCCGCAGCCGACATCGAGGATGTTCTCTCCCGGCTGCGGCGCGAGCACATCGAGGGCGGCATTGCCGTGCACTCCCAGCCCGTCGCACAGAATCTCGCGAAACTCGACGAACCGGTCGAACAGCGGACCGTTCCAGGCATCGATCGCCTCGACGTTCTCGGGTGCTTCCTGCTCAGTCCTGGCAATGCTCACGCAAACCCCCAGATGTGGCTCCTCTCAACGATACTCGGGCACGGTCACTGGTGGGCGTGATGGTGGTGCGTGCCGAGTCCCACCAGGCGTCCCGGGTCGACCCGTCCGCCCACGAACAGCAGTGCCACCACCAGGCCGGCAAGCGCGAATGCGGCGTCGAATCGAAACGCTGCCTGCACCCCATCGACCAGTGTGTCCGAAACCACGATGGCGGTGTTCAGGCCCAGCCCGACCGAGCCACCGGCGATCTGACACATGTACACGATCCCGCCCGCCAAGCTGGCCCGCGCCGGGTCAAGTGCGGTCACGGCGGCGGTGGTGATTGAGGAGTCAGAACAACCCCACGCCGATCCCGAGCACCACCATCCCCGGGATCAGCTGGGTGTAGCCCCACGAACTGGTCACGAACGACAGCAAGAAGATGCCGACACCCAGCACGGCCGCTCCCGCCGACACCATCACCTTCGGGCCCAGCCGCGAGTACAGCCGGCCTGCCACAAACGAGGTCACGGCGAACGTCCCCATCATCGGCACCAGGCCGGCACCGGCCTTGAGCGCCGAGTATCCGAATCCGACCGTCATCAGCTGCGGCAGGTAGAGCAGCGCGGCAAAGAAGATCGCCGACATCAGCAGCACGGTGGCGCAGGCAGCCATGAACGCGCGATTTCGCAGCACGTCGCGGGGGATCAGCGCACGCTCCCCGGCCCGCCGCTCGATCACGACGAAGCCGACCAGAAGTGCCGCCGAGACGGCGAACAGCCCCAGGATGACAGGGTCGGTGAAGCCCCAGTCGCAGCCCTGATCGAGCGCCACCAGCAGGCACAGCAGCCCGGCCGATAGCGCCCCCACGCCGAGGTAGTCGAACCGGTTGTCGTGGTTGAGCGTTTCGGAGAGGTGCACATTGCGCCAGGTCACGTACACCGCGAAGGCCGACACCGGGACGTTCAGAAAGAAGATCCAGCGCCAGTCGGCGGCATCTGTGAGAGCTCCACCGAGCAGCGGCCCCACAGCGTTTCCCAGTCCTGCCGCGCCGAGGATCAGCCCGCCGGCAAGTCCCGCCTTGTCGGACGGCAGGATCGCGAAGGTCATACCCAGGATCGCGGGCCACATCAGCGCCCCGCCTACTCCCATCACCGCGCGGGCGAAGAGCAGTACCTCGATGTCCGGCGCAAGCCCCCCGATCACCGAGAACACGGCAAACACGCCTGCGCCGGCGAAGAACACCCGACGCCGGCCGAGCATGTCTGCCAGTCTGCCTCCGGACACGATCAGGACTCCGAACACCAGGGCGTAGCCGTTGATCACCCACTGGGCCGTGGTGACATCAACGTCAAAGTCCTTCTCGATCTGCGGCAAGGCCACGCTCAACGCCGTGAAGTCGTTCGCCACCACGAACACCGCCACGGCCATCGCCACCAGCGCCATCACGGTTTTGTGGCTGAGCCCTTCGTTCGATGCGATTGTTTCAGCCTCGCCCATCCCGCGCTTCCCCAGAGTGCGGATCGACGCGAGCCTACACCTCTCCTACCCGCAACGTGGTTGAATCGCCTGATGAACCCACCGACCCTGGGTGCGACTGTGAGCGGGGCAACACGCCCGGTGATCGTGGACCGAGCGGTGTACGGCACGATCACCATCATGTGCATTCTGATCGTGTACGACGGCTGGCAGAAGCTGCAGCTACGCGACGTGATCGGGGTGATCGTCGGCCCGATCGTGGCGATGTTCCTCGCCCACGTGTTCTCCGCGGCGATCGCTGAGCAGGTTCGGCGTCAGCGTTCTCTGACCCAGGTCGAACGGAGGCAGATCGTCCGCGCAGAAGCCCGGTTTCTGTGGCTGGCAGCGCCGCCCGTGGTGATCACGGTGGTGCTCAACCTGGCCGGTATGTCTCTCACCAACTGCATCCGCCTGATCCTCGTCATCGGAGTCGCCTCACTGGGCTTCTGGGGCGGCGTGGCCGGACTGCGGGCGGGCTTCACCGGGCGGCGACTGGTGCTGGCAGTGCTCGCCGGTCTGCTCGTGGGCACGCTGATCCTGGCCCTGCAGGTGCTTCTGGAGCCCGGCAAGGCGGTCTCGGGCGGGACGGTGTGAACGCATACGGCCGGCGACGCCCGCGTCAATGACGGGGCGCCGCCGGACGAACGGCTCATGGCAGACCCAGCTCGGCCTTCATGTCGTTCGCCGTCGCCGCGTTCCCCAGCAGGGGCAGACCTAGAAGCTCCTCGGTCAGGCGCAAGGTCGAGTAGTGGTTGTAGGCGCCGTTCAGGGTTATCCCTGCGAACCGCGGGTTCACCAGCACGGTGAAGATCGTCTGGTTGGAGCCCACGCCCTCATCCCAGGTGAGCACAATCAGCGTTGATCCGTTGGTGTATGCCGACTGGCTCATCAGTTGGCCCATCAGGCTCTTCAGCCAGTTGTCGGCCACCACCGGGTCTCCCGCAGCGCCGAGCGACCCATGCGCATTGTTGTTGTTGTTGGGTGTGATGAAGGTGTAGTTGCCGGTGATGGAAGGAACGGCGTTGATATTCAGCGGGAAGTCATTGGTGGCACAGGTCAGCAGGTCGGTGAAGTACGGCGCCGGAGCGTGGTGTACGACGTAGGGCTGCTTGTCGGCTTTCGCACAGTTGGTCGGCATCGACTCGGCCCATCCCTGCCAGCTGCCGCCGCTGGCCTCCAGCTGGTGGAAGATGTTGTCCTCGGGGGTGGCGCACAGGTTGGTGTTGGTGCCACAGTCGGTGCTCGCCCCTTGGGTCGACCCACTGAGGACGGCGAAATAGTTCGGCAGACTCGGGTGCTGCTGCGCGGTGTAGTGCGTGGTGTGCGCGTATGTGGTGCCGAGGCCGGTCAGGTACGGCATGTACATCGCGCCGCCCGGCGTGGTCACCTGCGCCTGGGTGCGATTCTCGTCGAACAGCACCATCACGTGGCTGATCGGCTGCAGCGCACCACCTCCGCCGGTGGTGGTCGCCGACACCGGCGCCGACTTGGCGCTGGTGGTACTCAGGTCGAACGCCTCGACGGTGTAGGTGTGTGTGGAACCTGGCTGCAGCCCGGTATCGGGGAAACTGGTGGTCGTGACCGGGCCGAGCTTGGTGCCGTCGCGGTAGAGGTTGTAGCCCTGGATGGTGCCGGCCTGATCGGTCGACGCCGTCCAGGACAGATCGATCTCGGTGTCGCCGGCCACGGTCGCCTGGAGGTTGGTGGGTGTCGTCGGACCGGTTGGGGGCGGTGGCGGTGGCGGCGTCGTTGGGCACAGCGACTTCGACGGTGTGGTCACGGTCGGACCGGCCAACAGCGTCCCGGTGGCGTTGCGCACCGCGACCTTGACGTTCCAAAGCTCGGCGGGGACGCAGGTCGGGATCGTCTTGGTCTCGGTGGCGCCGCTGGTGGCAGCCGTGAACGGGTTCCCGGTGCCGGTCGTTCCGTAGGCCTTGCCGGTGGTGACGTCGAGCGCGTCGGTGTACACCGTGTAGCTCCCGGTGAGGCCGGTGCAACTGACCGCCCACGTCCACGAGACCTTCTTCGCCGCGGGCATTGTCGGAGGCGTCTGGGTCGTGATCGTGCATGTCGCGGCCGCTTCAGCCGTCCCCGCACCTCCGATGGCGACAGCCACCGAAACGGCCAGAACGCCAACCATGAACAGTCCGATCGCTTTCACGACTCCCCCGTTTCATGTGAAAGGCGACGCCGAGACCCCGGGGCGGCTGCCACCGGTCATCGACATCAAATACTGGGGCCAGAGCCTAGGCCCGCGTGGTGACAATACCAGCGGCGTCGGAACATGTCACGTCAGGGGTCCGGCGTTCCAGCCTATCGAGCGCCACCCGGAGGGTCTACTCGACGATGCGGCTGGTGCCGGCGGCCATGTCCGAGGCGATCTGTTGGAAGATCGCGTCAGGTTGTGTGGGATTCGGATCGGGGTAGTAGTTGCCGGGGCTGGCGATGGCCTGCATGGCTGTCCAGGGCTGCTGGAACGGGACTTCGTTGGCGCCGGTGTAGTCTTGGCAGGCAGGGCCGGTGGACTGGTCGCCGTAGAGGATGGTGTAGATCAGGATGCCTTGGGCTTTGTAGGTGGCGGCGTCGTTGACGGCTGACTGGCAGGGCTGGATGCAGTGGGGCTTGGTGTCTTTGACCTGCTTGCCGTTGACGGTTTTGGTGACGCAGTTTTGGCCGAAGTTGGCGGCGCCGTCTGAGAGCAGCACGATGATCTTTTGGACGCCGGGTCGGCCGTGGAGGTTGAGTTCGTTGTAGGCGGCGGTCATGGCGTCGGCGTAGTCGGTGCCGCCGCCGGGCTTCATGCAGTTGATGTCGCTGACCAGCGGCGAGCCCGGGATCAGGTTGCCGGAGCTGTCCATGTAGGTGTTGGAGAGTGGCACGACGGTGTAGGTGGGGGTGGTGCTGTTGTAGTTGTTGCTGGTGGCGGCTTGGCAGACGTCGTTGGTGCCGTTGATGTCGGGTGGAAGGGTGGTCAGGCCGACGTTGTCGATGCCTGAGTCGAGACCGGGCAGGAATCCGTTGGAGCACGCCGTGCTGCAGGTTCTGCCACTTGTTCTAGCCGTTGGTGGAGCCGCCGTTGGCGGACATCGATCCGGTGCGGTCAACCACCAGCTGGATGTCCAGCGGCACCGAGTTACACGGCGAGCATGCCTTGGCGCTGGTCGAGACGTCGATCGTGTTGAATCCCAAGCACGCTCAGGAAATACGTGGGCACAGACGCGGACTGGTTGACGCTCACGGTGTTGGCGTTGTTGCACGGGCAGGTTCGAGTTTGATCCCACGCAGCTGGTCGCGACGGTGACGGTCACGCCCGCCGCAGGAACTCCCGTGATCGGGTTGCGCCCGCCGGTTGCGGACGAGAAGTTCTTGGCCTGGGTGATCGCGTTGGCAGTGTTCGGCGGGTACTGCAAGGTCAGCTGCCCGGCGCCGGCGGCGGCGGCGGCATCGGTGGACGCCTGCAGGGCCTGCTGGACGCGGTAGACGTTGCCGACGTCGATCACCAAGCCGGCGAACGCGATCACGACCAACATGAATACCGCGATCAGCGGCAGCACCTGGCCACGTTCGGCGCTCTCCCCAGATATGCGGCCACCACACAGGCGACCCACCCGCACAAAGTAACGACCCATACCCGAACGTATAGGGTCGAGCGTCGGCTTTCGCGATCACCCTTTCCGGCAGACTCTCACGCCGGCCGGGGGACGTTAGCCGACGGCCTGGTAGAGCCGCCAGCGGTCGGGTACACCTTTCAGCTCGTGCTCACCGCGGTCGGTGAAGACGATCCCCGATCCGGCGGTGAGATCCTTGATTGTCTGGGTGGCCAGCACCTGTGACGGCCGGCCAGCGCACCCACCCGCGCGCCGATCGCGACCGCGATGCCGGCCACGTCGTCGCCGTCCAGCTCGATCTCCCCGGTATGCAGCCCCGCTCGTACCTCGATTCCCAGGTCACGGGCGCCGGTGACGATGGCCTGGGCGCAGCGCACCGCCCGCGCGGGACCGTCGAACGTCACCAGGAACCCATCGCCCATCGTCTTCACCTCACGCCCGCTGAAGCTCGAGAGGTGGGTACGCACCAGCTGGTCGTGGCGCTCCCGAGTGGCCCGCCAGCCATGATCTCCGACCGCGGCCGCCTGGGCGGTCGAGTCGACGATGTCGGTGAAGAGCACTGTCGCCAGCACCCGATCAAACACCGCCTTGCGGTCGGCCGACTGATAGCCGGCGAGGAAGCCACCGACGGCCTGCAGGATCTCATCAGCAGGCCCATACCACTGCAGATCGCCGTGGCTTGCGTATGTGATCAGCTGTGCCCCGGGCACCATGGTGGCGATGTAGGGCCCGTTCTCCGGCCACCCGGGTGAGTCCGTCGAGTTGGCGATGACCAGGGTGGGCACCTGGATCGTGGGCAGCACTTGGGCGGTGCTACTTCCCAGGGATCGGCGCTCCTCCGCGATCATCGTCATGGGAGTGCAGGAAGCCCGCTGCATGCGCACGAACCAGTCGGCCTCCTCCTCCCCGCCCGCCCGCCGAGCGCTGCCGTTCACATCCCAGTCTCGTCCCCATCGGCGCTCGTAGGTTTCGAACATCGACTCCCACCAGCGACGGTCCGGCATCCACGGGGTGTCGTCCGTGGATGCGATCGCCACCCACGAGTCGAGCAGGATCAGCGAACTGACCCGCTCGGGATGCGCGGCCGCAAACACCTGGGCGACCATCCCGCTCTCCCAGCTTGCCATCACCACCGCCCGCTCGCTGCCGACAGCATCCAGCACGGCTCCCAGATCGTCGCCCAGATCCTCCAGCGGAGGCACGTCGGTGGGTGAGAACCGCTCGGAGCACCCCCACCCGCGACGGTCGGTGATGATCAGCCGAGCGTGCTCCGCCAGCCCGTTGAGAAACCGCGTCATGAACGGGCTCTCCCACTGCACGTCCAGATTTGCGAAGTAGCCGGGCACGTACAGCAGGTCGGGAGGCCCCTCGCCCACCACCTGATAGGCGAGCGAGACCTCACCGTTCATCGCATAGCCAACGGGCGGCCGTTGCATTTCCCGAGTATCCCACGCCGGCTTTGCACCGGCGGATGCCGCTATCCGTGTGCGCGCAGGACGATGCGGCATCCACGCCCAGGCGTGAGCACGATGCTCAGAAACATCGGCCCGTTGGACGGCATGGAGATGGTGCTGTGGCAGCGGTCGGTGGCAGGGTCGAGGTTGCTGCAATTGCCATCACACGGCCTTTGCCAGCTGGTGATCGTGTAGCGACCCGGCGCAAGCGGCTTTGAGTACACCGGATGCTCGGGGTTCATCACCACGTACTCGACGGTGTCCCTGCCCCCGGTGGCCGCCGCGACCGTGAGGTACGACTGCGACCCTTCGGTATACATCGGGCCCCCTGCCTGGGTCTGATACAGCACCAGGCGATTCGGTCCACTCGCGAGTGGCTTCCCGCCGTGAGCCGAAGGCGAACTCCCGCCGTGAAGGTGGACGGCGAGGCCCACGGCGCACAGTGCCACCGCCACCCCGACCGCCAGCCAGAGAACTCGATGTCGTCGCATGGTGATCAGACATACGCCGCCGGGAGAAGGTTCCGGCTACCGCTCCGACCGGAACCAGAGCGTGGCCTGGCTGGGCTCGAGGGCGTCTCTGACGACGGTCAGCACCTCTGCGTGAAGCGCGTCCAGGTCGATCTGCTGGCGCAGCCGCCCGCTGAACGCGTCCAGCGTCATGCCGGTGTCATATTTGGCGCGGTAAAAGCGGTGGTCGACTGTGCTCTGGATCCTTGATCGCAGCGGCTGGAACGCGGCGGCCACCGCCAGCGTCGAGACTGTCACCGCCAGCGCCCCGGATTGCCCAGTGAGCGTCTGCAGAACGTCGCCGACGACATAGATGCCGCCCAGATAGACGATCGCGAGCGATCCGATCAGAGTCGTGTAGACGAGTGTCCGGCGGATGATCACGTCAATCTCGTAGAGCCGGTAGCGGAACACCGCGAATCCGATCGAGATCGGGATCAGCGCGAAGCTGAGCAGTGCCAGATCCTGCATCACCAAAAGCCACCCCGGAACCCGATTGTTCGACGCAATCGTGATCGACAGCACCTCGGTGACCCCGTAGAGCACCGCCACAAGCGCCGCGGAGGCGGCCAGCCACTTGAGCTGCAACCTGTCAGCGCCGTGCGCGGCGCGGTAGCGCGACACCAGGCTTGCAGCTGCGCCCAGGATCGCCACCGGCAGCAGGATGATGACGAGGTGACCGAAGTCCAGCAGCGTGCCGATGGCACCGATGCCGAGCGGGTTTACCTCTGTCGGATACGAGCTGTCGGTCATCGGCCCAGGGCTGAACAGGATCACCAGCGACCCGAGCCCGATGGTGAATCCGGCCACCCATCCGACCCACCGCCACCGCCGGCTCGGCAGATGCCCGTCGGGAAAGAGCAGGATCAGGAACGTCCCGATCAGGCCGACGCCGGGCAGCCACAGCATGCCGTCGACCGCCGCCGCGTAGCCTGCGACCTCGCGCGAACCGTGGCGGAACGACATCACATCGGTCGCGTATCCGGACACCACTCCCTCCAGACCCCACACGAATCCAATCGCGAGCATCAACCACCCGATGGCGTTCTGCGGCCGGCGAACAGCGATCACCACACCCACCAGCGGGAACATGAACGTGGTCAATCCGAGCCCGAGCGTCGACACCAGGCCGCTGTTGCCCCAGCTGGTTGAGTCGTGGTACTCCCGCGTCACGAAGCTGTAGTACACAGCCACCAAATTCAGCAGGACGACCAACCCGAACAGCGCCCATGCCGCCATCTTCAAACGAGTATTCACACAGTCAGTGTCGCAAATTCACGTTCCGGGATCGTTACGACTCGAGCGAATCCGCATTACGCCTGACCGATCACCTCGCACACATCGACGCTGATGAAGGTCGCGGGCGCCTCCGGCATGTCACGCAGCGTGTTGAACGTCGCTTCGGCGCCTCTGGCGTTCGCCTCCGTGTCAAACAGCCAGACGGAATGCTGGATCATGTCCTCCCCATCCAGCGTCCGCGCCCAATATCCCCCGGCCGAGCCCGCCATGCCCTGGAGCATGGCCACACCGTGTTCACCGATCATGGCCAGCGTCTGATCCTCGAACCCTGGCTTGATCCTCACCCGTCCGATCACTGCATGCATCGACACCCTCCTCGCCTGCCGCCTTCGGTCATACCCTGGCACCATCCTATGCGACAAACCGCACGTGAAGCTGGGTCTCGTAACGTTTCCGGAGCGGGTGGGGGATAGTGTGGTGATGTGATTTCGGTCGCCTCACCGAAGGCCCCAACGGTGCTGATGGCACTGCTACTGGGGCTGATGGCAGCGTCCATACCGCTGCTCGAGTCGGCTCACAGAAGCCTCGCCGCGAATGCGGCCACTGCGCCTCTGATCCTGGCGTTTGGCGTCGTCGGCGCGGTGGTGGCTACGCGAAGACCACGCCATCCCACCGGCTGGATCCTCCTTGGTATCGCCCTGTCGTTTGTGGTCAGCGGCGACGCATCCCTCTACAGCACCCTCGTGTACCGCGATCATGACTCGCTGCCAGTCGGGTGGCTCGCGGTCTTGCTCCAACCGAGTTGGTCAACTGCGATCGTCCTGTTCGGGCTTGCGGTGCTCCTTTTTCCCGACGGCCACCTGCCAACGCCGCGATGGCGCTGGGCGCTTCGGATCTATCTCTCAGCGGCGGCTTGTCGGGTGTTCGGAGCGTTCGCGATCGCTGCTGGCGCGATCGCGGTCGGCCATATCCAGATCGCGGACAACAGCGGAGACATCCGGCAGATCAACCACCCGACCGGCGTCGAAGCCTTGTGGGCGATCGCGCAGAACATCTTCTTTGCGGTGTTGTTTGTGGTTCTCCTTGCCTGGCTGTGCACCCAGATCTCCGCATTTCGCCGGTCAACCGGCGAGCGTCGGCAGCAGCTGAAATGGCTCGTCGGTGGTGGCGTCATCAGTGTTCTCTGCGCGATGCTCGCGTTCGCCGGGACCAACTCGGTGCTTGGGGACCTCGGCCTGATCGGCGTGATGGCGCTCCCGATCGCGCTTGGAATCGGGATCCTCAAGTACCGGCTGTACGAGATCGATGTGATTGTCCGAAAGACGCTGGTGTACGCAGTGCTGATCGCCGCCCTTGGGCTGCTCTACCTGGGCGGAATCTCCCTCCTGGGATGGGCGTTTCGGTCGCTTACCGGCCAGTCTGGAGCACTCGCCGTTACGTTCTCGACGCTCGTCGTCGCCGGCTTGTTCCAGCCGCTTCGGACTCGGATCCAGCGCAGCGTCGATCACCGCTTCTATCGTGATCGGTACGACGCAGTCAAAACACTCGGCGGGTTCACCGGAAAGCTCCGAGGCGAAATAGAACTCGACGCGGTCGCAGCCGGAGTAATTGACGTTGTCAATGTCACGCTGCAGCCACGCCACGTAACCCTCTGGCTCCGCCCACCCCCAACGGTGGCCCAAACGGCAGCCACGAGACCCGAGTCACCGTCCGAAAGCGCCTGAGTTCCCTCCGCGCCGGATCCGGTTCAGCCACGCTAAGGTCTCGGCACGAACGCTAAAGACTTTCTCGCGGCCTATGACCGACAGTTGCGCACCGACGCAGAAACGCCGAGTGCCGTCGCTGTGACCCACCTCGGCCCGCTTCGCTTGGTGAGGTTCGCTGGGGGTCGAGGGTTCGTGACCTCTCCACACCTCGACGGTACCGAGGCCGAGCCCGTCGCGCAGCTCGTGGCACAGGCCCTCGATCATTACCGCGAGGATCCCGAGATCACGCACGTTGAGTGGAAGACCCGCGGTCACGATCGCGCCCCTGGACTTCACGAGGCACTGCTCCAGAATGGATTCGAGCGTCAAGAGCCAGAGGCGATCATGATCGGACGAGCGCAGTTGCTCGACGTCGACGCCCGCCCGCCCGCCGGTGTCACGCTGCGCCAGGTATGGGAGGAAGCTGACGTTCGGGCGATGGCCGCTATGCAGGACATGGTCTTCGATGGCACGATTTCAGATCAGTCGGCTCCGGCGCTTCTGCGTCGTTTGGCACTCGGTGACGGGATGGAATTGTGGGTGGCGGAGGCCGACGGACAGATTGTGAGCGCGGGACGGCTCGAACCCGTCGCGGGCACCGACTTCGCCGGAATCTGGGGTGGAGCCACGTTAGAAGCTTGGCGCCGCCAAGGTATCTACAGAGCACTCACTGCTGCCCGAGCCCGGTCGGCCCTGGCGGCGGGCAAGGCACTCCTCCACAGCGACTCCACCGAATATTCACGCCCCATCCTCGAGCGATCCGGCTTCCTCAAAGTCTCCACCACCACGCCGTACCACTGGCGTCGCCTCGCGAGTCACGACCCACCTGGTTGAGCCAAACTCCTCTAGTCGGGGCGGCAGGATTTGAACCTGCGACCGCCCGGCCCCCAGCCGCACCAAAGGCAGCCTCAGGTTGGTTCAACCAAGCGGATTTCGCCTAAACACGTGAAAGAGAGTGGTCGGCGGTTCACGTCGTTTGCAGTGGATCGAGGTGTTCGAGGGACACGCGAGGGACGCGGTGGGTGAGGCCTCGTGAGCGGTGAAGAAAACCAGATCGGTGCTATGCCTCGGCCGCCCCCAACGCCTCGATTGGTGCGTGAGGCCTCGGCACAGTGCGGAAGGGGCACGCGGCCGCTACCGGACGACCCCGGGGTCATCCCGGGAGTGGTGTGTCGCGGCCGAAGCGAACGGGTATCTTCTAACGGCGCGTGCGTGGTTTCCAACCTTCCGGGGTTTGACCTTGTTGCGTGATCTAAACCTGGATCAGCGGTATTTCATTCCAATGGGCATTGGCCTCATCGCTGTATGTGGTGCCGGCTTTGCGGTGGGGAGCACGGTAGGTGGCGGCACGGACAAGCGTAGTGCCGCGGTGTACACGATCACCATCACCCGTCAGGTCAAGGCGCGGTCCCTCGGGAGACACCTGGTTTGAAGACCGTTCGGGTAGCTGCCAAGGTGACAACGATCCGGTACCGCCGACGACCGCCCATTCAACTCAGGTGATCGCCGTGCCAGTGCAGCGGAAGACATTGACATCCACCAAGACGGTCACAGTGCCTCCGACGCTCACTGCGACCACCACGGAAGTCTCCACGGTGGTCAGCGTTATGACCGTGACCGAAACCGCGACCAAGACCCACCCTCCACACCCAACGCATCCCTAGCGGGTACACGCGGACTGTCGTGGACACTTAGTCGGGCTTAGCCCCCCATCGTACCGTACCCAGATCGCACCGACATGCTATGTACCAGGTTGGTCGATCCGAAGCCACAGTGATTGCTGACCGAACGCTCCGGGCTCTCCGCCAGATCTGTGTTCCCGCTTTATGGCTTGCCCTTGGCTTTGCCGGGTGGCGTGGCTGGAGCCTTGCCTTTGCCGGTGGTTGTGTTCTCGGCGGCACCGGCCGGTTTTGCTGTTCGCTTTGCCGTTTCCAGTCGTCTTTGTGGTTCCGGTTGTGGTTGTGTGGGGGTTGCCCTTGGCGACGCCGGTGCTGCCCGCGCCCTGCTGGGGTGGGCCTGCTTGTGTGTGGCGCCCTGGCTGTGGGCCGCGCTATTGCCGCCTGAGTTGCCGTGGGCCGCACTCTTTCCGTGAGCAGCGGTCTTGCCGTGCGCGGCGCTTTGGCCATGTGCGGTCGTGCTTCCGTGAGCGTTGGCGTTGGCGTGGGCGTTCGGTGTTCCGTGCCCGGCGGGTGGGCCATCGCCGTTGCCGGTTGTGGCAGAGCTACCGGGTGTTGACGGGGAATCGGATACCGAGGGATTGTGAGCGGCGGAGAGCCCCGGCACCACGTCTCGGATTGCGGTGGTGATCGGCTCTCTCACCGGGTGAACGACCGCGATGGCCGCGGTCGCGGTGATGGCGGCGACGACGACCTTGGCAGTGATGGTGGCCTTCGCGGCGGCCGCCACGGAGCTTGAGGTGGAGACGATCCCTGCGGGTGCAGCGGTGCTTCCAGCCCCGGCCGCGCCGAGTCCGGCGATGCCTGCGGCAGGTGGTGTGAATCCGGGGATGGCCGATGCGAGTGCGTGAGCGACGTGTGGCCGGGGCAGGAGCACGAACGTGGCGGCGAACCCGGCGGCACGTGCCAACCGGTTCTGCGCCTTGCGGCATTTTCGGCAGGAGCCGACGTGCGCGACCTGCGCCGCGGTGAGTTCTGCGGCTTCAACCAATCGGGTGCGCACACTTCGGCACTCACCGCCGGTCACGGTGCGTTCCTCGACCAGTGCGCTGCGGGCTCGGGTCAGGAGTGACTCAACGGCTGCCGGCGAGGTGGCGAGTACCTCGGCGATCTCGTTTTGGGAAAGCCCGCTCCAGTGTCTCAGCACGAACGCGTGGTGCTGGTTTTCGGGCAGCGTCCACAGAGTCGCGCGCACAAAGGCGAGTTCCTCGGCCTCGCGACGGTCGGCATCGGTCGTGGGCCGTGCTTCCAGCACGATGTTCTCGGTCGGGAACTCATGCCGATCGCGGATCAGGTTGAGAGCCTGGTTCTTGGTCGCACGCATCAGCCACGAGCGGGGATACATCAGCTCGTCTCCAGCCTCGAGCATCCGGAAGGCCTGGATGAACGTGTGCTGGACGACGTCCTCGGCGTCCTCCCGCCGTCCGGTGAGATACATGGCGAAGCCAAACACGCTGCCAGCATGCTCCTGATAGAGCGCGGTGAGACGTGAGGCTGCGCTGGTGTTGCTGGGAGAATCGACTGCCACTGGAAGTCCACAGATCCCAAGACACACATCTCGGGAGTTTCCTGCGATAAGGATCTATCGACAGGGCACCGGCCTAAGGCAAGCTTATGGTTGCCACACTCGGTCGAGTCCCCCAGAAGGGGGATTCTCGGCGTGAACCGCAGGATTTGGCCGCGTGGTGGTTCTTGTCCACCATGGAGCTGTTGGAGGGGGTTACCGACGCGATCCAATCGCGTGCGGATCGGGCGGAACGGGCATGACCACCAGCGAGAGCGGACAGACGCTGGTGCTGCTGGTCGTGTTGATGACGGCGCTGCTCGGTGTCAGCGGCCTGGTGGTCGACGGCGGCAACTGGCTGGTGAACCGCCGCGAACTCCAAAACGCCGCCGACGCGGCGGCACTTGCGGGAGCATCAAAGATCCCCTCCGGCACCTCCCAGGCTCGCGACGCGGCAAACGAGCAGTACGCAGAAAACGGGCTGCCGTCAGACTCACTCACGGTCAGCAACACGACCGACCAAGTCACGGACGACTCGGTGACCGTAACGGCGACCCGAAATGTCGACACGTTCTTCACCACCATCTTCGGTCTCGACTCGGTCACCGAGACCGCCACCGCCCAGGCCACGGTCGAGTCGTTCACCACCATCAACGGCGTGAACGCCATGCCCTGGGGCGTGCTGCAAGGCACCTACGTCCCCGGCCAGCCCTACTCGATCTACACCAAGACCACCGCCAACGCCAACAACGGCGCACTCAGCCTCCCCTACGTCGCCGGCGCCAACTGCCCCGTCCCCAGCGGCGCAAACGTCTACCAGGACGAGATCACCGGCGACCAGCCCGTATGCCCGATCACGCTTGGGGAAACCCTCCAAACCAAGCCGGGGGACAACAGCGGGCCGACCGCCCAGGGCCTCAACACGCGCATCACCAACTGGCAGACCGCCGACCAGATCGTCGACTTCACCACGCACACCGGCGACGGTGAAGGACTCCAACAGCCCCCAGCTCGTGCTCATCCCCGTGCTCACCAATCCCTCCGGGCAGAGCGTCTGGCCAAACGGCACCAGCAGCCCCATGACCGTCGTCGGATTCGCCTACTTCGTGATCACCAGCTGCGGCGACCCAGACCATCCCAGCTACTGCAAAAACAACGACGGCAAACAAATCAACGGTGTGTTCGTAGCGCTCGACAGCGCCGATTCCACCGGCACCAGCGGCACATACGACCCCAACAACAACACCGCCTACACAACAGCTCTCACACAATGACACCTCCACGAAAAGCAGCGCCTCAACGAGACCAGATAAAACGAGACATGGTGCTCGTCTGGGCCGCGATCATCGCAGTCGTTTTGATCATCCTACTGATCACTCTCGTCACCCTTCACCCCGAAATGCTCGATCCGCTCGCAAACGCGATCGGCGACAACTAAACACCCGTAGCCGGAACCATGACCCAGTGTCGACCATCACCAAGGGAGGCAACCATGACGGACATGCTCAACATCACCCACCGCTCCGGCGAGAGCGGGCAAACGATGGCGGAATACGCCGTTGTGCTAGCGGTCATCACGATCGCCGTAGTTGTGACACTGGGACTGCTCTCTACCGCTATCAGCGGCGAACTCACAAGTGTAATCGGCGTTCTGTAAACCACAGAAGGGGTCACTACCATGATCGTAAACCTTTCTCCCACCAGACGACTCCCCTTCGCCGTGATTGCGGCGACAACACTTGTCGCGACCAGTGGAGTGGCGTATGCCTCGGGGCTGCCGGCGGCAGCGTCGGACAATGCCTCAGCCGTGCTGCAACGCCTGGGAATCAACCCGGGACACAGCGACCACTCCACTACCAAGCCCAACCACCCCGCCAACCACGGCGGGACAGTCTCAAACCTGGCCCGGACAACGGACGAGACCGGGCGCGACAAAGGCAAGGCGGTCTCTGCCATCGCCTCCACGAATGGCAAGTCCGATCACCAGGCCACCAAAGCCGCGACCTCTGGCTCCGACAGCCATGGCAGCCAGATCTCAACACTGGCAACCACCACCACCGCCAAAGGAGTCGACAAAGGCGCGACCATCTCCACAGCCGCCAGCGGTGGAAAGAGCAAGGCCGGCCAGCACGGCAAATCCGGAGACCAACACGGCAAGGCCGGAGACCAACACGGAAACCCCACCCAACCTGATCCACCCGCGAACTCCAACAAGGGCGGCAACGGCGGCGGCCCTAAGTAGCAGCAGCCCGCGTACTCCTGTCATGACGAGTGTTGCGAGGTGGAACTAGCGTCAAATAGCTTTACGTAAGAGAACCCAGGTAACACCTACACTGTGAACTGCAGCACAGCCCGCTTTCCGTAAGGTTCGCGTTGCTGTGCTGTAGTTTTGTCATTGTGCGTACGTCCCTGGGGGTGCTCACCCCAATTAACTTTACATTTTGTGGTATTGCATCGATTCGATACCTCTCGGATACTCGGGTCGTGAGCCACGCGAAACGTCACAAAGAGTCGGGTCAAACCCTCCCAATGATCTGCCTCTTCATGTTCGTCGTGCTCGGCATGTGCGCCCTGGCGATTGACGCGGGCGCGTGGTATCAGGACAAAGCCCAGGCCCAGTCCGTCGCAGACGCTTCGGCCCTGGCCGGCGCCAGTCAGATTCCCACCGGTCAGTGGTCGAACGCTGCGGCCACGTATTTTGGTAAGAACTCAAAGCCCGGCGAAACCGGAAACTACTCGCTGGTCACCAACACGGTACCGGGAGATTCGGTGAAGGTCACGGTGGACTACGACGCGCCCACGTACTTCGCCAAGATCTTCGGCATCAACACCGTCCACGTCAGCGCCACCGCTGTGGCGACCATTCAGAGCATCCACTCGATCACCGACGGCGTGGTGCCGTTCGCGGTCGCAGCCGAATGCGTCCAGGTCGGCGCCACAGCCTCGATCTACGGCGGCAGCTGCGGGACATCGTCCTCGAACGCCGGAGCGATCCAGCTCCCCGCCGCGGGCGTGACGGCCGGCACCGCCTGCACCTACGCCACCGCCGGCTCAGGCGAAGCTCAACTCGACGGCATCATGCACGGCACGATCCAGACCGGCACCCTCCAGATCGGCTCGTGCATCACAAAATCCAAGACCGGCAACGGTCCACAGCCGGGTGTGAACCTCAGCCAAGCGCCTTGGGACACCATGTCGTGGCCGGTCACAGTCGTAGTTCCGGTCGTGCAGGATCCTTTCGGCAACGGCACCAACGCCCAGGCCACAGTTGTGGCGTTCGTCTATTTCTCGATCTCCGGCTGCTCCGGCGGCATCGGGCCGGGCTCGTGCTCGGGCAACGGCGGCAAGGTAATCGACGGCACGTTCACCGGATACGACTCCAACAATCCCTCCAGCGCGCCTCCCGGGCGGATATCATCACCAACTACGCCAACTCCGTCTCCCTCACTCAGTAGCAGCCAAGTGACACATTCGGCCAAGCACCCGAACCTCCGGTCCGGCGATCAGAGCCTCCGGGTGCGGCTGTGACGTGCAACTGGCCCAGGTGCGACCGACCCGGCGTAACCCAAGCAGGCTACGTCGCCTCTTCTGACCACATACCCCGCCTCGCCGACCTCTGCACCTGGCACAAACACGAACTGCGGCTCATGATCACCGAGAAGCGGACCGCCGAGGTCGAGAAACTCTTCGAGGAGTTCAGCGGCGCCCACCACGTGCGCTTTTCGACGCCCGCGCCGGTATCGGATCTCGATCCTCAACAGCGCTAGCGTCACACCTCCCACGCCGCAGCGTCTCATTGACACCAGGGCGAGTGACTCGCTATGGCCCATCCGGGTCGCTGCCTGGTAGTGGAGCCAACAAAAGGGATCGGCCCGGTTCGTGCAGCCTCTCACTATCCCCGAGCTATGGGAAGACAGCGGCCTCATCTACCGCTCTAGGAGCGGGTTCAAACACTTCTGACACTTTTGTACTAAGTGTTTCAGTCGGCTGGCAGCGGAATGCTGTCCCTCGGACACCGAAAATCCTTCGAGGGACGCCCGAGGGACGCCGCTTAGCGTAGAACACGAATCGCAGAAACCGCCGATAGCAACGTACCCGCTTGGTTGAGCCAAACTCCTCTAGTCGGGGCGGCAGGATTTGAACCTGCGACCGCCCGGCCCCCAGCCGGGTGCGCTACCAGGCTGCGCCACGCCCCGAGACCGCCGAGTATATCGGGAACCCCACGCCCTCCCAGACGGTCAAAGTGCCAGTGAACCAGTCGGCGGCCATCTCAATCCCACTTCGCGACCGTACCCGCGCATACCATCCGGCTGTGCGCGAGGAGTCTGACGAGAAGCTGGCCGGAAAGGCCGCCCGCGGCGACGCCGCGGCCTTCGAGCAGCTGGTGGTGCGCTACCAGGACCGCCTGTACACGCTCGCGCTGCGCATCACCTCCTCCGAGGCGGACGCGCGCGATTGCGTGCAGGAAGGCCTGATCTCGGCCTGGCGGGCGCTCGACCGCTTCCGCGGTGATGCCCGCTTCTCGACGTGGATCTACCGGATCGTCGTGCGCAAGGCCTACGACGTGATCGAGCGGCGCAAGCGCACTCCCCAGCCGGTCGACGAGGTGCCGGCGGTGTCGACAGCGTCGATACCCCCGCCACCATCGACCTGATGGATGCTCTGGCCGGCCTCGATCTCGACTTTCGCACCGTCATCACCGCGTGCGACATTGTGGGCATGTCGATGGAGGAGACCGCCGAGTTGCTCGACCTGCCGCCGGGCACCGTCAAATCACGTCTGCATCGCGCCCGCGCCACCCTGGCGCAGCAGCTCGACCCGGAGCGCGCCACGTGAGCGACGACCCGAATACCGACATTGCCCGCCGGCTTCGGGCCGAAGGTCAGGCGCAGGCCCCGGCGGATCTCCGCAGCGAGGTGATGGCTCAGGTCGCGGCCGAGCCGCGCCGCCGGCGCGCTCGCCAGCGGCGACTGTGGCGCCCGGTGCTCGCGGCTGCAGCGGTTGCCTGTGCCCTGGGCGGCGCCGCGATCGGCGCGTCAAACCTGGGAGGCTCGTCACAGTCCACCGGACTGGCGACGCGCGCGGCTGCAGAGGCCGACCTTGGCTCCAAGAGTGTCGGGCCCTCGATCGCGGAGCGCGTCTACACCATCTCCGCCGGCGACGCCCGCAAGCTGCTCCACTCCTCCGCTGCCGGCACCCTCAGCAGGAGACACTACCGGAACCGCCACGAACGCCAACCGTCGTCGTACGGCTTCCGGCCAAGGGTGCCGCCGCGTACGTCGCTCGGCTACGCAACGCCCAGGCTCGATGGCAGGCTGCCAAGAACGATAATACCGCATCCCCCGGTTCAGTGCGCGTGGTCGTGACGCCCCCGGCCCGCACAGCCGGCACCGGCGGAAACTAGTTCGCATCACTCGGCGAGCGCCTGCACAACCGCATCGGGCACGTCGGCCACCGCCAGCGACGTCTGCTCGCGGCCCCGCCGCACCTGCACGTCGGCGGTGCCGTCGCTGGCGGTGCGCTTGCCCACCGTCACCCGAACCGGGATCCCGATCAGCTCGGCGTCGGCAAAGCGCGCCCCGGGGCCCATATCGCGGTCGTCCAGCAACACCCGCAGGCCGCGGGCGTCCAGCCCGGCGGCGATCGTGTCGGCAGCTTCCAGCTGCGGCGCACCGGGCTCACCGATCACGACCATGTGCACATCGAACGGTGCCAGCGCGGCCGGCCAGATGATGCCCTTCTCGTCGTGGGACTGCTCCACCACCGAGGCCATGATCCGGGCCAGCCCGATGCCGTAGCTGCCCATCACGATCGGATGCTCGGAACCGGACTCGTCCAGATAGGTGGCCCCCAGGAGCTTCTGAGAACCGGGTACCCAGCTTGAAGATGTTGCCCACCTCGATGGCCCGCTCCACCCGCAACGTACCGGTGCCGCAGCTTGGGCACGTCTCGGCATCGGATACCTCGCGCAGATCGTGAAACTCGGCCTGAAAATCCCGTCCGGCCTGGACGCCCAGCAGATGGTGCCCGGTCACGTTCGCGCCGGAAACGAACTGACCGTCGCGCAAGCGACTCGTCGGCGATCACCCGCACGTCGACGCCCACCGGCCCGATCGATCCCGGCTCGGCACCGAAGGTGGAACGGATCTCTTCTGCAGTGGCGGGTCGGAAGTCGGACTTGAGCGCCTTCTGCATCTTCAGCTGGTGCAGCCGGTCGTCACCGCGCACCAGCCCCAGCACGACCTGCCCTTCGGCCACCACCGGCATCGCCTTGGCGGTGGCCGCCTCGTCCACCCCCAGAAACTCTGCCAGCCCTTCGATGGTGGTCACGTCGGGCGTCTCCACCTGCTGGGGCGCATCCAACGCGTCAGGAAACACGGGCGGCCGCGGGATCGAGCGCGCGACCTCGAGATTGGCGGCGTAGTCGCAGTTCGAGCACAGCACCAGGCGATCCTCGCCCGACGGGCTGGGCGCCATGAACTCGTGGGCCGACTTGCCGCCCATCATGCCGGTATCCGACTCCACCATCCAGGTCGCCAGGCCGCACCGTTCGAAGATCCGTCGATACACCTCGATGTGCCGGTCATACGACGCATCCAGCCCGTCGTCGTCTCGGTCGAAGCTGTACGAATCCTTCATCATGAACTCGCGGGTGCGCAGGATCCCGCTCTTCGGCCGCGGCTCGTCCCGCTCCTTGGTCTGGATCTGGTACCACACCTGCGGCAGCTCCCGATAGGAGCGGATCTCGCGGGCAGCGTGGAAGGTGAAGCACTCCTCGTGGGTCATCGCCAGCACGTACTGCTTGCCGGACGAGTCCTCCAGCCGGAACAGGTTGTCGACGTCGTACCGCTGGGTCTCGCGCCACAGTTCGGCCGGGTTCAGCACCGGCATCGACACTTCCATTCGCCAGCGTATCCATTTCCTCGCGCAGGATCGCTGCGATCCGCTGCATCACCTTCCAGCCGAGCGGCAGGAAGGTGTAGAGCCCCGACCCCACCTGTCGGACATACCCGGCTCGCACCAGCAGGCGGTGGCTGACGGCCTCGGCGTCGGCCGGGTCGTCCTTCAACGTGGGCATGAGGAACCGCGATGCGCGGGTGATCATGTGAGTGCTACCCCGCGGTTGCCGCGACCCTGGGCTTGCGCGGCGGCAGGTGGATCGGCCGGCCCAGCGCCACCAGTGCCGCCTCCTTGAGACCCTCGGCCAGCGTCGGGTGCGCGGCGAACGAGTCGGCCAGCGTCTCGATCGTGGCCTCGGCGGTGATCCCCACCACGCCCGCGTTGATCAGCTCGCGTCGCCTGCGGGCCGACGATCACGATCCCCAGCAGCTCGCCGTAGCGGGCCTCGTGGATCGTCTTCACCCAGCCGGCCGTCTCGCCGTCATCTGCGCGCGGGCCGACGCCGAGAACGGGAACTTCCCACCTCGACATCGTCGCCGTGGAGCTCGCGGGCCTGGGCCTCGGTGAGACCCACCGCCGCGACCTCGGGATCGGTGTAGGTGCAACGCGGCACCGCCGCGTAGTCGATCGTCGGCGTCATGACCGAGCGCGTTCTCGGCCGCGATCTCGCCCTCGCGAAATGAGGTGTGGGCGAGCTGGAACTTGCCGGCGACGTCGCCCACGGCATAGATGTGCGGCACGGTGGTGCGCATGTGCGCGTCGACGTCCACGCCGGTACGCGGGTCGAACGAGACTCCGGCGGACTCCAGTCCGATGTTGTGCACGCTCGGCCCCCGGCCGGTGGCCACCAGCACCAGGTCGGCCTTGACCTCGCCGCCCTTGGCGTCGGCGTCCTGGAACGTCACGGTGACACCGTTCTTGCCCTCCACCACCGCGGTCGCCCGGCTATCCAGGTGCATGGTGATGCCGCGCTTCTTGAACGCCCGGGCGAGCTCCTTGGAGGCGTCGGCGTCCTCGGCCGGGATCAGCCGGTCGAGCATCTCCACGATCGTGACCTCGACGCCCCAGTGCTGCATGATCGAGGCGAACTCGACCCCGATCACCCCGCCGCCCAGCACCAGCAGCCGGCGCGGCACCTCGGTGATCTCGAGCAGGCTGGTGGAATCGACACACAGCGGGCCGTCGATGCCGTCCACCGGCGGTCGCAGCGAGTGGCTGCCGGTGGCGATCACCGCCGATGTTGAAGGTGATGTCCTCCTGGCCCTCGACCGCGATCGTGTGTGCGTCCTTGAAGGCGCCGCGGCCGGACACGACCGTGATGCCGTTGGCCTTGACCACGCCGGTGATGCCGTTCACGAGCCCGACACGATCGCCTCCTTGTGCTGCTGGGTCTGGCCGGGAAGTCAAGCTCGGCGCCGGACACGTTGACGCCGATCTTGGCGAACGTCTCGTGGGCCTCCTTGAGCGCGTGGGCCGTCGGCCACCCAGGCCTTGGTGGGGATGCAGCCGACGGTGATGCAGGTCCCGCCGATACGGCCCTGTTCGATCAACACCACGTTTGCGCCCAGCTGGGCCGCGCGGATTGCGGCCGGATACCCACCCGGTCCGCCGCCCAGGACGGCGACGTCACACTGCATAGGAACTCGCTCCTCGGGATCGCTTCCAGATCGGGGTAACTCTAGATGATCGACCCTGGCTGACCGACCGGGTCAGAGCTGCTCGCCGGGCTCGCCGATCCAGGCGATGGTGGCCCCCGCCGGATACTCGCCGCCGGGTCCGGCCGACCACCTGCAACAGCACGCCCTCGGCCTCTGCCTCCACCTCCTGGGTGACCTTGTCGGTGTCCAGCTCATACAGCGGATCGCCGCGCTTGACACGGTGCGCCCTCGGCCACCAGAAAGCGGATCAGCACCGCGCCGGCTGTCGTCGTCGCCCAGGCCGGGAATCGTGACTGCGAGTGGCCATCGATCAAGAGCCTACCCGACGATGACGATAAGGTTCCCGCATGGCGCCCGGCACAATCACAGTCCCCGCTTCAACTCGACGCCGAGACGGCCCACCGGCTGTTTCGGCGAGATGGTGCTGATCCGCCGTTTCGAGGAGCGCACCGAGGAGCAGTACACGCGCGCCCGGATCGGCGGCTACTGCCACCTTGCGATCGGCGAAGAGGCCTCGGTGGTTGGCGCGATCGACGCGATGCAGGACGGCGACTGCGTGTTCGCCTCCTATCGCGACCACGGCACCGCGCTGGCCGTCGGCAGCCCTCCCGGCGCGGTCATGGCAGAGCTGTTCGGCAAGGTCACCGGCGTCGGCCCACGGTCGTGGCGGCTCGATGCACCTGCTCGACGTCGAGCGCCGCTTCTACGGCGGCTGGGGCATCGTCGGCGCGCCACCTGCCGATCGCCACCGGCGCCGCGCTCGCGCTCGAGCACACCGAGCAGCCCGAGCGCGGTGCTGTGCCAGTTCGGCGACGGCGCCGTCGCCACCGGCGCGTTTCACGAGGCCCTCAACCTGGCCGCGGTGTGGCAGCTGCCGATCGTCTTTCAGGTGATCAACAACCAGTACGGGATGGGCACCTCCGTCGACCAGTCGGCGGCCGAGCCCGACCTGTGGAAGCGCGCCGCCGCATACCGCATGCACGGCGAGCGAATCGACGGCAACGACCTGATGGCGGTGCGGGAGGCGGCGGCCCGACTGCTGCGCGAGGCCCGCGTCGGAGCGCACGGCCGGCGCTGCTCGAGACGGTCACCTACCGCTTCCGCGGCCACTCGGTGGCCGACGCCGGCAAGGTGTACCGCAGCGCCGAGGAGATCGAATCGTGGAAGCAGCGCGACCCGATCACCCGCTTCGGCCTGGTGCGCAGCCGAGCAGGGGCTCCTGAGCGACGGCGACATCGAAGAGATCTGGCGCGAGGTCAACGAGGTGGTCAAGCAGGCGATCGACGAGGCCCTGAGCGCCGCCGACCCCGACCGCGACTCGCTCTACGAGCACCTGTACGGCGATGCCGCCGCGCCCGAGCAGTTCCGGCGGATGCACGCCGGCGCACCGTTCGGCGAGCGCGGAGAGGGCGCAGTCATGGCCGACCTGACCTACCGCGAGGCGCTGCGGCGAGCACTCGACGACGAGCTCGCGCCGCGACCGAGTCGGTGCTGCTGATGGGCGAGGAGATCGGCCGGTTCGAGGGCTCCTACAAGGTCACCGCCGGCCTGTGGCAGAAGTACGGCCCCCAGCGCGTGCGCGAGACGCCGATCTCCGAGGAGGGCTTCGTCGGCGCCGGCATCGGCGCGGCCATGCTGGGCCTGCGGCCGGTGATCGAGATCATGACGATCAACTTCATCCTGGTCGCGATGGACCAGGTCGTCAACCACGCCGCCAAGATCCGGTACATGTTCGGCGGCACCGTCGGCGTGCCGCTGGTGATCCGCACGCCCGGCGGCGCCGGCGCCCAGCTCACCGCCCAGCACTCGCAGAGCCTCGAGGCCTGGTTCGCCGGCTGCCCCGGCCTCAAGGTCGTCGCGCCCGCCAACGCCCGCCGACGCCAACGGGATGCTGAAGACGGCAATCCGCGACGACGACCCGGTGCTGTTCTGCGAGAACCTGGTGCTGTACAACGTCAACGGCACGATTCCCGATGATCCGCGAGTTCACGGTCCCGTTCGGCCAGGCCGCAGATCGCCCGCGAAGGCACTGATCTGACCATCGTGGCCCACTCCTACACCGTCCAGCGCGCGCTGCGCGTCGCCGACCGGCTGGCCCAGGACGGCCTCGCGGTCGAGGTCGTCGACCTGCGCTCGCTGCGGCCGCTGGACGTGGACACCGTGGCCGAGTCGGTGCGCAAGACCAACCGCGCGCTGATCGCCGAAGAGGGCTGGTCGACCTACGGAGTCGGCGCCGAACTGGCCGCCCGAATCTCCCGCGTGTGCTTCGATGACCTCGACGCGCCGGTCGAACGAGTGGGATCGGCCGAGGTTCCGATGCCGTACGCCAAACCGTTGGAGCGGGCAGCACTGCCGCTGGAGTCCAAGATCGAAGCCGCAGCGCGGAATCTGCTTGCGCGAATGCGGAATCACATAAGGGGAGAGTTGATGGCGGAAGAGCTGGTGATGCCGCGGCTGAGCGACACCATGGAAGAAGGCACGATCGGGCGCTGGCTGAAGCAGGAGGGCGACTCGATCAAAGAGGGCGACGTGCTGGCCGAGATCGAGACCGACAAGGCCACCATGGAGTTCCAGGCCTACGCCGACGGGACGCTGCTCAAGATCCTGGTGGGCGACGGCGAGACGGTCGCCCTGGGTGCGCCGATCGCACTGATTGGAGAGCAGGGCGAGCAGGTGCCCGACGCGCCCGCAGCGGAAGTCCAGGCCGAGCCCGCCGAGGAGCCTCAGGCCGCACCGGCCCCGGCCGCCGAAGCAGCAGCCGGCAAGCCCCCGCCGACAACGGCAAGGGCGCCGGCGGAGCGCTTCGCATCAGCCCGATCGCGCGGCGCATGGCCGATCGCGCAGGGATCGACGTGTCGACGCTGGCGGGACCGGCTCAGGCCCCGACGGGCGCATCGTCAAGGCCGACGTGGAACGCGCGATCGCGGCGGGAGGCGGCAGCGCCGCACCGGCTGCCGCAGCACCGACCAGCCCCGACCGCCTTCACCGCTCCCAGCGACGAGGACGAGCTGCGTGATCTGACACCGATGCTGAAGGCGATCGCCCGCCGCATGTCGGAGTCGAAGACCACCGTCCCCCACTTCTACCTGTCGGCCGAGATCGACATGACTCGCGCCGGCCAGACGCGGGCAGAGCTGAACGAGGGCCTGGCCGCCGCCGGCGAGAAGATCAGCATCAACGACCTGATCGTGCGGGCATGCGCGATGGCGCTGATCGAGCATCCCCAGGCGCACCGCTCCTATGTCGACGGCCGCCACGCCTACCACCCGCACGCCAACATCGGCATCGCGGTGGCGCTCGAGGACGGCCTGATCGTGCCGGTGCTGCGAGCCGCCGACACCCGCAGCCTGCGCGAGATCGCGGTGGCCGCGCGCGACCTGGGCACCCGGGCCCGCGACGGCGGCCTCAAGCAGAACGAGATCGAGGGCGGCACGTTCACGATCTCCAACCTCGGCATGATGGATGTCTCGTCGTTCGCCGCGATCATCAATCCGCCGGAATCGGCGATTCTCGCGGTCGGTGCCACGGTCGAGCGACCGGTGGTGGTCGACGGGCAGATCGTGGTGCGCTCGATCATGACCGTCACGCTGGCCTGTGACCATCGCGCCTGCTCAGGGGCCGACGGCGCCCGGCTGCTCCATTCGATCAAGCGAAACCTGCAAGCGCCGTCGATGCTGCTCGCTTGAGTGCCGGGCTCCGGGTACAGTTGACCTGATGCAGCTGACAGACGTCATGTCCACGCAGATCGTCTCGGTGAGCCCGGAGAGCGCCATCGGCGACGCCGCCAGCAGGATGGTGGAGGCCGAGACCGGCGCCACCGTTGTCATGTCCGGTGACGAGTTGGTGGGAGTGATCACCGAACGCGATCTGCTGCGCTGCTTCAGCGAGGGCATGGATCCCGCGACCCCGGTCGAGGAGCGGATGACCCGACACGTGCTCACCGCCGCGCCCACCACCGAGATCCCCGAGGCGCTGGCGTTGATGGTCGACGGGCACTTCCGCCACCTGCCGGTCGTCAACGGCGACGGCGCGGTGATCGGGCTGGTGTCGATGCGCGACCTGATGACCTACACGTCCATGCGGCTGCGCGGAGGATCGTTCGGCGGCGGGCCGGACAGCGATCTGGATCCGTCCGAGATCATCGCGACGATCCACCGCATGCGCACCGGCGCAGCCTGACCCTGGCTTAGCTTTCGATCTGCCAGGCGCCGCGCTCGAGCACCGGCACGCGTGTGCCGTCACCGGTGATGCCCGTCACGACCATCTCGGATGAGCCGATCATGAAGTCGATGTGCAGCTCGCTGCGGTTGATGCGGTCGCGGTCGGCCTCACCCACAGCCCAGTCGAAGCCCTGCCCGAGCGCGATGTGGCTGGCGGCGTTCTCGTCGATCAGCGTCGTCCAAAACACCGTCTCGAGCGGGCCGATGCGGCCGCTGCCGTCCACCAGCGCGACCTCACCCAAGCGGGCGGCTCCCTCGTCCCGGCCGCAGTATCCGCGCATCACGTCGGCTCCCTGATCAGCGTCGATGCGCACCACCCTGCCCTCGGCGAACTCGACCTCCAGGCCGAGAATCATCTGCCCTTCGCGCTCCAGCGGCTTGGTTGAGCGCACGACGCCGTCGACCCGCACCGGGTCGGGTGTCGTGAACACCTCTTCGGACGGGATGTTGGGGTGGTGTTCCAGTCCCCACGACGTCGTCAGCGACCCAGTGCACCACGAGCTCGTGGGCAAAAGGCCGATCGTCAGGTCGGTGCCCGGCGCCTGCAGGTGGAGGGCGTCGAACCGGCGGGCTGTGAGCGCATCCTTGACCCTGGCCAGATCCACGAACCGCGAGCTCCAGGCCGCAACCGGATCCTCGGTGTCCAGGCGGCAGATGTGCGCCACCTGCTCCCACAGCTTGTCCAGCGCTGCCTCGGGGTCGCTGTCCGGGTAGACCTGCGCCGCCCACCCTGATGTCGGGCACGGCACGACCGTCCAGTTGGTGAGCGACTCGGTCAGATTGCGAATCCCCTCCTTGGCCGCCGGAGGGCGGTCGCGGGCGAGCCGGTCGCTGTCGAGCCCTGCCAGTACGCCCGGTTCGGCCGGTCCCACCAGGGCGATGGCGGCACCGTGCGAATCGCCCAGCTCACGCACTCGGGAACGCACCCAGTCAGGGCCGTAGCCGAGCGCGGCGTCGATGCCGTGCTCGATGCGAGCGCGCTTGATCCAGGAATCGCCGTACTCGACGCTGACATGCAGCGCCCCGGCGCGGTAGGCGTGCTCGGCAACCGCGCGCGTCAGCAGCTCCTTCCCCCACCTCTGACTGGATCACCACATGCTGGTTCGGCTGAACGCACGCGCCGAAGTTGACCGCCAACTCGGCCAGCCGATCAAGTGTGCCCGGGTCCATCACGCTGAAACCCTACAGTCCTCTGCCATACTCCGCTGGTGGAGCGCACCTTGCACACCCGCCGCGGGCTGGCGGCCACGCTCACTGCGGCGGCTGCGATCGCCGCCCACGGCGGCCCGGCGCTGATGGCCGACCCGCGTTGGATGATGACCGCCATAGCGGCCGCCGGTGCCGTGACCGGCGCTGCAGCTGCAGCTACCCGGGGCTTTCGCACGCTGTACCTCGGCACCACTGCCGCCGGCGATGTGGATCACGGCAGCGACACTACTGGCCGCGCAGCTGGCCACACACGGCGCACTGATCGTGGCCGGCGTGCATGCCGGATGGGGCAGGCGGGCGCGCTCGCGCTGCACGCATCGCTGGCGCTGATGTCGCGGTACTCCTGCATGCCGCCGACTCGTGGCTCGTCCGGCCGAGTGCTGGCGCTGGCAGCGCGTTGCTCAGCACACTGCAGATGCGACCGGCGAATTCGCCGGTCGCATCGAGATCCCACACCCGCTGCCGCACGCCGCCACCTCCTCCCCCCGGGCACCTCCGGCTCTGGCCTGAGCCACCGCGTCTCGGAAAGTCTCTGCTCGACCTGGAGGTTGCCGCCATGCGCGTGACCGCGCGTGTGCTGATCGTGATGTTGGTATTCGCCGCGCTGCCGGCCACGGCGCAGGCGCACGCGACCCTGCTCACCTCCACCCCCGAGGCCCAAAGCGTGGTGGCCCAGGCACCCGCCCAGGTGACGCTCACATTCGACCAGGCGGTGCAGCCGGTGGTCGGAGGCACCGAAGTGGTCGACTCCCACGGCGATTCGGTCACGCGTGGAGCCGCCCATTCCGACCCTGCGAACGCCCGCATCCTCGCGATCGGCCTGCAGCCGAACCTGGCCGACGGCGACTACACGGTTCGCTGGCGGGTGGTCTCCACCGACGGACATCTGATCTCGGGGGTACTGGCCTTCGGCGTGGGCAAGGGCCGGCCTGCGCCGCAGGCCGCGACCACCGCCACCACCCCCATCGACTGGACATACCTGGCTGCCCGGTATGCGTATTTCGCCGGCCTGCTGCTGGTGATCGGCGGGATCGTGTTCCGTGTGGCCGTGTTCGCGCCGATCGCCGACAAGCTCGAGCCGCAGCGGCGCCGGATGGCCGATCTGCGCGAGACGCACCGGGCCAACCAGCTGTTCACCCTGGCCACCGTGCTGATGCTCGGAGGCGGCTGGATCGCGCTCACGGTGCAGGGCTCCGAGGTCGCGGGCGTGTCGTTCTGGGAGGCATTTGACCACCGCGGGCCGGTCGGCTCGGCGTTGCAGGCCACCCGGTTTGGACGCGAGTTCGGCCGTGGCATCGATATCACCGCCGCGTTCGCGGTGATCGCCGCGATCACGATTCTGGTGCGGCGGTACTCGCGGGTGGCGGCCCTGGCGCTGGCGCCGGTGGCGATCGTTTTGGGTGCGTGGGCGGTGGTCGTGCCCGGCATCGCCGGGCATGCGGGTGACCCTGGCCATGGTGTCGTGGTGGTGATCATCGACGCCCTGCACGTCACCGCCGCAGCCGTCTGGATCGGTGGGCTGGCACAGCTGGTGTGGGTCACGCCGCATGCCACCCGGGGCCTCACCGGTGACGAACAGCGCGACACCCGCACTGCCGTCGTCACGCGCTTCTCCGCCCTCGCGCTGGGCGCGGTGGTGGTGTTGTCACTGACCGGAGGTGCCCGGGCGCTGTGGGAGGTCGACGCGGTGTCGCAGCTCTGGTCGACCTCGTACGGACGGCTGCTGGTGCTAAAGACGGTACTGCTGATCGTGTTGGTGGCCTTGGGCTACCGCAACCGTCGCGGCCTGGCGCGGTTCTCTGAGATCCACCGCCGTGGCCTGATCGAGCTGGGCGTGATGGCGGTGCTGATCGGGGCGGTGACGGTGCTGACGAACGTACCACCGGCCAACTCCCCCGGCTACGCAGCCACTGGAGCCGCCCCGCCACCGGCCGGCGGGCCGGCCACCGTTGATCTGGAAGGCGGCGGCCGGCTCTCGCTGTGGCCGGGCACCGCCGGCCCCAACCTGGTGGCAGTACGTACCACAGGGCATCCTGCCCACATCCGGGTGACCGTCCGCTCGGCCGACGGCACCACCTCTCAGGCGGTGCTGGCGCCGTTCGGCAACGCCTACGCCGGAGTGCTCGCCAACGTCGGCCCGGGACAGGCCATCCTGCAGGTGAGCGGCGGCGGATCCCCACGCACCGCCACCCTCCCGATCGGGCCGCCCAGCACCACTCCGGTGCCGCCGCCGATTCCCACCCGGGCGGGCGCGGTCGCCGCGGAGCAGGCCGGCAGCCTGGCGGTGGGAATGCAGCGAGTCGGAAGCAGGGCGGCGCGCGTGATCCTGATCGCACCCACAGGCATGGGAGTGCCAGACGCGCTGGTGCTGGTCGACCACCGGTTGGCCCTCCCCTGCCCTCGCACTCCCGCCTGCTACACGGCGACGGTGCCGGTCGCGGCGGCCCCCGTCACGGTCAAGGTGCTGCGCCCCGGTGGTGCCACGGTGCAGACGGTGCTCGGTCTGCCGGCGGCAACCGCTCCGGCTGCAGCGGGGATGCTGCGTGCCACGGCGCGGGCCTTCCGGGGATTGCAGAGCGTCCAGTCAGAGCAGGTGTTGGCCTCGAGCCCCACCCGCAGCGTCACCACCACGTTCGTCAGCCAGGCTCCCAACCGGGTGGCGGTGAATGTGCACGGCGGGCAGCAGCAGGTCGTGATCGGAAACGTTCAGTACGTGCAGCAGCCCAACGGCTCGTGGAGGAAGCAGTCACTCGGCCCCGGAGGCGGCACCCGGGTTCCCGACCCGTTCTGGGCACCGGGCGCGATCGCCGCGCATCTCGTCCGCGAGACCGCCTCACAGCGGGTGTTGACGCTGGTCATCCCCGGTTCCCGGGCCGATCCGGCGTCGGTGTTCTTCCGGCTGTGGGTCGATCCCCGTACCAACCTCGTCCAGCACCTGCGGATGATCACCGCAGCGCATTTCATGACCGAGCTCGAGCACAGCTTCAACAGCGCCCCGCCGGTGGTCGCGCCCAAGTAGCCGCGGCTGCGGGTACGATTTCGCCAGCATGGCATCCCTGACCGAGCAATGGGACGCGATCGTCGCCCGCCAGCCGGACGACTGGTCGAGCATGTACCTGCAGCTGGATCTGCGAGACGCGGCCCAGTCGGAGGAGACCGCGCTGGCGCTCAGCCCGCTTAACCCTTGGCACGAAGTCGACTGGCGCAGCGGCGTGTTCCGCTTCCGGGCGGCCCGAATCTTCGGCTACGGATCCGCTCCCGAGCTGTGTCGCAAGCGCCTCGGCACCCTGGACACCGTCGGCGTGGTCGGCACCCTCAAGCTCACCCGCCGCGTGTCGGACATCCGGCCCGTCCACACCCAAGGCGTCGTCTGAATAATTGGTGCCTGGCACCAATTATTCACCCGCGTAGCTCGGCTCCGAACGTCGCTTTGAGGTTCGCCACGATGTCGGCGCGGGCCTGATCTGCCTCGGCGTCGGTGAGCGTGCGATCGGGCGCCTGGAACACGAGATGCAGCGCCAGGCTGACCTTGCCCGCGCCCACCTGGTCGCCGCGGTAGACGTCGAATACCTCCACCCGCGAAAGTAGTGGCCCCCCGGCGGCGCGAGCCGCAGCGACCACGGCCCCGGCGGCGACCTCGTCCGAGACCACCACGGCGATGTCCTGGCGCAGAGCCGGGAAGCTGGTCACGTCGCGGTGCATGACCAACGCGGGACGGGCTTCCGCCAGCGTTCGGACATCCAGCTCGAAGACCATCACCGGCACCTCGATGCCGAAGCCCTCGGCCACCAGCGGGTGCAGCTCACCCAGGAAGCCCGCCGCCGTCTCGGCCGACCTTCCAGGGTGCAGGAACGGTTGGGTTGACCGGGCCACGTCAAGGTCGAGGTGAAGCGCGGTGTAGAGCGTCTCGACCACGCCCTTCAGCTCGGCAAAGCCGGTGCCGGGCCCGGTCATGACCCCAGCGATCCGCTGCGGCTGATCGGGAATCGGAGCGTCGGCCGGCAGCGCCACCCGAGCCAGCTCGAACAGCTCCACGACCTCCGCGCCCACACTCAGGTTTCGTGCCAGCGACGCGAGCAAAAGGCCGGGGAACACGAGCGTGCGCAGATGCGTCTGGTCGGCGCTCATCGGGTTGACCACGCGCACTGCCCGCCGCGCGGGATGATCCTCGGGCAGGCGCAGCCGCTCGGGCATGCCGTCGTCCCAGAACGCGACCGTCACCGACTCCGACAGGCCCGCTCCGCCGAGCACCTCCACCAGCCGCCGGCGGAACTGCTCGTCCGATCCCCAGCGGCCGATCGCGTCGGCATGTGGCGGCAGTGCGCTGGGGACAGATTCCAGCCCCACCACGCGCGCCACCTCCTCCACCAGATCGATCTCCCGGGTGGTGTCCGCCGCACGCCAGGTGGGCACCTGCCAGCCGCCCTCGACGGCCGTGTAGCCCAGCCGCGTCAGCACCCGGTCGATCTGCGCATCGGTGTAGCTCACACCGATCACCTGCTCCAGCCGTTCGGGCCGCAGCGGCAGCACCGGCGGCTGTGGCAGCTCGCCGTGAATGTCGATCGTGCCCGGCACCAGGGTGGCACCGGCCAGCTCCACCATCAGCTGGGAGGCCAGCGCCAGCGCCCGCGGCGGCAGGTGCGGGTCAAGTCCCTTCTCCCATCGGCTGGAGCCCTCGGTGCGAAGACCCAGCCGCACTGAAGACGACTGAATCGAGTACCCGTCGAAGTTGGCGCACTCCATCAGGACGGTGGTGGTCTGATCGGTCACCTCACTCCACTCCGAGCCCATCAGCCCGCCGATCGCCGACGGCTTCTCGGCATCGCCGATCACGAGCACATCGGTATCCAGCGTACGGTTCTGGCCGTCCAGAGTCGTGACCGGCTCGCCGTCGGTGGCCCGTCGCACGATGATCTCCCGGCCGGTCACCTTCTCCAGATCGAACGCGTGGGTCGGCTCGCCCACGCACAGCATCACGTAGTTGGTGATGTCCACCACGTTTGAGATCGGCCGCATCCCGGCGGCCGTGATGCGGGCCTTGAGCCACTCCGGCGAAGGGCCCACTTTGACGTCGGTGAACAACCGAGCGGCCCAGCGCGGACACAGGTCGGGAGCATCCACGCGGGCGGTCACGTAGTCCTCGATCGAGCCTGTCCCGGTCGGGCGTGGGATCGTTGCCGGGCCACGGCGCCAGGTCGGTGTCGAGCACGGCCGAGACCTCGCGGGCGATCCCGTACACGTTCTGACAGTCGGGGCGGTTCGAGGTGATCTCGAACTCGATCACATCGTCGGTGATCGCCAGATGCTCGACCAGCGGGTCGCCGACCGCCCAGTCGGCGGGCAGCCGCATGATGCCGTCGTGCTCGTTGGAGAGCTCCAGCTCGCGCTCCGACAGCATCATCCCGTCGGACACCTGCCCGCGCAGTTTGGCCTTGCGCAGCACCGTGCCGTCCGGCAGCACCGCCCCCGGCAGCGCGACCGCAACGGTGTCACCGGCAGTGAAGTTGGTCGCACCACACACGATCTGGCGAGGATCGGACTCGCCCACGTCCACCGTGCACAGCGACAGCCGATCGGCGTCGGGGTGGCGATCACGGGTCAGCACCTTGCCCACGCGGTAGAACTCGAGGCCCTCAGGCACGCCGCGACGATGCACCGCCTCGACCTTGGTGCCGGTCATCGACATCAGCTCGGCCAGCTCCGGCACGGGCAGGTCGAACTGCACGAAGTCGCGCAGCCAGGAGACGGGCACCTTCATCCGTACTGCTCCATGAACCTCAGGTCGTTCTCCCACAGCAACCGGATGTCGGGGATGTCGTGGCGCATCGCCGCCACGCGCTCGATCCCCATCCCCCAGGCGAACCCTGTGTGGGAGTCCGGGTCATAGCCGTCGGCGAAGCCGTACAACGCCGGGTCGACCATCCCCGCGCCCAGGATCTCGACCCAGCCCTCGGCTCGGCATACCCTGCACGGGGAACCGTCGCGGGCGCAGTTGAAGCAAGAGATGTCGACTTCCACCGACGGCTCGGTGAAGGGGAAGAAATGCGGTCGCAGCCGCACCTCCCGGTCGTCGCCGAAGATCGCCCGGGCAAAGGCCAGCAGCGTGCCTTTGAGATGTGCCAGGGTCAGTCCGTGGTCGACCGCCAGGCCTTCGATCTGCGTGAACATCGGGGTGTGCGTGGGGTCAGGCGTGTCACGCCGGTAACAGCGCCCGCCGGTGACGATGTAGATCGGCGGCGGCTGCACCTCCATCTGGCGGATCTGCACCGGCGACGTGTGCGGGCGCAGCACCGCCCCTCCCTCGATGTAGTACGTGTCGGTGTACTGCCGCGAGGGGTGGGTGGCAGGCGTGTTCAGAGCATCGAAGCTGTGATGTGTGGTCTCCACCTCGGGCCCGTCCACGACGGTGTAGCCGAGGCCCACGAACACGTCCAGGATCTCGCGCCGGGTCTCCTCGATCAGGTGCGTGAAGCCGCGTGGCCGGCCGCGCCCGGGCAGTGTGACGTCGACCCGGTCTCGCCGCAGCAGCTCATCGAGCTCCGAGGAGTGCATCGCGGTCGAACGCTGCTCGATCGCCTGTTCCAGCGCCTTACGGGCCTGGTTCAGCGCCGCTCCTCGCTCGCGCCGCTGATCCGGCGGCAGCGAGCCCATCTCACGCAGCGCGAGTACGACCGGCGCCCGTCGACCGACCAGCTCGACGCGCACATCCTCCAGCTGCGCGGAGGTCTCGGCGGCCGCAACCCGCGCCAAACCGTCTGTGAGAAGCGCATCGATGTCCATTGAGCGCAGTAGTGTAACGGTGGCGGTGGCCCACCCTGACGCCTACGACGTGCTCGGCGAGACCTACGACCGGTGGTGCCTGTCGGTGACCGAGGACATCGCCTTCTACGTCGGGCTTGCGATCGACTGCGGCGGTCCCGTGCTCGAGATCGGTGTGGGCTCGGGCCGGGTGGCGATCCCGGTTGCGCTCACCGGCACCGCGGTGGTCGGAATCGACACCTCAACGGTCATGCTCGCCCGCGCCGAAGCCAAGGCCGAACCGCACCACCTCGACCTGCGACTGGTCGAGGCCGACATGCGCGCGATCCCCGATCTGGGCCGATTCCCGCTGGTGATCGTCCCCTTCCGAGCATTTCTGCACCTGGGCGAGCGATGCCGAGCGATTGCAGGTGCTCACAGACATCCGAGCGCTGCTGACCCCCGGCGGAACACTCGCGTTCGACGTGTTTCACCCTCATCCCGCTGGACATTCAGGAGACCCACGACCGGACGCTCGAACGTGAGCCCGGGATCTTCGAACGCGCCCGTTGGGACGCCGACACGCGATCGCTCGAGCTGACCGTCACCAGCGGTGACCGGGAGGCCGTGATGCAGCTTCACTGGGCGACCGCCGACGACTGGCGCCGACTATTGGCCGAAGCCGGATTCCGCGAGCTGACGCACTACGGCTGGTTCGACTTGCGACCGCCGGCGGACGATGACGCCGATTCGGTCTGGATCGCACGTTGACGCGAGATCTCATACAGCGCGACCGTGGCCGCTGAGGCCGCGTTCAGCGAGTCGGCGTACGCGGTCTGCGGAATCGACACCGCGCCGCTGCACGCCGCCACGATCTCGTAGGGCAGGCCGTCGCGCTCGGCACCCACCACCAGCGTCACCGGCTCGGTCAGATCGACGTCCCAGATCAGCGTCTCGGCAGTCGTGGTCAGCGCCAACGTGCGGCCCTGCGTGGGAAGCCGCGCGCCGATCTCCAGCGGCACGTGGAACAGCGCACCCATGGACGCGCGGACGCTCTTCCCGGCCAATGGATCGGCGCAACCCTGGGACAGGCCCACCAGCGAACCGCCCAGCGTGGCGACCGCGCGGATCACCGTGCCCACGTTCCCCGGGTCGCTCATCCGGTGCAGGTACACCGCCACCGTCGGTGACTGAGGCGGGTTCGGCAACGAGTCGGCGTTGAACACCGAGATCACCCGCGGCGGGGTGACCCAGCTCGCTGAGGTCGGCCATCACCGCGTCGGTCAGCGAATGCACCGGCCCGCCGCGCGTCAGCCTCGCCACCAGGCTCGTCGGGGGGCGGTCGATCGCTCGACACGAACGTCTCCACCGGCAGGATCGCGGCGGCGAGCGCCTCCGACACCAGGTCCTCACCCTCGGCCAGGAACAGACCGGTGGTGACGCGGTGCTTTTTGAGATGCAGCCGCCGCGCGTTTTTCACGCGTGGGTTAGTGCGCGATGTGATCGGTGCCGCAGCCACCGTTGGGCGAGAGGCTACGGGGTGGCCAACGCCGATTTGGCTGCTTCGGCGATCACGCCGAAGGCCTTGGGATCGGTAACGGCGAGGTCAGCCAGCACCTTGCGATCGAGCGTGATGTCAGCCAGCTTGAGGCCGTGCATGAACTGGTTGTAGGACAGCCCGTTCTGCCGGGCGGCAGCATTGATGCGGATGATCCACAGCCGCCGGAAATCGCGCTTGCGGGTACGACGATCGCGGTACTGGTACGACAGCGACCGCATGACCTGCTCTTTGGCGTGGCGGTAGGTGTTCTTCTTGATGCCGCGGTAGCCTTTTGCTGCCTCGAGCACCTCTCGACGCTTCTTCTTGGCGTTGACGCTGCGCTTGACGCGAGCCATCTCCACCACCTCCTTTGGACGTTATCGCTTACCCAGGAGGCGCAGCGCCTCACGGTTGTCGGCGGCCGCCACACCAGTGTCGCGGCGCTTCTTACGAAGCCGCTTGGGGCTCTTGTGTTCGAGCAGGTGCGACTTGAACGCGCGCCGGCGCATCACCTTGCCGGTGCCCGTGACCCTCAGTCGCTTTTTTGCCCCCGATGATGTCCTGACCTTCGGCATCCCGCTGTCTCCTCTTATGTTGCTTCGGTACTCGGTGCCGGTTCCGGTTCCTCGCTCGCGGGCGGGTCGGCCGGCTGGGCTTCGGTGTCGGCAGCTGCGTCGCTGTCGCCGGTGGCCGCCTCAGCGGTCGTGGCCTCGTCAACCTCAGCTGCACTGGCCGCGTCAGCCGCGGTGGCCGCAGCAGCCGCGTCGGCCGCCTCTGTCTCGGCGGCCGTCGGTGCCAGCACCGCCTTCGACGGGCCCAGCAGCATGACCATGTTCCGACCGTCCTGCAGCGGCGACGATTCGATCACCGCAATGTCCTTGACGTCTTCGGCGAGCCTGAGAAGCAACGTGCGTCCGCGTTCGGGGTGTGTCATCTCCCGGCCGCGGAACATGATGGTCACTTTGACCTTGTCCCGGTTTTGGAGAAACCGGCGGACGTGGCCCTTCTTGGTCTCGTAGTCGGCGACGCCGATCTTGGGACGGAACTTGATCTCTTTGATCGTGATCGTTGACTGATGCTTGCGTGCGAGCTTGGCCTTCTGCTCCTGCTCGTACCGGTATTTGGAGTAATCCATTACCCGGCAGACGGGCGGGCGCGCCTCCGCGGCGACCTCGACCAGGTCGAGGTTCTTGTCCCACGCATACTTGAGAGCGTCTTCGGTGCGTTTGATCCCGATCTGTGAGCCGTCCTGATCCACGAGCCGCACCTGCGGTACGCGGATCGCCTCGTTGATGCGGGTGGTCGGCTCCTGCGGCCGTTGGTCAACCTGGCGTCGGGGCCTCAAAACGCTTGCCTAGTCACGATCATGCTCAAATGGAATCCCCTCTCGTCAACGACAAAATGGGCGCCACTCGGCACCCACTTCACGCGCCCACGATCGTGGACACGTAGCTCAATCTCCCGATTGAACCCACCACACCGAAACGCCGGGGACGGGTGAGGGGTCAAAAATCACCCCTGCTTGGCCGCCGGGCAGTATAGCAACACCACTCGAATCGCATCCAATTGTCCGGCTTCAGTAAAACCTTGGCTGGGTACTTGACCCTCACTGCCCCGGTAAGGCATGATCGCGATCATGTTCCGCGATCGCACCCAGTCGGGGGCGGCACTGGCGGCAGCTGCTCCAGAACTACGGAGAAAATCCAACACAATTGTCATAGGGCTCGCGCGAGGGGGAGTCGAGGTCGCCGCCGAGATGTCACGGTTGCTCGATCTTCCACTGGATGTCATGTGCGTGCGCAAGGTGCCGATGCCCGGGTATCCCGAGCTGGCCATGGGCGCCGTCGCGCCCATGGGCGAGCGCTTCACCAACCGCCGGGTGGCGTCGCTGCTCAGCCGCGAGCAGCTGGACGAGGCCTACGACAAAGCCACCGCCGAGGCCCGGGCGATGGACGAGCGGCTGCGCGGCGGCTTGCCGATGATGCTGATCGGCCGCACCGCGGTGCTGGTCGACGACGGTGCCGCCACCGGCGCATCGATCCGGGCGGCCATGGCCGCCATCCGCAACGCCGGCGCCCGCCAGATCGTGATCGCCCTGCCGGTGCTGCCCCGGCCGCAGGCCGAGCGGCTGGCGCGAGAGTGCGAGCGGCTGATCACGCTGCGCGCACCCCAGAGATTTGCCGCGGTGGGCGAGTTCTACGAGGACTTCAGCGAGGTGCCCGAGGAGCAGGTGGCCGAGATCTTGGCGGCATCCCTCCCCGCCGTCGAACTCCACACCTAGAGGTGAATAACGGTGCCTGGCACCGTTTATTCACTGCGGCCGCCGGGGCCGCGCTGATACTCGCGCTTGACGACGTAGGTGCCCTGGGCGCGGGTGACGAGCACAGCCGGCTCGAGCAGGTCGGCGGCCGAGTCGTTCACGTCCGCTCGGGCAGTGATCTCCTTCCACAGCTCCAGATCGACCGTGCGGCTGGTGTTGCCCATCTTGACGATGGTGCCCTTGGCCCGCACGAAGTCGCCCGCGTACATCGGCGCCAGGAACTCGATCTCGGTCGTAGCCCGCGAATAGGCCCTCGTCGCCGTCGGTGCGAACCGCCAGCTCGGTGACGATGTCTCCGAAGATCTCGAGCCCGTGAGCGCCGTCCACGAGGTTGCCGCCGTAGTGGGCGTCGGCTGCCGACAGCCGCATGCGCAGTTCAACCACCATTCCCTCGCTCATCGCTGCTCTCCTTTGACGTACCAGATGCTTGGGAAACGCCTCGTGGGGACGGCCGTCGCGGCGCACTCCCGCCTTGGCCGCGACCAGGCAGTTGTACACGGATTCCTCGGCCGCCTCGTAGGCAGCCGCGAACAGCGGTGACAGCTCCTCGTTGTCGAAGTCCTGCGACGCGGCCACGGAGAACGCCAGCGCGATCTCGCCCGATCCGTTGCGAGGCATACGACCCCGCCCGGCACAACCCCAGCAGCGGTCGCAGTGACAGTCGCTTGAGCTGGAGCGACGACAGCGGCGCGTCGGTCGCGCAGACGGCGATGCACGACCCCTCCGGGGGCGGCGGCCCAGGCGCGGGATCGAACTTCAACCCGCCGACGGTGAGCCGCTCGCGATCGCCGAAGTTGCACATCAGCAGCACCCCGACGGTGTATCCGTCGACCACCCGCGAGGCTGTTCCGATACCACCGGCAAAGTCGAAGCAGGTCATCCCGGTGCCGGAGCCGACCGTGCCCTCGGCGACCTCCTCCCCCAGGTCTGCGATCGCGGCCTGGACATCCGCCGCGGTCACCGTCAGCGCGTCGCCCATATCGCTGTCGTCGCACTCCCCCACCACCGGGATCACGGTCTTGTCAGGCCCACCACCGGCCGCCACGATGGCGGCCTGGTACACCGTGCCGACGGCGTGCGTGCCGCACAGGTAGACCGGCGTCTCGATCACTCCCCACTCGTCGATCTCGAGCTTCTTGGTCAGCTCACCGACGCCGTTGATGGTGGAGGTGCCCGCCCGCACCGGCACGGTCGGGGGCGCGACCACGGTCACGCCGGTGGCCTCACCACGAGCCGGCCTGGGCGTGGCCGACGCGCACGCCGGCCACGTCGGTGATCGCATTTCGCGCGCCGGTCGGAAACAACCCCACCGGCCCACCGATGTCCCGCCAGCGCGTCACGTCAGGATGCAGGCCGCTCGATGATTGAGGCGACTCGGCCGCCTTGGCCGGGTCGCAGCTCGGGGTCGATCGTGTGGCAAGCGTCCGTGACCACCGGACAGCGAGGATTGAAGCGGCAGCCCGGCCGGGATGTGCACCGGGTTGGGCGTCTCACCGGTGAGCAGCGTGGGCACGGTGGAGTCGCGCGGGTCGCGCTTGGGCACCACCGAGATCAGCGCCTTGGTGTAGGGATGCTGGGGGTTTCGCACGACCTCCTTGGCCGGCCCCTCCTCCACGATCCGGCCGAGGTACATGACCGCGATCCGGTCGGCGAAATGGGCCGCCGTGGACAGGTCGTGGGTGATCATCAGGATCCCCAGGCCGCCCTTGCGCAGCGAGTCGAGCAGCGCCAGGATGCCGGCCCGCACCGACACGTCGAGCATCGACACCGGCTCGTCGGCCACCAGCAGCTTCGGCTCGAGCACCAGCGCCGCGGCGATCGCAACCCGCTGGCGCTGGCCGCCGGACAGCTCGTGCGCGAACCGGTCGAGGTACAGATCGGGAGGTGTCAGCCCGGCCCGCTCGAGCGCGTCGGTCACCAGCTGCTTGCGCTCCGGCCCCGGAGCCCCCGACCCCGTGGATCAGCAGCGGCTCCTCGACCGTGCGGCGCACCGGGAAGCGCGGGTCGAGCGACTCGTACGGATCCTGGTAGATGATCTGGATGTCACGCCGGATCGGACGCATGTGGGAGGTGTCGAGGCCGGCGATCTCGTTGCCCTGGAACCGGATCGAGCCCTCGTCGTGCTGCACCATCCGCACGATCGTCTGGGCGGTGGTGGTCTTGCCGCAGCCCGACTCGCCCACCAGCGCCAGCATCTCGCCCGGCGCCGACGCTGAAGCGACACTCCCTCGACGGCGTGCACCCACTCCTTGGTGCGGCCTGTGACCGACTCCACCAGACCGCGAGGAACCGGGTAGCGGGTGACCAGCCCGTCCACCTCGAGCAGCGGTGATGCCGCCGTGGCGGTGTCAGCGCTCACGCGACCGTCGCCCGCACTTCCGAGTCGTTCAGATGGCACTGGGCGAGATGGCCGGCGACGATCTCGAGCTGCCGAGGATGCGCTGTTCGGCACGGCTCGAAGGCCGAGTCGCAGCGCGGCGCGAATGGGCATCCGGACAGCTCGCGGTCGAGCCGCGGCGGCGCGCCCGGGATCGAGAGCACCGGGTCATCGCCGTAGAGATCGGGCGTGGCCGCAAACAGCATGCGCGTGTACGGGATGCCGGGGGTCGTGGAAGAGCGTGGACACCGGCCCGGCCTCGACGATCTCGCCGGCGTACATCACTGCCGCCCGCCGGCACACCTGCGCGACCACCGGGCAGATCGTGGGTGACCAGGATCAGCGCCAGCCCGAGGTCGTTGGAGAGCGACGTCAGAAGCTCCAGGATCTGGGCCTGCACCATCACGTCCAGCGCGGTGGTGGGCTCGTCGGCCAGCAGCACCCGGGGCTCGCACGAGAGCGCCATCGCGATCGCCGCGCGCTGCCGCATCCCGCCCGAGAACTCGTGCGGATACCGGTCGGCGCGGTCGCCGGCGATGCCGACCAGCTCGAGCAGCTCGCGCACTCGCAGCTTCGCGCCCTTGCCGGTGGCGACGCCGTGCAGCAGCATCGGCTCGGCGATCTGCTGGCCGACCTTCTTGACCGGGTTGAAGGCGTTCATCGCCCCCTGGAACACCATCGCGATGTCGTGCCAGCGGTGCGGCTGGACCGTCTCCTCGCCCTTTGCCATGATGTCCTCGCCGTCCAGCAGCACCTTGCCGGCGATGCTGGCGTTGGGTGGGAGCAGGCCCATCAGCGCCAGGATGGTGGTGGTCTTGCCGCAGCCCGACTCGCCCACCAGCCCCATCCGCTCGCTCTCGCCCAGGGCGAAGTTGACCCCCTGGACGGGGTGCAGCTCACGGTCGTGCCCGAGGTCGAACCACACGTGCAGGTCCTGGGCTTCGAGGATCGGCTGGCTCATAGGCTGTCCGGAGGCCTTCCCACCAGCGGCCGCAGCCGGAACCGGCGAACGGACATGTGCCCGACCTTGAGCCGCGGGTTGAGCGAGTCCTCCATCGCCTGTCCCATCATCGTGCAGGCCAGGATCACGACCGTCACGCACAGGCCGGGCGGGATGATCGCCCACCAGGCGTTGTGGAAGACGGCGTCCCCTTCCAGCGAGTTTTGAATCAGCTTGCCCCAGGAGATCGTGGACGGATCACCGAGCCCGAGGAACGAGATGTACGTCTCGGCGAACACCGCCGTCGCCACCATCAACACCGTGTTGGCGACGATCAGGGGCATCACCTGGGGGAGAATGTGGGTACTGATGATGCGTCTACTGCCCGACCCCAGCGCGCGCGCACGTTTGACGTAGATCCGCTCTCTCACAGTGATCACCTGGGCACGGATCAACCGGGCGGTGGACGCCCAGTAGATCACGCCGATGATGATCACGATGTTGGCCAGGTTGCGACCGAACACGGCGGCCGCGACGATCATCAGCGGCACGTCGGGAATCACCAGGAAATAGTCGGTAGTGCGCATCAGGACGATGTCGGTCTTGCCGCCGAAGTAGCCGGAGAGGATGCCCACCGCACCGCCGATCAGAATCGCCACCGCGGCACCGGCAAACCCGACGATCAGCGACACCCTGGCGCCGAAGATCACCAGCGACAGCATGTCGTTGCCGCCGTCGTCGGTGCCCAGCCAGTGCTGCGAGTTGGGCGCCTCGTACGGCGGGCCAACCTGCTCGCGCGGGTTGTACGGCGCCAGCTGGTGCTCGAAGATCGCAACGAATGTGAAGAACACCAGGATGATGATGCCCGCGATCGACACCTTGCTGCCGAACACCACGTCGCGCCAGAAGTTGGAACGTTGCGATGAGGTCGGCTCGATGTCATCGAGCTCCTCCTCGGGCAGCATCGGAAATGCGCCGGTACTCATGCCGTCACCCGTGGATCAAGCTTGAAGTACAACAGGTCGGCGATGAAGTTGGCGACGATCACGATGATCGTGAAGAGCAGGAAGATCCCCTGCAAAACCGCATAATCGTGGGCGTTGATCGCATCCACGGTGGCCAGCCCGATGCCGGGGTAGGAAAAGACGTACTCGACCACGATCTGGCCGGCCACCACGTAGCCCAGCGACAGCGCGATCAGCGTCACCAGCGGCAGCATCGCGTTTCGGAAGGCATGCCGCCACACGATCAGCGAGTTCTTGAGACCCTTCGCCCGGGCGGTCAGGATGTAGTCCTCGCCGAGCGTCTCCAGCATCGAGGAGCGCACGACCAGCGCGTACTCGCCGTACAGCCCCAGTCCCAGCACGAGCGCCGGCAGCGCCAGGTGCTCACCCTTGTCCGAGATCGTCGTCCACAGCGACGTCGGGCCGAGGATTCCGAGCGTGTTCGACTGAATTCCCGCCACCGGCAGGCCGAGCGGGATGGCGATGTAGAAGATCACCAGCAGGCCGATCCACTGTGTCGGCATGGCGTAGAAGCTCAGGGCCGTCCACAGGTTCGAGGCGTCCAACCAGGTGCTTCGCCGCCAGGCTGCAATCACCCCCGAGATGATCCCCAAGCCCACCGAGATCACCGTTCCCACCACGAGCATGGGCAGTGTGTTCAACAGCGGTTGCTTGATCTCGTCCCACACCGGCCGGTTGGTGATCACCGAGGTTCCGAGATCACCGTGCCCCAGCCGTTCGAGATAGATCACGTACTGATCCCACTTGGACTTGTCCAAGCCGTACTGCTTCACGATCGATTCGCGAAACTGCTTGGTGCAGTGCTGGCAGCGCAGCCCGGAGACTGCGCTGCCAGGTAGCGCCCTGAACAGCAGGAAGTTGATCGTGAGCGCCACGAAAATCGTGACGATCGCGAACCCCGTCCGCTTGATGATGTAGTCGGCGTTCCTCACACGCTCATATCTGTCATGTCTGGTGCGGGCTTGTGTAGTAGCACTTGCAGTACGCGTTCAGGTCGGGCTCAAAGCCCGTCCACCCCTTGGTGCTGGCGGTGACCAGGTCCTCGTTGACCAGCTGAATATAGGGCCGGTCCTTGGCGATCTGCTGCTCCATCTTGAAGATCAGCGCCTGCCGATCCTTGAAGTTCGAGCAGGGTTGCCTGCTGCTTGTACCACTGGTCGAACTGCGGGTTGTTGTAGCCCGTGTCGTTCCAGCTCAGCCACTGCGCCTTGGTCATGTACGACATCTGAGCGTCGGGATCGATGTACTCGGCCCAGTCCCACATTGCCAGGTCGAACTTGGTGTAATTGCCGGCGGTCTCGTACCCGTACGACGGCAGAGCTGTCGCCTCCGGCCACCTCGTGGAGCTTCACACCGGCCTTCAGCCACGTGTTGGCGATGATCTGGAACTGGCGATCGCCGTTGAAGTCGAGCGTCCCCGGCACCATCAGGTCGTAGGACATCTCGTGGGCGGGCTGGGCGTACTTGCCGGTGGTCGCCGGCACCTCCCGGATTCCGTCCGAGTTCTTCGCATACCCCAGCGAGTCCAGAATCTGGTTGGCCTTGTCGACGTCGAACGGCAGCGGCTGGATCGATGGATCGAGCCACACTGTCGACTGGCTCGAGATGTTGTTCGCCCACGGCTGTGGCGAAGCCCGCGAACACGATGTCCACGATCTGCTGGCGGTCGGTGGCGTACTCGAGAGCCTCTTTCACCTTGAGGTTGAGCAGCTCGCGGTTCTTGGGCTTGACCGGGTTGGTGTTGAAGGTGATGTTGGTCACCTCCGAGGACGGATCTTTGTATACGGTGAAGCGACTGTCGCCCTTGACGCGAGCTGACCGCGTTGAACGGCACCTGGTCGACGAAGTCGAGGTTGCCCGAGGTGAAGTCAGCGATCATCGTCGTGGCGTTGGTGTAGTAGGTCATCGCCACCGCCTCGGCGTTGGACTTGGGCCCGTAGAAGTCCGGGTTGGGCTTGAACACGGTGGTGCCCTTGGCGTCGTACTTTGTGATGGTGTACGCGCCCCCGGCCACGGTCGGCAGGTGGTCCTGCGGCTGGTAGGACTTGAGATCCTTGCCGCTATTGCCGGTCAGCGAACCCCAGATGTGCTCGGGCAGCACCCAGAACTGCTCGAGCTGCGGGAGCACGTTGGCCACGGCGGCGTCGTAGTGGACATTCAGTGTGGTCGCATTGGGGGCGTCCATGCTGGTCACGTGCGTCAGCGCGCCCGCCAGTGCGGCCGTCGCACTGGCCTGATACTTGATGATGGTGTTCCCGGTCCAGGCTGCGTCGGCGGCTGTCAGCGGTTTTCCGTCCGACCACTTGCCGCCGGGCTTGAGCTTGAACGTCCAGGTCTTGCCGTCGGCCGAGTGAGACCAGCTCGTGGCCCAGTCACCCTCGAGCTTGGGGCCGGGGCCGTACTGCACCAGCTGTGGGTACTCCATCACGAACGCGTTGTACGACTGTGACTCAATCGCGGTGAACGGGTTGAGCGAATCGATGGTGTTGACGGTGCCCACTCTGAGGATGCCGCCGGTCGTGCTGCCTCCCCCACCGCTGTCCGCGCTGGAGCCCCCTCCACATCCGGTGACTCCGAACACCGCGGCTAAAACCACCACGGTAGGTAGCAGCATTCGCATCCTCATTGACGATCTCCCTCAGTCGTTTGCTCTTGTGGCCGGAGCCGCGTCATCGCCCCGTCATGATGGTCGCGCCCGGGGCGCGGAGCGCGCCGGGCGATGTCGTCGATGTATGTCCCGATTTCCTTGACCGCCTGGGCGAGCCACAGCTCACCCTTCTCGCGGGTGCCGGCGGTGGCGTCGCCCATCACACCGGACTCGGTCCACCCGCTCCACGGGCCCTTGATGGAGAGCGGCCCGTCGTTCCAGTCCATCCAGGCGTGCTCGGAGTCCCAGTCGGGAATCTCACGCACCGCCTTGTCCATCTGTACCAGCTCGGGGTGGATCGCCAGGTAGAGCGACGTTTCCAGCTCGCAGGCGTGAGCGATACCCCCCGGTACCGGCGAGTCGCGCGTCTCCGCCAGCAGCTTGGCCGACTCTGGCCCCGACAGGTACCAAAACGCCGCAGCGATCGAGTGCGGGTGCTCAACCATCAGCAGCCTCGCCGCCATCTCGACCAGGGGGACATTGGAGCCATGCCCGTTGACGAACAGGATCCGGTTGAAGCCATGGTGCACCAAACTGCGGCCGATATCGAGCAGATGGTCGACGAAGGTCTTCCAGTCGATCGTGATCGACCCGGGGAACTGCATGTGGTGCGGCGTATACCCGTGTGTGACGGTGGGAAGCAGCAGTGAGTTAGCGCGCCGCGACAACACCGACTGCTCCGCCAGCGTCTCGGCGATCACCACATCGGTGTCGATGGGCAGGTGATAGCCGTGGTCCTCGAGGGTTGCCACCGGGATCAAACACACAGGATCGCGGCGCGCCCAGTCCGCCACCTCCGGCCAGGTCAACTGGGCGTAGCGGTGGCTGGTGGGCGGGGCTTCGGTCTCAGCCGAACTCATACACCTGCTCTCGCGAGTCGCACGGATTGCCGCGCCCGTAGGTCACGCGTCCGGCGGTGACATCGGCAATCACCCAGAAGACCGTCTTGGTGGAATTGCCCCTGCCGACGTGCCGGCAGATCGCGTCGGGAGCGCCGGCGTGGTCGGAGAGAGCCGCCCGCAGGCGGCCCGCTGTGATGTCTCCAGGTGCGAGCCATTCGAGGGCGCGACGATATCGCACATCCGATCCCGTTGCGGATTCCGCATCCTGCTCGAAGTGCAGCATTCGCTCGGCGACGTAGTGATTTGTGTGCGCCAGTGTGCCGTCCTCGCCGGGTGTGACCAGCTCCGCATCGGTGGCCGAGCCCTCCACGTTGACAACCGTTCCGTCACGGTGGCTGAGCAGGTTGTTGTATGACGACGCCCTGCGCGGGTGCAGAGCGGCCGACACCGCTTCGGTGACGGTCGGGCGGCGAACCATGTCGCGTACCTGCAGCAGCCGCGGGATCCCGATGCGGTTGTCGTTGGGGGAAAGCTCGTTGCCGGTGAGTGCCAGCCCGGCCGAGTTGAAGCCGACGCTGATCCACGGACCGATGCCGAACGTCAGCACCACCGGGTCGCCGGGCACGTGCCACTCGATCGCGACCAGATCGTCCTCCACCTCCGGTCCCAGGTCGTTGTTGTGGGCCACCCACAGGTGACCGTCGGCGGTGGCCGGGGCGCAGGCGACCATATCGCTGCATCGGCCTTCCGAGCTCCCGCCGCTCTCCAGCTCCTCGATCGACGCGGCAAACACCGCCAGAGGATCGGCTCCGGATCCTTCGGCAACGCTGTCCAGTTCGGAGACCATCCACGGCAGCTCCTCGGCTGTGACGTCGCGGTAGGCCCGCGCGGCGGCGACCTGGGCAGGAGACATCGACCCGGCCCGGGCTCGCACCGCCGCTGCGGTAGCAGCGCCGATCTGGTGTCCGACCTCGCGGTGTGATCCGGCCACTCGAATTGTGGGGATCGGCTCCGGAGGCGTCACCGGCCCACCCGCAGTACCAGATTCGAGTCGCGTGTGTAGTAGCCGTCGAATCCCACCCCGCGAATCTCGGCGACCGTCCCGGCGGGCGCCCAGTTCACACGCTGCACCTGGATGTGGACGTCGCCTGCCCGGCGAAGCAGCGACGTGGCATGGTCGAGCTGCATGCCGATCACGTCGGGGGCGGCGTACGGGGTCGGTCGCACCGAGCCCGCCTGGCCGCCAATCCACAAGGCGAGGGCCACGAGCACCAAGCCCGCCGCCGCCACCACCATCGCCGCAATCCGCATTCCCGAAACGATACGCGCACGTCTCGCACCCTGACAAGTGGTATAGATGGCTGCACGATGGCCGCACCACCAACGCGGATCGCTCCCCGCCCGGTTCCGCGCTACCGCCACGCCGCTGATCAGCTGGCGCAGCAGATCACCGATGGGGAAGTCCCGCCCCACTCGCGACTGGCCAGCGAGCGAGCACTGGCCGACCAGTTCGGACTGTCACGGATGACCGCCCGCCAAGCGGTCGAGCTGCTGGTGCGCCGGGGTCTGGTTTACCGCCGGCCGGGCTCCGGCACCTTCGTCTCGCCACCCCGTGTCGTCCACACGCTGCAGCGGCTGGCGGGTTCTCCGAACAGATGCGAGCTCAGGGGATCGAGCCGGACGGACGCGTGCTGGATATGGAGCTGACCGCTGACCTCGATGCCGAAGCCGCGCACCGCTCTGGGGCTGCGCCGCCGACAGCGAGCGTGGCTCCTGCGCCGCGTCCGGTTTGGCGACGGCGAGCCGCTGCTTTTGGAGACGTCGTTCATTCCCGACGCGGTGTGCCCCGGTCTGGGCAGCCACGACATGGCCAAGCAGTCGCTGTATGACCTGATGGCGACTGACCTTCGGGGTGCGGCCGGTGCACGCGCACGAGACGATCGAACCGGCCACGCTCGAGGCGTCGGACGCACGCCACCTGGGCACCCGCCCGGGCTCGCCGGCGATCTGCGTGCGCCGCACTGCCTACACCGACGATCGCCGCCCTGTGGAGTACGCCGTCGACCTCTACCGCGGCGACCGCGCCCGATTCGAGATCGACCTCAGATCGTAGAGTCGCTCTTGGCCGCGACCTCGGCCGAAAGCGCGTCGCCCAGGTCGGCGAGAGGCATCGCCCCCAGGTCTCCCTCCCCGCGACGACGTACCGACACCGTCTCGGCCACGACCTCGCGATCACCGACGACCAGGATGCAGGGGATGCGCTGATGCTCGGCGTCGGCGATCTTTCGGCCCATCGATTCGCCGCGCACGTCGATCTCGGCCCGCAGGCCCCGGTCGGTGCAGTGTCTCCACGACGTGGTGGCCGTAGTCGACGTGGCGGTCGGCCACCGCCAGCACCATCACCTGCACCGGCGCCAGCCACAGCGGGAAGGCGCCGGCGTAGTGCTCGATCAGGATGGCGATGAACCGCTCGAACGAGCCGAACAGCGCGCGGTGGATCATCGCCGGGCGATGTTCGCTGTTGTCGCTGCCGATGTAGGAGATCTCGAATCGCTCGGGCATCTGGAAGTCCAGCTGGATCGTGCCCATCTGCCACGACCGTCCGATCGAGTCGGACATGTGCAGATCGATCTTGGGGCCGTAGAACGCGCCGTCGCCCTCGTTCAGCTCATACTCCACCCCGGCGCGTTCCAGCGCCCGCCGCAGCGCGTCCTCGGCGGCATCCCACAGCTCGTCTGAGCCGATCCGCTTGGCCGGACGGGTGGACAGCTCCAACCGCATCTCCAAGCCGAAGGTGTCGTAGATCACGCCGGCCAGCTCGAGGCACCCGATCACCTCGTCCTCGATCTGCTCGTGGCTGCAGAAGATGTGCGCGTCGTCCTGGGTGATGTGGCGCACCCGCGTCAGCCCGTGCAGCGTCCCGGAGGGCTCGTGCCGGTGCACCAGGCCCTGCTCCGACAGGCGCATGGGCAGGTCGCGGTAGCTCCGCAGGGCGTCGTCGAAGATGAAAATGTGGCCGGGGCAGTTCATCGGCTTCAGCCCGAACTCGCCGTTCTCGACCTCGGTGAAGTACATATTTTCGCGATACGCCTCCCAATGCCCCGATTTCTTCCACACGTCGACGTTGAAGATGATCGGAGTGCGCACCTCCTGGTAGCCACGCTCGAGGTTGAGCGTGCGCCACAGCTCGGTCAGCTCGTTCCAGATGACCATGCCCTTGCGGGTGCCAGAAGGGCGAGCCCGGCGAGACGTCCTCGAAATGGAACAGGTCGAGCTCACGGCCGATGCCGGCGGTGGTCTCGCTTCTGGGCCTCCTCCAGCCGGTGCAGGTACTCGTCCAGGCCCGCCTGGTCGAAGAAGGCGGTGCCGTAGATGCGGGTCAGCATCGGCTTGTCCGAGTCGCCTCGCCAGTATGCGCCGGCGAGTGATTGGAGCTTGAAGGCCTTGATCGGCTTGGTGGTCTGCAGGTGCGGTCCCCGGCAGAGATCCTCGAACCCGTCCTGGGTGTAGAGGCTGATGTCCCCCTCCGGCAGCGCCTCGACCAGCTCCAGCTTGTACGGCTGATGCTCGTCGGCGAAGCGTCGTTCGAGTTCGTGCTTGTCGACGCCGTCGGTGCGCACGAACGGGTGCTCGGTCTTGAGGATGCGGCGCATCTCGGCGTCGATCCGGTCGAGATCGTCGGCCGATACCGGCTCGGGGAACTCGAAGTCGTAGTAGAAGCCGTCGTCGATCGCAGGCCCGATCGCGACCTTGGTGTCGGGCCACAGGTGCAGCACGGCCTCGGCCATCACGTGAGCGGTGGAATGGCGCAGCACCGCCAGGGCCTCGGGGTCACGCGCGGTCAGGACGCGCACGCTGTCGCCGTCGGCCAGCGGCAAACGGAGATCACGCAGCTCGCCTCCGACCTCGACGGCGACCGCCGCTTGGGCCAATCGAGGCCCGATCGCCTGGGCGGCGTCGAGACCATTGGCGCCGTCGATCAGCTCGATCGCGGTGCCGTCGGGAAGCGTCACTTGCATGGAGGGGAGCATACAAATCCACACCCCGCTGGTACGCTCGGTGCGTGCAGGCGGTCACGATCACGTTGGCATTGGCGCTGGTGGTGGTCTCCGCGATCGCGGTGCGGATCGCGCTCGACCGCACGCAAGCAGCGTGCCCGATACGAGGCTGAGAACCGACTGACGGTGCCGCAATCGGAGTTGTCGATGGCGCTGGCATCGCGCGAGGCGCTGTTTCTGGCGGCACCCGGCCCGGTATTGATGTACGCGGCCGACGGACGGCTGGTGCGTGCCAACGGTCTGGCCCGGGAGCAGCCGCTGCTGGTATCCGACCCGCCACCGCCGGAGCTGGCCAGCGGCGTCCAGCGGATCCTTGGCGGCGACCCGTCCGAAACCGTCGCACTGACCGTGTACGGACCCGACCGGCGCCGATTCGAGGCGCGGCTCCGACCGTATGCCACGCCCGAGGGGCCGGGCTGTCTGGCGATGCTTGTGGACGTCTCGTCGGAGACCGACTTCCGTGAGGCCCGCAGCCTGTTCTCGGCCGGTGTCTCGCACGAGCTGCGCACCCCGCTGGCGCGGATCCTTGCACTGACCGACACCGTCGCACTGCCGTTGAACGAGGACGAGCGAATGGCCACCATCGACCAGATCCGAGCCGAGATCGATTCCATGCGCCAGCTGATCGAGGAGATGGTGCTGCTGGTTCAGCTCGAGAGCGGCGAGTTGACCGGTATCGGCGAGCGCGCCGACGTCGACCATGCGGTGCACGAGTGCGTCGTCCGCCACCAGGCGGCGGCCGACACCAACGGCGATGACGATCACCTCCCAGACCACCCGTGGTCTGGTGGCGGCGGTATTGCCACGGCTGCTGGATGTCGTGCTCGACAATCTGGTCGCCAACGCCATCACCCATGCCGGCCCGGGCGACGACGGTGAGCGTCGGCGCTCGAGGCCTCGCGGGCGCGGTGGAGTTGTGGGTGCAGGACACCGGCGGCGGCATTCCCCCCGAGCACGTTGCGCGGGTATTCGAGCGCTTCTACCGCGTCGAGGGTGCGCGATCGGGGCCCGGGTACCGGCCTGGGGCTGGCGATCGTCAAGCACATCGCCGAGGAGTACGGCGGGCGGGCGTCGATCGAGTCGGTGCCGGGCGATGGGACGACGATCACCGTGGTGCTGCCGGCACCCGCCGCTGTCAGGACGTGACGTCGGCCTTCTCGAGCGGCTCGAAGCGATAGCCGACGCTGTAGTGCGTCTGGATGTAGGTGTGGCTCTGCGAGCGCCGGTCGAGCTTCTGGCGCAGCTTCCGAACGCACACGTCCACCGTCCGGTCGCGGTGGCGGTACGGCATCCCCCACACCCGCTGCTGGAGCTGGTCGCGGCTGAGCGCCCGGCCGCGTTCGGACGCGAGCACGTACAGCAGCCGAAACTCGGTGCGGGTCAGCGCCGCGTCTGTGCCGTCCAGAATCGCCTGGTGGAGGTCGGGGTCGATCACCAGACCGGGAGCTTCGATCCGGGCCGGGCGTGACGCGTCCGGGCTGACCCCGCTGCGCCGCAGCGACGCCTGCACCCGGGCGACCAGCTCACGCATCCCGAACGGCTTCGCCAGGTAGTCGTCACCGCCGATTCCCAGGGCGTGCACCTTGTCGTGCTCGGAGGCGCGGGCGCTGACGTTGATGATCGGCAGGGTGATGCCCTCGGCCCGTAGGGCCTCGGTGATCCGCCAGCCGTCGATGCCGGGCAGCATCAGATCGACGACGGCGATGTCGGGCCGGTCGTAGCGAAGCTTCTTGAGCGCGCGATCGCCGTCGTTGACGACTTCGACGTCCATGCCTGCGCGACGGAGATGCGTGGCCATGGCGTTCGCAATCACAGGATCGTCCTCGGCAATCAGCACTCGCGGCATCGCCCCGGAAGCCTACCCACAGCCTCGGCCGAGTGAATAATTGGTGCCAGGCACCAATTATTCACCTGCGACGCTCGGTGGTGAATAACGGTGCCAGGCACCGTTATTCACCTGACGCCCACCACCGGGATGAACGATGGGCGCCCTGAGGCGCCGGCCGTTGGGTCTGTGGCAAGGATCGAGCCGCGAGCGGAGCGGAGGCGTGGTAAGCCACGTCGAGCACCGCACGCGGCGTGGGACGCCGCCACAGACCCAACGGACCAGCCTCAGCCGCAACAGAACCGCACCGCAACTCCGAACCCGTTAAATGGATTCGCCGCTCCGGCTGGCCTTTGGTCCCCCGGTTGAACGAACTTTCGAGTCCCCTCTACAGCCCGTCCACCCGGATTCAACCTACTCGGCTGCCCTCAGCGGCGCAATGAGGACAGTAGGGGGTGACAAGGGGGGGCGCAAGCATCGAATTCCCGCATTTTGCGAAGTCTGGGCTGATAGGCGTCACAAAAAGGTCGCTATTTGCGACTACGCCAGTCCGGCGCGCTGGAGAATTTCCCCGTCCAGCGGATAGGTGAGCATGGCCCGGACCTCGTCCGGGGGCAGCCACCGCACCTCGTCCACGTCGTGCGCGGGCTCGCGCACCGGCTCCTGCGCACGCATCGAGTACCAACGCACGCGCTTCAGACGGCCGTCAGGCAGCGTGTACTCGACCGTACCGAGGTCGGCGGTGATCACGGCGCTCCAGCCGGTCTCCTCTTCAACCTCGCGGACGGCGGCGGCGACGTCGTCCTCCCCCGCCTCCAGCTTGCCCTTGGGAAGCGTCCAGTCGTTCTGGCGAGGCCTGTGCACAACGGCCACGGTGCCGTCGAGGCGCACCACCACGCCCCCGGCCGCGCGCACCTGCGGCGCGGCGTCAGCCTGCCCGGCGGCGTGCGGAGACAATGCCGGCCGTCCAGAACACGAGTCCAACGCCGCCCACAAGGATCAGCACAAACCCGGAGAAGCCCCACAGAAGGCCCTTGTCCCCCCCGATCAGGATCCCGGCGATCACCATGGTCAAGCCCAGTACACCAAGTGCCTGGGTCATCACGAACGGTCCCGGCAAACCTGCCGGCGTAATCGCGGGCGCGCCACGGCTGAGCCGCGACGGCTCCTTCGAGTCGATCGCCCGGCTGCGTCGGGCCGCCAGCAGCACGCCACCGAAGATGGCCACGAAGTAGATCACCTGCGACCAGAAGTCTCCGACCCAGTCGACCAGCTCCGTGAAGATCACGATCAAGACGACCGCAGCCACAGTTCCCGCGACGGCGAACGCGATCGATGTGGGCCAGTCGTAGAGTGACGGAGGCTTGGTGCGTGGATCGGCCACGGCGGCAGATTACACACTCCGACGGTCGATCGGCGACCCTGTCGCTATGCTCGCGGGTATGGCCGATCGCCATCGGGTCGTCATCCTCGGAGCCGGATTCGCCGGTAGCTATGTCGCTCGCCACCTCGGCAAGCGGCATGAGCAGGTCGACGTCACCTTGGTCGACCCGCGCAACTACGTGCTGTACACCCCGCTGCTGCCGGAGGCCGCCTCGGGGACGGTGGAGCCGCGCCATGCGGTCGTCCCGGTGCGGCTGATGTGCCCGCACGCGAATCTGCTCTTGGGGAGCGCAGTGGCGGTCGATACGGAGTCTCGTTCGGTCTCGGTCGAGACGATCGCCGCCGAGCGCGTAGATGTCGAGTACGACTCGCTGGTGATCGCTCTGGGAGCGATCTCGCGCACTGCAGATGTGCCCGGTCTGGTCGAGCACGGAGTTGGCTTCAAGACGCTGGGCGAGGCCATCCACCTGCGAAACCACGTGCTCGAGGAGCTCGAGCTGGCCTCTGCGGTGACCGACCCGGGCGCCCGCGCACGACACCTGTCGTTCGTATTCGTGGGCGGCGGCTACGCCGGCGTGGAGGCGCTGGCCGAGCTCGAGGACCTGGTCGCCGACGCGATCCAGCGCTACCCCGAGCTGCGCCGCCTCCCGCGTCGATGGGTGCTGGTCGAGGCGGCCGGCCGGATCCTGGCCGAGCTGCCCTCCAGTCTCGCCGGCTATGCCATGCGCCAACTCGAGCTGCGGGGCATCGAGGTTCGGCTCAACACCACGCTCAGCGAGGTCGACCTCGACGGCGCCACCCTGTCGACAGGCGAGCACATCTCCACGGGCACCGTGGTGTGGACGGCGGGTGTTCGCGCCAATCCGCTGTTGGCCGAAATCGGGGTCGGGCTGGACGCCAGCGGGCGGGTCGAGGTTGACGGCCGCCTGCGAGTTGCCGGCCGACGGGATATGTGGGCGTTGGGGGACGCCGCCGCCGTGCCCAACCCCGCCACCCCAGGTCGGGTCGACCCACCCACCTGTCAGCACGCCCTGCGGCAGGCTCGACGGCTGGCCGCAAACCTGGTGGCATCCCTCGACGGAACGCCGGAGCGCACCTACCGGTACAAGATGCTTGGGCAGGTGGCCACGCTGGGGCAGCACAAGGGCGTGGCCGAGGTGCTCGGCCTACGTGTCCGCGGCTGGCCCGGATGGTGGCTGACCCGTACCTATCACCTGTACCAGCTGCCGCTTCCCTCGCGAAAGCTGCGGGTCGTGTCGGACTGGACGGTAGGGCTGTTCTTCCGCCGAGATGTCGTCGAGCTGGGCTCGCTCGGCCGCGAAACCCACCTGCCCCCACCCGCGCACGCAGGCACAGACAGCCCCGCGGAGACTTGACACATACCCGGCTCGAGCCTAGAGTGACCGGTCCGCCAACGCGCTCCTGGGGGGTAGAGCGCAGCGGCGGACTGTGAGCCTGTAGGGCTCGGGCGCGGCAACAACCTTCCCAGGAGGCGTCGCGCCTCGAGCCTTGCTCGCATCCGCACCGACCGGCACCGGAATTAGCGGTGCAGCCAGTTACGCAGCCGCTGCTCCACGGCGCGGTCGGTGACCCCGATCAGCAAGCAGGTCACCCCCACCGCGGCGATCAGCATCAGCCAATCCATGGTGGTCTTCAGCCACAACACGCCGACCAGTCTACGCTCGCGATCGGACCGCACCGTGGTGGCGCCAAAGGTTGTCCGTGGACTAGTTCGCCGTGACGCTGCCGGCTGAAGCGAACGACGCGCTCGCAGCCGCGAGCCGGAACGGCTCCAGGCGGAGTCTCTGGTCTCGCGCGCGATCCCTCAAGAGGTCGAAGTCGATCTCGGCAATGCCGTCGAGCGCCGCAGCTTGGAGCGCCGCCCAGCCGGCCTCTTTGCCGGTGATACCCAGCACCAGCGCCTCCGTACGAAGTAGCTCACTGAAGGCCGGATCATCAGTCACCATCTCACTGGACTTAAACCTCAGCGCCTTCTCCCCGAGCCGGCCGCCGAGCTGTTTGACCGTCCCCTGTGCGATCCCCAGCCGCTCCATGACCGAGACGAGCATCTCTCGATCCTCGAGGATTTCGCCCTGCACGCTTTCCAGCGCCGCGCGAAACTCGTCATCCTCGACCTGGCTCTTCAGAGCTTCGATCAGGTCGAGTGCCGCGGCAGAGCCGGCGAGGTGATCGTTCAGGTACGTGTCAACTGAGTCGGACATGGAACGAGAGTTCCCCGTACTGCGGGGGTCGAAACGGTGGTCCCGGGCATCCCGACAGTGAAACGCCCCGAAAGCTGGCGGGAGAGGGTTGGCGACATCGTGAACGCGCGCTTGAACCCGTGCTTGGGCGACGTACTATTGCTCTAAGTGCAACGCTTAGCGCTCTATGTGGTGGTCTCGCTTGCGGTGCTGGCGATCGGGGTCGGCGTGTTCTTGTCCGAGCGGCAGTCTTCTGCGAACTCGTCTCGGCCGAAGCTGGCGACACCAACCCAGGTTACGACGCCGTATCCGATAGTCGGATACGGGAGTGTCACTGACCGCGACCTCGCGCTGCTTCGCCGCCTGACCATCGCCCACATGTTCAAGACGCATCGACCAGTGTGCGTCTCCCACAGCTGGAAGCGTGATGGGGTCGTGACGATCGACGTTAAGTGCCGCCGAGCAATCGACCGACCGTAGGCCGGCTACGACTCCATCCCGACAGTGAAAAGCCCCGAAACCCTCTGGCGAGAGAGGGTTCCGAGGCTTATGGGCGGTACTGGGCTCGAACCAGTGACCCCCAGCTTGTCGAGCTGGTGCTCTCCCAACTGAGCTAACCGCCCTCTGCGGGTCTCAGACCACGCGTCGAGATACTACCGCGGGCTCACTGCCCCGAGTCGCGTCCATCCGACCCATTGCGATGAAACACGACGAACTCCCCCGACGTCTTGGGAACCGTCGGCGGATCTTCATACACCTGGGTCAGCGTGGGATCGGCCCGCAGCTGGTCGAGCACCGCCGGAGGCTGGGTGCGTTTCGAGAAGACGACGTAGTCGACATGCTCGCGGCGCATCATTTCCCTGCGCCAGCGCTGGCTGGTACCCGGGTAGTAGAACTTCATCACCTGTGCTCTCCGAGACGCGGGGTGATCCCTGGGCGTGGCTCGGGTGTGATCCTCGGGAAGCGCCACGGTGTACAAGGTGTCGCGTCCCACCAGCTGGTAGGCGATGCCCTCGTCGGGAGGCTCCCAATACGGCGCCAGCACCACGGGGAACGGCGTCTTGGCGTGGTCGTCGAAGAAGTTGACCAGACCCGGTGTCAGCTCGTTGGTCTTGGGTGCCATGTACGAGCCGTGGCGGATGATGTCGGAAACGAAGGTCTTGTTCTGGATCACCGGTCCCACCATCACCCCCGCCAGCAGCACCACCACAGCCACCATCGCCGGGGCGGGGCCCATCGGCCGGATCGACCGGTCGCGGTCGAATGCCCGCACCAGCAGTGCAACGATCCCGATCAACGCCAGCACCACCACCAGCAGATCTGGCCCCGTGAAGAACCACACCACTCCGCGCACTGTCTCGACGTGATGCGGATAGTGCAGCGTCCCCTGCGCCCACAGGAAGCCGAACCGCTCCAGCAGATACGACCCCACGCGCCAGGCCGATCGCCGTCACGCCCAACAGCAGCGGGCGCTTCCGCAGCCAGGTGGCCACGATGCCGAGCACGATCGCGGTCACAGAGCATTGCCGGCGGCACCTTGGAGAAGCGGGCGATCTGACCCCCGGCGATCGCGCGGGTGAGAATCACGCCCGGCTCCCGGGGTGGCGATCGTGGCCAGCGTGGTGGCCACCATGGCGGCCGGCAGGTGCCACGGCGAGCGGGATCGGAACAGGATCACCACCGCCGCCACCAGCCCCACCACCACCTCCGGCCTGTGGGCGAGGATCATCATCCCCGAGGTGGCGATGTCGTGGCCGCGAAACGCGATCCACATGTGCGGGTAGCCGCGATACAGCGTGACGTGGGTGCCGCCGTGGATCGCGACCAGATAGATCCAGACATCGACGATCACCGTGACCGCCACCGACGCAGCCAGCACCGGCCAGGTACGCGGCCGCAGCACCACCACGGCCAGCATCAGCGGCACCAGCATGGCGCTGTAGGTGGGATGCAGCAGCGCCACCTCGGCGGCGGCGATCGTCGTCCATATCCACCACAAGCGCCGGTCGCGATCGTGGTACACCAGGTTCAGCAGCACGATCACCGCCGGGAAGATCACCAGGAAGGTGAAGTACGGCGGCTGCTTGACCAATCCCGAGCACCGCCACCCGCGACATCGCGTCCCAGCACGCGAACACCGCCGCCGCGAGGGCGACCGGCGAGTTGGCCAGCGACCGCCCCGCCCCGTAGGCGGCGATCGGCACGAGGAACGCGAATGCCGGAGTCAGGCTCTGGTAGTCGAGCGAGGTGTCACCGCCGGAGATGTTGATCGCAGCGGCCTGCACGCCATGCAGCAGCGGGAACGCATAGCCCGCATGGGGATGCCCATTCCAATAGGGCGACAGCGAGTCCAAGCTCAGGCCCGGCAGCTCCAGCAGCTTTCGGATCAGCCCGGCGTGAAACAGTGCGTCGCCCCAGAGCGACGGCACGTACCGCGACGACACCAGCGCAAACAGCAGCCCGCCGGCGATCAGCGCGACCGGCTCCACCGGGAACCGCCTCGCCATCGGCCGGGGTCCCACGAAACGTCAGGCTCGACGCCACCAACACCAGCACCATCACCCATCGGTACGGCGCATGCACCAGCATTGCCAGTGCGAACGGGGGAGCCCACGCCGCCAGCCCGGTGATCGGCACCAGCGCGAACAGTTCGGGCGTGCTGACCCGCGCCCTGATCCCCGTCAGGTTCGCCACCGCCAGTCCGGGCACCCCCAGCGCGATCACCATCGCCGCCCACAACCCCAGCTGGCTCGACCCATTCGCGATCAGCCTGCACGCCATCAGCGCCACCACCAGACATCCCAACCGCCACGCCGAGAGCGGCCGGAGCCACTCGAGGAAGGCGTATTCCCCCCGCCTGCGCGGGGACTGGTTCTGTGGCTGGTTCTCGCACAGGGAGGGGTCGCGGCGCTCACGCTGGTCGTGAGCGTCGGCGGCAAGAATACTAGGTCGCAGACGCAGCTGAGCCTCGCTGGTAGCCGAATGCGCGGGGGATGCCCGTGCGATGATGTCGGCTGCTGTCAGCGAACCGCCCCGTTACGGGCAGAGGGTTGCCATCGCACGTTCGTATGTCGGATCTGGATCGGCGGGATTTGGGCGCGCGACGGTCGCCTCGAAACGGGGGCACGCTTGGGCGCTCGAGGCCGCCGGGCCGATCCTGATCACCGCGGCGGTGCTGGTGTCGATGTGGCGCACCGTGCTCGGCAGGATCCCCAACGGGGATGCGCTCACCCTGTGGATCCCGCTGTGGACGTACCTGGGCCGGTCGCTCCACGCCGGGCACCTGCCGCTGTGGCAGAACAACCTGATGTCGGGGGCGCCGTTCGCCGCCGACGCGCAATCGGGCTGGGGGTACTACGAGCCGATGGTGCTGTTCACCGTGCTCTCGCCGGCCCACGCGATGCGCGCGATGCTGATCCTCCAGCCGCTCACCGCAGGGCATCGCACTGTGGTGGTTTCTGCGCAGCGAAGGGCTGCCGCGGTTTGCGGCGTGTTGCGGAGGACTGGCGCTGGCATTGGCGGTGACCGAATCCTCGCTGGTGGCAGCGCTCCCGTTTTCGGGATCGCTGGCATGGACCGCGGTTGACGCTCGGCTGCTGCTCTCGGATGCTGGCGGCCGGCTCGTGGTCGCGCCGGATCGTGTGGATGGTGCCGGCCACGATCGCATGGGGCCAGATCGCCGCCGCGCACGCCGGGCTTGGGAACGATCATGGGCAGCATCACGCTGATCAGCTACCTGGCGTTTCGGCTGGTCGGTCTGATCCGTGCGAACCGCTGGTCGGCGACAGGCGCGGCAGCCTCGGCCGCGTTGTTCCTGGCGGCGCTGGTGGGCGTCAACCTGATGTTCCTGGCGCCCCGAGTCGCCTACGTGGGTGAGACCAGCCTGTCGCTGGGATACCCCAAGCTGGCGGCGCTCGGGCGGATGCTGTTCAAGGCGCCGGCAGTCGCGTACGAGCCCGGCCTCGGAGCCGGGCCGGGATGGCCACTGACACTCGCCTCATCGCCCGGCGCCTACCTGGGAGCGGCGGTGCTGCTGGGCGCGTGGCTCGCGTTCAGCGGTCGGTGGCGATCGCTGGCGTGGCCGTTCGTCGTCACCGGCGTGGTCGTGTACCTGGCGTCGCTGGCGGTGATCGCCGACGCGATCCCCGACGCGCTCGGGCGCTCGCTGATCGTGGGCCTTTATCTCCACGCCCCGTACTGGATCGGCTACGAGCTGGTGCTGGTACTGCCCGTGCTGGGCGCGATCGGCCTGGCGTCGTGGCCCGAGGCCGGCAGCAGTGCCCGCCGGATCGCGGTGGGCTGCTCGGCGGCGGTGCTGGTGATCCTGCCACTGCTCTTGGGTGTCGGCGGCGCGAACGCCGGTGGTGGTGGCTGTCGGAGTGGCCGCGGTGGTGGGGATACTGTGGCTGGCCTCCAGCAGGCCCAAGGCGGTGTGGGCGCTGCCGTTCGTCCTGATACTGGAGCTGGGTCTCGCCCAGATCGTGTCGGTGCCCGACACCGCCACCAAGGCACTCGGACCGATCCCGGTGAACATCTCGCCGCTCAACCACTTCCCGCTCACCCGCCCGGTGGTGCTCAACGTCTCGCCGTTCCAGCGCCCTCTGAGCCGGCCGGGCAGCGCCCGATTCATCCTCACCGACACGTCTCGCGGCAAAACACGACGCCGAGCCGCACGGCACCGTCGACGGGGCGACCGAGCCCGCCTGGCTGCTGAACTGGGCGCTGGTCTCGGGAGCACGAGGCGTGCAGGCATATCGCGCTGTTGTGCTGCTGCGCTACTGGAAGTTCGTGCGGGCGATGGGCAGCATGCCCTCCAACTACGAGCACATCCGGTTCGCCGACGTGCCACCGACGCTCGCCAACCTGCTCCAGGTCGGCTGGGTGCTGCGCCCTGCCCAGGTCCCACCCGGCGCCGGGCGAGATCCGCGTTCGACACACCCGCCACTTTGCGCTCTACCGCCGGACGCCGCTGCAGCCGCCGGTCTCGCTGTTCACCGGCTGGACGTCGGTCGGCTCGTCCGCCGCGGCGCTGAGCGCGAGTTCGCGATCCCGGCTTCGATCCCAACCGCGACGCCGTGGTCGAAGGCGGCGTCGGAGTCGCCGGTGGCGACACAGCAGTCACCGCCCGGCACGGCCCGCTACGTTCCCGGCGCTCCCGGGTCGGCGACGGTGGTCGTGGACGTCACTGATCCGGCGCTGGTTCTGATTCGTACGCCGTACGCCGAAGGGTGGAAGGCCACCGTCGACGGCCACAGCGCGGCGGTGGTGCCGGCCGACTACGTCGATCAGGGCGTGTTGGTACCCCGCGGCCGCCACGTCATCCGGCTGACCTTCACCGACCCGTGGGTGATGCGCGGCGTGTGGGGCACGTTGGCGGCAATCGGTGTTCTGCTGGTGGTCGCGGTCGTCTTTCGAAGTCCGAGGCCCGGCCCAGCGCCCAGCTGAGCTCACCGACTGATCAGCGTACGACCGACGAACGCGGCGGCTACCGCCGCCACCAACGCGATCAGGAACACCCAGAAGGCAAGCTTGAGCGCACCAATCACGCCGAACACCAGAATCAGAATGATGAGAAGCAAAAGTGGTATCACGAGACCGTCCTTTCTCTGACTCGTAGTTCCCCGGCCCGCTGTCCGCAAAACCCTCCCGTCATACTCCCCGGCAGGAGGTGAACCGCGTGCACGTCCCCGAGCCCCTCATACTTGCTGTGATCGTGCTGCTGGTCGGCTCGGTGGCGGCCAGCTTCGTTGACAAGCTGGGTGCTCCGACACTGCTGCTCTTTCTGGGTTTGGGCGTGCTCCTGGGAGAGGACGGACCGGGCGGGATCAGATTCGACGACTCGGTGCTGGCCAGGGACGCGGGGCTGCTGGCGCTGGCGGTGATCCTGCTCGAGGGCGGTCTAATGGCGGATCTGCCGGATGTGCGGCGGGCCGCGGCGCCGGCGACGCTACTGGCAACCGCGGGCGTGGTGATCACTGCCGGGGTTACCGGAGTGGTGACGCGAATGGTGGCCGGAGTGGGCTGGGTCAGCAGCCTGCTGGTGGGCGCCACCGTCGCCTCCACCGACGCGGCCGCGGTGTTCTCGGCCATCCGCGGGCTCAACATTCGCAGGCGGCTGGCGGCGATCCTGGAGGCCGAGAGCGGACTCAACGACCCGTTTGCGGCGCTGCTTGTGATCGGACTGGTCGATTGGAAGACTGTCCCCGGCTACGACGCCGGCGACGCGCTGATCCTGTTGGTGCGCGAGGTTTCCATCGGCGCCGTCGGCGGCGTCGCCATCGGCTACGCAACCGTCTGGCTGCTGCGAAAACTGCCGCTGCCCTCAGCCGGAATCGCACCTGTGGTCACGCTGTCGGCGGCGCTGGCTGGGTATGTGGGCGTCTCGGTGCTGGGCGGTTCAGGGCTGCTGGCCGCCTACCTGGCAGGGCTCGTGATCGGCGATGCCCGGATCCCCCACTCGGCCGTGATCAGAGGCTTTCTCCAAGGCGGCGCTTGGCTCGCACAGCTGGGGCTGTTCGTGCTGCTGGGCCTGCTGGTCACCCCCCACGACCTGGCCCACGAGGGACTCGCGCCGCTCACGGTCGCCCTCGCACTGGTGCTGGTGGCGCGGCCGCTGGCGGTGCTGGTATGCACGGCGGCCTTCGGTGTGCGGCTGCGCGATCAGGCGTTCCTGGCGTGGGCGGGACTGCGCGGCGGCGTCCCCATCGTGTTTGCCACCTTCCCGATCGCGGCCGGCCTGTCGGGCGGAGAGCGGATCTTCGACGTGGTGTTCTACGTCGTGGTGGTCTCGGTCGTGCTCCAGGGAGTCACGGTGCGATGGGCGGCCAGGCGTCTGGATGTGGTCGACCGGCGTCCAGCCCCGCGACTGGCCGAACTCGACACCGCCACATTGGAGTCGTTGGGGGCCGATCTGCTCGAGGTACACCCGGGCGATCTCGGCATCCCGCCGGAAAGCACCCTGGCAGAGCTCAACCTTCCGGCAGCTGCGGTGGTGGTCGCGATCGAACGCGACCACGAGCTGCTGCTCCCCCGCGGCAGCAGCACTATCCAGCCGGACGACGTCCTCTACCTCCTGGTGGAACGTGACCGGCTGCACGAGGTGCGCACCGCGATCCAGCTCGCAGCCGACGCCAAAGCCTGAGCAGCGACGTCAGATCTTTACGAGCGGCGCGTATCCGAGCATCAGCCGGCGCTCGGAGCGATCGTCCCGGAAGCGCACCACCACCACGCCGTCGCGATCGATCCCGGTCACGATGCCTTCTCCGAGCGTCTCGTGGCGCACTTCGTCACCGACCGCCAGCGCAGGCACCGGCCGGTCGGGGCCGGAGGTCGACCGGGTCACGCTGCGCGACCCGTAGACGATCCGGATCCGCCGCTGGAGCGCGCGGCGACGACCAGCTCGCCTGCGCCTGGCGGTGCCACTCGACCCGGTCGCTCGGCAACTCGTTGAGAAACCGGGACGGCAGGTTGTAGGAGCGCGCGCCGAAGATGGTGCGGCCGCGGGCGTAGGTGAGCGTCAGCCGTTCGCGGGCTCGGGTCATGCCGACGTAACACAACCGCCGCTCCTCCTCTTCATTTCGCTCCTCGAGTGATCGCTGATGGGGGAACAGCCCCTCCTCCAGCCCGATCATGAAGACGATCGGGAATTCCAGGCCCTTGGCGTTGTGCAGAGTCATCAGCGTGACTGCGCTTCGCTCCTCCTGCAGCGCATCCTGATCGGATACCAGCGAGATCTCCTGCAGGAACGTCGCCAGCGAGCTCTCCTCCTCCCCACGCTCCTCGTATTCCTGGGCGACGCCGACCAGCTCCTGCAGGTTTTCCATACGTCCCTGGGCCTCGATCGTGCGATCGGCCTCCAGCATCTCCATATACCCGCTCTCCGCCAGTGCCTTCTCCAAAAGCGCAGACACGCCCAGCTCGGTGGAGGCGATCTGGAGCTCCTGAATCAGCGCCCGAAACTCGGCGATGCGGGTGGTCGCCGCGGCGCCCAGCGGCCCGTCCTCCACTCGCTCGATCGCCTCCCACAGCGTCACTCCCATCATCCGGGCGTGGTTCGACAGGCGATCCAGTGAGGTGGACCCGATTCCCCGGCGCGGCTGGTTCACGATCCGCCGCAGCGATACCTCGTCAGCGGGGTTCTCCAGCAGCTGCAGGTAGGCGATCGCGTCCTTGATCTCTGCCCGCTCGTAGAAGCGGGGGCCGCCGATCACGCGGTAGTCGACCGACTGGCGCACCAGCAGATCCTCCAGCACCCGCGACTGCGCATTCATCCGGTAGAACACGGCGATGTCGGATGCGCTCGAGCCCTGCTCCATCAGCCGTCCGATTTCGGACGCCACGTAGCGTGCCTCGGCGTGCTCGTCCTCGGCCTCCACCACCTGCACCGCGTCGCCCTCGCCCAGATCTGACCACAGCCGCTTGGGCTGGCGCTGCGAGTTGTGGGCGATCACGGCATTGGCAGCATCCAGGATCGTCTGGGTCGAGCGATAGTTCTGTTCCAGCGCGATCACGCGGGCGTTGGGGAAGTCGTGCTCGAACTCGGCGATGTTGCGGATGTCCGCGCCGCGGAACGCGTAGATCGACTGATCCTGGTCGCCCACAACAGCGATATTGCCGTGCTCGGCGGCGAGGATCGAGACCAGCTTGAACTGCGCGTGGTTGGTGTCCTGATACTCGTCCACCATCACGTAGTGGAAGGCCTTCTGCCACTTCTCGCGCGACTCCGGCACGCTCTCGAGGAGCATCACCGTCTTCATGATCAGGTCGTCGAAATCCATGGCGTTTGCCTCGTACAGGCGCCGCTCATACAGCTCGTAGACGTTGGCCACCGTCTGCTCGAAGAACGACCCGATCTGGTCGCCGTAGGCGGCCGCTGTCATCAGCTGATCCTTGGCCTTTGAGATCGCTCCGTGCACCGCCCGCGGGGCAAACCGCTTGGGATCGAGCTCGAGCTCCTCGATGCAGTTCTTGACCAGCCGGATCTGGTCGGGGCCGTCGTAGATCGTGAAGGTGGAGCGGTAGCCCAAGCCGAGCGGCGTCGGCGCGCAGCATCCGGCCGCAGGCCGAGTGAAAGGTCATCACCCACATGCGGGCGGCGATGTGCCCGCCGACCAGGTGCTGGACCCGCTCCTTCATCTCGGAGGCGGCTCGATTGGTGAACGTGATCGCGAGAATCTGTGTGGAGTCGGCCAGCTGCTGATCGATCAGATACGCGACCCGGTGGGTCAGCACGCGGGTCTTGCCTGACCCCGCGCCGGCGATGATCAGAAGCGGCCCGTCGGTGTGCAGAACAGCCTCGCGCTGCTCTGGATTGAGGCCGTCAAGCGACAGCCCGGCGGTGTCGGGCCGGCTCACGATGGCAGTGTAGTGCCGGCGCTGTTCGGGGACGCCCGGCACGGCGTCCCCGAACAGCGCCGGCGGTCAGCTGACCCGAATCGCGACCACGCGGGTGATGCGGGTGGTCGCCGATCCTGCCGGCGCGACCGCCCGGAAGAGGTACCGCCCACGGGCCAGCGGCCTGCACCTTGAAGGTCGTGTTGATCCGCGGCCGACCGACCAACCGCCATCCATTGCGTGTGTGCAGTTCCACCCGCACGCGGAAATGGCCCTGGTGTGACGCCACCCACGGGGTCAGTCGAATCAGGTGTCCGACGCGGACGCGGAGAGCGCCGGCGGCAAGCCGAAGGCGCTGGGCCACGACCACCGTGCGTGCAGCCGCGACCGCCGGCGCTGACACCAGTGATAGCCGATACGTGGTCGTCTGCCTGGGGCGGACGGTGACGATCACGGTTCCGGTCGCCGACGCCGTCAGCGTGCGCCCAACGCCGTAGGCATGGGAGCCGATCCTCGTCTGCAGCAGCACGCGAGCTCCTGCGACAGCGTTGGCGTCGCCCAGCACGCGAAACGTGAGCCGTGCCGACCGTCCGGGGATGATCCGGTGCACGCCTGACACGGTGATGCTGGTGGGAAGCGCGTCGGTCACGGTGAACGTCCACTGCCCACGGCCGACGTTCCCTGCACCATCGGTGGCAGACCACTGCACGGTGTGAACGCCCAATGTGAAGTCTGCAGTCGGCTGTAGCGAGGCGCGCGCTCCCGAGATCGCCATTGCCACGCCGTCAAGCGAGGCGGTGAACTGTGAGAGTCCGCTGGCTCCCGGATCGACCGAGAAGGACACCGGTGCGCGGCGATCGATGGTGCGATCGGTCGGGACCTCATCCTTGGCCGTCGGCGCGTCGGTGTCGACGTCCACCGCCAGCGATTGGGTCGCCGTCTCGGAGGCTGCGTCGCGCGCTACCACCTTGAGCTGGTGGACGCCGTCGCCGAGGGTGGACGGCACCACGCACAGGTCGTGCTTGAGGGACGGCATGCCGGGCTGGGTGGCACTCTGCACCGGCACGTTGTAGGAATCGAGCGCGCGACCGCTCTGGTCGTCGAGCTCGATCGAGGCGACGCCCGCGCCGGCGTCATCGGCAGTCGCGGTCAGGCACACCTTCTGGGCCTGGTTGAGCCATTTTCCCAGGGTCAGTGGGCCGGTAACGGAAACGGTCGGCGCGGTGGTATCCGACAGCGTGACGGTGAGCGTGCTGATGCGAAGGGTGTTGGCCCACTTGTCACCGTAGGTGTGCTTGACGTCTGATCGAAGCGCCAACCCGATCACCTGCCGGTTGGCCGGAATCGCCCAGGTATTGGACCCGTCGCCGGTGGTCTGGTCGAGCTTGTCCACGCTCTCGAACGACTCCGATCGGGTGCGGGCCTTGAGGTAGACGCTGGTTCCGGGAGCGGTGGTCTTGTAGGCGACGCTCACAGACCCCTTGACGATGGTGGTGGTAAGCGGGGCATACCACGTCCACAGGCCAACGCCGGTTGCGATCGCATCGCCGGAGCCGAAGATGCGAAGCGGCGTCGGCCGGGCGACGTCGTTGGCGGCACACACGGCCGGGTAGCTGAGCCGCGAGCAACCCACGAACCCCGAGGCGTGCGTGAACTCCCAGCCGCTGACGTCGTTGGCGGTGTTGGTGGTGACGGTGTAGGTGCCGGCCGTGGCGACGCCCGGGGCAATCAGCCCGAGGGTGGCTGCGGCGCAGACAGATGGCAAGAGCAAACGCAGGAAGCGGTTCACCCATCGATCCTTTCGGAGAGGGCACAGAGATGTGCCGGGATACAGTCGCTCCATCCTGCGGCCGATCGCCCGCGCGAAACCACACAGGATCAGCCCCGGCTTCGCACCAACTCCGTCACAGCCGTGGTTACACGAGAGCTTCGATGCGCGCGCCCGAATCGGCGACCGAGAGCGGCTTCACCACGGCGCCGTCGAGGCCTTCGAGGCCAGCAGCCACCACCGCTCCCGACCCCTGCTCGGCCCACACCAACACCGTGGGGCCGGCGCCCGAGAGCGTCGCCCCGAGGGCGGGGAGACTGGCGATCCGCGCGCGTACCGTGGCCAGCAGCGGCACCAGCGCCGCTCGGTACGGCTCGTGCAGGCGATCATCCAGGGCGTCCACGATCAGCTCCGGCCGCCGCTGCTCGATGGCCGCCACCAGCAGCGCCGCCCGCGCGCCGGTGTACACGGCGTCGAACAATGGCACCTGCGGCGGGATCACCGCCCGCGCCTGCTCGGTTGACAGCTGGTACGGCGGGATCACCGCCACGAACTCGACCGGCGCAGGTCCTAACCGGAGGCTCTGCGGGCCGCGGGCGGTCTTCCATGAGAGCATGATCCCGCCGGAGAGCGCAGCTGCCACGTTGTCGGGATGCCCCTCGATGTCGACGGCCAGCGTGAACGGGTCGCCGCTGTCACCGCTCCAGGCCTGTCCGGCCAGCACCCCGGCGGCGATCGTGGCAGCGCTAGACCCGAGCCCGCGGGCGAACGGCACCGCGTTGGTCATGTGAAACTCGAGTCCCCTGGGATCGCCGCCCGCAGCCGAGAACGCCCGCACGAACAGGTTGTCGGCGCCGCCCTGGGGCATCTCGGTGGCCCCTTCCCCCTCGGCCACGACCCGCACGTCCGTCACCACCGACGACGCGGATTTCGACCCTGTTGCGCAGCTCCAGCGCCACCGCCAGGCAATCGAACCCCGGCCCCAGGTTGGCCGATGACGCCGGCGCGGTGACGATCAGCCGCTCAGGCAAGCACCGGCTCCACGTCGAAAGCCACCTGCTCGAGTTCCTCGATCCGCGGCGGGCAGCGAACGATCTCAGCACCCTCGGCGCCGGCCGTGTCGGGATCCTTCAGGCCGTGGCCGGTCAGCACGCACACCACGGTCGAGCCGGCCGCCACCAGACCGTCGCTGACCGCGTGGATCAACGCCGCCACCGACGTCGCCGACGCCGGTTCGCAGAACACTCCCTCGTCCTGGGCCAGCATCCGGTAGGCCCGCAGGATGTCGGCGTCGTCGATTGCGCGGATCCCGCCGTTTGACTCGTCCACCGCCGCCAGCGCCTGATCAAGCCGGGCCGGGTTGCCGATCCTGATCGCGGTTGCGACCGTCTGGGGCGAGGCCACCGGCGCGCGGATCAGCAGCGGCGCCGCTCCGGCGGCCTGCCCGGCCAACATCCGCGGCGCCTGGCCGCTCTCGCCAAATCCCTTCCAGTAGGCGGAGATGTTGCCGCCGTTTCCGACCGGCAGCGCCACCCAGTCGGGCACTCCGCCGAGCTGCTCGACCACCTCGAAGGCCGCCGTCTTCTGACCCTCCAAGCGGTAGGGGTTGATCGAGTTGAGCAGGGCCAGCGGTCGTCGCTCCACCAGGTCTCGCACCAGATGCAGCGCGTCGTCGAAGCTGCCCTGGATGGCGACCACCCGGGCACCGCAGATCTGTGCCTGGGCGAGCTTTCCCCGGGCGATTGCGCCCTCGGGAAGCACCACCACCAGGCGGATCCCGGCCCGACCGCAGTAGGCCGCAGCCGACGCCGAGGTGTTGCCCGTGGAGGCACACACGGCAGCTGTGGCACCCTCCTCGAGCGCCTTTGAGACGGCCATGGTCATCCCGCGATCCTTGAACGACCCGGTGGGATTCGCACCCTCGTACTTGAGGTAGACCTCAACTCCCAGCAACGCCGAGATCCGTGGGCGCCGGCAGCAGCGGCGTGTTGCCCTCTCCCAGCGAGACCACCGGGGTGCTGTCCGAGACCGGAAGCCGGTCGCGATAGCGATCGATCAATCCGGCCACGAGCGACTACCCGGCCGGCATGAGCACGGATCTTGAGCTCATCCTCGACGCCGGGCTCCAGAATCGCCATCACCAGATCGCCCGGCTTGAGCTCGGTCTCGCCCACCGCGATCTCTGCCCGTCCGTCCCGGCTGACCGAGATCAGCCGCGATCGGCTGGGCAGATTGAGATCGCGCACCATCTGACCGGCCACCGGCGAGTTGGCGTCGATCGCGAACTCGACGATCTCGAGGTTCTCGCGCCGCAGGTCGAGCAGCGTCACCAGCTCGTGCTGGGGCAGCTCGTGCTCGATCAGCGCGAGGATCGTGACCGTGGCCGAGACCGTCAGTGCTGATCCCGAGCATGTCGAAATGCGGCTGGTTGCGAGGATCGTTGACCCGGGCGATCACCTTCGGCACGTGATACTTGTCGCGGGCCACCTGGCACACGATCAGGTTGTCCTCGTCGTCGCCGGTCACGGCCACGACCAGGTCGGCGCGCTCGACCCCGGCCCGCTCCAGCACGTACAGCTCGGTGGCATCGCCGAACCGCGCGACGTGCTCGAACTTCTCTTCGAGAATGCCGTAGCGGTGGCGATCGTGGTCCAGCAGCGACACCTCGTGGCCCATCTTCATGAGCGCCGCGGTCAGGTTCGTCCCCACCTTGCCGCCACCAACGATCAGGATATACATGGTCTCATCGTCTCCATCTACGCAACGGCGCCACGACCAGGAGTGGCGCAGATCGCGTCCATGGTCGAGTCGATCGCCGCGGAGGTGGCGCAAACCGTGCGCAGGCCCTGCGTCGAGTAGAACGCCGCTCGAGCGGGGTCGAGCACGCGGGTGACGACGCAGGGGCAGTCGAACCGCCGCTGAGCCACCTGCGCGATCACGATGTTGGTGTTGTCACCGTCGGTGGCAACGACGACCGCGTCGGCATCCTCGATCCCGCCCGCGATCAGGACGTCCAGATCGAGGCCGTGGCCGTGAATGAACTCGCCCGGCCATGAGTCTGGAAGCCGCTGTGCCGCCTCGGCATCCTCGTCCACAACGCTCACCTGATGCCCGTCGGCAGCCATCTGGGTGGCGATCGAAGAGCCCACGCGTCCGCATCCCACAATCAAAAGCTTCATAGTTGGAGCCTATCGCGACGCGCAAGCACGTGCGCGCGCTCGGTGGCGGTTCTTCTATCGTGCGCAGTCATGCCACCGATCACCATAGGCCTGCTTGGGCTTTGGCACCGTCGGCTCCGCCGTCGATCGGCTGCTGCGCGAGAGCGCCGCGTCGATCGAACGGGTCACCGGCAGCCCGGTCGAGGTGGCCGCTGCGCTGGTGCGCGACCCGCAGCGACATCCCGAGGCGCCGGCCGGTCTTCTGACCACCGATTTCGCCCGCCTGCGGGACGATCCCTCGATCACCGTGGTGGCCGAGGTGATGGGCGGAATCGACCCCACCCGCGGCTACGTGCTGGAACTGCTACGCGCCGGCAAGTCGGTCGTGTCGGCCAACAAGCAGCTGCTGTCGCGCCACGGCGAGGAGCTCTTCACCGAGGCCGAGCGGCAGGGCGTGCAGCTGCGCTTCGAGGCCAGCGTGTGCGCCGCCATCCCGGTGATCAGAGTGCTGCGCGAATCGATGATCGTCAGCGGAGTGCACCGCATCGACGGCATCGTCAACGGCACCACCAACTTCATCCTCAGCCAGATGATCCACGCCGGGTCGTCCTACGCCGACGCGCTGGCCGAGGCCCAGGAGCTGGGCTACGCCGAGGCTGACCCCACCGAGGATGTCACCGGCGGCGACGCCGCCGCCAAGATCGCGATCCTTGCCTCGATCGCATTTCACAACCGTGTGCGGCTGGAGGAGGTCGACTACGTCGGCATCGACGGCCTCGACCTGGCCGATGTCGCCCACGCCGCCGACCTCGGCTACTCGGTCAAGCTGATTGCGTCGGCGCTTCGCGTCGACGCGCGCGTGTCGGCCCGCGTCCATCCCTGCCTGCTCGCCAAGGAGCACCCGCTGGCCGCGGTCGAGGGCGCGTTCAACGCGATCATGCTGCGGGGCGAGTCGATCCGCGAGGTGATCCTGATCGGCCCGGGAGCCGGCGGCGAGGAGACCGCCACCGCGGTGATCGGCGACCTGCTGGCGGTGATCGGTACCCGCGGCACCGGGTTCCTGCAACATGACGGCTACTACCGAGAGCTGAACCGGCTGCCGGTCGCCGATCTGGAGAGTCCGTTCTACCTGCGCTTCCAGGTCGACGACGAGCCGGGCGTGCTCGCCCAGGTGGCACAGTCTCTGGGTGACCACGGCGTGTCGGTGGCGCAGGTGGTGCAGCATTCAGCCGATCAGGGCGTGCACATCGTGATCCTGACCCACGCAGCCCGCGAGGGCTCGGTGCGCACCGCGGCTGCGGCTGTCGCAAGCCGCCCGTTCAGCCGCTCTGCGCCGGTCGTCCTGCCTATTCTGGAGCGCTAGCCGCCACGGCCTCCTCCTCCGTCGGCTCCAGGGCGGAGCCGGGGAAGTGCGTGACGATCACGCGGCACGGCGCCTTGCGCAGGATGAAGTCGACGGTGCGTCCGAAGAACTCCTCCTGCTTGGTGCGGCCTCGCCGCGGTTTGGACGGAGCGCCCACCACGATCAGCGCAGCGCTGTGCTCGGTGGCCGCGTCCACCACCATCCGCCCAGGGCTGCGGGTGCGGCCGGAGACGCCGATGTAGGCGACGCCGTACTCGGCGGCCAGCGACTCGGCCGCGGCCTGTACCTCGGCCACCTCCTGCTCGCGTTCCGGCCGGGGGGAGTCCAGCGGATCCCGCACCGGAACCACGATCGCGCTCACTCCCACCACCACCGAGCCCGCATCCAGTGCGAGCCGACAGGCGGTGGCCATCATCTCCTCCCCGATCTGGTCGAGCCGTTCCAGCGGCACGACCACGGCGCCCTGCTGCAGCTCTGTGACCGAGGCCGGCGGCGGTGCAGCCAGATCCACGGTGTCCAGCAGTGGAAGACCCGCCCGGACACGCACGCCGGTGTACATCAACAGCCCGCCGATCATCCACAGCGGCCCCACGATCCGCGCACCCGGGTGGGTACCAAGCGCCAACACCCAGGCTGCAAACGACAGCAGCGCACCGGCCACCGACGTGAGCGGGATCAGGCGCCCGGCGATGCGGACGTTGCCGTGCATCATGAACGCCCGTGGCATATCCGGCTCGGTGATCCGCAGCCAGATGATCGAAGCCTGCGTGATCGTGAACGCGAGCAGGATGCCGAAGCTGTAGAGCGAGGCCAGCACCAGCGTCTCTTCGCCCTCGAAGAACGATGCCACCACGATGAAGCCGGCCGACAGCAGGCCGATGGCGCCGATCGCGGCCGGCGCGGCCAGCACCCGGCGGCTGCGGCGGGCAAACACGCCCGGCACCTGCACGTGGCGCCCCATCGACTCGGCCATGCGTGCGAACCCGGAGATGCTGGTGGTGATCGCGAGCATCAGGATGGCCACGGCCGTCAACCCCACGCCGACTCGCAGGATGTCCTCGACCCACCAGGACGTGTGCCGGCCGATCGCATGCACCAGGCCCAGAATCGGTGCGTTCACCCAGGTGGTCGAAAGCTGGCTGGAATAGCCGGCCGGGGCACTCGGGTCGGGGTGCGACGGGAAGGCCGACACGGCAGCGGTCGCCACCGCCGCATAGATCACCACCACGGTGAAGGCGGAGGTGCGGATGCTGGCCGGCACTGTGCGCCCGGGATCCTTAGCCAGGCCGGTCAGCGACGAGACCTTCTCCAGGCCGGTGTAGGCCACCATCGCCACCGGCAGCGAGAACGCCAGTGAGTTCCAGGTCGGCGCCACTCCGATATCGATGTTGTTGGTCAGCCGCTGGTAGTTGAACAGCAGCACGAGGCCCAAGACCGCGAGGCTGATCTGCACCACCAGGTCGAGGATGGCCAGCACGATCCCGGCCAGGTAGGCGTTGGTGCGCCTTACCAGCCGTAGCAACGTGATCGCCGCCAGCACGCCGACCGCCGCCATCGCCGCCTGCCGATCGGACAGCGCGTTGGGATGCCCGAAGGCTCCGGTCAGATATCGCGGCACGAACAGCGCCGAGAGCGCGATCGCGATCACGTAGTCGAGCGCCGCCGCCCAGCCGGCGATGAACCCGACCAGATCGTTGAACGCCCTGCGGGCGAAGCTGGCGGCGCCGCCGGGCTCGGCGATGGTGGCGCCGCCCTCCGCGTAGGCGGCCGCCGCCAGGGCGAACAGCAGGCCGGCCGCCAGGAACACCAACGGCGTGGCCGAGAGCGCGTACACCGAGGTCAGGCCAAGCGCGAAGTAGAGCGAGCTTCCGATCTCGCCATACGCGATCGCGAACAACGCCGGGGCGCCGAGCATACGGCCGAGAACGGGAATCTTGCGCGCCATGCCGGGGTGAGCTTACTGCGGCGGGCGCAGGGCACGCCAGCGGATCACGCCCAGCACCAGGAACACCGCCGCTGCCAGGAAGCCGACCTGACCACCGCCCAGGGTCAGCGTGCGGATCAGGATGGCGGCGCCGATCACGAGAAAGATGATCGCGATCCCGCGATTTGCCCTGAGCATCAGCCGGTGGCGCCCACGGTGCCAACCATCACCCGGCAGGTGGCGTTGCGCAGGACGTAGTCGATCACACGGCCGAACATCCGCTCCCCCGCCCGCTGCCGATCAGCGGCGCCCATCACGATGATCTCGGAGCGGCGCCGCTCGGCCTCGCCGACGATCGCCTCGCCCACGTTGCGGGTACGCACGAGGCGGGTGATCACGGTGACCCCGTACTCATCGCCCAACGCGGCCGTCTCGCGCAGCTCCCGCTCGGCCTTCTCGACCTCGTCGCCCATGGCGTCGGACAGCGGCCGGTCGAGTGGCACCTCGATCGGATAGAGCGCGACCAGCGTCGCACCCGACTCGGCCGCCAGCCGCAGCGCGGTCGCGGTCATCTCGTCGGTCACCCGGTGCGCGGTCAGCGGCATCAGGATCGACCGGTACTCGACTTCGAGCGCGGGGCCGTACGACACCGGCGGCATCAGCACCGTCTGGGTCAGCGGCAGATGCTGCGAGCGGCGATAGAGGGTGTACACGACCAGGCCGATGATCAGCCAGATCATTCCCACCGGGGCGACGCCGTCGACGAAGTGAAGCACGATCGTGACCAGCCACGAGGCCAGACACCCGATCAGGCCCAGCACGGCGAACAGCGGCAGGTCGTAGTTCCCGACCTTGTAGGACATCGGCCCCCGCCACGGCATGTCGTCGGACGACATCGTGCGTCTCATCTGGATCACCGCCGCATGGGCGAGGGTGAACGACAGCATCGCCCCGAAGGCGTACAGATTCCCCAGAAACTGGGTCGACCCGTTGGGGATCATCAGCACCACCGCGATCACGCTGAAGAAGATGATGGCGACGTACGGCGTGCTGTATTTGGGGTGCACGCGGCTGATGATGGGCGGCAGCTGGCGATGCAGCCCCATCGAATACGTGAGTCTCGAGACGCCGATGATGCCGGCGTTGGTGGCGATGATCAGGATCGTCGCCGCCAGCAACCCGACGTAGTAGCCGAGCCCCTGGGTGATGATTTTGGGCAGCCCGAGGTTGTCCACCAGTCCTGCCACCGGATCGCCCGCGAACCTGCAGGCCAGCTCCGATGTCGGTTCGCCCAGCTTCACCTGCTTGGCGCAGGCCAGCGTGGGATCGTGGGAGTCGGCCACCATCGCAGCGTCGGCCGGCTTCACCGGCAGCGCCGACAGGGCAACCGACGGCAGAAAGGCATAGATCGCAAACACCGCGATCACCACGTACATGATCGCGCGAGGCACGTGCCGGGCCGGATCGATCGCCTCCTCCGACATGTTGGAGACGGTCTCGATGCCGGTGTAGGCCACCATCGCCACCGGAATGGCGACGATGAAGTTGCTCCAGGTCGGCACCGTGCCGAGGTCGACATTGCTGCTCAACACCGCTGGTGAGAACACCACCACCAGGCCGATCACCACCAGCAGCGCCTGAGTCGCCAGGTCGGCCAGCGCCAGGAAGATGTTTAGCCCGGCGGCCTCCTTCACGCCCGACGATGTTCAGGATCACCAGGAACAGCACCACCAGCGCGCCGCCGTAGATGTCGTTGGGGTGGCCGATCAGGTCGCCGCCCGGCCAGAACTTGGCCAGGTAGTGCGGCACGAAGATCGCCGAGATGGCAATCGTGACGGTGTAGTTCAGCATCTGCGCCCAGCCGGCGAAGAAGCTGACCGCCTCGTTGAACGCGTGCCGCGTGAACGACGCCGAGCCGCCCGCCTCGGGGAAGCGGGCGGTGGCCTCGGCATAGGTCACCGCCGTGAAGAAGAAGATCACGCCCGAGATGAAGAACGCCACCGGCGTCAACCCGAGCGCGTACACGGTCACCAGACCGAGCGCGTAGTAGATCGACGAGCCGACGTTTCCGTACGCGGTCGAGAACAGCGCCGCCGTCCCGAGCACGCGGTGCAGACCCCCGGCTTGGCGGCGCTTTACCGGCATAGCTGCCTGTTATACCGCGTGACGGCTGGTGATTACCGAGTCAGCAGTGGAATGATCAGGATCGCCACGATGTTCGTGATCTTGATCATCGGGTTGATCGCCGGACCGGCGGTGTCCTTGTAGGGATCGCCCACCGTGTCGCCGGTGATCGAGGCGGCGTGCGCAGGCGAGCCCTTGCCGCCGTGTGCCCCGTCCTCGATCAGCTTCTTGGCGTTGTCCCACGCCCCACCGCCCGACGTCATCGAGATCGCCAGGAACAGGCCGGTCACGATCGTGCCCACGAGCAGGCCGCCCAGCATCTGGTAGGAGATCAGGCCGACCACGATCGGCACCGCCACCGGGATCAGCGCAGGCAGCTGCATCTCGCGGATGGCCGAGCGCGTGACCAGGTCGACGCAGCGCGCGTAGTCGGGCTTGGCGGTGCCCTCCATGATCCCCGGGATCTCGCGGAACTGGCGGCGCACCTCCTCGACCACCGCGGCACCGGCACGGCCGACCGCGTCCATCGCCAGCGAGGCGAACAGGAACGGCATCAGACCGCCGATCAGAAGGCCGGAAAGCACCCACGGATCGTTGACCTCAAAGACGACCGGGTGACCCACCTTGACCGCCAGCTCGTCGCTGAAGGACTGGAACAGCACCAGCGCGGCCAGGCCCGCCGAACCGATCGCATAGCCCTTGGTGACCGCTTTGGTGGTATTGCCGACCGCGTCCAGCGGGTCGGTGACCTTGTCGCGAACCTCGTGGGGCAGGTCGGCCATCTCGGCGATCCCGCCGGCGTTGTCCGTGATCGGTCCGAACGCATCGAGCGCGACCACCATGCCGGCCATCGAGAGCATGGCGGTGACGGCGGTCGCGATCCCGTACACGCCGGCCAGCCTGTCGGCCGTCAGGGTACCCACAACCAACACGATTACCGGCAACGCGGTGGCCTGCATGCCGACGGCCAGACCGGCGATGATGTTGGTCGCATGGCCGGTGGTCGACTGCTGGGAGATGCGCTTGACCGGGCCGAAGCGGGTGCCGGTGTAGTACTCCGTGATCCCCACCAGCAGCGCGGTGATAACCAGGCCGGTGAGCGCACACAGATAGATCCTGGTGCCGTTGGCCGGAAGCCCGCCGGACACCGCATGTGACGACCGGGATGAACAGCACCGCCGAGAGCAGCGCAGACACCAGCACGCCCGTGTACAGGGCGGTCATGATGCTGCCGCTCTTGGGCAGGCGCACCATCAGCGTGCCGACGATCGACGCGGGGATGGCGAGGGCGCCGATCAGAAGCGGCAGCACCACCGCGTTGTGGACGCCGCCGTCGCCGAGCTGCGCACCCAAGAACATGGCCGCCACGATCGTGACCGCGTAGGTCTCGAACAGGTCGGCCGCCATGCCGGCGTCGTCGCCCACGTTGTCGCCGACGTTGTCGGCGATCACTGCCGGGTTTCGGGGATCGTCCTCGGGAATGCCGGCTTCGATCTTGCCGACCAGGTCGGCGCCGACGTCGGCGCCCTTGGTGAAGATGCCGCCGCCCAGCCGTGCGAACACGGAGATCAGCGAGCCGCCGAAGGCCAGACCGACCAGCGCCTTGGTGGCGTCCAGGTCGGAGCTGCCGTTCTGCTTGAGGATGCCGTAGTACCCGGCCACGCCGAGCAGCCCCAGGCCGACCACCAGGATGCCGGTGACGGTGCCGCCCTTGAACGCGATCGACAGCGCCGGGGCCATGCCCTTGCGGCCCGCCTCCGCGGTGCGTACGTTGGATCGCACCGCCACGTTCATGCCGATGAAGCCCGTGATCGCCGACAGCACCGCGCCGATCACAAAGCCGATCGCCACCTTGACTCCGAGGTCGCCCGACCAGTGGCCGGCAGCCGCGATCACGATCGTGACCACCACCGCAACCACCGCGATGGTCGTGTACTGCCGCTTCAGATACGCCGCGGCACCTTCCTGGATCGCTGCTGCGATCTCCCGCATGCGGTCGTTGCCGTCGGGCTGTTTCAGCACCCACTGAGTCAGCAGAAGACCGTAAATGACGGCGGCGACACCACAGACGAGCGCGATCGCAACCGCGTGACTTGCCAGGAAACTCACAGCATGAACTCCTTAGAAGGTCGGATACAACCGGCGGATTGTAACAGTGGCATCGGCACCACCAAGCGGTTGTCGGGCCGCTCGTATCGCCACCGCTGGCCGCCGAGCACGAACTAGAAGCGCGCCCCCGTCAGCGCGGTCGCACAGGTATCGGAGGGTTGCGCGCCAATCTTGGGAATGGCCGCAAACAGCAGGTCCCGCAGGCGCTCGTTGTTCTCGGTGAACACCTTCACGACACCCTCGTGGCTGACCGGCTCGACATCGGGGTCGTCCTCCAGCCCGACGTCATAGTCGGTGATCAACGAGATGTTGGCGTAACACAGCTCCAGCTCGCGGGCGAGCCAGCCCTCGGGATAGGCGGTCATGTTGATCACGCCCCACCCCATCGAGGAGAACCAGCGAGACTCCGACCGGGTCGAGAACCGCGGGCCCTGGATCACCACCACCGTGCCGCCGTCGCGGATATCCAAGCCCTGCTCACGGCCGGTCTCGAGCAGCGTCGCCCGCAGATCGGAGCAGTACGGGTCGGCGGCGGAGACGTGCGTGGTCACCGGACCGTCGTAGAACGTATCGGCCCGGCCGCTGGTGCGATCGACGAACTGGTCGCACACGACGAACGTGCCCGGAGGCAGATCCTTGGTCAGACTGCCGGACGCGCAGGGGCCGATCACCCGGCGAACCCCCAGCTCCTTCATCGCCCACAGGTTGGCGCGGTAGGGGATCGCATGCGGAGGGAGCTGATGGTTGCGTCCGTGCCGGGGCAGGAAGGCGACCCGCTTGCCGCCGACGTCGCCCACCACGAACCGGTCAGAGGTCGGGCCGTACGGGGTGTCCACCGTGACGTCCTCGGCGTCCTCGAGGAACGAGTAGAACCCCGAGCCGCCAAACACCCCAATCTCCGCGTCGCTCATACATCCCCTCTCGGTGTCCAGATCTTCGGCCGCTCAGCCGTCTCGACAGCCGGTCTCTGATTCCGCAGGTGACGGCCGCGCTCTCAGGGGCAGGCGGTTCCAACCCGCGGGAGTATGCCATCTGCAGGTCGGCCAGCGCCTGCCGGTACTCCAGCAGGGCGGCGGGCGGCAGCAGCCGCTCGAGCACCGGCATCAATGCCCGCACCGCCTCGATTGCCTGCTCGGTCTGGGCCAGGTCGACCTCGATGTCGGGCTCTCCGGTGAGGCCGGTACGAGCGAAGCCGACGCTCAGCAGCATGGTGACGCTGGAGAGGATCACGTCCGCGGCGGCCGGGACGGCGTTCTCGCCGGGTGGCGGCTCGGTGCTCATCCCACCTCTCCTGCGACCTGTGCGAGCCACTCTCCGGCGGAGGCGTGGGTGCGCTCCACCACTCCCGGCCACAGCTCACGGGGGGTTGCCCCCGCTGTCAGCTCGGCCGAGTACACGCTGCGCCGGCGACGGCCCCTCGAGCGGGCCCAGGTACGGCGTGATCCCAAGCTCTGCGGCCACCTCCGTGACACCCTCGAGCAGCGCGTCGATGCGCGCCCGGGCCGGCACCGAGCGGCCGGCGTCGAAATCGATCAACTCGCCGTCCATGCCCCAGCGGATCGCCCGCCACAGGTTCTCCTCCAGAAGCCGCGGAGCATGCGCGGGCAACGGCCGGCCCTCGTCATACATGCGGGCGAATCGCGCCGTCAGGGCCACCATGAACCCCGCTAGCGCGACGGCCTGGCCAAACTCGGGCTGGGCATCGCAGATACGCGTCTCGACCGTCGGGAACGCCTGATGGGGCCGCACGCTCCACCAGATCTCGGTGTGCTCACGGATCGATCCGGTGGTCACCAGGAAACGCACGTACTGCTCGTACTCACCCCAGTCGGCAAGGTAATCGGGGATGCCGCAGCGGGGAAACATGCGGGTGAACACCTGCGTGCGAGTGGAATGCAGATGGGTGTAGCGATCCTCGATCCAGGGCGAGCTGGCCGAGATCGCGAGCAGCTCGGGAAGCACCGAGCGCATCGCCGAGTTGACCGCGATGGCGCGGTCGGCGCCGCGGATACCGGTGTGGGCGTGAATGCCGAAGGTGTTGTTCCGCCAGGCCACATACCTCAGCGTCGACTCGACCAGGTGGTAGTGGGGCGTGTCGATCACCTCCTGGTCCTGCCAGCGGGCGAACGGGTGGCAACCCGCAGCCGAAAGACGCACACCCAGACTGGTCGCCAGGTCGAGCAGCTGGACACGCCGGCGGGCCATCACCTCGGCCGCTTCGGCAAACGTTTCGCATCGGCCGGTGCGGATCTCCACCTCCGAACGGATCAGCTCGCCCGCGACCGCGCCCGCGAGGGGCCCCTCGCCGGCGGCTTCGGCGAAGCGCTCGAAGCCGGGCACCATGTTCAGGGACTCGGGGTCGAGGATCGCGAACTCCTCCTCGACGCCGATCGAGAAATCTTGGCCCTGCTCAAACCCCTCGCGTGCTGCTTCCAACGCCGCCAGGGGATCGATGATCTTCGGCGTCTCGCCCATGCGTCGCCACGATAACGGACGCGGCGACGCGGCGGGTCAGCGCCGGTTCAAGTGTGCGCTGATGCGAACCCGAAGCTCGTTGGGGCTGAACGGCTTGGTCACGTAGTCGTCTGCTCCCAGGGAGAACCCGGCATCCACGTCGCGGTCCTGCGCGCGGGCGGTGAGCATGATCACCTTGGTCGAGTTGAACCGCTCGTCGGCACGCAGCTCGCGCAGCACGTCGAAACCCGAGCGCTTGGGCATCATCACGTCCAGCACGCACAGGTCCGGGCTGCTCGGTGCGGGCCACGTGCAGCGCAGCGTCGCCGTCGGCCGCCGTGAGCACACGGTAGCCCTCTCGTTCCAATCGGAATTTGACCAGTCGCAGCAGGTGCGGCTCGTCGTCGGCGACCAGCACAGTCGCGGTTTCGGATTCATCAGCCCTCGTGTTGTTCGAGAAGTGGAAGCAGCACCGTCACTTCGGTGCCGCGCCCGAGTTCGCTGTCGATCGTGAGCCGGCCCTGGTGGGCCTCCACGATCGCGCAGCAGATTGCCAAGCCCAGCCCGGTCCCCGGGATCGCCTGGTCGGTCGCGTTGCGAGCTCGAAAGAACCGCTCGAACAGGCGCGGCAGGTCATCCGGCGGGATGCCGATCCCGGAGTCGGACACGACCACGTGCGCCTGCCGCCCGCGACCGGTGTCGTGGATCGCCAGGGTCACCTCGACGGCGCCCTCCACCGGGGTGAACTTGGAAGCGTTGGAGAGCAGATTGGCCAACACCTGGCCGAGCCGCTCGGTGTCGACCTTGGCCATCACCGGCTCGTCGGGCAGTCGTGTGATCACCTGCAGCCGGCGGGCGTTCAGCGTCAGCGCCTGATCTCGGATGGCACCACTCACCAGCGGGCGCAGATCGGTTGGCTCGGCACTCATCGAGAGGTTGCCGCTCTCGACCCCCGAGAGTGTCAGCAGATCGGTGATCAGCGCCTCCAGCCGCCGGGCGTTGTGGTCGACGATCCCCAGGAACTCAGCTTGCTCCTCGGTGACGCCGCCCGCCGCCTCGGCCGCCAGGATCTCGACGTACCCGAGAATCGCCGTAAGCGGTGTACGCAGCTCATGCGACACGCTCGAGACGAAGTCGGTCTTGATCTGGTCGGACATCCGCAGCGCCTCCAGCTGCATCCCCAGAGCGCGGTTGAGCGCTTCCAGCTGCGCCAGAAAGTCGGCCCGCTCGATGGCGACCGCCGCCTCGGCGGCGAACAGCCCTGCGACCGCCGCGGCTCGATCGGACAGGTGCATCACCGGGCGATCCCATCCCACCAGCAGCACCCCCACCACGCACCCGTCGCGAAGCACCGGCTGCCACAGCGCCGACACGATCCCGGTGGCCTCGGCCAGGCGCGGCGAAACGTCGTCGTACAGCGCCAGATCGGCGATGAAAAATGGCTCGCCGGACGAGAACACATCCGCGGTGGCCGATCCCGCCTCGTCGACGGCAACCCTCAGTGGCGCCGAATGCTTCCCGCCGCCGGCGATACCGGTCGACACCAGTCCCGACTGACCGTCGGGCTCCATCAACACCGCCAGCATGCCGTCGCACACCTCCAGCAGCGCCTGGCAGATCGCATTGCGAGCTGCACTCGGATCGGTGGTCCGCGGCAGCCGCCGGGCCACCTCGGCAACAGCCGTGAGGTCGGCCGCGTACTGGTATGCGAGCACGTCGGCCTCGTGTTGGGCGACGTTGCGCTCGGTCACGTCGCGCATCACGATGATGCGGGCATCTCCCGCCGGCGGGATCGCGCGCTCGGTCACCTCGAGCTGCCGCAGCGACCCGCTGCGGGTCATCCCCGAGCGGATCTCGCCACCGTCGCTGCCCAACAGACGATCCAGCTCCAGGCCCTGAACCTCGGCCAGGGTGTAGCCGAACACCGAGCTGAACGCCGGATTGACCTCCACGATCGACCCGCCCACCACGACCGCGACGGCGTCGGACACGGCGTCGGCGAGCAGGCGGTAGCGGCGGTCGCGCCCATGCGGGTTTGAGGCGTGCATCACTCCCCCGGCAATCGACGGGCGCGGGGTGCGGTTGAGGCGGCGCCACAGCCGGCGCCGCCGTAGCCACGCTCCCGCTAGGTCAGGTGAAAGTACAGCGCGTGCAGCAACTCGACCACGGGACTGGATCGATGCACCGTCACGTCCGACGGGGTGTCGATCAACGAGTCCGCGTAGTTGAAGATGATCTTCACGTCCGCATCCACAAGCGCGTTGGCAGCCGCCTGGGCGGCTGCTTCCGGCACCGCCAGCACCCCGACGATGATGTTGCGGTCCCTGACCGTGTCGTTGAGATCGACCATGCTCTGAACGTGCATGTCGCCGATCGCCTCGCCGATCTTGTCGGGGTCGGTGTCGAACACCGCGGTGATGTTGAATCCGTGGTCTGCGAACGCCGGCGATTTGGCGATCGCCTGGCCAAGTGAACCCGCGCCGATCAGCGCGATGTTGTGCTGGCCGGAGGTGCGCAGGATCTTGCGGATCTCAACGATCAGATAGTCGATGTTGTACCCGACCCCACGCTTGCCGAACTTCCCGAAACCGGACAGGTCACGGCGGATCTGGGTCGCATTCACGTTCGTGTACTCACCGATCTCCTGTGAGGAGATCGAGTCGCGACCCATTTTCTTGGCCTGGGTCAAGACCTGGAGGTAGCGGGATAGACGAGCGGCTACACCGACCGTCAAACGTTCTGAGGGCAACGACTCTCCCTTACTGGTGGACACTGGCAACACGACCGGAGAGTCTAACGATCGATTTGGGCCGCGGGACCCATAACCTACGATTCAAATGATTCAAACTGTCCTCTCGGCGCGTCGCACCCGGCGTTCCAGATCAGCGAGGTCGACGCGAAACTTGAAGGCTTTGCAACCGGCCACGAATACCACCGGGATCTGTTCCCGGTAGGCAGTTTCGAGAGCCGGCGTCGCCGTCGATTTCGATCACTCGGATGTCCAGCTCGAGCCGCTCGCCGCTGGGCTTCCAACTGGGCCTTGGCGACGTCGCACAGGTGGCAGCCCGCGCCGCTGTAGATCACGACTTCGACGGTCATGACTACCGCCGCATAGGCGTCGCGAGTGAGGTAGCCGGGGTATGCCACGGCCGGGCTGTACCGCGCCGCCGAAGCAATCATGGCGGCGTTGTCCGAGCACAGCGTCAACGGTGCCGCGCGCACCTCCGCTCCATGTTTGGCACCGGCCGCGGTCAGCGCTGCTCGCAGCACGCTATTGGCTGCCACCCCGCCCACCAGAGCCACCTGGGTGTGCCCGGTTGCGTCCAGTGCCTGCACCGCGCGCGTCACCAGTGAGCGCACGATCGCGGCCTGGTAGGACGCCGCCAGGTGGGGCCGGTCGGCCGGATCGGGATGCTCCGCCAGCGCGTGGCGCAGCGCCGTCTTCAGCCCGCTGAACGAGAAGTCGTACCCCGGCCGGCCGAGCATGGCGGTCGGGAACGAGTAGGCACCGGCGTCGCCGCCCGCGGCCAGCCGTTCCAGCTCAGCGCCTCCCGGGTAGCCGAGGCCGAGCAGGCGAGCACCCTTGTCAAACGCCTCACCGGCTGCATCGTCCAGCGACGCCCCGATCGGGTCGAACCGCCCCGGCGAGCCGACGTCGGCCAGAATCGTGTGCCCTCCCGACGCCAGCAGGCACAGGAATGGGGGTTCCATCGGGTCGGGCGCGAGGTACAGCGAGGCGACATGACCGTGCAGGTGATTCACCGGGATCAACGGCAGACGGCGGGCAAATGCGATCGCCTTGGCGGTGGCCAACCCCACCAGCAGCGCTCCGATCAGACCCGGCCCCTCGGTGACAGCCACCGCGGAGATGTGATCCAGACCCACCCCGGCCTGCTCCAGGGCTGTCTCGATCACCGGCGTGGTCAGTTGCAGGTGCCGGCGCGAGGCGACCTCCGGAACGACACCGCCGAAGCGGGCGTGCAAATCGGCCTGGGATGCGACCACGTTGGAGAGCACCACTCCGTCGCTGTCGATCACGGCCGCAGACGTCTCGTCACACGACGTCTCGATCCCGAGGATGAGTCCCAGCGCCACTACTCGAGGTGGTCGCGCCACATGATCACAGCGTCCTCACGGTTGTCCGTGTAGTACCCGCGACGGACCCCGGTACCGACGAATCCGAGCTGTTCGTAGAGGTGGATCGCGGGCGCATTCGAGACCCTGACCTCCAGGGTGTAACCACGGTCGGCGTCGTCCTCGGTGGTGGAGAACAGGTGCTCGAGCAGCACCCGCGCCACACCCCGCCCCCGAAACGGCGCGTCCACCGCGATGTTCATGATGTGCCACGCGTCGACGTACTTGGCGACGATCACGTACCCCAGCATCTCCTCGCCCTGGAAGGCGCCGACGCAGAACCCTCCGGGCTTGGCCAGCTCGCCGGCGAACATCGAACGTGACCACGGCGTCGGGTAGGCCCGCTGTTCGATCTCCTGGATCCCGTCCAGGTCGGAGGGAGCGAGCCGCCGGAACTCGACCGCTGTCATCATGCCGCTGCCCCCCTCGCCGCCGCGGCCGCCAGGTTGCGTTCGGCATCCGGCACCCGCAGGTACACGGGGTCGGCCTCGACCGCCGAGCCGATCAGCGCCGCGTGATGGCGCGCCCAGGGCACGTGCAGTGGGGAGTCGTCGGGCGCAATCACCGCGGCGGGGAACACCTCGCGGTGCAGCACCGCGCCGTCACCGGCGAGCGCGGCTCCCACCGGGAGCAGACCGGCCAGCGCCTCAGGCAGAAGTGCCTGAGGCTCGATGCCGGCACCGGCGGCGAACACCTCTCCGCGGCGAGCGTCAATGCACGCCACCTCCACCCCGTCGCCTTGAAGCAGCGCGTCCAGCGTGGACACACCCATGACCGGAATGCCGAGCGCCATCCCCAGCCCTCTGGCCGTCGCGATCCCGATGCGAAGGCCGGTGAACGTGCCCGGGCCGCACCCAACCACGATCGCATTCACGTCGTCGAGAGTCAGCTGCGAGCGCTCCAGCAGGTCGCGGACATCCGCCAACACATGCTGGGCGCTGCGGGAGCGACCACGGCTGGCGGTTTCGGCGGCGACCTCGCCGTTCACCGTGAGACAGGAAGTGGCGACATCCGTCGCGGTATCAAGGGAAAGGATGATCAAGCGCAGCGGCCACGTTGGAATCGAGCGAATCGAGCACGATCAGCCTAGCATCGACCCCCGTTATCCGTATGGTTACGCCTATTCGAGCGATTGGCAGAACGCCCGCCCCAGCTTCGGGCCATTCCACGAAGCAGATGCTGGATTCGAAGTAGGGCTCGAGGTCGGCCCACTCCTCGTCGGTGACTCCTTTGGAGCGGTAGAGATCGAGATGTGAGACCGCACCATGCGGCGACGCGTAGCGGTGCCCGACCGTGTACGTGGGGCTGGTGACGGCCTCGGTCACGCCCAGCGCCGCAGCGGCTGCCTGCACGAAGGTGGTTTTGCCCGCCCCCATCTCCCCGCTGACACCGACCACATCCCCGAGCTCCAGCACCGCCGCCACACGGGCAGCCGCAGACTCAGTGTCGGCGAGGCTAGAACAGGCCCAGCTGAGCGTACTCTGGCTCGTGCTCCACCACCGGCTCAGGTTCGGGCGCCGCAGGCCCGGCGGGCGGCACGGACGCCGCCTGAGGAGCGTTCAGCAGCTCGGGCAGGCGCCGAATGTCCTCCCGCAAGGTGTCCAGCATCGACGGCGTGTAGAGCGCCGCCGCGGGGTGGAAGATCGGGAAGATCACCAGATCGACGCCGGCGATGCGGTGAGGCTGAGCGCTGCCGCGCACCCGCGTGATCCCGTGCGGCCGGCCGGTAAGGAGCTTGGTCGCGAAGTTCCCGAGCGTGCAGATCACCTGGGGCCTGATCAGCTCGACCTGCTTGAACAGATGGCCCTCGCAGGCTGCGATCTCGTCTTCCAGCGGGTCGCGGTTTCCCGGCGGGCGGCATTTGAGCACGTTGGCGATGTAGACGTCGGAGCGCTCCAGCCCGATCTCACCCAGCAGCGTGTCCAAGAGCTTCCCGGCCTGCCCCACGAACGGAACGCCCTGCTTGTCCTCGTGAAACCCCGGCGCCTCGCCCACGAACATCACGGCGGCGTCCGGGTTGCCGCTGCCCACGACCACCTGGGTGCGGCCCTGAGCGAGCGCACATTTGGTGCATCCGCGCCAGTCGGAGGCGTGCTGTTCGAGCTGGAGCCGTCGTGTCGCTGCCGCGTCACTCACAACCGTGATTCTCGCACTGCGGCCGGACGGGTTACGAGCCGCAGCCGCAGGACCCGCCGCAGCAACCGCCACCGCCGCCGACCATCGCACCCTCGGGGCGATTGGTCGCAAACGAGGACAAAAGCTTGGTGACGGTGCCGCCTCCGCAATCGGGGCAGCTGACCGAAACCGGCGTGGTCAGCGGCACGAGCTCCTCGAACTCGGTGGAGCAATCCGCGCACAGATACTCATAGATGGGCATGCGCGAGAGCATATCGAACGTCTGCGAGAGGTCCGACCGGCACCGCTGGACGGCCGAGGTTCTAAGCTCGGGGAAGTGCATCGGGACACCACCGTGATCGGAGCCGGCCGAGTGGGCCGGACCGTGGCAGCCCGCCTCCCAGGGGCTCTGCTCGTCGGCCGCGGGCAAGCGCCGCAGCTGCACGGATGCAGACGGCTGCTGATCGCAACCCCCGACGCCGCCATCGCCGGCGTGTGCGCAGAGCTCGCGCCGCACCTCGACCCTGACTGCGCCGTGATCCATTTCTCGGGCGCCACCAGCGTGCACGCCCTTGATGCCGCGCCGGGGCCGAAGGCGTGTGTGCACCCGATGCAGACGATCGACCCGGCTCGCGGCCCCGATCAGCTGGAGGGCTCATTCGCCGCGGTGTTCGGTGATCACACGGCCGGCGGCCGGTTGGCCCGAGAACTCGGAATGACACCGTTCATGCTCGCTGACGACGCCAAGCCGGTGTACCACGCCGCCTCGATCTTTGCCTCGAACTATCTGGTGACGCTGACGGCGGTGGCGGTGGGGCTGCTCGAGCGCAGCGGGATGGAACGTGCCGACGCGCTGGCGGCGCTGCGGCCGCTGCAGCTGCGTACGGTCGAGGTCGCGGGCGACCCGCCCACCGGGCCGATTGCCCGTGGCGATGCGGTCACCATTGAGCAGCACCTGGAGGCGATCGGGCCGGCCCTGCGGCCGCTCTATCGCGAGCTGGGGCGAGCGACGCTTCCTCTGGTCGATCAGCAGTCGGCGGACGCTGTGCGAGGCCTGCTGTGAGCGTCGGGCTGGTGCCGACGATGGGTGCGTTACACGAGGGCCACCGGGCGCTCCTGCGAGCCGCTCGGGCCGAGAACGACCGGGTGGTGATGAGCCTGTTCGTGAACCCCACCCAGTTCGGCGACAGCAAGGATTTCGAGTCGTATCCGCGCGACCCCGAGCGCGATCGTGAGATTGCGCTTGAGGAGGGCGTGGACGAGGTGTACGCGCCATCGCCCGAGGACATGTACCCGGAGGGGTTTGACACCACGGTGCAGGTCGGCGATCTGGCGGCGCGGTTCGAGGGTGTGCACCGCCCCGGCCATTTCGACGGTGTGGCCACGGTCGTGACCAAGCTGTTTGCCCGGGTGCGGCCCGACGTCGCCTACTTCGGCCAGAAGGACGCCCAGCAGCTGGCGGTGATCCGGCGTATGACCCTCGATCTCGACCTGGGCGTGGAGATCCGCTCGATCCCGACCGTTCGGGAGCCCGACGGGCTGGCGGTGTCCTCGCGCAACGTGCATCTCACCCCCGACCAGCGAGTGAAGGCCAGGTCGCTTCATCGCGCCATGATGGCCCGTGACGCAGCGCTGATCGAGGGCGAGGTCGACTATCTCGCGGTGGTCGATCCCGACACGTTCATCGCGGCTCCTGATATCCCCGGAGCGATCGTGATCGGGGCTGCCCGGTTCGGCCCGACCAGGTTGATCGATACGATTCCGGTAGAGCGTTGATGAAGGTGTCACTGCCGGCCCTGGCCGAGATGAAGCTCAAGGGCGAGCCGATCGTCATGATCACGGCCTACGACCATGCAGCCGCGCGGATCGTCGATCGCTGCGGGGTCGACCTTGTGCTGGTCGGTGATTCGGCCGCCAACAACGTGCTCGGCCACGACCCGGTGTCCACTGTGGGCGCCACCATGGACGAGCTTCTGATCCTGACCCGGGCGGTGGCCAAGGGATGCGACCGCGCCCTGGTGATCGGCGACATGCCCTTCATGAGCTACCAGGTGTCCAACGAAGAGGCGATCCGCAACGCCGGGCGATTCATCAAGGAGTCGCGCGCCGATGCGGTCAAACTGGAGGGCGGCGGCGAGTCGGTGCGCCGCGCAGCCGCTCTCAAGGGCGCCGGCATTCCGGTGATGGGGCACGTCGGCCTGACACCGCAGACGGCCACCATGCTGGGTGGCCACAAGGCTCAGGGCCGCGAATGGCATCAGGCCCGCCAGGTGTACGAGGACGCGGTGGCGCTGCAGGCGGCCGGCTGCTTTGCGATCGTGCTGGAGTGCGTGCCCGGCCCGGTGGCGGATGCGATCACACGCCGGCTGACGATTCCCACGATCGGAATCGGAGCCGGCCCCGACACCGACGGTCAGGTGATGGTGTTTCACGATCTGCTGGGTATTCGCCCGGCGACCGACGGCGCGCCCAAGTTCGTCAAGCGCTTTGCCGAGGTCGGTGACGCGATCGCCGCCGGCGTCTCGGCCTACTCCGCCGAGGTCCGCGCAGGCACCTATCCCGACGAGGAGCACAGCTACTCCATGCTGCCCGAGGAAGTATCAGCGTTCGAGGCCGCCATCGCCGGGTCGCCCAGCGACGAGAACGTGCTCGCCGACTGGTGAGCGACCGCTCGCGCTGACGAACGGTGCGTAGAATGCGCGCCATGCCAACCTTCCTTCACACCATGTACCGGATCACCGATCCCGAGCGCACCCGCACGTTCTACGAGGCCCTCGGATTCGAGTTTCGCCGTGACCTCCCGATTGTCCGAGACGGCGAGCTGGAGGCGACCAACTACTTCTACGCCATGCCCGGCGAGAAGCCCGAGCTGGAGTTCACCCTCAACCACGACGGCCGGACGTATGACAACGGCACCGGATACGGCCACATCGCCATCGGCGTCGAGGATCTCGACGGCACGCTGGACGCCCTCAAAGCCCAGGGGATCGAGCCGGAGCGACCGCCCTACACCGTCAGCGAGGGTGGCAGCCGGCTGTGCTTTGTTCGCGACCCTGACGATTACCGCGTAGAGATCATCGAGCGAACCTAACGCGGGCTCCCTGATCCCTTCAGTCGGCACGCCACTGCGTTATCGTCAGCATGATCGGACATCAGTCAACCGTCCTCGGATTCAACCGGCCTTCATGGTCATTTGCTAGGGTGCCCGGCGCCAGCCACATTTCACTAGGCAGGAGACAGAAATGTGGAAGGTTGTGATTATCTCAACGTTGGCGGCGCTCACGTGCGCAGTGCCAGCCGCGGTGGCGTCCCCGACGGCAGCGCATCCCGGGGAGCCACTCGCTACAGAATCGTCGAAGCTCGTCGGGCGTACACACCCGACGTCTGCGTACTCCTCGGTCTGAACGGATCGGCAAAGTGGTGCTGACGTCCGGTCGAATCAAACGAATCGCGATCACGCTCGTGTTGACCATCGCTGTGCTCTTGGTGGTGTTCCTGATCTACGCGCTTGGCGTTGGTTCCGGATCGGGTCAATCGTGAATCCCCGCGCACGAACGCTCCCCGAGCTGAGCGGTCGACCGACCTCGATCGCTTCTCAGATCGTCTTCTGGCAGAAGACGCTCGTCTCGATCGACCGCGGGGTCATGCTCGCGTAGTCGCCGAAGGCATCGCATCGCTCAAAGCCCTCGCGCAGATAGAAGGCAAGGGCTTCGGCCTGATACCTGCCGGTCTCGAGCCGGAGAATCGAGTAACCCGCCGTCCTGGCTTCTCGTTCCAGACGCCGCAGAACGCCCGCCGCGACACCCGTCCGCCGAACGGTCGGCCGCGTATACATCCGCTTGACTTCAGCGAAACCGTCGTAGAAGGCCACGCCGCCGCAGCCGACGGCAACGCCGGCAACTCGTGCGACGAAGAACCTCATGTTCCCGCCGAAGAGCTGCTCCAGCGACACCGCGTGATGCTGCTCCGGCAGGTAGTTGCCCGCGAGCGCCGCGTCCAGCTCGGTGATGAGCTGCCGAACCTCATCGGTGGCGACCGCCACACCCTCAATCGTGAGATTCATCAATCGCTCCTCGACACCACGTTCGCCACCCCGACGACCCCGACAGACTCGTGCATAAAAGGTGCCAGGCACCCTTTATGCACGGCGATCATCGAGCGCCGCTGAGCGGCTGCTGGGCGAGGGCGCCCAGAAACGCACTTGAGGTCGAGACCCAGCCGAACAGCGTCTCGATCACGGTCAATGACGCCTCGTGATTGGTGCGGCTCATTCCTGCGCCGATCGGCTCCGCCGCGCAGTCCTCCAAGAGGACGCAGGAATAGTCGCGGAAGGTCGCGTCGCGCACCGTCGACTCGACGCAGACGCTGGTGGTGCAGCCGGTGATCACCAGGTACTTCGCGCCGAGCTTTGCGAGAATCTCGTCCAGATCGGTCTCGAAGAACCCGCTGTACCGGTGCTTCAAGACGATACGGTCGCCAGGCTCGGGAGCGAGCTCGTCCAGAATCTCGGTGTTCCAGGTGCCGTCCACCAGCACCCGCCCTGAAACGCCGGTAGGAGCGACGATCTCGTCGCCGACTCCGAAGCGACGGTGTTTAATCAAGTGAGGACCGTCGGCCGGGCCGACATCCGACAGATCCGGCGCGTGCCCCATCTTCAGGTAGATGACCGGAATGCCGGCTTGCCGCGCAGCCCGAAGCACCGGCTCAGTGGCGGCAGCCGCCGCCGAGATGCCGCTGATATCGATGCCCGCTCGATCGAACATGCCACCGGCGGCCCCGAAGTCATTCTGCATATCGATCACGAGCACCGCTGTTCGCCCTGGATCGAACCCCACCGCTTCTGGTTTCGCGTCAATCATGATCATGCGAACGATGATACCGGTCGGCGTCTGCTCGGATTTGACGGAGAGCCGGCCCAGGAACCGTGACAAACTCGTCCGATGGGGCGGCCGAACCGATCATCGTATGACGTCATCGTGGTCGGAGCCCGCGTTGCCGGATCGACCGTCGCCGCTTTGCTGGGTGACAGCGGACTCAATGTGCTGCTGGTAGAGCGCGTGCGCTTCCCGAGCACAACCATCTCCACGCACTTCTTCAGGGGAGCAGGGCTGGTGGCGGTGCTCGATCGGCTGTCGCTGCTCGAGCCGGTGCTCCGGCTTGGATGTCCACCCCTGCGCCGCGAGTGGAACTTCGGGTTCGGCTCCCCCGGCCCCGACGAGGGACCGCCCCAGAGCCCCGGCGACGCGGGGTTCTGCCTCTCGGTTCGGCGGGCACCGCTCGACCAGCTGCTGCTCCGGCGAGCCGCAGACCGCGAGACGGTCGAGGTCGCACAGCCCGCGTCGGTGCGAAGCCTCCAGTTCGAGGACGGCCGGGTGGTCGGCGTGCGACTGGATGACGGGGGCGACGACTACGAGGTTCGCAGCCGAATCGTGATCGGCGCCGACGGACGCCACTCGGTGGTTGCGCGCCAGGTCACAGCACCGGCTGAGCGCGCTGTCGAGCCTCTGCGGACGCTCTACTACCGATACGTGTCCGGGTGGCGCGGCCCCGACGGGGCATCACCCGACGCAGCCGAGTTCTCGCTGAACGGCGACGAGATGGCATACGTCTTTCCCTCTGACGACGGACTGGCCTGCATCGGCCTGAGCGCGCACCGCGACGCATTCGCCGCGATTCGCTCGGCGCCTGACCGGGAGCTCGACAGCAGGCTGCGGGCACACGCCGGCTTCGCTGCACGGCTGGACGCCGCTGAGGCAGTGGGCCGCGCGGCGGGAGGCCCGCCGGAGGCCAACTGGGTGCGAACGCCGTTTGGGCCCGGATGGGCGCTGATCGGAGACGCGGGCCTGCACCAGGATCCCTGGACCGGAGAGGGCATGGACAACGCCGCCACGTCCGCGGTGTTTCTGGCCGAGGCGATCGCCGAGTGGCTGGCCGGGCAGGCAAGCGAGGCGGACGCTCTGGGGCGTTTTCACACGCGCCGTGACGCGCACCTGCTCGCCGGATTTGAGGAGTGCACGTCGCTGGCGCGCGACCTCTCACAGCTGGCCGACCAGGGCGCCGCGCCCTGAGCCACCGGGGACGGCACCCGCACTGTTGCTAGTAGACCGTGGTCTCTACTGCCTCGACGATTCGCACCTTTGGCGTCCCGATCAACGCCGGCGCAGCCTGCTTGGACTGCCACAGCCGGCCGAGTGCGACCTGGAACCGCTCGGCCTCGGCCGAGGTATCGAACTCGAGGTCGACGGCCACGTACTTGGGGTCGTCCACCGGCCGGTACACCCGGTGGCTGCGCACCCCCAACTGCTCCCTGCCCACAGGGTCGCGATCAAACGCGGCTTTCCACACGTCGAAGTCGCTGATCGCATGTTCCAGTCGAAGAACTGGCATGATCCCCCTCCTGCTATTGACTACTCGTTAGGAGTAGTGATTTCTCGGCTAGAGTATCGAATATGAGCGCGGCCGGCAAATCTCCACGGCGATACGAGTCGCCGAGACGGCGCGAGCAGGCGGCGGCAACCCGTGAACTGATCCTGGACGCCGCCAATTCGCTGTTCGAACGCGACGGCTATGCAGCCACCTCGATGGTGGCCATCGCCGATCGCGCCGGCGTCTCGCTGAAGACCGTGTACCTTGGATTCGAGACCAAGAGCGGCCTGCTCCGAGCGGTCTGGCACCGAGTGCTGCGCGGCGACCGCGACGACGTTCCGGTGGGCGAACAGACCTGGTACCGGCAGGTCTTGGATGCGCCCGATCCCGAGCGCCAGCTGCGCCTCAACGCCCACAACTCACGAGAAGTGAAGGAGCGGGCGGGGGCGATCATGGAGGTGATCCACGCCGCTGCCCCGGGGGATCCGGAGATCGGGGAGCTGTGGGGACGGATCCAGTCCGAGTTTCACGCCAACCAGCGCGGCGTGATCGAGAGCGTCGAGGCCAAAGGCGCGCTGACACCGGGCCTCGACGTCGACTCCGCGGCAGACATCCTGTGGACGCTCAACCACCCCACGGTCTACCGCCTGCTCGCGGATGACCGCGGGTGGACGCCGGAGCGATACGAGCAATGGCTGGGCGACATCCTCTGCTCCCAGTTACTGGCAAAGCAGCCGACGGTTGACGGTTAGTCGCGTTCGGCCAAGAAGCCGCCGACCACCGCGTCGACGATCTCGGGCCGCTCGAGCAAGCAGCATGTGCGTCGCGCCTGGGATGACGCACAGCCGGGCACCGGGAATCGCGTCGCGGATCGCGACCGCGTGCGAGATCGCGATCACGTCGTGGTCGGCGACCATCACCATCGTGGGGCAGCCGATGCTCGACAAGGATTCCTCGGGGATGTCACGTTGATCGGCCCACATCGCCTGTATCCGCTCCCACACGACCTGGCGATGATCCGGCCCGTCCGGGGACAGACGGTCGTAGTCAGCGAAGAGCGCAGAGATCGCCGATTCGCCGAACGCCGTCTCGTGCTCATCCCGCGACACGAAGGCCGAGTCCGACGCGGTCAGGTTCCCGCTGATGGCAGTCAGTGAACGAACTCGATTGGGATGATCGCGCGCCAGCAGGATCGCGATGTTGGCACCGTCGCTGAACCCGACCAGGTCGACCCGCTCGAGTCCCGCGGCGTCCAGATACGCCACCGTCTCCTCCGCCATCTGCTCGTAGCCGAACGGCTGTCCGTGATCGGCCGTGCGGCCGTGCCCCGGACGCTCGGGTGCATACACCGCGTGTCGCACAGCCAGATCAGCGATCTGGGGCCGCATCGTCTCGATCGAGCAGAATCCGCCGTGGAGGAGCAGCACGGGGTCGCCGGTCCCATGCACCTCGTGGTAGATCTGAGCCCCGGCGACATCGAGGTACGGCACGCGCGCCATTCAACCACACCTGGTTATAGTCCCAAGCCGCAATGGCAGCCGTGCCCCGCTGGGAGATGGTATGAGTGTGACGATCGAGAGCCTCGGCCCGGCCGAGGTCGACCCCCGCGCCCAGCAGCAGATGGTGCCGATGCGCGACGGTGTGTCGCTGGCCATCGACGTGTACCTGCCCGACGGCCCCGGCCCGTGGCCCGCTGTGCTGGTGCGCCTGCCCTACGACAAGAACGGCCGCTACTGCTGGATGCCGTTCATCTCGCGCTACTTCACCGAGCGGGGCTACGCCTTCCTGCCGCAGGACGTGCGCGGCAAGTTCCGCTCCGAGGGAGAGACCAACGCCTTCGTGCACGAGATCGAGGACGGCTACGACACGATCGAGTGGATCACGCAGCAGCCCTGGGCGGACGGCGCGGTGGGCATGTGGGGCGACTCGTACTACGGCTTCACGCAGTGGACGGCGGTCGCTTCCGGCCACCCCGCGCTGAAGGCGGTGGTGCCGCGCGTCACCGTGGCGGATCTGTTCGACTGGCTGGCAGGAGTGACGCCGCTCTACGGAGCCCACTACCTGGCGGAGTTCTGGTCGGACAACCACAGCCATCACTGGACGCCCGACTGGAGCCACCGGCCGCTGAGCGAGGTGTTCGACCCCGGCTTCGACGCGATCGGATCTCGCTCGATCGCGTTTGACCGGATCCTGGCCGAGGCGCGGCGGCGCGCCCGGCGGTGGATCTCTACGCCGACGGCCATCCCTTCGACCGGCTGCGCATCCCCACCCTGCACGGCGTCGGCTGGTTCGACAACATCACGCCCGCCGCACATGCTCGACTACGAGCGGCTGATGGCCGACCCGGCGACCGCTCCCTTCCAGTACCTGCACGCCGGCTCGACCGACCACGAGAACTACCAGTTCGAGGCGGTGCCGATCCCCGAGTCGCTCGACCACGACAAGCACGACGACGCGCTCGCGCAGATGCTGCCGCGCTACATCACGCCGGCGATCGACTTCTTCGACGCCTTCCTCTCGGGCAAGGCCGACCCCGAGTCGATCCCCCGGGTGCGCTGGCACCTGGGCAACGACGGCTGGCACGACTCGCCCACCTGGCCCCCACCCGGCGCGCCACGAGCAGCGTGCTCCACCTCGACCGCCGTTGGGGCGCTGCGAAGCGACCCCGGGCAGCCGGAGAGGTGTCGCTGGGTGCACGACCCGCAGAATCTGGTTCCGTCCACGATCGTCAACCCGTTCGCCTTCCTGTACGAGTATCCCGACGAAGGAGCGGTCGCAGCCCGCGACGACGTGGTGGTATTCACCAGCGAGCCGCTGACCGAGCCGTTGACGCTGGCAGGGCGCGTGGTCGCCCACCTCCGCGTGGCGAGCGACGGGCCGTCGATGTACCTGCACGTCAAGTTGGTGGACGTCTCGCCCGACGGAAGCTCACACGTCCTGCTCTACGGCCAGGAGGTGGTGGATCGCCCGGGCGACCGGCACGGCGGCTGGCGTCTATCTCGGACACACCGGCCACCGACTGATGCCGGGCCACCGGCTGCGCCTGCAGATCGCGTCCAGCGACTACCCGCTGTACGTCCCACATCCGGGCACGGCCGAGAGCCCGTGGTTCGCCGTCGAGACCGCCGTCAACCACAACAGCGTGCTCACCGGCGAAGCCACGGGATCTCGACTCTCGCTTACGGTGCTGGCGTAGCCTCAGCGAAGCGCTTGACGAACGTCAGCGCGGTGTCCGCAACCTCGCGCCAGCCTGATCGATCGTGAGCGCATGCCCGCGATTTGGCATCTCGACGATCTCGGTCACGCCCTCGTTTCGCTTCTGCTTCTTGAACGACGCGTTCGCGATCGCCCACGGGACGGTGTGATCCTTCTCGCCGCTGATGATCAGAAGCGGGCCGCGCTCGGGATTCTTCGATTTGACCTTGGCTTCTGTCCACGGGTTGAAGTTGGCAGTGGCCGCCTGAAACAGCGGCGCTCCGGGCGCCGGCACGGCGAACTCGTCGTACAGCTGCTGGGCTTCTTCCTCGCTGACCGCGTTGGCAAAGCCGTAGCGGAACTGCTCGTAGGTCAACGGCACGGCCTTATTGCGGTTGGCGGGGTTACCCAGCACCGGACGAGCCGACTTGAGCGCAGAGATCGGCAGCGGCAGCACACCCCGAAACGGTGCCGGGTCGATCGCCACCGACACGGCCGAGAGCCCACGACCGGCGACGATCTGGGTCAGCAATCCACCGAACGAGTGGCCGATCACAGCGGGCTTGGTCGTGAGCTGCTTGATCACTTCCTCGTAGTGGTCCGCGACCTGCCCGACCGTCTTGTGGGCGAACACCTCGGGATGCTCCTTGGCCTCCTCCACCGTCTCGGGATCGTCCGGCCAGCCCGGGGGTCAGGGCGATGTATCCCGCCTCCTCGAATACGGCCGCCCACCGGTCCCAGCTGCTCGGCAGCAGCCACAGGCCGTGAATGAACACGACCGGCGTCTTGCCCGACGCGTTGGCGCGCTGAACCTGCTCGTCCTCGTGTGCGTGGTGGTTGTGGCCATCAATCCCCCCCGTTGGGTGTTGTCGAACCGACCAAGTGTACTGATCCGGTGGGGAATCCCCGGCCGGTCTCCGTGCGCAGCTATCCTACGGTTCCGTGAACTCCAGCCCAGCCCGCGTGTGGTTCGCCGCCACCGCCCTCGTCGTGCTGGTCGGACTCGCAATTCAGCTTCCGGTGGCAGCCACCAACGACCACGGCGTGTTCCCCACCGCTGCGGGCAGGATCTTCAACGTCTTCTGCTTCTTCACGATCGACTCCAACGTGATCGTGGGCGTCACCTGCCTGCTGCTGGCGCTCCGTCTGGAGCGCAGCTCGACCGTGTTTCGGGTGTTCCGGCTGATGGGGCTGGTGGGGATCACGATCACCGGGATCGTCTACCACGTCGCGATCGCGCGGCTGGTGGAGTTCGACGGCTGGGCGCTGGTGGCCGATCAGATCACGCACACGATCGTGCCCGATCGCGGCGGTGGTCGGCTGGCTGATGTACGGGCCGCGCGGGATGGTGTCGTGGCGGATCGCAGGCCTGGCACTGCTCTACCCGATCGTGTGGAT
>CAVRSB010000019.1:0-78528 GCA_963723785.1 uncultured Actinomycetes bacterium | reverse complement strand
GGATCAGCGATCATCGACCAGGTGCGCTCCGGCCTAGTGGTGCGCATGGCAGTGCTGTACGACCTGCTCAACGGCCCCACCCACAGTCCAGCCGAGTCGGCCCTTCGGATCGTCGAGGACGCGGCGCCCACCCCCGAGAAGCAGGAGGTGGCATGACCGTCGAGCGCCTGTTTCACGCGCAGTCGGAGCCGGCCGACCTGGTGATCTCGGGAGCACGGGTGGTCGATCCCGGCACCGGCCTGGACGGCGACGCCGTCGATCTGCGGATCCAGAACGGCGTGATCGCCGAGATCGGCCAGAACCTGGACGGCCCGGAGGTGATCGATGCCCGCAACCTGACCGTGCTTCCCGGCCTGATCGATCCCCATGTACACCTGCGCACCCCGGGTCAGGAAGCCAAGGAAGACATCGCGTCGGGAACGCAGGCCGCAGCAGCCGGCGGGTTCGTGGCCATCCTGGCCATGCCCAACACCACCCGGTGGTCGACTCGGTGCCGATTCTGGAGGGACTGATCGCCCGTGCACGGTCGCAGGCGGTGGTCGCCACCGGCTTCATCGTGGCCATCAGCCGCGGCCTCGAAGGTCGCGAGCTGACCGACATGGGCGCACTCGCCGACGCCGGAGCAGCCGCCTTCTCGGACGACGGGCGGCCGGTGGAACGGGCCGCGCTGCTGCGACGCGCGCTCCAGTACAGCCGCATCACCGACCTGCGGCTGACGCTGCACGAGGAGGACATGTCGCTGGCCGACGGCGGTCAGATGCACGAGGGCGAGGTCTCGGCCGAGCTCGGCCTCCAGGGCCACCCGTCGATCGCCGAGAGCATCATGATCGGCCGAGACATCCAGATCGCCGCCTACGAAGGCACCGGCCTCCACATCTGCCACGTCTCCGCGGCCGAGTCGGTGGCCGAGATCCGCCGCGCCAAGGCCGACGGCATCGAGATCACCGCGGAGGTCTCGCCGCACCATCTCTGCCTCACCGACGAGGCGGTGCGGCGGCTCGACCCGGCATCGGCCAAGATGAACCCGCCGCTTCGATCGGCAACCGACCGCGCCGCCCTGATCGAGGCGCTGCAGGACGGCACGCTGGACTGCATCGCCACCGATCACGCGCCACACCTGACCCTGGAGAAGGACGTGCCGTGGGAGCAGGCTCCCAACGGCGTCATCGGCCTGGAGACCGCGCTCGCAGCCGTCTACACCCACCTGGTCGAACCCGGCCTGATCGGGCTCTCGACCGCGATCGAGCGGATGACCTCAGGCCCCGCCGCGGCATTCGGGCTGGAAACCCCGACGATCCGAGTCGGATCACCCGCCAACCTGGCGGTGTGGGACTTCGGCAGCGAGTTCCTGGTCGAACCGCCCTACCGGTCACGCTCACTCAACTGCGCGTTCGCAGGGCAACGCCTCAGAGGCGTCTGCTCGCTCACCATCGCAGGCGGGAGCATCGCTCACCGCACGATCGACGCGGTGGTGGCCTCATGACCTCATTCCTGATGCTGGAGGACGGCACGATTCACCACGGGGCGGCCTACGCAGCCGAGGGCGTGGCGGTCGGCGAGCTCGTGTTCACCACCTCCATGACCGGCTACCAGGAGGTGGTCACCGACCCCTCCTTCGCCGGGCAGCTGGTGACGTTCACCCAGCCCATGATCGGAAACTACGGGGTGGAAGAGGACGCCTCCGAATCCACCCATCCACACGCACGGGCGGTGGTCATCCGCGAGGGCCGAAACTCAACGCCGAACGACCGCCGTGGATTCTCGGACTGGTTGCATGACCACGGGGTGGTGGGGGTACAGGGTATCGATACCCGGGCGATCACCAGGCGGCTGCGCGACGGCGGAGCGGTGAGGGCCGCGGTCGCAAACGGCGATCACGACCCGGCGCAGGTGCTCGAGACAATCCGGGCGGCGCCCGAGATGGCCGGCCAGGCGCTGGCCGGGTCGGTATCCCGGCCGCATGCGATCACGCTGGAAGCGACCACGACCGAACGCGCGCACGTGGTCGTGCTCGACTACGGGGTCAAGTCATCGATCGTGAACCTCCTGCGCGGCGCCGGAGCCCGCGTCACCGTCCTGCCGTGGGATGCCACCACCGATCAGGTGCTCGCCCTTCAGGCCGACGGCGTCCTGCTCGGCAACGGCCCCGGCGACCCGGCAGCCTTGAGTGGATGCGTCTCGGAGGTGCGCGGGCTGATCGGCTCGGTACCGGTGTTCGGCATCTGTCTCGGCCACCAGCTCTTGGGGCAAGCACTGGGGCTGGAGACGTTCAAGCTTCGCTTCGGCCATCGCGGCGCCAACCATCCGGTGCTGGCGCTGCAGACCGGGAAGGTGTTGGTTACCGCCCAAAACCATGGGTTCGCCGTCCGCGGTCCCGAGCACGGCACCTCCTTCAGCTGCGACTTCGGGGCAGGCGAGATCACCCACGTGTCCCTGTACGACGGCACCGTTGAAGGCCTCGAGCTGCACGACGTCGATGTCAGCTCGATGCAGTTCCATCCCGAGGCCAGTCCCGGCCCGCACGACGCTCGCCACGCGCTCACCCAGTTTGTCGACCGGGTCGCGGTCTCGGAGCACGCCGTTGCCTAGGCGCGACGACATCGAGACGATCGCCCTGATCGGCTCCGGGCCGATCGTGATCGGTCAGGCCTGTGAGTTCGACTACTCCGGCACCCAGGCACTGCGGGTGCTGCGCGACGAGGGCTACCGCACGATCTTGATCAACTCCAACCCGGCCACGATCATGACCGACCCGGGCTGGGCCGACCGCACCTACCTGGAGCCGCTCGACCTGGACGGCGTGCGGGCTGTGCTGGAACGAGAGCGCCCCGACGCGCTGCTTCCCACTCTGGGAGGTCAGACCGCTCTCAACCTGGCGTCCCAGCTGGAGGAGGCAGGCATTCTCGAGGAGCTGGGGATTGAGCTGATCGGCGCCTCCTACAAGGCCATTCAGTGTGCCGAAGATCGTGAGATCTTCGCCGAGACGATGGCCTCGGTGGGCCTCAGCGTGCCCGCCAGCGTGATCGCGACATCGGTGGAGGAAGCCCGCACCGCGCTGGCCTCAGGAGCGCTCGCAGCTGCCGGTCGTGATTCGCCCGGCATTCACCCTCGGCGGCCACGGCGGCGGCTTTGCCGCCACGCCGCAGGAGCTCGACGACGCGGTCACCCGCGGTGTTCGTGAGAGCCCGATCTCCCAGGTGCTCCTGGAGCGTTCGGTGGCGGGGTGGGGCGAGTTCGAGCTGGAGGTGATCCGCGACAAAAACGACAACGTGGTGATCATCTGCTCGATCGAGAACGTCGATCCCATGGGAGTCCACACCGGCGACTCGGCAACGGTCGCGCCCGCACAGACACTCACCGACCGCGAATACCAGACGCTGCGCGACGCATCGGCCACCGTGATTCGCGCCGTGGGCGTCGAGACCGGCGGATCAAACGTCCAGTTCGCGCTCAACCGCGACACCGGCGAGCTGGTCGTGATCGAGATGAATCCGCGGGTGTCACGCTCCTCGGCGCTGGCATCGAAAGCAACCGGCTACCCGATCGCGAAGGTCGCCACCAAGCTGGCGGTCGGCTACACACTCGATGAGATCCCCAACGACATCACCCAGACCACGCCCGCGGCGTTCGAGCCCACCCTCGACTACGTGGTGGTAAAGCTGCCCCGCTTCGCCTTCGAAAAGTTTCCGGGGGCCGACATGCACCTCACCACCCAGATGAAATCGGTGGGCGAGGCGATGGGCATCGGACGCACCTTCGCCGAGGCTTGGGGGAAGGCCATGCGCTCCCGCGAGCTGGATCAAAAACCTCGTCGCGAGGGACCGGTCGACGCCGGCGAGTGGGATCGGTTCGATCGGATCCAGGGTCGGCTGCTGGCCGGAGAGTCGGCCGAGGCGCTGGCCAGCGAGTCGTCGGTGCATCGCTGGTTCGTGGACGAGTGGTCGGTGGTTGCGGACGCCGAGCGCGAGCTCACCGGCACCGCGTTGAGTGACATCTCACCCGCCCGCTGGCTGACGCTGAAACGTCTCGGACTGGCCGATGCCCGGATCGCCGAGCTGATCGGAAGCCGCGAACTGGAGGTGCGCGACGCCCGCATCGGTGCGGGTGTGCGGCCGGTGTACAAAGCCGTCGACTCGTGCGCCGCTGAGGTCGAGGCACAGGCCCCGTACTTCTACTCGACCTACGAGGTGGAGGACGAGCTCCCGATCCCCGAGCGGCAAAGCGTGATCATCCTCGGCGCCGGCCCCAACCGGATCGGGCAGGGGATCGAGTTCGACTACTGCTGCGTGCAGGCGGTCGCGACCTTCCGTGACCTCGGCTACGACGCGCTCATGATCAACTGCAATCCGGAGACGGTGTCGACCGATGCCGAGACCTCGGATCGGCTGTTCTTCGAGCCGCTGACCGTCGAGGACGTGCTCGAGGTGGTCGACCGCGAGCGGCCGGTGGGAGTGGTGGTGATGTTCGGTGGGCAGACGCCGCTGCGGCTGGCGAGCCGACTGGAGCAGGCCGGCGTCCCCATCCTGGGAACGCCGTTCTCTGCCATCGACATCGCCGAGGACCGAGAACGGTTTGGCGGTGTACTGGCCGAACTGGGTCTGCGGGCGCCGGCCTGGGGAATCGCACGCGACGCAGAACACGCCGCCGATCTCGCCGACGGCATCGGCTATCCGGTGCTCGTCCGCCCGTCCTACGTGCTCGGGGGACGCGAGATGCGCATCTGCTACGACCGCGACTCGCTGCTGTCGCGGCCGGTGCAGCCCGGCTCACTGATCGACCGGTTCGTGGAGGACGCGATCGAGGTCGACGTCGACGCCGTCTGCGACGGCACCCGCACGATTGTGGCGGCCGTGATGCAGCACGTCGAGGAGGCGGGCGTACACTCCGGCGACTCCACCTGTGTGATCCCCACGCTGTCCTTGGGGGAGCAGGTCGAACAAGAGATCGAGCGCCAGACCGCCGCTATCGCCCAGGCGCTGGGTGTGCGCGGTCTGATCAATGTCCAGTTCGCGGTGCAGGGGCCGGATGTGTACGTGCTGGAAGCCAATCCCCGTGCGTCGCGGACGGTGCCGTTCGTCTCCAAGGCCACCGGCCAAAGCGTGGTGGACGCCGCCTGCCGGGCTGCGCTGGGACTCGAGGTGACGTTGCAGCCGGTGAGCGGAAACCACGTCAGCGTGAAGGCGGCGGTGTTGCCGTTCCAGCGGTTCTCAGGTGCTGATCCCACGCTCGGCCCCGAGATGCGCTCGACCGGCGAGGTGATGGGAATCGGGCCCGACTTCCCCACAGCGTTTTCGAAGGCCGAGCGAGCCGCGGGTAGACCGCTGCCGGAATCGGGCGTGGTGTTCCTGTCGGTGTGTGACCGCGACAAGCCGGCATCGACGATGCTGGGTGCGCTGCTCCAGTCACTCGGCTTTGAGCTGGTCGCCACCTCGGGCACCGCCCGCTCGCTCCAGCGCATTGGCATCCCGGTGCGCACCGTGCAGAAGGTGACCGAGGGCTCTCCCAACGTGGTCGATCTGATCCTCGCCCGCGAGATCAGCCTGGTGATCAACACTCCGGCGGGTCGCGGAGCCCGGGTGGACGGCTATGAGATCCGGGCGGCGGCGATTGCGCACGGGATCCCATGCATCACCACGATGGCCGGCGCCTCGGCGGCGGTACAGGCGATCTCACAGGCCCGCGCCGATGTCACGCCGCTGGCTCTGCAGGACATCCACGCCAGGGTCACGGATGTTGCAACCGCGTAGGCTCGACGGTCTCGAGCGTCGAGGCGGTCGGCGCGTACACGCTGCTGCGGCTCGTGCCCGACGGCGGCGACCTCGGCGAGCCGGGCCAGTTCTTCATGCTCACGGCAGAGCCGAAACCGGCGACGGTGTATCTCCCCAGAGCGCTCTCACCGGCGTGGGCGGACGCCAACGAGCTCGCCTTCCTGCTTGACGTCCGAGGCGCGGGCACCCAGGCGCTGGCGGCCACCGGCGAGGTCTCGATGCTGGGTCCGCTGGGACGCGGCTTTGATCCTGCCCCTGGCCCGGCGATCCTGGTCGGTGGCGGCATCGGCGCGGCGGTGTTGCCCTACCTGCGCCTCCGCTTGGGAGTTGACCGCTCGGTGACCACGGTTCTGGGGTTCCGTTCAGAGGCACACGCGGTCTGCGCCCCCTTGGTCGACCCGGGTGCGACGGTGGTGCTGGATCCCACGCCGGTAACCGAGCCACTGGCCGCCGTGCTTGATCCAACGGCAACCGTGTACGCCTGCGGCCCCGACCCGATGCTGCACGCGGTGGCGCGCATGTGCGCCGAGCACAGGGTCAACTGCCGACTGGCCATGGAGGCTCCCATGGCGTGTGGGTTCGGGGCCTGCTACGGGTGTGCCGTACGAATCGACGGCGAACTCAAGCGGCTGTGCGTCGAAGGTCCCGTGCTGGAGGCCGGCCGTGTCCTCGCCTGACACCTCGGCGGCCACGCTCGCGACCGAGTTCTGCGGTATCGAGCTCGACAACCCCTTGATCAACGGCTCGGGCACCCTGGACGCGTTGATCGCCGGCACGCTCGGCCTGGGCGCGTTTGTCAGCAAGACGGTCACGCTCAACCCGCGTGAGGGCAACCCGCCGCCGCGGATCGCCGAGACTCCCAGCGGCATGATCAACTCGATCGGCCTGGCGAATCCCGGAGTTGACAGGTTCTGTGACCACGCCCTGCCGCGCCTGGCGGAGCTGGGAGTGCCCTTGATCGTCAGCGTGGGCGGATGGTCGCCGCACGAGTATGCAGTGGTGGTCGCCCGCATCGCGGCGAACGCGAGCGTGCGCGCGATCGAGCTGAACGTCTCCTGTCCCAACGTTGAGAGTGGATGCATCTCGATCGGGACGGACGCCGCAGAGACCCGGGCACTGGTCGAACGCTGCCGCGGCGAGACCGACCTGCCGGTGCTCGTCAAGCTCTCCCCGAACGTGGCCGACATCGGCGCCATTGCCGAGGCGGCTGCCGACGGCGGAGCAGCGGGTTTGGTGGTCGTGAACACGTTGCGGGGAATCGCCCTCGACCGCGAGACCTTGCAGCCACTGCTCGGCGGCGGCGGGGGAGGGTTGTCCGGACCGGCGATCAAACCCGTCGGTCTGCACGCGGTTCACCGCGTTTTCGAGTGCACCGGACTCCCGGTGGCGGGCATGGGAGGCGTGGCGTCAGCCGCCGACGTGGTCGAATATCTCGCTGCAGGCGCGGCCATTGTGGGCGTCGGCACAGCACTGTTTGGAAACCCCTTCCTGCCAGTCGAGATCCTGGGGCAGATGACCCTCGAGCTGGCACGACGCAAACTGACAACCGTGTCAGAGCTTGTTGGAAGAGCCCATAATCCGGAATCTAAAGCTCTACTAGAGATTGAGCGTTAGCAACCGAGATTTGGCGTATTCAAGCCGTTTGCACCCGGTTGCACGGGGCGCGAAGCGCTGTATAATCGCTCTTCACCATGATGCTCGAAACTCTGACCCAGGCCCCCTCCCGCTCGCTCGATCAACGGATGGAGGCACTCACCCGGGCCAACGAGATCCGCGTTGCCCGCGCACAATTTCGAAGCGCGATCTCAAGGAACGCCGCATCCGCATCGAGCAAGTGATCGCAGATCCACCCGACTACGTGCTGACCGCCAAGGTGTACGACATGCTGGTCGCGGTGCCCCGACTGGGCCGGGTCAAAGTCGGTCGTCTGCTGACGCAATGCCGCATCAGCCAGTCAAAGACCGTGGGCGGTCTCTCGGAGCGTCAGCGCACCGAGCTGCTGGACATGTTCCAGCAGAACTGACCGACGTCGCGGTGGGATGGTGAGTTCTCGGCTGTTCGTGATCGCCGGCCCGTCCGGCGTCGGCAAGGGCACGCTGATCTCACGGGCGCTCCAGCAGCTGCCCGAGCTCGCCGTGGCCACCTCCGCCACCACGCGCCGTCGGCGAGCGTCGGAACGCGATGGAGTGGAGTACCACTTCCTGTCCGACTCCGAGTTTCAGGCCCGGGTCGACGCGGGTGAGTTCCTCGAGCATGTAACCTACGTGGGGAACCGTTATGGCACGCTGCGCAGCGAGGTCGAACGGCGTCTCGCGAACGGTCAGAGCGTTGTGCTCGAGATCGAGGTCGTGGGCGCGCGGGAGATCAAACGCCAGATGCCGGACGCGGTCACCGTCTTTGTTGCACCGCCGAGCATGGAGGAGCTCGAACGCCGTCTGGCCGGTCGCAACACCGACTCGCCGGAGACGATCCGATCAAGGCTTGAGATCGCGCGGCACGAACTTGAATCACAACCGATGTTCGACCACGTGATCGTGAACAGCGACGCTGACACCGCCGCACAGGAGCTTGCCTCCATCATGCGGACAGAGATTGCAACCGAGGAGCCCCACACATGATCTACCCCAAGATTGACACCCTGCTCGAGCACGCCGACTCGAAGTATGCGCTCGTGATCGCCGCGGCCAAGCGCACCCGCCAGATCAATGACTACCACCACCAGCTGGGCGAAGGCAGCTTCGAGAACTTCCCGCCGCCGCTGGTCGAGTCGCGCTCCAAGAACTTCCTGACGATGGCACTCGAGGAGATCGCCGAGGGCAAGCTGATCGTCGGCAAGTCCCAGATCTAGATCACGTGTGAGGGCGCGGTCGGCTGGGTGTGGGACACCAGCCCGCCGTCGGCGTCGATGCGATGAATCGCGATCGCCTGCGGCTCGTCCACGAACGCCAGCGTGTCGCGGCCGTTGAGATCCAGCCGTAGCTGTGCCAGCGTGCTGGGACACACCACCACCGGCACGTGGGCCACCCGTCCGGTGATGCTCCTGTGGACATGGCCGGCGATCACGCCACGCACGTGCGCATGTCGCGCCACCATCTCAGCAAAGCTGGGGATATCCGCCAGGCCGATCTCGTCCATCAGCGCGATTCCGGTCACGATCGGGGGATGGTGGATCGCAACCACGGTGGGAGTCTGGCCGAGCTCTGTCAGCCGCTCGTCGATCCACTCCAGCCGGCCGTCGTCAAGTGCTCCGGCGTCGGTGCCCAGAAGCACCGAGTCACACATCACCACGGCCACCGCTCCCAGGTCGACCACCTGCTGGCAGTAGATCCCGCCGCCGTTTGCGCCGAAGGCGGTGCGCAGACCCGCGCGGTCGTCATGATTTCCGGGGATCACGTACACCGGCGCGGTTAGCTCGGCCAGGATGGCCGCCGCCAGCCGGTAGGACTCCGGAGAGCCGTCATCCGTAACATCGCCCGTGATCACCACCGCCGCCGGCGCCGGCCGCAGCGCGTTTACCCGTTCGACCGCGCGGGCTGCTCCCCAAGCCGCCAGCTCGCCCTGAGGGCCGTCGGCGATGTGCAGGTCGGTGAGCTGGGCGATCAGCATCGGCGCACGCTAGCGCAGCCGGCGCACCCTGTGATCTGACTCGCGCCGGGCGGCGGGTTGATGCACACTACGTGCATGATCATCGTGGGGGTGTGCGGCGGCATCGCGGCCTATAAGACCTGTGAGCTGGTGCGGCTACTGGTGGGGGCCGGTCACGAGGTGCAGGTGATTCAGACGCCGGAATCGCGGCGGTTCGTCGGACCGACCACGTTTGCGGCCCTGTCTCGGCGGCCGGTGCTGACGGATGACGCCGACGCGGTGTTCCCGCATCTGGACGCGTCCGCCGAGGCCGAGCTGCTCTGCATCGCCCCGCTGACGGCCACCACAATGGCCCGGCTCGCCCACGGCGAGGCCTCCAACGTCCTCGCCGCGACCGCGCTCGCCTTCCCGGGTGCGGTGGTGGCAGCCCCCGCAATGAACCCGCGAATGTGGACGGCGGACGCCACCCAGCAGAATCTCACGACGCTGATGCAGCGTGGGGTGGAGTTCGTCGGGCCAGAGCATGGAGATACCGCCGAGGGCGAGATCGGAGTCGGCCGCATGGCCGAGCCCGACCGGATCGCGATGGCGGTACAGAACCGGCTGGAGGCAGGTTCGAGTCTTTCCGGCGTGCGGGTGCTGGTCACCGCCGGCGGCACGCGCGAGGCGCTCGATGCGGTTCGCTACCTGGGCAACCGCTCCAGCGGGCGGATGGGCGCGGCGGTCGCGGATGAGGCTGCCCGCCGCGGTGCGGACGTCACGCTGATCCGCAGCGGCGGTGCGGTTACACCAGCAGCACCGATGCGCCTGCTGCACGCCGAGTCGGCGGCAGAACTGGAGCAAACGACACTCGCCGAGGCGGCGTCGGCCGATATCGTGGTGATGGCCGCAGCCGTGGCTGACTACCGGCTGGTGGCTCCGGCGGACGGGAAACGCACCAAGGACGGGGAGCGGTGGACGGTCGAGCTGGAACCCACCACCGACATCCTGGCGCGGCTGGGCGAGGCCCGCCGGCCTGGTCAATTGGTGATCGGGTTCGCGGCCGAACACGGCCCCGGAGGGGCGGATCGGGCGCGCGCCAAGCTCGACCGCAAGGGCGCCGACATGATCGTCATGAACGACGTCAGCCGCAGCGACATCGGCTTTGACGTGGACACCAACGAGGTCACACTGGTCACCGCCGACGGCGAGCAGCATGTCAGCCGGCGCTCGAAGCAGGCATGTGCTTGTGCAATCTGGGATGCGCTCGTGCGATCCAGAAGCACGGGTGCAGCCGTATAACCGACGACACCTTCCAGGAAGGACGAATCGTGGATGCACCGGAAGTCAATCGCGAGGGCTCGGCGGCGGCGATCACAGCCGCCGGCGAGACAGCTCGGCGCGTGATCGAGAACGTCTCGCAGGTCATCCACGCTCCCGCAGCGCTGCTGGAACGATGCGTGCTGGCGCTGCTATGCGAGGGCCACATCATCATCGAAGACTTCCCGGGGGTCGGCAAGACGATGCTGGCCAAGTCGATCGCCCGCTCGCTCGACTGCGAGTTTGCCCGCGTCCAGGCCACGCCCGATCTGCTGCCGTCGGACATCACCGGCGTGAGCGTGTTCAACCTCCAGGGCGATGAGTTCGAGTTCAAGCCCGGCCCGGTGTTCGCGAACCTGGTGCTGGTCGACGAGATCAACCGCGCCTCGCCCAAGACCCAGTCGGCGCTCTCTGGAGTGCATGCAGGAGGCGCAGGTGACGGTCGACGGCCACACCCATCCGCTGGCGCGTCCGTTCATGGTGATCGCGACCCAGAACCCGATCGAGTACGAGGGCACCTTCCCGCTGCCGGAAGCCCAGCTCGACCGCTTCACCATGCTCCTGACGCTCGGGTATCCCGGCCCCTCGGAGGAGGCCACGATGCTCTCGGAGCACGCTGCCGGTGAGCCGTTGGAGGCGCTGGAGGCGGTCACCACCGCCCCCGAGATCGAAGCCGCCATCGCCGCCGTCAAGGATGTCTTCGTGGAGGACAGCCTGCACCGCTACGTGGTCGCCATCCTGCGCCACACCCGCGGCGACGCCCGGCTCGCGCTGGGCGCCAGCCCGCGCGCCGGCATCTCGCTGCTGCGGGTGGCGAAGGCCTACGCCGCGCTGCGGGGACGCGACTACGTGATCCCCTCTGACGTCAAGGATGTGGCCGTGGACGTGCTCTCCCACCGTGTGATTCTGGCGGCCGAGTCGCGCACCGCCGGGGTGGTGTCGGCCGACATCATCTTGGAAGCCGTCGACCGTACACCGGTGCCGGTATGAGCATCTCGCTGTGCTGACCCGCACCGGCAAGCGCACCCTGGTGGCGGCCATCGGGCTGTACTTCGCCGCCTGGGGGTTTGGTACGGACGTGATGTTCCCGATCGCGGTCGGGTTGATGGTGGCGCCGCTGGTGGCAATGGTGTGGGTGCGCACGTTCACCCGCCCCGTGCGTATGCGGCGCACGCTTGCGCAGCATGAGTTGGTCGAGGGCACGACCGTGGTGATCGGCCTGGAGGTCCGCCCCGAAGCCGGCCCGCTACCGGCCCGGGCAACGCTGATCGACCATCTCGGCGATGATCTCGAACTGACCGCGGAGCTGGTGCGCGTCGGCCACCGGCTGCGCGGCAACCACCGGCTGGAGGCCGCGCCGCGCGGTCGCTACCGGCTGCACAAGGCACAGCTGGTGTTGTCCGACCCGTTCGGCCTGGCACGCGCGGCGATTCCCGTCGACCGCACCGACGCAGTGCTGGTGTATCCCCGCGTGTACCAACTCGACAGCCTGTTTACCGACGCCGGTGCGGGTGGGGGAGATGCCGCCCGGATGCTGCTGCACCGGACATCTGGCTATGACCTGCACTCGATCCGTGACTATCAGCACGGCGAAAGCCTGCGACGAGTGCACTGGCGGTCGACCGCGCGTCGCCGCAGGCTGATGGTCAAGGAGCTCGAGGACTCTCCCCGCGACGAGGCGGCGGTGCTGCTCGACGCCGACGCGTCCGGCCAGGTCGGCCCGCGTGGCAACACCAGCTTCGACGTCCAGGTGCGGGCCGCCGCATCGGTGCTGAACCGGCTGGCCGAGGGCGGTCAGCGCTGCTCCCTGGTGATCCAGGGCAGCGACAGATTGAGAGTCACGGCTGGGCACGGGATCTGACGACCTCGGCACCGCCATGGCGGCGCTGGCCGTGGTCACGGCCAGCGCCACCCGGCCGATGCACGTCACCCTGGGAGACGCCATCAGCGGGGGCGACGCGGTGGACGCTGCCCGCGTGTACGTGGTCACGTCGGTGATGTCACCGGCCTTGGCGGAGCGGCTGCTGCAGCTCGCCGGGGCGCGGCGCGACGTGGCGGTGGTGTGGGTCGATGCGGCCACGTTCGGCGCCGGGGGCATGGTCACATCGGCCGAGTCGGCGGCACTGCGGCTGAGCTCGTCCGGGGTGGCGGTGATCCGCGTCCGCGCGGGCGACGATCTCGGCCAGGCACTCTCCGCATCGCACCAGCGGGCGGTCGCGCATGCGTGACCGGACTCCGGCATACGGCCCGTGGCTCGCGCTGGCCGCACTGGTATCGGTGGGGGCGTGGCACTGGGCGCGGATCGAGACGCCGCAGATTCCGCTGCTCGAAGATGCTGGCAATGATCGCCATCGCCGTCGCCCCGACGGTGGTTGCGCAGCTGTTCGGTCGGCTGGCGGGGCTGCTCACGCTGGCGGTCTGTCTGGTCGCGGCAGTCGGCGTGACGACCAGTCTCTGGCCCGGCGATTCCGGCCCCCACCGCTACCCGGCGGCGGTTGTGATCTGGATCAACCACGGCGCCCACGACTGGTTCAACGCAACCACGCCGTTCGATTACGGGCGGTTCCGCGCGGTCGACAGTGACGCCCGGCTGCTGTTCATGGCACTGGTGGCCACGCTCGCCTGGACGGTGGTGCTGCGCCGGCTGACACTGATCTCGATCGCGCTTGCGCTGGTGCTGTTCGCGTTTCCCTCCACGGTGCTCAACCTGGAGCACTCGCTGGTGCGGGCGGCCTGGTTCCTGGCCGCAGCACTGATCACGCTGCGACTGGTGCCGCGGCGACCGCTGAGCGGCGGTGGGTCGAGCCAAGCCTGGGCGGTGGGCACCGCGGTGGTCGTACTCGGCCTGATCGTCTCGGCGCTGCCCGGGGTCAACAAGGCAGCGTTCATGAGCTGGCATACATGGGATCCGCTGGCCTCGTCGGCGCCGCCGCGGGATCTCAGCTACGTCTGGAATCAGACCTACAAGCCTCTCCACTGGCGAGGCAAGCCGACGGCTGTGCTGAACGTCTGGGCCGCGCATCCGACGTACTGGAAGGTCGCCACGCTGGAGACGTTCAGCCATGGCGCCTGGATCGAGAGCTCCTATCCGATTACCCAGGGGGTTGCGTCTGTCCACGACGGAACGGCCGCGGTGCCGCCGGCTGCGCTGCCGCTGAAAGCCACCCAGGATCCCGGTCATCACAGCATGGCGGTGCGCGTGAAGGTGCTGGCGTTGGCCGACAGCCATCTGGTCAGCGCCACCCAGCCGCTGCAGTGGTCGGGGCCGGCGGACACGCCGTTCACGCTCAACACCGATACCACCGCCGAGGCCGATCACGACCTGGCCAGAAACACGACCTACTCGTCGCTGGTGTACGTCTCCAACCCGTCGCGCAAGGCGCTGCAGGACGCCGGCACCGCCTACCCGCGGCTGATTCAGCGCGATCTCTCCATCAGCGGGCGCGTGATGGATCCGTGGCCGCAGAGCCCGGGAGCCGATGCCAACGCGGGGATCGACCCGGCGCTGATCAAGGCTGCCAATCAGGTGTGGACGCGCTCCCAGGCCGACACCGAGACCAACGTGTGGTCGGCTGCGTTCGATGTTGAGGCGTACTTCCGAGCCAAGCCGTTCGTGTATGACCTCGACCCCAAGTTCTCGGACAAATCGCCGGTGCTGGCGCAGTTCATGCTGACGGGGTATCACGGCTACTGCCAGATGTTCTCCGGCGCGATGGCGCTGGTGCTCCGCCTGCATGGCATCCCCGTGCGCGTCCCAGTCGGCTTCACCACCGGGGTCAAGGGCCCCGGCGTCACCGACCCCTACGTGATCACCGATCGTAACGCCCACTCGTGGGTCGAGGTGTATTTCCCCGGCTATGGATGGCAGCCGTTCGAGCCCACACCCACCCGGCACCTGCCGGACGGTGCTTCCAGCTCCAACGCAAGGTTCCTGGCGGCGCTGCAGAAGGCGGGAACGGCAGGCCCCGGAGGTCGCACTTGACGCCGCTTCCCAAGGCGATCCTGAAGAACGGCGTGGCGACCACCGGCAAACTGAAACCCACCGTGCCGGTCACCAAGACTCCGGAGGTTCGGCCGGCAAGGGCACGGTGACGACCTCCTCGGGGCACAGTTTCGGCTTCATCACCGCAGCGGCGGCACTGGCACTCGCGGTGATCGTGCTGATGGCGCTGGTCAAGTTCGGCGCGGTGCGCTGGCGGTATCTGCGCCGCGGTCCGCGGGCGCAGGCTGCGGCCGCCTACCGCGATCTGGCGACCTTCGTCGGCGACCAGGGCATCAAGGACTCGCCCGAGCGCACGTTCGAGGATCTCTCGGGTGAGATCAAGAACGTGTTCGGGGTGGATGCCTCGGAGTTTGCCGCCAATGCCAGCCGTGCCCGCTACGCACCTGTGCGGGAGGCCGAGCCGGCCGGCCGGGAGCTGCGCGGGGAGCTGCGGGCGATCAAGCGCCGGATCCGCAAGCAGCTGTCACTGCGCGACCGGTTCACCGGCGCCTTGCGGCTGCGCTCCGCACTCGCCCAGATCACAAGCCTGGACTAGCCGTTGGAGCGACACCTACGAGCTGTTTCAGCAAGGTCGTCAACTCCTCTCGGACGGCCATCCGGCGCAGGCCACCGTGCCGCTGGAGAAGGCCCGGCGACGTGAGCCCGACAAGGCCTCGATCCGCGAGGCCCTGGGAGTTGCCTACATTCGCATCCGCCGCTACCACGAGGCCGCCGCCGAGTTCGAGTTCATCCTCGAGTCGGCGCCGGCCAACGACTATGCCCACTACTGCCTGGGCCGCTGCCTCGAGCGGCTGGGTGACACCTCGACCGCGCTGGGCCACTACAAGCTGGCGGTGTTGCTGCGGCCCTCTGTCGACTACTACCAACAAGCCGTCGACAAGCTGAGTGAATAATTGGTGCCAGGCACCAATTATTCACCCCGGGCGGCGGAGTCGATCCAGATCGTGACCGGGCCGTCGTTGGTCAGCGTGACCTGCATGTCGGCGCCGAACCGCCCGCATCTCCACCGTCGACTCCCAGCGCCCGCAGCTCGCGCACGAATGCGTCCACCAGCTGCTCTCCGAGGTCGGGAGGGGCCGCGCCGATGAAGCTCGGCCGGTTGCCCCGGGAGGTATCGCCGTAGAGCGTGAACTGCGACACGCACAAGACCGACCCGCCGACGTCGGCCAGCGCCAGGTTCATCTTCCCGGCGGCATCGGAGAACACGCGCAGGCGGGCGACCTTGCCGGCCATCCAGGCGGCCTCCTTGGGCCCGTCGCTCGGGCCCGGCCGCGACCAGCACCAGCAGCCCGCAATCGATCGCCCCGAGCCGTTCTCCGCCCGCATCCACAGCGGCGTTGGTGACCCGCTGAATCAGCGCGCGCACGCGGTTCGGCCGGTGTCGTGTCCATACATCGCCTGCTAGAGTACGGGTTTCGTCAGAAGATTTCGAGGCGGTGAACGAGGTGGGTGTGAACCCGCCTCTTTTTTCGCCCACGACTCGATGGTGGTGGGTAGTGGCAGCAACCAGCGCAGAACAGCTTCAGCGCGAGATCGAACGAACCCTCTCGGCTCAGATGCCGGAGGTCGAAGTCGTGCACACAGAGGGCCCGTCGTCGGGTGTGGTGCGGGTGTACATCGACCGCGAGCAGGGCGGGGTCGACCTCGAGTTGTGCCAGCGCGTGAGTCGTGAACTGGCCACGGTGCGCGAAAAGTTCGCACTCGAGGTCTCGTCACCGGGGCTCGACCGGCCACTGACCAGGCCGGCGCACTTCCAGCGAGTGCAGGGTCAGACGGTTGCAATCGAACTGGTGGAGGCGACGGAGGGCCGGCGCCGGTTCAAGGGCCGCCTGCTGGCTGCTGACGACACGCATATTGAGCTTGACCAGGACGGCGCGGCGGTACGCATCGCGTACACCGAAATCGATCGAAGCCACCTGGTGTTCGACCCAGTGGGAGGTCGACGGTGAACAAAGAGATTCTTGAGGGCGTCAAGTTGGTGGAAAAGGAAAAGGGCATCGAGCCGGGCACGCTGCTGCCCGCGATCGAGGACGCCTTGCAGGCGGCGTATCGCAAGATGCCCGACGCCCGCCACCCGGTGCGCGTCGACATCGATCGCGATTCCGGCGACTACACGGTGTGGTCGGTGCAGCCCGACGCCTGGGAGGCCTACCTCGAAGCCCATCCGCATCACCGCGAGTTCGCGCTGGCGCCCGCCGACGTGGTCACCACCGACGGTCACCAGGGCGACGAGCACGCCGAACCAGAGCCAGAGATCGAGTGGACGTTCTTCAGCCCCGACGTGATGGTGGACGTGACCCCGGCGAACTTCAGCCGGATCGCGGGCCAGACCGCCAAGCAGGTGTTGAAGCAGCGGATCAACGAGGCCGAGCGCTCGATGATGTACGACGAGTACCACGACCGTGTGGGCGAGATCGTGACCGGCATCGTCCAGCAGGACGACTCCCGCTACGCGTTCGTCGATCTCGGCCGGATGGAGGCGATCCTGCCCGGCTCGGAGAAGGTTCCGGGCGAACGGTACGAGCAGGGCAGCCGGATCAAGGCCGTGATCATCGAGGTGAGAAGCGAAGGCAAGGGCCCTCAGGTGGTGCTGTCACGCCGCTCCGACGATCTCATCCGCCAGCTGTTCGAGCTGGAGGTGCCGGAGATCGCCGACAATCTCGTGACCATCCGCGCGGTTGCCCGGGAACCGGGCTACCGAGCAAAGATCGCTGTCGAGTCCAAGGTCCAGGGCGTCGATCCTGTCGGTGCCTGCGTAGGCCCACGAGGATCGCGCGTGCGCATGGTGGTGTCGGAGCTCCGCGGAGAGAAGATCGACATCATCCCCTGGAACGACGAGCCCGCCCGGTTCGTCGCCAAGGCGCTGTCACCGGCCAAGGTGCGTGAGGTCTACGTCGACGATGACGGACGTCAGGCCACCGTGGTGGTGCCCGACGACCAGCTGTCGCTCGCGATCGGCAAGGAAGGGCTCAATGCCCGACTGGCCCACCGGCTCACCGGCTGGCGGATCGACATCGTGTCGGAGACCGATTACTACTCCGACGAGAGCGACACGCCCTACACCGGCGCGGAGGGCGAGGAGGACGAGTTCCCCGGCCGCTGCGTCGCGGTGACGTCATCGGGCAAGCGCTGTCCCAACCAGGCGATCGAAGGAAGCCGTTACTGCGGCATCCCGGCCCACCGGGAGCTTGCGGCAATGGAGGAGGGAGAGCCGGCGGCGTCGTGACCGCACACATTCCCACCCGGCAATGCGCAGGCTGCGGTGCCCGCCGGCCCCAGGCCGAGTTGTGGCGCGTGACAGCCGATGCAGGCTCGGTGGTGATCGACGTGGATCGACGTTTGGAAGGGCGGGGCACCTATCTCTGCCCCGGACAGGAATGTGCCGATCGCGCCCGTGGAAAGGGCTCTCTGGGGCGGCGATTGCGGCAAACGATCAAGGATTACGGGGGGCTGGAACGCCTGCTCGAGGTTGAGCGCGGAGCTCCTGGAATGGAAGGATTGAGGTAATGGCCAAGCGACCACCGACAAAGGAGAAGGCGCCCGCCAAGAAGGCGCCTGCAGCCAAGGCGCCCGAGGCGGCGGCGGCAGAGGCTCCTGCCACCCCGCCGGCCGACGCCGCCGCCGACGCCACTGCCGGCGCCGCACCGGCCCAGCAGCCGGGTCAGCCGGCCCGCCATCCCCGCCCGCAGCGGGGCGCGTCCCCGAAGGGCAAGCGCCGGGTCGTGATCGACGCGCAAGCCGGTCGCAAACCGCCGCAGCGGCGGGAGCGCAGCGCTCGCCCCGAGCCCAAGAAAGAGGTCGAGGTCCCGACCGGGCCGGTCAAGGTCCCGTCCGGGATCACCGTCAAGGATCTGGCCGAGGCCCTCGGCATCTCGCCTGCCCGCATCATCACGGTGATGATGGGGCTGGGGGAGATGGTGACGCTGACCGTGTCGCTGTCCGACGACGCCGTGGAGCTGCTGGCGGGAGAGCTGGAGCGGGAGATCACGATCCAGCACGCCGCCGACGAGGACGACGAGGAGATCACCTACGACGACGATCCCGCCGATCTTGTCCCTCGGCCCCCGGTGGTCACGATCATGGGTCACGTCGACCACGGCAAGACGACGCTGCTGGACTCGATTCGCGAGGCTTCGGTGGTCTCCACCGAGGCGGGAGGCATCACCCAGCACATCGGCGCCTACCAGGTGGACGTCCCCGACGGGCGCAAGGTCACCTTCCTCGACACCCCCGGTCACGAAGCGTTCACCGCGATGCGTGCCCGCGGTGCCAAGGTCACCGACGTGGCCGTGCTGGTGGTCGCAGCCGACGACGGCGTCATGCCCCAGACGGTGGAGGCGATCGACCATGCCCGCGCGGCGGATGTCCCGATCGTGGTTGCGGTCAACAAGATCGACAAGGCCGGAGCCAACCCCGACCGCGCCCGCCAGGAGCTGACGACCCACGGTCTGCAGCCCTCCGAGTGGGGCGGCGACACGATTTTTGAGGACGTCTCAGCCAAGAACGGCACCAACCTCGACAAGCTGCTGGATTCGATCCTGCTGCAGGCCGACGTGCTCGACCTGCACGCAAACGCCAAGGCCGAAGCGTCCGGCGTGATCATTGAGTCGCGGCTCGACGTCGGCCGCGGCCCGGTGGCAACGCTGCTGGTGTCACGCGGCACACTGCGGGTCGGAGATGCGGTGGTCGCCGGCGACGCCTGGGGCAAGGTCAAGGCGCTCAACGATCACAGCGGCAAGCGCGTCCGAGACGCCGGCCCGGGAACTCCGGTCGAGATCCTTGGCTTCGATCGTCCGCCGCCTGCAGGAGAGTTCTGCCACGTGGTCGACAACGAGCGGGTCGCGCGCCAGATGGCGCAGCAGCGGGCGCAACGGCTGCGCACCGAGATGCTGGCCCGGCGCTCCAAGTCCGTCAGCCTCGAGGATCTCTTCAGCGCCGTCCAGGAGGGCGCGGTGCAAGAGCTCAACCTGGTGATCAAGGCCGACGTGCAGGGCTCGGTGGAGGCCGCCATCGACGAGCTGGGCAAGATCCAGCACGACGAGGTCACGGTCAACGTGATCCACTCCGGCGTCGGCGGCATCGTGGCGTCGGATGTGAACTTGGCAGCGGCCTCGAACGCGATCGTGATCGGATTCAACGTCCGCCCCAACGCCGACGCCAAGGCTCTGGCCGAGCGCGAGGGTGTCGATATCCGCACCTACCGCGTGATCTACAAGCTGACCGAGGACATTCAGCAGGCGCTGATCGGGATGCTCTCGCCCGAAAAGGTGGAAGAGGTCATGGGCGAGGCCGAGGTGCGGCAGACGTTCAAGGCCTCGAAGGTCGGCACCATCGCCGGCTGCATGGTCACCCAGGGCGTGATCCAGCGAGGCGCGCAGGTGCGGATCGTGCGCGACGGTGCGATCGTCCACGACGGACGTATCGAGACCCTCAAACGCTTCTCCGATGATGCCCGTGAGGTCGCTCAGGGATTCGAATGCGGACTCACACTCGAGAACTTCGACGACATCAAAGAGGGCGACGTGCTCGAGGCCTACTCGATCAAAGAGGTTGCGCGTCAGGCGTGATCGGCGGTTGGGCCGAGGTCGACTCCCACCCGCCGGGCGACTGCGCGGATCAGCGATCCCTGGATCAGCACTGACACCGTCACGACGATGAACACGATGCCGTAGACGGTGTGCGCCTGCTGTACGTGCTCGTCGACAGCGAACGCCGCCAGCAGGATCGGAACGGCACCGCGGAGCCCCAACCAGCCGATGAAGACCTTCTCACCCCGCCTGAGCTTGGCCGGCCACAGCAGCGCCGCCACCGCCGCCGGCCGCGCCACCAGGATCAGGATCGCCGCCAGCACCAGGCCGTCGGTGAGCACCGTTGCGAGGTCGAGCGTCCCCAGCGAGACGGTCAGCCCCAGCCCGACGAACACCACCAACTCGGCCACCGATGCCAGCTGGGAATGGAACGCCCGCACCGAGCCGTCCTCGTCCACGGTGGTGTCGCCGATCAGTAGCCCGGCCACGAACACCGCCAGAAACCCCGACCCGTCCAGCACCGCGGCCACGCCGTAGATCACTCCCGCAGCGGCCAGCGCGGTGATCGGATCCAGCGCCCCCGCAGGCCGGACGAGACGCGTCAGCACTCTCGTGGTGAGCACTGCGCCCAGGCCTCCCACGACCACTCCGACCAGCATTTGCCAGCCGACGTCCGCGGCGACGTTCCAATGGGAGTGGTCGGGATGCGAGACGGCACTCAACACGCCGATCATGAGCGCGATCCCGACCGGGTCGTTGGCGCCCGACTCCGCCGCCAGGATGGTGGTAACACGGCCCCTGGGAGCGTTGTCTCCGAGCACCGAGAACATCACCGCCGGGTCGGTGGGCGAGAGCGCGGTTCCGATCACCGCCGCCGGCACCCAGTCGAGCCCCAGCAGGTAGTGAGCGGCGGCGGCCATCATTCCCGCCGTGGCGAATGTGCCCACGATCCCGAGACCGAGCACCGGGCCGATCGAGCGGCGCACCGATCGCCAGCCGAGATCCATGCCACCGTCGAACAGGATCACGATCAGGGCAACCACCCCGATCCGGGTCACGTCGTGGATCGACACGATCGTTCCCAGTCGGGGAGCGATGTCCGACGCGACCGCCGCGCCGAGCAAAAGCAACGCCGCGGCGGGTACCCGCAGCCCGCTGGAGAGGCGGCTGCAGAGCAGCGCCAAAAGCAACGCCACCGACACGACCAGCACCAACTCGCCGAAGTCGGACACCTCACTCACTCCGCTGCCTTTCGTCGTGGCGTCCCGTGGTCGCCGGTAGGCTTTATCGTATGGCCAGCGGGTATCTCGGCGTGTTGACGTTCGATCTTCACTTCCCCGAATCCCACTCGCTGAAAGGCAAACGCAGCCATCTGCGGCATACCAAGGCCCAGCTCGAACGTCAGCTGGGCGCCTCCATCGCCGAGGTCGACTTTCACGATCTGTGGCAGCGCGCTCGGCTGACCCTGGTGGTCGTGCGGCGCGAGTCGAGTGAGACGGTGCGCGCCTTGGACGAGGCCGAGCGGTACCTTTCAGGTCAGGACTACGACCTGATCGGTTGCACTCGCAGCCTGCTGTCGGTCGAGGAGGATTTGTGAGCCGACCGCCAACTGAACGGATGCGACGAGTCAACGAGGCTCTCCGAGAAGTGCTGGCAGACGGGATCGAAGCGCTCGGCGACCCGGGGATCGGATTCGTCACCGTGACCGGGGTGCGAGCGACCTCCGACTTCGCAGAAGCCGCCGTCTACGTCAGCGTGTTGGGTAACGACCGCAAGCGTGAGCGTTCGCTGCGGTCGCTGGAGCGAGCCCACGGCGTGCTGCAATCGCGCATCGCCCGCGAGCTCCGGCTCAGGCGCACTCCGTTGCTGACCTTCCACTATGATGAGACCCTCGACCGCGCGTTGCGACTGAACGACCTCCTGGAGCAGGAGCGTCCCGCGGCCGAAGACCTTCAATGACGGATCCCAGTCTCCAGAACGACCTCGATCAAGTGGTCGCCGCACTCGCGGCGGCTGACCGCGTGTTGATCGCGACCCACGAGAACCCTGACGGCGACGCCATCGGGTCGATGTCGGCGGCCGCCTCGGCGCTGCGCAACCGCGGCACCCAGGTGCGCACCTACATCCACGCCGACTCGACGATTCCGCACGAGGTCAGCTTCCTCGAGACCAAGGGCCTCGAGCGCGAGATCGACCCGGCCTCGGTGGAGGGCTGGACGGTGCTGGCGGTCGACTGTGGCAACGAGCGCCGCATCGGCCCCGACTACGCCGAGATTCTGGAAGCGGCCGAGCTGGTCATCGACGTCGACCATCACCACGACAACAGCCGCTTTGGGAACGTCAACCTGGTGGATGGCAGTGCATCGTCCACGGCCGAGCTGCTGGCCCGGGTGTTCGACGGCATGGGTGTCGAGCTCACCCCCAAGATCGCCGAGGCGCTGTACGTCGGCCTGGTGACCGACACCGGGCGGTTCCAGTACCGCACCACCAGTCCCACCGCGTTGCGACTGGCTGCGCGCCTGGTGGAGGCCGGCGCCGACGTGCACAAGGTGTTCGAGCTCGTGTTCGAGCGGGTGCCGTTCGGCAAGCTGATGCTGCTCGGTTGCGTGATCGCCAACGCCGAGATGTACCAGAACGGCCAACTTGTGATCTCGCACGTCACCCGAGAGGAACTGGCCTCGGTGGCCGGAGACGAGGCCACCACCGAGGGGCTGATCGACACCCTGCGAGCGATCGAAGGCGTCGAGGTGGCGGCGGTGATCCGCGAGCAGGTGCCGCTGGCCGACGGATCCGTGACCGCCAACCGCGTCTCGCTGCGATCCCGGGGCGGCATCGACGTGTCGGTGATCGCGCGCAAGTCCCGCGGCGGCGGCCACAAGCAGGCTGCCGGCTTCTCGCACGACGGTACCGTCGATGAGATCCGCGCATTCATCGTGGCCGAGGTGTCGGACCAGCTGGCAGCACCAGCAGCCTGAGCATGAGCAGCCCCAGCGGCATGTTCCTCGTGGACAAGCCCGCAGGGCCTTCGTCCTTTGCAGTGCTCCGCCAGCTCCGTCCTGCACTCGGCTCAAAGACCGGCCACACCGGCACCCTCGACCCGTTCGCGACGGGCCTTTTGATGGTGGTGACGGGCCGTGCCACCCGGCTGGCGCGGTTTCTGACCGACATGGACAAGCGCTACCGGGCGGTGATCCAGTTCGGCGCGCGGTCGACCACGCTCGACCCTGAGGGATCTATCGAGCACACGGGCGAGACCACCGACGCCGATCCCGTGAGAGTGGCGGCGGCAGCGCTGGTTGGCGACATCCTTCAGCAGGTGCCGGCGGCATCGGCCGTCAAGATCGACGGACAACGCTCGTACGCCCGCATGCGCCGCGGTGAGACCGTCGTGGCACCGCCGCGCGCGGTCCGCGTTTCCCGCCTGGACGTGACCGGCTTTGACCCACAGCTGCAACGCGCGGAGATCGACGTGACCTGCTCCAAGGGCACGTATGTGCGCCAGATCGCTGCCGACATCGGCGAGGCCGCCGGGGCCGGCGGGTATTGCCTCACACTCCGCCGGGTCGCGATCGGCCCCTGGCAGGTGGCGGACGCCGGTACGACCGACCAGATCAGCGCAGACCCCATGGGGCCATGGTTTCGCACGCCACTGGAGACGCTCTCGCATCTGCCCGATCACCGCATGTCGGCAGACGAGCGTGAGCTGGTCGTCCACGGCCGCACCATCGAACAGCCTGCGGGAGCGGCGTCAGAGCTCACCCGGCTGTCACACGACGGCCAGCTGGTGGCCGTGGCCGAGCCCCGCGCCGGACAGCTTCACCCGGTCGTGGTGCTGGCATGACCGACGTCTATATGAGCCACGACCTGGCGCCACCGGCGCGTCGTTCGCTGGCGATCGGCACGTTTGACGGCGTGCATCTCGGCCATCGGGCGGTGATCGAAGCCGCCATCTGCGCTGCCGAGTCCCGCGATCTGCGATCGGCGGTCGTGACCTTCCATCCGCACCCCATGGCGGTGATTCGCCCCGAGCTGGCACCGCCCGAGCTGGCCACGCTGGCCCGCAGGATCGAGCTCGCCGGCGAGATCCGGCCGGATGAGGTGATCGTGGTGCCGTTCACCGCCGAACTGTCGCGGGTCTCCGCCGACTCGTTCGCCCGCGACGTTCTGCACCGGCGACTTGGAGCCGAGACGGTCACGGTCGGAGCGAATTTCCGCTACGGCCATCGCGCAGCCGGTACCACCGAACAGCTGGCCGCCTCCGGTGCAGAGCTGGGCTTCGATGTCACGGTGATGCCACTGCTCGAAATCGACGGCGAGCCGGTCTCGTCGTCCCGCATCCGCCGGCTGGTGGAGGCCGGCGACGTGCACGGCGCTGAGCGCCTGCTGGGGCGCCCGCCGTGGCTCGACGGTGAGGTTGTCCACGGTGACAAGCGGGGGCGCGAGATCGGGTTTCCGACCGCCAACGTGATGTCGGCGCCGCAGTCGGTGATTCCCGGCCGGGGGATCTACGCCGGACGGGCGCATCTGTTGGACGGATCTCACGTTGCCGCCATCAGCGTTGGCTACAACCCGACGTTCACCGACGCCCGTGATGCGGTGCGGGTGGAGGCATATCTGCTCGATTTCGACAGCGAGGTGTACGGCTCGCCGATCAACCTGGAGTTCGTCCACCGGCTGCGCGACGAGGAACGGTTCGAGCGAGTGGAGGCGCTGATCGACCAGCTCGGACGCGACGTCGAGCAGACGCGGTCGCTGCTCGGGTGACCGTCCGGCTAGCCGGATACCGGGGCGGGAGTGTGACCCAGGCTCTCGATCGTGCGGCGCAGGCCGTCATCCAGCGTCACCCGAGGCTCCCAGTCCAGCAGCTGCCTGGCCTTGGCGATATCGGGTTGCCGCACCTTGGGGTCGTCGACCGGGAGGCCCTCGAAGACCACCTTGGAGTCGGCGCCGGTCAGCGCAATCACGCGCTCGGCCAGCTCCAGCAGCGTCATCTCGTTCGGGTTTGCCGATGTTCACCGGCATATGCTCGCTACTCATGGTCAGCCGGAACAGGCCCTCGATCAGATCGTCCACGTAGCAGAACGAGCGCGTCTGGCTGCCGTCGCCGAACACCGTCAGCGGCTTGCCCTCCATCGCCTGGCGCAGGAAGGTGGGAATCGCGCGACCGTCGTTGGCGCGCATGCGGGGGCCGTAGGTGTTGAAGATCCTGGCGATGTGCGTATCCACGCCCTGCTGCCGGTGATAGGCCATCGTCAGCGCCTCGGCGTAGCGCTTGGCCTCGTCGTACACGCCGCGCGGCCCCACCGGGTTGACGTTGCCCCAGTACTCCTCCCGCTGAGGATGGATCTCGGGGTCGCCGTAGACCTCCGAGGTGGAGGTCAAAAGGAACCGGGCACGCTTGAATTTCGCCAGTCCCAGCGCGTTGTGGGTGCCGTATGACCCGACCTTGAGCGTTGCCAGCGGAAGTCGCAGGTAATCCACCGGGCTGGCCGGGCTGGCGAGGTGGAACACCGCGTCCACCGGGCCGTCCACCGAGATGTGGTCGACGCAGTTGTGGTAGCGGAACTCGAAGTTCTCGCCGCGCAGATCCTCGATGTTCTCGAGTGTCCCGGTGTCGAGATTGTCCAGGCAGAGCACCCGCCAATCGCGCTCCAGGAGATATTCACAGAAATGCGACCCGAGAAAGCCGGCGCCGCCGGTCACGACTGCAATGCTCACGTTCACACCCTCGCTAGGGAACCTCAAAAGCGTATCCGTTGCGGCGGTGGACGCAAGCCCCTGCTACCCTGCTGAGCGGCCACATCGCGGATTTGCGCCTCTTGCCGGCGCGGTTCTGGGATGTCGGCGACTTGATGACAACCGGCAAGGAGGTGGTAGGCGATGCCGCTTACCCAGGAACAGAAGAGCGAGCTGATTGCCAAGTATGGGGCAAGTCAGCAGGACACCGGCTCAACCAAGGTGCAGGTGGCATTGCTCACTCAGCGGATTACCGAGCTGACCGAGCACATGCAGACTCACCCGCACGATCATCACTCGCGACGCGGCCTGCTCAAGATGGTCGGCCGTCGCCGCAGGCTTCTGACATATATGCAGAGGCACGACCTGGAGGGCTATCGCGCCCTCATCAAGGAACTCGGTCTGCGCCGATAGGGCGCAGCACCGATTCACGGAGGATGGCCCCCGAGATGGAGGGGCCGGAGGAGACAGAGAATGAGTATTGCAGTCGAACCGGGAGCGACCCGTGTTGCCGCCACCATTGGCGACAAGGAGATCAGCTTCGAGACCGGGGCCGTCGCCAAGCAGGCGCATGGCGCGGTGCTCGTACAGCAGGGAGATACGGTGGTACTCGCCACCGCGGTGGGACGCACCGAGGGACGTGAGGGAGCCGATTTCTTCCCGCTGACGGTCGACGTCGAAGAGAAGATGTATGCCGCCGGCAAGATTCCCGGCGGGTTTTTCAAGCGTGAGGGACGCGCCGGCGAGAAGGCGATCCTGAATGCACGCATGGTCGACCGGCCCATCCGGCCGCTGTGGCCGAAGGGCTACAAGAACGAGGTGCAGCTGATCATCACCACGTTCTCGACCGACATGGTGAACGGACACGACCTGCTCGCCATCAACGGCGCCTCGGCCGCGCTGATGCTCTCGCCGATGCCCTTCCTGGGCCCAGTCGGCGCGGTGCGGATCGGCCGTCTGGACGGCGAGCTGGTGGTCAACCCGACCCTGCCCGAGCTGAAGCAGTCCAGCCTCGACCTGATCGTGTGCGGCACGCCCGAGGCGATCACCATGGTCGAAGCGGGTGCGCAGGAGATCGGTGAGGAGGATCTGATCACCGCGCTGGAGATCGCGCACACCGAGATCAAGAAGCTGTGCCAGGTGCAGATCGACCTCGCGTCGAAAGCCGGCCAGCCCAAGTGGGCCGACGGCGCCGTGACCGAGTCGCTTCGCCAGACGCATGGCCAGGCGCTTCAGGCCGCCATCACCGGTGGCGGGCTGGCGGCGCTGCAGCCGACTGCCGATGCGATCCTGAAGGACGAGACGCCCGCGGTCAGCGGCAGCTCGACCGAGACCGACCTGCTGCAGCGCCAGCGCGCCCAGTTCGCGTTTGCCGAGCTGGTCGTCGAAGCCAGGGAGCAGGCGGTGTATCCGGCTGTCAAGGCGCAATACGGCGAAGCCGTGAAGGCGCTCACCGATGCCGAGCAGGACTCGAAGGAGCTCAAGTCGGCCAAGCGGGCCGCGCTGCTGGACGACATCGTCGCCGGCATCGACCTGCCGTTCCCGGCACGCACCGAGCCTGACGCCTCCGGCGCCACCACGCTCGACCCGGCCGCCAGGGCCGCGGTTGCAGGGGCTGTGGACAAGCTCTACAAGGAGACCGTCCGCACCAAGATCGCCGTCGACAAGCGCCGCCCCGATGGACGTTCCGAGACGGAGCTGCGGGCGATCCATGCCTCGGTCGGAGTGATGCCTCGAACGCACGGCTCAGGGCTCTTCACCCGCGGCCAGACGCAGGCGCTGACGCTCTGCACGCTGGGCACGGGCAAGGAGGAGCAGCGCATCGACGATCTGTCGTTGGACGACACCAAGCGCTACATCCACCACTACAACTTCCCGCCGTACTCGGTGGGGGAGACTGGGTTCATGCGCGGCCCCAAGCGCCGCGACATCGGCCACGGAGCGCTCGCCGAGCGCGCCCTGGTGCCGGTCATCCCCAGCCAGGAGGACTTCCCGTACACGCTGCGACTGGTGTCGGAGATTCTCGAGTCGAACGGATCGTCGTCGATGGCGTCGGTGTGCGGTTCGACGCTGTCGCTGATGGACGCCGGCGTGCCGATCAAGGCGCCGGTGGCGGGTATCGCCATGGGGCTGATCAAGGAGGGTGACGACTACGTCATCCTGACCGACATCCAGGGCGCCGAGGATCATCTCGGTGACATGGACTTTAAGGTCGCAGGCACCGAGCAGGGCGTCACCGCGCTGCAGATGGACATCAAGATCACCGGTGTCACCACCGAGATCCTGCGAAACGCGCTGACCCAGGCGCGAGAGGCCCGGCTGGTGATCCTCGGCAAGATGAGCGAGGCGCTGTCGGCTCCGCGCGAGCAGGTTGCCGCGCACGCACCGCGGATCATCTCGACCAAGGTGCCGCCGGACTACATCGGCATGGTGATCGGCAAGGGCGGCGAGACGATTCGCGGGCTCGAGGCCGACTACGAGGTACAGATCGACATCGAGGAAGACGGCACGATTCGCATCTACGGTGCCAACGGTGAGCTGGCCGAGGAGGCCCGCAACACCATCGACGCGATGTGCAAGGACGTCGAAGTGGGGGATGAGTACACCGGCAAGGTGGTGAAGATCGCCGACTTCGGTGCCTTCATCGAGCTACGCAAGGGTGTCGACGGCCTGCTGCATGTCAGCCGCATCCTGCCCAAGGGCAATCGGCTGCAGTCGGCCGCCCAGGTGATGGACCGCGGAGACGTGGTGCGTGTCCAGGTGGTCGAGGTCGACAAGGACCGTGGCCGCATCGGCCTGACGCTGGTCGCCAAGCTGGACGGCGAGAGTGAGATCACGCCGGAGCAGTTGATCGAGGTGGCGGCATCCACGCCCGCTCCGGAGCCGCGTGAGGAGCGGCCCCGCGGTGGTGGTGGCGGCCGTGACCGAGGTCGCGACCGCGGCGGTCGCCGCTAACAGTCGTCTCTGCATGGGGGGCGGCCCAGCCGCCCCCCCATGCATAAGAGGTGCCTGGCACCTTTTATGCACGCAGCGGCGATACTGTCGATCGTGGCGATCTGGGCCGACAAAGGGAACGACCTTCCCCACAATCTGATCTCGGATCCGTGGAAGACGCTGCTTTTGGTGGTGCTCGCGTTCCTGCTGGCGTGGCTGGTCGCGCGATGGTCGAACCGGCTCGCCACCTGGATCGTTCGCCGCAACGAACGCAAGCACCTCAACCGCGACGAGGCCGACACCGGCGTCTTCCGGGGCCTGCAGCGACGCGAGACCACGATCTCGCTGCTGCGAACCACGCTTCGCTACACGGTGTTCGGGATCGCACTGTTCTACGCGCTGGCGCAGATACCCGGTGCTGGACGGGTCACCACGGTCGCCGGCGCATCGCTGATCGTGCTCTTGATCGCCTTCTCCGGCCAGCGGTTCCTGACCGACATCCTGGCAGGATGCTTCATGTTCTTCGAAGGCTGGTTTGCGGTGGGCGACAACATCACCATCGAACCGTGGTCGCTGGAGGGAATTGTGGAGGAGGTGGGACTGCGCTCAACCCGTTTACGCACCGTTACCGGCGAGGTGATCCGGGTCAACAACTCGGCCATCTACGCCACCCGCGTCCGCCCCACCGGGGCGCGTGAGCTGGCGCTGGAGATGTACGTCTCCGATGCCGACAAGGGCCGGGCGCTGATCGAGGATGTGGCCTCGATCGTGCCCAAGGGCGCCACCCAGTTCGTGATCGCACCATGGGTCGAGGAGACCGAGAAGCTGGACGACGGCCTGGTGCGGATGCGGGTACGCGCATCCGTGGCCTATGGCCGCGAATGGCTGGCCGAGCAGTTCATGCCCGACCTGCTTGAAGGAGCGGGCACCGGCCAACTTGATCATGCACGGCCCGGTGGTGATGCACCTGGACGAGGGTGCCACCCAGCGGTTCGAGCGGTCGCTGGCTCTCAGCAAACACCGCTAGCCGCCCCCGCCGCCTCTACCCCTTCTGGGGGACGAGATCCCCACCCTTCGTTGGTAGCATGCGCCGGGCATGCAGCGCTATACAGTCACAACGCTCGACGGCGGCGAGCGCATCGTTTCCGAGCGTGTGGCCAGCGTCCGATCGATTTCCATCGGCATCTGGATCGGCGCAGGGTCGCGAGATGAGACCGCCAACCAAGCCGGAATCTCGCACTTCATCGAGCACATGCTGTTCAAGGGCTCGTCCCGGTACTCGGCGGTCGAGATCGCTGAGATCTTCGACGGCCTCGGAGCGGAGCTGAACGCAGCCACCGGCAAGGAATTCACGGTACTGCACGCCCGCATCCTCGACGCGCATCTGGAGCGGGCGCTGGACGTAATGTGCGACATGCTGCTGGCGCCCAGGTTCGATCCCGCCGACATGGCCTCCGAGCGCGAGGTGGTGCTGGAGGAGATCGCGATGTACGAGGACGCTGCGCAGGACATGGTGCACGACCTGATCGCGCGGGCCGTGTTCGCCGACCACCCACTGGGCCTGCCGGTGATCGGCGCCGCCGATGTGGTGTCGAGCGTCCCACCGGCCGCGGTTCGCGCCTACCACGAGTCTCGCTACGTCGGCCCCAACATCGTCGTGGCCGCCGCCGGCAACCTCGAGCACGAACCGCTCGTGCACGCCATCCAGACGCGGTTTGCGCCGCTCTCGCGGATGCCCGATCCGACCGTTGGAGTGCGCTCTCCGTGGATCGCCGATACCAAGCCGCGACTGGTATTTCAACAGCGCGAGCAGGAGCAGTTCCACGTCTGCCTGGGTGGTGTCGGCCTGCCGCGATCCGATCGCCGCCGGTTTGTCGAGTCGCTGCTCGACTCGATCCTGGGTGGATCGGCGTCGTCGCGGCTGTTCCAGCAGATTCGCGAGCAGCGCGGGATGGCCTACTCGGTGTACTCGTTCACCTCCCAGTACGCCGACACCGGCATGGTGGGGATCTACGTGGGCACCCGCGAGGACAACCTGGCCGAGTGCCTGCGGGTGATCGACGACCAGCTGCGGCGCGTCGGCAGCGGCGACATCGGCCCGGTCGAGCTGACCCGCGCCAAGGAGAACCTCAAGGGCCGCATCATGCTGGGCATGGAATCGACCTCGAATCGCGCCGGCAGGCTGGGAAAGTCGGTGCTGACCGACACCGAGCTGCTGTCGCTGGATCGGGTGTGCGCCGAGATCGATGCCGTCGAGCCGGACGCGATCGCGGCGCTGGCTCGGCAGCTGTTCGACCCGTCCCGGCTCTCGATCGCCGGTATCGGGCCCAGCCGCGAGCGGTTCGACGAAGCCGTGGCTGCGCTCGACCTCGAGTTCGTCACCTGAGCCGCGAGCCGATAGGCTCTCCGGCGATGCTGGCACACACACCGCTGGTCGCATTCGTCGCGACAACCGACCTCGAACTGGCCGAAGACTTCTACGGAGCTACGCTGGGTCTGCCCGTGGTCGAACAGTCGCCGATTGCGCGAGTGTTCGACGCCAACGGCACGCAGCTGCGGGTGACGCTGGTCGAGCGGCTCCAACCGGCGCCCCACACGGTGCTTGGATGGAACGTCGCCGACGCCGACCGCCGCCGTGTCCCAGCTTTCGCAAGCGGGCGTGGAACCGCTCCGCTATCCCGGTATGAGGCAGGACGAGTCGGGTGTTTGGGACGCCCCCAGTGGCGCCCGGGTGGCGTGGTTTCAGGATCCTTCGGGCAACGTCCTTTCGATCTCCCAGCTCGGGAGTGCACCATGATCCGCATACTCCTCTCGGGGGCGACCGGTCAAGTGGGAAAGGCGCTGCAGCCGGCCATCGAGGCAGCACCGGATCTGGAGCTGGTGGCCACGAGCTCCCCGACGCTGGGCGTCACGCTGGCCGACGCACTGGCGGCCGCCGACTGTGATGTGGTGATCGACTTCACGGTGCCGGAGGCTGCCGCCGAGGCCTGCGCGCTGGCCACAGCCGCCGGCGTCTCGCTGGTGCTCGGCACCACTGGGCTTTCGGCCTCCGCCCAGGCCAACGCCGACGCCGCCGCGCGCGCGGCCGGAGTGCGGATCCTGTATGCCCCCAACTTCGCGATCGGGGCGGTGCTGATGATGCGGATGGCGGAGCAGGCGCACGAGCTTCTGCCCGACGCCCACATCGTCGAGCTTCACGGCAGTGGCAAACGCGACGCCCCGTCCGGCACGGCGCTTGCCACCGCCGCGCGCATGGGCGGTGACGTTCCCATCTCCAGCGTCCGGCTGCCGGGCTTGATCGCCCACCAAGAGGTGATCTTCGGCGGAATGGGGGAGACGCTCACGATCCGTCACGACACCACGCTCTCGAGGGGCATTCGTGCCCGGGGTGCTGCTGGCGGTGCGCGGCATCGCCAAACTCGAACCGGGACTCACCATCGGCCTGGACGCAGTGCTCTGATGGCACTGTGGCGACGGCGTCGCCGATCGACGAACTAGAATGACCGCGTGAGTACGGGCCTGGGAGCACTGCTGACCGCGATGGTCACGCCGTTTGGCAGCGACGGATCGGTCGATCACGGAAGCGCCCGCCGGTTGGCTCGGTTCCTGGTGGACAACGGCTCCGACGGTGTGGTGGTGTGCGGCACCACCGGCGAAGGGCCGACCGTCTCCGACCGGGAGAAGCTCGACCTGTTGGAGACGATCGTGAGCGAGATCGGCGGGGCGGCGACGGTGGTCGCCAACACCGGCAGCTACGACACGCACCACTCGGTCGCACTGACACGGTCTGCGCTGGCCACCGGCGTGGACGCGGTGATGGCGGTCACGCCGTACTACTCCAAGCCACCGCCGGCGGGCATCCTGGCGCATTTCACGGCGATCGCCGAGGCCGCCGACGGACGGCCGGTGATCATCTACAACATCCCGCAGCGGGTGGTGGTGAATCTCGAGCCCGACCTGCTTGATCGAAATCGCCCGGATTCCGAATGTGACGGCGGTCAAGCAGGCCACGCCCGATCTCGATCAAGCCCAGCGGATCGTGGACGAGACCGACCTTGCCCTGTACGCCGGAAACGACGACCTGGTGCTGCCGTTCACCGAGATCGGCGCGGTCGGTGGCATCTGCGTGGCCTCCCATCTCGCCGGTCCCCAGATCCGCCGGATGATCGAGCTGGTCCACTCCGGCGACCTCGACGGCGCACGTGTGGTCGACCGATCGCTGCGACCGCTCTACGATGCGCTCGCCGTGACCACCAATCCGATCCCCCTCAAGTACGCGCTGAATCTGCTCGGCCACGACGTCGGCGGGCTCAGGCTGCCGCTGATCGAGGTGTCCGAGAACGAAGCCGCCGAAGTCAGCCGCGCGCTCGAGAGCATGGGCTTGCTACCGGCGGCCACCACCTGATGGCGCCAGATCCGGTGCGGATCATCCCGCTGGGCGGGTTGGGCGAGGTTGGCAAGAACATGACGGTGTTCGAGTACCGCGACCGGATGGTGCTGCTGGACACCGGCCTGACCTTTCCCCGCGACGACATGCTCGGGATCGACATCGTGCTGCCCGATTTCAGCTACGTGGCCGAGCGCGTCGACAAGCTTGACGCGATCGTGCTCACCCACGGGCACGAGGATCACATCGGGGCGCTGCCATACCTGCTGCGTGAGATCGGCACCGCCGCCGAGGTGTGGGGCACGCGCCTGACCCTGGGCCTGGTGAAATCGAAGCTGGACGAGCACGGCCTGTCGCCACACGTCGACCTGGTCGAGATCAAGCCTGACGGCGGAACCGTGCAGGTAGGCCCGTTCACGATGGAGTTCATGCGGGTCACCCACTCGGTGCCCGACGCGGTCGCGGTGGCGTTCCACACCGAGTTCGGCGCGATCGTGCACACCGGCGACTTCAAGCTCGACCCGACCCCGATCGACGATCGGCCGACCGAGCTGGGACGGCTGGGTGCGCTCGGTGACGCCGGCGTCGCACTGCTGATGGCCGACTCCACCAACGCCGAGGTGCCGGGGTCGACCGCATCCGAGCGCACCGTGGGCGCGTCGCTGCGCGAGATCATCCGACATGCGCCCGGGCGCGTGATCATCACCACCTTCTCGTCACACATCCACCGCCTGCAGCAGGTGGTGGACGCCGCCACCGCAAACGGCAGAGTGGTCGCAATCGTCGGCCGTTCGATGAACCGAAACTTCAACATCGCCCGCAACCTGGGCTACACCGAGGTTGCCGACGATGTGATCATCAAGCCCCGCCGCCTGGACGAGTTCATGCATCACCAGATCGTGATCATCTGCACCGGCAGCCAGGGCGAGCCGATGTCGGCGTTGACCCGGATCGCCGGAGGCACCCACCAGTCGGTTCAGGTGCACTCCACCGACACGGTGGTGATCTCGGCCCGGGCGATCCCCGGGAACGAGGGCAAGGTCAACGAGACGATCAACCGGTTGTGCCGTCAGGGCGCCCGGGTGCTGACCGACAGCTCCGACTACGTGAACGTCTCCGGTCACGCCTCCGCCGCGGATCTGCGCACCATGATCGAGACGGTCAAGCCGCGCAGCTTCATGCCGGTGCACGGCGAGTACCGCATGTTGCAGGCCCACGCCCGGATCGCCGAGGAGGCGGGGGTGCCGGCGCACGCGGTGCGGATCGCCGACAACGGCTCGGTGCTGGAACTGGACGCCGACGGGTTGTCGCTCGAGGGTCAGGTCGAGACCGGGATCGTGCTGGTGGACGGGTTCAACATGGGCGACCCGCAGGATGTGGTGCTGCGCGACCGCCGCCATCTGGCCAGCGATGGGGTGGTGATCGTGGTCGCGACCATCTCGGCCGAGGACGCCGAGATCCTGGCCCCACCCGAGGTGATCCTGCGCGGTCTGGCCGCTCCCGATGAGGACGACGAGCTGCTGGTGGAGCAGGCCAGGCTGGCGGTCGACCGGGTGTTGCAGGAATGCCAGGAGCATCGCACCACCGAGGTGCATCTCGTCCAGCAGCAGCTGCACGACGCCCTGGCCGAGATGGTCTCGCGGCTGACGGGCAAGCGGCCGATGGTGCTGCCCATCGTCGTGGAAGTGTGAGCGACCCGCTCGAGCACGCTCTCGAGGCCTACGCACTGGCAGCGAATCGCCGCCGGCGACACCCCCGGCGTGTCACTGGCGCTGACCGACCGTACCGGGCCGATTTTGGTGCGAGCCTACGGCGAGGCCCGCGTCGGGCAGCCGTGGACACCCGACATCCGCGGCCAGATCGGGTCGATCCACAAATCGATCACCGCGGTCTGCCTGGTGGGGCTGGTGGAGGAGGGGCTGCTCGAGCTGGACGCCCCGGTTGAGCGCTATCTGCCGTGGTTTCGGTTCGGCCGGCCCGGTGCGATCACTCTGCACCACCTGCTGACCCACACCGCCGGTCTTCCCATCGGCACCGAGCCCGGCCCGCCCTCGCGCGCACCGATCGCCCTGCTCGCCGGCATGGAGCCGTGCTGGAAGCCGGGTGAGCGGATGTGGTACTCGAACAACGGCTACTGCACGCTCGGGCTCGTGATCGAGGCGGTCACCGGCCAGACGGTGGCTGAGGCGGTCGAGCAGCGCGTGCTGCGGCCGCTGGGCATGACCTCCGCCTCGGCGGTGATCTCCCATGCGCTGCGCCCGTCTCTGCCGGACGGCCACCTGCAGCTCGACGCCAACCGGCTGTGGGTATCGGGCGATCCGCTTGCTCCGGCACCGTTCATCGTGAGTGAATCCGCCGACGGGTCGGTGGTGGCGACCGCCGAGGAGATGACCCGGTTCATCCGGCTGCTGCTGGCCGGAGAGGCCGACGGGGTGGTGTCGAGCGAGGCGTTCGCGCTGATGGTGGAGCGCACCGAGCTGGACGAGGAGGGGCAGCCGTACGGCTACGGCCTCGGCGTCGAGGTTGCCGAAGGCACCCGCGAGCTGTCGCACTCCGGAGGGATGGTGGGGCAGCACGCGATGATGATTGCCGACGTCGGACGTGGGCGTGGGCGCGTTCGTGCTGGTCAACGGGCCGGAGGGCGCCATCCCGATCTGCGAGTTCGCCATGGCGCTGCTGCGGGCCCGTCACGACGGGCGGGCGCTGCCTGAGCCCGCTCCGATCAAGCCGACCACCCCGCCACCCTCGGGCGATGATGCCGCCGACCCTTACTGCGGGCTCTACCGATCGCACAACCCATGGTCGCCGGCTGCGAAGATCGTGCAGGTGGACGGCGCACTCGCTCCCCGGCTGCTCGACATCGGCATCGAACGGCTCGACGAGATCGGGCAGCACCGGTTCCGTGGGCGAGATGCGCTCGGGCCGATCCCGGAGTACTTCAACTTCGACCTCGAGGTCGAAGGCCGCATGCAGCGCTTCAACTGGAACGGCCTGGACTTTTTCCGGGCGATCAACGTGAGGCACCGTGCTCAGGGAGCCGGCGGCAGCGAGCGATACAGGGCGATTCCCTGGCGGTTGGTGGCACCGATGCGGGTGAAGTAGCCGCCGAAGGCGACCGCGCCGGGGGCATTTGCGATCGCCAGCAGGCCGTGGACGGAGTTGGCCCCGGGGTTCCACGAGCTGATCACCGACCCCGTGGTCGCATCCAGCGCCGCCACGTGATGGCGGGTGGTGCAGAACTGCAGCTGGTTCGGCTGGCAGTTGAATCCGGCCACGTTGAAATGCCCTCCGATGTAGAGGACCCCGGCGCGCAAAGCGCAGCCGGGAGTGTCGCCGTCATCCTGCCCCCGAAAGCCGGTGATCAGCGCGCCACTGGTCGGGTTGAACGCCGAGACGTTGAACGACCGCAACGAGCCGTTCACCTTCCAGTAGCCGCCGCAGGTGTAGATCCGGGTGGCGGTGGGGATGATGTTGTAGACGCGGCTGGTCTCGGGCGTGGTGCAGAGGGGGCAGTTGGCGTCGGCATAGATGTTCGGGTTGAACGCCAGCGTGGTGCCGCCGTTTGCCAGCGGCACAGCGGCAGCCTCGTTCCGCGACACGTCGTTGACGAGCCCGAAGTGCCCGCCGAAGTAGACGGTCTTGCCGCTGGCCGACATCCGGATCGTGAAGACGCTCGGGTGGCAGCGTGGGGGACAGGCAAAGCCGGTGACCTGTCCGACCCTCGGTGCCCAGGCAGTCACCTTGGACGCGGGGGTGACCTCGGCCAGGCGGGTGCGGGCGACGCCGGCCACGCGGGAGAAGTCTCCGCCCAGCAGCACGTTGCCACCCGGTGTGGCTTCGAGCGCGCGCACCGACCCATTGGTGTTGGCATGCCACGCCGTGGGCTTGCCGGCGTCCGGCCCCACCGCGGCCACGTTGGCATGGGCCTTGCCGCCCACGGCCGTGAACAGCCCACCCAGGTACACGCGGTTTCCGATCACCCGCAGAGCGTCGACGCGGCCGGCCACGTTCGGGTTCCACGGCAACAGCCGGCCGGTGGTGGCGTTGATCGCCGCAGCGTTTCGGCGAACGACCGCCCGGGTCGAGCCCAGGGGAGCGTTGGCGGGACGCATGGTTGTGAACTGGCCACCCAGATAGACGACTCCGTGTGAGATCACCACCGTGCGCACCGTGCCGTTGGTCTGCCACGACTGATGGGGTGGGTTCTGGGCGAGCGCCGGAGCGGCACTGAGTCCCACGATCGCGCCCAGCGCGACCATCGTCACCACGAACGTTCGGAGCATTCGCGGGCAAGGATACCCCGGCGCGGTCGCCGCCAAACGCAGGGCCAGTGCCAATTGGCGGTGATGTTGAGTGCCAATTGGCCTGCCGATGCCCGTGGTCGCCGCCGGTATGATTGGCGGCATCGCCATGCGCACCGCATCCATGGGCCGCGCGCCGACCGAGAGCACCTCACCGCGCCCCCTTCCGGGGCCATGGCTGCGGCTGTCGGCGATCGGCGCGGCCACCTCGACCGCGCTGGTGATCGCGACCGCTGCGCTGGGTATGGGTGGCTCGCACGATCTGCTCAGCCTGATCGCGCTGGCGTTCCTGACGGCGGTGGCGATCGCCGCAGTGATCTCCTATCCGACCCTGAAGACTCCTGTGGCTGTGGCGTTGGCCGCGATGCTGGCCCAGATCGCGCTCGGCGGTGTGATCGCCGCTGACCGGGTCGAACGCGGCGCTGCACGTGGCTCACATCGCCTTGGCCGCGGTGGCGTTCGCCGCCACCCTGACGGTGGCGGTGCGGGTGCGCTGGGATCACACGCCGCAGCCCAGCCGCCCCCGCGACTACATCACCCTGACCAAGCCGCGGATCATGTCGCTGCTGCTTCTGACCGCGCTGTGCGGCATGTTCGTCGCCGCCCAGGGGGTGCCGCCGCTGGGGTTGATGGTCGCCACCATGGCGGGACTGGCGCTTGCCTGTGGTGGCGCCAGCGCGCTCAACCACTACATGGATCGCGACATCGACGTGCATATGAGCCGCACCGACGGCCGGCCGGTGGCCACCGGCCGGGTGAGCCCTGAGCGGGCACTCGAGTTCGGGCTGACGCTGTCGGCGCTGTCGTTCGTGCTGCTGGCCTGCACCACCAACCTTCTGACCGCAGCGCTGGCGATCGTGGGCGACCTGTTCTACGTGGTCGTCTACACCGGCTACCTGAAGCGGCGCACGGCGCAGAACATCGTGATCGGCGGAGCCGCCGGCGCGGTCCCCCCGGTGGTGGGATATGCGGCCGTGTCCGGGCACGTGACCGTCACCGCGGCGCTGCTGTTCCTGATCGTGTTCGTGTGGACACCGCCACACTTCTGGGCGCTGGCGATGCTGATCAAAGGGGACTACGCGGCCGCCGGGATCCCGATGCTGCCGGTCGTGCGCGGCGATACCGAGACCACCCGCCAGATCGTGCGCTACACCGTGTTGATGATCGCGGTGACGCTGCTGCCCGTTGCCACCGGTTCGCTGGGCTGGGAGTACGCCGTCTCCGCCGTGCTGCTGGGAGCCGTCTTTTTGTGGATGGCACTGGCCCTTCGCCGGACGGTCTCCAAACACGCCGCCAAGGTGCTGTTTCACTACTCGCTGCTGTACCTCGCGCTGCTGTTCGCCGCCATGGCGGTGGACTCCGTGATCTGACCGCGGGAACCTGCCGCAAGCGTTGAAGGAATCGGTAACGCGAAGGCGAATTGCACCGTCGATGGCCAGAACAACGACGCGAAGACCCCATCGCGCCGCTGGTACAAAGACGGCTCGGCGTCCGCGCAAGACCCCCCTCCGCTCAACGACCCCCCAGCGGAAACGGACGCCGAGCCGAAACTCTTTCCAGCATCGCCCGGATCTGATCGGCGCTTCACTACTCGCGCTTGGAGTCTTCCTGGGCTTTGTCGAGTACATGGGTTGGGACGGCGGAGTGATCGGGGCAAAGATCGACGGCGCGCTGCACCTGACAGCCGGCCGTGTGGCTGCGGTGGCGCCGGTGCTGTTGGTGATCGCTGGAGCGTCGGTATTCCTGCGGTCGCGCCTGCTGCACGTGCGCCCGTTGCGCACCGGGGTGGCGCTGCTGCTGTTCGGCGCGATCCTGGCCTTCTCGACCACCGACACCACCACGGCTGAGCGCCACGGTGGTCTCACCGGCGCCTATGCCCGCTCGATCCTCCAGGGACTGATCGGCCCGGTGGGAGTGACCATCCTGGTGGTGCTGTGCCTGGTGGCAGCGGTAATCCTGATCACCGGCGGCTCGATCGGCCTGGCCATGCGTTCCTCGGGCCGGGGGGTGGCGCGCGCTGCCGGTGCCGGCGCCCGGCTGTCCGAAGAGGTCGTGCGGATGTACCGTGACCGGCCGGTGTCGCGGCCGTCGTTGCGCGCGGTACCCACCGCCAAGACTCCAAAGAAGGCCAAGCCACTGGACGGCGAGGCGGCCTTCTCCGACATCTTCGCTCCCATCGAGGAGCAGCCGGCAGAGGAGCCCGCCATCCCTCAGCCGTCGCTGGACGAGCTTACTCCCGAGCCTGAGATTGAGCCAGAGCAGCAGTCGCTGCCGATCGACGCCGCCGAGGATGACATCACCGCTGCACTGGGGGTCACGCTGGCCGCCGATCGCGCTCCCTACCGGCTACCTTCCCAATCGATCCTGCAGAAGAGCAAGACCACCGGCGCCAAGGTCGATCACGCCCCGGTGGCGCGACAGTTGGTGGAGGCGCTCTCCAGCTTCGGTGTGGATGCCCGGCTGGTCGGCATGGTCAACGGCCCCCGGGTAACTCGCTTCGAGCTGCAGCTGGCGCCGGGCACCAAGGTCAGCCGGGTATCGGCTCTCCGCGACGATCTGGCCTATGCCCTGGCCACCACCGAGATCCGCATCCTGGCGCCGATCCCGGGGAAGCAAGCGGTGGGCGTGGAGGTGCCCAACACGTCGTCCAACATGGTCACCTTGGGCGATATCTACGCCGACACCACCGGAAGGTTCGAGCCCGCTCACAGCATGGCTGGGCAAAGACATCACCGGCGCTGGGGTGGCCTGCGATCTCGCCCGCATGCCGCACCTGCTGATCGCCGGCACCACCGGCGCCGGCAAGTCGGGATGCATCAACGCCATTCTCTCCTCGATCCTGCTGCGGGCCACCCCCGACGAGGTGCGCATGATTCTGGTCGACCCCAAGCGGGTCGAACTCAACCACTACGAGTCGATCCCGCACCTGCTCACGCCGGTCGTGACGAACATGAAGAACGCGTCGCTGGTGCTGCAAAACGTGGTGCGCGAGATGGAGAGCCGATACGAGCTGATGGGCGCAGCCAAAGCCCGCAACCTGGTCGAGATGAATCGCGGCCGGCTGAAGCGCGGCGAGGACACGCTGCCCTACATCCTGGTGGTGATCGATGAGCTGGCCGACCTGATGATGGTCGCCCCGGCAGAGGTCGAGGACGCCATCATCCGGCTCGCCCAGAAGTCTCGCGCCGTCGGCATTCACCTGGTTTTGGCGACCCAGAGCCCGCGGGTGGACGTGATCACCGGAATGATCAAGGCCAACGTGCCGTCCCGGATCGCGTTTGCCGTGTCGTCTCAGACCGATTCACGCGTGATCCTGGACGTCAACGGTGCCGAGGCGCTGCTGGGGCAGGGCGACATGCTGTACAAGCCGCTGGGCACGTCCAAGCTCAACCGTGTTCAGGGCGCGTACATCTCCGAGGAGGAGACGCGCCTGATCGTGGAGGCCTGCCGCGGCCAGGCCCAGCCCGAGTTCGAGGAGGAGTTGCTGGAGCTGCCGTCAGACGTCGAGCCCGAGCGCATGGAAGCCGACGAGGATCCCGTACTCGAAGACGCGATCCGGCTGGTGGCACAACACCAGACCGCGTCGGTGTCGCTGATGCAGCGGCGGCTGCGGGTGGGGTACACCCGTGCCGGCCGTCTGATCGACATGCTGGAGCGGCGCGGAATCGTCTCGGGGTACGAGGGCTCCAAGGCCCGTAAGGTGCTGATCACCGAGGCCGATCTGCCGCGCATCCTGGGAGAATCACGCCCCGCCCCGGAACCGGGCGAGGACACCCAAGCAACCTTCTGATCCCCGCCGCCGGGTTACAGTCCGGTGGTGATCGAGGACTGGTATCAGCGGCTGCAGGACGATGGGCTGATGGACGCGCTCGCGCCCTATTCGCCGGTGATCGTCGGCAGCTACCCGCTGCAGATCGCCGGCCCCGATGATCCGGTCGAGATCGTCTGCCGGGCGGTCGACCTGCCGGCGTTTGCGCGCACGCTCGAACGCAGTCACGGCGATCGGGAAGGATTTGTGCTGCACGGCGGCTCCCTGGACTACGAGAACGCCGTGTTTGCGGAGTTCTCCCTGAACGGCATGGCGGTCGAGGTTGCGGCCCAGCCCGAGCACGTGCACCAGCGCCTGGGGCGGGCCACGTTGGGAATCGATCATGTGCTGAACGAGTCCGGCGAGCTCGCCCGCAACCGCCTGCGGGGCAGGGTGGCCAACGGCCAGGACTGGCTCGACGCCGCCATGGAGCAGTTCGATCTCACCCGCGCCGCGTTGGAATCGCTGTCGACGGCAAACCCCTCGCTGGTGCGGCAGGTGATGGGCATCAAGGGCCCTCGCATCCCGTGGGCCGCGTACGTCCTTCCGATCACCATCGGTATCACCGCCGATCTGCTGATCGTCCTGGCCGGCGCTGCCCGCGGCTCCCAGCAGTACACCGGGCTGATGCTTTTGCTCCAGGCGTCCCTGCTGGGGTTTCTGTTCGGCGCCCGCATGGGATTGGTGGCGGCGCTGACCCCGCTGGTGGCGATCGGGGTGTGGCTGCTGGCGCCGATTGGACTGGGAAGCACCGGCGGATGCGGACCTGACTGCGGCGAGACGATCGCCGGATACGTGTTCGTGCTGGTGCTGGTGGCGAGCGCCGCCGGCCTGGTGGGCGCGCTGCGAGACCGCTACCGGCCGTTCGACACCCCGGCCGGCCCGGCACGATAGACTCAGGGCCGTCTACCACCGGCTGGGGCGAGCACGGTCATGTTTGAGATTGGTCCTTCACTTCGAGAGGCACGCGAGCGCCGCGGCTTGGCGTACAGCCAGGTCGAGGCCGATACCGCGATCCGTTCGCGGTACATCCGTGCGCTCGAGGAGGAGGAGTTCGACATTCTCCCCGGCCCGACGTACACCAAGGGCTTCCTGCGGTCGTATGCCGAGTACCTGGGGCTGGACGGCGAGCTGTTCGTGGACGAGTTCAACTCTCGCCACCACGATCCCCGTCGAGAGTTCGACCAGCCAATCGCATCCCACCCGCGGTCGCGTCCTCACCAGCACCGCCGCCGCCGGGAGTCGCACCTGGTGATGATCGTGCTGGCAGCGATCGTGGCGGTCACGTCGGTGATTTTTCTGGTGGCGCTGAAGCAGCCGTCCAACCGCGCTCCGCTGCTGACGACTCCCAGCACCCATACGACCTCCAGCACCGGTAACGGGCTCACGACCGAGCCCAGCACCACCAAGAAGGCCGACACCAAGGGATCGCACAAGGCTGCTCACAAGCAGTTCACGGTCACTCTGACGGCGTCTGAGCGCTGCTGGGTGGCGATCACCACGGCGCCTTCGGGCGGCGACCCGGTGATGTCCACGCACGGCACCGACCTGTCCGGCTATCCCATCGATCCGGCGGTGGACGCGACGGTCACCTTCAAGTCCAAGGCGCCCGTGTACATGAGCGTGGGTGCTCCGGGCAGCCTCCAGGTGTCGATTAACGGCAAGACAACCCCGCTGCCCTCTGGTGCGGCCGCCGGAACCCCGATCCGCGTCTCCCGCACCGGCCTCTCACCGGCTTGACCGAGAGCACCGCCCGCCCAACCGCTGCGATCCTGCTTACGGGCAACGAGCTCCTGCGCGGCGTGATCTCAGACCTCAATGCTTCGCACCTGGCCCGCAGCCTCGAGCTGCATGGGTTCTCGGTGGAACGCTCGATGACCGTCGGCGACGGCCTCGATCCGATCGCCCGCGGGCTGGGGGAGCTGGTCGCAGGGCACGACCTGGTGGTGACCTCGGGAGGCCTGGGGCCGACCCACGACGATCGCACCGTGGAGGCCATCGCCGGGCTCGCCGGGGTCGAGTTGGTGATCGATCAGGACGTACTCGACCGGGTCAACCGTTGGACTGCCGAAGTGGCGGCCCGCAACGGTTTCGATCCCGACCGATTTGACGCCGGCAACCTCAAGCAGGCGCACATCCCTGCCGGGTCCGAGGTGCTGGGCCTGGCCGGCACCGCGCCGGGGCTGGTGCTCAACGTCGGCTCGGCGGCAGTTGTGGTGCTGCCCGGCGTTCCCTCAGAGCTGCGCCGCCTATGGGAGCTGGCGCCGCAGCATCCGCGGCTGGCAGGGCTGTTCGCCCGCGCCCGGCCGCGGGCGCGCACGGCTGCTTCGCACCTATGGGATGGGCGAGTCGCACGTGGCCGATATCTTCGCCGACCTGGGCGGCGACCCCGCAGGCGTGGAGACATCGATCTGCGCGCGCAGGTTCGAGGTCGAGATCGACATCCGCGCCGACCAGGGCGCCGAGCAGCGGGGCACCGAGTTCGCCGCCGCCATGCGCCGCGAGCTGGGCGACTACGTGTTTGCCACCGACGAGGCCCCGGTGGCCGAGATCGTTGCCGATGCGATCGCAGACCGCGGCTGGACGCTGGCCACCGCGGAGTCGTGCACGGGCGGTGCGATCGCCCGGCTGATCACCGATATCCCCGGTAGCTCGAAGGTGTTCCTGGGGGCGATCGTGAGCTACTCCGACGACGTCAAACACGACCTGCTGAATGTGCCGGAGGCAGTGCTGGAAGCACATGGCGCTGTCAGCGCCGAGACGGCTGCGGCAATGGCGGCCGGAGCGCGGGCCTCACTGGGCGCCGACGTGGCCGTCTCCGTGACCGGTATCGCCGGCCCGGGAGGCGGCAGCCCCGACAAGCCGGTGGGTCTCGTCTACCTGCACCTCAGCTCACCGCTGGGCGAGGTCGGCGCACGGCACGAGTTCACCGGCGACCGCGCACATCGTGCGAGAACGGGCCACCACGGCCGCTCTGCATCTGATCGTGGCGCATCTCGGCACAGGGCCGAAACACCTCGACGCTTGAGTGCGTCCGGTGGGGCGTCTAGGATTCTCCCATCGAACGCGTGTTCGTGTCCGCACGGTGGATCCGTCGGACGCGGCTCGTACACTTCGTCCCCCTGCGTCTCGGCGCACAGTGCGGCCCAGGAAGGTGATCACTATGGAGAAAAAAGAAGAAGCTTTGGATGCGGCGGTAAGCCAGATCGAGCGGCAGTTCGGCAAGGGCGCGATCATGAAGATGGGCGATGCCTCACCGGTCGACATCGATGTCGTTTCCACCGGAGCGCTGTCACTCGACCTCGCACTCGGAATCGGCGGTCTTCCACGTGGCCGCGTGGTCGAGGTGTTCGGCCCCGAGTCATCAGGCAAGACCACGCTCTGCTACCACGTGATCGCAGAAGCACAGCGGAGGGGTGGCCTGGCCGCGTTCATCGATGCCGAGCATGCGATGGACCCGAGCTATGCCCGGCGTATCGGCGTCAATGTGGACGATCTGCTGCTGTCACAGCCAGACAACGGCGAGCAGGCGCTGGAGATCTCCGAGATGCTGATCCGCTCAGGAGCCCTGGACGTGCTGGTGATCGACTCGGTTGCCGCGCTGGTGCCGCGAGCCGAGATCGAGGGCGAGATGGGCGACTCCCACGTCGGCCTGCAGGCCCGGCTGATGAGCCAGGCCCTGCGCAAGATCGCCGGTAACCTCAACCGCACCGGCACGATCTGCATCTTCACCAACCAGCTGCGCGAGAAGATCGGGGTGATGTTCGGTTCGCCCGAGACCACGACCGGTGGTCGCGCTCTCAAGTTCTACTCGTCGGTCAGGCTGGACATCCGTCGCATCGAGACGCTCAAGGAAGGCACCGAGGCGGTCGGAAACCGCTGCCGGGTGAAGGTCGTCAAGAACAAGGTGTCCCCGCCGTTCAAGCAGGCGGAGTTCGACATCGCCTACGGCGAAGGCATCTCCTGGGAAGGCTCGGTGCTCGACGTCGCCCTCGAGAAGAAGGTGATTACCAAGGCCGGCTCGTACTTCTCGTTCGGCGACGAGCGGCTGGGCCAGGGACGCACCAACGTCAAGGCCTTCATGGTCGAGCATCCCGACGTCACCATCCAGGTACTGGAGGGCATCCAGGCGGCCATGCCCGACACGGTGGTGCCGATTAGAGAGCCACGCGTCAACAACAACCCGCCGTTGGAAATGCCTGCCGAGACAGCCGAGTCAGCTGAGCTGCCCGAGGACGCGCTAAGTTCGCCCGAGGATGCTCTGAGTTCTCAGAACTCGCAATTAGCGCTAGCCCGTGGAGGTCACGGCACTCCGGCGCGCTCGATCGCATCCGGCGATGGTTGACGTCTGTACCTCGGACGGAGACCGCTGCCGGGTGCACGAGCGCCGGGTGCTGGAACTTGGGCTGACGGTGGGCACCAGGATCGAGGACGACACCCGCACCCTGCTCGGCCGGCATGCGCAGGTCGACGCGGCCGAGCAGCGGATGTTGCGGCTGATCGCCCGCCGCACGCGATCGCAGGCCGAGCTGCTCACACGGCTGCAGACGCTCGGTCTCGACAGCTCGGCGGCACAGGAGACGGTTGAGCGCCTCCGGCGTGTGGGTTTGGTCGACGATCAGGCCCTGGCCGTCAGCGTGGCGGAGCGCACCAGGGATCGCGGTCACGGCCACCTCCGCGTCGAGCACGACCTGCAGCGACTCCAGGTCGATCCCGGCTCGTCGGCCGAGGCACTGGCCGAGCAACCCGACCGGGAGCGGGAGCGGGCACACGCGGTGGTGGTCAAACGGTTTGGAACGATTCCAACCGACCCGCGCGATCTGGCCCGAGCCTCCGCGTTCCTTTGCCGTCGGGGCTACGACGCCGACACGGTGGCGACGGTACTGCGGCTCGACCTCGACTGAGCTCGCGAGTCTGGGCCGGCCATCACGAGATTGCACCCAGACCCAGTAGACGGGTACCATGGTTCGTGAGTGTGAACATCGGTGAGTTGGACGCTGCCGGGTCGAGGCCCGGACGCTATCCCGGCTTCACTCGTCGCGGTTCGCGTCCCAGCTTCGTTCGCGCGGAGCCGATGCGAGTTGTGACCGGTGAATTCGGGCGACAGCCGGGGTTTACACGCGTTTTTCTGACTTCCAGCCCGCCCACATGGGGGCACACAACTCGAAGGAGACGCGGTGGACGCTCTTCTCATCCTCCTTGCGCTGGCCGCGGGGATCGTCGTGGGCTACTTTGCCCACGCTCGCATGGGTGCCGGCCGGCTGGCCGATGCCCAACGCGAGGCCGATCGAATCCTCCAAGATGCCGGCCGCGAAGCCGAGGCCCAAATGAAGGAGGCTCGCGTCACCGCACGCGAGGAACTCCTCGCCCAGCGCTCCGAAAGCGAGCGCGAAATCTCCGACCGACGAGCCGAGGTGGCCAAGCTCGAGGAGCGGCTGGCTGCGCGCGAGACCGCCTCCGAGTCCAAGGCCGAGGAACTGGCCCGGCGCGAGCAGTCGATCACCGACCGCGACGTGCACGCCAAACAGCTCCAGGAGGAGCTCAAGATCGCCCGCGACGCCGAGCTGGCAGAGCTAGAGCGGGTGTCGAGCATGACCGCCGCCCAGGCCCGCGACCTGCTGCTGGAACGCACTGAGGAGACCAGCCGTAAGCAGATGGCCAAGCTGGTGCGGGCCGTCGAAGAGGAGGCCAAGCTGGAGGCCGACCGGCGCGCGCGAAACATCTTGTCGGTCGCGATCCAGCGCACCGCCTCGGGGCACACAGCAGAGACGACCGTCTCGGTGGTGCAACTTCCTTCGGACGATCTCAAAGGCCGCATCATCGGTCGCGAAGGCCGAAACATCCGCGCCCTGGAGAATCTCACCGGCGTCGACATCATCATCGACGACACGCCCCAGGCGGTGGTGCTGTCGGCCTTCGACGGCGTCCGTCGTGAGATCGCCCGGCTGACCATCCAGAGCCTGATCGCCGACGGTCGCATCCATCCGTCCCGGATCGAAGAGATGTACCTCCAGGCCAAAGCCGAGATCGAGCAGAAGATGATCGAGGCGGGGGAACAGGCATCGCTGGAGGCCAACGTCCACGGCCTGCATCCCGAGTTGATCAAGGTGCTCGGCCGGCTGCACTACCGCACCTCCTACGGTCAGAACGTGCTGAAGCACTCGGTCGAGTGCGCGCACCTGGCGGCGATCATGGCCGCCGAGCTGGGAGCCAGTCAGAAGACCGCCCGGCGGGCCGCGTTGCTGCACGATCTGGGCAAGGCGGTCACCCACGAGGTCGAGGGGCCGCACGCGGTCATCTCCGCCCAGCTGGCCAAGCGCTACCGTGAGAGCCCCAGCGTCTGCCACGCGATCGAGGCACACCACTACGACGTGGAGCCCCAGACGGTCGAAGCGGTGCTGGTGATCGCCGCCGATGCCGTGTCGGCGTCCCGTCCCGGTGGCCGCGGCGAGAGCCTCGAGGGCTACATTCAGCGGCTGGAGGCGCTGGAGGAGATCGCCACTTCGAAGCGGGGCGTGGAACGCTGCTACGCCATGCAGGCCGGCCGCGAGATCCGCGTGATGGTCAAGCCCGAGGAGATCGACGACGACACCGCCGCGCTGATGAGCCAGGAGATCGCCCGTGAGATCGAGGACAACCTCGAATACCCCGGACAGATCAAGGTGACCGTGATCCGGGAGTCGCGAGCCGTCGATATCGCCACCTGACCGGCAAAACCCGACTTTACAGAAGCCTTACAGACGCGCTGTAGACGTCTCCGCAGCCCTTCCACATGATGAGAGTATGAAAAGGGTTCTCTGCGGGGTGGTGTGTATGGTCGCGTTCGGCACGGCGGCCACTGTCGCATCCGCCGCCACCGCCAAACCGTCCTGCAGCCACTGCGGCTACGTCTGGGCGAAGGGAACCGGCACCGTCACCGAGGACTCCGCCAGCGGCGCGAGTGTCGCCAGCGTGAAGACCGGCTCGATCGCCGTGCGCGGCGGCAACACCACCGTCAGCGGCGCCTCCAGCCACCACTGGGACTCGAAGCTCAAGGCCACCGTGTACAAGGGGAACACGATGTGCCTCAAGGCCAGCGGGGACTTCTGGGTCAAGATCACCGGCACCGTCTCCAACTTCAGCTCGACGGCGCGGGCCAGCGTGACCCTCAACGGATCGGGCGACTACACTGTGAACAACGGGCCAAAGAAGAAATGGTCTTCGTCGTCTCACCCGCTTTCGATCCGGTGGTAACCCTTGGCGGAAAAGATTCTGATCGTCGAGGACGAGCGGAATATTGCCTCGTTCGTCTCGATGTATCTGAAAAAAGAGCGGTACACCGTCGACATCGCCCGTGACGGGGCAGAAGCGCTGGCCAAGTTTGAGAGCACCAAGCCTGACCTGATGGTGCTCGACCTGATGCTGCCGGATATGGACGGCCTCGAGATCTGCCGCCAGATCCGCTCCAGCTCAGACGTCCCCATCCTGATGCTGACCGCCCGCGACGACGATGTCGACAAGATCGTCGGACTCGAGGTGGGGGCCGACGACTACCTCACCAAGCCGTTCAATCCGCGCGAGCTGGTGGCCCGCATCAAGACGATCCTGCGACGGTCGGCCACCACCGCCAGAAGGCCCCAGGAAGCCGCCATGGAGCACGGCAACGTGCGCATCGACGCGGGCCGGCGCGAGGTGACGGTGCGCGGCGAGCAGGTGCAGCTGGCGCCCAAGGAGTTCGACCTGCTGTGGGAGCTGCTCGACCACCGCGGATTGGTGCTGACCCGCGACCAGCTGCTGGAGCGGGTGTGGGGCTACACGTTTGCCGGTGATACCCGCACGGTGGATGTGCACGTGCGCCAGTTGCGGCGCAAGCTCGGCGACGATTGTCCGGTTGCCACCGTCTGGGGCGTCGGATACAAGGTCGCTGACGATGCTGCGGTCACTTAGAGCTCGACTCGCATTTCTCTTTGTGGGAACGCTGCTGCTGGCCACCGTGCTGGCCGGCGTGGTCGTCGTCAGCCTGTACCAGTCCTACAGCCGCGACCAGACGGTCAACACGCTGCAGCAGCAGGTCAACGGGGTGGCCCAGTACTACAACCGCGCCATCAACGTGTACTACGGCCCGAAGGGCAACACGCACCTGGTACTGGTCTCTCCCAGCGACTTCGAGAACGCGACCGCTGCCCACCTCTACTACGCCGGCCCGCCGATGTTTGCCAACGACCAAGGGCTGGATCCGAATCCAACTAAGGGCGAGATCCCCCCGCCCATCGTCACCACGCTGCTGAAGAACCAGCGCAAGGTTGTGGAGTTCACCACCGAGAACTCGAAGCAACGGTTGATCGGGGTGGCGGCACCGGTGTACGTCGACGGCCGCAACTTTGGCATCGTCGTGCTGGCAAAGCCCCTGACCGACGTGAACAACGCCTGGAAGAACGTGATCGGCCTGGTCACGATCGGGACGATCATCGGTCTGGTGGTGGCCTTCGTGCTGGCCACCTTCGTGTCGCGCCGGATCACCCGCCCGCTGACCGTGATCGGCACCGCGGCCGACAGGGTGGCCCGCGGCGACCTGGACGTGAACGTCGTTACCGAGAACACCTCCGACGACGAGCTGGGGGCGCTGGCCACACGGTTCCAGGGGATGGTCGACCGGCTGCGTGAGATCGACGAGCTGGAACGGAACTTCCTGATGCGCGTGACCCACGAACTGCGCACGCCGCTGACGGCGATCTCCGGCCACGTCCAGGCGGTTTCCGAGGGAGTGGTGGAACCCGAGGACATGGACGACTCGCTGGCGGCAGTCAACGAGGAGGTGCGGCGGCTGGAACGGCTGGTCAACGACCTGCTCGACCTCACCCGGCTGGAAGCCCACCAGTTCCGAGTGGTGCAGGAAGAGGTCGGGCTGGAGGCGCTGCTGGAGCAGGCCGCCGCCGGCTTCCGCGAGATCTCCCGGGCCAACGAGGTCGAGTTCGACACCACCACCGCCGCGGCTCCCACCGTCATCACCGACGGCGACCGGGTGCTCCAGATCGTCAACAACCTGCTCGACAACGCGTTTCGCTGGACGCCTCGGGGCGGCACGGTCAAGCTGGCGTGCCTCACCTCCAGCGGCGTGGCCGCGATCACGGTCACCGACACCGGCCCCGGCATCGCACCCGCCGACCACGAGGCGGTGTTCCACCCGTTCTACAGCCGCCGGGGCGAGGGCGGCACCGGCCTGGGGCTCTCGATCGCGCGCGAGCTGGCCTCGGCCCTGGGCGGCCGGCTGACGGTCACCAGCGAGCCGGGCGAGGGATCGACGTTCACGCTGTCGCTGCCGCGCAAGCGGCGACGGCTACTGCGTTGAGCCGCACCCCCAGCGTGTCCGCGGCGCCCGGTAGCGGCCGAGATCGGCTTCGCTGAAGAGCACGAACCGGACGCGCTCGAGCCTCGGCGCGCGCTGTGCCGCCGCCCAGGCCGCCGCCACAGCGACCGGAGCAGCCCGGGCCACGCGGGATAGCCGTAGATGCCGGTGGAGATCGCAGGGAAGGCCACCGATCGGCACCCGAGCTCGCGCGGCGATCTCGATCGATCCGCCGGTGTGCCGAGGCCAGCAGCTCCGGCTCGCCCGACTGTGCCGCCCCGCCACACCGGGCCGACCGCGTGGATCACGTACCGCGCGGGGAGCGCGCCCGGCCGGTGTGCCACCGCCTCGCCGGTGGGACAACCACCGATCGTCCGGCACTCCGCCAGGATCTCGGGCCCGCCGGCCCGCTGGATCGCCCCGTCGACACCGCCGCCACCGGCCAGGGCCGAGTTGGCGGCATTCACGATGGCGTCCACCGGCTCGGTGGTGATGTCGCCGCGCACGAATTCCAGCTGCATCGCGAAGGTGTATCAGGCCGGGCCGGTGGAGTCACGAACCACCAGCGTGGGCGGAAACTCGACCGACGCCGGGCGACCGCCCTCAAACGCACGATTGAGGATCCGCGCGGCCGTCGCAGCCGCCCTGGGGGTATCCCAGCCGACGGTCGTCAGCGCGGGGTTGAGCAGTGCCGAGAGCGGATGGTCGTCAAACCCGGCGACACTCACGTCGCCCGGCACGCGCAAGCCCAGATCCCGGCAGGCGGCGTACACCCCGCACGCAATCGTGTCAGTGAGGGCGAAAACGGCGGTCGGCGTGGCGCTCTGGGACAGCGCCTGGCGTCGCCACCCGGGCGGCGTCGGCCGCCGAAAAGCCGCATCTCCAGGAAGGTGACCGACTCCGACCGCCGGCAGCGTGTGCACGCCGGGCGTCAACACCAGCACCTGCTCGTGGCCGAGCCCGCGGAGATGCTCCAGCATCAGCCGGATACCCGCGGCAGCCCCAAACCGCACGGTGCTCGCAGGGTGGGGCAGCGACGCGCCCACGGCCACGGTGGGCACCCGCCCAACCACGTCGCGCCAGTCGCCGCGAGTGGGTCTCGACCGGCAACACCACCAGACCGTCGACCCGGTGGTCGAGCAGATCGGCAGCGATCTCGATCTGGGTGTGATGGCTGCCGCCGGCGTCCACCAGCACCATCTGGCGACCGTCGCCGCCGAGCTCCCGGCCGAGCTCCGAGACAAAGTGCTGGTGCCAGTAGTCGTGCAGGCTTCCGCCCACGACCCCCACCAACCCGCTGGAGCCGCCACGCAGCGCCCGGGCCACGGGATCCAGTCGAAACCCGATCCGATCGGCTTCGGCTCGCACCCGATCGGCGGTGTCGGCCGAGACCCGCTCGCCGCGCAGCGCGTAGTGGGCGCCGGCGGGAGACAGCCCCGTCAGCTGGGCGAGATCCTTGAGCGTCGGTCGCTTGCGTTGGAGGACGTATCGGGCACAATCTGTGAATCGTTTCACAAGACTCTCGGAGGCGCAACATTCCGCGCGTGGATATCCATCAGCACCTGTGGCCGGAAGCGTTCATCTCGGCGCTCTCAACGCCGCACAGCGCCCCCCTGCCTGCGCGGCGCGGGCCGACGGATGTTCTTGGAACTGGGATGGGAGCCCGAGTTGTCACATCGACCTGCGAAACCACGACCCCGCAGCGGCGGATCACCGAACTCGATCGCCAGGAGATCGACTCGGCGGTGATCTCGATCTCCACCCCGGTGGGCTGCGAGGCGCTCCCCGCCGAGCAGGCCCACCCGCTGGTGGACGCCTACAACACCGGCATCGAGCAGGTCGCGCGGCGAGTCCGGGAGGCCGCCTGCAGGCGATGGCGGCAGTCGTGCTCGACGACATCGAGGCGTCGCTCGCACCGGTCGTCTGACGCTGCTCGATCGCGGCTTCGCCGGAGTGACCGTGCCGTCGGAGACACTGGCCACCCCCGAGGCGGTCGGACCGGTGGAGCCCGTTGCTCGACCTGGTGCGAGGGCCGCGACCGGCCGCTGCTTCGTCCATCCCGGGCCGGCACCATGGACGCCTCCAGCAGCCCGCCCCCGACGTCGCTCCCGGGGTGGTGGACGTCGCGTGGGCCAGTATCCGGCCTGGTCGCAGCGCGCATTCTTCACCTGGCGCGCGGTGGGGCGCGGGCTCCACCCGCAGCTGCGTACCGTGTGGGCGATCCTGGCCGGCGGCGCGCCGCTGCTGGAGCACCGCTGGCGGGTCTTCAGCGGTGAGCAGGGCTCGATCGATCCCAACCTGTTTCTCGACACCGCCAGCTCGGGCCGTGAGGCGCTCGAGCTCACGCTCTCGACCTACGGCGCCGAACAGGTGGTGTATGGCAGCGATCACCCGGTGATCGCATGGGAGCCGACCCGCAGGGCGGTGGAGGCACTCGGCTCGGGCGCGGCCGATCTGATCCTCGAGCAGAACCCCGCCCGTGCTGCTCAACCCCAACGGAGGTGCCCGATGACTGAGCCCAGCGCCGGCATCGATCACTGGCTGGCCGAGCGCGAGACCGCCGATCGCGATCTCGAGCCACGACGAGCTCGAGGCGCTGGCCGATGCGCTGGCCGCACGCCCCGAGCTGTGGCGCGACCTGGAGACAGCACACGCGCCGACGAGCGCCACTACGTGCGGCTGCGCCGCGATCATCACCTGGAGGCGTGGCTGATCTGCTGGATGCCGTCCCAGGACACCGGCCTGCACGACCACGATCTCTCGTCGGGAGCGGTGCGGGTGGTGCGGGGCAGGATCGCCGAAGAGCGACTGGTGATCGGGCAGCCCGATTTGGCCGTGACCGAGTACCGGGCCGGCGCAGGGCTTCCGTTTTGATGCGTCACGCATCCACAACGTCCGCCATGCCGGGGCCGAGGCAGCCACGTCGCTGCATCTCTACTCGCCGCCGCTGTGGCGGATGGGCTACTACGAAGTGGCCGAGGACGGGGCGCTGGCGCGGCGATCGGCCACCTATGTGGAAGAGCTCGGCGCCGGCCGCTAGTCTCCCGCCCGATGCTAGCGGCGGTATTGCGAGAGCCGAACTCAGGTTTTGACGTGGTCGAGGTCGACCTCGCCCCGCCCGCACCCGGCGAGGTGTGTGTGCGGCTGCACCGCAGCGGCGTTTGCCACAGCGACTGGAATACGGTCACCGGCGATACGCCCAGCCCGCTGCCGGCCGTGCTCGGCCACGAAGGCGCGGGCGTGGTGGAGAGCGTCGGAGAAGGCGTCACCACGGTCGCTCCGGGTGATCACGTGGTGCTCTCGTGGCTGCCCGCCTGCGGCCGCTGCGGACCGTGCGTGGGCGGCCGGCCGAGCCTGTGCGAGAGCGCATCGCCTGCGCTGCTGGCCGGGACGCTGCTGGACGGCACCACCCGGCTGTCGCTGGACGGCAAGCCGATCCACCACTACTCCTTTCTCTCGACGTTCGCCGAGTCCACCGTGGTACCCGAGGCAAGCTGCGTCCCGATCCGGCCCGACGCGCCGTTCGATATCGCAGCCCTGGTGGGCTGCGCGGTCATGACCGGGATCGGCGCGGTGCTCAACCGCGCGATGGTGCGCACAGGGAGTTCGGTGGTGGTGTTCGGGGCAGGCGGCGTGGGCCTGTCTGCGATTCAAGCCTGCGGGCTCGTCGGGGCTTCCATCGTGATCGCCGTCGATCCGGCCGAGGAGCGCCGCCGGCTCGCGATCGATCTGGGAGCCACACACGCGCTCGACCCCACCGACTGCGACCCGGTGGAGGCCGTGCGTGACCTGACCGCAGGCAGGGGCGCCGAACTACGGTTTCGAAGCCTCAGGGGCGCGGGGAGTGGCCGCAACCGCCTGGCACGCTGTCTGCCGGGGTGGCACGCTGGTGTGCATCGGTATCCCGCCGCTGGGAGCAATCGTGGAGCTTCCCGGGGCCGAGCTGGTTCGCGACGAAAAGATCGTGACCGGGAGCCTGTACGGCTCGTGCCGGCCCCACCTGGACATGCCGATGGTGCTCGACCTGTACATGGATGGGCGACTCGATCTCGACCGTCTCAAGGGATCGACCTACCCGCTGCGACGGATCAACGAGGCGTTTGGCGATATGCTGGCCGGCCACGGCGCTCGCACGCTGATCGAACTCGGCTAGCACGTCCAGCGTTGCCAGCGTGCGAGATTCAACCCTTGACACGAGTTCGGCAGTATGAAAGAGATTTCGGATGTGGGCTGTAGTCGACGAGACGATCGCGACCGTACATTGACCCGCGTCGTCCCCAAAAGAAGCAGGTGACCATGGAGCGGAACCCCCAAAAGCTCGACGAGTTGCGCCAGAACCGAAGCGAACTCGAAAACCACGTAATCGACGAGTACGTGGCCGGCCACATCAACCGCCGCGAGTTCCTCAAGCGAGGGTCGATCATCGGCATCTCGATCCCGCTTCTGGGAGCGATCGTGACCGCTTGCGGCGGCGCCAACTCCAGCGGTTCCACCGCACCCTCCAGCTCCGCCGCCGCGGTCAAACCCGCCGCCGGCGCGACGCTGCGGATCGCGGGTGTCGTCCCGGCCGGCGACATCAACCCGCTCAGCATCGCCGACGAGGGCGGTCTGACGATGATCCAGCAGACCGGCGAGTTCCTCAGCTTCAACGATCCCAAAACCAACATCCTCAAGCCGATGCTGGCCACCAGCTTCAAGCCCAACGCCGATGCGTCGGTGTGGACGTACAACCTCCGCCCGGGCGTGACCTTCAACGACGGCACGCCGATGACCGCCGATGACGTCGTCTACTCGTTCCAATCGAACACCGACCCGGACGTGTATGTGAACGCCGCGTCGGCCTTCACCAACGTGCTCGTCAAGGACGGCGTCAAGAAGATCGACGATCAGACCGTGGAGTTCAACCTCGAGGGGCCTGTCGGGAACTTCCCCTACCTGATCTCGTCCGACAACTACAACATGATCATCGTGCCCAACGGGTCCGACTACACCAAGTGGGTCAAGACCTTCCCCGGAACCGGACCGTTCAAGATGACCTCCTACCAGACCGGCCAGGGAGCGACGTTTGCCCCCAACCCGAATTGGTGGGGCGGCAAGGTGCTGCCGGCCAAGCTGCAACACATCTTCTACGACAAGCAGCAGCCGCAGATCCTGGCGCTGTCCGGCGGCGACGTCGATATCGTCAACCTGATCGTGCCTCAGGGTGCCGAGGCGGTACTCAACAGCCCCGACTACAAGCTGTGGGTGACCAAGTCCTCGCAGCACCGCGAGCTGTCGATGCGCAACGATCAGAAGCCGTGGAACGACAAGAACGTGCGGGTAGCGATGGCACTGTCGCTGAACCGGCCGGAGATCTCACAGGCACTGTTCAAGGGCTACGCGCAGCTTGGAAATGACAACCCGTTCGCGCCGATCTTCCGCTCGACCGACCCGAACGTGCCCCAGCGGGTGCAGGACCTCGAAAAGGCCAAGCAGCTTTTGTCTGACGCCGGCTATCCCAACGGGTTCACGACCGACCTGTACGCCGAGATCTACCAGGAGATCCCCGACCTGGCCCAGATCATCAAGGAGGCCGCAGCGGCGATCAACATCACCATCAACCTCCATATCGAGGATCAGACCCACTACTACGGCGACAGCGTGTATGGGAAGTCCGACTGGCTGGACGGAGCGATGAGCCTGGTCGACTACGGACACCGAGGCGTCCCCAACGTGTTCTTGAACGCGCCGCTCAAGTCGGACGGCACCTGGAATGCGGCCCACTTCAAGAACTCTCAATACGACAAGCTCGTCAACCAGTACGTGGCTGCACTCGATCTCTCGACTCAGCGCACGCTGGCCGGGCAGATCCAAACCCTGCTGCTGGAGGAGACCCCGCTGATTCTGCCTTACTGGTTCGACGCGATCAGCGTGTCCAAGGCAGCCATTGGGGGAGTCGTCACCACCGGCATGGGGCAGATCTTCCTCAACGGCGCGGGCCCCGCCGCAACGTAAGCATCATGACGTGCCGGTGGCGGCCCGCCCGCCACCGGCTCGATCTCGGAGGACGAGATGGCGGTCTACATCCTCAAGCGCTTGGGCCTGGCCCTGATCACGCTCTGGATTCTGTCGATGATCGTGTTTCTGGCCGGGCAGAAGCTGCCTGGAAATCCCGGTCGGGTAATCCTGGGAAATCTCGCATCGCCGCAGGGCGTCGCCCAACTCAACCACCAGCTGGGCGTCGATCGCCCGATCGTGACGCAGTACACCGACTGGGTCACCAACCTGCTCCACGGCGACATGGGCACGTCGTACTCCTACCACGAGCCGATCAGGCCGTTGATCACCACCGCCCTCGTAAACTCGCTCAAGCTCGCGCTGGTGGCGTTTTTGATCTGCGTCCCCCTGGCGATCCTTTCGGGGGTGATCGCGGCGCTCAAGTCGGGTGGGTGGGCGGATCGGTCGATCAGCGTGTTCGGCCTGTCACTGCTGGGCTTGCCCGAGTTCGTCTCGGGAGTGTTTCTGATCATGATCTTTGGCATCTGGCTGAACGTGCTGCCGGTGAGCGCCACCGCGCCTGACGGCGCCGGCCCGTTCACCCAGATCTTCCACCTGATCCTGCCGGCGATCGCGATCGCGTGCGTGCTGTTCGGCTACATCATGCGGATGGCGCGGGCGGGAACGATCGAGGCGCTCGCTTCCGACTACACCCGCACGGCGGTGCTGAAAGGCCTGCCGACCAAGACTGTGGTACGCAGGCACGTGCTTCGCAACGCGCTTCTGCCCACGATCACTGTGGTCGCGACCCAGGTCGGCTACCTGATCGGCGGTCTGCTGGTGGTCGAATACCTGTTCCACTATCAGGGCATCGGCTCACTCACGTACAAGGCCGCCCACGACCACGACTTCCCGATGCTCGAGGCGGCGGTACTCACTATCGGCGTCGTCTACCTGATCGGAACGCTGTGCGCCGACATCGCCTACACGCTGCTGAACCCGCGGCTGCGAGCCGGGGGTGACAAGTGAGCGCGGTCAGCGCCGACGAGCCTGCCGTCGCCGGTGCCGCCGACTCGGATGCCAAACAGGTGCGCCGTGAGCAGCTGCGCGAACTGCGTAAGTCCAAGACCTTCCTGATCGGCGCGTCGATCCTGGGGTTCTGGATCGTGTGCGCCGTGATCGGCTATCGGATCGTCCCCTACACACCGTTCGAAACGGACTTGCTGCACACCGACGCCGGCCCGTCGAGCAGCCACTGGTTCGGCACCGACCAGATCGGCCGCGACATCTTCTCGCGGACGATCACGGGCGTCCGCGCGGTGTTGATCGTGGCCTTCGTCGCGACCGTGCTTGGCACGATCCTGGGGACGCTGATCGGACTGATCACCGGCTACATGCGGGGATGGGTGGACGAGGGCATCAGCCGGTTCGTGGACGCGTTGCTGGCGCTCCCGCTGGTCATCACCGCCGTGGTCGTGATCTCTGCGCTGGGGCCGTCCAACATCACCGTCACCATCTGCATCGGCTTCATCTTCGCGCCCCTGATCGCGCGCACGGTGCGCACGGCGGTGATCCAGGAGCGCGAGCTGGACTACATCACGGCCGCTCGGCTGCGTAACGAGAACGGCTTCTACATCATGATCTCCGAGCTGCTGCCCAACGTGCTCTCACCCGTGCTGGTGGAGTTCACCGTGCGGCTGGGATATGCGGTATTCACGGTGGCGACACTCTCGTTTCTGGGATTCGGCATTCCGCCGCCGACCCCGGACTGGGGAGTTGACATCTCCAACAACATCTCCGTCGTGCAGGCCGGATACTGGTGGGAGGTGCTGTTCGCGGCCGCCGCCATTGCGTCGCTGGTGATCTCGGTCAACCTCATCTCCGACGCGATCGAGAAGGTGGTGGACGAATGAGCGCAGCCGAGCTGCCAGTCGAGAACGCTGCATTGGCGGTCGATCAGCTCGAGATCGCCTATCGCGTCCGCGGCAGCGATCGGGCAGCAATTCGCGGTAGTCTCGTTCGAAGTCGGCAGAGGCGAATCGTTCGGCCTGGTGGGCGAATCCGGATGCGGTAAATCGACGGTCGCACTCGCGCTGGTGCGCTACCTGCCGCGAAACGGCAGCGTCACCAGCGGTTCGATCCTGATCGACGGGCGCAATCCCTACGACCTGAGCGATTCCGAGCTGCGCCAGATGCGCTCGAACAGCGTGTCGATGGTGTACCAGGATCCATCCCGTGCACTCAACCCCTCAATGCGGATCGGTCGGCAGGTGGCCGAGGTGTTCGAGGTCAGCGGGACCGGCTCCAAGGAGGCCAAGGAGCGGGCTGAGGACGCGCTCAAGCGGGTGCGTATCTCCGATCCGGGCAATGTCATGGATCGCTACCCGCACCAGCTCTCCGGCGGCATGCAGCAGCGGGTGGTGATCGCGATGGCGCTGGCGGTCGAGCCGGCCCTGCTGATCCTGGACGAGCCCACCACCGGCCTGGACGCCACCGTCGAAGCCGAGGTGCTGGACCTCGTCTCGGCGCTCCGCGAGGAGCTCTCGACGTCGTTGCTTTTCATCAGCCACAACCTGGGCGTGATCGCCAAGATGTGCGACCGGGTCGGCGTGCTGTATGCCGGCGAGATGGTCGAGCAGGGGCCGGCGATCGAGGTGTTCGAAGAGCCCCGCCATCCCTACACGGTTGGACTCCTGCGCTGCATCCCCCGCCGGGGGCGATTGAAGGACGAGGGCTGGCTGGACACCATCCCCGGGTTCCTGCCCTCACCCGGAGCCGACATCCCCGGCTGCATCTTCGCCGACCGCTGTGGGCTGGTGGAGGATCGCTGCCGCACCGAGCCGCCTCCGATGTACCCGGTCACCGCGCTGCGCGGGTCCCGCTGCCACTTCCACGAGCAGGCACCGAGGCTGCCGCATGTCGAAGGTGGCGACCTGACCGCGGTCGCCCAGCGCACATTCGAGCCACTGCTCAGCGCCAAGGATCTGAGCAAGACGTTCCGGGTGTCGGGCACCGACATCCACGCCCTCGCCGGCGTAGACATGAGCATCCGCGCAGGTGAGACGCTGGGGCTGGTGGGTGAGTCGGGCAGCGGCAAGACGACGCTGGCCAAGGTACTCCTGGGGATCCTCCAGCCGGACTCGGGTACGACCCTCGAGCTGTCCGGTGCGCCGCTTGCCGGCACCACCAAGAAGCGTTCCAGCGACCAGGTCAAGGCGGTCCAGATCGTCTTTCAAAACCCCGACTCTGCGCTGAACCGGCGGCACACGGTCCGCCGGCTGGTGGGCCGGTCGCTGTCCAAGCTGGCCGGGCTGCGGGGCAAGGCCCGCGATGACCGGTTGGTGGAGCTCACCAGGTCGGTGCGGTTGGCCGATCGATACCTCGGCATGCGGCCGGTGCAGCTGTCTGGCGGGCTCAAGCAGCGGGTGGCGATCGCACGCGCGTTCGCGGGGAATCCCAATCTGGTGGTGTGCGACGAGCCCACCTCGGCGCTGGACGTGTCGGTGCAGGCTGCGATCCTGAACCTGCTGTACGAGCTGCAGCGCAAGGAGGGCGTGGCCTATCTCTTCATCAGCCACGACCTCGGCGTGGTGCGGTACCTGTCCGACCGGATCTGCGTGCTCTATCTGGGACGGGTGATGGAGCTCGGCGACGCCCACGCGGTGTTCTCCGCGCCGCACCATCCCTACACCGAAGCGTTGCTTTCGGCTGTACCCAGCCTGGACGGCAGCGAAGGGGATCGGATCCGGTTGGAAGGGGAGCTGCCCAGTCCCGCCGACCCACCGACGGGATGCGTGTTCCACACTCGCTGTCCGCGCAAGATCGGTGACATCTGCGAGACCACCGAGCCGCCGTTGGCCGAGGCTGAGCCCGGTCACGCCATCCGCTGTCACATCCCACTCGAGGAGCTGCGCCGGGTGCAGGCTGCACCCTCGTCGCCGACCGCGGTGGGCGGCGAGGGCTAGCCTGCAGCTATGAGCACCCGGTTGGACGACATCGACGGCCGCATCGGCGAAGCCTGGTCGGGCGAGGTGCCGAACGGCAGCCACATCAACGTGGTGATCGCGCGCCGTGGCTCGGCCACTGCCGCAGCCGCCACCGCCGGCTTTGCCGTCCCCGGCCCCGGCCACGCACCGGTGCTGTGCTGCCTGGGAGCGGGATATGCGGTGCGCCCGCCCACGATCGTCCTGAACAAGGCCACGGCCGTTCAGCCGGCCCACCAGCTGATCACCTGGGGCGCTGCCCAGCTGGGGATCGGAGCCGGAGTGATGGACGCGGTTGCCGAGGGGCGGATCGAGCGCGATCTGATCGACGAGCTGGTGCTCCTGGTGGCGGTGTGGGTCGACCCCAACGCTGACGACAAAGCGGCAGTGCGAGCGGCCAACCGCGATGCCACCCGGCGCGCGCTGATCGACGCGCTGGAAGCCGACCGCGACCGGCGCATCGACGAGCTGATTGCTCTGCGCGACAGCGCCACCAACGCCTTCTACGACGCCGGCTGACCGCGTGCGCATCACCGCAGTCGAGACGCGCCGGTACCGACATCCGATCGATCCTCCCCTGAGCGCCGCCTGGGATCCAGAGCCTCGGCGCTTCCAGGAGGCCACGCTGGTGACGGTCGTGACCGACGAGGGGGTGACGGGCACTGCCAGCGGTGATGCCCTGCCCGACCGGGAGCTGCTGGAGCAGTTGCTGGTGGGCGTCGACCCGTTCCGCACCGAGGTGGTGCGGGAGCTGTGCGAGACGGTGGACTTCCACGGAAGCCGGCCCTGGACACTCGAGGCGGCGGTGTGGGATCTCGTCGGGCGGGCGCTCGACCGGCCGTTGTGGCAGCTGCTCGGAGGCCGGCGAGAGCGGATCGCTGCCTACGCATCGGCCGCCCACATGGTGGACGCGGACGAGCGGGCGCGGCGGGCCGTGGCCCTGCGCGACGCCGGTGTGGGCGCGATCAAGCTGCGGTTCGGGCTGGGCGACTGGCGGGCGGACATCGACACCGTCGCTCACGTGCGCGACGCCGTGGGGCCGGGGATGGACATCATGGTGGACGCCAACCAAGGCTGGCGGATGCCTGGAGATCTGCGGCCGCGGTGGGATGTGGCCGAGGCCGCTCAGTGTGCCCGGGCGCTCGAGCCACTGGACGTGTACTGGCTGGAGGAGCCACTGGCCAGCGATGACATCGACGGCTACGCCGCGCTTCGCCGCCGCACCGACCTGCGGCTCGCGGCCGGCGAGATGGTGCGACAGGCGCACGAGGCACGTGACCTGGTCGTCCAGGGTGGTGTGGATGTGATTCAGACAGACGTGGTGCTGGCGGGCGGTATCGGCGGGTGCCGGCGCGTCTCGGCCCTCGCCGATCTGCACCGGCGAGCGTGGTCGCCGCATACCTGGTCGAACGGCTATGGGCTGGTCGTCAACCTGCACGCCGCACTGGGATTCTCGACCGCCGGCTACCTGGAAGTGCCCTTCGACCCGCCTGAGTGGAGTGCAGCGGCACGCGATTGGCTTTTGCCGGCGCCGGTCGAGATCGCCGCAGACGGCACCATCGCCCCGCCGCCGGGGCCGGGCCTCGGCATCGAACCCGACTTCGATGCGCTGGAGCAGTGGCGGGTGGCATGAGCGACTCGATTCCGATCACCGCGGCCGTGTTGCACGAGGCAGGTACCGCCCTCGTGTGTGAGCAGCTGTTGCTGGCGCCGCCCAAAGCCGGTGAGGTGCTTGTGCGGGTGGCGGCGGCCGGCGTGTGCCACTCGGATCTCCACCTGGCCGACGGCCATCTGGGGAGCGGTCGCTGGCCGATCGTGCTGGGCCACGAGGGGGCGGGGGTGGTGGAGGCGGTCGGCGAGGGGGTGACCCACGTGGCGCCGGGCGATCCGGTGGTCTTCTGCTTCGTGCCGCCCTGCCGAACCTGCTCAGCCTGTCGGGCCGGGCGGTTTCACCTGTGTACCGAGGCCGCCGACCACGCCTGGCGGGGGACATTGCTGGACGGCACGTCTCGGCTGAGCCTCAGCGACGGCCGCGCGGTGCAACATTTCAACTTCGTGTCGTGCTTCGCCGACCGGTGCGTGGTGCCCTCCGCCGCCGCCATCCCGCTGTCGGCGCCCCTGCCCCTGTGGCAGGCGGCTCTGCTCGGCTGCGGAGTGGTGACGGGCGTGGGGGCGGTGCGCAACACGGCCGGTGTGCGAGTCGGTGAGAGCGTGTGTGTGATCGGCTGCGGCGGAGTCGGCCTGCAGGTGATCGCGGGCGCGAGGCTGGCCGGGGCCGGTCGCATCATCGCCGTCGACCGAGCTGCGGACAAGCTGGAACGGGCGGTGCGACGGGGAGCCACCGACACGGTCGACGGATCGGTGATGGATGCGGTCGATGCGGTGAAGGGGCTGGTGCCCGGCGGTGTCGACTACGCCTTCGAGGTGGTGGGGCTTCCGGCCACCATCCGCCAGGCATGGGACATGATCCGGCCGGGCGGGTCAGCTGTGGTGGTAGGGCTTGCCCCCAAGGGAACCGAAGTGTCGCTGCCGGCGCTCGATCTGCTCAGTGAGAAGAACCTGCTGGGGTGTTACTACGGGTCGTCCAACGTGGCGGCCGAGATGCCGGCCCTGATCGGACTGGCGGCGGACGGGCGGCTCGACATGGGCGATGTCGTTTCGCATCTGATCGAACTCGACCAGATAAACGAGGCGTTCGACCGCCTGCGCACGGGCGAGGGCGCTCGCTCGGTGATCGTGATCGATGCGGATGCCGCCGGCGTCTCTGCGGGTGCCGTGATCTAGAATCCACCTCATGTGGATTGTGTGGGCAGCTCTGGTGGGGTTGATTGTCGGTGCGATCGCTCGTCTGATCGTTCCCGGCGACCACCCCCGCGGCGTGCTGGTGACGGTGGTTATCGGCGTCGCCGGTTCGGAACTCGCGACCCTGTTCGGCAGAGTGGTCGGCTGGCACGGCTCGGCCGGCCTGATCGGCTCGATCATCGGCGCGGTCGTGCTGCTGCTGGCCCTGCAGGCCCTGGCCGGACGCTCCCGCCCCCACCGCGCCTGAAGTAATTGGTGCCAGGCACCAATTATTCACTCGGTTAGAGTGCGGGGATGCGCACGTACTCGGTAACGACCTTCGGCTGCCAGATGAACGTGCACGACTCCGAGCGGATCAAGGGTCTGCTGGAATCATCGGGACTGGGGGAGGCGGTCGACAGCGACGAGGCCGACGTGCTGGTATTCAACACCTGCACCATCCGTGAAAAGGCCGACGAGCGACTGGTTCAGCATCTGATGAACGCCCGCGGCGCGAAGCAGCGCGACCCCGACAAGCTGATCGTGGTGGGCGGATGCTGGTCGGAATCGATGAAGGACTCGCTGTTCGAGGAGTTTCCGTTCGTCGATTTCGCCTTCGGCCCCGGCAACATCCATCGGCTGGGGGAGTACATCACCGCCGGCGGAGCGATTCCCCGAGGGCACTTCTCGACCTTCGACAACTTCGCCGGATCGCTGCCGCTCAAGCGCGATCGACAGCATCAGGCGTGGCTTCAGATCTCGACCGGGTGTAACTGCAACTGCGCCTACTGCATCGTCCCCAGTGTGCGCGGCCGGGAGCGCTCCCGGCCGCCCGCTGAGCTGGTCGCCGAGGCCCGCGCACTGGCCGATGACGGGGTGATCGAGCTGACCTTGCTGGGCCAGAACGTGAACGCCTACGGCAGGGATCTGCGACCGGCGGTGGACACCAGTTTCGCCCAGCTGCTGCGCGATCTGGACGCAGTCGACGGGATCGGCCGGATCCGGTACACCAGCCCCCATCCCAAGGACATGCGCGCCGACGTAATCGCCGCCATGGCCGAGTGCGACGCGGTCTGCGAGCAGCTCCACCTGCCGGTGCAATCGGGCTCCACCCGCGTGCTCAAGGCGATGCGGCGCACGTACTCCCGCGAGCGGTACCTGTCCGTGGTCGCAAATGTGCGTGCCGCCATCCCCGAGATCGCGCTGACCACCGATATCATCGTCGGATTCCCCGGCGAGACCGACGCCGACTTCGAAGAGACGTTGTCGCTGTACGACGAGGTGGGCTACGACCACGCGTTCACGTTCGTGTTCTCGCCGCGGCGCGGCACAGAAGCCGCCAAGATGGAACAGCAGGTGCCCGACACCGTCAAGAAGGAGCGGATCCAGCGGCTGGTCGATCTGGTTCAGCAGCACGCCGCCCGGCGCAACCATGAGCTCGAAGGCAGTGTCCAGGAAGTACTGATCGAGGGGCCCAGCCGCACCGACCCGTCCGTGTTGCGGGGCCGTTCCCGCGGGAACAAGGCGGTCAACTTCACCGGTGCGGGAGCGCCGGGTGAGTTGGTGAACGTCGTGATCGACTCGTCCACCAGCCAGACGCTGGCCGGTCGCCGGCGTTCCGCAGCCGCCGCCTGACAATGCTGCCGGCGGTGGCGATCTTCGGCCCAACGGCGTCGGGCAAGAGTGCGGTTGCGCTCGAGCTGGCCACCCGCCTGGACGGTGAGATCGTTTCCTGCGACGCCATGCAGGCCTATCGCGGACTTCCGATCCTGACCAACCAGCCGTCGCCCGACCGAACTGGCCGCAGTGCCGCACCACCTGGTCGGGGTGTGGGCGCTGGAGCACTCCGGGTCGGTCGCCGAGTTCGGCCGGCTGGCCCACACCGCCGTAGACGATGTGATCGCGCGCGGACGGCGGCCGGTCATGGCCGGAGGCAGCGGCCTCTATCTGCGCGCCGCCGTCGCCGACCTCCACCCCCAGCCCCAGCCGGCGAAGGGTGACCGGGAACGCTTCGCCGCGTTCTATGACGCCGACCCGCAGGTCGCCTACCAACGGCTGTGCCAGGTCGATCCGGCTGCCGCTGCGGGGATTCACCCCAACGACCGACGCCGGGTCGTACGCGGTCTCGAGCTGCACGCCGCTGGTACCAGCCTGGCTCCCGAATCCGACAGCCTGTGGGACGCACCCACCCGCCTACCCACCGTGATCGTTGGCCTCGATCTGCCGCTGTCGATCGGTGACCAGCGAATCGCCACCCGCACCCAGGCGATGTTCGAGCGACGAGTGGTTGAGGAGGTGCGAACGGCCCGAGCGGACCACGTGTTCTCCCACACCGCCTCGCGCATTCACGGGCTGCAAGACGTGACCGCGCTGCTGGACGGTGAGATCGACCAGGACGAGGCTGTCCGCCGCCTGATCACACGCACTCGCCGCTACGCCAAACGCCAGCGCACCTGGATGCGCAGGGTGGCGAACATCCACCTTCTGGAAGCCGACCGCCCGCCCGGGGACGTGGCCGACGCCGTGGAGCAGCTGTTGTGAGCCACCGCCGCGAGAGCGACGCCGTGCGAGAGGCTCGCGACGCATTCGTGATCGTGGCTGCTTGTGCGCCGATCGCCCTGGTGATCTCGGCACTGGTCGGCACCGCCGGCGATCAGGTGATCCTGTGGCAGCAACGGGTGACCGCCCCGGTAGTCGTGGCAGCGCTGCTTTTGGCCACGCTGGCCTGCGGTCTGGTACTGGCCGACCGGGCCGGCCGCAGGGTGTTGCAGCTGCGACCGCATCCCGTGCACCGGGTGCCGCTGATCATCGTGCTCGCTGATCGCCGGTGTGGTGCTGGTAGCGGGAGTCCCGACCACCTGGCCGATCATCATCGGCTGCGCCATCGTGTGCGCAGTTCTCGGGGCGATCATCGTGTTGGGATCCCTGTTTCAGGGCTGACGCGGCTATCCTCTGCCGTCATGCGATTTGAGAAGTTCCAGGCCGTCGGCAACGCCTACCTGGTAATTGAAGGCGATGGGCCGAGCGGCGGTATCCCCGAGGCCGATGTCCGGCGCATCTGCCACCCGGACTTCGGGGCGGGATCCGACGGCATCCTCGAGATCCTGCCGTCGCAGCAGGCCCATGCACGCGTGCGGATCTACAACCCCGACGGCGGGCAGGCGGAGTTCTCCGGCAACGGCAGCCGCATTGCAGTTTTCTACCTATGTCGCCGCGACGGCCGCGAAACGGTCACCCTCGAGACAGTCAAGGGCGTTGTCACCGGTGCTGTTGACGGCACGTCGGTCACCATTGACGCCGGCCGAGCGGCGCTTACCGGCGACGACCATGCGCCCGGCGACGGCCCGCCCCCGGCACCGGCGTACACGTTTGTGAACGTCGGCAATCCGCACTGTGTGATCCATGCCGACGACGTCGACGAACTCGACCTGGCGCAGCTGGGGCCGGACATTGAGCACCATGCATGGTTCCCCAACCGCGTGAATGTCGAGTTCTACCGCCCCATGGGCCCAAACGATATCCGGATGCGGGTGTGGGAGCGCGGGGCGGGGGAGACGCTGTCATCCGGGAGCGGGTCGACTGCCGCGGCGGTCGCGGCCCTCACGGCCGGCGACGTGGCCTCCCCGGTAACGGTGCACACCGATGGAGGGACGCTGGTGATCGAGATCGACGACGAGCTGAATATCCGCATGACCGGCCCGGTCGAGCCCGTGCTCGCAGGCACGTTTGACCCACTGTTCGTGGGCCAGTTGGAGGCGCTCTAGATGCGGCTCGCCAAGCGTGTCCAGGATCTCCCGCCGTACCTCTTCGCCGAGTTGGAGCGAAAGATCGCGGAACGCAAGGCTGCAGGCATCGACGTGATCTCGCTCGGCATCGGCGACCCGGATCTGCCCACTCCTGACGTGGTGGTGGCAGAGGCCCAGCGCCAGGTGGCGCTGCCCGACACCCATCAGTACCCGTCCAACCGCGGCCGGCCCCGGTTTCGCGAAGCGGTCGCGACGTTCTATCAGCGGCGCTTCGGCGTCACCCTCGACCCCGACACCGAGATCCTGCCGTTGCTGGGCGGCAAGGAGGGCGTCGCCCACGTGTGCTGGTCGATGCTCGACCCTGGCGACATCTGCCTGGCCGCCGATCCCGGCTATCCGGTGTATACCGGCTCGACCACGCTGGCCGGCGCCGAGCCGGTACTGATGCCGCTGCGTGCCGAGAACCACTTCCAGCCCGACCTGGAGTCGTTTGGCCCGGATATCACCGATCGCGCCAATCTGCTCTTCTGCAACTACCCGAACAATCCCACTGGAGCGGTGATCGAGGACGACTTCTTCGAGCGCCTGGCCCGGTTCGGACTCGATCGGGGAGTGCCGATTGTGCACGACAACGCGTACTCGGAGCTGACCTTCGACGGGTACGTCGCGCCCAGCTTTCTGGAGGCTCCGGGGGCGAAGGACGCCGGCATCGAGATGTTCTCCCTGTCAAAGGCCTACAACATGACCGGCTGGCGAGTCGGTGCTGCGGTTGGAAATGCCGAGATGATCGCCGGTCTGTGGACGCTCAAGACGAACATCGACTCCGGCATGTTCGACGCGATCCAGATGGCGGCGGTGCCCATGCTGGAGGGGCCGCAGGACTTCGTCGCCGACATGCGCGAGGTGTATCTGCGGCGGCGCGACCTGGTGATCGCGGCGCTGGCCGCGGTCGGCCTCGACGTGCCCGCTCCCAAGGGCACCATCTACATCTGGGTGCCGGTGCCCGAGGGGCATACCTCGGTGTCGTTCGCGGAGCTGGTGCTCGACCAGGCAGCGGTGGTGGTCTCTCCCGGCTCGGCCTACGGACCCAACGGCGAGGGCTACGTGCGATTGTCGCTGACGCTTCCCGATGACCGGCTTGCGGGAAGCGGTGGGGCGGATCGAGCAGCACCTTCGGGTCAGCTGACCCGACTCTATACTTGCTCGGTGGCAGATCCGATCGACCATCGCAGCCAAAACGCTCCCGAGCGTGCGGTGGTGATCGCGACGGTGGCCTCGGCGGAGCCCAGCGACGCCCATCTCGACGAGATGCGCGAGCTGCTGCGAACCGCCAGGGTGAAGACGGTCGGCACGATGATGCAGCGCCGCGCCCGACCCGACGCCGCGACCTATCTGGGCAGCGGCAAGCTGGACGAGCTGAAGGAGTACGCCGACCGCGTCAGCGCCGAGGTGATCGTGTGCGACGACGAGCTCACTCCCCGTCAGCAGCGCCATCTCGAGGACCGGCTGGAGATGCGAGTGGTCGACCGCACCGCGGTAATCCTCGACATCTTCGCCCAGCATGCGCACACCGCGGAGGGCAAGCTCCAGGTCGAGTTGGCCCAGCTGCAATACAACCTGCAGCGGATGCGGGGCATGTGGAAGCATCTCGAGCGGCTCGGCGGCGGGGTCGGCACCCGCGGCCCGGGTGAGTCTCAGCTTGAAACCGACCGCCGGCTGGCTCGGCAGCGAGTGGTGCTGCTACGCACCCGGCTCAAGGACGTGGCCGGCCACCGCGAGTTGATGCGCAGCCAGCGCACCCGGCGGGCCGTGCCGACAGTGGCACTCGCGGGGTACACCAACGTTGGCAAATCGACGCTGCTGAACGCCCTCACGGGCGCCGAGGTGAGTGTCAACGACCGGCTGTTCGAGACGCTCGACCCGACCACCCGCGCCTTCCGCGAAGACGGCCGCTCGTATCTCGTGACCGACACTGTCGGGTTCATCAGAAAGCTTCCCCACGGCTTGGTGGAGGCGTTCGCGGCAACGCTCGAAGAGACGCTCGCAGCCGACCTGGTGCTGCTGGTGGCCGACGGGTCGGGCGGCGAGGACGACCTGGTCGATCAGCTCACCGAGGTGCGCAACGTGCTGTCGGATATCGGCGCCGATGATCTTCCCCAGATCATGGTGCTGAACAAGATCGACCAGCTGGACGAGGTCGCACGGCGGAGGCTGCGAAACCGCTTCTCAGGGGCTGTCCAGGTATCGGCCGTGACCGGTGAGAACCTGGACGAGCTGAAGCACCGAATCGCCGAGTTCTTCCAGGACCGGTTTGTGGACGTGCGGCTGCTGATGCCCCACAAGCAGGGAGCCGAGCTGTCGGCGCTGTATGCCAGCGGCGCCCCGATCACCTCCCGCGAGGACAGCGAGGAGGGTGTGCTGGTCAGCGCGCGGCTGCCACGCGAGCTGTTGTCGCGATACGACGACTACCGGGTGGATGTGTGACGGAGCTGGTGTTCAAACGGTTGGATCCTCGGGCGCAGGTGCCTGAGCGAGCGTATGACGGCGATGCCGGGCTTGACCTGACCAGTATCGAGGCGGCGGTGATCGAGCCGATGCAGCGGCGCGTGATCTCGACCGGGTTGGCGGTGGCGATCCCGCCCGGGCATGCCGGGTTTGTGCAGCCCCGCTCGGGACTCGCATTCAAACACGGCATCTCGATCGTGAACACGCCGGGGCTGATCGATTCGGGCTACCGCGGCGAGCTCAAGGTCGTGCTGCTGAACACCGACCGCGAGCACGCGTTCGAGGTGGCCGCCGGCGATCGGATCGCGCAACTGGTCGTGCTGGCGTTGCCGCAGCTCGAGGTGCGGGAGGCCGACACGCTTCCCGGCTCGGAGCGGGCAGAGCGCGGATTCGGGTCGTCGGACGTGGTCGCTGCCTCGTGATCACGCCCAGGATCCGGGTGGCCGCGCTGCTGACGCACGGCGACTCGGTGTTGCTGTGCCGCCAGCGTAAGGACGGGCGCGCGTACTGGCTGCTGCCCGGGGGCGGAGTGGAAGTGGGGGAGTCTCTGCACATCGCGCTCGCCCGCGAGCTGATGGAGGAGACCGGGCTCGAGAACGTCACGCTGGAGGGGCCGATCGCGATCGCCGAGTCGATCTCTCCGGCCCGCCAGGTTCCGCGCAAGCACGTCGTGCACATCCTCTTCTACGGCGATCTGTCCCACCGCAGCCTGGAGGAGGTCACATCCGCCGACGAGGCCGTCGACGGTCATCAGCTTGTGCCGCGCTCTGAGCTGGGCAGCGTCGACCTGCGGCCCCCCATCCACCGCTTCCTGGAGCGGTGGCGCCCCGGCGACCCATTCGTCCATCTGGGCGAGCTCTGGGCCCGGTGAATAATGGTGCCAGGCACCTTTATTCACGGCTACGGGCGCTGGGCTGCGACTCGCTGAGACTCCAGCTCGAGTGAGTCGTCCAGGGGCTCCAGTTCGACCGAGCCGTTTCGGCGCGCCAGCGCTTCGATGATGATCAGGTCGGCCAGCCACGGGTTCTTGGGCAGCAGCGGCCCATGCACGTACGTCCCGATGACGCGGCCGTCGCGCACGCCCTCGCCGCCGTCCTCGCCGTTGTTGCCGCGGCCGCGGACCACCCGGCCCAGCGGTTTCAGGCCGGCGCCCAGATGCGTGCGCCCGGCGTGGTTCTCGAAGCCCACCAGCGTGCGCGGCTCGCCGCCGCCGAGATCGCACTCCAGCGTGATGTTGCCGATCATGCGATCGTCGCCGGCCACGGTCTCGAGGTCGACCAGCCCGGTGCCCGGCATCTCGTCCCCATGGTGCCCGCGATAGCGATGGCCCAGCAGCTGGTAGCCGCCGCACACCGCCAGCACCGCCGCCGCCGCCGTCGACCGCGGCGCGCAGATCGCCGGCCTTGCGCTGCGAGGTCGGCGGCGACCAGCATCTGATCCCGATCCTGGCCGCCGCCGAGGTAGTACAGGTCGGCGTCGGGCAGTGGCTCGCCCAGGCCGCACGCGTCACCCGGCACTCGATCCCGCGCCACTCGCAGCGGCGCAGGAACACCTCGATGTTGCCGCGGTCGGCGTAGATGTTGAGATGCTCGGGGTACAGGTGCCCGATCACGAGGCCGGTCACGCAGCCTCCCAGTAGGGCCGCACCACGCCCCGCTCGGCCAGGGTATGGCGGAGCTCGAGCATGGCGGTGTAGGTGGCGAGCAGATAGCGCGGTGCCGCCCGTCGCCCGGCGACCACCGCGTCAAGCGCCGCTCCGAGATCGCCTCACCACCTGCACCCGATCGCCCGGCTGGCCCGGCGTACTTGAGCCGCAACGCCATCTCGGCGGCGCGCGTGCCGGTGGCGACCGCGTGCTCGAGCTGTCCCTGCGAACAGCTCGAAGTCCACGTCCCAGATCCAGGACACGTCCCGCCCGTCGGCGATCCGGTCGTTGAGCGCCATCAGCAGCGCGCTTGGGCTGCGCGTCGCGGATCAGCGTGCGCACGCACCTCGTTGGCGCCGGCCGGGTTCTTGACCAACAGCAGCACCGCCTCGCGGCCGTCCAGCGTGAATCCGCTCGAACCGCCCGAAGGCGGGGTCGAACTGCTCCAGACCCGGCCACGATCCGCTCGAGCGACGACGACCCCGGTCGCACAGGCCGCGCGGCCGCAGCCACCGCGTTGTAGACGTTGTAGAGGCCGGGCACCGGCAACCGCACCGGCGCGTCCCCAGCGGGGTGACCAGCTGGAACGCGGCAGGCCTCGAGGCCCTCGATCTCGACCGCCGCTGGCGCCACGTCGGGCCGCGGCCGGCGCGGTCGCAGTTGGGGCAGCTCCAGTCGCCCAGGTGGCCCAGGTAGACCGCCGCATAGTCGAGCCGCTGCCCGCAGCGCGGCGCACCACTTGGAGTCGGAGGCGTGTTCCATGCCGGCCAGTCCCGCCGCCGGATCGTCGATGCCAAAGCCGATCACGCGGGCTGCCCGGGATCGAGCGACGCCACCAGCGGATCGTCGACGTTTCGCACCAGCGCGCGATCCGAGCCGAGAGCCGCGGTCAGCTCGTGCCAGCGCTCGGCGATCGCCTCCAGCTCGCCGTAGCGGTCGAGCTGGTCGCGAAACAGGTTGCCCAAGCACCATCACCGTCGGCGCGAGCTCGCGGGCGACGGCGGGGAGGGCAGCCTCGTCGACCTCGAACAGGCCGGCGTCGGCCCCGTCTCGCTCGAGCAGCGCCGACGCCACACCCGAGGCCAGGTTCGCACCTGCCCGATTGTGACTCAGCCGGAACGGTGGCGCCAGCATCCCGGCCAGCATGCGCGTGGTGGTGGTCTTGCCGTTGGTCGCCGACACCACCACCGATCCGCGCTCCAAGCTGCCGCTCAGGCGAACGATCGCCTCGGAATCAAGCGCCAGCAGCAGCCGGCCCGGGAGCGTCGTGCCGCCGCCGGTGCGGGTGAAACGGGAGAGTCGCGCCGCCGCCCGGGCCGCGGCCACCTTCGCCCCGAACAGCACGCCTCAGCCGTCGCTCGAAAGCGCGTGCATCAGCTCCTGGTCGATCGCGGCCAGCCGCTCCTGCAGACGGTTCCAGGCTTCCGGCTCATCCTCGTGGTAGGCCTCGGAACCGCGCGTGTTGTCGAGGTACCCCGTCCACGCCCGTGATCGCATGCGATCGGCGGTCTGCATCAGATTGCAGAACCGCTCGTCGGTGCGGCTTGGGCTACGCAACTTCATAATCGCCTGTGATCTTATCGCGTCTTGCTCGAGGGGACCGCCGGGTCCCGGTCGACTTGCGTTGACGTGGATACCATCACACGGGTGTGCGCTTGCACGCGCTCACTGGTTTGTTATAAGCTCGTGACAGCCACAAACTGTCCACGGAGACGGAAATATGAGGCGAAAAACCGTGTACAGCGCCATCGAGGGGATCGACAGGGGGGAACTCGAGGCGTTTCAGACGGGTATGCGAAAGCGGTACTCGGATGAATACATCCTCGATGAGCTGCGAACCTGTGCGAAACGCTTGGGGCGCTCACCGACCATGCGCGAGTTCGAAGCGGACCCTGAGACCACCGTCCATCCACAGACGGTGATCGAGCATTTCAAGTCCTGGAACCGCGCCAAGCGGCTGGCGGGCCTCGTCCCGCGGCGGTTTGCAACCCAGGAAGAGCTGCTGCGCCTGCTCAAGGACCTCGGTGACGAGCTGGGCAGGGTGCCGACAGCGAAGGACATCGAGGCCCGCAAGGGCTCGATGCCCTCCAAGTCTCTGTACTGGCACACCTTCGGCTCCCTCAACAACGCACTGAAGCAAGCCGGTTTCGACGTCCCGGTGGGGGAGGAGCGGCTGGACCGTGCGATCGACCAGGGTGCCGCTCTGGCGGTGCGCAGTGGCAGGCTGCCCAAGTTCGCCGATTGGGCCCAGGCCCGTCGGTCGGATCCATCGATGCTGACCGAGTGGCAGGTGTATCGAATGTTCGATGCGCGCCGCGGAGCTTGGTCGACCTTCCAGTACCTGATCCGTAAGCGGCTCGACTCTCAGGGCATCACGGTGTCGCCCGAGGGTCGCGTCGTCTGAGCAGCGCTCAGGCGTCGTCGTCGCTGTCAGAACAGAATGGGCACAGCTCCGGCTCGAGCAGGTCGAGCCGTGCCAATTCCTGCAGCGCGTCGGTCATCAGCGTCGCCCACACGCCTGAGCACACGTCCTGATCGAGCAGCTTGTTCCAGGGAATCGTGTTGACGCCGATCGAGACGCCGGCCCGCGCAATCGCGGGGGCGCCGCGCTCCGCCGGCTGGGTTGAGGTCAGTTCGATCGGCGCGTTCAGGGTGATCGCGGCAGAGACACTGCTCGGGCGTTGATCCGCAGCAGGTAGAACGGTGCGGCCTCGCCGCCCACGTCGATGTAGCGGTACCCGCGCATCGGCCGGGCTGTCAGGGACATATGTGTGCGAGCAGCTCGCCGGATGCGCAGCAGATCTTCGGGTGCAAAGCGGACGTGCCGCTGAGAGCAGGATGATTCATACCGTCGTCGTCGGTCGCCGAGCCGGGGGCATCCATCCCCCAGCGGCGCTAATGCACACCGGCAGACTCGCAAACGACTGACGCCAGGCTGTCAAGAACGCGATCGGGAGCGGCCGATACTGGCGTTAACGCTGGAACCCCTCAAGACACGCGGGCTGGACGCCGATCTCAAGGCAACAGGCGTGCGATTGCCGTCTGAAACCCTCCCAGGAAGCAGCGGCCATCACGTGAGCCCCGCACCGATCGACGACAATATCCCGGCCGCCTCACCGGATCCGGGCGGTTTGGACGAGCCCGAAAAGCTGGAAGAGCTGGAACTCGACCTGACGGACGCACCCGCGCCCGCAGTCGACCTGCTGCACACGTATGTGCGCCAGATCGGCGACGGAGCGCTGCTCACACACGCCCAGGAACTCGAGTTGGCGCGGCTCAAGGACATGGGCCACCAGTGGGCGAAGGATCGTCTGGTGGAGGCCAACCTGCGGCTCGTGATCTCGATGGCCAAGGCCTACTCATCGAGCGGCGTTCCGCTGCTGGATCTGATCCAAGAGGGCAACATGGGGCTGATGCGGGCGGTGGAGAAGTTCGACGCCAGCCGCGGGTACAAGCTTTCTACGTACGCAACCTGGTGGATTCGCCAGTCGATGTCGCGGGCGATCGCCGACCAGGGTCGCACCATCCGCCTGCCGCTGCACGTGCTCGATCAGGTGCGCAAGCTGTATCGGGCCAACCGCAAGCTGACCCAGCAGCTCGGGCGCGATCCGCTGCCCAGCGAACTGGCGGCCGAACTTCAGCTGCCGGTCGAGCGTGTGATGGAGCTGCAGCGCATGACCGAGGATCCGGTCTCGCTGGAGTCGCCGGTGGGCGACGGTGAGTCGAGCTTCTCCGACGTGGTGGAGGACACCACCACCCGCCGACCGCACGACCAGGTGGCGGGCACTGAGCGCGAGCAGCTGCTGCGCGACGCTCTGGCGGGCCTCAACGACCGCACCCGACATGTGCTCGAGGCCCGTTTTGGCCTTGGAAACCGCGAACCGGCGACGCTCGAGCAGGTCGGATCGGAAATCGGCGTTACCCGCGAGCGGGTGCGCCAGATCGAAACCCGGGCTCTGCGCGAACTCGAGATACGAAACCCCTCGCTGCGCGATTTCCTGCGCGGCCACGACTGAGTTGAGCCAGACAACCCTGGCACACTACGGAGTGTGAACTCGCTTCAGAGTTTCTGGCATGCAACGGGGGTGTTCTCCGATCGGCTGACCGATGTCCGGCTCGGTTCGCTCGCGCTTGCGCTGGGGTTCATCCTCTCGAATCTGCTGCTGCGCTCGACCGCCTGGCGCAACATTCTGGCCGCCGCCCATCCCGGCGTGCGCGTGCGCTGGCGCAGCATCACCGGCGCCTACCTGGCCGGAGCCGGCGTGAACGCGATCGTGCCCGCCCGCGGTGGTGACGTCACCAAGATCTACCTGGCGCACCGTTCGATCCCCGGCTCGGCCTATACGACCGTGACCTCCAGCCTGATCGCCGAGACGCTGATCGACCTGCTGATCGGGCCGCTGCTGCTGCTGGCCGCGTACTCGACCGGCCGCCTGCCGCATCTGCCCGCAATCGGGCAGCTGCCTGCCTTCGAGTGGTCGTTCATGGAGGCCCACGGCCGGGTGTTCGTGCTGCTGCTGGCGGCCATCCTGATCACCGCCGGCGTGTTTTTCACCTACATCGAGCACCACGTCAACTCGTTCTGGTCGCGGATCGCCGACGGCGTCGCCATCTTGCGGACGCCCCGCCGGTATCTCACCCGAGTTGTGTCGCTGCAGCTGGTGGGCTGGTGCTGTCGTGCGATGGCCATGTACTTCTTCCTGCAGGCCTTCCGGATCCCGGCGTCGGTTCTGGACGCCCTGCTGGCCTTGAGCGCCGCCAGTGCCGCCACGCTGCTGCCGCTGACGCCCGGCGGGCATCGGCCCGCAGCAGGCGCTGCTGGGCTACATGTTCCGGGGCGCAGCACCGGCATCGGCGGTGCTGTCATTCAGCGTCGGCATGCAGTTCTCGATCACGCTGATGAACGTCATCATCGGCGGGCTGGCGCTATCGCTGATGCTGCGCCGGATGCCGTGGAATGCCCGGGTGCCGAAACCACCCGACCGGCGTGCAACAGCCCCTTCCTGAGGCTTCCCCCGCCCACGCACGATAATGCTGGTTATGTCAAGTTGAAGAAAAACGCCTGCAAAGGCGCCTCTCTCCCACGTGACGCTATCCGGCCAACGGGTGGGACGGATCCCACGGGCCTTCGTAGGCCGTGCGCCGCTGGGCGTCGGTCAGCCGCTGGACGGCCACGCCCAGCAGGTCGCTGCCGCTCTCATTGAGCTCCGAGAACCCGGCGTGACCACAGGCCACGCCGGCAGCGGCGTACTCGCTGGCTGCAACTGCAGTCTTCACCCGCCGGTAGGCCGATCGCGCCTCAAACGAGCCTGCGCGGGGCAAGCAGCAGCGCGAACCGTCCCGCGCCGAGGTGTCCCACGATGTCGTTGGAGCGCACGGCTGAGCGTGCCAGCGCACCGACGTGCGCGACCATCTCGCTCTCGTCCACGCCGGGGCCGTGGGCGACGCCTTCGACGGCGGCCCCTCCGAGAGCGCCGCCACCCCCGGCATGAAGAAGGCGTTCAAGCTGGGCGGGTTCGCGGTGAAGTTCGCGCTGGACGAGTCGAAGCTCCGCCACGATGTGCGCCGCGAGATCGTCCGCAACTCGGGCGACACCACCTGGGTGACCGACGCCGTGATCCGGGAGTACACCGCGGGCCAGGTCGCCGACATGCATGGATCGATCGATGCGTTCCAGCAGATGTCGAAGGCGAAGGAGGGCGCGTCGCTGGCTGACCGGCTGCACCAGTACGAGGGGCCGGTACGGCTGCTGGTCGGGACGGTGCCCCATCCGGCCGAGGTGACCCACGAGCAGCGGGACCTGCTGCGCGATCGGCTGCCGGATTTCCGGAGCGACAGCGTGGCAGGGTCGGGGCAGTACATCAACGAGGAGCAGCCGGCGGTGGTCGTGGCGGCCGTGCAGCGGCTGGACGAGGCGTCGCGGTAGGCTCGTGCCGACCTGTCCCGACGACGGCTACCCGATGGGGCCGGTGCGCGGGTGATACGTCCGCACGAAGGATCGATGGTCTCGGGAGGTGCCACGTGGATCCTGGCGACGCTGCTCCTCACGGTCCCATCTGGTACGGCGCCACGGTGTTGGTGGTGGACGACAATCTGCCCATACGCCGGCTCACCTGCCGGATGCTCGGGGAGCAGGGGTTTCAGGTAGCCGAGGCTTCCGATGGTGAGGCCGCGCTGAGACTCATTCAAGCGCGCGCCGAGCCGTTCGACCTGGTCCTGAGTGACCTGTCGATGCCGAGTATCGACGGGCGCCGGGTTTCCGAGACGGTGAGACGGTATCGACCGAGCGTGGCAGTTCTGTGCATGTCCGCCGACCCCGACGCCGTGCCGTATATCGAGTCGTCGGACACTCCCGTTCGGGTGCTGCTCAAACCCTTCACTGCCGACGACCTCTACCACGCCGTGCGCGATGCCATCTCCCGTGCCGCGGACCTCACCGCCGCGGCCGAACAGGAGATCGTGCGCGCGCACGCCGGGTTGAGCCATCTCGCGTCGGCCCTCGAGGCGAGCCGGACGTCCCGGGTGCACACACTGGACCTGGTGGTCGCGGCCCGGGAGCTGCGCCGGGCCGCCGCCCAGGCCGATTGAGGACCCGTGTTCGGTGCTCGTTGACCGTCTGCTTCAACGACAGACCGCTCCGAGGGCAAGGCCCTCGGAGCGGTTGGGTGTCGGGCGCGGCGATTACTTGATCAGAACCTTCTTGCTCAGCGCCGCCGCCGCCTTCGGCACACGGACGGTCAGAATCCCGTCCTGATAGGCGGCCTCGACCTTCCCCTCTTCGATCGGCACCGGAAACTTCAGCGTCCGCACGAACCTGCCAGACTCGCGCTCCCGATACAGATAGATCTCGCCCTTGCCCTCCTGGACGGTCTCCTTGTGGCCCGTAATCCGAAGCAGGTTGCCGCTCAGGCTGATGTCCAGGTTCTCCTTGTGGAGGCCCGGCACCTCGCACCGGATGAGATACTCCTTCTCGGCCTCCGTGACGTCCAGCGCCGGGGACCACTCTCCGCCGACCGCTCCCATTTGCTCGAGCGGGAACCCCGGTAGGGACGTCTCGCCGAGCTGCGGTGTCGCGAAGAAACGATCGAACACTCGATCTATGTCATTCTTCACCTGGCCGATAATGGGAGCGGCTCTGGTGACTTTGGCGACTTTCATAAGTCCTCCTGAGTGAGTTCCGCCTGCCGTTCACTCCACTTCGAGTATGCCGAACGCGCC
>CAVRSB010000018.1:0-113836 GCA_963723785.1 uncultured Actinomycetes bacterium | reverse complement strand
AAGCCCATCACGTCGAGAGCTCGGGCGGCCCACGATTCGTCACCGAGTTCACGCGCGAGTTCCAGACAGCGCTCCAGCGCCGACTGAGCCCGTTCGGGATCGCCGATCAGCGTCCACATCAGCCCCGCTCCCCAAAGCGCTCCGGCGCGCACCACGGTGCGATCTCCGGTGCTTGTCGCAAGCAGCGGCTCCAGCCACCGCACGCCCTCGTGATACGGGCCGCGGATGAACCAGAACAGCACCAGGCTCGATCCGATTTGCAGCCCCTCTGAAACATGCTCCGGGTTCTCCGAGCACCATTCGAGGGCGGCCCTCAGGTTCTCGTAGTCGGCCTCCAGCCGCTCCAGCCACACGTGCTGGTTTCGGCCGGTCAGTTCGGGCTCAGCACGTTCTGCCAGTGCCAGGTAGTAGAGCGCGTGGCGGTGCTCCAGCGCTTCGCCGCCGGCCGACTCACCGCAGCCTGGCGAGTGCGTACTCGCCAATCGACTCGAGCATGGTGAAACGGCCGTCCACGGAGCGTACGAGGCTCTTGTCGACCAGCGACTGGAGCGTATCCAGATCGGCGTCACACACCTGCTCGGCGGCGTCCAGCGTCCAACCGCCGGCGAACACGGCCAAGCGCGCGAACAGCCCCCGCTCGCGATCGTCAAGCAACGCATAGCTCCACCCGATCGTGGCCTCCAACGTGCGCTGGCGCTCGGGCAGGTCCCGCGCGCCCCCCGGTCAGCAGGGACAGGCGGGAGTCGAGCCGCTCGGCGATCTGATCCAGGCGGAGCAGCTTCACCCTCGCAGCGGCCAGCTCGATTGCAAGCGGAATCCCCTCCAGCCGCCGAACGAGGTCGGCCAGCAGCGCGGGGTCGGCCTCGAACGTGGGCAGCACAGCGCTTGCCCGTTCGCGAAAGAGGGACGCAGCCGCGTCGGCGTCCAGCTCGCGCAACGGAAACTCGCGCTCGGCCCGAAGCCTCAGTGGTTCACGGCTGGTGGCGAGCACCGACACGCCCGGGCACACCTCGAGGATCTCGCCGACGACCCCTGCGGCGTCCACCACCTGCTCGAAGTTGTCCAGCACCAGCAGCATCTCCGGTCTCGCAGATGCTCACGGGGATCCGTCGCCGAGCCGAGCGCAGCGGCGATTGTCGACTCGACCAGGCCGGCATCGGTCACCGGGGCCAGATCGACGAACCAGGCACCGTGCTCGAATGCATCGAGCAGCGAGCGGGCGGCCGCAATCGCCAAGGTGGTCTTCCCCATACCCCCGGGACCGGTCATCGTGACCAGGCGGGTGCGCGGGCTCGCAGCAGGCTGAGGAGCTCTTCGAGCTCGGCCGCGCGCCCCACCAGCTGGGTCGCCTGGCTGGGAAGGTTGCGTGCGATTGAGCGTCTTGAGCTGGGGGAACTCGTGATCACCAACCTGGTACAGCCGCACGGCGCCGACGTCCTTCAGCCGGTGGCTGCCGAGGTAGCGGAGGCCGTCCGACCCCACCAGCTCTCGGGTGGTTTGGGAGACAAGCACCTGCCCGCCGTGACCGGCCGCGCCGATCCGTGCGCCATGTGCACGTCCAACCCGACGTAGCCCTCCCCGGTCAGGCACCGGCTCGCCGGTGTGCACCCCAATCCGCACGCGAACCGGACCGCGCAGCTCCGTGCTGGGCATCCTGCGCGGCCGCCAGCGCATCCGACGCTCGCTCGAACACGACGAAGAACGCGTCGCCCTGGGTATCGACCTCGATCCCGTTGCGGCGCTGGAAGATCGCCCGCAGCACTCGCCGATGCTCGGCGAGCGCCTCCGGATATTCCTGCCCGAGCTCCTTCAACAAGCGCCGTCGACCCGGCGATGTCGGTGAACATCATCGTGACTGTGCCGGTAGGGAGCGGCGGCATCGCGGCTGAATTATCGCTGGAACCGGCCCGCGGCGCATCGCTAGCCTCCCGAGGTGGCCAACACCGAGTTCGTTCCCCCCGACTTCGACGTGCCCACCGGGCTCACCGCGCCGCAGTTCAGCTTGGAGCCGCTCGGCCCCGAGCACAACCAGGCAGACCACGCGGCCTGGATGTCGTCGATCGAGCCACATCCACGCGACGCCGGGATTCCCCGATGGCGACTGGCCGCACGAGATGAGCCTCGATCAGAACCGCGACGACCTGATCGGCCATCGAGCGCGACTTCGCAGATCGCCGCGGATTCACCTACACCGTGCTCGACCCCGACGGCGCGGTGATCGGGTGCGTCTACATCTATCCGCTCGAGGATGTTCCCCACGCGGCCTCTGTCAGCTCGTGGGTGACCGCGACCCGAGGCGAGCTCGACACGGTGCTGCACCAGACGGTCACGCAGTGGCTGGAAGATGCCTGGCCGTTCGAGCGCATCGAGTACGCCGCCCGGAACACCGCTCGGTGACGGCCGGCGCAGGCCTGATCACCTCGCTCGAGGCATGGCCGGTGAACGTCCCGCTGGATGCCCCGTACGAGTTCGCTACCGGCGTCTTTGCCGGCGTCAGCAGTACCGTCGCGCGGGTCACCACCGACACTGGCCTGGTCGGGCTGGGCGAGTCGCCCTCGCCGACAGACGCCCTCGACCTTTGGGAGCAGGCGGGCGACGTCACCGGGCGCGACGCCGCCTCCCTGCTCGAGCAGCTCGCCACAGCCCCCTTCACCACCCCGGCGCCCCGCGATACGCCCGAGATGACGGTGCGGCGCCCCCAGGTCGCACTCGAGATGGCGCTCTGGGATATCGCCGCGCAGGCCGCCGACCAGCCGCTGTGCGAGCTGCTCGGAACCCCCGTGCGACGTGAGATCGAACTGACTGAGTACTTCGCGTTCCGGCTTCCAGGACTGGGTGCAGAAGGTGAGCGCACCGCTGCCGAGGTGGCCGCGTACTGCGCCCGGATGGTGCGTGAGCACGACTCACCGATGTTCGAGGGCAAGATGGGCGTTCGTCCGCCCGCTGAGGAGATCCACATGCTGCGCGAGGTGCGCGCGGCCATCGGCCCCGAACGTCGGACTGCGGGTCGACGCCAACATGGCCTGGACGCCGGCGACGGCGCGGGCGATGCTCGAGCAACTCGAGGGGATCGGGGTTGAGCTATGTCGAGGAGCCGGTCGCAGGCCTCCCCGCCATGGCCGAACTGCGGCACTCCACCTCAATCCCGATTTCGGCCCACAGCGCGCGACTTCCCCACGGCCGCCGAACTGGGAGCTCCCGACGCGCTGGTGCTCGGCATCGCCGGCTGCGGCGGGATCGGTCCCACCCTCCGGTTTGCAGATGCCTGCCAACAGGCGGGCGTCGAGTTTCGGTTTTACAGCGGCGACCTGGGCATCGCCACTGCCGCCCAACTGCATGTCGCCGCAGTGCTCGGATCGGTGACCGGACCCCACCAATCGCTGCTTCGCTGGTATTACGACGACGTCATCACCGGCGGCCCGCTGCGTCCCCACCGCGGCCGAGTGCCGGTGCCGGACTCGAGGCCCGGTTTGGGCGTGGAGCTCGACCTCGAGTCACTCCACCGTGGCGTCGCCCGATTCGAGTCCGACGGCGAATACGACTACTACGGCGGACCGCCGCTGCCGCGGTTCTAGATGGTTACACGCCGACCGTAGGAGTCAGCGGAAACTCGAGCCACGGCATCCAGTGTGACCACGCAGCCTCGCAACCGGCCGTCTGCAATCACCGTCTCGAGAGCGCCGTTCAGCGCCACTCGCAGCTGATCGTCGCCGCGGCGCACGGCAACTCCCCAGGCGATCTGGGTGGCGACGGTGAACGCGAGCCTCAGACCGGGCTCGTCACCCAGCGGCACCATCACCACATCGTCGTCGACGAATCCGTCGATCTCCCCGGAACGCAGCGCGCGGATCATGTCGCCGAAGACGTCGTCAGACCCGGGGAAGGGCACGGTCAACGCACCCGGGAACGTCTCGGCCAGAGCAAGGTTGGTGCTGCCGTCGATCGCCCCGATGCGCTGGCCGCTGAGCTCGTCAGGCGACCCGGCCGGATTGTCGGCACGCACCACCAGCGACTCGTCAAAGACCGTGTAGGGGCGTGAGAAGTCGGCCAGTTCACGACGGGCATCGGTGATCCCCTGGCCGCACCACACCGCGTCAACGCGTCCGTCGGCAAGCGCCGGGTAGAAGTCCGCCCAGGCGAGCACCGACCACTCCAGTTCGACGCCCAGCTGCTCGGCCACCAGTGCGGCGGCGGCCGGCTCATAGCCGTCGCGATGACCGGCATCGTCGATCAGCCCGAACAACGGGAGCGCATCCAGGTCGGCACATCCGAGGGTGAGGCGATCTCCGGGCACCACCCGAAGCTACCACGTCGCGGGGATCCTCAATACGCCAAAGCGTGGAGTTGCGGATCGCGGCCGCGACTGTACGGTGCGACTCATGGGACTCAACTCCGAGGGCGTCCGCGTGGTCATCGCGGAGGACAACGAGATGCTCCGTGACACGCTCGGACTCGCGCTCCAGGAAGCGGGCTACGAGATCGTGGGCGCGGCGCAGGATGGATTGTCAGCCGTCGAGACGGTGCTGCGCGAAGCTCCCGACGTCACGGTCATGGACATTCGCATGCCGGGCATCGACGGCATCGAAGCGACCCGGCGGATCCGCGAGTCCCGGGGATCACGCACCATCATCCTCATGCTCACCGCCTTCGACGAGCCCACGCTGCTACAGGACGCGCTCGACGCCGGAGCCGCCGGATTCCTCGTTAAGGGCGATACCGCTGGCACGATTGGTCGAAGAGATCCGCCATGCACACGTGCTCCGAACGTGGGACCCCGCAGAGGACGAAGTCGAACACCGACACCCACCTGCGTAACGTCGCGTATGATACGGCGATGCTCCGAACGCTCGCCGTGGTTCTCGCAATAGGTGTCCTGGTAGCGGCGTTCCCAGCAACCGCTCACGCGGGCCTCGCTCCCGGATCCAAGGGTAAGGCCGTGCTCGCGCTGCAGAAGAAGCTGATCCGGCTCAAGTACCTCGCTATCGCCGGCCGCAGCGGCGTGTACGGACCCCGTACCACCCAGGCCGTGATGGCGTTCCAGGGCTGGCGCGGGCTGACCCGCGACGGCGTCGCCGGCCCGGCGACATTCAGGGCGCTGGCAAAGGCGAGCATTCCCCGCCCGTGGTCGCGCACCGTCAGGCACATGGAAGTGCACAAGGCCAAGCAGGTGCTGCTGCTGATCGCCAAGGGCGTGGTCGTGCGCGCGATCCATGTGTCCACCGCCTCGCCGGGGCACGTGACCCCTTCGGGCACTTCACCATCTATCGCAAAGAAGCCATGAGCTGGTCGAAGCCGTTCAAAGTCTGGCTGCCACTGGCCTCCTACTTCACCGGCGGATACGCGTTCCACCAGTACCCCGACGTGCCCGGCTACCCGGCCTCACACGGCTGCGTGCGAATCGCCCAGGGAGACGCCAGCGTCGTGTGGTCGTGGGCAACGCTGGGCACTCGCGTCGCCGTCGGCTGACCGCGCTTCCGTAAATCGCCGAGACATTCGTCCGATAACTCGACGAGCGTGGTTGCGACTCGATCGCTAACCTCCTTCGTCGTTCGAGTCCGTCAAGGGGAGCCCGTGGCACCGGACATCTTTCAGACAGCTTTTCGATTGATCGCGTTCGACTGGGACGGCACCGCGGTGACCTCGCGGTCCGACCGGCCCACCGAGCTGGCCGAGGCGATGGAGCAGCTGCTGGTGGCCGGAGTGGCGCTGGTGGTGATCACGGGCACCAACGCCAAGAACGTCTCGGGCCAGATCGCGCCGCTGCTCTCGGTGGAGGCCCGACGCCGGCTCTACCTGATGGTCAACCGCGGATCCGAGGTGTATGCCTACGACGCCGAGGGCGAGCTCGATCTGTTGTATCGCCGCGCAGGCCACAGACGAGGAGAACGCCGCTCTCGACCGCACCGCCGAGGCGGTTCAGTCTGAACTGCGTTCGCGTGGGATCGAGGTGGGGATCGTGTCCGATCGGCTCAATCGCCGCAAGGTCGATCTGATCCCCGAGCCTGACTGGGCCGACCCGCCGAAATCGCGAATCGGAGAGCTGCTGGCCGCTGTCGAGAATCGGCTGCGGCCGCTGCCGGGCGGGATCGGGGCCGCAATCGACCTGGCCGGACGGCTCGCCACCGAGAACGATCTGCCGGATGCCCGCATCACCAGCGACGTCAAGCACATCGAGATCGGGCTCACCGACAAGTCCGACTCGATCGCGTTCCTCATGCAGCGGATCGCACCGGCGCGCGCGATCCGGCCCACCGAGGTGCTGATCGCAGGCGACGAGTTCGGCCCGATCGCCGGATTCGAGGGCAGCGACTACCGCATGGTCACCCGACTGGCCGCCGGAGCGACACTGTTCTCTGTGGGCAAGGAGCCCAACGGCACGCCGACCGGGGTGATCAACCTCGGCGGCGGGCCGTCGCAGTTTGTGCAGATCCTGCGCGACCAGGCGACGCGCGCCGCCAGCGGCCTGGAGATCCAGCCGCCACCGGTGCGCGAGAGCGAGACGCCGACCGGTACGGACGGCTGGCGGATCGTGAGCGAGGGCTATGACCTTGCATCCGAGGCGTCCCAGGAGACGCTGTTCTCGCTGGTCAACCGGTACATGGGCGTGCGCGGCAGCACCGACGAGCTCAATCCCTCTCGCACGCCGCGCGCGTTCGTCGCCGGACTGTTCGACGGCGAGAAGCCGGGAGTCGAGGATCTGGTGGTGATCCCCGATTGGGTGGCGACCGAGATTCACATCGACGGGGTGCCGTTCACGCCGTGGTCATGGACGGTATCGCTCGCACCGGCGCACGCTCGATCTGCGGGCGCTGCGGCTGGATCGAGAGCTGGTGGTCGAGGACCCGCACGGGCGGGTGCTGCAGTTGAACTCCAGCCGCGTCCTGAGCCTCGCCAACACTCACCTCGGCGCCATCCAGATGTCGCTCGAGCTGGTCTCCGGGGTCTCCCTGCCGAGTGTCGGTACGCGCCGGCGCCTGGGTACGCCAGAAGTCGGGGGAGCTGCCTCACGTGGAGATCACCGCGGCCGGTGACGCCGACGGAGTGGACATGCTGCACTCGCGCACCCCGGGAGCTCGAGTCGCGGTTGATCTCGGCCACGCGCTGACCGCACGGCTGGGTGACGAGATAATCGAGGCCGCCCACGTCACCGACGAGCAGTTCTCCGGCCGTGAGTTCGACGTCGAGCTGGCGGTGGGCAGCACGCTCGCGATCGAGCGGCATGTCGCCGTCTTCACCGAACGCGAGGAGCCGGATTCCGGCCGCCGCGCAGCCGAGGCCGCACGGACATCGCTGGCGATGGGCTGGGATGCGTTGGTCTCGGCGCACGCGACCGCCTGGGCCAGTGCCTGGGCGCGGTCGGACGTGGAGATCGACGAGCCGGCGGCCCAGCTCGGCATCCGATTCGCGGTGGCACAGCTGATCGCGGTCGCCCCACAGGTGGGCAGCCGCACGCTCGGTCGCAGCCAAAGGCCTCACCGGCGAGGGCTACAAGGGCCACGTGTTCTGGGACACCGACGTGTTTCTCATGCAGTTCTACGCCTACACGATGCCCGAGGTGGCCCGCGAGATCATCGGCTACCGCGTGGGGACGCTTCCGGCCGCCCGCCGAAACGCCGAGAACGCCGGCCTGAAGGGCGCATGGTTCGCATGGGAGAGCGCGGCCAGCGGCGAGGACGTCACCCCCGCGTTTGTGATCGGGCCGGGTGGACGGCGGATGGCGGTCAAGACCGGCGAGCAGGAGATCCACGTCGTCAGCGACATCGCCCTGGCGATCGAGATGTATGTGCGCGCCACGGGCGACCGCGACGTGCTCGCCGACGGCGCCGCCGAGCTGCTGGTCGAAGCCGCCCGCTTCTACGCCACCCGAGGGGTGACGCACCGAGCGCGGGTACGAGATCCATCATGTGATCGGACCGGACGAGCTCCATGAAGACGTCGACAACAGCGCCTACACCAACTACCTGGGTGCCTGGACGATGCGATGGGCGGCCGAGCTCGTCGACGCCGGCGTCGCGACCGCCGAGCCCGGCGAGGCTGACCACTGGCGCGACCTGGCAGACCGGATGCTGATCCTGCGCAATCCCGAGGGCGTGATGGAGCAGAGCGAAGGGTTTCTGTCGCTTCCGCTGGCGGGCTCTGACCCCGCCGATCGGGCGGAGATGGCGTGGCAGCGAGATCGGATGGAATGGCGCGACGTCAAGCAGGCCGACGTGGTGATGCTGATGGCGCTGCTGGAACGCGAGTTCAGCTTCGAGGAGCGGCGCGGGAGCTACAACCTGTACGAGCCGCTGACCCGCCACCTGTCGTCGTTGTCGGAGGCTGTGCACTCGCTGGTGGCGCGCCGCGTCGGACTTGATGCTGCCGCCGACGACTACTTCACCAGGGCGGTCGCGATCGACCTGTTCGACAGCCGCGGAAACCGTCCCGAAGGCCTGCACATGGCCACCCAGGGCGGCCTCTGGCAGGCGGTCGTGCTGGGCTGCGGGGGCTATCGGTGACCGACGGTGTGCTCCACCTCGATCCCCGTCTGGCAACCGGCTGGAACCGGCTGCGATTCTCGCTCACCCACCATGGGGTGCCCGCCACGGTGACGCTGACCCCGACCACCGCCACCGTGGAAGCGGACGGCGGTCGATCGATGTTGCCCTACCGGGTGTGCGCACAACCGCGCGCGCACGGACACCCGGCCGAGTTGGTGCTGCGGACGGCGGCTGGCACCTGCCGGGGTGAGCGGCCGGTAGCATTGGCCTGATGCCGCCGACCAAACTCTTACTCGCGTCGCCGCGAGGTTACTGCGCAGGGGTCGATCGAGCTGTGGACACGGTGGAGCGCGCCCTCGAGCACTTCGGCGCACCGGTGTACGTGCGCAAGGAGATCGTGCACAACCACCACGTCGTGTCGGAGCTGACCGATCGCGGCGCCGTGTTCGTCGACTCGGAGCTGGATGTCCCTGAGGGCGCCGTGGTGGTGCTGTCGGCCCACGGCGTCGCTCCCGAGGTGTACGAGCGCAGCCGCGAGCGGCAACTGCACGTGCTGGATGCGACCTGCCCGCTGGTCACCAAGGTGCACGCCGAGGCACGAAAATACGCCGCCCAGGGCTATTCGATCGTCCTGATCGGACACGAGGGCCACGAGGAGGTCGTCGGCACCATGGGCGAGGCGCCCCAATCGATCCAGCTGATCGGGTCGGTGGCCGAGATCGATCAGCTGCAGATCCCCGATCCGCACCGGGTTGCCTACATCACCCAGACGACGCTTTCGGTGGACGAGACGCTCGAGATCATCGCCGCACTGCGGGAGCGGTTCCCCACGGTCGTGGGCCCCAAGAACGACGACATCTGTTACGCCACCCAGAACCGCCAGAACGCCGTCAAACAGCTCGCCCAAGACGTCGATCTGGTGCTGGTGATCGGCTCGCGCAACTCGTCGAACTCCAACCGGCTGGTGGATGTCACGCGAGAGCTGGGCGTACCCGCCCATCTGATCGACGACGAGACCGGCATCGATCCGGCCTGGTTCGAGGGGGTCACCACGGTTGGGATCACCTCAGGCGCCTCGGCACCCGAATCACTGGTCACCCGCGTGGTCGAGTACTTCCGCGAGCTCGGTGTCACCGAGATCGACTCGCACGAGCTGGTGGACGAGAACGTCCACTTCCAGCTGCCGATGCAGCTGCGCCGCGCGATCGGCGCTTAACTACCGCAGCGCGAGCAGCGAGTCGATGTCGATCGCGGGCCGTCCGCTGGTGGCGAGGTTGACGATCCGGATCGTGTGGGAACCGTCCGTGGCCCAGCCGCGGGTATAGACCACTCGCCGACGCTGCAGCGTCTGGGAATGGAGATCGACCGTCTTCACCAGCTTGCCGTCGATGTAGACGCGGGCCTTGCCGCGCAGCGCCGACTTGGACGCCACCCAGGCGATCTGGCGACCGGTGAAGGTCAGCTTGGCGGACGCGTTCTTCTTCGACGTGCTGTTGATGGTGCCGCCGGAGGTGCCGGGCGAGCGCAGCCGGTTCCAGCCGGCGCTGTACTTGATCGCGCCGTTGGTGTTCTGGAAGCTCACGATCCGGACGGTCTTGCCGGCGATGAATCCAGGGGTGTTGTCCGAGCAGTCGGTGGGCTGCACCGAGAAGTGGTAGACGCGGGTGCCGGGGATGATCGCACGACCAACGCTGGTGTTGGTGGGGCGGGCAGGCACGATGCCCGTGACCGCGCCGGCGTTGATCTGCTGGTGCACGCGGTAGCGGCAGATCCCGGAAAGGTTGTCGTGCCCGCGCCAGGCGAGGCTGACCGGGACGGAACTCCCGACCGTGGAGCCGACCGTCATATGCGCGTTGGGGAGCGTCGAGAGCGTCGGTGCCGTGGTATCTGAAACCGAGTCCTGGAAGTGGGCGAGGCCCTGCTGGTCGACCAGGCCGACCCGCGTGAAGTCGCCACCGGCGTAGGCATCCTGGCCATACCCCAGCACCGGCCACACACCGAGTACCTGGTTGAACGACGGTGCCCAGGTGAGATCGACTTTGCCCGATTGGAGGTCGAGCGCGGCAACGTGATTCCGAGTTTGGGCACCGACCTTTCGGAAGTGCCCACCCACCAGCACCAGGTTGTGGTAGATCGAGACCGACTCGGCGTCACCGTCAGGCGACGCCGTCCATACCAGCTTGCCGTTGGCAAGGTTGTACTTGGGCGATGTGCCCGCCGCCGCCACCGCCGGCCGCGTACAGGGACGAAGAGGTCGCGGCAAAGCTGAGCAGCTCGTACTTGGGATGCGACGCCCACTTTGTGATCGCACCGGTACTCGCCGACAGTGCGGCGATGTGCGGGCTCTTGCTGCCACCGACCAATGTGAACAGGCCGCCGACGATGATGCGCGAGCTGTTGGGCGTGATCAGCATTGCCCTCACGGCGTGGTTGGGGCCGTTGTGGGAGGCCCAGGGCAGCAGCTTGCCGGTCGTGCTGATGGCGGCCAGGCGCTTGCGATGCGCGGTGCCGATCTGGTTGAACTCGCCGCCGAGAAACACCCGCGTGCCCATCGTGGCGATCGCGTACACCGACCCGCCGTTGGCGCGGGGAGCCCAGTTCAGAACCGCACCGGCGCCGGTGGCCGAGATCGCTGCCACGTGGGCGCGGCTCTTCCCGCCCACCAGGGAGAAATCGCCTCCGGCATAGACCGTGCCACCGCCCGGCCCCATGGCGAGCGTGCGGACGGTCAGGTTGGCGTTGGGATTCCAGGGCAGCAGCGCCCCGGTAGCGGCGTCGAACGCCGCCAGGTGATTGCGTGCAGTCTCATTGACACCGAGCGCAGAACCTGCCGGCCGCACCGAGGTGAACGCGCCGCCGATGTAGACGACGCCGTCGGATCTGACGATCGAGTGCACTGTGCCGTTCGTCTGATATGACGTGGCCAGCGTCTGCTGCAGCGCGGCCATCGCGGACGCCGAGGTGGCGGCGAACACGAGACTTGCCAGCGCGAGCACAGCCACACTGCGGCGAAGCAGCCCGGGTGTCACGGCAGGAGTCATCGGAGCATCATCCATGAACGCTGCTACAAGTGTCCGCAGGTTCCACGGCTGAGTCAAATTTCAACCGGCGGTTTTCTTGAGAAGCGATTTGCAACCGCGATCAGCGGGTGGCCAGGCGCCAGGCCCAGCGAGGGCGCGGCTCGGGGTCGATCTCGAGCTCGCCGGGGGCGAACAGCTCGTCGTCGGCGTCGATGTGGCGGGCGAAGTCACAGGCCACCAGACGGGCCTCGATCAGGCTCGGATGCTCACGCTGACAGTCGACACAGGCATACACCTGCTCGAGCGTCAGGCTGAGCTCCCGTGCGGCGGCGGAGGGTGAGCCGTCGTTATCGCGGATTGCCAGGAGCACGTCTGCAACCTCGAACGGTGAATCGCACAGGCACGGTGCGGGGTCACCACCAAGGTCGTTACGCAACTCGATCAGGGACGAATCAAAGGACGGGAGCGAGGAAGGCACAGCGGGCCCTTCGTTGGGACAGCACAGGGGAATGCCGTCGTTGGGGAAGGCAGCGCGGAGGGAGAACCGCGCCGACACCTATCAAGTACTGACCGCCGCCGGATACCGCATCCCCCTGGGTGGGGATCCGGCACCAACCGAACGGGGGGTATCGGCCGGCTACCCGGACCGTTATGCGGAGCTGGTCGCCGGGCTCGAGCGTGACCGCCAGCGTCTCGGCCGCGATCCTGTCTCCGTACAGGCGGAACGCCTCGGTCACCTGTCCGTCGTTCTCCGGGTAGGTGATCACGATCCGATCGGTCAGCTCCAGCTCGGCATCGGCCCGCATCTGGTTGATCGTGCGGATCAGATCCCGGGCGGTGCCCTCGAGTGCCAGCTCGGGTGTGACCTCGGTATCGAGCACGACCGCGAAGCCTTCGCCGTCGACGACCGAGAACCCTGGGCGCGCGCGTGTGCGCAGTTCGAACTCGCCCGGCTCGAGCCGCCAGTCGCCCACGTTCACGCCGCCGTCGACCAGCGTGAACTCGCCCTCGCGCAGCATCCCGCGGATGACACTCAGGTCGCGACCCAGCTTGGGGCCGAGCACTTTCAGGATCGGCATCACCTCGACCTCGGCGAACTCGTCGCTCGACTCGGCCAGGTGCACCTGCTTCACCCCCAGCTCACCGGCAACCAGCTCGAGGTGACTGGCAACCGCCTGGCGCCGCCGGGGGTCATGTGTCACCACAGTGGCCGCCTGCAACGGCTGGCGCAGCTTGATCCCCGCATCGTTTCGGGCGCTGTGGCCAAGGGTCACCACCGACCGTACCGCGTCCATCTGCTCCAGCAACGCCGTATCGGCGAGCGTGTGATCGACGGTCGGATACCCGGCGTGGTGGACACTGTCCGGGGCGCCGGCGCACGCACCGCGAACCAGGTTCTGCCACAGCTCGTCCGCCAGGAACGGCATCACCGGTGCGATGCAGCGGGTCGCCTGCACCAGCGCGTACCAGAGTGACTGGTAGGCGGCCCGCTTGTCGTCGACGTCCTCCGACTTCCAGAATCGCGGCCGTGACAGTCGCACGTACCAGTTGGAGAGATCATCGACATAGGCCTCGAAGGCCCGCACCAGCCTCGGCGAGTCGTAGAGGTCGAGTGCGGCAGTGCACTCGCCGATCAGCTCTTGCAGTCGCCGCCACCAGCCAGCGGTCGAGCTCCCGCGTTGTCGCCGGCCCGTTTTCGAGCACAGCCAAATCGGGGGCGTGGTCGTCGATGTTGGCATAAAGCACGAAGAAGGCGTAGATGTTCCACAGCCGCAGCAGCCGGGTCTTGACGGCAGTTGCCGGGCCGTAGCCGAAGTTCAGATTCTGCGCAGGCGGCTGGGCGGCGTACATCCAGCGCATCACGTCGGCACCCATCTCCTCGATGGCGTCGTCAAACCAGATCGCGTTGCCCCACGACTTGTGCATCGGGCGACCGGTCTCGTCGTTTACCTTCTCGTAGGTCAGCACCCGCTGGTAGGGCGCCCTGCCGTCGAGCACCACACCCATGAACAGCATCGAGTAGAACCACAGCCGGATCTGCTCTCGCATCTCGGTGACCCAGTCGGCGGGATACCACTGCTGCCAGTACTGGCGGTCGGGCAGATCGGCCGTGGTGATGCCCTCTCCGGCTCCCGCGGCATAGCCCTCGGGGACGGCCACGTCGCGCTCCCAGCCCATCGTCGAGAACGGCACGATGCCGGCGTCCAGCCAGCAGTCGCCGACATCCTTGAGACGATGCGCATGCCCACCGCACTCGTCGCAGGTGATCACCACATCGTCGATCCAGGGTCGATGAAGCTCAGTCAGATTCTCGGTTCCCGAGATCGCCCGTTCGAACAGGTCGTCCTTGGACGAGACCACGGTCATATGGCCGTCGTCACAGAAGTAGAAGGGCAGCGGCAGTCCCCAATAGCGCTTGCGGCTGATGCACCAGTCGCCCATGTTGCGCAGCCAGTCCTCCATCCGCTTGCCGTACTGGGGCGGAGTCCACTCCACCTGGCGGGCGGCGTCGATCATCGGCTGGCGCACCTCGTCGCAGCGGATGAACCACTCGTCCACCAGCCGGTAGATCAGCTCGGTGCCGCATCGCCAGCACACCGGGTAGCGGTGGGTCAGCTCACCCGCCTCGACCAGCCGTCCCCGCTGGCCGAGATCCTCGATCACGAGCGGGGCAGCCTCCGCGGTGTGCTTGGCGTGCAGCCATCCGTAGTCGTTGGTGAACGCGCCCGCCTCGTCGACCGGCAGCAGCGTCGTCGAGCCCTTCCTTCTGGCCAAGTTCGAAGTCCTCTGCGCCGCATCCCGGAGCGATGTGCACGATGCCGGTGCCCTCCTCCATCGACACCTCGTCCCAGGCCACCACGCGGTGTTCAACACCTTGGGTTGCGGGCAGGTCGTCGAAGGGGCCACTGTAGGCGAGGCCGACCAGCTCCGATCCTGGCACGACTCCCAGCAGGTTGCCGCGCACGGGCACGTGTTCTCGCCGATCGGCCGCGACATAGGCGATCCCAGCCGGCGTCTCGATCCGGGCGTAGTCGGCATCGGCGCGCACGGCGGCGGCCACGTTCGCCGGAAGCGTCCAGGGCGTGGTTGTCCACACCACCAGGAACTCGTGGTCGCGCCCGACCAGGGGCAGGCGCACATACAGCGACGGATGAGTCGTGTCCTTGTAGGAGTCGATCAGCTCGTGCTGCGACAGCGATGTCCCACACCGAGGACACCACGGCATCGACTTGTGGCCCCGATACAGCCACCCGAGATCGTGGCAGCGCTTCAGAAACTTCCAGATGTCGGAGATGTTGGGGTCGGTCATCGTGTAGTACGACTTGTCCCAATCCATCCACTGGCCGAGCCGCTTCGAGTGCTCGGTCAGCTCGCCGGCGTACATCGCTACCCGCTCGCGGCAGGCAATCGCGAACCGGTCGAGCCCGTACTCCTCGATCTCGGGCTTGGAGTTGAGGCCGAGCTCCTTCTCCACCCCCACTTCCACCCACAGGCCCTGACAGTCGAATCCGTTTTGGTATCGCTGGTCGTGGCCGAGCATGGCGTGGTAGCGCTGCCAGATGTCCTTGATGGTGCGACCCCAGCCGTGATGTACCCCCATCGCGTTGTTGGCCGTGATCGGCCCATCGATGAAGCTGAACCGCTGGTTTCCGCGGTTGGCGTCGCGCAGCACCTCGAACGCACGCTCACGCTCCCACCGCTCCAGCGTGCGGTGCTCCAGTGCGATGTGGTCGGGTTTGGACGAAACCGGGTCAAACGGCGGCATGCGCGGGATTGTATTGCGCGCGCAGGCCGTGCCTCCCCAGGGTGGCGCCGACACCGCTGTTAGGCGTCAGTACCGCGGGGGGCGGTGGTACCAGAGGGCTCTCGACCGACTAGAAGTCAGTTTCATGCCGATGGCAGTAGTCGTCGAAAGCGGCGTGCTTGGCCAGGTACGTGCTCAGCTCGGAGAAGCCGAACTCGAACCATTCCGAGAGCCAGCGCTCATCGATCTCCACATGCTTGTCATGCAGGTCGTCCATGGTCACTTCCTCCGGGCGGGGGTCGTAGCCCGGATGACGCGATTTCCGCCTCCGGCCCGAAAGTCCTTGGTCGAAGGCTCCGATGCTCTTTTGATCGGCCACAAGCACCGCGGCCTTTACCCTTTGATTACAGGTCAGACCGCAGCGGATGACCGAGCACACGTTCCAATGCATCGGCGCCGTTGGCAAAGGCAATCTGGGAGCGGGCTGGAAGGGCCTCGGGGAGTAACCACACGATCTCGCTGACATCCGACGCCGCCTGCTCCCGGCCGCCGCTGACGACCGCGGTGTAATACAGGTTGAGCGTATGGGCGCCGTCGCCGTACTGATCGGGAATCGCGCCCACATAGCCTGTCAGCTCGATTTCGAGGCCGGTTTCCTCCAGCAACTCGCGTTTGACCGCCTGCTCAGGATCCTCACCCGCCTCGATGAAGCCTCCCGGCAGGTCGAGCATGCCCATAGCCGGCTCGATGGCACGACGGGTGAGCAGGATCGCGCCGTCGCCGCGAGTCACGATGGCGGTCGCGGTGGGCGCGCGGATTGTCGTACAGCACCAGTCCGCAGGCGGGACAGTGCAGCCGCTGCTCCCCCGAATCGACCGGGCCTGTGCGCAGCGGGCCGGCACATCGAGGGCAGTGCGTCCAACCGGTGTGCGCGCTCACTGCGAGCCCCACTCGTCGATCACGCCGTCGCACAGGTCGGGCCAGGCGCCGGGCCGCATGCTCCAGCCTGAGTAGGTACTGCGGTTGGCGAGGCACACCAACCCCACCCCGGCCGCCGGGTCGGCGAAGAAGAGCGTCCCCGATGCGCCAAAATGCGACAGCGTGCCCGGCGAGGTGCGCGAGCCTGTCCAGTGTGGCTCCTTCGCGCCGCGGACTTCGCACCCCAGCGACCAATCGGCAACGTCCCACGTTCGGAACGACTCGATGCCGCCCGCCAATCCCGGATAGGCAACGGCGGTCATCTCGGTGAACGTCTCGGGCGCGACCAGCGGAGCGCCGCGATTCAGCAACAGCTGGACGAATCGCCCATATGCCTCGGCTGTGGCAAATGCACCCCCGGCTGCGGTGGCTCGCCGCCGCCACTCGGCGCTGTTGAAGAGTGCGATTCCCGAGCCGGCCAGGCCCGGCTCGCGCACATCCAGGGCGCGCTCATACTCGTTCTCCGGAAGGCCCAGAAACGCGTCCATCCCCAGTGGCTCGAACACCGCCTCACGCACGTACGAGGCGTGATCAATGCCGGTCGATAGCGCGATCAACTCGCCCAGCACCGCGTACCCCTCGTTGGAGTAGATCCTTCGGGTCGCGGGCGGGCACACCGGTTCGACGTCGACCGCCGCCACGCCGCGGGGACCCACCTCGGGCAACCCGGAGGCGTGGGACAACAGGTGCCGGGGAGTGATGGTTTGCCGGGCCTGGTCGCGATACTGGGGCAGATATTCGGCCACAGGAGCATCGAGTTCCAATGCGCCCTCCTCGACTGCGATCATCACCGCTGTGGCCACAAGCGGCTTCGTCAGTGACGCAAGTGCGAATAGACTACTGCTCGTAACTGCACCTGCGAGCCTCGATTCAAGTTCACCGTCGGGCCCAATTACGGCCGCTGCGACACCCGGGACGTTTGACGTTTGTGTCCATGTATCTATGATTTGCAGGGGCATCGGCGCATCATCCTAGGCAGAGTGATGTGAAACGGCGCCGTTTCACCCAACAGCTTCGAGGTTATGGCACGAATCGAAACACGAGATGATGACCCTCAGATCCCAGCCGCGCCCGTAGGTCCTCCGCGGGGCGACGAGGGGTTGGATGACTGGTTCACCCGGCGTCTGGAAGCCCAGGGAATCGCTGCCCGCGGCCGTGGATTTCCCACCGCCCGGGTGCTGTCGGTGATCGCGCTGATCGTCGCCGTGGTGGCGCTGTTTTGGGTGATTCGCGATGCGACGGGCTCATCCAGCGACACCAGCTCCAAGCCGACTTCCACCAACACCCAGCCGCAGAACTCCACCGGCGGGAACCCGCCCGATTCGACCGGCACCACCGGCGGTGGCACCAACCCGATTCCGTGGCAAGAGGTGAAGGTCACCATCGTCAACGGAAACGGCGTCACCGGAGCCGCCGGAGACGCTCAGAATACGCTCACCCAGGCCGGGTGGAAGATCGTCGACACGACCGATACCGACGGTGGCGTCACCGTCGGTTCAACCGAGGTCGTGTACCCACCCGGGAAGAAGGCGCCCGCAAAAGCCGTGGCCGCCCAGCTCGGGCTCGGTACACCGGTAGCCCTGGCCGACGCCACCGGCGTGCCCGCCGACCTGACCACCGTGGCAGTCGTACTGGGGCCGGAGGGCCTGCCCAGCACCACCTAACCGCAGGGGTACGCTCGCCGGCCTCGAACTGGTCTGCGAGATGAACCCCCAGCAGATGTTGGTCGAGGTGAGGGCGCGCACCGTGGTCAAGGTGCTCACGATCGTGCTGGCCGCGTTCGCACTGGTCGAGGTGCTGAGCGCGGCTCGTGACGTGCTGATCCTGCTCGCGGTCTCGCTGTTTCTGGCGGTCGCCCTGAACCCGGCAGTGGTGCTGATCCAGCGGTGGCTTCCGCGCGGACTCGCTGTCGCTTCGGTGTTCATCGGCCTGCTGGTACTGATCGGCCTGTTCGTGGTGGCGCTGGCCGTGCCCATCATCAACCAGACCGACAACCTGCAGGAGGCGGCGCCGGGGTACGTCGACAAGCTCAAGAAGGACCCCACCCTGAACGACCTCAACAAGCGCTACCACCTTGTCTCCAAGGCCAGCGCCGCGGCCGGAAAGCTGCCCGAGAAGGTGTTCGGCGCCGCCGACAAGGTGGTTACGGGCGTGGCCGAGACGATCACCGCGATCTTCCTCACCCTGTTTCTGATGCTCGAGCTCCCCACTCTCAGCGCCGGGGTGCTCTCCCTGCTCCCGGAAAAGCGAGCGGAGCGGGTCAGCCGACTGGCGGTCGATGTCAACCGCCAGGTGGGCGGCTATGTCATCGGAAACCTGGCGATCTCGGTGATCGCGGGCCTCGTCACCGGAATCTCCCTGTGGATCCTGGGAGTGCCGTACGCCGCGGCCCTGGGCATCCTCATGGGCGTTTTTGACCTGGTGCCGTTGATCGGGGCGACCGTCGGGGCGATCGCCGCCATCGGCGTGGCCTTCGCCGCGCAGGGGCCGACTGCGGGCATCATCATGCTGGTCATCAACATCGTCTACCAGCAGGTCGAAAACCATGTGCTGCAGCCAATCGTCTATCGCAAGACGGTGCAGCTCTCGGCCTTCCTGGTGCTGGTGGCAGTGCTTGTGGGAGGAGCACTGCTGGGAGTGCTGGGCGCACTGGTCGCGATCCCCGTCGCCGGCTCGATCCAGGTGATTGCCCGCGATCTGCTCGCCGACCGCCGCCGCACAACTCCTGTCCCGCCGGCGACGCCCGCAGCTGAACCCGGCTAGCCCGCGGCCTCCTGCAGGAGCTCCCACGCGCGGCTCACATGGGCTTCGCTGGTGGCGCCGTTACCGACCGCCAGGTGGATGGCGAACCGTCCTGCCAGGCGAGTGTGTGAGAGATACACCTCTCCGGTGTCGTTCACCGCTTGCAGGACGGCCTGGTTGTGCCGCGCCAGTTCGGTCTCGTCGTCCACACCCGGTGGGTGGTGACGGAGATTGACCGTCGAGAACGGCACCGGCGCCAACAGCTCCCAGTCAGGCGCGGCGTCTGCCCACGACTCCACCAGACGGGCAAGTCGAATGTGCTCGCCGATCACCTCCGCCAGTCCCTCCGCGCCATAGGCGCGCAGCACCATCCACAGCTTCAACGACCGGAAGCGCCGGCCCAGCGTCAGGCCGTAGTCCATCAGGTTGACGACCTCGTCCTGTCCGGTGCGCAGGTAGTCCGGCACCAATGAGAAGGCGGCGCGCAGCGAATCGGGGCGCGACGTCCACAGCAGGCTGCAGTCCATCGGCACCAGCATCCACTTATGCGGGTTGATCACGATCGAGTCGGCGCGGTCGCAGTCGTCGAGCACCCACCGCATCTCCGGCACCACCGCCGCGGCTCCACCGTAGGCCGCGTCCACGTGCAGCCACAGACCGAGCCGGGCACACACGTCGGCAACCTCACCGACCGGGTCGATGCTGGTCGACGAGGTCGTCCCGACCGTCGCCACGACCGCGATCGGGCGCCGCCCGGCTGCGACATCAGCCTCGATCGCAACGGTCAGCTCGTCGACCTTCATGCGGTACTGATCGTCAACGCCGATGGCCACGAAGCCGTCGCGCCCCAGCCCCAGTGCAATGCACGCCTTCTCGACCGACGAGTGGGCCTCGCGGGACGCGTACACGCGCAGCTGCGGCAGGTCAGAACGCCCGGCCATCCCCCGGTCGCGCACGTCCTGACCCGCGGCCTCCCGGGCTCCGGCGAGCGCGGTGAAGGTCGAGGTCGACGCCGAGTCGGTGATCTGGCCAAACAGCCCCGCTGGCAATCCAACGAGCTCCGCCGCCCATTCCAGCACGACCTGCTCGAGCTCCGTGGCCGCCGGGGAGGTTTGCCACAGCATCGCATTCACGTTCAGGGTCGCCGCCATCATCTCGGCGAGGATCCCCGGGCCCGAGCCGGTGTTGGCGAAGTACGCGAGAAAGCCGGGATGGTTCCAGTGCGTCAACCCCGGCACGATCACCCGGTCGACGTCGTCGATCATGGCTTGCAGGGACTCGCCGGTGGCCGGCGGGTGTTGCGGCAGCGCGGCCCTGACCTCCCCGGGACGAACCCGCGATCCCACGGGCAACTCGTCCACGTGCTCGACGAAGTCCGCCGCCCAGTCGGCCGCCCGATGCAGCGCCGCGCGCAACTCGTCATTGGACGGCCCGCTGCTCACAACTTGTGCTCGACCGCCTCCAGCGCGGCGTCGAGCTTGGTGATCAGCTCGTCCACCTCGTCGTCGGTGATGATCAGCGGAGGTGCGAGCAGGATCGCATCCATGTGCTCGTTGCCGACCGGCGTCGGGCAGCCGTAGATCATCAAGTCGCGCTCGCGAGCCGCTCCCGCGAGCCCGTAGGACATGCCGTCAGAGTCGGCGAAGCGGGTGCCTGAGGGGTGACGGAGCTCGACTCCTTGCAGCAGGCCGCGGCCACGCAGCGCGTGCATGATCGGGTGGCGGCTCTGGAGCTCCTCCAGCATCGTGCGCAGACGTGCCCCTTTGTCTGCGGAGGCCTGCACCAGGCCCTCGTCTTCGACGATGTCAATCACCTCACAGCCGACGGCGCAGCCAAGCGGGTAGCCGGAGAAGGTGTGGCCGTAGGAGAATCCCGACGGCGACTCGGACACGACCTCGCGGATCTGTTTGGTCGCCACCATTCCGGAGAGCGGAATCACGCCGCCGCCGATGCCTTTGCCGAAGGTGATCACGTCCGGGGTGGCGCCGAAGTGCTCGCTCGCAAACCACTTGCCGGTACGACCGAAGCCGGTGACGATCTCGTCTGCGACCAGCAGCACGTCGTGGCGGTCGCAGACTTCGCGGACGGCGTTCAGGTAGCCGTCGGGCAGGTCGACCGCGGCGCCGGACGAGCCGGTCATCGGCTCGAGCACGAACGCGGCGACGTGGTCCGCGCCGCGCGACTGGATGGCGGCCTCGAGCGCTGCGGCGCCCTCTTCGGCGGTGTCCGAGTTGGGCACCGTCGCATACTTTTGGAGCAGCAGCTCGAACGGCGCCCGCCAGCGCGAACCGGAGAGCGACAGGGCGCCCAGTGTCGACCCGTGATAGCTGGTGACCCGCGACAGGAACTCGATCTTGCCGGGCTTGCCTTGGAGCTCCCAGTAGAGCACCGCCAGATGCATCGCCGATTCGTTGGCTTCGGAGCCTGACGAGTTGAAGAAACACCACTCGAGCTCGCCGGGCGCGACCCGCCGGATGCGCTCGGCGAGGTCCAGCATCGGTTGGTTTCGGAACGAGAAGCGGTAAGTGAAGGCGAGCTCGTGGGCCTGCCGCTCGAGCGCCTTGACCAGCCGCGGATGGCTGTGGCCGAGCAGCATCACCATGGCGCCTCCACAGGCGTCCAGGTAGGTGCGCCCATCGGCCTCGATGTAACAGCCGTGGGCACGCTCGGCGATCGGCAAGACCTTGCCCGGGCTGGCAGTCATTGAGTAGTCGATATCAGAGATGGTCATGGCCTCGAGTCTATCGGCGACCCAACCGCTGGGGGCGCGCAAACGGAGGGAACGCCTCTCTCCTGGCCGTCACCTTTTGGGTTTTGATTGTTGTTTTTGGAGTGCGCGGGCGAAACGCGCGGCGCGACCCCGCCGCAGCCAACCTCAGCGCCAGCCGGCAGCCAGCGCTCCATCGGAGAGCTGGCCCTCGAGCACGAACCCCGTCACCCGACCCCAATGCCAGCCGGCAGCCAGCGCTCCATCGGAGAGCTGGCTGGCTGCCGGCGGCGAGTGCGACTGCGCGACTGTCCTCAACCGCGCGAACTGGAACAAACGCCACTTGACGGTGCCAGTGGATGCCAATTGAGTTTCGTTACATTTGGCCAGGATCGCTTGGTAACGCCAGTTGGCCGTGCGAGTGAAAGTCAATTGGATTCCCCCACAGCTCGTCACCCACGCGGCACACCTCCCGCGTCACACTCCCCACCCAATGGCGTATTCGCTCTACAAAGCTCGTGGGATGTCTGTAAAGCAGCCGGTGTGCGCGATCTGCGTCGATCGAACGCGGGGGAAGACGCAGGAGGTGCGGCTGGGATACGGGGTCGCGATGTGGCTCTGTCAGAGCCATGCCAGTGTTGAGTTCCTGACGAAGCGGGGCGGCCGGGACTTTGTGCTGACGATGACGCGTCTGTGGAAGGCACACGGCTGTCTGACCGCGGCGCGGAGTAAGGCGCTGGCGTCCCATATCGACGCGCTTCGTGCTCGGCCCGCGCGGCCGCAGCCTGGGTCGTATGCCTGGCCACGGCTGCGAGTGCAGGCAGAGGGACTGTTCGCAGCCGGCCAGACAGCAAACGCCGTGGCGACACGCATCCGAGCCCGCAACTACGGCCTGGTGGAGCCGCCGAGCCCACGCACCGTCCAGCGCTGGCACCAGCAACGGCGGTGGCAAGTCAGGGGTTCACCCTCAGCTCCGCGGCCGCTACCCTGAGCCGGTGAGCCAAACCCCTATCACCGGTCGAGAATGCGCCCGCGCACTGTGGCTACTCGGCCTGCGTGCGCCCGTCGACGACGCCCAGCTCGCATCCGCATGGCGTGCCCGCATCAGGCAGGCCCACCCCGACCGCCATGTCGACTCCGAAAACCGCGTCGAAGCCGCCACCCTGCTCACCCGAGCCCTGAACGACGCCCGTGCAGTGGTCGCCGAATGGATCGCCTCCGGCCGACCGTGGCCCAGTCGCGACGGCACCGTCGTCATACCCCTCGAAGCGTTCGAACCCGAGCCCTGGCCGGAGCGCGACCCCGAGCCGCCACCCGCACCAGTCTGCCGCCACACCGGGCTCCGGCGAGGCGACCGGGTGCGCGTCTGGCCGTACGACGGCGAACTCGAGATCGTCGCCGGCACCGACCACGATCCCGACCGCAACCAGGTATGGGTACACCTGCTCGGAGCCGGAGCAGCACCAGCCGACCGTGTCCGGCTCGCCGCCTACGGATGCCCGATCTGCGGCATGTGCGCAGGACCCCGCCAGGAATGGGTGACCATCCGCCCGTGCCCACCCTGCCTGATCGACCTGCGACGGCTCGACCAACGCCCCACCGAGGCGCCCAGAATCCGAGCCGCAATCGAAGCCCGCGCCCACGCCGGGCGCACCCTCGCCGAAGAGCTGGAACACCCCTGGCTGGCAGATCGCGCCGCCGAGCGGGGACGCTGGGCGCAAGGCCTGCGCCGAGCCTCACCCGAAGATCTCACCAATGCGCTGCTGTCAGCCTTCAGCCGCGCCTACGAGCGCTGGTCAGAGCAGGAGATCCCCGTCTCCGAGTCAGATCGACTGACCGGGCGCGCGCAGCTCGCCCTCGAACTCGATCATCACCGAACGCGCCGCCACCTCGCCCAGCGCCCACTCGAGCGCCTCGGCCAACTCCGCCGCAGTGGTGATCCGGCGATATCCGATCCCATACCCCTCCGCCAGCTTCGAGAAGTCCGGTGAGTTGAGTTCGACCGCGACCGGGCGCCTGCCACTCTGCAACTGATAGTTGCGAAGCACGCCGTAACAGCGGTCGTTCACCAGCAGCGTGATCTGATGCAGCCCGTGCTGCTGCGCCGTCACCAGCTCGTGGCCGCCCATCAGGAAGCCGCCGTCTCCCACCAGCACCACCGTGGGTGAGCCGGGATTGGCCGCAACCGTGCCCAGACCGGTCGAGATCCCCGAGCCGAGCGCGCCCGACATCGGGTAGACGAACCCACCCGGCCGCTTCGCATCCAGATAGAGCACACCCCAGTAGCCGAGAATCGTCATGTCGGACACGACGATCGCCCCATCCGGAAGTGCCTGGTCGAGCGCATGCAACAGCTCAGGCTCGACGGTGAATCCCTGTGCGACCACCTCAGACGCCCTCCCCGAGAGGGCGGCGCGAGCATCGGCAGTGCCGTCGCGGGCGCCCGCGTCCGGCCCCAGCGCCAGCACAGCCTCACAGAACAGTCCCACGTCGGAGACGATGCCCTCCACAATCGGATAGTTCGCGCCCAGCCTCGCCGCATCGATATCGACCTGCACCAGCGCCTCGGGGAACGGCACCGTCCAATGACAGGTGTACTCCTCGGCCAGCCTCGTCCCCAGAGCCAGGCACACGTCGGCGTTCGCCACCAAGGCCTTCACCGCCTGCTCCTCGCACGAAGAGCCCGCGTGCAGCGGATGGCCAGACGGGATCACCCCTTTGCCGTTGTAACTGGTGACCACCGGAGCGTCCAAAGCCTCCGCCAGCCGCGTCACCTGCTCAGCCGCCAGCCGCCCGCCACCGCCGACGAAGATCATCGGCGCGCGGGCGCCGCGCAACAGCTCCGCCACCCGCGCCACCGCAGCGGGATCGGGAGCCGGCAGCGCCACCGGCGTCGCCCGCACCTGAATGGTCTCCACCGGCGCCGCCAAGACGTCGATCGCCGCCTCGATCATGGCCGGGCCCAGGCCGCACAGCGATCGCAGTCAGTGCCTCGTCCACCGCCGCGCCGAGGGCCTCAGGGCTCCGGGGGCGGGAGTGGTAGCGCGTGACAGCGGCGAAGGCCGATGACTGGCCGGACGTCTCGTGCATCCAGCCCCGCTGACCCGGATCGCTCAGAATCTGGGTGGTGATGTGCAGCACCGGCAACGACGACGCATCCGCCTCCCCCATGCCCGCAAATGCGTTGAACGCACCGGGACCGGTCGAGGTGACACACACCCCAACCCGGTCAGAGGTACGGGCATATCCCTGCGCCGCAAACGCCGCGGCCTGCTCGTGACGCACCACCACGAGCTCGATCGACGAGTCGGCCAGCGCATCCCACAGACCGAGGGCATGCTGGCCAGGGATCCCGAACAGGATCTCGACGCCGTGGGCCTCCAACGCCGCGACCAACGCGCCTGCGCCCGTCGCAACCGTCGGGGAGTTACTCACACTCACGCCTGGGATCTTACGACGTCTGGTTCTCGGTGATGAACGCGACCAGGTTGTCGATGTCGGCCGACGACAGCGAGTCGCTGAAGGTGGTCGGCATCACGCCGGGGTGTAGCCCTTGGCGATGTACTTGTCGGGATCGACGATCGACTCGTGCACGAAGTCAGGCAGCGGCATCCCGCCCGCAGCGGTGTCATCCGCCGACAGGTTGTCGAGATCGGGGCCGATGGCGCCGGTGGTGCCGGCCGCCTGGAAGGTGTGGCAGCCGCCGCAGCCACCCGCACCGACGAATACCGCCTTGCCTGCGTCAGCATCACCGGTTGCGCCGCCGCTGGTCGACGATCCGCCCGAGCTGCTGGGTGCACTGCTCGCCGGAGGCGCAGTGGTGCTCGCCGGGGGCGAGGCCGTTGAGACGCTCAGTGTCAGCCCGATTGAACTGGAATCACTCGTGGTCGTACCCTGCGAGACAATCACGATCACCATCACCGCGATCCCCACAGCCGTCCCGACCAGCGCAGCTATCAACACTTTGATCATAGGCGGGGCGCACTATACCGCGAGACGGCGACGGAAAGCCTCGTATCTGCAGATACCCCAACCAGGGGATGGCCGCCGGTGCCCGATCCGCCGAGCACGGAACTCGACATGCTCGACAAACGAGACATCCAAACCCTGATGTACTGCGTGCGGTTGGCCGAGACCAGCGGTCAGTGGCAGCAGGGAACGCCGGCGCGCTCCCCCAACGAGCTCGAATGCAAGCTGGCGCAACTCCTGCGGCTGGCCGACCGCGATCGCGTCAACTCGGCGGCCTGACCAGGCGGCCGGCGAAAACGGGTGCGACCGGCGCGGATCTTCACCTCCGACACACCGAGCAGCGCGTGCACTCGCGCGGCCGCGTCGGCACCGGTCTCCGCCAGCGCCAGCCAGCGATCGACGTTGAACGTCTCGAACCACGATTCCTCAGCCTCCACCGTCAGCCCCGCAGCCAGCGCGGCTCCGCGGGCCTCGCCGGAGGCCATCAGGCGTACGTGATCGGGATCACGCAGCCGCTCGGCCTCCTCCCACCGAAGCGCACTGCCACGGTTTTCGTCGGCAATAAAATCCTCCAGTACCAGCCGGCCGCCGGGGACGAGCACGCGCGCCATCTCATCGATCGCTCGCACCGGCCGGTCGATGTGATGCAGCGCGTGCACACACACCACCAGGTCGAATGAGTCGTCCGGGATCGGCAGCTGCTCGGCGCGCGCGACCAGGGTCGTGATGCCTGAGCCGACGTGGGCGAGCATCGCCTCGGAGACGTCGCTGACCGTGATCGAGCCGACCCGCGGCAGCAGCACCTCCGCCAGCGCACCGGTTCCACCCGCAACGTCCAACACTCGATCTTCCGGCTGCGGCTCACACCACGCCACCAGATCGTCCCAATCCCGCTTTCGCGCGGCTGACGCATACTGATCGGCGGTGCGATCGAAACGACTACCGGCTGACAAACTCCACCGCCTGTTCTCGGGTTACGACCGCCCCGGCCGCCTGTTCCTCGGCCAACGCACTCACCAACGCACCGATCCGCGCTCCCCCAGCTCCGGTCAGCCGTGCAATATCGTCGCCGCGCAGGAGCGGGTCGGGGGGATCGGCGATGAGCGAGAGTAGCAGCCCCACCAATTCGTCGGCGGTCTCAGCGTGCGCGCGGTGGTACCGCTGCCGAGCCCGCACACCGCGAGTGGCCAGACGGTCGGCAAGCGACAGCACCACGCTCGAGAGCGGGTGTGGCTCGGTCGCGCGCAGGTACCGGTACGCCGCCCGGCGATCCAGCGGGCGCTCCCGCACCAGGAAGCCAAGCCGCAGGTGCTCCTGCACAAGAATCCGACAGAACCGCACTACCGCGGTCGATGCGTGCCAACGGCGCAGCACCACCGCGGCGGTATCCGCCCCACGGTGGTCGTGGCCCATGAAGCTGATCCGCCCCTCCGCAGTGACCTGCTTGGTCTGCGGTTTCTCGACGTCATGAAAGAGCGCCGCGAACCGAAGCGTCTGGGTGGCGGTGAGCCCATCCCCGATCGTCTCGGCCAGTTCCGCCGAGATCGCCTCGGCGTGTCGCGGCAGGTAGTACTCGGGGTGAGCCGCGATGTCGGCAGCCGCGTCCACAACCTGCAGCGTGTGCTCGAACACGTCCAGGTGATGAAACTCGCTCTGTTCGACCCCGCGGGCCACGGCCAGCTCCGGCAGCACCACGTCGATCAGCCCGAGCCGGTCGAGCAGCCGCAGCCCCTCCGCAGGATCATCGAGTCCGAGCAGCCGGCGCATCTCCATGTACACCCGCTCACCCGCGGGGTCGTCCGCCAGCGCCGGCCCGCGCCTGGGCCCGCTTCGGCCGTGTCCTCGTCAATCTCGAAATCGAGCTCGTGAGCGAGCCTGGCGAGACGCAACAGCCGCAGCGGATCGTCGTCGAACACGCTCTCGGAGACAAGCCGCAGAACTCCGGCTTCGAGGTCGGCGCGACCGCCGAACGGATCGACCAGCTCGCCGCCGTCCAGCGGAAGCGCCATCGCGTTGATCGTGAAGTCGCGCTTGGCCATGTCGTCGAGAATCGATCCGCGGCAGCCGGCGATGTCGACCGTGGTCTCGTCGGTGCCGACCCGCCAGGCGCCGTGCCGCTCTGAGAGCGGAAAGGGCGACCCACCCACGGCGCGGGCGAGCTCCCGCGCGACCGCACCGGCATCGGCATCGACCACCAGATCGATGTCGGTGACAGCCCGGCGCTGCAGAAGATCGCGCAGGGTACCTCCCACCAGCCACGCCCCCGGCACCGGCGCCTGCGCCCGGATGCGTGCGAGCTCAGCCTCCGGTAAAGACATGGTCGACGCGCCAAGGTCGCGGTTCCAGGCCGGTGACGACCTCGTAGTTGATCGTGCCGGCGAGCTGCGCCCACTCCTCGGCCGTCACCGCTTCTGACCCGTCGCGGCCGATCAGGGTGACCGGCGTCTCCCAGCTCGACGTCGCACTCCGGCCCGATCACGAAGGTGAGCTGGTCCATGCTGATAGTCGCCGCCACCCGCCGGCGTCGGCCCCGCACCAGCACGTCGGCCTGTCCCGAGAGGATCCGAGGAACGCCGTCGGCGTACCCCGCCGGCACCAGCCCGATCCAGGTCGGCTCGGTGGCGATGAAGCGACGCCCGTAACCCGCGCTCTCGCCGGACTGCAGAAGCTTGACGTCCGCCACGTAGCTGGTGAATCGAAGTGCGGGGGTCAGGCCGTCATCCTGTGGCGAGGTCGCAAACGGCGACAATCCCAGCACCGCAATCCCACAGCGCACGGCGTCCCACCGGGCGTCGGCCACCCGCAGCGCAGCGGCGCTGTTCCCAAGGTGCCTGGTGCACTCCGGAAACTGGTCTGGCCACCGCCCGGAACCGCTCGATCTGCTCATCGGTGAAGGCGGCGTCGGCGGCATGCGGGACTCCGGCCGAGTCGGCGCTGGCGAGATGGCTCATCAACCCGGTGAGCCTCAACCGCTCCCCGCCTGCAGCCAGCTCGGCGCCGATCCGTAGGGCATCCTCGGGGCTCATCCCCCACCGGCCCATCCCGGTGTCCACCTTGACGTGAACATCCAGTGACGCCCTTGAGGCACGCAACCGGGTATACGCCTCCCGGGAGCACAGCGTCACCTCCACGTCGTGCACCTCGTCCTCCTCACCGGGCGCCAACGGGCTCATCACCAAGACGGCGGCGTCGGGCAGCCCTTCGCGCAGCGACCGTGCCTCCTCCCACGTGGCTACACACAGCTTGGTGGCACCCGCATCGAGCGCCGCCCGCCCCACCTGCACCGCCCCATGCCCGTACGCGTCGGCTTTGACGACCGCCCACACCTGGGCCGGTGCGACCACCTCACGCAGGTGGGCGACGTTGGTAGCGACCGCCGCCAGGTCCACGGTCACGGCCGCGCGGGATTGGCGCTGTTGGATCACGACGAGGCGAAAACTGAGGGCAGGGCATCGATCACGTCACCGGCGATGATACCCATGGGCCCCACCCGCTCGGCCGCTTTCGATCCCGCCTCGGCATGCGCAACCGCGGCACAGGTCGCGGCTTCCCACGCATCCATGCCCTTTGCCAAGAAGGCCGCCACAACCCCCGTGAGCACGTCCCCGGAACCGGCCGTAGCCAGGCCCGAAGTGAGCACATCGACCACCGCCACCCGACGTCCCCCGGCCTCGGCCACCAGCGTGTCAGCACCCTTCAAGAGCACGACCGCGTCTGCCAGGCGTGCAGCCGTCCGCACCGCCGTCAGGCGATTGTCTCGCACCCACTCCGTGGTTTCGCCCAGCAGCGCGGCCATCTCCCCCTCATGCGGAGTCAACACCGTTGGGTGGCGCCTACGCGAAAGCGATTCAAGATTGCCCGCGACGGCGTGCAGGCCGTCAGCGTCGAGCACCAGCGGCGTACGCACGGCCGCGGCCAGCTGGGAGGCGTTCTCAAGCGACTCCGCGGCACGCCCCAGCCCTGGGCCCAACGCCACCGCCCCAGCCCGCTCGACCAGTTCCAACGCGTCGGGCCACGCGTGTACCATCACCTCGTTATGGGAGCGCGCGATCCGGTCGCAGACCTCTGCCGGTGCGCCCACCCAGGCGATGCCGGCGCCCGCTCGCAGCGCCGCCAAGGCTGCCAGCGCCGGGGCGCCGGTGAATCCCGGCGCGCCACCCAGTACCAGCACCGCTCCAGCCGAGTACTTGGTGGACAAGGCATCCTTCCTCGGCACCAGATCGAGCACGCTCGGAGTTGCCAGACCCACCGCGGTGGGGGTCTCGATCTGTGGCGGAATCCCGATTGGGACAACCACCACGTCGCCGCGATAGCGGCGCCCCGGTGACACCATCAACCCCAGCTTGGGAGCGTGGAAACTGATTGTCACGTCGGCCCGCGCAGCCACGCCTTCCACTCGCCCGGTGGACGAGTCGATGCCAGACGGCACATCCAGGGCGGCCACCGCCCCGCCGGCTGCGTCCACCGCTTCGATCAGGGCGGCCGCGCCCGGCCTCGGCATCCCTGTGAAACCTGTGCCCAAGAGCGCGTCGACCACCACGTCGGCACGGCGCACACCACGCTTCAGCCTGGCCGGCGCCACCTTCTCGTGCACCGGCACCCCCATCCGCCGCACGACCTCGAAGTTGACCCGGGCGTCGTCCTTCAGCTTGCCGGACACACCGGTGAGGAACACCTCGACCGCCCAGCCGTCGGCGTGCAGGTGACGGGCCACCACGAACCCGTCGCCGCCGTTGTTGCCGGCACCACACAGGATGGTGGCAGCCTCAGCGCCTGGATACCGACGGATGATCTCCGCGGCCGCCGCAACCCCGGCGCGCTCCATCAACACTAGCGCCGGTAGCCGTAAGCCGTCGATCGCCCGGGCCTCGAGATCACGCATCTCGTCAGCGGAGTAGAGCGGCTGCAGCTCCATCACCTGCCGTCCAGGTCGTGCACGATTGCGACCGCCGCCGCCATGCCCTTGGAGTGCGTCATCGACAAATCGATGTCCCCCGCTGACACACGCTCCGCCCAGGCGGCGGTGCGGCCGGACAGCGACACTCCGGGTTTGGGCCGGCCGACGATCTCGATCTCGCGCCACGTGAACGGCACTCCGAACCCCAGCGCCTTGCCAACAGCCTCCTTGCCTGCGAAGCGCGCAGCGAAGTGCTGGGCCGGATTGGCGCGAGACAGGCAGTACTCCCGCTCGGCTTCGGTGAACACCCGCTCCACGAAGCGGGCATGGCGAACCAGCGCCCGCGCCACCCGCTCGATTTCGATCAGATCGATTCCAACCCGCATGTCCGGTTCATACTATGCTTAGCCCGATGACCCGGTCGATACCGCTGACCGAGAACGCCACTTGGTGGCCGAGCACGTTGTTCCAGACAACCACGCTCGAGCTCCGCCGAGACGGACAGCGCCTGCTGGTCGATCCGGGGATCTCCCTGGCTGAGATCGACGAGGTCGTGGCGGCGCGGCCCGAACCGGTGACCGATGTGCTGCTGACACACGCCGACTGGGATCACGTGATGGGTGTGGGAGTGCTCCCCGATGCTCGGGTTACTGCCGGCCGGGGCACCCTCGACCGGATCGAATCGGGACAGGCGCAGGCGTCGGTCGAGAAGGAGTCGGCCGAGTTCTACATCGACTACGCGGCTCTCGACCGGCTGCGCGTCGACCAGGTCGTGGATACGCCGGCCGAGATCTCGATGGGGCCATGGAACACGCTCTGCCGCCCAGGCAAGGGCCATACCGACGACGGCATCGTGACGTCGTTTCTTGAAGACGAGTTGCTGGTCGTCGGTGACTACCTGTCCGCGATCGAGATCCCGTGGGCGTACTCGTCGGTGCTCGACTATCGCGACACGGTGCGCATGCTGATCGGCGTGATCGAACGCGAGCGGCCACGCTTCGTGGTCGGTGGGCACGGCCGTGCCGAACACCACCGAACAGGCCCTCGCCATCGCCGACGAAGACCTCGACTATCTCGAATCGCTGGTGAGCTTCGCCGAGGCGGGATGCCCTCCCGAGCAGGCCGGTCGGATCGCCGCGCCCGTGCGCGGTGCCGGCACCTACGGCGCTCAGGCACACGCGGCGAACGTCAAGCTGGCCTGCGAGACGGCCCGCGCGTCGGTTCCCGCTTGATCCCAAGGGCGCTGCTGCCGATAACGCGGACGTGCTGCGTCCCCCTCCCCGCCTGATCGATATTCGTCACCACCAGCTCGGCCCCCGCGTGTTCGTGGGCGGCTTGCGGATTCACGAATGCTGGGCAGGGCTCTTCACGATCGCGCTGGTTTTGAGCGCCCAGGCAAGCCACCACTTGCCGTATCCGAAGCTGGCGGCCGTTGCGGCCGGGGTGGCGACCTGGATGATGATCAAGGACTGGCCCGACTTCTTCCCGTCACGCCGTGATACGTACTCCTGGCGGGTGGGCCTCCACCGCCGCGGCCGGGATCAGGCCACCGCTGAGTCGACCGCCGCCGAGCAGCTCATCGCCGACGGCGACCAGGTCGCACTGCGCCAGCCGTCCAGATAGTCGGTCACCAGCTTCCCCATCGCACGCGCCCCGGCAGGCTTCAGGTGCAGGCCATCCGACCAGGTGCCGTCCTTGGGCACCGCAGACGCCCAATCGGCCACCGTCATGTTGGGGTATTTGGCGGCTTCTGAGGCGATAATGCGATCGTCCTCGGCGTAGTAGCTGCGAGCGTGACCGATGTTCAGCCACACGACCAGGGGAACGTCGCGGAGGGCTTGGAACACTGCCGCCAAGTTCTCGGAGTAGAGCGACGGAGTGCCACCGTCGTTGGTGCCCAGCTGAAGCACCACCGCTGGCGCGTCGCCTGCCTCACCGCTCTTGATCACGTCCAGCCCCTCGGGCGTGGAGCGGCTGACCGCGGCATCCATCCGCGGCGACCAGTGCCGGGAGAGCTGGCCGACGATCGCCGGCTTCGCACCGAGCATGACGGAGTCGCCGAGCAAGAACGCATCCCGCTTGCCGGTGCCGGCAACCGTCGAGGGCAGGGTCAGCCACCGTTTCAGGTGCCCGTGCTCGCTGACGTAGACCGTGTGCGACGGAGTCTCGTACACCTCCGAGCGACGAATATGACCGATCAGCTCGGCACTCGCGGGGCGCTTGGCGGCGAGCGCGTACATGCCGCCCAGGTAGCGGCGCGCCCCTCCGGCCTCGCCAACCCGCATGATCGGGGCCGTCCCGATGGGACACTGATACCGGATCAGCCGTGACGGCGCCACGCATGCGTCGGAGGAGTCGCGATAGGTGATCGCGACCACGCCTCCGGCCACGTGCACGGGGTGGCAGGTCTGCTGAGTGGTCGCCGTTGACCCGTCTCCTCCCCCACCACCCGGCGCGCTGGCGGTCGAGGACCCTTGACCGACGGACGAGACGACGTAGGCGCCGACGCCCACAAGCAACGCCAGTCCAACCACTCCGAGCCCGATTCTCCGGCGCCGGATACGCGCTCGACGACGGCGTCGTTCGGCCGCCCGGCGGTCGTCAGGAAAGGTGCTGCCCACGGCGCCGATCGTACTCGATTGCGGGGGTTTTTCCCGCAGAACGGGGAGCCTTTTTACTCAACCGTGACAGTTTTAGCCAGGTTGCGCGGCTTGTCCGGATCGAGGCCCCGCCGGCGGGCGACGCGATAGGCAAACTGCTGCAACGGAATGATCGCGAGTGCCGCCTGGAGTTCGGGCTCGGTACGCGGCAGCCAGATGACGTGCTCGGCCACCGACTCGATCCGGGTGTTGCCGTCGGTCGCCACGGCGATCACATGCGCGCCGCGGGCCCGAACCTCCTCGATGTTGGACACGACCTTCTCGAACACGTGGTTGTCGGTCGCGATCACTACCACCGGCGTCCGATCGTCGAGCAGCGCGATCGGGCCGTGCTTCATCTCCCCCGCCGCGTACGCGTCGGTGGCGATGTACGAGATCTCCTTCAGCTTGAGCGCACCCTCCAGAGCGATCGGGAGACCGATGTTTCGGCCCAGATAGAGAAAGAACTCGTTTTCCCAAAACCGCTCGACAACCGGCAGCAGGTCGGGCTCGCGGTCGATCGTTGCCTGAGCCAGATCGGGCAGCGACCGCACCTCGTTCAGCAGCACCTGAGCCCGATCGGGGTCGATCGTGCCGCGGATCAGCCCCAGCTTCAGCGCCAGCAGATACATCAGCGTGACCTGCGCGGTGAAGGTCTTGGTGGCGGCCACCCCGATCTCGAGGCCGGCGCGGGTGTACAGCACCGAGTCACACTGGCGGGTCATCTGACTGCCCATCACATTGGTGATTGCAAGCACGTGCGCACCGCGGCTGCGGGCTTCCTTCATGGCCGCGAGCGTGTCGATCGTCTCGCCCGACTGGGCAACCGCAATCACCAGCGTGTGCTCGTCGATCACGGCATGCCGGTAGCGCCACTCGCTGGCGATGTCGGATTCGGAAGGCACCCGCGCCCACTCCTCCAGCAGGTACCGGCCGATCAGACCGGCGTGGTAGCTGGTACCGCAGGCGAGGATCACGATCCGATTGAGGTTACGGATCCGCTCCTCGGAAAGCTCGAGGCCGTCCAGGTGAAGCTCACCGTGATACAGCCGCTCGCCGATCGTCTCGGCGATCGCGTCGGGCTGCTCCTCGATCTCCTTGAGCATGAACGTCTCATAACCCTGCTTCTCGGCGGCGTCCTCGTCCCAGTCGACCTGCTCGACCTCCCGCTGGACCTCCGAGCCGGTGCCGTTCAGGAACACCGCGCCACCCGGTCGGGCGATCACGATCTCGTCGTCCTCGACGTACTGCACCCGGCGCGTCTCCGACAAAAACGCCGGGATCGCCGACGCCATGAACATCTCGTTGTCGCCGACGCCGACCACCAGCGGGCACTGCCGGCGTGCCCCCACCAGCACGTGCGGATGGTCGCGGTGGGCGACGGCGATCGCAAAATGGCCCCGCAGTCGCGCATACGCCCGCTGGGCCGCCTCCACCAGATCGCCCTCGTACATCTCCTCGACCAGGTGTGCGATCACCTCGGTGTCCGTGTCGGAATGAAACACGTGCCCGGCCTCGGCAAGTTCGCGGCGCAGCTCCTGATAGTTCTCGATGATGCCGTTGTGCACCACGGTCACACCGGAGCCCTCACAGGCCTCGATGGGATGGGCGTTCTGCTCCGTCACCCCGCCGTGCGTCGCCCAGCGCGTATGCGCCAGGCCGGTGGTGGCGGCGTGGGGCTCGGCACCCACGGCATCGCGCAGCACCTGCACCTTGCCGACCCGGCGGGTGATGTCCACCTCACCGTTGATCAGGCAGATGCCGGCGGAGTCATATCCTCGGTACTCGAGCCGCTCGAGACCGGTCAGCAGGAGCTCCTTGCATTCCCGGTCACCGACGTATCCGACGATTCCACACATGCGTTGGTTATACCCCGATCTCTCGCGACACGACTCCAGCCAGGTGGGCACAAACCGCGTCACACGTGGCCGCGTCGGCCGCTTCCACCATCACCCGCACAACCGCCTCGGTACCGGACGCGCGCACCACAATGCGCCCATCCTCCCCAAGCTTACGCGTCTCGGCGTCGACCGCCGCCCACACGGCATCGGCGCCGGCCAAAGCGCCTCGGTCAGCGGCCACCGCAACCAGCTTCTGGGGGTAGGGAGTGATCAGCCGGCCGGCCTCGTCCATGCTCATCCCAAGGCGCCCCAACGCAGCCATCAGCGACAACGCCGTCGCCAGTCCGTCGCCGGTGGTGTGCCGGCTGAGATCGACCACATGCCCCGACTGCTCCCCACCCAAGGTGGCACCGGTCTCCACCATCCCGGCCAGGACGTATCGGTCGCCGACATCGGTGACGGTCACGTTGATGTCGTGCTCGCGCATCAGCCGGTGGAAGCCCAGATTGGTCATGGACGTGACCACCACGTTCTCGGAGTGCTGCAATCGGCGCCTGCGGCGGTCGATGGCGAGCACCGCAATGATGGCATCACCGTCGACCTTGCCACCGGTCGAGTCGACCGCCAGGCAGCGGTCGGCGTCCCCGTCGAACGCGATTCCCGCCGCTAATCCGCGACTGACCACGAGCCGCGACACGGCTTCCAGGTGGGTGGATCCGACGCCGCTGTTGATGTTGCGACCGTCGGGAGCGTCTCCGATCACCGAGACCGGCTCGCCCAAGGCGTCGAACACCGCCGGAGCGACCTCGAAGGCCGCGCCGTTGGCGCAGTCGACCCCGATGGGTGGCCCCGCGGCGACACCCTCACCGAAGTTCTCGACCAGCCAGCCCGCATACTCGGGCACAGCGCCTTGGAGCGCCGACGATGTCCCGCCACCGGCAGGATCGGACGCATCCATCAACCCTTCGATGGCGCTCTCGTCTCCGTCTGAGAGCTTGCGCCCGTCACCTCGGAGAAACTTGATGCCGTTGTCGCGATAGGGATTGTGAGAGGCCGAGATCACGCAACCCAGCGCGGCCTCCCGCCGGCGGGCGAGCACCGCCACTCCCGGCGTGGGAAGAATGCCGGCCGTCACCGCCACACCGCCGGCAGCGACGATGCCCTCGACCAGGGCCGCTTCCAGCTCCGGCCCCGACTCGCGTGTATCGCGCCCGATGACGATCATCTCGCCCGCTCCCGCGAACCGGGCAGCCGCCGAACCGAGTTCGCGCGCGAGCTCGGTCGTCAGATCGACCCCGGCAACCCCGCGAACCCCGTCGGTGCCGAACAGCCGGCGTTGAGCGGGCATTACCGCTTGGAGAACTGGGGCCGCTTGCGGGCCTTCTTGAGGCCGGCCTTCTTGCGCTCGACCTCGCGGTCGTCGCGGGTGAGGAAGCCCTGCTTCTTGAGATCGACCCGCAGCTCCGAGTCGGCCTCGAGCAGCGCCCGCGAGATGCCGTGCCGGAGCGCTCCGGCCTGGCCGGACACGCCCCCGCCGGCAATCCGCGCGCGCACGTCGAAGCTGGCCTGTGTGCCGGTCACGACCAGCGGCGCCGTGGCGATCGCCTGCAACGTCTTGCGCGGGAAGTACTCGTCCAGCGAACGGCCGTTGATCGTCACCTGTCCCTCACCGGGAACCAGGATGACGCGGGCCACCGAGTTCTTGCGCTTGCCCGTGCCGCGATACGCGACCGCCGTGTCGGTCTTGTCTGCCACTAGCTGCGCTCCTCGATCGTCTCGGGGTTCTGGGCCGCGTGCGGGTGCTCCGGGCCGGCGTAAATCTTGAGCTTGGTCAGCTGCGCAGCCGCCAGCCGGTTCTTGGGCAGCATGCCCTTGACGGCCTTGCGGAGAACCTCTTCAGGGCGTCGCTCCAGCTGCTCGGCGAGGGTGCGCTGCCGCAGGCCGCCGGGATACCCGGAGTGCCGGTAGTAGATCTTCTGCTCGAGCTTGTTGCCGGTGACGTGCACCTTCTCGGCATTGACGACGACAACGAAGTCGCCCGTGTCGATGTGAGCGGTGTACTGAGGCTTGCCCTTGCCGCGCAGCAGATCGGCGATCTGCGTCGCCAGACGTCCGAGCGTCTTGGCCTCGGCATCGATCAGATACCAGTGCCGGACAACCTCGTGCGGCTTGGCGGAATAGGTCTTCAATCTTCCTCGCAGGTAGGACGGTGATCGCTCACCCGGCATGCGCACGCGCACCGCCGAGGCGAGCAGGCGAGAATGGTATCAGCCCACACCCGGAACCGCCGCACCGACGCCGGGATGCTACCTTTTGCTTGATGCGCGAAGTACTCGACGATCTTCGATCGATGCAGGCAGCCGGCGAACGCGTCGCGGTGGCAACGGTGGTATCCACCAAGCGCTCGGCACCACGCCCGCTGGGATCGCGCCTGGCAGTGTCGGAATCTGGCGCCATGGTGGGCTCGGTCAGCGGCGGCTGCGTCGAATCCGACGTCGCCATGCGGGCCGCCGAGGTGCTCGCCGGAGCGCCCCCGATGCTGGTCACCTACGGCATCAGCGACGACGACGCATTCGATGTGGGACTGCCGTGCGGCGGCGAGATCGAGGTGTTCATCGCCGAGGCCGATCCGGAGGAGATCGACCGGGTCGCGGCTGCCGACGCCGCCGGTGATCGGCTGATGGTGACCACCGTGCTCACCGGCGATGCGGCCGGCAGCAAGACGTACGGCAGCGGCGAGGCTCACTCCAGCGCCGCGCGCGAGAGCGAAGACACCTTCCTGGAGAACTACGCGCCGGCGCCGGTGCTGCTGATCTTCGGCGCGGTCGACACCGCCCAGCATCTCTCGCGGATCGCAAAGCAGGTGGGATTCCGCACCGTCGTGTCCGACGCGCGGGGAAAGTTTGCAACCCGGGAACGCCTGCCCGACGCCGACGACGTGGTCGTCGGCTGGCCGGCACAGGCCTATGAGCGCTACCCGGCAGACGAGGCCACCTATGTCGTCACGCTCACCCACGACGCCCGCTTTGACGAGCCGGCGCTCGGCCCGGCGCTGCGATCGCCGGCACCGTACATCGGCGCGCTCGGCAGCCGGCGCGCCCAGGAGACGCGACAGCGGCGGCTGTTGAACGCCGGCTACACCCAGGCCGAGATCGACCGCATCTCCGGCCCGCTGGGACTGGACATCGGCGCGATGACTCCGGCCGAAACCGCGGTATCGATCATGGCCGAGGTGCTGGCGGTGCGCGCCGGCCGCTCCGGTGGACGCCTGGCCGAGACCAAGGGACGGATCCATCCCGACCCCGTACCGAGCTGAGCGCAGCAACACCTGAGTAAAGGATCATTGTCACAAGTCCGATAGAGGACTTGTGAAGATCTCCCGGATCGCCCCTGCGCTGTGCCTGCTCGCCTGCCTGGCGGGCGGAGCGGCCCAGCCGGCGCTGGCCGCCTCTGACTGCAGCCACGCAGCGATGAGCAAGCTGCGATACCAGCCGGTGATCACGTACAGCTGCCCAACGGCACTGGTGGGCACACCGTCCTTCCAGGTCACGCGGGTGAGTTCGGGCGCAAACGTGCCGACCTTCGCACCCACCGTCAGCGGGAGCACGGCATCGGTCACGCTCAATGCCACGCTGGGCTCTGCGGCCACCTACAAGGTGGTTGCACCATCGACGACGGTGCCGGCGATCAGCAGATCACCACCACCTGGAAGACGATGGCTCCGCCGGCGCATCCCAAGCTTTCGATCGAGTACATCCTGGCGATTCCCGACCCGGCAGCGGTGCACGACATGCTGCAGCGAATCGACGGCGCCAACCTGTTCGCGCCTCCGACCACGGCCCGCATCATCGACGCCTCGGGCGCGACCAAGACCGCAGGCCAGATCGAGTCCGCCCTGAACGGCCGGCAGGCGGCGCTGGTGGTGGGCGGCGATGCCGACTTCACCTTCCCCGGCAACCTGGGCGCCGCGCTGGCGTGGTTTGCCTCGCAAGGGCCACGGAGTGGTGACCGCCGGGCAGACCCACTGGATCAAGACCTCGAACTGGCTGTACAACTCCGCCGTCGGCCAGGGCACCGCTTGGGACACCAAGTGGGACGTCTACGGCAACGACAACCTGATCACTCCCGACCGGATCCACGGCGGCAGCATCGCCACGGGGACGATCCAGAAGCACTTCGTCACCTCGGGCCTGAAGAGCTTCAAGGTGATCGGCCCCAGCTCGGGAGAGGTCGCGCCGCACTATGGGCTGAGCAGCAACATCCTTGCCTACTTCCCCAAAACCGCGACCGGCCTCTTCAACACGTATCCCCAGGCATTCCTGACCGTCCGCCAGGTGAACGCGTCGCGGCTGGTCGACCTGGGCTACCGGCCATGGTCGTCCACCCTCCCCGGCGGCGGATTCAACCCGGCCGAGAGCCCCGGCGGCTCCCTGCTCGCGCGATCACTGTGGTGGTCGATGAACCGGATCGCCCCGACCAAAACGCGCTTCACCACCAAGCCGCCGAGCCACAGCGCCTGGGCGACCGTCAGCTTCGGGTTCGCGGCCACCGACCCCGACCTCGATCACGCCGGCGCACTCAAGTTCCGGTACCGCATCGACGGAGGCAAGTGGAAGTGGGCGGTGGCGAATGCCGTGGTCTTCTACAACCTCGCCAAGGGCCGGTACCACACAGTCTCGGTGTACGCGGTGGATTCCGGCGGTAATCGCGATCCCAAGACCGCCAGCTACCGCTTTCTGGTGAACTCGTCCGCACGGTCATAGCGGCGTTCGAATTCCCGCAGTAGAGTGCGGGGAGTGGCGGACAGACGGTCGATGCTGGTGGGAGCCGTAGCCGCGGGGGTCATAGCTGTTGTGGCGGCGTCGCCGGCCTCAGCGGGGACGCCCGCAGCGCGTGCAGTGCTACCCGGGGGTGCGGTGCCGCAGGTTGCGGCCGCACAGCCCGCGGGCGAGACCCCGTCGACGGCCACCCAGAACTGCGATCGTCTTCCTCAAGCCCCGCAATCCCGGGCTGCTGAAGCGGATGGCCACCCGCGCGAGCGCCGGCCACCCACTGACGTCGGCACAGATCAACCGCCTGTTCGTGCCCACGCCCGACCAGATCTCGCTGGTCGAGAACTACCTCCAGTCGCAGGGCCTCACCGTCACCGGTCGCAACCTGCTGTCGCTGAGCGTGACCGGAACCACCGCCGAGCAGGAGCACGCATTCGATGTCGACGTCGGCCTCTACCGCAGCCGTTCGGGTCGATTGTTCAAGGCACCCGACGCCAGCCCTCGGCTGCCGGTGCCGGTCGCCTCGCTGGTACAGGCGGTGGGTGGGCTCGACAACTCCATGAAGCTCTACCACGCGGCCACGGCACCCCGGTGCACCCGGCCACCGTGACCCCGACCGGTTGCACGGGTGCGACCGGCGCCCACTCGGCCTACACAGGCACATTGCTTCCCGCCCAGCTCGGAGCACCCGGCGGGTACAACCACAACGTCCTGGTCAACGGCGGCAGCGACGGCAGTGGCGAGGCGATCGCCTTCGTCGAGTTCTCCAACTACAAGAGTTCGGACATCACCACCTATCGCTCGTGCTTCCCCGCGATCAGCTCGCCCGGCACCGTGCGGGTCGAACGTCAACGGCGGCACCTCGGTGATGTCGGGAGCCGGCGAAGTCGTACTCGATGTCCAGACGGCCATCTCGGCCGCGCCAGACGCCGCCACATACGTGTACGTGGCGCCGAACAACGTCGCCAACGGTGTCGCCATGATCAACCGGATTGTGGCCGACCAGAGCTCCACCCACGTGCGCATCGTGAGCGACTCCTGGGGCCTGTGCGAGCCGGTCATGTCGGCCTCGATCATGGGCGCCGAGAACACTGCGCTGCAACTCGCGGCGGCGGCCGGGATGTCGTTCTTCGTCGCCACCGGAGACGATGGCTCATCCGGTTGCGCGCGTGTCACCGGATCGACCGCTGTGGCAGCGGTCGATCCCGCATCCCAGCCGTTTGCGACAGCCGTCGGCGGAACCCGGCTGGTGCCCGCGACCTCGCCCCGCAACGAGGTCGCCTGGCGAGACGGCGGCGGCGGCGCGTCGATCTTCTTCCCCAAGCCCAGCTGGCAGCTGGGGCGCACGCTGACCCTCGCCAACGGTGGCGCGAAATGCGGCAACCCGGGCGGTCAGTGCCGCCAGATCCCCGACATCTCACTCAACGCCAGCCCCAACACCGGCTACATCATCTTCTGCTCGGTCAACTCGTCGGCCTGCGGTGGGTTGACCGGATGGCTGCCGATCGGCGGGACATCCGCCTCGGCGCCGCTGATGGCCGGGATCACGGCCGACATGAACGAGTACTCTCTGTCCAACGGCGGTCCCCGGCTCGGATACGCGAACCCGTTCCTGTACGCGCCCACCACGATCTCCTCGGGCTCCTACCACGACATCACCAAGGGTGGCAACAGCATCACCGGCGGATCGCTCTACAACGCGCGCAAGGGCTATGACCTGGCGACCGGCCTGGGCTCGGTGGACGCGGTCAAGCTGGCGGACGCCCTCGCCCATAACGGCGCCCCCTCCGTCACTCCCCACACCAGCAGCCTGACCGCGGCGACACCGCTGGACAACAAGACCTTCGTCTACGGCAAGCGAATCACATTCAGCGGCAAGCTCACCGACACCACCAGCTCGAAGCCGATCTCCCGTGCGCTGATCACCATCCAGCTCAGCACCGGGCATCTGCGAGCGGCGACCAAGACTCAACGGGACATGGTCGGTGACCATCACCCGGAAGGTCAAGCAGAACATCCGCTGGCGGGCGGTGTACGCAGGAGCCGGAGCCCACAAGCCGGCGTCACCCACGCCGTATCGGCACCTGCGCATCGTCCCCCATCTGTAGACGCCTCGAGGCGGCCGGCTACTCCCACTCGATCGTGGCGGGAGGCTTGGACGAGATGTCCAGAGCGACCCGGTTGACACCGGGAATCTCGTTGATGATGCGACTCGAGATGCGCTCCAGCAGGTCGTACGGGAGCCGCGCCCAGTCGGCGGTCATCGCATCCTCGCTGGTGACCGCGCGGATCACGATCGGATACGCATAAGTACGAGCGTCGCCCTGCACGCCCACCGATCGGATCGCCGGCAGAATCGCGAAGCTCTGCCACAGCTCGTGGTAGAGACCGGCGCGCCGCACCTCCTCGATCAGCACGGCGTCCGCGGCACGGAGGATCTCGAGCCGCTCACGGGTAACGTCGCCGATGATCCGAATCGCAAGACCCGGCCCGGGGAACGGCTGGCGCCACACCATCGCCTCGGGCAGCCCCAGCTCCTCGCCGACGCGCCGCACCTCGTCCTTGAAGATCAGCCGCAGCGGCTCGACCAACTCGAACCCGATGTCCTCGGGAAGCCCGCCCACGTTGTGGTGACTCTTGATCTTGGCTGCGGTCGCGCTGCCCGACTCGATCACATCGGAGTAGAGCGTGCCCTGCACCAGGAACGGCACGTCCCCGAGCGACTGCGCCTCTTCCTCGAACAGCCGGATGAACTCCTCGCCGATGATGCTGCGCTTCTGCTCCGGCTCGGTCACGCCGGCGAGCCTGGTCAGGAACCGGTCGGCGGCGTCGACATGGATCAGTGGCACGTGGAAGTGGTCGCCGAACGCCTCCACCACCCGCTCCGCCTCGTCCTTGCCGCAGCAACCCGTGATCGACGAAGACGCATGTCAGCTGATCCCCAACGGCGCGATGTACCAGCAGCGCCGCCACCGCCGAATCGACCCCGCCGGAAAGCGCGCAGATCACCTGTGAGTCACCCACCTGTGCCCGAATCTGGGCAACCTGATCCTCGATGAATCCGAGCGTCGTCCAGGTCGGGGGGCACTGCACGCCTCCAGCACAAACCGCCGCAACATGTCCGTACCACCGGGGGTGTGCAGCACCTCGGGGTGGAACTGCACGGCGTACAGCCCGTGCTCGGGATCCTCCATGGCAGCGATCGCGGTGACATCGGTGCTGGCGGTGACCGTGAAGCCGGCGGTGGCGTGACCACGCTGTCGCGGTGGCTCATCCAGGCGGTCTGCGCCGGAAGCAGTTCGCCGAACAGCACGCTGCCTTCGGCCAGCTCGACCGGAGTCTTGCCGAACTCTCCCACCCCGGTGTTTGAGACCTCGCCTCCCAGCGAGTCGGCCATCGCCTGCATGCCGTAGCAGATGCCCAGCACCGGCACCCCGAGATGGAACAGGCCCGGATCGACCACCGGCGCACCCGGCTCGTTGATGGATGCGGGGCCACCCGAGAGGATGATGCCGATGGGGTCGCGAGCAGCCACCTCGGCCGCCGTCAACTCGTGCGAGACGATCTCCGAGTACACCCGGCACTCCCGCACCCGACGCGCGATCAACTGCGCGTACTGGGCCCCGAAGTCGACCACCAGCACCGGACGATGCGTGGTGCCGGCACCCGCCGCTTCGGTGCTCACCGATGCGCCGCTCGGGTCGACTACTCAACGGCTCATCCCCACCGCCTGTTCGCGCTGCAGCTTCTTGCCCTCGGTCTGCAGCGCCGGAGCGAACATCACCTCGGCCTTCTGGAAGGCTTGGATGCTGTCGTACCCGGTGGTCGCCATCGACGTGCGCAACGCGCCCATCAGATTCAGCGTGCCGTCGTTCTCGGTCGCCGGCCCGACCACGATCTGCTCGAGCGACGCCACCTGGTCGGTCTTCGACCCGCGCGCCGCGCGGAAGGGTTGCGTGAAACGTCGCCATTCCCCAGTGGTACCCGCGCCCAGGTGCCTCGAGCGCGCGGCTGAGCGGCGATCCGATCATGACCGCGTCCGCGCCGACCGCAATCGCCTTGGAGATATCTCCGCCGGTGCGCATGCCGCCGTCGGCGATCACGTTCACATACTGGCCCGTCTCCAGCAGGTGTTGCGTGCGGGCGGCGCTCGCGTCGGCGATGGCCGTCGCCTGCGGCACTCCCACCCCGAGCACACCACGGGTGGTACAGGCCGCACCCGGGCCGACTCCCACCAGCACCCCGGCGGCGCCGGTACGCATGAGATGCAGTGCTGCCTGATACGACGCACATCCGCCGACGATCACCGGCACCGGAAGCGACGCGATGAACTCTTTGAGGTTCAGCGGCTCGACCACCGTGGAGACGTGCTCTGCCGACACGACGGTGCCCTGGATCACCAGCACATCCAGACCGGCATCCAGGGCGGCCTGCCAATGCTCGCGCACCTTCTGTGGCGTCAACGAGGCGGCCGCCAACACTCCCTCAGCCTTGATCTCCTTGATCCGCTGCGAGATCAGCTCGGGCTTGACCGGCTCCGAGTAGATCTTCTGCATCGCGTGGGTGGCCTCGGCCTTGTCGTAGCCGGCGATCTTCTGCAACTCGGCGTCAGCGTCCTCGTAGCGTGTCCAGATGCCCTCGAGGTTGAGCACGCCGATCCCGCCGAGTTTCCCCAAGGCGACGGCGGTTGCGGGTGAGACAACACCGTCCATTGCCGCAGCCAGCAGCGGCAGCTCCAGCAGGTGCGGCCCCAGCCTCCAGGCGATGTCGACATCCTCGGCGTCGCGGGTGCGACGTGACGGCACGATCGCGATGTCGTCGAACCCGTAGGCCCGACGCGCCTTCTTGCCCCGACCAATCTCGATCTCCACCTAGCGCCTCCCCCAAATAGCAGACGACCCAGGACGCGGAAACCGGCCTGGGTCGTGATCAAGTCTCACTCGGAAACGAACGTTCAATCTGGCGCCAGTCTATCAGCGCGACCGGCTGAACAGCCCCGTCCGATCACGACGCCTTGACGCGTTGCGGGTGGATCTCCTGCACCTCCACGAGACCGGCGAATCGGGCCACGTCGCGGGGGTCGAACACCCCCGCGCCCACCGATTGGGTATTGGCCGCACCGCATGCCAGCGCCAGCCGCAGACACTGCTCATGCGACTCCTCGGCCTGCCACGCGGACAGGAATCCCGCCAGCAGCGCGTCGCCCGATCCGACCGACGACACCGACTCCTGGCGAGGGATCCACGCTCGGAACAGGCGGTCGTGGTGCCGGCTCGAGCGCAGCAGGGCATAGCACCCCGTCTTGAGGGTGATCAGCACCCGCTCGGCGCCCATGTCGGCGATCTCGTGCAACCCCTGCTGGAAGTCCTCGTCGGTGGTGAACTCGTGACCGACCAGCGCCTCTGCCTCCCGCTGATTGGGCGACACCAGCGCCGGCTCGGCCTGGAGCGCCAACCGCATCGGCTCGCCGTCGGAGTCGATTACCACCGGCACCTTGCGCTTGGCCAGATCACGCACGATATCGGCATAGAAGCCTGTGGAGACCTTGCGCGGCAGACTGCCGGCGAGCACCACCGCAGATACCGCCCGGCTGAGATAGCGCAGCCGCTCCATCAGCTTCTCGAGCTCCTCCGCGGTGACCTCCGGGCCGTACTCGTTGATCTCGGTCTCGATGCCGCTGGTGGGATCGATCACCGCCGTCGAGGTACGTGATTCCCCACCGATCCTGACGAAGTCGTTGAGCAGCCCCTCGGAGACCAGGCTGTCGATGATCTGGGCGCCGTTACGTCCTCCGGCGAGGCCGGTCGCGATCACCGGCTCGCCCAGGTTTTTCAATACCCGAGCGACGTTGATGCCCTTGCCGCCGGCCATGGCAACCCCTGCCTGGGCGCGATGCCGGTGGCCCAATTGGAGGTTCGCCACAGTGAGCGTCTTGTCGACCGCCGCATTTGCAGTGACTGTGACGATCATGTGCCTGCCCCCGTCGTCGTGCCCGGATCATTGTATACGCGCGGCGAGGGCTTCTCGTTTTGCCGGCAGGCACGTACTGTTGAGGGGATGTTTGGGTCGCGGGTTCGGTCTGTGGTGACGGTCACCGTCATCCTCGAGGTTGGAGTGGCGGGCTGGTGGCGTGGCGACGGCGCGCTCTGGCTGGCTGCGATGCTGGCCGCGGTCACGCTGGTCGACTGCGCGATCGGCATCGTCCGGCGCCGCTCGTACGCCGACCTGGTCGGAGTCGAGCTGGGGGCCGTGCTGGTTGCCATGCTGATTCGCAGCGATGACGTGGTGATGACCGCCGCCGTCGCTGCGGCGTGCGCCGCCTGGCTCGTGCGCCCCCAGCGACAGCTCACGCTTCGAACCTGATCACGACACCCCGGCCGCAGCCCGCCTGAGCTCCGCCGCGGCGGTGCGAACCGCCTGTTGCCAGTCGCCGCCGCGTTCACGCCAGGCATAGATCACCGAGCGGGCGGCGACCACCAGGCCGCCGGCGGGATGATTGGCGAAGGCGGGGGCGAGATCCTCAGCCCGGCCGCCCTGCGCCCCCACGCCGGGGAGCAGCAGCGGAGCGGACGGGCATCAGCTCGCGCGCCCGCGCGACTGCGTCGGGATGGGTGGCACCGACCACCGCGCCCACGGCTGAGAGACCCGAGTTGCCGAGGTACGGCCGCCCCCACTCATCGATCAGGCCGGCGATGTGCTCCCACACCGTCCCTCCCCCGGCGAGCTCGAGCTGCTGCACGTCGGCTCCGCCCGGATTCGACGTCCGCGCCAACACGAACAGTCCGGCACCATCGCCACAGGCGCGCAGGAACGGCTCGAGCGCGTCTCCCCCCAGATATGGGTTGACAGTCAGCGCATCGGCACAAGGCGGCTGCCCGTCGCGTCCCTGCAACCATGCCTGAGCGTAGGCCGACGAGGTTGAGCCGATGTCCCCGCGCTTGGCGTCCGCAACCACCAGAAGACCCGCAGCAGCGTGCGTGGGCGCATACCCGCTCGAGCGCAGTTAGCCCGTATCCGCCGAGTGCCTCGAAACACGCGACCTGCGGCTTGACCGCCACAGCCTCGTCGGAGACAGCGTCGATGACCTGCATGCAGAAGCGCTCATAGCCCCGCGCGCGACCGCTGGATCCCGGCTTGAGACCGGTGATGACCGCCGGCGGGAGAAACTCGATGCGGGGATCGAGTCCCACGCACAATGTGCTCGCGGAGCGCTCGACCGCGTCCGCGAGGCGGTCGCCGAAGTTCATGATCGCAAGGGTATCGAGGATCGGGCGGCGGCGATGCGGTCAGCCGCGGTCGCAACCGCCGAGAGCTCCAGCGGCACCGGGTGGGTGCATCGGCCGGGGCGACCGAGCGCGGCCGAGACGAGCTGCGCGCACTCCCCCTCCTCCGGATCGAGAATCGTGCGCCGGCCGCTCCAACGCTGCTCGCCAACGACACCAGCAGCGACTCGATCTCGAGTCGGGCATCACCCACCCGCGGAATCCTGCGCCGCCCGACCACGCGCCCCGCCGGCGCACGCGAAGGCCTGCACAAAACGATCGTCGAGGTCAGGCGCCAGCACCACTCCCGAGCGCCCCACGGCGGTGCGTAGCCGCGCCAATGTGGCGGTCACGCGCTTGACCGCCGCGAGCTGATCGCGCAGCGCCGCCGCCTGCTCGAACCGCCGGTTGTGGGAGAGCGCGCGCATCCGCGGCTCGATCGAGGAGGTGGGATCCACCAGCGGGTCGCCTTGCAACCAGCGGCGGGCGACTGCGACGGCCTCCTCGTAGGCCGCAACCGCGTCGCCACCGCGGCACGGAGCACGGCAACGACCCAGCTCTCCCACCAGACATGTGCCGTCGTCAACGGGACGCGTCGGCCTGCAGGTGCGCAGCCCCAAGCCCTCTCGCACCGCCGCGGCCGCGGTCTGGGCACGTGATCGCGAGCTGATCGGCCCCGCCGACACGGCTCCGGGATGGGGCCGGGCGGTGACCCGCAGCCGGGGCACCGGCTCGTCCACCGTGAGCGTCAGATAGCAGCTGCGCTCGGGGTGGGCGGAGCGACGGTTGGCAGCCGGCCGCAGACGTCGAATCAGATCGAGTTCCAGCAACGCCGCCTCGAACTCCGAGCCCAGCGGCCGGGTCTCGATACGTTCGGTCGCCGCGAGCGCGTCCTCAACCGGGCGCCGTGACGGTCCGCCGGTGAAGTACGAACGTACCCTGCGCGCGCAGGTCGGTCGCCTTGCCGACATAGAGCACCTGCCCGTCGCTGCCGTGGAACAGGTACACGCCCGGTCCGGCGGGAGCACCAGCGGCGAGCTTTCGGCGGGTGCGGGCGGCCCTGCGTGACGGGCGCGCACAGCCCGATCACGTCACCGACCGTCTCGGCGCCGCGCTCCTGCGCCATCCCCAGCAGGGCGAGCAACACGTCGGCGGTGGCCTGAGCGTCGGGAAGCGCCCGATGGCACGGTCGCACGTCGGTGTCGAACCGTTCGGCCAGAGTTGCCAGGTTCATTCTCGGCACCCGGCCGGCGAGCATGCGGCGGGCGAGCATCACGGTGTCGATCACCGGCGCCGCCAGTCTCATTCCCCGGTGGCGGCCGAGCTCCGCGTCCACGAACGACACGTCGAACCGCGCGTTGTGGGCGACCAGCACCGCACCGGCGGCGAAGTGCAGGAACTCTGCCAGCACCAGGTCGGCTTTCGGCTGGCCGCGCACGTCCCAGCTTGTAATTCCGGTGATCGCCGTGATCTGAGGCGGTACCGGGCGGGCAGGATCGACCAGCCGTTCGAACGTCGAGGCCTGCCGGAGACCACTGACCCGAACAGCGCCGACCTCCACGATCTTGGCTGAGACCGGGCTCGTACCAGTCGTTTCCAGGTCGAATACCACGTACTCGGCCCGTTCCAGCGGCAGATCGAGCAATGAACCGACCTGATCCCACTCCGCCAGCGCCAGCTCGGCACCCGACCGCCAGACGAAGCGCGCATCGGCTCGCACGACCTCGTCGACCAGTTGGCGCACGAGCGCCGAAGGGCTCGATCGCAGGGCAAACAGACAAGTGGCCGCTTCCACCGCCGCCACCGGCGCCTGCCGACGCGCCAGCAGGTCGTACAGCCGATCGGCGCCGTCCAGAGTGAGTTGTGCGATCGCCATACGAACATATGTTCGCACACGGCTCGGATGGACGCCTTACCGCCCCGTCTACACGCCGCCGTCAACTGGCCAGTTGAATACAGTAGTCGCATGGATTTGTGATATCTGATACATCTGATATACAGCGCTGCCACACAACTTCCCAGAACGAAAGGACAGCTTGTTGCATCACCTGCGCGCGACCCTCTTCGCAGCGACCGCCACAATCGCATTCAGCCTGCTCGGCGGCACCGCGTGGGCGGGTGCCGTCGTCAGCCCACCATCCCCCAGCTACCAGACCAACGGTCGCGTCGAGACGATCGCGATCAGCGGCACGACCGCCTACATCGGCGGCAAGTTCACCGCCGTGCGGCCGCCGGGGAGCCCTCCGGGCATCGGCTGGTGGCGCGGGCGCACGCCGCTGCCATTGATCTCACCACCGGAAGGTTGCTGCCCTGGAACCCGCGCCCCAACGGCACTGTGCAGACGATCGCCGTCGACGGCGGAACGGTGATCATGGGTGGATCGTTCACCCGGCTCGGCGCGCGCAACGCCGGCAGGCTGGTGGCGGTCACCGCCGCGAGCGGGGCAGTGATCTGGAAAGACAAGCCCCGACGGGCAGGTCAACGACGTGGTGATCCGCAAGGGGATCGTCTACGCCGGAGGTGCGTTTACCGCCGTGGGCCACGCACCTCGGTCATATCTGGCGTCGGTGGACGAGGCCACCGGAGCACTCCAGTCCAACTGGCACGCGGGCGCTGACAGCCCGGTAACGGCACTGGCCCTGACCCCCGACGAATCGACCATCATCGTCGGCGGAACATTCAGCTCACTCGACGGCGTCGACGTGCATCGGCTTGGCTCGGTAGGGGCTGTCGACGGTGCCGTCACCGACTGGCGCCCCCAATTCCCACCGGCGGTGGTGTCTCTCGGGGTCGACCAGAACGGGGTATTCGTGGGAGGTATCGGCGACGGCGGCAACTTCGCCTCATTTGACCTCGCCACCGGAGCCACGCGATGGCTGGGCGGCACTGACGGCAATGTCCAGGCGGTGGCGCTGTACGACGGCATCGTCTACGTCGGGGGGCACTACGAGAACTACTGCGGAGCCGCGCCCGGGACACACCTGTGTCCCACGCCGACCCCCCGCTCGAAAGCCCTGGCGATCGGCTCGCTGACGGGACTGCTGCAACCGTGGCACCCCGTCGTCAACAGCGTACTGGGGATCTTTGCGCTGGCCGGCGGAGCCGGTTATCTGGCGGTGGGAGGGGACTTCACCCGGATCGGCGGGAGGCAGCAGCAAGGCCTCGCGATCTTTCCCGTGCAGCTGACCTGACGCTCGGCCCAGACGCGCCGCCGCCCGCCGGGCGGACTACGCGCGGCGGGCGGCGATGGAAACTCTGCGAGAGCTTGAAGGAGTTACTGCTTGACAGCGGCCTTCAGCTGGCTCCCAGCCGAGAACTTGGGTACCTTGCTGGCTGGAATGGTGACCTTCTCGGTCGGATTGCGCGGATTCACGCCCGTGCGCGCCTTGCGGGCCTGCACGCTGAACTTGCCGAAACCGGTGAATGTCACGTCGTCACCATTCTTCAGCGCGTCTTTGACTGATTCGAGCACGGCGTCAAGCGCGGCGCCGGCGTCCTTCTTGGACAGCCCTGACCTCGACGCAACCGCGTCGATGAAGTCGGCTTTCGTCACGTGATCCTCCTGGGTCGTGATTATGGGCAGAAAGTGTGAAGCGGAAACCACCCTACCACCCTTGTCGGACGGCCACAAACGGCTTGTGGAGCGGGATTCAGACGGGATCGGGCGCCGCGCCGATGCCGAGGTCGGCGACGGTGTAGAGCGGCATCAACCGGACGCCTGCCGCAGCGATCGCCTCAGCTCCGCCTTCGAGCCGGTCAACTACGCAAATTGCAGCGGAAACGTCCAACCCGGCCGCCCGCAGCCCGGCCACCGCATCGAGCAGCGCGCCCCCCGAGGTGACCACGTCTTCGACCACGCACACCTGCTGTCCGGGCTCAAACACGCCTTCGATTCGCTTGGCTGTTCCGTAGTCTTTGGCTTCCTTTCGCACGATCACGAAGGGAAGACCCGTGTGGACCGACGCCAGCGCCGCCAGCGGAACCGCGCCCAACTCCGGCCCTGCCAGCAACTCGGCCTCCGGCGCGTGAGCGGGTAGCATCTCGGCGATCAGACGACCCAGGCCGTCGAGCAGCACCGGGTCAGTCTCGAATCGGTACTTGTCCAGGTAGTAGGGGCTGCGCCGGCCCGAGCGGAGCAGGAAGTCGCCGGTCAGGTAGGCACGCTCGACCAGCCGCGCTCCGAGTGCCTGTCGATCGGCCTCGTCGGTCATTGACCAGCGGGCGCCGAAGCAGCGGCAAGCGCCTCGCTCGCCAGCGGGAGCACCCGATCAGCGTCGGGATTGCCCTGCGCGAGCGAGACCATCGAGCCATCCTCGAAGTACAGGTCGACCCGGGTACGGTTGCGCTCCGTGTGGCGTCGGTAGACCAAGGTGCCTGCGAACGAGGCTACGCCCACCAGTGCGGTCACCACCAGCCTGCGCTTACGCATCCTTGCCCTCCTCGACGGCGGATTCCGGCTCCGACGTCACCTCGTCGTCGGCCTCGTCCGCCGGCTCCGAGGAGGCAGGCCCGTGCTCGTCGAGCTGCCGCAGGAGCGTCTTGAGGTCGTAGAAGACAAGCCCGGCGGTGGGATCCGGCGCAGTCGTGGCCAGCGCCATCAGATCGCCGTCGAGCACGATGAACAAGCTTCCCTCAGCGGTCGCAGCCTGAAGCTGGGCAACACCCTCGCGACCGAGATCGCGACGTACCTGGTCGGCATGCTCAACGATGTCCGCGGCCAGCCGACCGAGCTTTACCGCCGTCTGCCCGGAGACCGTGGATGCCTGCACCTCGCCCGATCGATAGGCCAGCACCACCACCTCGATCTGGGTGGAGAGATCCTTGAGTTCGGCCAGCGCTGCTACGGCATCCATCGCCGCCAAACTAGCACAAGCACTGTCGGTCACGACGCCGTCGACCGATATCCTCACCCGTCATGGCCGTAACTGACCGCGGAGTGCTCCATCCGCTCAAGACGGTGGCCGCCCACACCCACCCCGTCGCAAAAAAGTTCCTGAACGATCGCGGCCCCCATCTCGCTGCGATGGTGGCGTACTACGCGCTGCTCTCGCTCGTGCCCTTCCTGGTAATGACGGTATCGCTGCTGAGCCTCGAAGCGGGCACGGTTTCGGCTAACTCGTATGTCATCCGCGAGCTCCAGCACATCCTGCCCGGACAGTCGGTGCGCGATCTGGAGAAACCGGTGGAAGCGATCCAGCAGAACGCCAGCACGCTTGGCCTGATCGGCCTGATCGGCCTGTTCTGGACATCCCTGGGGTTCTACTCCGCGCTGGAGTCGGCACTCAACATCGTGTTTCAAGTGCAGAACCGGGCGTTCTTCCACCAGAAGTGGGTCACGTTCGTGCTGGTCGTGACGTCCTTGATCGCGTTCTTCGCCTCGCTGCTGATCACCACCACTGCGACCGGTGTCGTCGATCGCAGCGTCAGCCACCAGCTGGTCAGCCTGCCACTGGTGGGATTTCTGGCGTCCCTGGCCACCTCCACAATCGGATCGTTCCTGTTCCTGATGGCGGTGTACCGCTACCTCACCAATGTCGCTCTCCGTTTCCGAGACGTGTGGGTGGGGTCGGTGGCCGCCACCGTCCTGCTGCAGATTTCATTCCTGGCATTGCCGTTGTACCTGCGGTACTCCGATCAGTTGATCGCATTGCGCGCCTTCGGAGGCCTGGTGGTATTGCTGGTGTGGCTCTACCTGATGGCGAACATCATCGTGCTGGGAGCCGAGATCAACTGGTGGATGGTCGTCGGCAGGAACCAGCCGGCACACGAGCCGGAAGAGCAAGAGCCGGTCGGGCTGGCGTGATCTGACTCACCGAGCGTGGATCGCGCGTTGCAGCGCGTCCGCCGCTCGCGCGCGGTGAGAGATCGCGTCCTTCTCGGCAGCCGACATCTCCCCCACCGTCCGCGCTTCTCCCTCAGGAATGAACGCGGGGTCATACCCGAATCCCGCGCTACCACGGGGGGCGTCAGCGAGCGTTCCGCGCAGCTCGCCTCGGCCGTGGATTTCCCGTCCTTCAGGGTCGACTGCCACCAATTCGGCGACATAGCTGACACGGCGATCGTGGTGGTGGGCGAGCTCCTCCAGCAGCTTCTGGAGGTTCGCCGCATCATCGGCATCGGCTCCGGCAAAACGCGCCGAGTAGACCCCCGGCGCTCCCCCCAGTGCGGCCGCCACGATGCCCGAATCGTCGGCCACCACCCACACGCCCGCACCCACCAGCCGGTGCACATGCCGGGCCTTGATGAGCGCATTCTCGCGGAAGGTGGATCCGGTCTCGGGCGGCATCGATCCGGTGTAGGGCTCGATCTCGAAGCCGTCCAGCAACCGCGTCAGCTCTCTGGCCTTATGCGGGTTGTGTGACGCAAGCACCATCCGCACGACGTCAGTCCCCGGTCAGCACCGACGCCTGCTGGGCCGCGAGCGTCTCGATCCCGCCCGCCGCCAGCTCGAGCAGGCGATCGAGAGAGGCCCTCCCGAACGGTGTCTGCTCGGCAGTGGCCTGCACCTCGATCAGTGCACCACTCCCGGACATGACCACGTTCATGTCGACTTCGGCACGGCTGTCCTCGACATACGCAAGATCGAGCAGCGGCTCGCCGTCGACGATCCCCACCGACACCGCGGCCACCGAATCGGACAGCGGCATCGCCGCCAGCCGGCCGTCGCCGACCAGATCCGAAAGCGCCAGATGCAGAGCCACATAGCCTCCGCAGATGGCGGCGCAGCGGGTGCCGCCGTCGGCCTCGATGACGTCGCAGTCGATCCAGATCGTGCGCTCCCCGAGCATCGTGAAATCGATCACCGACCGCAATGACCGACCGATCAGACGCTGGATCTCCACGGTGCGCCCGTCCGGCTTGCCCCGGCTGGCGTCACGCGGTTTGCGGGAATCGGTCGAGCCGGGAAGCATGCCGTACTCCGATGTCACCCACCCGGTACCGCGTCCGCGCATCCACCCTGGCACCGACTCCTCCACCATCGCCGTGCAGATCACGCGAGTTCGACCCACCTCGATCAGCACGGAGCCGGAGGCGGAGGAGATGAATCCTGGGGTGAGTTTGACGGGCCGCAGCTGATCGGCGGATCGGCCGTCGACGCGAGTCACGCTGCGACACTCAGGCTGCTGGGGTCGACCCGCTCGACGTGAGAAACGGGCAGCTGCAGGAACCGGCCTGCAACATCACGAAATGCGGCGGGATCACCGGTGCAGAGAAACTGGTAGTCGCCGTCTCGCGCGGGGTCGTTGCCGGTGCCGCGCCGCTCCAGCGTCTCGGACACCTCGCGCGCCACCTCCTCGGCCGACGTGATCAGGGTCACGTCTCGACCATAGATGCGTTCCAGCATCGGGCGTAGCAGCGGGTAGTGCGTGCAACCCAGAATCACCGTGTCCACGCGTGCCTCCTTGAGTACTGCGGCGTAGGATTTGGCGGCCTCGTTGACCGCGCTGCCGTGAGTGTCACCGGCTTGGATCAGCGGCACCAGCTCGGGGCATGCAACCTGCGTTACCTCGATCCCCGCGTCGAGCGTCGCCACCGCGGCCGGATACCGCCCGCTGTCCACGGTGGCCTGTGTCGCCATCACCCCGACGCGGCGATTGCGCGTAGCCTGGACGGCGGCGTGAGCTTCCGGCGTGATCACCCCGACCAGGGGCACGGTGAAGCTGCGCTGCAGTTCAGGCAGCGCCGCGGCGGTGGCGGAGTTGCACGCCACCACGATCAACTTGACGCCCGAGGCGGCCAGGTGCGACGCGATCTCGTGGGCGAACCGGCGGATGGTCACCGCAGGTTTGGTGCCGTACGGAAAGCGGCCGTCCGCGGAATCCCCGAAATACACGAAATCTTCGTGCGGCAGCGTCACGAGGCACTCGTGCAACACGGTCAGGCCGCCAACGCCTGAGTCGAACACACCGATTGGGCGAGGATCCATCCGCAGCAGTGTAGTGATGCGACCGGCAACGTTTGCCGGGTTCCGGCGGCTGCAAGGCGGCGCGCTGCTGTGTCCTCAGTCGCGTCAATACTTCGAGTATTGACGCTCCCTGCGTCCTGGCATCGCTTGCCTTTCGCTCGCCGGCGACGCCACCAACGTTGCCGGTCACATCACCAGGCGCACGACCCGACACCGGCGATAGGCTGACAGCCATGACCGAACTGATCCCTCGCAGCGTCCTTTTTGGAAATCCGGAGCGGAGCTCCGCCTCGATCTCACCCGACGGCCAACGGCTGGCATACCTGGCGCCCGCCGACGGCGTCATGAACGTTTGGGTGGGCACTGTGGACGGCCGGGACTTCGAGCCGGTGACCGACGATCGCGACCGGCCCATCCGCCAGTACTTCTGGGCCCACGACAACCGCCACCTGGTGTATTTGCAGGACACCGGAGGGGACGAGAACTGGCACGTCAACGTGATCGACCTGGAGTCGGGCGAGCACCGCAACGTGACGCCGTTCGACGATGTCCAGGCACAGGTGATCGGCAGCTCCCGGCGGCACCCCGGCGAGATCGTGCTGGGCCTCAATCGCGACAACCCCCAGTTGCATGACGCGTATCTGCTTCACCTGGCGGACGGGCGGCTGGAACTGCTCGCCACAAACCCGGGCTACACCCCCTGGTTGATCGACGAGGATCTGCAGCCGCGCGGCGGTACCCGCTTCCTGGAAGACGGCTCGGCGGAAGTGATCGTGGACGGCGAGGTGCTGCTGACGATCCCGCCCGATGACGCCCTCTCGACCGGTGTGATCGGGTTTACCGGTGACGGCGCGGGCCTGTACGCGGTCTCCTCGATCGACCGCAATGCCGCCGCCCTGGTGCGGTTCGACTTGAACTCGGGCGAGGTCGAGACGCTGGCCGCTGATCCCACCTACGACGTGCACGCGGTCGAGCTTCATCCGCTCACCCGCGAACTCGAGATCGTGAGTTTCGAACGGGCTCGAGTTGAGCATGTCGTGGTCGATCTCGACGTTGGCCGACGACGTGGCCGCGATGGTTGCCGCGCATCCCGGCGACCTCGTCTTCGCCGGACGCGACCATGCCGATCGACGGTGGATCACCGCCTACAACGCCGACGACGGCCCGGTGACCTACAACCTGTTTGACCGGGACACCGGCGAGAGCCGGTTCCTGTTTCATCACCAGCCGCAGCTTGCTGAGCACAGCCTGGCGAAGATGGAGCCGTTCTCGTTTCGCTCCCGCGACGGCCTCGAGATCCACGGATACCTGACATTTCCCCCAGACGGACGCCAGCAGCTCGCCGACCGTCCTGAACGTCCACGGCGGCCCGTGGGCGCGAGACTCGTGGGGATTCGACCCGACCGCGCAGTGGCTCGCCAACCGCGGATACCTGTGCGTTCAGGTCAACTTCCGCGGCTCGACCGGGTACGGCAAGGAGTTCCTCAACGCGGGCGACAAGCAGTGGGGCGCACGCATGCACGACGACCTGGTGGACGCCGTGGAGCACGTGGTCGCCGAGGGGTATGCCGATCCCGCCAAGGTGGCGATCTACGGTGGCTCGTACGGCGGCTACTCGGCGCTGGTCGGGGCGACGTTCACGCCGGACGTGTTCGCCTGCGCGGTCGATGTCGTGGGACCGTCCAACCTGCTCACCCTGCTCGAGACGATCCCCCCGTACTGGGTGCCGCTGCTGAACCAGTTCAAGCGCCGCGTCGGCGACCCCGAGACCGAAGTCCGATCTGCTGTGGGAGCGCTCGCCGCTCTCTCGGGTCGACCAGATCCGGATTCCGATGCTGATCGCCCAGGGTGCCAACGACCCGCGCGTGAAGCAGGCGGAGTCCGAGCAGATCGTGGCGGCGATGGAGAGCCGGCGACATCCCCCACACCTATCTGGTGTTCGAGGACGAGGGCCACGGCTTCCACCGCCCCGAGAACCGGCTGCGATTCCAGGCCGAAGCCGAGAAGTTTCTCTCCGAGCACCTCGGCGGGCGCTACGAGCCGGAGACCGCGACCGCATGAGGGCGCTGCATCTGATCAACCTGCCGGTGGCGCCGGCCGGGCTGTTCCTGCCACCATTGCGGGCGCGGGGCTTCGAGATCGACGACGTCGACGTCCACGTCGATCCGCTGCCCGAGTCGCTCGCCGGCTACGACGCGGTGGTCGTGTGCGGCGGCGCCGCCAACACCCACGAGTCAGATGAGCATCCGTGGATCGCGACCGAGCTCGAGCTGCTGCGGGAGGCGCTGGCCGACGAGGTACCGGTGATGGGGCTGTGCCTGGGCGCTCAGCTACTGACCGTAGCCTCGGGTGGAACGGTGTTCCGGTCGCAGAGCCGAACTGGGCTGGTTCGAGGTCGAGACGACCCCGTCGGCCGCCGACGATCCCGTGCTCGGCGGCGTGCACCAGAGCGATTCATGGCGATGCAGTGGCACGACTACGCCTGCGAGCCCGGGGCCGGGCACCGCCACGCTGGCCAGGAACGACGTGTGCGACCAGGCGTTTCGCATCGGCGAGGCGGCGTGGGGCACCCAGTTTCATATCGAGGTCACCCGCCGGCTGCTGCTGGACTGGTGGGACGAGGGTGAGGAGTACCTGCGCGAAGCCGGCTACGACCATGCCCGGTACATGCGCGAGCTGGAGGCCCACCACGCGCTCCACGAGCAGATCGGACGCGACATGGCCGAGCGGTTCGCGGCGTATGCCGCGAGCCGCGGGGAGCGCTAGGGAACTGGGGTCAGCACCAGCTCGGCCGCGTACTCGGGACGAGCCTCCAGGCGAGCCTTCCAGGCGCTGACGTTGGGGTGCTGCGCGAGGTCGATCTGCATCAGCTCCATCCGCGCGATCCACGGCCAGTACCCGGGATCGGCCAGCGTCAGCTCGTCACCGGCGAGGTACGGACGGTGCTCCAGCCACCCGTCAAGGGCTCCCAGCTCGGCGTGCAGCTCCGGCAGCGAGTTCCGAGACCGGCGATGGTCGTAGTAGGCGTCGGAGAGGTCGTCGAAGGCGGCCATCAGCCTGCGCACCAGCGCTCGCCCCTGCGGGTCGGCGGGCATCATTCGCGGCTCTGGGAAGACCTCCTCGAGGTACTCGTTGATCGCAGCCGACTCGGTCAGCACGGCGTCATCGTGCACGAGCACCGGCACCTTGTTGCGCGGGATTGAGCCGTCGCAGGATGGGATCGCGATCGGACAGGTCGATCTCGCGGACGTCGTGCTCTATGCCCTTCCCCGGCGAGCACCAGCCGCACGCGCACGCAGTAGGGGCATCGATCGGCGTTGTACAGCGTGATCACAGCATCGCCTCCTGGATTTCGTCGAAGCCGTCGAACCGGGTGTACTCGGCCTGTTCTCGGTCGAGATACCGCGCCAGACCGTCCCGTGCGAACCGGCGCTCGGCAAACAGCGAGGCGCACCGGTCCGACCAGCCGTCCCCGATGTATGCCACCGACTCGCTCTCGGCCAGCGCGGCCACCAACGGCCGTTTGCACTGCTCTCCGCAGCGCTCGCAGCGGACTCCCTCTCGGAAGCTCACCGAGGTGCCCTGGGGCGAGAACCGCACGTCGTGGGCGATCACCTCGAGGTCGCCCAGCCCTGATCGCTCGAGCACCGGACGAATCAGTGACTCGAACCCGCTCGAGATCACAACCACTCGATGCCCGGCAGCCTGGGCAGACCGCACGAACTCCGCGAACCCTCGCCGCACCACTGCCTTGGCGACGAACTCGTCGACGATCTCGGCGTGGTCGGCGCGAATCGTCACGAACTCCCGGCGAATGCACTCATCCAGGTCGATCTCGCCGCGACGCAGTGCCTCCTCGGCCGCAGCAGTGGCCTCGGGCGCGTGGTGCGAACAGATCGCGTCCAGAATGTCGTCCTCGGTGATCGTGCCGTCGAAATCGACGACGATCGTCCACGACCCGCGCCGCACCCGCTCGGTCAATGGGCCCGCGCCCACCGGGCAACCGTGTCGGCGTCGTCCCCGTGAGCGATCAGCTGCAGCAGCGGTTTGGGGCTCTTCAGCGTCTTGATCGAGTCCATCGTGCCGACCGTGACTCCCTGGCGCTGACAGAACCGAAGCAGCGCCTGTCGGTCGGCCGAAAGAATCCGCCAAACGGTCTCCTGCCGGTGGCGGTCAAAGTCGGGATAGACGCCGACCTCGCCTGCTACAGCGCGCCGGATTGCCTCGTTGTATTGCGCGCGGTAATCGTGCTGTTCACTCATGGAGAAACAGTCTAGATGGTTTATCCGAATTGGCGGGTGCCTGGGCGAGCGAGAACCGAGCTGGGGCAGGACGCAGGGAGCGCTCGTGCCTGGAAGGCACGGGTGCGACCGAGGACGAACCTCAGCGACGGTTCGCAGCCGCAGCGAAAGCTCCGCCGGTGCAGTCACAGACTGCAACCGGCGGACAGCGACCAGGTGCGCGCCAATCCGGCATAACCCATCTAGTCTTTCTGGGTATGAGCCAACCGCACACACAGATCACGCCCAAGTTCGGGGCACAGAGCATGACCGCCGTCCTCCACGAAGTCTTGGTGAAGCGTCCTGACGCGGCGTTTGGCCGGGCCTTCGACGAGCCGGGTCTGGGATACCTCCACGCGGTCGACCTGGCCGGTGCCCAGCGCCAGCACGACCGCCTGTGCGAGCTGCTGGCCGGCCTGGGTGTGACCGTCCACGAGCTCGGCGGGGAAGGGCCTGACCGGCGACGCCGTCTACACGTTCGACCCGATGCTGGTGGCGGACTACGGGGGTGATCCCGCTGCGCTCCGGAAAGCCCGGCCGACAGGGCGAGGAGCTTGCATTGGAGACATGGGCGAACAGCCCGCGGGATCCCCACGGCCGGCAGGATCGAGGCGCCCGGCACCGTGGACGGCGGCGACACCATGTGGCTGTCGCCCGACCTGTTCGTGATCGGGCGTTCGTTGCGAACCAACCGCGCCGGAGCCGATCAGCTTAAGGCTCTAGTAGAGAGTGAGACTTTGGTTGTGGATGTGCCGTATGCCACCGGTCCGGCGGAGTGTCTGCACCTGCTCTCGGTGATCTCGCCGGTGGCCGACGACCTCGCGGTGGTCGTTCCTGCCCCAGCTCCCGGCGGGCCTCTACGACCTCCTGATGGAGCGCGGGGTGACGCTGGTCACGGTTCCCGAGGAGGAGATGCCGTCGCTCGGCTGCAACGTGCTCGCGGTGCGGCCCGGTGTGGTGGTGATGGCCGAGGGCAACCCGGTGACACGGAGCGCGCCTTGACCCAGCACGGCTGTGACGTGCACACGTTCGCCGCGTCGGAGGTGGGAGTCAATGGCAGCGGCGGCCCCACCTGCCTGACCCGACCGATCCTGCGGGGATGAAAGGGCTGACGCCGGCTGAGCTGGCGGTCGTGGGGGCGGTCGACCGCGACCGCATCACCGACGACCTGACGCGCCCTGGTGGCGATCCCCAGCATCACCGGCGACGAGCAGGCGGTGCAGACCGAGGTCGCCCTGCGCATGACCACCGCAGGCCTTGAGGTCGAGCGGCACGATGCCGATCCCGGCCGCGATCGCGGCCGACCCGGACTACCCCGGGATGGAGGCCGCGCGCACCAATCTGCCGATCGTGGCCGGCCGGCTCGGCAACGCCGACTCCGGTCGCCGGGTGATGATTGCCGGACACATCGACGTGGTCGCTCGCCGGCGATGAGCTGCAATGGACGACCCCTGCCTTCTCCCCCCAGATCCGTGACGGCGCGCTGTATGGCCGCGGGGCAGTCGACATGAAAGGCGGTGTCGTGGCGGGCTTGGCTGCGATGCGCGCATTGCGCGAGGCCGAGGTCGAGTTGGACGAGGCCGAAGCGGTGCTCGTGACCGTGCCTGCCGAAGAGGACGGCGGGGCGGGAGCACTGGCGGCGATTCGGGCTGGACTGGTCGCCGACGCCGCAGTCATCACCGAGCCGACGCGGCTGGAGATCGTGACCGCCCAGGCCGGATGCGATCACGTTCACGCTGACGGCTGTGGGCCGCTCGGCGCACGCGGCATTTCGGCGTGCAGGGCGTGTCGGCCCTGAGCAAGCTCGAGCCGGTGCTGCGCGCGCTGGAGCTGAACGAGGCCGCAGCGAAACGCGCGCTGAGACCAACCGTGCCATGAAGGCCCTGGGACTCCCCTACCCCACCTCGATCGGGCGGCTGCAGGCCGGCGACTGGTCGTCGAGCGTGCCCGACCGGGCCGTCGCCGAAGGTCGCTACGGCGTCCGCATCGACCAGACCACCGCCGAGGCCGAGGCGGAGCTGCGAGCGGTAGTCGGACGCCGCCTGCGCGGGCGATGACTGGCTCGCCCGGCACCCGGTGACCGTCGAGATCACCGGTGGCCGATTCGCGTCGTGCGCGGTCGGCTCCGACCATCCACTGCCGTGGATGGTGGGCGAAGCCGCCCGCGATGTGCTCGGCCGCCTGCCTCCGTTCGTGGGTGTGCCGTACGGGTCAGACGCGCGCCTGTTTGTCCATCAGGGTGCGAACCCCACGGTGCTCTATGGCCCTGGTGATCCCCGCGTCGCCCATGCGCCTGATGAGCACGTGGTGCTCGAAGACATCGCACGTTGCGCGCGCACGCTTGCGGTTTGGGTACTCCGCGCGACCGGGAATGTCACAAAACAGTGACAACCGACTTGAAACCATGATTCTGCGATTTTGATCGGCTATGGTCGTGCCTGTGCTTATGGGCATGTGGCTGGCCGTAGGCACATCAGCGAAACCGGCGGCCGGTGGTACGCACAACGCAGGATGGCGGTATGGAGCCCCGTCCGCTCTGCGATTGCACCACCCGGCCGCCGGTCGCGATACCTCAGACCCGCCACCGGCGCGTACCAGCCAAACGACGCTATAGCGTGAGTCGATGACTCGACGAGCGCAGAGTGCCGACGCCATGCTCGTCGCCGCGAACCTCCTCTGGGGTGCCAACTATGCGATGTCGAAGTTCGCATACGGCGCATGGAACCCACTGGCGTTCTCGGTCACGCGATTCCTGATCGCCGGTGTGATCTGCACCGCGCTGGTTCGCCGTCACGAGGGGCCACCCCGAATCGCCCGCGCGCACATCCCCATGCTGCTCGGCTGCGCCGCCGTCGGCATCACCGCCAACCAGCTGTTCTTCACCACCGCCACCGACCACACCACCGCCGGGAACGTCGTGCTGATCATGACCGCCTCGCCCGCCCTGGCAGCATTCTTTGCCATGGTCGCCGGACATGAGCACGTGCCTGGCACGGCATTGGCTGTCGCTCGCGGTGTCACTCACCGGCGTGGTGCTGGTGGTGATCGGCGGTGCCGAAGTCAGCGGCGCAAGCTTTGCGGGTGACCTGCTGGCGATCGGTGCGGCGCTGACCTGGGCCGCCTACGCGGTGATGCTCCGGCCGCTGTTCAAGCACTACTCGGCGTCGCGGATCAGCTCCACCATGATCGTTTGGGGCGGCATCATGCTGATCCCTTTCGCACTTCCGGAAACACTGTCGCAGGACTGGAGCGACCTCGGCCCGAAATCGATCGCGGCGTGGTGTTACTCGATGTTCTTCGCCTTGATCGTGACCAACATCCTGTACTTCCGCGGACTGCGCTCGATCGGCGCGTCCCGCGGGACGCTGTACATGTATCTGCAGCCGTTCGTCGGCGTCCTGGTGGCGGCGGCGATCCTGGGTGAGAGCATCTCCCTGCTCCAAGCTGTGGGCGGGTGCGTGATCATCGCCGGCGTTTCGATGGGCAACCTGATGCCGGCCGCCACCGTCCGGGAATGACGCCTTACCGTGCGCGCTCGAAGATCACCACGCGACCGTACTGAGGTGGTGTGTCGGCGGGATCGGCGTAGACCTCGCTGAGCGTCGGGTCAGCTCGAAGTTGGGCGAGCACGTCGGGCGATCCCGAGCGCTCGTCGAAGACGACGTAGTCGACGTTCTGATTGTGCAGAATCGCCTGCCGTGCCTGCTCGGACGTGCCCGGTGCGAAGAAGGTCGTAACCTCGGCCCTGCGCTGGTTGGGGTGGTCTCGTGGCGTGGCTCGTGTATGCGGCTCGTTCAGCGCCACCGCGTAGACGGTCGACTTGCCCGCGATTTGGTAGGCGAGCCCGTCAGCCGGCCCGTCCCAGGGTGCAAGCACGACCGGAAACGGCGTGCGGGCGTGGTCATTCAGATAGGCGACCGCACCGGGCGAGATCAGGTTCGCCGGTCCCCGCTCGGCCGATCCGTGACGGATCGTGCTCGAGATCCGCGGGATGTCCCGCACCAGCGGGCCGGCCATCACCGCCAGCAGCAACAGCGCCACGGGTGCCATCGCCGGTGGAGCCGGTGGAGCGCGGAGGCTGCGATCGCGGTCGAATGCCCGCACCGCCAACCCGGCCACGCCGGCGATCGCGAGCGTCACGGTCAGCAGATCGGGCACGGTCAGCACCCACACGACGTGATGCAGGAACCGAGGCGGCCACCCGGATGCCCGCGGGCCGGCCGCCCCCCACAGCCAACCGGCGTGCTCGAGCGCCACCGACGCCACTGCGATCGCAATCGCCGACAGCACCAACGCACGGCGTGAGTGCAGCCACCCGACGGCCGCCGCCACCACGATCGCCGACAGATACATCCAGGGAAGCGCGTTCCAAAACCGCTCCACCTGTCCCCCCGCAATCCCCGCGGTCAGCACGGCGCTCGAACTCCCGGAATCGCGACCAGCGCCATCATCGCCGCCATCAGCGCAGCCGCCAGATGCCGGCTGGAGCGCGCCCGAAACAGGATCACCACCGCCGCACACAGGGCCGGCAGCAGCTCCACCCGATGGGCGAGGATCACCTGGCCCGAGCTTGCCAGCGAGTGGCCGTCGAGACTGATGAACTGATCGGGAGTGCCGGGGTAGGCGACGGTGCGATCCCCGCCGTGGATCGCCACGACATAGATCCAGGCATCAATCGCGATCGTCACGACCGCCGCACCCGGCAACCATCGGCCATGCCCGCGGCCACAGCAGCGCAACCGCGATCAGCATCGGCGCCAGCACAACGCTGTATGTGGGGTGAAGCACGGCCACCTCGGCGGCCGCGATCACCGTCCACCACCACCAGATCCGCTGCTGCCGATGCCGATAGCCCATGGCGAGCAGGATGATGATCGCGGGGAACAGCACCGTGAAGCTGAAGAACGGCGGCTGCTTGACCAGGCCGGCGATGATCCGCGTGAGGATGTCCCAGCTCGCGAACACGGCCGCGGCGGCCGCCACCGGCCGGTTGGCCAGCGCCCGCCCGGCCCCGTACACGGCCACCGGCACGAAGAACGCAAACGCCGGAGTCAAGTTGGTGTAAGCAACCGACGCGTCGACGCCCAGCAGCCGAATCGCCGCCGCCTGCGAGGCATGCAGGAGCGGGAAGGCGTACCCGGCATGGGGATGGCCGTGCCAGTACACCGAAAGCCCATCCAGACTGAGACCGTCAAGCGCGATCATGCGCCGAATCACACCCGCGTGGTAGAGAGCGTCGCCGGTCAAGGCCGGCTGCCATTGGGAAGACACGAGCGCGACCAGCGCCGCCCCTGTCAGCACCGCCAGCGGCTCGCGTGGCGGGCGCCGCACGAGCGTGGGTAGATCCCACCGGATGACCAATGTCGATGCAACCAGCACCAGCACCAGCACCCACTCGAAGGGCGCGTGCACGAGCATCGCCACGGCCAGGGGCAGCGACCACGCCGCCAGCCCGGTGATCGGAATCACCCCCAGCACCTCGACCGCGTCGAGCCGCCGGCGCAACCCGCAGATCTGTGCCAGCGCGAGTCCGGGGAGCGCCACTGCAACGGCCGTGGCGACACACAGCCCCAGCTGCATCGAGAGCGCCGCGCACAGGCGGCAGACGAGTACCGCGATCACCAGGCAAGCGATGCGCCACGCCGCCTCGACCGGCGAGGGAAACGCGAACCCGGCCGGGAGCGGCCGGGGGGCAATCTGATCAGAGGTCGACTCGCTCACGTGGCCGCGCGGATGATACGCGGCCCGTATGCGAGAATCCCGCCGCATGTCGTACCGCAGCCGGCCGTTCGTCCGTTGCGCGATCGTCGCCGTTCCCTGTGTGGTGGCCGCCGCGGTGGCGCTGTGGATCCTTCCCAAGGACGCGTTTGACCTCAGGATCTTCCTGGCGGCGGGCCAGGCGGTGTTGCACGGCCACCATCCATACGCGGTGACCGTGTCCAAGCTCGAATCCGGCAGCGCCTTCGTCTACCCGCTGCCGGCGGCATACCTGTTCGCCCCGATCTCGACGCTCGACCATCCTCGGATCGTGTACGACTTCGCCTGCGCCGCCGCTCTGGCCGCCGGCCTGCTGCTGCTCGGCGTGCGCCGGCATCAGCGTGGCCGCGCCCGTCGCCCTGTCGGCTTTCACGCTGCGATCGCTGACCTTCGGGACGGTCGAGCCGCTGCTGTTCCTGCTGCTCGCGCTGGTGTGGCGACTGCGCGATCGACCTGCCGAGTCGGGGGCGGTGCTGGGGTGTGCGATCGTGCTGAAGCCGGTGGTCGCCCCAGTGCTGCTGTTCATGCTGCTGACCGGGCGGCTGCGTGCGGCGGCAGTAACGGTGGCCGTCGCCCTGGGGCTGTGGATCGCCGCCGGCGGCCGCTCATTGCACTCGTTCTCGACGTATGCGTCCATGCTCCATGATCTGTCCCAAGCCGAGGCCCGGAAGAGCCTCTCGACGGTGCGCCTGATCGCCGACCTGCGGCTGTCACTGGGTGTTGCGACCGCAATCGTCGCCGTCGTGGGGATCGCGCATCCTGCTGCTCGCCGGGATCCGCGCCCGGCGCGTCGCGGCGGCGGCGAGGAATCCGACCGCACCGTGTTCGCGGTGGCGGTGATCGTCGGTGTGGGCAGCTCCCCGATCGTCTGGAGCCAGTACTTCCTGCTGGTGTTCCTGGCGCTGCTGGTGGTGCGCGTGAACCTGGTGTGGTTGTACGTCGTGTTCGCGGCCAGCTGGTTCATCACACCCGACCGGGTGTGGGTGGTGAGCCCGTCTCACTACCTTCGTGGCCTGCACCCAGACATTCGATCTGGCTGGCGCAGGTGGTGCTGCTGTTTGCGATCGCCTCGGCGATCGCGCTGATGGGCACCACCCGCGGTCGCGACGGGGACTACGCCTGATCTCGTGATGTGACCGGTAACGTTTGTGGCGTCGCCGGCGGCGCAAGGCAGCGCGCCGGACGCGGGGGCCTCAATACCATCGAGTATTGATGCGACTGAGGACACCGCAGCATCGCTGCCTTTCGCTCGCCGGCGACGCCGGCAAACGTTACCGGTCACATCACTAGCTGGAAGCCGTCGATCAGGTCGGTGGCAAGCACCGGCTGTGTGTCGGTGATCAGCCCTGCGGAGTGCGCCAACCCGCCCACGACCTGAGCGGGACTCTGGCCGGCGTCACGCAGCTCGGCAATCGAGCGAGCGCCGTTTCGCTTGGCCAGCCGTTGACCGTCGCTGCCCAGCATCAGCGGAACGTGCGCGTAGCTCGGTTGTGGAAGATCGAGCAGCCGGCTCAACATCATCTGCCGGGGCGTCGACCAGGCCAGATCGGCACCACGAACGACATCGGTGACGCGGTCGGCGGCATCGTCGACGACCACTGCCAGCTGATAGGCAAACAGCCCGTCGGATCGCCGCACGAGCACGTCGCCAACGTCGCGGTCCAGCTGCTGGCGGATCGGCCCCTGGACACGGTCGGTCACCTCGACCATCGCCGCGGGCATCCGTACTCTCAGCGCCGGCGGCCGGGCCCCGGCCCGCTCGGCGCGCTGCTCCAGGGTCAGGTGGGCGCACGTGCCAGGGTAGCGGCGCTCACCGTCGGGTCCGTGCGGCGCCGACTGTGCGTCCAGCTCGCGGCGCGAACAGAAGCACTCGTACACCACCCCTTGCTGCGCCAGCAGGTCGACCGCCTGCCGGTAGGCGTCGTCGCGGTCGGACTGCGGGCTCACCTCGGCGTCCCAGTCCAGCCCCAGCCATTGCAGATCCTGTCGCAGCAGCTCCGTGTACTCGGGACGGCAGCGGTGCCGGTCGAGATCCTCGATGCGCAGCAGCATCACGCCGTTGCGTGACCTGGCATCGAGCCAGGCGAGCAGCGCCGTGCGTGCGTTCCCGAGGTGCATTGCGCCGCTGGGGCTGGGTGCGAACCGCCCAACGACCGAAGCCAAAGCTCAGTGTGCGGTCGGCTGGCCCAGGGGAGTCAGCACCTGTTCCAGACGATCCCGCAGATGTTCGAAGTCGGGTGGCAGCGACAGCGCCTCGCCGAGATGCTCGGCGGGCTCGTCGGTGGCAAATCCCGGGCCCATGGTGGCGATCTCGAACAGCACCCCGCCCGGCTCACGGAAGTAGATCGAGCGGAAGTAGAAGCGATCGATCACCGGCGTGGGATGCGCGCCGCCCTGTTGTGCCCGCTCTCGCCAGGCCTCGTGATCCTCCATGGTCGAGGAGAACGCGACATGGTGAACGGTGCCGGCTCCCGGAATCCCCGCGTCATTGGTGACATCGATGTCGTACGTCGCACCACGATCCGGCCCGCGGAGCTCAAAGCCACCGCCGTCGCGCTCTGTGAACCCCAGTGCGTCCATCAATCGCCGGCTGCGCTCCGGCACGGTGCCGTACACACGTACCCCGTCAAACCCCTGTAGGGCCATTTCCTGGGGAATATCGTCGCGAGCGGCAGTCAACGCCGAGTCACGCCCGTCGGCCACCACCAGCTCCAGCCCGATGCCCTCGGGGTCCGAGAACCGCAGGCGATCGCCGTCTCGCTCGATTGCGACACCCTCGCGCGGCCAGCCGCTCGGCCCAGAAGTCGAGTGCCTCGGGGGAACCGACCCGGATGCTGATCCGGTGCACCATGCCGGCGCCCGCTCGGCCGCGACTGGCACCGGGATACTCGAAGAAGGTCAGGTCAGCGCCGGGACTGCCGGCGTCGTCGGCGTAGAACAGGTGATAGACGGTCGGGTCGTCCTGGTTGACAGTCTTCTTGACCAGCCGAAGGCCCAACACGCGCGTGTAGAAATCCAGGTTCCCCGGCGCATTCCCCGTCACCGCGGTGATGTGGTGAATTCCATCGAGCTGCACGTCATCCCCCCAAAGCGTCGCGGTCACTCGGACCGGTGAGCGGCACGTTCCTTCCCCAGAAGGATAGGCACGTGTGGGCTCAGACGCGGAAGAGCAGCAGCAACGGCATCAGCACGATCAGCCAGGAGCCGACCACCAGAGCCGTGAGGATGGCAAGGTTTGCAGTCATAACAGGAGCGGACCCGTCGCCGGGTGGCGCAATCCTTGACCCCCGGCGTTATGAAATCGTAAACACCGAATGAAGGTTAGGTATGCGGCGGTTACGGTACGGTGAACGCCATGGGCGATCGCGTTCACCACTCCACTCAGACCGAGTTCGAGGCTCGCGTCGGATACGACCGCGCGGTGCGTGTCGGCCCGCATGTGCACGTCGCCGGGACGCTCGGGATGGGAGCCGATGGCCGCCCGCCCGCAGGATCGTACGCGCAATCGGTGGCGGCGCTCGAGCGCATCCGCGGCGCCCTGGAAGCCGTGGGAAGCTCGCTCGCCGATGTCGTCAGAACCCGGATGTACGTGGTCGATCTGGACGCCAACCACGAGGGCGTGGGGCGTGCCCACAACGAGTACTTCGCTGATATCCGGCCGGTGTCCACGATGGTCGGAATCTCGGCCCTGATCGCGCCTGAGTTCGTGGTTGAGATCGAGGTCGAGGCGCTCACCACCGCCTGATCCGGGCTCGTCGCCTTGCTAGACTCATCGCGCTGTGGATGGGAGTGAGACGGAGCATGCTCCGGCCCGCCACGACATGCGGGCCGCATTCGTCTAGGGGCCCAGGACGCCGCCCTCTCACGGCGGTAACACCGGTTCGAATCCGGTATGCGGTACCTCTCCTGCGACCCTCGCCACCCGCGAGGGTCGCGGCATGAATAACGGTGCCTGGCACCGTTATTCACCGTTATTCAAGGAATTGTGGCGAACGCGACGAACGCGGACAGATGACCGCTCGACCGATACACAGACACGGCTGTTCGCGCAGCTGCCGTCTCCGAGACGGTGTCGGCTCACACTCGCAACCGTGGCCATTGGATGGCTGATCACCATGCTCGCGCGCACGCGTGACTGACATCTGACAATTCCCCAGTTGGGTGGCGTCAGCCATCCCACCACCCGCCATGCTGAGCCCATGGCCCAGCGTCCCCCCCGTTGGCCCGGAAGCGTGCTCCGCGCCGCCATATCCCTTGCCTCCCGTGGCGAAAACCGTGAGGCCGGTCAGACCCTGCCGCTGGTGGCCGTATTCATCATCGTGCTGATGATCACCGCCGGTGCCGTGATCGACCTCGGCAACGCCTACCGGGTGCACCAGCAGCTGCAGGCCTCGGCCGACGCTGCCGCCGCCGCCGGAGCGGGCAACCTGCCCGACACCAGCGCGGCGCTGTCAGCGGCCTCCGCCTACAGCTCCGCCGACGACGGCAAGAACCCGATCGTCGGTGCCGGGACAGTCACCACCACGGCCACCGCGGACTGCTCGACCAGCCGCAAGTTCTGCAACCCGGCAAACACCGTGCATGTCACCGAGGACGCCAACGTGCCCACCACCTTCCTGCGACTGATCGGTATCGACAACATCCCCGAGACCGTCCACGCCCAAGCCTGCTCACCGTGTGGAGCGGTTCCGCTGGACGTCATGATCGTGCTCGACCGCACCGGATCGATGACGGGCGCCAAGCTCGACTCCGCCAAGCAGGGCATCCTGGCGTTCATGCGTACGATGGATCCGACGCACCGACAATGTCGGCCTGGCCGTGCTTCCGCCGGCTCCGACGGCCGCGGCCGGATGCAGCGCCACCGCCAGCAATGCCTACGACTCTCCCAGCGCCGCCTACGTACTGGTACCGCTCAACGGCGACTATGCCTCAACCCACGGTAACCTCAACTCCGGCAGCGAGCTGATCTCCACGATCAACTGCGTCCAGGCAGGGGGCCAGACCGCCTATGCCAACGCCCTCGAGGCGGCCCAGGACGAGATCGACGCCGACGGCCGCGACGGCACCCAGAAGGTCATCATCATCCTCTCCGACGGAGCGGCCAACAAGGGCCCCGGCTACCTGGCTCCCACCAGCCCGTACCGCACGAACCCGTGCCAGACGGCTGTGGACATCGCCGGCGACTCCAAAGCCAAAGGCGTGCTGATGTACTCGATCGCGTATGACGTATCCGGAGACGGCGCCCAAGCGTGCACCGCCGACCGGGGCTCCATCGTCAACGGTGTCACCGTTACCCGCACCGTTCCCGAGAGCCCCGCGATCCAGGGAGACGAAGCGCTCCAGGAGATCGCGTCACCGGGCAACTACTACGCCCAGCCCGAGCCGGTCGCGCTGACCAACATCTTCCTCGCCATCAGCGCTGACATCGCCAAGGGCACCAGCCGCATCAACGGCTGAGCGCTTCTCCGAAATTCGAGAGGCGGTGCTGCCGATCGTTAGGCGGTAATGCAACGACCCCGGCGGGATCGTTGCGCCCGCCCAGATGCGCGAACACCTCTCACCGACCGACCTCGATCTCGCAAGCTCAGAGCGCCCTGCTCAGATCCTGGCATTCCTGTTCATCGCGCTCGCGCCGTGCCCACTGATCGGGCACCTGCTGCTGCCCGACCCGCGCCGTTCGGCATCGCTGGAGCAGATCGCGCTGCTGACGCTGCTCTATGCGTCACCGGCCTGCTGTTCTCACGCATGCGCTGGCGGTCGACCGACGTGCGGCTGGTGGTGGGAGTTCCCGGGCTGTGCATGCTCGCCCTGCTGGGGACGATCTCTGATCATGGGCGTCTCCCCCAACCCCAACGACATCTTCACCTTCCTGGCCGGGGCGACCCTGATCCCGATCGCGGTGGGACTGACCCAGCGCCGGGGACACGCCACGGTGGCCGCCGGACTGACGGTGCTGGCGACGCTCGCCGCGGCAGAGACGCGCAGCGGAGTGCACGTCGACCAGATCGTTGCGTTCACGAGCTTTGCCGCGTCGGCAGTCGCCGGCGAGACCGTCGCCCAGGGACGACACCAGTACCGCTCGGCCTTGAACGGCCTGTCGCGACTTGCCTACGTGACCCAGCGGATCTCCGCCACCGAGACCCCCGAAACCGCGGTTGAGTTGGCGGTACATGCCGCTCGCGAGCTGACCGACGGCCGTGCTGCCGCCGTCGTTTCGACCTCCGAGGGCTCGATCCAGGTCGCCTCCAGCGCACCGTCGTTCAACCTCTGGAAGGTACAGGAGCAGCGAGCCGTCGCAGAGGGGCGATTGGGACGAGCAGTGGACGCGCGAGATCGCAGCCGATCCACCCGGCCGGTCACTGACGGTCGTCGGCGGACGCGCCCAGGGCGGTCAGCTGCGGCTGGATCTGCTGACCCAGACGCTGTCGGAGCACCTGATGCGCTTGGAGCTGGTCGACCGGCTCCAGGAGGAAGCACTCAGCGACGCGCTCACCGGAATCGGCAACCGGCGAGCGGCCATGCATGCGCTGGCCGCGCTGGCGCCCGAAGACGCCATCGTGCTGATCGACCTCGACCACTTCAAGCAGGTCAATGACGTTCACGGCCACGACGCGGGCGACCTCGAACTGCAGTCGCTCGGTCGATTCCTGGCCGACCAGGTGCGCCACGACGACCGCGTCTTCCGGTTCGGCGGCGAGGAGTTCGTGATGCTGCTGGGCGGCAGCGACTCGATCGCCTTCATCACCCGACTGCAGGGCGACTGGGCGGCTCGCGGCCAGCTGACCACGCTCAGCGCCGGACACGCGGTGCATCAACGCGGCGAGAACCCTCAAGCGACACTGAAGCGTGCCGACGAGGCGCTGTACCGCGCCAAGCGCGCGGGACGCAACCGCGTCGAGTTCGCGGCCTGACTCATTGTTGTTGAGGTGCGGGAGCTACGCGGCCAGCTCGTCATCGAGAAGCTGCGGCTCGGGAGACGACACCGTGTCGCCCTCGAAACCGTCGGCTTCCCGAGGCTGACGCCGGCGCCACACGATCAGCGCGGCCATGGCCGCCAGACCGAGAACGGCGACCACCGCACCTCCGGCAAGCGCCGAAGGCCGCGGGACTGATCCGGCCGAGCTGCTCGCCAGAGCAACCGACGGAACCGCCATCGTCAACGAGAAGGTCGCGCATGCGAACGCCGCAGCGCGAAAAGGAAAACGACCCATGTTTGTGAATATCGGCACCGCCTCACGACGGCGAAAGGGTGATTCTGTGCCGACAGGTGCGGCTGCGACAATCCACGCATGTCATCACTCCCGCAGCCGGCGCCGAGCGAGCCGCTCCGGATCGCTGATCGACCAGCTGCTGGAGTACGCCCGGCACGTGCTGGCTGCCGACCACACGGTGCTGTTCGAAGTCGACCCGGCCACCGGCACCGTGGCGAACCGCGCCTGTACCGGCGTGCTCGACCCCGGCCGAAGTCAGCCAGGTGGACGCACCGCTCCCCCTTTCCGACTTCCTCGATCCGGCCGGCGTCGAGTACCTGCTCACCTCCACGGTTCCCTCGGTGCTCGAGCGACGATCACCCACCACTCCACCGGGAGTGCGGGCCTATCTCGAGCGGATTGGCTCGGCTCGGGCTTTGATCGTGCCGGTGCCGTTCGCATCGCCTCGGAAGCTGTTCTTGGAGGTTCACTACAGCCGCCGTACTCGTACGGTCACCGCTGAGGACATCGCCGAGGCGGTGACGTTGGCGCCGATGCTGGGGTCGGCTCTGACCAGCACCAACCTGGTGGCGGAGAACAGCCGGCTGCTGGAGGAGTCACGGCGAGCAGCGGAGGCGCTGGGGGCATCGGAGGCACTCCTACGCGGCCTGATCGACGGTCTCCCGGGATACGCCTATCAATGCGACGCTGACGGGGACACGATCTTCACCAGCGCGCAGCTGGGAACCATGCTCGGAGTTCCGCAAGAGCGCTGGCGGCACAAGCCGGACGAGTTGTGGGCTTCACATCTCCACCCCGACGACAGCGAACGTGTGCAGGCCGAGTGGCGACGCGCCATCCGGGATCAGCGACCGCACGACAGCGTCTACCGCATGCTCAACGCCAGACGGCGACTCGGTGTGGGTGCGAGATCGCGAATCGATTGTGCGAGACCCCGACGGCACGATGCGATCGCGGATCGGGATCGGGTTCGATATCACCGGCGAGATCGATGCCCGCCGCGCGCTCGAGCAATCAGAACGCCGCCACCGGCTGCTGATCGAGCAGATCCCGGCCGCAAGCTACGTCCGCCACCCTGACGGCGAGACGCTCTTCATCAGTCCTCAGATCGAAGGTATCCTCGGCTACGACCGCCGCCGGTGGACCGCCGAGCCGCAGTTCTGGCGCGACTACATTCACCCCGAGGATCGTGATCGGGTAATCGGCGCCTATCTCGATGCGATCGCCGACGGAGTGGAGTTCGAGGCGGAGTACCGAGTGGTGACGGCGACTGGAGCGATGCGGTGGCTGGTGGATCGCGCCACCGTACTCAGCGACGAATACGGTGAGCCGTACCTCGTCCAAGGTGTCGCCTACGACGTCACCGAGCGCAAGCACTCCGAGCATGAGAACGCCCAGCTGCTCGACCGGGCGCTGACCGCTGTCCGCGAGCGGGACGAGGCGCTCGCCCTGCGCGACGCGGTGTTCGCCAACTCTCCCGTCGGAATCGCGCTGCTCGACACTGACCTCCGATATGTGCGGGTCAATCCGGCGCTGGCGGCCTTGCAGAAGCGCGACGCCGTGGGACGCACCATCCATGAGGTGCAGCCAGACCTGGCCGTCGTGTGCGAGCCGCTCCTGCGGAAGGTTCTGCGTACGGGGGAGTCGCTGATCACCCATGAGATCTCCGGGCGCACCACCGCTGACCCCGAGCGTGAGAGCCATCTGCTGACGAGCATGTTTCCCATCGGAAACGGATCCGAGCCGCCGGTCGGCGTGGGCATGATCATGCTCGACATGACCGAACGGCGCCGTACCGAGCGAGCGCTGGCCGAGAGCGAGCGCCACCGTCAGTCGGTCGTGGCGTCCATGCTGCGGTCTCAGGATGCCGAGCGGGCGAGGATCGCGGTCGAGTTGCACGACGACACCATCCAGGTGCTGACCGCCTGCATGCTCTCTCTCGACCAGCTCACGAATGCTCTGCAGCGGGGCGACAACGCCTCCGCCGAGCGCAGCGCGTTGACCACTCGATCGATCCTGGGAGAGGCCACGGAGCGTACCCGCCGGCTGACGTTTGACATGCGTCCCCAGGTGCTGCAAGCCCGCGGCCTCTCAGCAGCAGTCCGCGACTCCGCCGAGCGCGCAGCCGCCGACGGCAATTTCGAGGTTGTGGTGAACACCCGACTGGTGCGCTACCAGGAGATGACCGAGACGCTCGTCTACAGAACCGTGCGCGAGCTGCTGGCCAACGTGCGCACCCATGCGCACGCGCGGCAAGTGCGGGTCACAGCCATCGACCGTGGCGACGAGGTGTACGGGCACGTGATCGATGATGGTTGCGGCTTCGACCCCGAAAGCCTCCACACCGCAGGCCAACCAGGCATGCATTTCGGCCTCGACGCGGCCGGCGAGCGAGTCCGGCTGGCGGGCGGAACGTTCGACATCACATCGGCCCCCGGCGCCGGGACGACCGTCAGCTTTACCGTGCCGGCGGGTAAGCTCGAACGTCTGTGAGCCACCCCGTTCGAACCGTTGCCGTCGTGCTCGGCGTCGCTGCCGTGGCACTCGTGATCACCGCCTGGAGCACGCGGCCGCAGGAATCGCTCTCGCCGGGCGTGCGCCCGCTGCTGGCGTCGAGCTTCGAAGGCCCGCCCACATGGGGATTCCAGTCGGCCGTTGGCACGGTCGCGACCACCGATCGCTGGAGCCATATCGGTCGGCGCTCGCTGTTTGCCAGCGCTGGTGGAAACTCGCCTGCCTACGTGACGTCGTCGCTTCCGGGTACGGCCATCTGGGGCCGCTTTTGGTTGCGCGTGCAGCATCGGCCAGAGGCCGGAGCCACGGTGGTGATGGCGGTGACCGGTGACGGCAGCGGAATGTTCCTCAAGCTGCAGGCCGACGGCCGGGTCGCGCTGGTGCTGGGAGGCGGCGAGGTGGCGGGGCGCTCAGCCGCGCCACTGGCCCCCGGAGTGCCGTACCTGATCGGGTGGACGTGGCCGAGACCGATGGTGAAGCTCGTGTCTGAGCACGGGCTCCAGCTCGCCCGTTTGTCGGGTCCGGCGCAGCCCGCGGCGGCGACCAGGCTCAAGCTCGGGATTGCCGACCGCAACCCCACCCGCCGCGCCGTCGACATCGACAGCGTCGAGGTGTGGCCCGCATAGCCCGCCGCGCGGCGCTCAGGTCTTTTCGCGCGACCCGTCGAGCAGCGCCGCCACCGCGAGCACGAACACGATCGCCGTGCCCAACGTCGCCATTTCGATCAGGACGAATGCCTGCTCGGAGGCCTGACCGGTGAGCCAGAAAAAGACGGTGGCCGTGGCGGCGAACACCAGCGCTGCGATTCCGCCGAGGAGGGCCATCGACTTCGCCAGCCAGAAGGCCTCGGCCGCCGGTTGGCCCGGTCCCATGCTCATCGGGATCGCAAAGCCGGCTGCGACGATGCAACCAAATGCAGCCAAGAACACCGTTACCGCGGAGGCCTTGGCGATATCCCCCAAAAGGACGACCACCATGGTGGCCACGATCATACGCAAACAGCGGCAATTCTGCCGGATCATCGCGTAACTCCACCCACCCTGCTCGCCAACCCCCCACGAATGGGTGGGGGGTGGAACTCGTGATCAGTTGTGGGTGTGCTTCTTGGGCTTGGCCCCGGCCGCTGCTGCTCCCTGAGCCCGACCGGTCTGCAGGCCGGCGGCGTAGCCAGACCGGTAGCCCTGGGCTCGGCCCGCGGTGAGGCCGGCCGCCTTGCCGCGCCGCAACCCCTTGTGCAGGCCCAACCGCAACCCGATCATGCGGCCCTTGGCGTAGGCGTGGTTGCGGGCGGTCTGCTCAGCCGCCGTACGGCCCTGGGCCTGGCCGGCGGCCACCCCCGCTTGGTAGGCGCTCTCGCGGATCGCCGCCGGCGACGGTCCGGTGCTGGTTCCCAGTGACCAGGCCGCCACCCCCACGAACGTTGCAACCGTCGCCGAGAGCACGAACGCCAACATCAGCCCGGCGATACTCAGGCGTGGCAGCGACACCGTGGATCTGGAAAAGGTCTCAAACATGACAGTTGGCGATGCGGGGATCGCCTTGAGAGGTTCTGCGCCGGCCGTGCCGATCCTGCTACACGCCGAGGCCTGCGAGCGCGGCGTCGAGGCGAGCGAGCGACTCGCTCTCCCCCAGCAGCTCGAGACTCTCGTACAACCCTGGCGAAACCGTGCTGCCGGTGATTGCAACCCGCACCGGCGCGTACAGCACCCGTGGCTTCAGCCCTTCGCTCTCACAGGCCGCTCGCAGCGCGCCCTCGATCTGATCTGCCTGCCAGTCCGCGACCACCCCCAGCTGAGTTCGGGCAGCGGCGAGGGATCGTGCAGCGTCGGGCGTCGCGCTGACCTTCGCCCATGCCGCGGGGTCGACCTCGACCGGTCCGAACAGGAACCCGCACATGCGCTCGAACTGGTCGAGCACGCGCAGCTTCTCCTGCACCAGCGCGGCCGCTTGACGAACCCGCTGCGGCTGGGATGCGAGCTGTGAGCCACGCCACTCGAGGTGCTCGAGTACCGCGTCAGCGAACGCCTCGGGCGACATCGCCCGCAGGTGCTCGCCGTTGAGCCATTCCAGCTTCTCCACATCAAACACGCCCGGAGCGGCCGTGACCCGCTCGAGCGTGAACCGGGCCACCAGTTCGTCGCGGGTCATGAAGTTGGTGTGGTCGTCAAAGCTCCAGCCGAGCAGCGCCACGTAGTTGATCAACGCGTCGGCCACCACACCCCGATCCCGGAACTCTTCGACCGACACGGCGCCGTGACGTTTGGACAGGCGCTTGCGGTCGGGGCCGAGCACCATCGGCAGGTGGCAGTAGATGGGAGGCTCCGCACCCAGCGCCGTGTAGAGCGCCAGCTGCCGGGGAGTGGACGACAGCAGATCCTCCCCGCGGATCACATGTGTGACACCCATGTCGATGTCGTCGAACGGATTGGCGAACTGATAGGTGGGCGTCCCGTCGGTACGCATGATCACGTGATCTCCCAGCAGCGCGTTGTCCCATTCCACGGGGCCTCGAACGACGTCGGTGATCGAGGTGACACCGGTTTCGGGCACCTTCAGGCGCAGCGCAAACCCGCGACCTTCGGCCTCGAATGCGGCCCGCTGCTCGGCGTTGAGGTTGCGGCAACGGCCACCGTAGATCAACGGCAGATTCGCCGCGCTGCGGCGCTCCCGCTCCTGCTTGAGCTCCTCGGCGGTGCAATAGCAGCGATACGCGTGGCCGCTCTGCTCCAGCGCAGCGGCCGCGGCGCGGTAGAGATCGAACCGCTCGGTCTGGCGATACGGCCCAGCGTCCCAGTCGATTCCAAGCCACGCGAACACCCGCAGGGCCTGCTCGATCGCAGTGTCCGGTCGAACGCTCCGTGTCGGTGTCCTCGAAACGCAGCACGACTCGACCGTCCCGGCCACGGGCGAACAGCCAGTTGTACAGCATGGTGCGAGCGCTGCCGACATGCAGAAGGCCGGTGGGGCTGGGCGGCAGGCGAACGGCGGGGCTGGTCACGGACGCACGATACGGCGCCGGTACGATGCCGCGATGCACTTCGGAGGCCATCTCTCAACCGCCGGCGGCCTCGACACCGCAGTGGGGCGGGCGCAGGATCTGCACGCGACCGCCCTGCAGATCTTCACCCAGAGCCCGCGGATGTGGAAGCACCCCGATCCCAACCCGGAGATGGCCGCGCGCTTCCGCGAGCGCCGCTCGCAGGCCAGGTTGGCGAGCGTGGTGTGCCATGCCACCTACCTGATCAACCTCGGCACTTCCGATCGGGTGATCCGGCGAAAGTCGATTCAGGCGCTCTCCGATACCCTCGCCACGGCTCACATGATCGACGCCGATGGGGTCGTGTTTCACCTGGGAAGCCATCTCGGCAAGGGCTTTGGACGGGCACTGCCACGCACGGTCAAGGCGATCGAGACGGTGCTGGGCGAGGCGCCCAGTGGGACCCGCACCAGGCTCCTGATCGAGAACTCGGCAGGCACGGGCGGAACCATGGGAGTCACACTCGAGGAGCTGCAGCAGGTGATCGACGCGCTCGGTGGGACGAAATCTGTCGGTGTGTGCCTGGATACCTGCCACCTGTACGCATCCGGCGTGGATATCACCGATCCCGCACGCGTGGACGACCTCCTGAGCGAGGCCGATGACCGCTTCGGGCTGGAGCGGCTGGCCTGCCTGCACGTGAACGACTCGGCCATGCCGCTGGGCTCCAACCGCGACCGCCACGCCAATGTCGGGGCCGGCCTGATCGGCGCGGGCATGGCCACCATGCTGGGCCACCCCCGGCTGCAGCAGCAGCCCGCGGTGATGGAGACCGCGGGCGCCGGTGACGGGCCGGATGCCGAGCAGATGGCCGCGATCCGGCGGCTGCATCGAAACGGCGTGCGCCGGTGGGCTCGTCGTGCATGACATCGGCGCATCCCGGCCGCTTCCCAACGGCGAGCTCAGCTATCGCTACACCCGCAGCGGCGGCCCCGGCGGCCAGCACGTCAACACCTCCTCGACGCGAGTGGAGCTGACCTTCGACCTCGAGCACAGCCCCACGCTGACCGCGGCCGAGAAGGCGCGGGCACGACGACGACTGCGATCGCGCCTGGACAGCGAAGGCAAGCTGCGGATCGTCGCCTCTGACGAGCGCAGCCAGGCGCGCAACCGGGCGCTGGCGATCGAGCGGTTTCGAGGACACGATGCGGGCTGCGCTGAAGCCGCCGCCACCACCTCGCCGTCCCACCAAGCCCACCCGCAGCGCCTCGGAAGCCACGGCTGCGTGCCAAGAAACGCGACGCCACCCGCAAGCGCGAGCGCCAGCCGCCCTCGAGCGACGACGGATGAGGTAGCGTCAGAGAGCAGATGGCGGATTTCGACGGAGCCAGAGCGCTGGTCACGGGCGGCGGTAGCGGCATCGGCGCGGCGATCGCCCGTCGGCTGGCGAGCGACGGCGCTGAGGTTTGGGTGATGGGTCGCAGGCGTGAGGCTCTGCTGGACGTCTCCGACAACGTGATCGTCGGAGATGTGAGCGTGCGCGATGACTGCAACAGGGCGATCGCAGAGTGCGGCCCGCTGGATATCCTGATCAACAACGCGGGCGTCGGCGACGCAGACTGGGAGCGGACGCTCGCGATCAACCTCACCGGCGCCCACTGGCTCGCCGAGCTCGCCACCGACGGGCTGTGCGCGCGTCGCGGCGCGGTCGTGAACGTCGCTTCGATGGGAGCGATCCGGGCCCACTCGCGCAACAGCCAATACGGGGTCTCCAAGGCCGGCCTGCTGCAGCTCACACGGTCGCTGGCGGTTCGGCTCGGCCCCCACGGGGTGCGGGTCAACTCGGTTTGCCCCGGCTGGATTCGCACTCCCATGGCTGATGAGTCGATGTTGATGTTCGATCCCGATCCGGAACTCGGCTACCAGCGGGCGACCCGGTACACACCGCTGAGACGCCCGGGAACCGGCGACGAGGTGGCGGCCGCGGTCGCCTTCCTGGCGTCCTCCGAAGCCTCATACATCACCGGCGCGATGCTGACCATCGACGGCGGAGCGTCGGTGGTCGATGTCGCCATGCTGCCCGGCGACTGACCCTGATGTCTCAGGAATCGCCGACGATCACGCGGATCGCCGGCTGCGGAGGCGGGGAGCTCGTGAAACTCGGGGTTGATGCAGCCCAACGGATCCTCGCGATCCTCGTAGTTCCGCTCCACCGCAGCCGGACACACCGGAAGCGGCTGGCGAGCGGCCAGCACCGCCCCGAACCCGCTTCGCCGGCGAGCCGCGCGCCGCAACACCGCCAGGTCGAGCTCGGTGGTGAAGATCTTGTGGGTGCAGCCGACGTAGGTGCGGCCGAACGCCTCGTGCGCGTACAGGAACGGGCAGGATCGAGCCAGGCATTCGGACGGATAGATCACCTTCTGGCAGACGACCCCGCAGCCGCGACATTCGGCGGCTTCAGCGGCCGGGGCCTCCGGTGGTAGCTGTGGCAAGCTCCTCATCTGGGCTCAGTCTACCGGGGAGGTCGGCGCTGGTCTACGGGGCGCCGGGAAGGCCTGCGGCAGCGATCGCGAGCACCTCCAGCGGATGCTTGGCGCGGTGGTCGGCCAGGGTGTGATCGCCCTCGTCGTCGCGGAACCACTCGGCCAGCACCGCGGTCATGCCGGCCCGTTTGGGGCCGACCACATCCTCGAGCACCCGATCGCCGACAAACAGTGTCCGAGCGGGATCCAGCTCGAGGGCCTCGGTGGCGGCGTGATAGATCAACGGAGACGGTTTGCGGTAGCCGAGCTCCGATGACAGCACGATCGCGTCGGCCCTGGTGAGCATGTGCTCGTCCTCCATCACCTCGAGCAGGATGTGGGGCGGATCGAGCGTGTTGGACACGTACCCGATCTTGAGCCCCATCCGCCCGCAGGGTGTCGAGCAGCTCGTGGGCGTCGGGATGGAGGAACCGGACGCTGTCCCACGCCCTGATCTGGACGCGCATCGCGTGCTCCAACACGTCGTCGCGCGGCTCGATGCCCAAACGCGCCAGCGCGGTGCGGGTGACCGCCATGTAGTCGATCTCGGTGTGATCGACGGCGCTCCGCTCGGCCTCCGCGAGCAGCTCATTGGTGTCGGCGTGGAACCGCTCCAGAGCCTCTGGCGGCGCCACCAACGCGGCCAGCAGCTGACGCTGGCCTTCGATCAGCGTGTCCTGCCCCCAGCGAATGTCCACCAGGGTATGGCCATAGTCGAACAGGACACCCTGGAAGGCGGTCATTCAGACGATTCGTCGAAGCCGTGGCGCACGACCAGCCGCTTGGCCGCAGCCGCCTCGTCCAGCCGGGTCACCGGCCGCGTGTGTGGCGCGCTCTTGAGGATCTGAGGATCGGTCGCCGCCTCCTCGACGATCTTCAGCATCGCGTCACAAAACGCGTCCAGCGTCTCCACCGCCTCGGTCTCGGTCGGCTCGATCATCAACGCCTCGGGCACGATCAGCGGGAAGTACACCGTCGGCGGATGGAATCCGTAGTCCATCAGGCGCTTCGCCACATCCAGGCGGTGATGCCGTACTCACGCTTGAGCCCGCGGGCCGAGATCACGAACTCGTGCATGCAGAATCGGTCGACCGGCAGGTCGTAGGCGTCGCGCAACCGGGCGAGGATGTAGTTGGCATTCAGGACGGCGATCTCGGACATCTCGCGCAGGCCCGGACCCCACATCCGCATGAACGCGTACGAGCGAACGAACACGCCGAACGGACCGCAGAACCCCCGCACCTTGCCGATCGATTTGGGGCGATCCCAGTCGCGGAAGTAGCTGGCCGTCGCGGTACCCGATCACGGGGGTCGGCAGATACGGCGCGAGCATGTCTCGCACCGCCACCGGGCCGCCACCCGGGCCGCCACCTCCGTGGGGCTGGGCGAACGTCTTGTGCAGATTGAAGTGCAGGATGTCGAAGCCCATGTCGCCGGGCCTGGAGATGCCGCACACCGCATTCAGGTTGGCACCGTCGTAGTACAAGAGCGCTCCGGCCGAATGGAAGATGTCGGCGATCTCGGTGATGTTCTCCTCGAACAGTCCCAGGGTCGAGGGGTTGGTCAACATCAGTCCGGCGGTCTGCGGCCCCACCACCGTCCGCAGATCGTCGATGTCGATGTTTCCTCGGTCGTCGGTCTTGACGTGCACCAGCGTGTAGCCCGCCATGGCGACGCTGGCGGGGTTGGTGCCGTGCGCGGTGTCGGGGATCACGACCTCGCGGCGGATGTCGTCCTCCCCGCGCTCGATGAAGTGCGCGCGCATGATGGTGAGGCCGGTGAGCTCGCCCTGCGACCCTGCCGCGGGCTGCAGCGACACCGCATCCAGCCCCACCACGTCTGCCAGCATCCGCTCCAGCCTCCACATCAACTCCAGCGCGCCCTGGGCGCCGTCATCGGATTGATGCGGATGGAGATCGCGGAAGCCGGGAAGGTTTACCAGCCGCTCGCTGACCCGCGGGTTGTGCTTCATGGTGCACGAACCCGAGCGGGTAGAAGCCGGTGTCGATACCGAAAGTCCTGGTCGAGAGCTCGGTGAAATGCCGCACCAAGCTCGGGCTCCGCCAGCTCCGCCAGCGCGGGGGGCACGGGCGCGGGCGTACTCGGCCGGGAGCTCCGCCCGGGGGACGTCGGGGTGGGGGATCGAGGATGCCCGGCGACCCGGCTGCGAGCGTTCGTAGATCAGCTTCATGCGGCCACCTCGGCCAGTACCTGTGCCAGCCGGTCGATGTCCGCGCGGGTGCGTTGCTCGGTCACCGCCACCAGCAGCACGTCGTCCATGCCGGGATATTCCGCGCCGACCGCGTAGCCGGGATGGACACCCAGCTTGCGGGCGGCAGCCACCACCTCGGTCGCCGGCCGGTTGGTGCGGACCGCGAACTCCTTGACGGTGGGATGGTCGAACACCGGCTCCAGGTCGATCGTGGCCTTGGCGTACTCCGACAGCGACAGGCACGCCTGCCCCACGTCGCGCAAGCCCGTCGGGCCCCAGCCAGGAGAGGTACACGAGCCCACAGATCGCAAGCAACGTCTGGTTGGTGGTGATGTTCGACGTGGCCTTCTCGCGGCGGATGTGCTGTTCGCGGGTCTGCAGTGTCAGCACGTACCCGCGGCGGCCGACGCTGTCCACGGTCTGGCCCACGATTCGCCCGGGGAGCCGCCGCACGTGATCCATCTTGGATGCGACGAATCCGTAGTGGGGACCGCCGTAAGACAGTGGATTCCCCGCCGACTGGCCCTCGCCGATCGCAAGCTGACACCCGTATTCCCCCGGCGCCTCCAGAATCCCCAGCGTCATCAGGTCGACATGCGCAACCGACACCGCGCCGGCGTCGTTGGCCGCGGCGGCCAGCGTCGGCAGCGGGTTCCAGGCAGCCGAAGAAATTGGGCTGGGCGAAGATCACGCAGGCGGCGTCGGTCGCAGCTTCAGCCACGGCGGCCGGGTCGGTCACGCCGCCGGTATGAGGTATCTCGACGACCTCCATCCCGAATCCGGGCGCGAACGTCCGCACCACTTCGCGCACCTGAGGATTGAGCGTCTCGGTGACGACAATCTTGTGCCGCCCGGTCGCCTGGCGGGCGATCAGGCAGGCATCTGCGGCGACGGTGGTGCCGTCGTAGCCCGACGCGTTGGAGACGTCCATTCCGGTGAGCTCGCAGATCGCCGTCTGATACTCGAAGATAGCCTGCAGCGTCCCCTGGCTCATCTCGGGCTGATACGGCGTGTACGCCGTCAGGATCTCTCCGCGCTGAGCAACCGCGTCGACCACTGCAGGCACGTAGTGGTCGTAGATGCCTGCTCCGAGAAACGACAGCTCCAACCCGGTGTGGACGTTTCGCGACGACAGCTCGGTGAGATGCTGGACCAGCTCGAGCTCCGACAGCGCGGGGCCGACTTCGAGATCGCGCCGCAGCCTGAGGTTCTCGGGGAGATCTGCGAACAGCGCCTCGACCGAGTCCACCCCGATCGTCTGTAGCATGCGCTCCAGGTCAGAGTCGGTCAGCGAGACGAAGCTCACAGGCTGTCCACCAGCGCCTTGTAGGCGGCGGCGTCGAGCAGCGTGTCGAGCTCTGCCGGGATCACTCATGCGCACCTTGATCAACCAGCCGTCACCGTACGGCTCGTCGTTGATCGTGTTCTCCGAGCCTTCCAGCGCGTCATTGACCTCGACCACTTCGCCCGACAGCGGAGAGATCAGCGCAGACACTGCTTTGGTCGACTCCAGCTCGCCGTACTCGCTGTCCTTCGTCACCTTCGCCCCCACCTCCGGCTGGCTCACGTACACGACCTCACCCAAAGTGTCCTGCGCATACCAGGTGATACCGAAGGTGGCGATCTCGCCGTCGACGTCGACCCAGTCGTGAGCTTCGTGGTAGCGCAGATGGTCGGGGTACACCTGCGTCGGTCATGCTCGCGATCTCCTTTGTATAGAGCGGCTTCTTGGCGACGATCGCCGGCACCTCGCGGCCGCGCACGTCGATCACGATCTCGCTGCCAACGGCGGCGCGCTGCATGCGGCAGGTAGGCCATTCCGATACCGATCTCGAGCGACGGCGACATCGTCCCGCTGGTGACCTCTCCGCCGCCGATCACCGCCATGCCCGGCCGCGGGATGCCGCGTCCGGTGATCGTGAACGGCACCAGCCGGCTGTAGTCCCCTGCGTCGCGCTGTTCCCGCAGCGCCTCGGCGCCGGTGAACTCCTTGGCGTCGAGCGCACACGCCCACCCCAGCCCCGCCTCGAGCGCGGTGTGCTGGTCGGTCAGATCATTGCCGTACAGCGGGTAACACATCTCCAGCCGCAGCGTGTCCCGGGCGCCGAGTCCGATCGGCTCTGCCCCGGCCGACAGCAGGCCATCCCACAGCTCGACGGCATCCCCGGCATCCACGATCAGCTCCACGCCCGGCTCGCCGGTGTATCCGGTGCGAGCGACCAGCGCATCGACACCGCACACCACGCCCTCGGCGAACGCGAACGGATCGGCCACCGGCAGTCCCAACCAGGCTGAGGGCAAGCGGCCCCTGAAGCGCAACCATGGCGGTATCGCGGGTGCGATCCACAATCGTGACGCCGCGCGTCGGGAAGGTGCTCGTCGAGCCACGCGCTGTCACGCCTCCAAACGCGACGCGTTGACCACCAGCATCACGTGCTCGTCGTCGAACCGGTAGGCGATCAGATCGTCGATCGGGCAGCCACGCTCGTCCAGCATCAGCGTGTACTGGGCTCGGCCCGGACCGATCCGGTCGAGGTGGTTGGTTAGCATGCCCTGCAGGAACTCGAGCACACCAGGCGCCGGCGACATCCAGCCGCCCCATGTGGGAGACGTCAAAGATCCCGGCTGAGATCGAACCGCCAGATGCTCGGGGATCACGCCCGTGTACTGGACGCGGCATCTCATAGCCGGCAAACGGGACGAATCGTGCGCCCGCCTCAATGTGGCAGTCGTAGAGCGGCGTACGCAGTAGGCCATCCGTCGGCATGTGCGAGGGAGTTAGATCATCGAACCGGACACACCTGCCCAACCCTCAGCTGGAAGGGCCACCCGCAGGTGGCCCTTCCACGAGGTCAGTCTTCTTGCAGAAAACTGGGGATCTCGAGCGCGTCGGGAGGGATCGTCTGCTCCCGCTCCTCCGCCAGCGTCGAGCGCTCGAACGCCGGCGGGCGCTCGCGCTCCCGGGGTGCACCGGCGAACACCGAGGCGGGCCGCTCGATCGAGCGGCGGTCAAAGCCGGTGGCAATCACCGTCACCCGGATCTGGTCACCCATGGCCTCGTCGATCACGGCGCCGAAAATGATGTTCGCGTCGCCGTCGGAGGCCGAGCCGATGATCTCGGCGGCCTCGTTGACCTCGAACAGGCCGAGGTCGGTGCCGCCGGTGATGTTCAGCAGGATGCCGGTGGCGCCTTCGACCGATGCTTCGAGCAGCGGCGAGGAGATCGCCGCCTTGGCGGCCTCTGCCGCGCGGTTCTCGCCGCTGGCCACGCCGATCCCCATCAGCGCCGAACCGGCCTGACGCATGATCGTGCGCACATCGGCGAAGTCGAGGTTGATCAGGCCGGGCACCGTGATCAGGTCGGTGATGCCCTGCACACCCTGGCGCAGCACGTCGTCGGCGATCCGGAAGGCATCGACGATCGACGTGCGCTTCTCGACCACCTGGAGCAGGCGATCGTTGGGGATGATGATCAGCGTGTCGACCTTGTCGCGCAGCTGCTTGATCCCGCCGTCGGCCTGATCGGCGCGCTTGCGTCCCTCGAATCCGAACGGGCGGGTGACGACACCGACTGTCAGCGCCCCCAGCTCGCGGGCGATCTCGGCGATCACCGGGGCGGCGCCGGTACCCGTTCCGCCGCCCTTGCCGGCCGTGACGAACACCATGTCGGCGCCCTTGAGCGCCTCCTTCAACTCATCGCGGCTCTCCAATCGCCGCCTCTTGCCCGATCGTCGGGTCGGCACCCGCGCCCAGGCCCCGGGTGATCTTCGACCCGATGTGAATGCGCACGTCGGCGTCGCACATCAGCAGCGCCTGCGCGTCCGTGTTGACGGCGATGAACTCGACTCCGCGTAGGCCGGCGTCAACCATCCGGTTGACGGCGTTGGTACCGCCGCCGCCCACGCCCACGACCTTGATCACCGCCAGGTAATTGCCGCTCTGGTCCCTCACCATGCACCTCCGTCGGCCGCGTTTCGCAACGCGAATCTCACGCTAAACCTCTAGTTGAAGGTTCTGCCCCAAAAACACGTGAAGCCCGCGCGTCGGGGCACGAAAAACCGTGCACCCCCGCGAGGGCGTCTGCGAGAGCGTACTCTCCGACCATCTGGCTGTCAAGGGGAAGGTGAGACATTGAACACTCACCTTATAGTTGACGGTTAGTTTGACTCAGCGGAACTTCATGCGCCGGCTGTCCCGGGACAGACACATCCACGTACTTGATCGCGCTCCGGTCGTGCGGCCGCGAGGTGGCCCGAGCGATTGGGTCACGACCTTCATCTTGAGGTCGAGCTGGTCCGGGGTACCCAGGCGCAGCTGCATGCGACTGCCGACGGTGGCGGTCACCGTCCCCGCCCGTGGTATCACCTCGGTGATTCGTCCGAACTGGTGGCTGAACCAGGCGGGGGTCGAGCGCAGCAGCCATAGCGCCGCGCCGAGATTGCCGATCGGTGGCGGTCTCGCCCACCGCCAGCTTGGCGCCGTCCGGCAACTCCACCGAGACGATCCGTTTGCGGGCTCTTCTTGACCGTCGCCGATCACGTGCGCATCGTCGGCCACCAGGTATGTTCGTGATCCCACCGATACGGCCACCGCCGGGTGATACATGACCACCGAGACGCTCAGCGCGTTGGGAAACTGGCGGTCGACAGTGGCAGAGCGCACGGCCGGCATCGCTTCGATGGCACTCTGAATCGACCCGGAGTTCACCGCCAGCAGGCTGTGGCCTTCGGCGCTCTGCTCGGCCATCGTCTGGATCGTCGCATCGACCTTGGGTCGGCGCCCGTGACCGTGACCTCGCGCACATTGAAGATGGGAGAGGAGCGAACCGCGTAGTAGCCCACCGCCAGCACCACCACGCCGATCGCGGACGCCAGCAGCACCAGTCGCCGGCGGCCGCGAGCCTTGCGCAGCGCGCGGCGGCGCATGACCATCACCGGATCGAGGTTCGCCGCAAGGTTCATCGCACAAACAGGTTCAACAGGAAGCGGTCAGATCCTCTGTCAGGCGAGGGCGATGTCACCCAGAAACTGCACCTCGTGCTCGAGCGTCAGGCCAAACCGCTCGCGAACGCACCGGCGGGACTTCTCCATCACCGCGAGCGCGTCCGCCGAGGTCGCGTTGCCGACGTTCTCGATGAAGTTCGCGTGCACCGGCGAGACCCGGGCTCCGCCCACCTGGACACCCTTCATCCCGCACTCCTCCAGCAGCATGCCGGCGGTGCGCTCGGGCTCCGGGTTCTTCCACACACTGCCGAACGTCCGCACCTTCGACGGTTGGGCCTCCCGCCGCCGGGCCTGCATCTCCCGGATGGTTGCCTTGATCGCGACCGGGTCAGCCGGAGTCGAGCCGCAGCACGGCACCGCGAGACGACCTCGCCCGCGGCCACGTTGGAGTGGCGATAGGTCATCTCCAGCTGGTCTGGGGTGCACTCACGCGAGCCGTCCGGCCCGGTCACGGTCGCGCGTCTCGAGCACGTCCCGCATCTCGCTGCCGTACGCTCCCGCGTTCATCCGCACCGCTCCGCCGGCTGTGCCGGGGATGGCGCAGCCGAACTCGATACCGCTCAGCCCCCAGTCCTGGCAGCGCCTCACCACCACCGCCAGCGGCGCGCCGCCACCGCACACCACCGTGTCACCGACCCGCTCCACCGCGGTCAGCTCTCCACGCAGCTTCACCACCATGCCGTCCCAGCCGGAGTCGGCCACCAGCAGGTTCGAACCCAGGCCGACGACTGCCACCTCCAGCGCCTGATCCCGTGCCCACCGCAGGGCCTCCCCCAGATCCGCGTCCGAGCCGGGGCTCGCAAACCATTTGGCCGCCCCTCCGGTGCCCAGCGTGGTCAGGCGGGAGATCGGGTAATCCGCGCGCACGCAGGCAGGAACCGTCATGCCAGCAGCAGGTCGCCCACCCGGCGCACGTCCCCCGCGCCCACGGTCAGCACCACGTCACCCTCGCCCACCCGGGTGCGCAGATACTCCGCCGCGTCCTCGAGCTGAGGCTGGTAGGCAACCGGCATGCCCGGGCGAAACTGGGTGAGCGCGTCCACCACCAGCTTGGCCGTGACGCCGGCGACGGGACGCTCGCGGGCCGGGTAGATCTCGGTCACGACCGCCTCATCGGCGCCCCCGAGCGCCTCTCCGAACTCGTGCGCAAGCGCACTCGTGCGCGAGTACAGGTGGGGCTGAAAGCACACCACCAGCCTCCTGGGAGCCTGTGTCCGGGCGGCGGCGATGACCGCCTTGACCTCGGTGGGATGGTGCGCGTAGTCGTCCACCACCGAGTACCCGTCGCGGCTCCCGCGCAGCTCGTAGCGGCGGCCCGCGCCCTCGGAAGTCGCTCAGCGCCGCCACGGCGTCGGCGATGTCCGCACCGGCGGCGTGCAGCGCCGCGGTGGCACCGGCGGCGTTGACGGCGTTGTGGACGCCGGGGACGCTGAGCGATACCTGCACCGGCGTGCCGTCCGGGGTCGAAAGCCAGAACGATGTTCCGCCCGCCCCGGCCTCCAGTCCGGAGACGTGCCAATCGGCACCGTCGGTGACGCCGAAGCGCTGCACCGGCGCATGCGCCGGAATATCCACCCCGTCGCCCAGGATCACCGCTCCGTTGGCGGGCACCGTGGCTACCCACTCCGCAAACAGCTGCCGCACCTCCTCCAGCGATCCGAACGAGGCGTGGTGATCGAGATCGAGGTTGGTGATCACCGCGATGCGAGGGCGCAGCAGGGCACAGCTGCGGTCGGACTCGTCGGCCTCGGCGACCAGCAGGTCACCGCCGCCGGGCCCCGCGTTCCCGGCCAGCTGGGGCACCTCGCCGCCGATCAGGTAGGTCGGATCCAGTCCCAACTGCTGCGCGGCGTAGGCGATCATGGCGGCGGTGGTCGTCTTGCCGTGTGCTCCGGCCACGCAGATGGAACGGCGCGCCGCCACCATCTCGGCCAGAAGCGCCGCCCGCGGGAGCAGCGTCAGCCCCATGGCGCGCGCGGCCTCGAGTTCCTCGGCGTCGTCGGCGATCGCCGACGAGACGACCACCTCCATGCCGGGACGCAGATGGGCGGGATCATGTCCCTCCGACACGGGGATGCCGAACCGCTCGACCCGCTCGGAGTACGTTGACCGGGCGCGGTCGCAGCCCGATACCTGTGCGCCCCAGGCGTAGGCGACGACGGCCAGCGCCGACATGCCGGCGCCGCCGATACCGATCAGATGCAGATCACGATCACGAAATTCGGTCATCGAGCCATCTCCAAGAGCTGGCCGGCGATGACCGCGGCTGCATCCGGCCGGGCCAGACGACGGGCGGCAGCTCCCATGCCTTCGAGGCGGGCGGGAGCCTCGAGCAGCGCGGAGACCTCTCCCGCCAGCCGCTCGGCGGTCAGATCGGCGTCGCGCACGACCACCGCCGCACCGCCGTCGCGCCAGGTACGCGGCGTTGGGGGTCTGATGGTCGCCGGTGACGTTGGGCGACGGCACCAGGATCGAGGGCCGCGCGGCCGCCGCGATCTCGAACACCGATCCTCCCGCGCGCGACACCACCAGATCCGCCGCCGCCAGGAACGGCGCCAGCGATTGCGCGAACTCGATCACGCGGTAATGCGGCGTGGCCCGGCGGGCGATCATCGCGAAGTCACGCGAGCCGGTGATGTTGAGAACCGTGAAGCCGGGATCGGACTCCGACCAGGCATCCGCGGCCGCGGTATTGAGGCTGAGCGCGCCGAGGCTCCCGCCGATCACCAGCACCACCTTGCGGTCATCGGGAAGCCCCAGCTCTGTCCGCCCCTGCTCGCGGGTGGCTTCGAGCACCGCGCGGGGCACCGGGCGACCGGTGACCAGGTGGTGAGGCGCTCGCAAACCCTCGATCGGGAACGCCAGGAACACGCGGCGCACCAGTGGAGATGCCATCCGGTTGGCGACGCCCATGTGGGCATCGACCTCGAGCAGCGCCGCCGGCACGCGTGCCCCGGCCGCGACCGCCAGCATCGGGCCGGACACGTACCCACCGGCCCCGAACACCACCGCCGGCTTCACCTGCCGGAGGATCCGCAGACACGCCGCGGGAGCCACCGTGTCGACCGCGAGCGCCTTGATCACACCCAGCGACGGGCGCCTCGGGATGCCTCTGACCCGGTAGCTGCGAAACGGGTACCCCGCGGCCGGGACCATCCGCGCCTCGATCCGGTCGGGGGTGCCGGCGAAGGTCACCTCGGCTCCCCGTTCGGACAGCTCAGCCGCTACTGCGAGCGCCGGGACGACGTGGCCGGCGGTTCCGCCTGCTGCGATCAGCACGCGCACGCCGGGAAGGCTCGGTGGCGCGGTTGTGGTTTTGGGTTCGGCTTTGGCATCGGCGGCAGAGCCCTGACCCGTCCGGCGCCGCCGCCTTCGGCGATCGAGAGCAGCATCCCGGCCATGGTCAGAAACACGACCAGGCTGGATCCGCCCGAGCTTATCAGGGGCAGCGGGACACCGGTCACCGGCAAGAACCCGAGCACGGCTCCCAGATTGACGACCGCCTGCCCGGTGACCATGGTGGTGATTCCCGCCGCCAGATATTTCCCGAACGGATCCTCGCAGCGCATGGCGATGCGGTAGCCGAGCACCGCGAACCCGGCGAACGCGCAGGTGACCGCGAGGATCCCGATCAGCCCCAGCTCCTCGCCGATGACCGCAGCGATCATGTCGGTGTTGGCCTCGGGCAGATAGAAGATCTTCTGGGTGCCCTGCCCCAGCCCCTTGCCCCAGAGACCGCCGGATCCCAGCGCGAGCAGTGCCTGCACGTTCTGATAGCCGGCGCCGCTGGCCACGTGCCACGGATCCAGGAAGGTCAGCAGCCGCTCCTTCATGTAGGCGTTCTGGGAGATACCCACCGCCGCTCCGCCGACCATCACCGCGGTCGTGCCGAGCAACAGCCGAAACGGCGTTCCCGCGACCACCAGCACGCCTGCAACCATGATCGAGATCGAGATGGTGGTGCCCAGGTCGGGCTCGGCCAGCACCAGCGCGCACGCGACCAGCGCCACCACTCCCACCGGGTTGAGCAGCTGCCGCACCGTCGTGGGAGGGCGCCGGCGTGATGCCAGCACCTGGCAGGCGAACAGCGCCACCGCCAGCTTGGCGAACTCGGACGGCTGGATCGTCAGCGGCCCGATGTCGATCCAGCGCGCCGAGGATCCGACCTGGACTCCGATGCCGGGGATCAGCACGGCCACCAGCAGCAGGATCGAGATCAGCATCACCAGCGGGATCAGCGGCCGCCACCGGCGGTAGGGCACGCGGGCGGCGACGGCCATGGCCACGAGCCCCAGCACGGCGTAGATGCCCTGCCGCATGAGCGCCGCGGTTGAGTTTCCGCCCGCCACCACCGCGACTCCGCTGGATGAGCTGTAGACCATGATCAGCCCGAACGCGACCAGGCCCAGCGTCAGCAGCAACAGCAGGTGGTACTCGATCACCAGCCCCTGCTTGCGTGCGCGCTCGCGCAGCTCGCGGGCCTGCACCACCTCCGGCGGTGTGGGCAGGTCAGACAGGCGCCGGGAGACCCACGCGGTGGGTCGGGACGTTCGCAGCTTGAGCCGCTCAGGAGCCACCGGTGACCTCCCTCGCGAAGCGGGCGAACTCGTCGCCACGATGCTCATAGTCACGGAACTGGTCGAAGCTGGCGCAGGCCGGCGACAGCAGCACCGTGTCACCGGCGTCGGCATCGTCGGCGGCCATGATCACGGCCGCCTCCAGCCCACCGGCGCGCACGTACGGAGCGCCGGCCTGCTCGAGCTCGCGGGCAAGCGTCTCAGCCGACTCGCCGATCAGGTACGACCGCGCCACCGGCCCCGCGGCCACCGCGCGGGCCAGCTGGGAGAACGAGCCACCCTTGAGCGAGCCGCCCAGTATCAGCCGGACACCGCCGCGATACGCCGTCAGCGCCTTGATCACCGCGTCGGGATTGGTCGCCTTGGAGTCGTCCACGAACTGCACGCCGGATCGCTCGGCCACGACCTGCATCCGGTGCGGCGCGGGCTGGAACGCAGCGCAAGCGCGGCGTCGATGGCGGCGTCATCGACGCCGACAAACCGGGCGGTGATCGCCGCCGCAAGCGCGTTTTGGAGGTTGTGCTCGCCGCGCAGGCTGGCGCCGACTCGAAGTCGATGCGTGTCGCGATCGGCCATCCCAAACCAGGCTCTGTCGGCATCGCCCGGGAGCTCCAGCGAGCGCAGCAGCTGATCGTCGGCGTTCAGCACCGCCAGGTCGCCGGGTACCTGATTTTCGAACAGCCGCAGCTTGCAGCGGGCGTACTCCTCGATCGACCCGTGCCGGTCGAGGTGGTCGGGGGTGATGTTCAGGATCACGCCCACGCGGGCGTGGAAGGTGTCGATGTCCTCGAGCTGGAAGCTCGAGAGCTCGCAGGCGATCCAGGCATCGGGGGAGATCCGGCCGGGCAGCTCTGACAGCGCCCGGCCCACGTTGCCGGCGACCTCGACCTCCACCCCGCCGGCGCGCAGCATCTCGCCGATCAGCTCGGTGGTGGTGGTCTTGCCGTTGGTGCCGGTCACACCCACGATCGGGTTGGGCAGCATGCGCGACGCCAGCTCGACCTCGCTCCACACCGCCACGCCGTGCTCGCGGGCGGCGGCGACGGTCGGCTCGGAGCCCGGCACTCCCGGACTTCTTACCACTGCTCTGGCCCCCACAATCGGCACGGCATCACCCCGCGCCGACGTATTCGGCGCCCGCTGCGGCAATCCTGCCGCGATCCACGTCATCCGACGCGTCGGTCGCGATCACGGTCGCCTGCGGCCACATCCGGGCGATCGCCTCGCAGGCCGCCAGCCCCGAGCGCCGCAGCCCGACCACGATGTAGCGGTCGCTCACCGGTAGGAGCTGAAGTAGAGGTAGTAGAGAACGAACCCCGACGCCCCGAAGATCGCGCTGGCGATCCAGAAGCGGACGATGATCTTGTTCTCGGTCCACTCCATCATCTCGAAGTGATGGTGAATCGGGGCCATCAGGAACACGCGCTTACCGGTGGTCTTGAAGGCCACCACCTGGATCAGCACCGACAGCGCCTCGATCACGAAGATCCCGCCGATCACCACCAGCAGGAACTCGGTCTTGGTGAACACCGCGATCCCCGCCAGCGCGCCGCCCAGTCCGAACGAGCCCGTGTCGCCCATGAACACGTCGGCCGGATAGGCGTTGTACCACAGGAACCCGACCGCGCCTCCGACCAGCGCTGCGGAGATGATCGCCATGTCCAGGCTGACGAAGTCGCCCGGCGGCCGCAGGCCCTGCAGAGCGCCCGGGCCGGGTTTGACCAGGAATGCGACCAGCATGATTGCCGCGTATGACGCGAGTGCGATGGTGGTCGTCCCGGCCGCCAATCCGTCCAACCCGTCGGTGAGATTGACGGCGTTGGTGGCGCCGGCGACCACCAGGAACAGGAACACGTAGTAGACCGCGCCCATCGCCAGATGCACGTTGATCAGCGGCACATACACATCGGTGCCCAGGTGCTCGCTGTGCACGACAATCCCCAGCGCAGCCGCCACCAGTGCCAGCAGCACCATCTTGACCCTGCCGGAGAGGCCCAGAGATCGGCGATGGCGCAGCTTGAGATAGTCGTCGGCGAACCCGATCCCGGCGCAGGCCACGGTCACCGCGGCGACCGTCCAGCCCGGGCCGGTGTGCTTGCTGTAGATCAGAAACGCGATCAAGCGCACACCCGATCAGCATCACCCCGCCCATCGTGGGCGTGCCCTGCTTGGAGTGGTGACCGGCGGGCCCGTCCTCGCGAATCTGCTGGCCGAACTCGTTTCGGCGCAGGAAGGCGATGAATGCGGGGCCGGCGATGATCCCGAGCAGTAGCGCGATCACCGCGGCTCCCAGAACCTCTTTCACGGCACCAGCGCCTCGACGACGACCTCGAGGTGCATCGAGCGGCTGGCTTTGACCAGCAGTGCATCGTCGCCCGGATACCAGTTCGGACAGCTCGGCGAGCACACCGTCAGCGTTCTCGAACCAGCGGCCGCCGTAGCTTCGCGCCAGCGGCCCCACGGCGATCACCTCGATACCGAGATCGCGCGCCAGCGCGCCGATCTGCTCGTGAAACGACGGGCGCCGCGGGGCCGAGCTCGGCCATGTCCCCAATCACCGCGACCGCGCGTCGGTCGCCGGCCAGCTCGGCCAGGTGCCGCAGCGCGGCTTCCATGGAGGTCGGGTTGGCGTTGTAACAGTCGGCGATCATCACACCACCGCCGTCGAGCTCGATCTGCTCCCCCCGCCACGGGGAGAAGCGCACGTCCAGGCGATCGCCGGCGATCTCGTCCGCGGCCAGGCCGAGGCCGTGACAGACCGCTACCGCGGCCGCCAGGTTGAGCGCGTTGTGACGTTGAGTGAAGTTCACCGGCACCACCATGGTTCGACCAAAGACCGAAAATTCCGCCCGCGACGCGGCGAACTTGGTCAGACGCACGTCGGCGCCGGCACCGTCGCCAAACGTCACAATCCGTGCCCGGGAGAGCGACAGATAGGGATCGAGCAGCCGTTCCCCGTGGGGCACGACCGCGGTGCCCGTCCGACGACAGCGAATCGAGAATCTCCGCCTTTGCCTCGGCGACCGCCTCGACCGTCCCCATCAGCTCCAGGTGCGCCGGGCCGACCCCAGTGATCACGGCAATGTCGGGCCGGCAGATCTCGGCGAGATAGGCGATCTGGCCCATCCCCCGCATGGCCAGCTCGCACACCACCGCCTCGGTCTGGGGCTGGATCAGACCGAGTGTCAGGGGCAGGCCGATCTCGGTGTTGAAGTTCGCAGGGCTGGAGACGGTGTTTCGCACCGCGCCGTGAGCAGCGCCGCCAGGATGTCCTTGGTGGACGTCTTGCCCGTCGAGCCGGTGATCCCGATCACGGCTGCGCTCGATCGCTGCCTGACCGCTGCCGCCACCTGCCCCAGCGCAATCAACGGGTCGGGCACGGCGATATCGCGCAGTGGATCGGCCGCGGCGGTGGTCAGCGCCAGCGTTGCCCCGGCGGCATGCGCCGCCTCCACGAACTTGGCGCCGTCGGTGCGCTCGCCGGGCAGCGCGACGAACAGATCACCGGGCTGGACTGCCCGCGAGTCGACCGACAGCCCAGTCACAGTGCCGCGAGCTCGTGTCTCGACGCCGCAGGCCGCGGCGACTTCTTGGGCAGCCAGTGGGATCATGTGGCCGCCGCGGACAGCTCCTCGAGCGCCACGGTGCGATCGTCGAACGGCAGCACCGTCTCTCCGAACTGCTGGCCCTGCTCGTGTCCCTTGCCGGCGATCACCACAACGTCCCCAGGCTGCGCCAAGCCGACCGCGAGCGCGATCGCCGCTCTGCGGTCGGGCTCACTGGTCATCGGGTTTCCGTCCATGATCTCGGCGATGATCGCTTCCGGATCCTCACTGCGGGGGTTGTCCGAGGTCACGATCGGGATGTCGGCCAGCTCGCGTGCGATCCGGCCCATCAGCGGGCGCTTACCGCGATCGCGGTCGCCGCCACATCCAAACACACAGATCAGCCGCCCACTGGTGATCTCGCGAGCCGACTCCAGCACGTTCTGAAGCCCGTCGGGCGTGTGTGCGTAGTCCACCAGCACCGCGAAATCCTGGCCGGCGTCCACCGACTCGAACCGCCCCGGAACTCCGGCCACCGCGGCGATACCGGCACGCACGGCCTCCAGCGGAACCTCCAGCAGCTCGGCCACCGTTACCGCCGCCAGCACGTTTTCGACATTGAAGCCGCCGCGCAGCTGCACGTTCAGAGGGAGCAGCCCTCGGGGAGTGCGCGCGATCAGCGAGATCACTCCGCGATCGCCGATCTCGAGGGAGTGTGGGCGCACGTCGGCCTGGTCGCCGCTGCGGGCATAGGTGATCACCGGCCCACCGGCCTCCGCTGGCCAACCGCACGCCGTAGGAGTCTCCGATGTTGATGGCTGCGGGAGCGGTCTCGAACAGCCGCGCCTTCGACTGGAAGTAGTCCTCCATGTCGGCGTGGAAGTCGAGGTGATCCTGGGTCAGGTTGGTGAAGGCGGCGGCGGCGAACTGCACGCCCGCCACGCGCTCCAGCGCGAGCGCGTGAGACGACACCTCCATCACACACGAGCGATCGCCGGCATCAACCATGCGCCGGAGGGTGCGTTGCAGGTCGACGCTCTCGGGGGTGGTGCGCTCGACCGGCTCGACCACCCCGCCGACCCGCTGCTCGACCGTTCCCAGCAGTCCCGGCCGCAGGCCTGCCGCGTCCAGCACCGCGTGGATCAGGTAGGCGGTTGTGGTCTTGCCGTTGGTGCCCGTCACCCCCACCATCTGCAGCAGACGGCTGGGATGGCCGTAGACGGCGTCGGCGGCCAGGGCCATCGCCACCCGGGAGGACTCCACCAGCAGCTGTGGCACCGGCGCCTCCAGCGGCCGCTCCACGATCAGCGCCGCCGCGCCGCGGGCGACGGCCTGTGCGGCATAGTCGTGCCCGTCGCTGCGAAGTCCAGGCACACAGGCGTGGAGGGCACCCGGTTCAGTCCGATCCGCGCTGTAGGTGACCGAGTCGATCTCAGGATCACCGTCCCCGAGCTTTCGCAGCGGCCGGACCGCGTCGATCAGCGTTGCCAGCCTCATCAGCAACGGGATCCTGATCAGCGCTAGGGAGCCGCGTGAACGGGCTTGTCAGGAGTGACGTTGTAGGTGCGGGCGTACCAGGAGCCGATGTCCGCGAACGCCGGCGCGGCCACCTTGCCGCCGAAGATGCCGTTGCGGGGCGAGTCGACCATCACCAGAATCTCGACCTCGGGGTGGCCGGCAGGGAAGAAGCCGACGAACGACGAGACGTATTTGCCCTTGAGGTAGCCGCCGTTGCCGGGCTTTTGAGCCGTGCCGGTCTTGCCGGCCACGGTGTAGCCAGGGATCTGGGCCAGCACACCGGTGCCGAACGGCTCGTTGACCACGCCGGCCAGCATGCTGACCAGCTCACGATCAATTCCCGGGGCCAACACCCGGCGGGGATGCAGCTTGACAGGCCGGTTTCCGGCCACCCGATCGATCAGGTGGGTCTGCGGCATCACTCCGCCGTTGGCGATCGCCGCATAGATATTGGCCATCTGCATCGCGGTGACGCTGATGCCCTGGCCGATCGGGATGGTGCCCAGGGACGATCCCGACCAGTCCTTCAGCGGCCGGACGATGCCCGGTGACTCGCCGTACAGGTGCAGCGGCGTCTGCTTGCCGAGGCCGTAGCGGTAGATCCACTTTTGCAGCAGCTCAGGGCCGACCATCTTGGCGATCGTGTCGGTGCCCACGTTGGAGGACTTCTCCAGAATCTGCTTGGCGGTGAACGTCTCCGGCCCACGCGCCTCCGCATCGGTGATCACCTTGTCGTAGAAGCGGATGTGGTTGGGGAGGTTCTTGAACTGCGTGCTGGGGGTGATGTAGTGAGCCGACAATGCCGCCGAGAACGTCACCACCTTCATCACCGATCCGGGTTCGTACGCGTCCTGAACCGCAGAGTTGACCGTCACGCGCCGGAACGCCTTGGTGGGCAGGTCGTGGACTCCGTTGTTGTTGTATCCCGGGCGCCGACGCCATCGCCAGCACGGCTCCGGTTCGCGGGTCCATGACGATCCCGGTGGCCGCCCGTGCGCGATACTGGCGCACCGTCCTGGCCAGCACCTTCTGGACGTAGGACTGGATGTTGGAATCGATCGTGAGCGTGACGCTGCGGCCGTTGTGGGGTGGCTTGACCGTGATCGTCTCGAGCGTGGAATCCGGCCCGTGCACGGTGGCCTGCTCGCCCGACCGGGCGCCCAGCACCGGGTTGAGCATGTGCTCGAGGCCTGCGCCGTTCGCGCCGTCGCCGTCGATGTGTGTAGCCAAGCAGCTGAGAGGCGGTCGTGTAGCTGGGATAGAACCGCCGCCCTTGCGAAATCGTGCTGATCCCGGGCAGGTGATGCTGCATGATCGTTCTTCGCGACTCCGGGCGCAATCTGGCGTGGCCGCTGGACTGTCGCGTAGTGGTCGGTGCCCGGTCAGCTGCTCGACGATCTGCTTGAACTCGTCGGTGTAGGCCTTGCGCAGCCTGGCTCGGTGCGCGTTCGTCCGCACCAGAAACGCCTTGACCCGCTTCTTTAGCTTCTTTCCGGGCTCAGTCTTGGGTGGCGCGGATGGGCTTGGGGTAGCGGTACCCGAGCGCCTCGGTGATCACGATCGCGGCGGCCTTCTTGTTCTTCACCAACGGCTGGTCTGCGATCACGGTCGCGGCCGGCTGGTCCTGGGCGAGCGGATGATGGTTGCGATCGAAGATGGTGCCGCGCAACCCGGGCACCTCGCCAGTGAACTCTGCTGATCGACAGCCTTGGCCGCCAGAGCCGATGACTCCAGCACCTGCACCTGAACAGCGCGGCCCACCACGACGGCGAAGGCAATCGCGGACAGTGCGAGGATCAGCCGCAGACGCCTGTGGCCGAGGTTGTTCACCCCGGGTTCGAGGCCGCCGGCGCTGAGGGCGTGATGGAGTTGGGCGATCCGATCGAGAACTGGTCACGTGCCGGAGCCGCGCTCTGACGCATGCCGTAGCTCTCAGCCTTGCGGGTGATTCTCGAAACGCTGCTGAGCCGGCTGATACGCGCCTGATCCAGCAGTTCTGCTGCCTCAGGTGCAGCACCTTGCGATTCACGTTACTGACGGTGATGGTTGAGCGCAAGGCGGCGACGTTCAGCGCCACCAGCCCGCCCAGCAGCACGGTCAACACCGCCATCCAGATCAACCCGCTGGTCGACAGCCTGCGAACGCGTACCGGTCGGAGCGCGAGCCGGGGCCTGCGGCGATGCCTCGCGGGCAGCCGGAACCGCCACACCGGCTCGAGCGGGAGCGACAGCGCTCACCGCGCGGCCGCCCTCTCGGCGGCGCGCAGCTTGGCCGACGCCGACCGTGGGTTCTCCATGCGCTCATCCGCCCCCGGCACCACCGCACGGGTTGTGAGCGCGCGCAGCGCCGGGCTGTGACCGCACACGCAGATCGGGAAGTCCGGTGGGCAGGTGCAGCCACGAGCCTCTTCGCGAATGAACTGCTTGACCATCCGATCCTCGAGCGAGTGGAAGCTGATGACCGCCATCCGGCCACCTGGCTGGAGCAGATCGACGGCGGCATCGAGACCCTCGCGAAGTGACTCGAGCTCGTCGTTGGTCGCGATCCGAAGCGCCTGAAACACCCGCTTGGCGGGATGGCCGTGGCCGAACCGGCTGGGCGTCGGAATCGCGTACTTGATCACGTCCACGAGGTCGCCGGATCGATCGAACTCCTTGGTCTGGCGCCGGCGGACGATCGCGCGGGCGATCTGACGTGAGTACCGCTCCTCGCCGTACTCCCGAAACGTGGTGGCCAGCCGGCGCTCGTCCCAGGTGTTGAGGATGTCGGCGGCGGTCGTCTCCGACGACGTGTCCATGCGCATGTCCAGCGGTGCGTCGGTGGCGTAGCTGAAGCCGCGTTCGGCCCGATCGATCTGCATCGATGACACACCCAGATCCATCAGCACCGCGTGGGCGTGCTGGCCGGTGGCCGCCATGTTGCGCAGTACCAGCGCGAAATCGCCGTGCACAAACCGGGTGGCGGCAGACGCGGTGGCGGCAAACTGGTCGAAGTACCCCTCGGCCTCGGCGTCGCGATCGACGGCGATGTACGTCCCGCTGCCGTGCAGATACGGCTCGAGCACCGCCGCGTGACCGCCGGCCCCGAACGTGCAGTCGACCACCGTGTCCCCCGGGCGCAGCTCGAGCAGCTCCGCGACCTCGTGCGCCATCACTGGGATGTGATCGGCCACGTCCTGACTACTGCTGTGAGAGAGATTCGGCAACATCCGCGACACTCCCCTCGATTTCCGCTTCCTGGCTTCTCCATGCCTCGAGATCCCAGATCTCGAGGCGATCGCGCAGCCCGGCGACGACGATGTCGCGCGTGAGCTGGGCATGGGCGAGCTGAGCGGGCGGGATCATGATCCGTCCCTGGCGGTCGACATCGACCTCGGCGGCTCCCGCGTACAGGTGGCGACTCATGTTTCGTCCTTGCTTGCTGAAGGGGTCGAGCCGCCCCATCTGGGCCTCGGTGAATGCTTCCCACCCGGCCCGGTTGTACACCACCAAACAGTGATCGATGCCTTTGCTGATGACCGCCCCATCCACGAAATGTCCGCGCAGCTTGGCAGGCAGGGTGACGCGATTCTTCACGTCAAGCTTCTGAACTGACTCACCAAGCAGCAACGAACGGCTCTCCCATTTCGGACCACTTTACCCCACATCTCACCACTTTGCAACGCATGCGTGGGTCGCGCACTCCCCCTGGGCAACGGTTCGCCCCAGATCCGGTCAACCCGTACCTCCGGCTGGCACGCCGACGTCGTGGCACCGCCACGACTTGGCCCCGAGCGCGCATGCTCAGCAGCGGTCAACTCGGGCGTACGCACCGCCGCCAATGGCGGAAATCCTTACAAGATTCGCCTGCTTGCAGGCGCTTTTCGGTGCTAGAGTCCGGCCCCGTGCCGCCCATCCCCCCGCATACGCGGCGGACACGCTGGGTCGTTTTGCCGCTCCTTTTGCTCGTGAGCGCCGCTGCGGCCACGGCGAGTCCCCCCTCCGCACACGCAGGTCAGCTCGAGGCCAAGAAAGCTGAAGCGGCGCGCGTGGAGAACGAGATCATGCAGCTGAACGCGCGAGGTGGACGCGGCGGTCGAAGCGTACGACAGCGCCCAGTCCCGGCTGCGGTCGGCCCAGCATCGCGTGGTCGTCAACACCCGCCTGCTGGCGCTGGCGAAAGCAAATCTGCGGCAGGCCCGCCGGCAGCTCGCCTCGATCCTGGTGTCCGGGTACAAGAACGCCAACCCCGGTGTCGAGGTGTACGTGCTGGGCGCCACGTCGGTGACCAACCTGATCGACCGGCTCGACTTCGTCTCGCGGGCAAACAAGAGCCAAGCCGAGGTGCTCGCACAGATCCACACCAGCGAGCTGCAGATCAAGCACCGTCAGGCGGCGCTGATCGCCGACCGGCGACAGGCCCGCCACCTGGTCAAGACGCGCGCCGCCCAGGCCCGAGACGTGCAGTCGCTGCTGAGCCCAGCAGCAGACGATGCTGCAAGGCATCAAGGGCGACATCGCGCACCTGATCGCGCAGCGGCAGGCGGCCGCCAGGGCGCGGGCGAGGGCCGCCGCGGCCGCAGCGGCGGCAGCGCAGCAGGCGGCACAGGCAGCCACCCCACCGGGTGGGGGCACCGGCGGCGCGAGCGGCGGAGGCGGCGGCAGCGACAGCGGCGGGGGCACGGTCACGATCCCGCCGGCCGGGACACTCGGCGAGAAGGCCGTGCAGATCGCCGAGCAGGAGCTGGGAGTGCCGTACGTCTGGGGCGGCGCGAGCCCTTCCGGCTTCGACTGCTCCGGCCTCACCATGTGGGTCTACGCACAGCTCGGTATCTACCTCGACCACTACACCGGCAGCCAGTGGAACGAGGGCGTGCATGTGCCCCGAGACCAGTTGGCTCCAGGCGATCTGGTGTTCTTCGAGCCCACCCTCGGCCACGTCGGCATGTACATCGGCAACGGCGCCTTCATCCACGCCCCGCACACCGGCACGGTCGTGCAGATCTCAAGCCTGTCAGACCCGTGGTATGCGTCCCAGTACCAGGGTGCCGTCCGAGTCACTGGGTAGTGTCTCGCGCGGCCGAATGGCGTACTCTTACAGCCATCGAATGCGCGACGGAATACCGCGGACGGGGGATATGATTGGCACGGGCCTACCACCTTGGGGGATGGAAGTCCTCGCTCAGTCGTCGTAGACTGGTTTCGAGTGAGGTCGCCCAACGGTGAGGGGTCACACGAGGGCAGAGGCGCTTTGGCGCTTCCAATCCAAAACACACCAAGTGTCGGTAAAACGTGCCGGAAAATCAGAACCGACGGCGAATCTTTGGGGTAGTGAGATCGAGTGACAGTGCACGAGGGAGTTGATACGGATGACTGAGCAGCTCGTCATCGAGCCGGAGGCCCGGCTGCTGGTGGAGCTCGGACAAGAACGTGGCGTCGTCTACGAGGACGAGATCGCCGGCCTGTCGCTGGAACTGGATCTCGATCCGGAGGACGTGCAGGCGCTGCGCGATGAGCTTGTACACCTGGGCGTCGATATCACCGATCCGCCCGCCGCCGAAGAGCGGATCGAAGTGGTCGACGTCGAGATTGCGACCACCAATAGCCTCGATCTGTTCCTCCGCCAGGCAGGCCGCTATCCGCTGCTGACCAAGGACGAAGAGGTGATGCTGGCGAAGCGCATCGAGGCCGGCGACACCATCGCCAAGCGGCGCATGATCGAGTCCAACCTGCGGCTGGTCGTCTCCATCGCGAAGCAGTACCGCGGACAGGGCGTGCCGTTCCTCGACCTGATCCAGGAGGGCGTGCTCGGCCTCAACCGGGCCGTCGAGAAGTTCGACTGGCGCCGCGATCTCAAGTTCTCCACCTACGCCACCTGGTGGATTCGCCAGGCGGTGCAGCGGTCGATCGCCAACAGCGGCCGCACCATCCGGCTCCCTGTTCACGTCTCCGACCGCCTGCGGGCGATCGAGCGTGCCCGGCGGTCACTCGAGGCGAGCCTTGGACGCGAGCCCACCGAGGACGAGATCGCCCGTGCTGCCGAACTGACGTCGGACGCGGTTGCCGAGACGCTCGGCCTGGCCCGGAAAACCGTGTCGCTGCACGAGCCGGTCGGCGAGGACGGCGACTCCGAGCTCGGCGACATGATCGCCGATCCGGATGCCGGCAATCCCGAGGAGCTGGCGGAGACCCACCTTCGTCACGAGCGCCTGCGGGAAGGCTTGGCCAGACTTGGTGAGCGCAAGCGGTTGATCCTGGAGCTGCGCTTCGGGCTCGACGGTCAGGACCCTCGCAACCTCGAGGAGATCGGCCGGATCGTCGGCCTCACCCGCGAGCGGGTTCGTCAGCTCGAAGCCGAAGCACTGCGCGAACTGGCTGCGTCGGCCGACATGCAGCCGCTGCGCGCCGCCTGAGGGCGGCTCACACAGTCAGGACGTGCGGGACGACGAGCTTCCAGGCGACGGCTTCGGCGCGCTCGCGCACACGCGTGACCACGTCGATGTCGACCCCGGTCAGCTCGGCGGCCGCCTGGTCGTCCAGCCCGCGATCGACGACGGCCGTTAACACCAGGTCGGCGTCGTGGTACGTGAACCCGAGCTCGTCCTCGTCCGTCTGACCGCCCCACAGCCCGGCGGTCGGATGCTTGGTCAGCACCGCCTCAGGCAGACCCAACAGCCGAGCCGCTGATCGCACCTCGGTCTTGTACAGGTCGGAGATCGGCTCGATGTCAGAGGCGGCGTCGCCGAACCGGGTGAAGTACCCGAGCAGATTCTCGGTGCGGTTCTCGGTGCCGAGCACCAGTCCGTGGACATCCTGAGCGACGTCGAAGATCACGATCATCCGGCGACCGCGCGCTGGCGTTCCCGAAGCGAAGGTCAGCTGCGGCCACATCCGGCCGCACCCGGGCGAGCCCTGCCAGCAGCGGCTCGATCGAGATCGTCAGCAGATTCTCCTCGGGCAGCCCGACAGCCTCGGCGGTCAGCTCGGCATCGTCAAGATGCACCTGCTCGGTGTGTCTGGACGGCAATCTCACCGCGGTGACAGCTTCGGGCCCGAGCGCACGGGCCGCGATTCCGAGCGCGACTGCCGAGTCGATCCCGCCCGAGAGCCCCAGCACGATCCGCTCACGCCCGGCATTGGACACAACGTGGGCGAGCCGCTCGGCCTTGGCCTCCAGCAGCGTGGTCAGTTCGGCATCAGACCGCATCATCGTGTCAGGCGGGCTCAGCAATTGCCTCCTCGAGAGCTTCCAGGCGGGGCGACAGCGACGGCTCGATGGTAACGGGGTCACGCAGCGCGCGCGTCGCCAGCGGGAGGTTGTCCACCTGCTGTCCGTGCCCGATCCCGGATCTCCTCCAGCGAAGCCGCGGCAACCGCGTGCCCATCGCGCATCACCGGCTGGAGCAGCGGCTCACCTGGGAGTGACTCCCCCACCAGGCCGATCACGTCCCGGAGATCGTCGCGGAACACCTGGTGGCGCCCTGGCAACGTCAGCTTGCCGCGAGAGGTCTTCATCACCGGCCGTCCCTCCAGCTCGACCAGCTTGTACACCCCGCCCAAGCGTGGGCGCGTCGGAGCTGGTCACCAGGCTCGTACCGACGCCAAACCCATCGATCGGCGCCCCAGCGGCGATCAGGTCGGCGATCCGGTACTCGTCCAGATCTCCCGAGCAGACGATCCTGGTACCAACCAGTCCGGCCGCATCGAGCACCGCCCTCACCCCCAGCGACAGCTCCTCGAGGTCACCGGAATCGATGCCGCACCGCCTGCGGCGCGACGCCGGTCAGGCCGGCGGCAGCGACGGCGTTGCGAGCCCCCGAGAGCGCGTCATGCGTGTCGATCACGAGCGTCGAGCGGTCGGGATGGTCGCGCAGGAACGCGCAGAATGCGTCCAGCTCCGACGGGAACGCGAGCACGTAGCTGTGCGCCATCGTGCCGGTGGTGGGGATTCCCCACAGACGGCCGGCCTCGACGGTCGCGGTGGCCGTAACGCCGCCGATGTAGGCGCTGCGCGCCGCCAGCAGGCCGGCGTCGGCTCCGTGCGCTCGGCGAAGGCCGAAGTCCACCACCGGCCTTCCTGCAGCGGCGTCGACGATCCGAGCCGCCTTGGTCGCGACCATGGTCGAATAGGTCACCTGATTGAGTAGGTAGGTCTCCGCGATCTGGCAGGTGATCAGGTCACCCTCGACTCGCAGCAGCGGCTCTCCGGCAAACACCGCGACGCCCTCGGCGACGGCATCCAGGGAACCGCGGAAGCGAAGTTCGCGGAGATGGTCGATCAACGCGTCGGAGACGATGCGATTGCTTCGCAGATGCGCCAGCGCGTCCTCGTCAAAGCGCAGGCGGGTGAGGTAGTCCACCGCGCGTTCCAGGCCGGCGGCGATCAGATATCCCCGCTGCGGAGGTAGCCGGCGGACGCTCAGCTCGAAGGCGCCGGTCATCTCGGCCATGCCTTGGGCAAGGTACGAGTCGGCCATGGCCAGCTCGTACTCGTCGGTGAGCAGCGGGAGAGGCAGTCCTTGGGTCACGTCGCCCTCCGGTAGCGGGCGCTCTGCGCCAGGATCACCGGGTTGCGATCAGCGAACCGATACAGCGTCGCGGGGCGACCGCCTGTGGCCCGTTCGCCACTCTCGGCAAGAACGCCCCAACCCAACGCGATCCGGCGGAAGTTGTTCGGCTCGAACGCACGCCCGATCCCGGTCTCGTACACCCGCCGAAGCTCGCTCATGGTGAACCGCTCCGGCAGCAGGCTCCAGCCCACGTTCTGGTACTCCAGCTTGGTCGCCAGCCGGCGACGTGCGGTCGCCAGGATCAGGTCGTGATCGAACGCGAGCACCTTCTCGCCGGCGTCGATCTTGTCGAGCAGCGTCGTCGAGCGGCCGCCACACGGCTTCGCGCGACTCGGACCCCGGCGCCAGACTCACTCGGGCGGCATCGACCAGCGCGAGGTAGCAGCACGAGACCACCCGGCCGCGCGGATCCCGGTCGACGTCCGAGAAGGTCGCGAGCTGCTCGATGTAGACATCGGTGACTCCGGTTTCATCCGCGAGCTCGCGCACGGCCGCCTGCTCGAGCGTCTCCCCCGGTCGCAGCAGCCCGCCGGGGAGCGCCCAGTAGCTCTGGTATGGCTCGTATCGCCGGCGCACGAGCAGCACCTGCATCTCGTTGTCGACGAAGGTGAAGACCGCGACATCGGCGGCCAAGCCCGGATGTTCTGCTGGATGCGCCACTTATAGACCTCGTGACTAGCCTATCACGCAGCGTGTCGCGACGGAGACTGCTAGGCCGACGGCGCGATCGAGATCGTGCGCCACGACGTGTAGAACTCGCGCGCGGCTTTGCCCTGCTCTCGGGGGCCCAGTCCGGACGCCTTCTCTCCTCCGAACGGCGCGTGCAGATCGACCCCTGAGGTCGGCAGGTTGACGCGCACCAGACCCGGTGTCGATGCGGTCGGCAAGGTCGAGCGCGCGATCCAGATCACGGGTGAAGACCGACGTGGCAAGCCCGTACCGGACGCCGTTGCTGATCGCCACCGCGGCGTCGGCGGAGTCGGCCACCAGCAGCGCGCACACCGGCGCGAACACCTCGTCCTGGGCAAGCTCCGCTGCCGCGTCGTCCAGCTCGACGATCGTCGGCGCGACGTAGTAGCCGTCGCCGTCGAGCGCGACTCCCCCGGCCAGCACGCCGTGCGCCCGCCGACCGAGCCCGCTCCACCGCATCGACCGCCTTCTGCCGAGCCTGGGCCGAGATCACCGGCCCCACCTGACAGGCGACCTGGGAAGGGTCGGGTACCTGCATCCGCTCGACCGCACCGACGATCGCCTCGCGCAGGTCGGACGCCACCGCGGTCTCGCACACGATCCTGCTGGTGGCCGTGCACTTCTGGCCGGCGTAGCCCATCGCGGCTCCGGCGATCACCGCGGCGGCGCCGGACACGTCGGCGTCGGCCAGCACCAAGGCCGCATTCTGACCGCCCATCTCGCATTGGGCCGGAGCACCCCGCGCAACCAGGGCCGCGGCCACCAGATGAGCCGGTCGCCTCGGAGCCGGTGAACGACACGGCCGCCACGCCGGCATGGGCAACCAGAGCGGCTCCGGCATCGCCGTAGCCCTGCACCAACTGCACCACTCCGGCGGGCAGCTCGGCCGCCAGCAGTCGATGCAAGCTCGCTCGCGGCACGCCGGCGCCAGCTCCGAGGGCTTCCACACGCACACGTTGCCGTACGCCAGCGCCGGTGCGAGCTTCCAGGCGGGAATCGCCAGCGGGAAGTTCCACGGGGTGATCAGCCCCACCACCCCACGCGGGCGGCGCCGGGCCATCACCAGGCTGCGGCCGTCCGAGGGCGGGTAGGTTTCGCCGTCGGGATCGAGCGCGGCGGCGGCGTGGTACCGGAGGATCGCAGCGGTGCGGGCGACCTCGCCGCGGGCCTCGACGATCGGTTTGCCGACCTCGCGACAGATCAGGTCGGCCAACCCTGCCGCCTCCGCCTCCACCGCAGCGGCGACACGCATCAGCGCGTCGGCACGCGATTGCGCCGGGCTGGTTGCCCACTCGCGGGCAACGCCGCGGGCAGCGGTCACCGCTCGGTCGACATCGATCCCGCCCGAAGGCGCCACCCTGACGACGACGTCGTCGGGACTAGCGGGATTGACGCTGACGATCTCAGCAGGAGTCGAGGCCACTACTTATTGACGTAGACAGCGAGCGCGAGCAGGGCGAGCAGCACCACAAAGGTCACAAGTACCCACCATCGCGACGTCGATACCTTGGTCATTGACTCTCCACCGGTCGTTGGCAGCGCCAGTCTAATCTACCGGCCGCCGCCGTCGGCACGGCACCAGCACACCCGGTGGGTGGGAGCATGACGATGATGGCCGGGTGGCCCCGGTGAGGGTGTGGCCGGGCGGCGTGAGGTGCAACAGCCCCCGCGACCGAGCCCGCGATCGCGCTGACGGGCGATTGGAAGCGCACCAGCAGGCATGCGAGCAGGATCAGCGCCGCGCAGAGCAGCACATACTCAACACTGGCTTGCGCGCGATTCACGGAGCGCCACGATACGCGCGGTCCGCCGCCGCATGAGTAACAACTCGTCGCAAAATCGTCACCAACCTGCTCCTCCGAATGCACCGGCCACCGACAGCGCCACCGCGGCGACCAGTGGCAGTAACGCAGCTGGGACGAGCACGAACACCACCACGACCAACACCTTCGGCCCAGCCGCCGCCGCCCGTTCCTGTACCGCCCGGGCACGGTCGGCGCGGGTTCGCCCGGACTCGGCCTGGAGCGTCTCGGCCAGCGGCACTCCCAACCGATCCGACAGCGAGACGGCCATCGCCAGACCTGCCAGTGAGCGAGATCCCGTGCGTGCCGCGGCGTCTCGCAGCTCGTCTCCGCCGAGTTTGGCCGAGATCGATATTGGCCTGCACCAAGCTCGAGCTCATCGCGCAGCGGACCGGTGCACGATTGCGCTGCGCCGCGGATGGCGGCGTCCAGATCGATGCCTGCCGCGACACCCGGCCGCAACCAAATCAAGTACCAGCGGAGCGCGGCGCTCGATTCGCTCCGTCCGCCGCGCCGCGGCCGTTGCGCAGCCACAGGTCGGGGTAGGCCACGCCGAACCCGGCAAGCACGATCCCCGCGACGAATCCGACCGCTCCTCCGATCGAGACCGCGCCCAGCACACCCACCGTGGCAAACAGCGTGGCCGCACCCAGCCGGAACGCGCCGATCTCCGACTCCGACAGCCCGGTTGCAGCGGCGCCGCGCGTGATCGAGTCGGGCGCCGCCGACCACGGCGGCGACCAACCGTGCACCGAAGCCGGAAATCGCCTCCCAATCGACACCATCAGGCGACCGCCGCGCAACCCTTGCGAGCGACCGGGTCGGGTCGTGCCCATAGCGCCACCGACACGCAACGATCGGCACGCCTTCGAGGCACACCACACCGCCGCCAGGAGCATCGACCATCCCGCTCACGGATCCACCGCAGCGATCCGGGCGATCAGCATGTGGCCCACGAGTACCAGCACCGCCGAGAACGCGAGCGCTGCCCATCCCAACGGCGAGACCAGTAGTGCCGTCAACGCCGGGCGGTCGAGCAGCCACAGGGCCGCCATCGCGACCAACGGCATCGCCGACACCAAGCGGCCGGTGGCCCGCGCCTGGGCGGTGGCAACCGCCGCCGAACGTCGCAGGGCGGCACGCTCATGCAGCGCTTCGGCGATACCTTCGAAGAGCGCCGCCAGATCCCCACCGAAGCGGGTATGCAACTCGGTCGCACCCAGGATCAGGTGGACATCCTCGCTGTGACCGAGCATCGCCAGCGCCTCGGCTGGAGACGCCCCCAGATCGAGCGAGGCTGCTGCGGCGCCTATCCGATCGCGGCTCGGTTCCGGCAGATCAGCAGCGCTCTCGGAGATCGCCTGTCGCAGCGATCTACCGGCTTGCAGGTGGGCGCCCAGCACCTGCGCCACGAGTGGAAGCTGTCGCTCCAGCCGGCGCGCCTCACGGCGAGCACGCAGGTTCTCCGACGCCGAGCGGGGGTTCAGACGGCCGAGCATCGACCGGCCTCGAGCAGCTGCAGCAGCTTCTCGTCAAGCGGCAACGTGCCGCCACCGCCCGGTCGCATCCGGCCACCCCGGCGACCTGCCTGCGACCCGCCCCGTCACGCGCGACGTGTACGACCACATCGATGGCCGTGCGCACGTGCTCACGAACGGCTGCGTGCGGGAGTTCCAAACCGGCCATCAGCACCATCATCTCGATCCTCCGCAGCGCCTGGTCGGGGGAGCCCGCGTGCACGGTGGTCAGCGAGCCGTCGTGGCCGGTGTTCATGGCCTGAAGCATGTCCAGCGCCTCGGGGCCGCGGACCTCGCCCACGATGATCCGGTCGGGACGCATCCGCAGCGCGTTTCGCACCAGCGCGCGGAGTGGCACCTCCCCCTTCCCCTCGAGGTTGGGCGGTCGCGACTCGAGCCGCGCGACATGGGGCAGCGGCAACCTCAGCTCAGCAGCATCCTCGACCGTGACGATCCGCTCGCGCGGATCGATGCAGGCCGCCAAGGCATTCAGGAGCGTGGTCTTGCCGGATCCCGTGCCACCGCACACCGCGATGTTGAGCCTGCTCTCCACCGCCCGCCGCAGGAGCGCGGCGGCTGGCGGGGTCCAGACTTCCGGACGACACCATCCGCTCGATGGTGAGTTGACGGTCGGGGAATCGACGGATGGTCAAGAGCGGACCGTCGACCGCCAGTGGAGCCAGCACCGCGTTCACGCGACTGCCGTCCTTCAACCGGGCATCGACCATCGGGCTCGACTCATCGACCCGCCGCCCGACGGCACCGACGATGCGATCGATCACGTCGCGCAGGTGGGCGTTGTCACGAAAACGCACCGGCTCGCGCACCAGTGTGCCCGCCCGCTCAGCGAACACCGCGTCACACCCGTTGACGATCACCTCGGTTACGGCGGGGTCGCTGAGCAGGCTGTCCAGCGGCCCGAACCCAAGCGTGTCGTCGATGACCGACGACACCAACCTGTCCACATCCGCTGCGGACAACGGCATTCGATCGCTGGCCACCAGCTCTCGCAGCCGCCGATCTGCAAGGTCGCGAAGCGCAGCGACATCGCGGCGCTGCTCACCGACGAGTTCTTGCCGAATGCGATCGCGGTATCCGGCCGCCAGCCGATCGAAGGGATCGCTCAAGCCGAGCCACCACGCTCAAAAGCGGCGATCGCGCGGAGCGCGGTTAGCGGGGTTCGCTCCGGCCACACAGACAGATCGACGCGTCCGTTCGTGTACGAGGTCATGCGGTTGGGGCGGTCTCGCACCACGGCGGCGATCTCGCAGCCGACGGTGCGTGAGATCGCCCGCAGCGACAACTCCGCATGCCGATTCCACCGGTTCACGACGACTCCGGAGTGCTCAACCGGCGCACCCCAGCGAGCGGCCGCCGTGAGCACCGCACGGGCTGAGAGAGCCGCGCGCTCGTCCGGAGTGACCACAACCAGGATGCGATCGGCTCCGGCGATCGTCTCACGGGCGACGCCCGCGGTCAGCCGGCCCAGATCCACCACTCCGACCGCGACACTCTCCCGCAGCTCCCGCACAAGCGCGTCGCCGAGACCCGCGCACACCAGTTCCAACGCCGAAGGGTCAGGAGGTGCCGCCAGCACCTGGGCCGTGCCGTCGCCCACCGGCACAAGTGCGGTGTGCAGCGCTCCCGCGAGCGCAGGCCCGATCCGGGCGAGATCGACCAAGGAGGCTCCGGCGGAGGTCGAGGTTGTGCGGTTGAGATCGTCCCAGCCATGGCTCATGTCAACCAGCGCCGCGTCGCCGAGGATCGCCAGGGCGAGCGCCACTGCGGACGTGCCGACGCCACCCGAGCCGCCGACGACGCCCGTGATCGAGCCCAACCGTCTGGGCCGCGGCGCCACCCAGCCGCGGGCGGCATCCGAGACTGCCTGGATGAACACTGCCGGCGAGGGTGGCGCGGCCACAACCGCCCGTACGCCGGCGGCGAGCGCAGACTGGTAGGTCTCCACGCCCGGATCGACCGTCACGGCGACCACGCCTGCGTGTGGACAGGCCGTGACCAGCTCGGCGGCCAGCTCCACCGCTGTCCGTCCCGGCTCGTCACAGGCCACCAACACCTCGCAGGACGGCGGCGAGGCCAGCGCCCTGGCCGGCGCGATCACTCCCAGGGGTTCGATACTGGGTGCGCGTCTGAGCATGTCGGTCAAGCGCGCACCGAGCTCCCGGTCGCTCGCCACAACCAGAGTTCGGGTGGAACTCGCTGAGCTCACGACGGCTCGTCGATCGAATGGATCACCAGGCGCAGGTCGCCCGCATTCTCGGCTCGGATCGCGGCGATCACCAGCCGGGAAGGCAACCGCAGGGTGACCACGGCCGCGGTGGGCGTATGCGTGGCCGATACCACGGTGACGCCCGACATCACCACCGCGGTGTGGGGCGGTCGCCCGGGCTGAGTCAGCACCAGGTCACCTTGGACGCCCGCAATCTGCCCGGAAGGAACACCGGCATCGGCATCGACCTTCACGGCGACGTCGATCATTCCCTTGCTGGAGCGGCGCACACCCACCTCGGCGTCCATCAACAGTGAGCCTGGCACCAGCGGTACCGCTGAGATCCGGCCGACCGCCTGTGACGGGTCGGTGAGGCTGTACGCGAGCGCACGCGAATACTCGACCCGGCGCACGGCCACATCGGCGGCCGCGATCCGATCACCGGCTGCCAGCGGCCGCACAACCTCGAGCACCTGCACATGGGCCGTGCCGGATTCGTGCGACGAACCGGGTGACCATGACCACCAGAACAGCAGGAGCAGCACAGCCGCAACCGCCCACCCGATACCGCGGCGCTGATATCGGCTCATCAAGCATCTCCCGTGCATCGCCGGCAGCGGTTGCCCAACACCGGGACACCGCACCATCCACAGCGCGGAGCCGAGGCCATCACTTCCCGCAGCGACCTGAGTGCATCGCGACTCAGGCGCGGAGCGATCATCAGCTCGACCGCCCAGCCGACGTCGAGCGCATCGGCGACCCCGACGTCCACCCTCCCCACGCGCGCGCCCACCGACGCGAGCTCGGCGGCGATCGCGTCGGCGCGGCGACTTCGACCCGAAATCCCCACCAGGCAAACGTTGTGTTCGCGCACCGCGGAGGCGGTCAGCACCAGCGACCGCAAATCCTGGTCGCTGCGAACGAACCGCCCCGACTGCCATCGCCGGATCTCCGGCGTGCGCCGGCGGCCCGGCCCAGGAGTCATGAGCCAGAGGGCGCTGCGCTCTTCGGCGGCGGTGACCAGACCGGCGAGCTCGACTCTGCCCCCAACCCTCGCTGGCGGCCTCGGCCAAGACTCCGGCGACGAAGCGCGCGCCGATTCCGGGTAGGCGGCTGCCATGCGCCGCCTCGGTCGGAGAGGGATCTCGCCCGAGTGCGAACAGGTGCGGTGCGATCACCCGGCCGGACACTCGGCTCCCGGCTCCCGCCACACTGGTAGTCGCACGGTGAAACATGTCCCGCGACCGAGTGTGCTGCGAACGTCGATCGTGCCCCCGTGGGCTTCCGCCAAATCGAGGGCTACCGCCAGACCGAGCCCGATACCAGGCTCCGACCGGCCGGGCACTTGAAAGAACTCGTCGAAGACATACGGGAGATCACCTTCGGCGATCCCTCGACCGCGATCCTCGACGGCCACCGAAATCTCTGTTTCGCTGAGCACGCCCGTAACGGTGACAGCTGTCCCGGGCGGGCCATACTTGATCCCGTTTGTGAGCAGATTCGCGAAGATCTGGCGCACCCGGTTTTGGTCACCCCGAATCAGGCCGCCCCCGCCGTCCCACACCAGCTCCAGCTGTATCGCGGCGCTGGTCGGCCACGGTCTGTAGCCGCTCGACCACCTCGTCGAGGCAGTCGCTGGAGCCGAAACACCTCGGAGCCGACGCGCAGTTCGCCGGATCGCGATCGCGACAGCTCGAGCAGGTCCTCCACCAGGTAGGCCAGCCGCTCGCACTCGCCGTTGATCACGTCCAGCTTGGCCAGCAGATCGGAATCGGTCTGTGTCCGGCCCAGCGTGTAAACGTAGCCCTTGATCACGGTGATCGGCGTTCGCAGCTCGTGACTGACCCGGCCGATGAACCGAGCTCGCGCGTGTCCCTCGAGCGCGAGCTCCTCCGCCATCGCGGCAAGCTGGGATTCCGAGCCGGTCGATCTCGGTCGCTCGACTGGATGTGAAGCAGGACGCGCATCTTGGAGCCTG
>CAVRSB010000017.1:0-7901 GCA_963723785.1 uncultured Actinomycetes bacterium | reverse complement strand
TGGCCGAGCAGCCGGCGAGCGTCCGTAGCGGGCGCACCTGGCAGCAGGTGGCCGCCGGGCGAGTCAGCTAGTCGACTGCGACCCGGAAGCGGGCCACCAATCGCTCCAGCTCACCGGCGGTCGTGGTCAGCCGTTCCGCCGAGGTCACGATCTCGGCCGTGGAGGCGGTTGTCTCCTGGCTGGAGGCCGACACCTGCTCGACCGCTGCCGAGGACTGCTCGGAGACTGCCGCCACCTCGGTCAGGCTGTTGGTCATCTGGCGGGCTCCGTCGCGCACCGCCTCGATCGCCACCAGCACGTCTGAAACCTGGCTGGTGACCTGCGACACCGACCCGCCGATGGCGAGGAACGCCTCGCGGGCTGCCTCCACCGTCTCGGCCCCGGACTCGGAGCGGCGTGCCGATTCGTCCACCACCTCGACTGCGCGGTTGGTCTCGGCCTGGATCTCACAGATCAGCGAGCTGATCCGTGCGGCGGCCTGCTCTGACTCCTCGGCCAGCTTTCGCACCTCTTCGGCGACGACTGCGAATCCACGCCCCTGCTCACCGGCGCGAGCCGCCTCGATGGCAGCGTTCAGCGCCAGCAGGTTGGTCTGGCCGGCGATTCCGGTGATGGCCTCGACGATCCCGCCGATCTCCTCCGACTTGGCCGCCAACCTGCGAATGGCAGCGGTCACGGATTCGGCCGACTCGCGCAGCCCGCCCATCGCCTCGCTGGCGGCGGCAGCCGATTGGACGCCCGCTTCGGCGGCTTCGCGTGCGTTTCCGGCGACCGAGCTGGCCTCATTGGCACTGGACGCGCTCAGGTCGATGCCGTGGGCGACCGCATCGGCGGCCATCCGGGCCGATTCGGCCAGACGTGCCTGACGCTCGGCGCCCGAGGCGACGTCTCCCATCGCGTGGGCAATTTCTTCGATCGCACGACCGGCCCCGGCGCTGGTCTGAGACATGTTCTCCGCGGCTCCGCGGACCGAGTTCGAGGCTCCGCCGATCTCGCCCACCAGCGCAGCGAGGTTCTCCACCATCGAGTTGAAGCTCTGGCCCAGCCGTCCCAGCTCGTCATCGCCGGCAGCGGCGCGAACCGTCAGGTCGCCGCCGGCGGCGGCTTCGCTGGCATGCATCAGATCGGCGATCGGCCGGCGGATGCCGCGCACGATGAAGATCGAGACGCCGATCGTCACGATCACACCGAAGAGCACTGCAGATACGCCCAACAGCCGGGCCGTGCGCGCATATCCGCGGGCGACGGCAACGTCTCGGTCGCGCAACTGGTCGATCCGGGTGCGCACCTCCAGCAGCGCGTTGTAGGGCACCTGGACGTACCGATTGGCCTTCAGCAGCGCCGCGTTCGCGGCCTTGTGATTGCCGTGCTTGAACGCGGGGAAGAGCAGGTTGTGGACGGTGTCGTCGTGGTGATGGTCAGCCACGCTGGCAGCGGCCGATACCCGGGTGATGACGGAGTCGTGCACATTCGAGACGGCGGTTGCTCCGCGGTCGCCCAGCGTGACGGCTTCCTCCCACCGCTGCATGTGCACGGGGTTCCAGGTGGCCACCAGCGCGTTTTGCTCGAACATCTGCGCCTGGGTGCTGCGGATCTGCTCGGCGATGCCCTTCTGCGCCGCGGTCCAGCGCAGCGACTGTGACCATGCACTCTGGGAGCGGGCGGCGACCGTCAGTACGGCGGCCATGGAGATCAGGGATACGGCGATCACCAGACCGAACCCGAGCACGAGCTTTCGCTTGATTGACCAACTGGCAGGGTGCAAGGGTTCCTCCACGCGTAATCGACGGTGCGAGCGGCACGGCGAGGCCGCACGCACCGGATGATCGGACGCGCGGGCGGCGGGTTTACCTCCGACGCAGTCAGGCCGGCTAGGAGTACCAGGCGGGAGGGTCGACCCCGGGAGCGGGTGGCTCGGCCGTCTGTCCGCCGGCGTACTCGGGCCGCTCCGTGGTGGCGCACCACACCGACACGCTCTCGAACCGTTCCGCGATCAGCCGGGCGGTGACGTCCTGGACGGCGGCGTCGGTGACACTGGCGCGGGCGTCGGTCTCGATCACCAGCAGGCCTTCCTGCCCCTCGGTGAAGTAGGTCGCGCGCACACCGGTTCCGGAGAGCGGCTGCTTGAGCCAATGAAAGCCGATTCCGTCCAGCTCCGGCCCCCAGTCGAACCGGTAGCCGAGCGGCTCCAGAAACGCGCGCAAGCCTTCGACCGGAATCGCGGAGAACCTCACTTCGAGACGCATTGGATCAGTCTAGGTCGCTCAGCCTGCCCCGGCGTAGCGCACGATCAACTGGTCGGTGAGCCACTCGACCGGGGCGCGGTCATCGGTCAGCGGGTCGCTTGCCGGAGGCTCGCGCTGCATGACTCTGGCCAGGTTGGCGGCGGGGGTGAGGGCGGGGGCGGCGGCGATCAGACGCGCGCGCAGCGTCTGGGCGGAGACCGGTCGGGTGAATCCCACCACGATCTCGTTGAAGCCGCTGATGCGCCAGCGATACACCACCGGGAACACCGTGGCCATCGTGCCTGCGACGGCGCGTGGCAGCTTCTCGCTGCCGGGGATCGTGCCGACGTTGGCCATCACCATGCCCTCGGGCTGCAGGCGATCCTGGGCCAGCTGCCAGAACTCCTGGGTGGTGAGGTAAAACGGGATGTAGGGCTGGCGAAACGCGTCCAGGAAGATCGCGTCGTAGCGGGTGGAATGCGTTGCCAGGTATGGGCGGCCGTCAGCGGTTGCGACCCGCACCCGCGGATTGGAATCGAGCCCGAAGTAGCGGCGTCCGATCTGCGTGACCTTCGGGTCGAGTTCGATGCCGAGCACGTTCACCTTCGGCCAGTAGGTGCCGTATGCCCGGCCCACTGTGCCTCCGGCATATCCGATCATGGCCAGCGACCGCAGCCCCGGCCCGTGCAGCAGCGGTGCCAGCAGGAACTGATCCCAGTACCCCCCGGTGAGCACGCGGTGCGGGTACCACACCGAATGGTCGGCCCAGCCTTCGTTCAGATGGAGCACGCGGCCACGGTGTGCGATCTCCTGCACCTGGATGAACTGATAGGCCGACTCGCCCTCCCAGACGACGCCGCTACCGGGCTTGACCAGCCCCGGCGGGATCAGCGCGACCACCGCCACCGCTGCGGGCACCAGCACGTATCGGCGCCCCAGAGCTGGTGTTGCGGCCAACCCCAGCATGGCTGCGGTCAGGAGCATGGTGCGGCGGGTGCCGATCAGCGGAATCAGCACCACCACCGGCAGGAAGGTGCCGAGGATCGCGCCGGCTGTGGAGAGCGCGTACATCCGGCCGGCGATCTCGCCGGCCCGTTCCACCGAGTCGACGGCCAGCCGAACGGCGAACGGCGAGGCCATTCCCAGCAGCGTGATCGGCACCGAGAAGAGCGCCATCGACGCGAAGAACGACCCCAGGAAGGCGCCCACCGACGCCTCGGCAAACGCGTTCACGGCGGCCGACAGCAGTGGCTCGGCTACGAAGGGGATGATGGCGATCGCAATCGCCGCACAGAGCACCAGTCCGCACATGTAGCGCAGGCTGGGATGGCGATCGGCCAGCCGTCCTCCCCAGAAGTAGCCGACCGAGAGGTAGATCAGGATCAGGCCGATGATGTTTGCCCACACCAGGATGGATGCCCCGAAGAACGGAGCGAGCAGCCGCGAGGCGGTCATCTCGGTGGCCATCGTGCCGGCTCCGGCGACGAACACCAGGGGATACAAAAGTCGGTTCACGTTCCCGCAGCGTATCCGTGGGTATGATGGGCGGCTGTGAAACGAGTCTCGATAGCCGATCCAACATTCGAGTACGACTCGGCCGACCCCGCGGGGTTCAAGGCCGGGATGTTCCGCATCGGCCCCTCTGTGGAGGCGGCCGGCACCGGTTCCACGGTGTACGAGCTGCCCCCGGGAGAGACGCTGTGCCCGTACCACTACGAGTACGGCGAGGAGGAGTGGCTGCTGGTGCTGCAGGGCCGGCCGACGGTGCGCCACCCGGAGGGCACGGATCAGCTCGACCAGTGGGATTTGGTGTTCTTCCCGTCCGGCCCCGCCGGTGCCCACCGTGTCCAGAACGACAGCGACGAGACGGTGCGGGTGCTGATGTACTCCAACATCACCCATCCCTGCGCGACCGTCTACCCCGACAGCGACAAGATCGGGGTGTGGACCGGAAACCGGGCTGACGACCTGATGGTGAAGCGCACCAGCGGCGTGCAGTACTACGAAGGGGAGTAGCGCCGCCCGGTAGAATGGGGTGGTAGTTCCTGGGGGCGTACTGGTTTCGACATGGTCGTTTCTCGGGGAAGGTTGCAAGCCGAGGTTCCAGGTGGCCTCGTAAAATCCCTGGAAAACCGCAAGTGCGGAAAATGATCTCGCACTCGCTGCCTAATTAATTAGGTAGCGCGTCGGCCCCTCCGGCCCGTGGGAGGGATCGCCGGCGTCAGCTAACGGGCTTGCTGGAAGGGGGAGCGCCTGCGCCGCCGACCGGGACTTCAAAGACGGGCTAGTCCGTAGGGTGGCCTGTTCGGGGGCAGCCCAAGGGCGAATTTCAAACCCGGACTACGCTTGTAGACGCTTTCTTCGTGCGGTCATGGACGCGGGTTCGATTCCCGCCGCCTCCACTGCCACCTGTCGTAGTAGGAGTTGTCGTTATCCGAGTTCGGCGTACTGGGGCGCGTTGTCGCCGATCCGATGCCAACTCGCCATGTAGTCGACGTTCCAGTGGAAGCTCGGTGTGAGGTCGAGATCGCGCATCAACCCGGCCGCCACGAAGTAGACCTCGCCCAGGTCGTCGTAGATGCTCGAGCCGCAGTTGCTGCAGAAGTTTCGCGGCGCCAGTTCGCTCTCATAGCGGCTGACCAGTTCCTGCCCCTTGGTGAAGTGGAAATTATCGGCCGCCACGATCACTCCGGCCAGGCTCTCGCCGGTCCACCGCTGGCATCGGGTGCAGTGGCAGTACCCGAGCCTCTGCGGATCTGTGAGTTCGTACGCGACCTTCCCGCACAAGCAAGCTCCCTCATACGTCCCAGCCATCACTAACCCCCTCGGTTCGCGTTGCACGAGTCTGCGGCAACGCTACCACCGGAACGCCTTGTGGTGCAGGGCCGTAGGCTGTGGAACCTCATGTTCCGCAAACGAAGCAGGGTAGGTAGACCGTGTCGTTTACGCTGAAGAACCTCAAACGGGATCTGGATGACGTTGGGCCCAACTTCGACGGTGCGCCGGACCTGGAATTCCGCATGGCCACCGATGCGCTCGAACTCGAGCACTCCGGGCTGTGCTACCAGCGCATCCCGCCCGGCTACCGCTTTCCGTACGGTCACACACACGCGACCCAAGAGGAGGTGTACGTCGCCGTACGGGGGAGTGGACGCATGAAAATCGATGACCAGATCGTCGAGCTCGAGCAGTGGGACGCGGTGCGCGTTGCGCCGGGCACGTGGCGAGGCTACGAAGCCGGCCCCGAGGGCCTCGAGATACTGGTGATCGGAGCGCCCAGCCTCGGCGAGAATCGGCGCGCTGACGTCGAGGGCCGGCGCGACTGGTGGACTGACGAGCGCTCGCCAGACTGAGTGCCGTGGGCTCGCGTCAGGCTTTGGACTCGTTCAGAGCCACAGCACTGCGAATCAGCGTCTTCAGCGCGTCCTCGTCGATCTGCTCGCCCTCGTGGAAGTCGATAGCGCGCCGTGTGTTGCCTTCGAGGCTGGAGTTGAAGAGACCTGAGGGGTCTTCCAGCGACGCCCCTTTGAAGAACGTCATCTTGACGACGCTCTTGTACGTCTCGCCGGTGCAGATGATTCCGTCGTGGTACCACACCGGAACCCCTCTCCACTTCCACTCCTCGACCACTTCGGGGTCGGCGTCCTTGACCAAGCTCCGCAGCCGGCTGAGCATCTCGCCCCGCCAATCGCCGAGCTCCTCGATTCTCGCGTCAATCAGCTGAGAGGGAGACGTGGTCTTCTGCGACTCGTTGTTCGGCATATCGGTTTCTCTTCCTTACTGTCGGTTACCCATCGTGGCCGTGCTCGAGTTCGAGCTCGGCGGCGTGATCGGGCACATACCTCTGGGAGCTCCTGGGCGGTCGTACGTAGCCGCTGTCGGGCTGGCGCGGCGGAAGCTTGGGCGGGGGCGGCGGGGTGCGATCCTCCCATGGGATGCGAGACAGCAGGTGGGCGATGCAGTTGAGCCGGGCGCGGCGCTTGTCGTCGGCTTCGACCACGAACCATTCCGTGCCGGGCAGATCAGTCTGCTCGAACATCTCGTCCTTCGCCCGCGAGTAGTCAACATAGTGCGACCGGGATTTGAGATCCATCGGTGACAGCTTCCAGCGCTTGGTGGGGTCATCGATGCGATCCTGGAACCGGCGGCGCTGCTCGTCGTCGGAGACCGAGAACCAGTACTTGGTGAAGAGGATGCCGTCGTCGATCAGCATCCGCTCGAACTGTGGCACCTGGCGCATGAACAGGCGGTACTGCTCGGGCGTGCAGAATCCGAGCACGCGCTCCACCCCGGCGCGGTTGTACCAGCTGCGGTCGAATAACACGATCTCGCCGGCCGCGGGTAGCTGTGCGATGTAGCGTTGGAAGTACCACTGGGTCGTCTCTCGGTCAGTGGGCGCCGGCAGCGCCGCGACGCGGGCAAATCGCGTGTTCAGCGGCTCGGTAATGCGCTTGATGGTGCCGCCCTTGCCGGCAGCGTCGCGACCCTCGAACAGCACCACCACCCGCTGGCCCTCGTCGCGCACCCAGGTCTGCATCCGGGCCAGCTCGACTTGGAGTCGTTCGAGTTCGGCCTCGTACACGTGGCGGTGGATCCGCGTTGGGCGGTGCTTGGCCATGCCGGAGATCCTACCGATGCCCCTAGGATGCGGCGATGACCGCACCCGTCAACGTGCGCCCGGGTCGGCCGGCCGACATCGAATCCATGCAACAGATCGAGATCGCCGCGGGCAGCCTGTTCGCCGAGATCGGCATGCACGATGTGGCCGAGGACGGTGCACACGAGACCCAGCTGCTGGTGGGATACGTCGCAGCCGGGAGGGCGTGGGTCGCCGAAGTGGACGGGGTGGTGTGCGGCTATGCCCTAGTCGATGTGCTCGACGCCCAAGCGCATCTGGAGCAGGTCACGGTGCACCCGGGATACAGCCGCCGCGGCATCGGCCGAGTGATCATCGACCGCGTGGCCGAGTGGGCGGGCGGGCAGGGCTACACGACGATGACGCTACTCACCTTTCGCGACGTGGCCTGGAACGGACCGTACTACCGGCGGCTCGGGTTCGTGGACGTTCCTGACGGCGACATGGGTCCCGAGCTCGCGGCGTTGCGCGCTCACGAGGCGGAGTTGGGGCTTGACGTCACTATCCGCGGCGCAATGCGCCGATCGCTGGGCTGACGCTCCTGGGTTACGCGGTCGGGTGCGCCGTATCGTAGGTCTCCACGAACCGGGAGATCGAGGGCCACTCGGAAGGGTTGGAGCGAATGATCGAGCGCAGATGCGATGAGGATTCGATCTGCTGGGGGATGTAGTCGTTCCACTCGCCGATCCAGTGCTCATACGAGGCGAGTTGCCGGCTGGTGATGTACCCGATCTCGAGAAAGTCGGCGTGCTGATCGGCGATCACGCCGAGACGCACGCTGTCGTCGGCGCTGGGTGCGGCCGTGGTCTTGTCGTAGTAGTAGGGGTGCAGCTGCGGATACCGGATGAACACGTCCACCAGCGACTTCCAATGAAACAGGATTTCACGGTGCGATTGAGTTCCTGCGACCTGGTTGGCAATCCGTGACTGGCCAGCCACCTCCCGCGCCTGGAATGCAAGCACCAACACCGACACGACCACGGCAATAGTCCCAGCAACTTGCATCTTCGGCCTCCCGGGCTCGAGATTGGGCGGAACAA
>CAVRSB010000016.1:0-35839 GCA_963723785.1 uncultured Actinomycetes bacterium | reverse complement strand
AGGAGTTCCAGGACAGCCTGACCCAGATCTCCCGCTCGTCAGTGGCTGCGCTGGACGAGCTGTGGACGATCTCGTCGTCGGGAGGCGACACGGTCTCGCTGATCGACACGCTGCAAGATCCCAACGCCGATGACCCGTCGGCCGAGATGACCCGCACCGAGGTGCGCGAGTCGCTGGCCAACGCGATCTCGAAGCTGCCCGAGCGCGAGAAGACGGTGATCACGCTGTACTACTACGAGGAGCTGACGCTGCGCGAGATCGGCGACGTGCTGGGTGTCACGGAGTCCCGTGTGTCGCAGCTCCACACCAAAGCCATCCTTCGCTTGAAGGCGAAGTTGCACGGCAGCCTGCCTCCACCGGTGCGGTAGTCTGGAAGGCGTCTAGCGACGTACTTCCAAGCCTTGGAGGCCATACATGCCTGTGAAGGAGCCCGGCAAGATTCGCAACGTCGCGGTGATCGGTCACCGCGGCACCGGCAAGACGTCCCTGGTCGAAGCGCTGCTGTACGAGTCGGGGACGATCAACCGTCTGGGCTCCGTGGCCGAGCAGTCGACCGTGTGCGACACCGACGACGAGGAGAAGCGCCGGGGCATGTCGATCTCGGCGGCAATCACCCACCTGGAGTGGGAGGGGCGCACGATCAACCTGATCGATACCCCCGGCGAGCCCAGCTTCCAGGCAGATGTGCTCTCGACCCTGCGGGTGGTCGAGGGGGCGATCGTGACCGTGTCGGGAGTGATGGGCGTCGAGGTCGGAACCGGTCGTGTGTGGAAGCGATGCGATGAGCTGGGACTGTCGCGGCTGGTGCTGATCAACATGCTCGACCGTGAGCGGGCCGATTTTTTCGCGGCACTCGAAGGCCTGCGCAGCCAGCTCTCCGACCGGTGCGTGGCGGTCGAGATCCCGATCGGCTCGGAGACCGAGTTCCATGGTGTCGTCGATCTGGTGCACATGGTCGCCTACGACCACAGTGGCGACGGCTCGGGGCACGACGAGGCGGTCGAGATCCCCGAGGACGTGCGGGCCGTCGCCGACGAGTACCACGACAAGCTGATGGACGTCGTCTCGGAGACGTCGGACGAGCTGATGGAGCGCTACCTGGAGGGCGACGAGATCACCCGCGAGGAGATGGCGGCGGCGCTCAAGAAGCTGGTCACCGAGGGCGAGCTGTTTCCGGTCGGCTGTGGCGCTGCCACCCGGAACATCGGCTCCCATGGGCTGCTCGACCTGATCGTGGAGGGTCTGCCTTCGCCGGCACGGGCGCGTAACGTGCCCGAGGTGGGGGGTGCCAACACGCTTGCCTACGTGTTCAAGACGGTGGCCGACCCGTTCAGCGGCAAGATCAACCTGATGCGCGTGTTTGCCGGCACGGTCACGTCCGACTCGAACCTGACCAACAACCACTCCCACGCCAAGGAGCGGATCGGGCAGCTGCTGCAGATTCAGGGCAAGGATCACACGCCCATCGACGCGCTCGGCCCCGGGTCGATCGGCGCGGTGGCCAAGCTCAAGGAGACGGGTACGGGAGACGTGCTCTCGGACGCCGACAATCCCGCCGAGATCGAGCCGCTGGCCTTCCCGGCGCCGGTTGTGTCGTTTGCCATCGAGCCTCGCCACAAGGGCGAGGAGGACAAGGTGTACCAGGCGCTGCGGCGACTGGCCGAGGAGGATCCGGCGCTGGACATCCACCGTGATCCTCAGACCGGCGAGATGATCGTGGCGGGGCTCTCACAGATGCACGTCGAGGTGACCGTCGACCGGGTGGCGCGCAGGTTCGGCGTCGAGGTCGACCTGCACCCACCGCGGGTGCCGTACCTCGAGACGATTCGAAAGCCGGCGCGGGCCCAGGGCCGCTACAAGAAGCAGACCGGTGGGCGCGGCCAGTTCGGCGACTGCCATATCCAGATCGAGCCGCTGGGAAGCCACGAGGGCTACGAGTTCGTCGACAAGATCGTGGGCGGCGTGATTCCGCAGGGATTCCGGCCGGCGGTGGACAAGGGCATCCAGGAGGCGATGCAGAAGGGCGATCTGACCGGCTCCAAGGTGGTCGGCATCAAGGTCACGCTGGTGGACGGCTCCTACCACACCGTCGACTCATCCGAGATGGCGTTCAAGATCGCCGGATCGATGGCGTTCAAGAAGGCCGTCGCCGAGGCCGACCCGGCGCTGCTGGAGCCGATCATGCGGCTCGACATCACCGTGCCCGACGAGAACGTGGGCGATGTGATCGGCGATATGACCAGCCGTCGCGGTCGCGTGCTGGGGATGGATCCCGGCGCGGGCTACTCCACCATCCACGCCGATGTGCCGATGGCCGAGGTGCTCACCTACGCCCCGGATCTGACGTCGATGACCGGCGGCCGGGCCGACTATGCGATGAGCTTCCTGCGCTACGAGGAAGTGCCGGCCCATGTCGCCAGCGGACTGATCAACGCCGCCAAGGACGGGGAGCTGGCCAAGGCGTAGCCCTCCTAGCCGACCACCTGGATCCGGCATACCTGCCAGCCGGAGAGCCCGATCACGCGCTGCGGCGTGCTGGGAGAGATCGAGCACGCCGCGACCGAACGGGCCGCGGTCGTTGACCCGCACCGTCACGCTGCGATGGGTGACGGTGCTGGTGACCTGAACCATGGTGCCGAACGCCAGCCACGGGCTGGCGGCGGTGAGCTTGCTGGGGTCGAAGATCTCGCCCGACGCTGTTGGCTGTCCGGCGAATCCCGGGCCGTACCAGGTGACCTCGCCGGTGAAGCTCTGGCCTTGAGCCTGACCCCCGCCGCCAGCCGGTGTCGTTGGCCCCGCCGGTGTCGGTCTCCAGGGTGGCTCGCCGGTGCTGCTCGTGGTGCACCGCCGCGAGGGTGGCCGCGGTCAGCTGGGCGAGCAGCTGCCGGCGGGCGGTGATGTCCTGGTCGATCTGGGCGCGGGTGGCGGTGAGCGCGGTCAGCCGGGTCGACACCTTGCGGCGAAGCGCGGTGGTGCGCGCCTCTTCGGCATCCGCCTTGCGGGCGTCGGCGGTGAGCTGTGCGATCACCGCAGCTTGGGACGCTGAGATCCGGTCGAGCGTGTCTGCGCGCGAGGTCAGTTCGTCGAGCGATCCCGCTCCCAGCAGAAACGCGGCGGGATCCGAGCTGGGCCCTTTGTACTGCGCAACCAGCAGCGCCGCCAGGCGCGAGCGCACGCGGGCCTGCGCCGCCCGATCGCGCTTGATCCGCAGCTCGCCTGCGAGTACCGCGGCCGCGAAGGCGTCCACCTGTGCCTGGCGCGTGGCCACCGCCGCGGTCAGGCGGGCGCGTCGGCCGGTGAGTGCGTCGAGCTGGCGCATCACGGTGGAGGTCTGGGCGGTCGGGGCAGCGTGACCGGGCGAGGCGGCGCCGATCATGCCCGCTCCTATCAGCGTGGCGGCTGCCACCACCAGCCCCGCCGCAGCCGTTCCTCTCCCCGGTCCCCACATGTGACGGTGGACGGTACCGGCAAACGTTTGGGCCGGTCAAACCGAGTATCTGCCACATTCTGGGAACCGGCCGGTTTGCGGCGGCTTTCGGCGACTTCGGTATACTCACCGCCGCGGGCGGGAGTCAAAATCGGGACATCTTTGTGATCGAAATCAAGCGCAATGACATCGAGACGGAATGCGCCGTCTGCGGGCGGTCGCTGCTCTTGGGAGAGCATCTCGTCACCTACCACCGCCACGCTGACGACGACGCGTACGTGTGTCCGCTGTGCCTCGATGCCGCCGACGCCCGCGGCTGGATTCGGGAAGGCGCACCGGCCGTGCCGTTGCAGATGTGGACGGCCCGGCCGCGTGGCTTCAAGGGCCTCTTTCAGAGCCGCAAGCGCAACGCCAACGCCGGCCCCACGCCGTTCGAGCCGGCCGCGCTCCCCGACGATCCCCACGATGTGGTGGAAGCCGGGATCGAGCTGTTCAACGAGTCAGGCCATCGCCGCACCGTGTCGGGGATCATCCGCACGCTCGGCGATCCCCGGGTGAGCGTGATTCAGCGCAGCCATCGCGAGGTCGTGGTCACGATCGCGTGGGAGCTGTCGTGGTACCAGTTTCGGGTCGACATGCTGGGAGCCCAGCCGGTCACGCTGCAGCACCGCGGGGCAGAGCTGGATGAGATCGATGACCGCTTCCAGGAGTGGAACGCCGCCACAGAGCCGGACGGCTCCGTGGTGCTGAGCTAGCGGCTGTCAGCTGTCAGCGGTGTCGAACGCTTCGATCCGCGGGAACGTTCCGATGGCGCGTGCGCGCCGGCGGTCGCGGGTCACTCGGCGCTCGTCCGTGACCCCGGTCTCGCCGCGGCGGCGATCATTGGGACCGCCGTAGCGACGGTCGACGATCACCTCGACACCCGGGTTGTCGCGGTAATACTCGCGCATCTGATCGAGCAGCTCGTGCTCGAGTTCTCTGGGCACCACGCAATAGATCACTCCTAGAGGATACCCGCCCTTGCAAGGGGTATGCTCGCGGTGATGGCTGTTCCGAGCGCATTGGAGTGCCTCAGGTGCAGGCGCCGCTATCCAGTGGTATCGATGCCGGGCGGCTGCCCGTCGTGCTCGTCTGAAGGTGCGCCGGCGAATGTCGCCCCGGTGTATGCCCGCATGGTTGCGCTCAAGCCGGGCAAACTCACCGGCCGCGGGCTGGCGCGGTATGCCACCCAGTTACCGGTGCCCCGCGACCGGCTGGTGACCCTGGGTGAGGGTGACACGCCGCTGATTGCCTCCCACGGTCTGGGGGCCGAGCTGGGGCTGCGGCGGCTGTTTCTCAAGGATGAGCGGGCCAACCCGACCGGCAGCTGGCGCGATCGGTTCGCGGCGCTGGCGGTGTCACAGATCGAGGATCGCGAATCCACCCTGGGAACCGCCGGAGACGATGCGCTGGCGATCTCGATGGCCGCCTACGCCGCGCGAGCGGGTTTGCGGTCGGTCGGCCTGGTCGATCCCGACCTCGACCCGCGCACCCGCGACGCCATGGAAGCCGTCGGCGGGAGGGTGGTGGCGGTGCGATCGGCGGCCGAGCGCTGGCCGCTTCTGGCCAGCGCCGAGCGGTCACTGGGCTGGCGCTCGTTCTCGAATCGCACCTCGCCTCCGATCGGTGGCGATCCGCTGTCGATCGAGGGCTATCGCACGATCGCCTACGAGATCGTCGAGCAGCTGCGCTTCACCGCGCCCGATCTGGCGATCGTGCCGGCCGGGTTGGGGGACGGCATCCAGGGAGTGTGGCGAGGGTTTCGCGAGCTGGTCGCCTGGGGCGTCATCGACCGCATCCCGCGGATGGTCGCCGTCGAGGTCTCGGGCGCGGTGGCGAGCGCGCTGGCCGGCGGCAAGGACTGGGTGTCGCCGTCCTCGCAGGCGATGAGCGGAGCCAAGGCGCTGGCCGGCGTCACCGGCACGGTGCAGACGCTGCAGGCGGTGGTCGAGTCGGAGGGGTTGGTGGTGCGCGTGTCCGAGGCCGAGCTGGAGCAGGCCCGGATCATGCTCGGCGAGTTCGAGGGCGTATGGGCCGATCTGTCGGCGGCCGCGCCGATCGCGGCCACGATCAAGCTCGCCCAGCGAGGTGACGTTCCCGCCCGCACCCTGATCGTCGTCGATCGTGACCGGCCACGGCATGCAGGACGGCGCCAGCGTGGCCCCGGGAGAGCTCGAGGTTGTGGATGCGCGGGTGGACGAGCTGCTGCGCGTGCTCGCGGTGCGCGGTGAGTAGAGTGTGCCCGCGATTGCGATGAGGAGGCAGTAGATGGCGGTTGCCGCCGGCGAGTACCGAAATTATGTGGATGGATCGTGGGTTGAGTCCGAGTCCGGGGAGTGGTTCGAGAACCACAGCCCGGCGGACGGCGAGCTGTTGGGCTCGTTCCCGAAATCGACCGTGGGGGATACCGACAGAGCTGTGGCCGCGGCCCATGAGGCGTACCAGAGCTGGCGCCTGTATCCCGCGCCCAAGCGAGCCGAGATCCTGTTCCGGGTGGCGGAGGCGCTGCGCGACCGCAAGCCCGAGCTGACCGAGATGATGACCCGGGAGATGGGCAAGGTGCTGGCCGAGGCCGGCGGCGATGTCCAGGAGGGCATCGACATGACCTACTACATGGCCGGCGAGGGCCGGCGCATGTTCGGTCAGACGGTGCCCGCCGAGATGCCCGACAAGTTTGCCATGAGCCTGCGCCAGCCGATGGGGGTGGTGGCGGTGATCACGCCGTTCAACTTCCCCATGGCGATCCCGACCTGGAAGCTGATGCCGGCGCTGGTGACGGGCAACACGGCGGTGTTCAAGCCGGCCGCCGACACGCCGCTCTTGGGTGAGTTGCTGGTGCAGATCTTCGAGGAGGCGGGCCTCCCGCCGGGCGTGATCAACATCGTCCACGGCAGCGGCGCGGTGGTGGGCGAGCGGTTGATCACCCATCCCGACGTGAAGGTGGTGACCTTCACCGGCTCGAAGGAGACGGGCATCCACGTCGCCACCCAGGGCGCGGCCACGCTCAAGCGAATCCACCTCGAGCTGGGCGGCAAGAACGCCATCATCGTGATGGACGACGCCGATCTGGACAACGCCGCCGACGGCATCCTCTGGAGTGCGTTTGGCACCAGCGGTCAGCGCTGCACCGCGGCCAGCCGGGTGATCGTGCACGAGCGCGTGTACGACGGGCTGGCGAGGCGGCTGGTGGAGCGAGCCGAGGCCCTGCAGATCGGAAACGGGCTGGATCCCGAGACCGACGTCGGCCCGCTGATCAACCAGGCGGCGCTGGACAAGGTGCACCGCTACACCGGCATCGCCCGCGACGACGGTGCCAGCATCCTCACCGGCGGCGAGCATTGGACGGACGGGTCCAGACGGCTACTACTACCACCCGACCATCTACGGCGACGTCGAGCGCGACATGCGAGTCGCCACCGAGGAGATCTTCGGCCCGGCAACCGCGCTGATCCGCTGCAAGGATCTGGGCGATGCGATCGACATCTCAAACCGGGTCGAATACGGGCTCTCGAGCGCGATCTACACCGCCGACGTGAACGCTGCCTTTCGGGCGATCCGCGACCTCGACACCGGCATCACCTACATCAATGCGGGTACGATCGGGGCCGAGATCCAGCTGCCGTTCGGGGGCACCAAGTACACCGGCAACGGTCATCGCGAAGCGGGCACCGCGGCGCTGGATACCTACACGGAGTGGAAATCGGTGTATGTCGATTACTCCGGACACCTGCAACGAGCCCAGATCGACAACCAGTGAGAACCTCATGAGACTGACAGAGCTGACCGCCGACCTGCAGACGATCCGCGCAGAACCTCGCCTCCGAGCTGGAGGCGATCAACCGGTACGAGGCCCAGGCCTTCACCCTCTCCGACGAGGCCGCCAAGGAAGTCGTGCAGCGAATCGTGGACGACAAGAAGGAGCACGTCAGCCGCCTCTGGGACGTCCTCCGCCGCCTCGACGTCAAGCAGCGCGAACGCGGCTAGTGGTGAATAACGGTGCCAGGCACCGTTATTCACGCCCCACGTTGGTGGGGTTTGGGCGGCGCGGCACGGCTATACTCGTGGTCGCCGTGCGGCTGTAGCTCAGTTGGCTAGAGCGTCTGCTTGCCATGCAGAAGGTCGAGGGTTCGAGTCCCTTCAGCCGCTTTCCCCTTGACCGTACGCTTGGTCGCTGGGACTGAGTTAGAACTGCGGCGGCCCGTTCCCAATGATCCTGCGAAGTTCTGCAACGTCCTCGGACTGTGACACCCACCAGGTCAGCCCGGCATCGTCATATTCCCTCATCAAGGCGGGGCCGCACGAAGGCCGCTTGCCGTCCAGCGTTCCCATCGCGGTGAGGTCGAACGGCCCCGCATCGGCATCGCGGTGCTGACCGATGTAGGCGGCGGCGTTTGAGATGTCCTCCGGTGAGAGGAAACCATCTGGCCAGTCTGGGCTGGCAGGGAACATTCCGTCCCACCGTGCTGCGCGCGGCGCTGGTGCCTTGTTCGGCCAGAAACCTCCCACCCAAATGGGTATCCGAGGCTCCTGAACGGGCTTCGGGAGAAACCTGGTGTCGTTCACCTTGAAGTTGGCGTCCGAGTGATTCACCGGTTCCCCTGACCAGAAGGAGACAGCAACTCCAACGACTCGTCGAGCTTGCCGGCTCGAACCTTCGCGGTCGGCGCCTGGCCCAATCGGGCCAGTGAGATCAGCGGCTCAGTACCGCCTGACTCATCGCATACCCAAGAAGGCGAGCACCGCGAGCACACGGCGGTTGTGCTCTTCCGCCGCAGGCAACTCCAGCTTGGTGAAGATGGCGGAGATATCCCGTTCCACGGCGCGGGAGCTGAGGAAGAGCTGGTCGGCAATGGCCGCGTTCGAAAGCCCTTCTGCCATGAGTGACAGCACGCGGAGCTCACGTTCGCTGAGTCGCTCTCCGGCGGTGTGGCCCTTGCCCGCAACCAGCGTTGCGATCACCTGCGAGTCGAACGCTGTCCCGCCTGTGGCGACCCGAGTGACCGCGTCGATGAACGACTGACCGTCGCGGACACGCTCCTTAAGGAGGTACCCGATCCCCTCCGTGTCGCTTGCCAGCAGGCGTGCGGCCTGCTCCGGCTCGACATGCTGGGAGAGCACAAGCACGCCTGTTTCGGGATGGCCGGCGCGGATCGTGGCTGCCGCCTGGAGGCCCTCATCGGTGAACGTCGGTGGCATTCGGATGTCCACGACCGCCACGTCCGGCGCGTACGAGCGCACTTTCAGCAGAAGGTCGTCGGCGTTCTCGCAGCGGCCGACCACGTCGAATCCGCCAACTTCGAGCAGCGATGCGATTCCGTCCCGGAGGAGCGGTTGATCCTCGGCGATCACCGCCTTCAACGTCGAACGATCTCCGGCCACGGGGTATGTTGTACCGCATTGACGGAACCCGCTGATAGTCGAGGCCTCGCAGCGCTGCTCGAGGCGATGCTCGCCTCGTCGCTGGATGCGGTCATCACGATCGACGACACAGGGGCCGTGCTCACCTTCAACCGGGCGGCAGAAGCGATGTTCGGCTACTCCGAATCGGCGGTGCTCGGTCGCGATGTCGCCGGGCTCATCATCCCACCCGGACTACGTGAACGGCACTACGCGGCTCTTGCGCGGCATCTGGAAACGGGCGAGAAGACGATCCTGAACAGACGGGTCGAGTTGACCGGCATGCGCGCGGACGGCACGGAGTTTCCAGTGGAACTGACTGTCACTCGTGTGCCGCTCGAGGGACCGGCCCGGTTCACGGCGTACGTGCGGGATATCACCGATCGGAAGCGGGCAGAGCAAGAGCTGAGAGACTCGCGTGCCCGCGTGGTCGAGTCGGCCGACCGGGAGCGTCGGAGAATCGAGCGAAACCTGCATGACGGTGCGCAACAGCGACTGGTCACCATCGGCCTCTTCCTCAGGCAGATCGCGATGGGGCAGGAGCTGCCGGCCGGCCTGGCCGAGCTGGTCGATGCCGCACAGGAGGAAACAGGCCTGGCCATCGCAGAGCTCCGCGAGCTGGCCCGCGGCATCCACCCGGCGTCGCTCACCGAGACCGGCCTGGCGGGAGCGCTGCGCGGGCTCGCGCTGCGCTCACCGTCGGAGGTGACGGTGGTGGTGCCCGAAGAGCGCCTGCCGGAGCCCCTGGAGGTCGCGCTCTACTACGTCGCGGCCGAGACGCTGGTCAACATCGCAAAGTTCGCCCAAGCCGACCGCGTCGAGCTGACTCTCACCGTTTCTGATCGCGAGGCGGCGCTGAGCATCGTCGACAACGGCATCGGTGGTGCGCTGCTCGAGGATGGAGGCGGTCTCGCCGGGCTGACCGACCGCCTGGAAGCCGTCGGCGGCGGCCTGACCGTCGAGAGCCCTCCGGGCGAGGGTACGACCGTGCACGCCGTCGTCCCGCTCGACTGAGCCTGTCGGTTTTCCGACACGGATCTGGCGGCCGATCCCCTGTCGCGACGAAGGGCTGTGCCCGACCATCTGTGGTGTCCACGAAGACCCCACAGAGGAGGAAGCATGTTTCACGCAGGAGATGTCATCGAGAACCCGGTCACCGGCGAGCGGATCACCTTCATTCAGACTGCGGCTGAGACCAACGGCGAGTTCGTGATCGTCGAGACGGTGGTTCAGCCCGGCGGCGCAGTCGCGACCAAGCACATCCACCCTCACCAGGAGGAGCGGTTCGAAGTGCTGGAAGGCAGCGTCGGGTTTGAGGTAGGCCGGGAGACGGTCACGGCAGGGCCGGGGGAGCACCTGGTCGTGCCTGCCGGGACGCCGCACAAGTTCTGGAACGACGGCACCGTCGAGGCCGTGTTTGTGGCCGAGGTGCGGCCCGCGCTGCACTTCGAGGACCTGCTGGGAACGATGTTCGCGCTGGCCGCGGATGGGAAGACGAACACCCACGGGATGCCGAATCCGCTCCGGCTGGCCGTCATTGCCCAGGCCTACGCGGACACGATCCGCGTGCCGTTCCCGCCCGTGTTCGTTCAGCGAGCCGGGCTCGCACTGGCCGCGCCCGTCGGGCGGATGCTCGGCTATCACACGGCGGCCGCGTGATACTCGCGGGTAGCCGCACGGGCCGGATGGTGTCCGCATGGAAGAAGAAAGCCATCCGGCCCGAGCATGCCGCGGGCCGGCCCCCGGGCCGCCCGCAGACCTGGATCTTCGCCCGCGTCCTCTGAGAGATTCGTGAGACGCCGAGGTCGACCAAGGTTCACTCCGATCACGAGCAAACAGTGTCGTGTTGGTGAATATGCTTGGCGATTCCACCACGGTGGGTGTACCGTGCCCGGGATCGCTGGATCGTGGGGCAGGCTCGCTAGCCGGAGGTGGGGACGATGACCGACCAGGTGGTTGAAGTTGAGCATCGGCATGTGGTCGAGTGGTTCAACGCTGAGGAGTTCGTCGTGTGGGCCGTCGGCCCGGACGAGTTTGGCCGGTACACCGCGCGCACGCTGAGCACCTGCGACCGGCGGGTGCCTGAGCCAGGCCCCACCGGGATCGGGCGTACCCGCGCCACCGCGACCCTGGACGCCTGGGAGCATTTCACGCGCAATCGCGCGGCCTTTGATCGCTGACCGGCGCTCCGGCGGGCCTCAAGTGTCGGCCGCGCAATGCCGACGCTACCTGCATGAGCACGATCTCCCGGATCGCGTGCATCGGAGCGTTGCGCTCGCCGCCGCCGCGTGCGGCCACTCCACCCCGACCAGCTACAACGGGGAGGTGCAGCACAACTTCGTCTCGGCATGCACCAACGCCGGGGCGCCCGAGCAGGCCTGCACCGCCGCGTACAACTGCATCAGCTCGAGGCTCACGTTCGCGCAGTTCCTGGCGGCGGACAAAGCCGCCCGGGAGCACACCGCGGTCGATCCGAACACGCAGGCAGTAATCACCAACTGCGTCGCTGAATCCCGCTAGCTTCCTGCCGGAAATTGTGGCAGAAACTGGCAATTTCGCGGGTGGATCACCCCTTCGGGTGTGCGTTTAACGGCCGAATTTCCCGACGTTAACGGTACGTGCCGACCCCCCGGTACGACCCTGCCTTCAGCGGAGCCACATTGGCCGATCAACTCCTGCCCGAGTCTCCCAGTACCGACGCACGTTTGGCGTCGTACCGGACGCTGCTCGAGGTCTCCCGGATGCTCCTCGCATCAGCCACTCTGAGTGAGCTGTTCGAGCGCATCACCACCGAGCTGAAGCGGCTGGTGCCGTTCGACGCGGTCACCATCTACCGGGTCGACGAGCTGGCAGAGCTGCTGACGCCGGTGCATACGGTCGATCGCTGGGCGGACGAGATCATGGAGTCGCCGAGCGCCCTCGGCGAGGGAGTCACCGGCTGGGTGGCGCAGCGCGGTGAGGCGGTGAATCTGGCCGAGGCGCACAACGATCCGCGAATCGCCGTGGTGCCGGGCACCCCCGAAGACGAGCATGAGGCGCTGGCGTGCGTACCCCTGATCGTCCGTGACGTCACCATCGGCACCCTCAACGTCTACCGCCTGGGCGACGACGTTGCCTTCTCCGATCACGAGTTCGAGCTGATCTGCCGGTTTGCCGACCTGGCGGCGCTCGCGATCGACAACGCCCAGAACCGCGAGCGGCTGGTCGAAGAGGCGCACACCGACTGGCTCACCGGCCTCCACAACCATCGGCTACTACCACGAGCGGCTGCGGGCCGAGCTGGAGCGTGCCCACCGGCACAACCGCCCGCTGTCGCTGATCGTGTTCGATCTGGACGATTTCAAGCTACTGAACGACGCTCACGGCCATCAGGAGGGCGACCTGGTGCTACGCCGCGTGGCGGCCGCCGCCGGCGAGGATCTCCGCGCCAGCGACGTTGCCTGCCGCATCGGCGGCGAGGAGTTCGCGTTGCTGCTGCCCGAAACCGGCAAGCGGGCGGCGCGAGCCGCAGCCGATCGCCTGTGCGCTCGTGTCCGCGCCCTTCCCGGGCACCGGCGCATCACCGTGTCGTGCGGTGTTGCCAGCTTCCCCGGCGATGCCACCACCGTGGCCGATCTGCATGCGGCTGCTGACGCTGCGTTGTACCTGGCCAAGGATCGCGGCAAGGATCGCTCGGCGGGGTTCATCGACGCCCAGGACGCTCGCCGGCGTGGGCGTGCCCGTGCAGCCGAGATCGAGTCGATGAAGCAGCTGCGGGCGCTCAGCACGCTGGCCGAACGGCTCAACGAGCTCACTGACGAAAGCCGCATCGGCGAGACGATCTGCGCCGAGCTGCGCGGGCTGGTCGATTACCACACCGTGCGCGTGTACGTGCTCGACGAGGACGGCACCACCCTGGAGGCAATTGCCGCACGGGAGCTGCACAGCGCCTACGAGGGCGAGTCACTGGAATCACTGCGGGTAGACGTGGGGGAGGGCATCACCGGAACGGCTGTGGCTCTGGGCCGCTCACTCAACGTCCCCGACGCCAACCATTGCGAGTTTGCCCTCGACATCCCGGGGACTGAAGACATCGACGAGTCGATCGTCGCGGTGCCGATGCGCTACGACGGGCGCACGGTGGGCGCGGTGGTGCTGGCACGCCTCGGGCTCGATCAGTTCTCGCCGCTCGCGGTGCGGCTGTTGGAGCTGCTCGCCGCCCAGGCGGCCGTGGCTTTTGAGAATGCGCGCCTGCACGAGCGCCAGCGACGGGCGACCGCAATGTCGGAGGCACTCTTGGGGATCGCTCGGCTGACGGTTGCCGAGCCGGCCTCCGAGGCGATCGCTGCCCGGGTGGTCGACGCTGCCCGAACGCTCGCTCAGGCAACTGCCGTAGCGGTCATCACCACCGGCCCTCGCCCTTCGATCCTCGCGTTTTCGGGTGCGTCCGCCGCCCGCAAGGCCGTCCTGTCCGCACCGCGACCGGCTGCGGCCGTCACCGGCGACGTCTCGGTCATCAGCCTCACCAAGCCGCAGGCGCCCGGGATGGAGGTGGCTGCCATCACACCCCTGCACGGGGCGGTGCTGGTTGCGGTCGCAGAGCGGTTTACACCGGTCACGATGGCAGCCCTTGCAGCAGTTGCCGGGCAGGGAGTTCTCGCGCTTCGCAACGCCGAGCTGATCGCCCGGCTAGCCCAGACGGGCTGAGAGGCGACGACCGGAGTCGAACCGGTGTAGACGGCTTTGCAGGCCGCTGCCTAACCACTCGGCCACGTCGCCCGCGGCGGCCGTAGGCTATCAGGGCCGCGTGTGGCGATCAGGCCGGTGCCGACAGCGGCGAGACCCACACCTGGCGTGTCCGCGGCCCGTCGAACTCGCACAGGAACACCGCCTGCCAGCGGCCCAGTTGCAGCTGTCCCTGTGACACCGGCACCAGCTGAGAGCTTCCGGTCATGATCGCCTTGATGTGCGAATCGCTGTTGCCCTCGGCGTGCCGGTAGGGCCCCCGGTGGGGAGCGTGGGTTGCCATCCAGGCCAACACGTCACCGGCAACGTCGGGGTCGTACCCCTCGTTAATCGAGATCCCGGCGGTGGTGTGGGGCGAGAACACCAGCACCGCGCCGTCGGAAACACCGAGGGCGGCTGCCGCATCGGCAACCGCCCTGGTGATATCCACAAACTGCTCTCGGCGCTCGGTGGGCACGGTCAGGCGGTGCACACCGCAATCGTATTACGTCTGCGAGAACGTCTTCATCAGCTGCAGTGCGGCCGGCCCGAGGGCGACCACGAACATCGAGGGGAAGATGAAGATCACGGTCGGGAACAGCATCTTGACCGGGGCCTTCATGGCCTTCTCCTCAGCCGCCAGCTGGCGCTTGATGCGCATGTCGTGCGACTGCACTCGCAGGATTCGCGAGAGTGCGATACCGAGCTGGTCGGCCTGGATGATCGCTCGGCAGAACTGGGCGACCTCCGGAACCTCGCAGCGCTCGGACAGGTTCTTGAGGGCCGACATGCGGCTCTCGCCGATGCGCATCTCGTGCAACACCAGGTTGAACTCGTCCACCAGCGGACCGCGCATGCGCTCGCTCAGCTTTACCAGCGCCGAGTCGAAACCGAGTCCGGCCTCGACCGAGACGCACAGCAGGTCGAGCACGTTGGGCAGCTCCGCCTGCATGATCGACTTGCGGCCGCGCACGCGGGAGTTGATATAGAAGTCGGGAGCGATGAAGCCGATCGCGGCGCCACCGACTCCGATCATGACTCCGGCGATGAACGGAATGGCACCGGTCAGGCCCAGCAGGAAGCCGCCGCCTGCGAACACCGCCACCAAGCCGCCCTTGAGCGCCAGGTACATCTGGGCGGTCATCGACTGTCCCAGACCCGCCGCCATCAGGCGGTTGTGGATCTGCTGCGGATCAGTCTTGGGCAGCACCTTCATCGTGACGCTTGCGATCTTCTCGGTTGCCGGCCCGACCACGCGGTCGTTGACGCTCTTGCGTGTCTCGATCTCACGCTGATCGCGTAGGCCGTACCGACGTGCTTTGCGCATCGACACCGCGATTTCCTTCTGCTGGACGGTCAGCCCGGTCAGCAGGAAGTAGGTAGCGGCAAAGAACGCAACGATTGCGAGTATGAGGATGATCATCTGGGACTACTCCTTGAAGGAGACGATCTTTTTGATGATGAGCCCGCCAATCAGCATCATGAACAATGCTCCGGCAATCATCATCTGGCCGGCGGTCTCTGTGAACAGGATCGTGATGTACGCCTGGTTGAGGGCAAAGATGGCAAGGCCCATCATGAACGGCATGCCCAGCAGCACGTAGGCAGACATCCGGCCCTGAGCCGTCAGCGCCTTCACCTTACGGGTGAACTGCTGTCGCTGGCGGACCGTGTCGGCCACCATGTCGAGGATCTCGGCGAGGCTGCCGCCGACGGTGCGCTGGATGTTGACAGCCATCACGACGAACCCGAAGTTGGTCGAGTCCATACGCTGTGCCATCGACTCCAGGGCAGCCTCGGAAGGCATTCCCAGCTGGATTTCCGAGGAGACGCGGGACAGCTCGGTCGAGGTCGGCTCGACACCTTCCTTGACGACGCTGTTCAGCGCCGAGTTGAAAGCGTGACCGGCCTTGAGCGAAGCAGCCAGCGTGATCAGGGTCTCCGGCAGCTGAGTCTCGAACAGCATTCAGCCGCCGTTTCGCCATGATCTTGACGTACATCCAGGGAATCAGGGCGCCGATCACCAGGGCGATCAGCCCGCCGATGCCGCCGAGCCCGAACAGCAGGCTCGCGATCGCGGCCAGCAGCATTGCGCTGCCCATCTGGATGTACACAACCTCAGCGGTTCGCAGCGGCAGGTTGGCCTGCTCGAGGCGGAACGAGATCCGCTTCCAGTAGTTGAACGAGCCCGCGATCTTCTCCGTCGCCACATACAGCTGGTGAAGGATGCTGATCTTCGGGATCTCCTGGCCGGGAGCGACCACCACGACCTGCTTCTTCTGCTCGGTGTGCGGAGCGATCCGCTTCCCGACCATGACGGCAGGCTTGGACGAGAGCACGATCAGTGCACCCGCCAGTACGAACAGGGCGACGACGCCGGCAACGGCGGCACGACCGGCCGCGTTGGCCGGAACCGAGCTTCCGCCCGAGGTGGTGGAGCGATGACGTACCAGGAGCCTTGACCGTCTCGGTGGCAGGCGTCGAGCCGTTCACGCTGAACGCTCAGGTCGATTGGCTTACCCGGAGGTACCAGGCTGTGATAGATGAATGCGACACGTCGCATTGAGCGAGGCCGCGATCGTCTTGTAGGCCGCCTTCAGGGCGGTCGAATTGGTGACCGGGATCATCTCGTCCACCGGTGCTGGAGGCAAGCGCGCTTTCAACGGTGCCAGCGCGGCCTGGTCGGTCGAGGTCGTGACCGCATAGATGGTCGCGTGGGCCGCCTTGCCGCCGCCTTGGCCTGCTGCCAGGGTGGCGGGGTCGTTGGCCGAGTGACCATCGGTCATGAGCAGGATCACGTGCTTGCCGCTCGGCGCTCCTTGGCCAGATCGTTCGAGGCCTGGACGACGGAGGCGTAGAGCGCGGTACCGGGCTTAGCCGCGATCGCGAGCTGGTTGATGGCAAGTGACGCGTCGGTGCGGTCGGACGGGAACGGAGCGCTCACATACGCTGTCGTCGCCGAATCCGTACACCGCCATCACCGCGTCGGGAGACTGGCTGAAGATAAAGCGAGTTTGCTGCCGCCTTGGCGTCAGCCAGCGGCTTTCCATCCATGCTCCGTGAGGTATCCGTGAGCAGCGCAATGGCCGGCACGTTGTCATTCGTATTCAGGTCGACGCCGGTCGCCGGCTGTCCGTTCTCGGTCACCACCACGGTCGGAGTTCCGGCCGTGGCAGTAGCCGCCTTGACGTTGACCGACACCTCGGGGAACTTGCTGGTGTTGACCGACTGGATGGTCGGTGCCGGGCCTGCGGCCGCGGCCGTGCCGGTGACCGCGAGAGCGGCCACCAGCGCGACGCAGATTGCCAAGCGGGTGCGCATCACTGCCCTACCGCCCGCCCGAAGATCCCGGCTGCGGCGGCACTATGGTCTCCCGCTTCATCCTGGAAGAAGTTCGGCGGGAGGTTGACGCCGTTTGATGCCATCTTGTCCAGGAAGCTCGGCTTGACGCCGGTGCAGGTCAGCGGCCCCAGCAGGCGATGCCCGGAGTCGCGGTTGGCGGCGCCGTCTTCGATCGGCTTGGCCAGGAAGATGTCCTGGAGCGTGACGATGTCGGACTCCATCCGCAGCACCTCGGTGATGTGGGTGATGCGGCGGGTGCCGTCGACCAGGCGTGATACCTGAACGATCAGGTCGAATGCGCTTGAGATCTGCTCGCGGATAGCCCGGAGGGGCAGATCCACGCCGGCGGTCAGTACCAGAGTCTCGGTACGGGCGAGGGCGTCGCGCGGGTTGTTTGCATGGACGGTCGTAAGCGAGCCGTCGTGGCCGGTGTTCATGGCCTGGAGCATGTCCACGGCCTCGGCACCACGGCACTCCCCGACGATGATGCGGTCGGGGCGCATACGCAGAGTGTTACGAACCAGGTCGCGGATGGTGACCTGTCCCTTGCCCTCGATGTTGGCAGGGCGGGACTCGAGCGTGATCACATGCTCCTGCTTGAGCTGGAGCTCGGCCGCGTCCTCGACCGTGATGATGCGCTCGTCCGACGGAATCGCGGCCGAGAGCACGTTCAGGGTCGTGGTTTTACCGGAACCGGTACCACCCGAGATCAGGATGTTCAGCTTGCCTCGCACGCACGCCTCCAGGAACTGCCCGGACTTGTGGGTGAGTGTGCCGAACTTGATCAGGTCGGCCATCACGAACGGGTCGCGACGGAACTTTCGGATGGTGAGAGTGGAACCTCGCACCGCCAGGGGCGGGATGATGGCGTTTACACGCGAGCCGTCCTGCAGGCGCGCGTCCACATACGGCGACGACTCGTCGATGCGCCGGCCGATGCGGCTGATGATCTTGTCGATGATGCGCAGCAGATGCGCCTCGTCGACGAACTGTGCGTTGGTGCGGGTGATCTTGCCGTGGCGCTCGATGTAGATCGTCTTGTGGTCGTTGACCATGACTTCCGTGATCGAGTCATCACGCAGGAACGGCTCCAGCGGGCCGTAGCCCAGGATGTCGTCCGTGATCTGGCTGATGATGTCCTGCCGCTCTTGACGCGTGAGCGGCGTCTTCTCGACAGCCAGCAGCTCGGTCACGACCTCCGTGACCTTGGACTCCAGATCCTCGTCGCTGGTCTCGCCGTTGAATACGCGGGGTCCGAGCCGGGGGATGATCTCCCGGTGGACCCGCGTCTTCAGTTCGGCGAAGGGGTCAGCCGCAGCCGATGAGCGCTCGGGCGCGAACTGCTGCTTCGACTCCGAAGCAGTCTCTTCGGTGCCGTCGGTGACGGCAACCTGGATGCGCGATTGAAGCGACATCGACTACCTCCCCAACCTGCGTCGGGACTTCTTCTCCTCGCCGCCGCCGCCCTTCGAGTTCCCGTTCTGGGAACGCACGGGGGGGACGAGCTTGTCGGCCACATCGCCAAGAGACTTGGCGATCGCGGAGCGCGGATTGGCAAGCGCCAGCGGCACACCACGATTGACCGATACCGGTACTTCCCGCTCGGACTCGACCTCGAACGAGATGGGCATGTCGAGCGCTCGCTCGATCTCCCGCGCGTTCAGGCCGACCTTCGAACCTGTGCGGTTGAGCAGCAGGTAGCGACGGTCCTTGGGGTAGTGGAGAAGGTCGAGGGTTTGCAGAGTGAGCTTGATGTTCTTGATCGTGGGCACGTCCATCGTGCCGACCAGAATCAGGTGGTCGGTGCGATCGAGCGTGGACAGCACCGGCCCGTGGAAGAACGGGGGAGTGTCCACGACCACGACGTCGTAGCTTTCCTTGGCGACTGCGAACAGATGTCCAAGCCGCTCCTCGGTGACCAGCTCAGCGTCCTCGGGCCGAAGCGGGGCCGGCAGCACGTGCACACCAGACTGGTGGGCGGTGACATACCCGGCGAGTGCGTCGGTGTCGAGCTCGCGGCGAGCCATGACCAGGTCGTAGATGGTCTTGTCCGGCTCGATGCCCATCATGATGGCGGCATCACCGAACTGCAGGTCGAGGTCGAGCAGCAGCGTCCGTCGATCGTGCCGACGGGCGAACATCGCTGCCAGGTTGCAGGCAAGCACGGTCTTGCCGGATCCGCCCTTGGGCGAGAACAGGCTGATGACCTTGCCTTCGACGCTGGCCGAGGACTTACCGGGGCCTCCCCCGGCACGACCGGCGGCCAACGAGAACGCCTTCTTGATTGTGAATACGATCCCGTCGGTGAGCTGCGGGAGCAGCACCACGTCGAAGATGCCGGCCGACAGCGCTTCACCAAGAATGCTGTTGGCGCTGGCGGACGTGACCAGCACGATCGGGGCGGCGGTGACCGACCTGATCGACTCGATCTCGGCCGTCGGCACGTGATCGGTTGCGCTGGTGCCGTGCAGGATCACCTGAGCGGCTGACTCGGCCAGCTTGGCGCCGGCCTTGGACGGATCTGCTGCGGTTCCCACCAGCTCAACGTCGGGGTGGTCGGCGAGGCCCTCTCGAACCTCGGCGAGCCCGTTGGCAGCGCCGGTGATGAACACCTTGATTGGAGAGACAGTACTCATTACTTCACACCTACACAGGACGGAACGTCATGGTGAACCTGCTTGGCGGTGAGGCCGGCAGACAGCAGGCTGCACGCGGTGGTCAGGACGATCGGTGAATCCTGGGCATCCGTGGCGGGTCGCAGTGCGAACCACACGTTGCCGGTCTGCAGCGCCAGCAGGAAGGGAGCAACCTGCGTCTGCGGCAGCTGGGCGATGATGCCAATACCGGCGGAACCGTCACTCGAGCCACCACCATTGGCCGGCTGGCCGTCGGTGGTCAGGGCCGCAGAGGCGGCACCGGAATCGTAGGTCGAGAGGATCGGCACGTTGAGGAACAGCGGCCGGGTGACATCGGTGTCACCGAACTTGCTGTCGTTGCCGGTGGGATGGATCGTGCTCTCCCAGATGATGTCAACGTGGTCGCCGGCTTTGAGCGTGCCGCCGAGCACCCGGTTGGCATTCAACGAGAACTGAATGGCGCGATCGACACCGCTGATCTGAGTCACGATCGGGTTCTGCTGTGACTCCGAGAACATGGGTGCGGTGACCTGCGAGCCGGCGGCGATAGTGCCGGTAGCAGCGAGATCCTTGTTGAGTGACGCGACCGAGTTGAGCGCGCCCGGGACAACGTCCTTGGACACGACGGACCGCGTTTCAAACGCGCCCGCAGTGATCGCGTCGGACACGCTGGTGCCCGGAGCGATGTCGGTCTTGGCTACAAGGACAGTGACATTCTCCTGGCCACTGGTGGCCTGCTTCTGGGCGTTGCTGGTGTACATGATCACCAGCACCGCCGCGAGTACCGCCAAAACGACGGCGATCACGATATTGCGGACGCTATAGGTCATGCGGCTGCCTCACTTAGGGGAAGACTCGGGGACGTAACCCATCCACTATCGGCAGTGGCGGGCGGGGACTTTAGAAGGCGATCTGAGGGCTGTAGTTCCAAGCCCAGATCGCTGGTTCGGGGGACTGGTAGGCGAATACAACGGGGAGAACTGAGCGAGTTGGTGAGCCCGCCAACGGGACGGGCTCACTCGACTCGCATGGTGGTGGAAGAACTCAGACTTCCGGACGCCACCACCTGGCCCAGCAGGGACACAGTCCATGGGTAGCTGGCCGTGATTGTGAAGTCACTTCCCTGCGCGAGTGCATTGCTCGTGCAGGTGTCAGTGGCGCTGACGCCGGCACCGGCGCTCGTCCAGTTGAGACCGGGCGCGGCCGATTTGGCCGAGCTGGTGGCCAAGGCGACAACAGCTGCGCAGTTCCCCGTGGTGCGGTTGACGGCGCCCTTACGAGCACCTTCGCGCGCTGCCGCGGTGACCTGAATGTAGTTGTTGAAGATGATGCCGAACTGGAAGATTGCAAACAGCACCAAAAGCAACACTGGCAGAATGACGGCAAACTCCGTCACTGCCTGTCCTCGCTCATCTCGTGCAATCTTGCGGATCATGCTCTTCCTCAGTGTGTGGTTCATAGGGGACATACGGGGGGTTTTGTCTGACGAACCTGGCCGGAATGTGATGATTGAGCCGGCCGATACAAGTACGTGGATATTTAAAGCGCCGAGATAACTCGGGTGAGATCGTTCGCAATCGCTGTGCTCAAGAGTCCAACGGTCAGAACGATCGCTAGTGTGATAACCGTCAACGTGACTGCGTATTCGGCCATCGTCTGGCCTGACTCGCTGCAACCACGGGCGAACAGACGCTGAAACCGCTCGAACAACGTGTCCACCTTCCTCCGTATGTAACGTAGCCGCCTGGAACTTCGGGCGATAGGTTGATGGTCTTGCGGACCCCGTGAACCCGAAGGATCTGGGGCCCGCCGAACCACGTTCCGTTCTCAGCCTTGCGGCTAGAGAACGCCGATTACGCTGGTCAGCTGGCCCTTAATTGCTGTGCTCAGCAGACCCAAGGTGACGACCACGGCGATCGTGATCACGGCCAGGACTACGGCGTACTCAGCCATCGTCTGGCCGGCCTCGTTCGTTCAGCTCACCGAGAAGCTTTGATGCGTACTCGATCATTCTTCACCTCCTCCGAAAAAACCGGAAAACCTGCTATTGGAAACACCTGCACTGCACTAAAAGGTGATTCGACCTGACAGGCGCCGGATTTACTTCGATTCCGGAGGATCACCCTTGCGGGCGATATGTCACTGCGGGCCCCGAGCCCAAAGGCGCGGGGCCCGCAGATGACTACAACAAGGCGCAAGAACTAGAGGACGCCGATGACGCTGGTCAGCTTGCCACTAATGGCGGTGCTGAGCAGACCCAGGGTCACCACAACCGCGATCGTAATCACGGCCAGAACGACGGCATACTCGGCCATGGTCTGGCCGGCCTCGTCCTTGAGCTCGGCGAAGAGCCGGGAGAAGTACTCGAGCATTGGGGGATTCACCTCCTCGGGAACTCTGGCGTTCCCGGCATCCGGGTTCGCTTTGACACATGGGGGGCGGCGTAAGTTTGCCGATACAACGGTGACGTTTTGCAAACCGTCCAGTGCTGTATCGCCAGACCTCAGTAAAACTTGAGCGAGCCCCGATCGAAATCCCCCGCAAGGGTGAGTTCGGTAATGTGCGGCCCCATGGCAACGATTATTGACGGCGCCGCGATAGCGGCAGAAGTGCGGGCCGACGTGGCCGAACGGGTCCGCGCTTTCACCGACCGCACAGGCCACAAACCCGGTCTGGTAACCGTTCTGGTCGGGCGAGGACCCCGCCTCGCAGGTGTACGTGCGAAACAAGATTCGCGCCTGCGAAGAGGCCGGAATGGTGTCGTTCCACGAACCGATGCCGGCCACCTCGAATCAGGCCGATGTGCTCGCAATGGTCGACCGGATGAACGCCGACGATCGCGTCGACGGGATCCTGGTGCAGGCTCCGCTACCCGCCGGGCTCGACTTCAAGCAGGTGCTCGACCGGCTCGATCCGGCCAAAGACGTGGACGGGTTCCATCCGGTCAACGTCGGTCGGCTGGTGGCGGGACAGCCCGGGCTGCGAGCGTGCACGCCCGCCGGCGTGCTGGAGCTGCTGAAGCGCACCGGAGTGCAGCTCGAGGGTGCCGACGCGGTGGTGGTGGGACGCTCGGACATCGTCGGAAAGCCGGTCGCGCTGCTGCTCCTGCACGAGAGCGCGACCGTCACCATCTGCCACTCGCGCACCCGCGACCTGCCCGCGGTGATCCGCCGGGCCGACATCGTGGTTGCGGCTGTCGGTCGACCCGAGATGATCACCGGCGACATGATCAAGCCGGGCGCAACGGTCATCGACGTCGGCATCAACCGCACCGAGGCAGGCCTTGTGGGCGACGTCGAGTTTGCCTCTGCAAGCGAGGTTGCGGGCGCGATCACGCCGGTTCCCGGCGGCGTCGGGCCGATGACGATCGCGATGTTGATGGCCAACACGCTGACCGCTGCAGAGGCACGCCGACCGCAGTTAAACCCACCTTTAGGCGCGACCGATTGCGTACGTCTTGACGGTGCTCTAATGTTGCGCAATCCGGCGCCTGCCGGGAGGCTTGAGGGAGGGAACGACGTTGGCAGAAGGCACCGTCAAGTGGTTTAGCAATGAGAAGGGCTACGGCTTCATCCAGCAGGACGGGGGTGATGACGTGTTCGTGCACTTTTCGGAGATCGCGGGCGAGGGGTACAAGACCCTGGCGGAAGGCCAGCGGGTCGAGTTCGAGGTCACCGAAGGCGACAAGGGGAAACAGGCCAACGGCGTGCACGTCGTGCCCTGACCAAGAACGACTCGCTCCTGCTCCAACTGATCCGCTCCTGATCCCGCTCCGCGGCCGCTCGACTATTCTGGCGCCGTGTCAATCTCCCGTGAAGACGTTCTGCACGTCGCCGCCTTGGCGCGGCTGTCGCTGACCGAGGACGAGGTCGATCGCGCAACCGAGCAGCTTTCGAGCATCCTGGGACATGTCGAGGCGCTGTCGGGGCTGGATCTCGACGGCGTCGAGCCGACCGCGCACGCGCTCGATCTGACAAACGTCACCCGCCCCGACCGGGTGCGGCCGTCGTGGCCGCTGGACGAGGTGCTGAGCAACGCCCCCGAAGCGGAGCAGGGCGCGTTTCGGGTGCCGCCGGCATGACCGCGGCAATCGACACTCTGGGGCTGACCGTCGAGCGCAGCGTCGCGCTGCTGGATGCGGGCGAGATCTCCTGCCGCGAGCTGGTGTCCGCCTACCTCGACGCGATCGAGATGCGAAACGGCGAGCTGAACGCCTATGTGCGGACGCGGGCCGATGCAGCGATCGAAGCCGCATCCAGATTCGATCGCGACGGTCGCTCGGGGCTGCAGGGAGTCCCGATCGCCTACAAGGACATCCTGTGCACGCGCGGCGAGGAGACCACCGCCGGCTCGCGGATCCTGGCCGGGCATCGCCCTCTGTACGACGCCGGGGCGGTGCAGCGTGGCAATGACGCCGGCCTGATCTCCCTGGGCAAGACCAACATGGACGAGTTCGCGATGGGATCGTCGACCGAGCATTCCGCTTTCGGGCCGACCCACAACCCGTGGGACGTGACCACCGTGCCGGGAGGATCCAGCGGCGGATCGGCCGCCGCGGTCGCCGCCGGGCTGGCGCCGATCGCGCTGGGCACCGACACCGGCGGCTCGATCCGCCAGCCGGCCGCGCTGTGCGGCGTGGTCGGGCTCAAGCCGACGTACGGGGCGGTGTCGCGGCACGGGCTGATCGCCTTCGGCTCGTCCCTCGATCAGATCGGCCCGTTCGCGCTGACGGTGCGTGACGCGGCGCTGCTTCTGGGCGTGATCGCCGGCCACGACCCCTGCGATTCGACCTCGGTGCCGCTGCCCGAGCCGATCGTTGTGCCCGACGCGGAGGATCTCCGAGGCGTGGTGATCGGCGTCCCCACCGACCAGCTCGAGCGCGGGGTGGAACCGGGGGTGCGGGCCTCATTCGACGCTGCTATCGCCACAGGCCGAAGGTCTGGGCGCCACCGTCCGCGAGATCACCCTGCCCGCACGCTCATGCACGCGCTGCCGGCGTACTACCTGATCGCCCCGGCAGAGGCCTCTGCCAACCTCGCACGGTTCGACGGCGTGCGCTTTGGGTTGCGGCTGGAGGAGCCGGGCGACTCGATCGTCGACATGTACGGCCGCACCCGCTCCCACGGGTTCGGGTCGGAGGTCAAGCGGCGGATCATGCTGGGCACCTACGTGCTCTCGGCCGGGTACTACGACGCCTACTACGGCACCGCGCAGCGGGTGCGCACGCTGGTGCGGCGCGACTACCAGGAGGCATTTGCCCAGGTCGACCTGATTGCGACCCCGGCGTCGCCGACGGTGGCGTTCGGGATCGGCGAGCGGATCGATGATCCGTGGGCGATGTATGCCTGCGACATCCTGACCGTGCCGGTCAACCTGGCCGGGCTGCCGGGGATCTCCATCCCGTCGGGGTTGAGCGAAGGCCTGCCGGTGGGGCTGCAGCTGGTCGGCGACGCATTCTCCGAGAACCGCATCCTGTCGGCCGCCCACGCGCTGGAGCAGGCCATCGACGTTTGATCCGGTGCCCCCGGCGCTGCGGGCGGCGGAGACGATGAGCAGCGCCGAGTGGGAGCCGGTGATCGGCCTGGAGATCCACGTCCAGCTGAACACCGAAACCAAGATGTTCTGCGCCTGTGAGAACCGCTTCGGCGCCGAGCCCAACACGCTCACCTGCCCGCTCTGCCTGGGCCACCCGGGGGTGCTGCCGGTGATCAACCAGGCGGCGGTCGACAAGGCCATCCAGATCGGGTTGGCGCTGGACTGCGAGATCGCCCCCAGCTCACAGTTTCACCGCAAGAACTACTTCTATCCCGACAGCCCCAAGGCGTATCAGATCACCCAGTACGACCAGCCGATCTGCGGCCGAGGAGAGCTGATGGTGGACGGAGGGCGGATCGGGATCACCCGCGCCCACCTGGAGGAGGACGCCGCCAAGCTGGTACACGCAGGCGGATCGGGAGGGCGGATCGCGGGGGCGGACTTCTCGCTGGTCGACTTCAACCGCTGCGGTACCCCGCTGGTGGAGATTGTGACAGAGCCGGATATCCGCTCGCCCGAGCAGGCGGTCGCATTCCTGGCGCTCTTGAAGAACACGCTGCAGACGATCGGCGTCAGCGATTGTGACATGGAGAAGGGGTCGCTTCGCTGCGACGCCAACGTGTCGGTCAGGCGCGTCGGCGAGCAGGAATTCGGCACCAAGACCGAACTCAAGAATATGAACTCCTTCAAGTTCCTGGGTGAAGGGATGGCGGCCGAGATCGAGCGCCAGATCGGGCTGCTCACCGACGGAGGCGAAGTGCGCCAGCAGACGCTTCACTACGACCCGGCCGATCGCTCGCTGCACGCCCGTCGCTCCAAGGAGGAGGCCGACGACTACCGCTACTTCCCCGAGCCCGACCTGGTGCCGATGGGACTGAGCACGGCGCAGATCCAGGCTGTCCGCGACTACATGCCCGAACTCCCGGCGGCTCGCCAAGCTCGTTTCCAGGAGCAGTTCGGCCTGTCCCACCAGGATGCGGTCGACCTCAACGCAACGCCCCAGATCGCCGACTACTTCGAGGCCGTGATCGCCGCCGGCGCCGACCCCAAGGCTGCGTCCGACTTCGTCCGAAACCAGCCGGCGGTCGTCACCGACCTGGCGCCCGAGCGGATCGCAGCGCTGCTCGGGTTGGTCGCCGCAGAAGACGATCACCGCCACCATCGCCAAGCAGGTGCTGGCGCTGATGCAGGCCGATCCCACACGCCGAGCCCGCCGCGCTGGTTGAATCCCACGGGCTGGCGTCGATCGGAGGCGGTGACGAGCTGGCGTCGCTGGTGGACGAGGTGATGGCTGCTCATCCCGAGTTCGTGGAGCAGTTCCGGTCGGGCAAGGAGGGCGTCATCAACGCCTTGGTTGGCCAGGTCATGAAGCGCACGCAGGGTCGCGCCGACGCCAAACAGGTGCAGGAGCTCCTGCGCGAGCGCCTGTGAGACGCCTGATCGCAACCGTCGCGGTGATCGCCGCAGCGGCGTGCGCGGCCACCGTGACCGCTCCCGGCACCGCGCAGGCCGCGCCGTCGGTCACCGCCTATACCGGTCTGGGGACGTGGATCGACATGTATCCGCCCAAGTGGCCGTGGACCGATCCCAACCGCACGGTGGCGTCCGCCGTGGCGCATGGCGTCAAGACGCTGTACGTGGAGACCAGCAATTACCGCACCCGGCCGGCGATCCGCTATCCGGTGATGCTGGGCCGGTTGATCGATCTCGCGCACGCGCGGGGAATCAAGGTGGTGGGGTGGTACCTGCCGTCGCTCCTGCACGCCGGATCCGACCTGCGCCGGATCAAGGCCGCGGTCGACTTCCGGTCACCCAAGGGCGGCTCGCTGGACTCGGTCGCGGTCGATATCGAGGCTACGGTGGTCGCCGACCCGGTGATGCGCACCGACCATCTGCTCACTCTGGGGCGATTCCTGCGCGCCGCAGTTGGCCCGTCATATCCGCTGGGCGCGATCATCCCCTCGCCGCGGGGCATGCAGCTTCACCCCAAGTACTGGCCGGGATTCCCCTACGCCTCCCTGGGTGAGAGCTTCGACGTGGTGCTGCCGATGGACTACGCCACCTACCACGTCAGCACCGTGCCGGGAGTGGTCACCTACGAGCGCACGTCGCTGCGGATTCTGAAGAACCGTCTGCCTGACCCGGATCTGCCCATTCACGCCATCGGCGGCTTGGGGCCTGACTCGGGCAAATGGATGACGTTTGCCTTCGTCAAGACCGCTCTGCAAGAGGGCGTGATCGGCGCCAGCCTGTACGACTTCCCGACCACCAATGCCGGCGCCTGGTGGGCGCTCGAGCACGTGCACTGAGCTACCGGCGGGGAGCGGACGGCAGGCGGACATACGATGCGCCCATGCCGTCACGGCAGTACCTGATCACCCCCGGCCCCACACCCATCCCGCCCGAGGTTACGGCGGCGATGTCGGCCCCCATGATGCACCATCGCAGCCCCGACTTCCGGGAGCTGTTCGAGCACACGCTGGCGGGGCTCAGCCGGGTGTATCAGACGGACGGCGACGTGCTGGTGGTGGCGGGATCCGGCACTGCGGGCATGGAGTCGGCGGTGCTCAACCTCTCGTCCCCCGGCGATCGCGTGGTGGTGGCATCTGCCGGGAACTTCGGCGAGCGTTGGGCCGAGATGTGCGAGCGCCACACAGTCAGCTGCGAGCACATCGCCCTGGAGTGGGGTGAGCGGCTCGATCCAGCGGCGATCGGGGCGGCCGCAGTGGGAGCCTCGGCGGTGTACGTGACCCAGTCGGAGACCTCCACCGGCGTGGTGCACGACGTCCGGGGGATCGCTGAGGCGGTGCGGCCCACCGGCGCCGCGTTGGTGGTGGATGCGGTCTCGAGTTTGGGCGGAGTCGATCTGCGCACCGACGAGTGGGGGGTCGATGTGGTCGTATCGGGGTCGCAGAAAGCGCTCATGACGCCCTCCGGGCCTCGCGTTCGTGTCGGTGTCCGAGCGCGCCTGGCAGCTGGCCCGGCGCACTCCCACCAAGAGTTTCTATCTCGACTGGCAGACGGCCGCCGACGCCCAGGCCAAGGGCACGACGGCGTTCACCCCGCCGGTGTCATTGTTGTTCGGCTTGCGGGCGGCGCTGGAGATGATCGAGCAGCGCGGCCTGGAGGCGACCTTTGCCCATAACCGGCGCCTGGCGGAGGCCACCCGCGCTGGTGTGAAGGCGCTGGGCCTGCCGCTGTTCTCACCCGACGACGCCACCAGCGCCATGGTCACGGCATTCTCGATGCCCCCCGGCCTCGACGGCCAGGTCGTCTACTCCACCCTGCGCGACCGTCACGGGATCGTTCTGGCCGGCGGTCAGGGCCGGCTTCGCGGCAAGATCATGCGGATCGGGCACATGGGGTACATGAACGAGTTCGACATCATCACCGCGCTGGCGGGGCTCGAGTTGACCCTGCGCGAGCTGGGATTCTCACCGCCGGCGCAGGGCGCGGGCGCAACGGCCGCCCTGGAGGTCTTCGCCGGTGGTTGAGTCACCGCCCCGGGTGCTGGTGAAGGAGCCGATCGCCGAGGCTGGAGTGGAGCTTCTGAAGCGTCACTTTGACGTGGATATGGGGATCGAGTGGGATGCCGACCAGCTGTTCCAGCGGATCGGCGACTACGACGCGCTGATCGTGCGCAGCGCCACCGAGGTGACGGCGGAGCTGATCGAGCGGGGGCACCGGCTGAAGGTCATCGGCCGGGCCGGCACCGGGGTGGACAACGTGGACGTCGACGCCGCCACTCGTCGCGGCATCATCGTTGCCAACGCGCCCGGCGCGAACATGGTGTCGGCAGCCGAGCACGCGCTGGGGCTGCTGCTGGCGGTGGCGCGGAACATCCCCCAGGCGCACGCCGCGCTGACCGCGGGGCGGTGGGAGCGATCGCGGTTCGGCGGAGTCGAGCTGGCCGACAAAACGCTCGGCATCGTCGGCTTCGGGCGAATCGGCCAGCTGGTGTCGTCTCGTGCTCGCGGTCTGGGGATGAAGGTGATCGTGCACGACCCGTTCGTGACGGCGGGACGGTGCAGGGAGCTCCAGGTGCTGCCTGTGAGCCTCGAGGAGCTGTGGCAGCAGGCGGACTTCATCACACTGCACGCGCCGCTCACGCCCGAGACTCGCCACGTCGTCAACGACGCATCGATTGCCCTGATGCGGCCCGGTGTCCGCCTGGTCAACGCCGCTCGCGGCGAGCTGGTCGATATCGACGCGCTGGTGCGCGGCCTCGAGTCGGGCAAGGTGGCCGGGGCCGGTCTGGACGTCTTTCCGACCGAGCCGTACACCGCCGGTGCGGTGCTGACGCTGCCGAACGTGGTGGTCACGCCGCATCTCGGTGCCTCCACCCGGGAGGCTCAGGATCGTGCCGGCGTGGTGGTGGCCGAGCAGGTGGTGGCCGCCCTCACCGGGCAGTTCGTCTCCAACGCGGTCAACATCCCGCAGGTCGGAGCGGAGGACATGGAGGTGCTGGGGCCGTACCTGCCGCTGGCCCGTCACCTGGGCCGGATCGCGGTGGGGTTGTGCGACCTCGGCACCACCGGGCTGGAGGTGGTGTATTCCGGTGGGCTCTCGGAGTACGACACCCGGCTGCTGACGGCAGGAGTGGTGGAAGGGGCGCTGTCAGCCCGCTCGGACGAGCCCGTGAATCTCGTCAACGCCGGGCCGCTGGCCGCCAGTCGCGGCATCGCCGTGCACGAGTCCCGCAGCGGCGAGGCCGGTGACTATACGAACCTGGTGACGGTGCGCTGCCGCGATGACCTGACCGTGGCAGGCACCACGATCGGCCGCGAGCACCGCCCGTGGCTGGTGCGCGTGTACGGCCAGCAGGTCGAGATCGAGCTGGCACCGCACATGCTGGTGATGGTCAACGACGACCGCCCGGGAATGATCGGCAAGGTCGGCATGATGGTGGGCTCCGAGGGCATCAACATCGCCAACATGAACGTCTCGCGCACGGTCGCCGGAGAGCGGGCGGTGATGGTGATCGCGCTCGACTCACCCCCGCCGGCCCACGCCCTCGACCACCTCCGCGAACTCGACGGTATCCACTCCGTCCGTTCAGTGGAGGTGTGAATAATTGGTGCCAGGCACCGATTCTTCACGACGGGCGCGGATTGTCATGGTGACCATCGGCAGCGGGAACGTTTCGCGGCCGCGCAGGTCGGGGTGGGTGCGGCACATCTCGGCCAGCTCGGCCAGCCGTTGCTCACGATCCGCCGGCTCGAGGATCGCGATGCTCGAGGTCGACCGCGCCCATTCCAGCAGCCGTTGGGGGGTGTACGGCTCAAGATTGGCGAGCCGCCGCTCCCGGTAGTCACGAAACTTGGGGTGCTGCGACAGCGGACGTCCGTCTGACCAATCCCACGCCGAGGCAACCTCCACCGGCAGGCTCAGGATCCGCGAGAACTCCGCAACCCACGGCTCGGAATCATCCCTCGTGTTCCAGATCAGGCCTAGCATCCCGCCGGCGGTGAGCACCCGCGCGATCTCGTTCAGTGCCGGCACGGGATCGAACCAATGAAACGCCTGGGCGACGAACACCGCATCAGCTGAGGCGTCCGGCACCGGCATCGACTCGGCGCTCCCGGCCAGCGTCATGACCTCTGGCAGATCATCCGCCAACCGCTCGCGCATCTCGTCCAGCGGCTCGATCGCCGTGACCGTGCGGCCCGGTGCCACCAGTGCGCGCGTGAGCTTGCCGGTGCCTGCGCCCAAGTCGACGACACGGCCACCGGGAGCTGACTCCAACACCCAGTCGATTGCCTCCGCGGGATAGCCCGGCCGGCCGCGTGCGTACTCGTCCGCAACCTGGCCAAACGAGGTCGCCCGTCGCTTGAGTACTTCATCCACGCGAGGCAAACTACCGGATGTTTGCGCGCTCTCCGGTAGGATTTTTCCACGAGCTCAGGCAGAGGAAGGGATCAGGCATGCAGAAAACGGACAAGATCTGGCGCAACGGAAGCTTCGTACCGTGGGATGACGCCCAGGTTCACGTCCTCACGCATGCGCTGCACTACGGCACCGGCGTGTTCGAGGGTATCCGCGCGTACGAGACGCCCAAGGGCGCCGCGGTGTTCCGACTCACCGACCACCTCGAGCGGCTGCGCCGCTCGGCCGCGCTGTATGAGATGGACCTCGGGTACTCGGTCAGCGAGTTGGCAGCCGTCATCCACGAGACCGTCGCGATCAACGAGGTGCCGTCCTGCTACGTGCGGCCGATCGCGTTCCGCGGGTACGGCGAGATGGGTCTCGACCCTCGCAAGAACCCTGTCGACGTCGTGGTGGCGGTGTGGCCGTGGGGCGCCTACCTGGGTGAGGACGCGCTCGAGCATGGGGTGCGCTGCAAGGTCTCGAGCATCCGCCGGATCGGGCCCAACACGCTGCCGCCCGCGGCGAAGGCCTCCGGCCAGTACATCAACTCGGTGTTGGCGAAGCTGGAAGCCAGTCGCTGCGGCTACGACGAGGCGATCCTCCTGAACGAGCACGGCTCGATCGCCGACGGCTCGGGAGAGAACGTGTTCGTGGTGCGCGACGGCGTGCTGCACACTCCTGCGACCACCGATTCGTGCCTGCCGGGCATCACCCGGTCGAGTCTGATCCGGATCGCGACGGCGCTTGGCTACGAGGTACGCGAGGTGCCGCTGGTGCGCACCGACCTCTACTTCGCGGACGAGGTGTTCCTGTGTGGCACGGCGGCCGAGGTCACCCCAGTCGCTTCGGTGGACGATCATCCCACCGGCGGACGGGGCCCGGTCACCAAGGAACTGCAGGACGTGTTCTTCGCCACGGTGGCGGGCACAGACGCTCGGTTCGGAGACATGCTCGAGTATCCAGTCACCACGCCGGTCGCCGGATGAGTCACTGATCGTGGTGACCACCCGAACTGTCCCGCTGGCACTCCCGCACGTCGACGAGCGCGAAGCCGAGCTGGTGATGGATGTGCTGCGCTCCGGCAGCCTGGCTCAGGGATCGATGGTGCCGGCGTTCGAGCGAGGCTTCGCCGAACGGCTCGGGGTCACCCACGCGATCGCCTGCTCCAGCGGCACAACCGGCTTGCACGCGGCGCTTCACCGCACCGGAGTGGGACCGGGCGACGAGGTGATCACCTCCAGCTTCTCATTCATCGCCTCGGCCAACGTGATCGCGATCGAACGCGCCACCCCAGTGTTCGCCGATATCGACGAGCAGTCGCTCAACATCGACCCGGCCGCGATCGAAGCCGCCATCACGCCTCGCACCAAGGCGATCCTGCCGGTACATATCTTCGGCTACCCATGCGAGATCGAGGCAATCAACGCGATCGCTGCGAAGCATGGACTGGCGGTGGTCGAGGACGCTTGCGAGGCGGTCGGATCGGCGATCGATGGGCGGCCGGTGGGGACGCACGGCAATCCGGCGGTGTTCGGGTTCTATCCCAACAAGCAACTCACCACCGGTGAGGGCGGGCTGATCACCACCGACGACGACGACGCGGCGATCGAGCTGCGCAGCCTGGTCAACCAGGGTCGGTCAGAGCACGGCGACTGGCTCACGCACACCCGCATCGGGTTCAACTACCGAATGGACGACATGTCCGGGGCGGTGGGTGTCGCGCAGTTGGAAAAGCTCGACCAGATGCAGACCACCCGAGCAACGATCGTGGATCGCTACCGCGAGTTGCTGGCAGGGATCGAAGGGGTTGAGCTGCCGTGGGAGGGGCCGCACGCGCGCAGCTGGTTCGTCTTCTACATCCGTCTTGCCGGGGGAATTGACCGCACCGCCGTGATCGAGCGGATGGCCGGCCGCGGTATTGCCACCCGGCCGTATCTGCCGGCGATCCACCTGCAACCGCCCTATCGGGAACGGTACGGCTACGGGCCGGGAATGTTGCCGGTGACCGAGCGCGTGAGCACCTCCACACTGGCGCTGCCCTTCTTCGTGGACATCGCCGACGACGATCTGGTGTATGTGGCCGACAGCCTGCGCGAGGTGCTGGCCGAGGCGTGAGCGACCCTCCGGCAATGATCTTCCTCGGCTACGGCAAGTACGTCCGGGCCGATCGGATCTACGCCTTGGAGCCGATCGAAGCCGACGAGCGGGGTGACGGCAGGCGCACCCGCGTGTGGGTGGAGGGCATAGCCGAGCCGTTGATCGCGTCGCGCACCGAACGCACGATTCTGAACGAGATGAGCAGCGCCACTGCGCTGGCCGCGGGGGTCGGACGCCAGCCGCCGGCACGCAGCTGTCACTGCTCGACTGATGCTCGCTCTGGAGGGCGACTCGGTGGCAGCCGCCCGCGCCCTGGTCGGCTGGGAGTTCCTGGTGGACGGGGTCGGCGGGGTGATCGTGGAGGTCGAGGCGTACCGACCCGATGACCCGGCATCCCACGCCTACCGAGGCCAGACGGTCGCGAAACGCCGCGATGTTCGGGCCCCCGGGCCGCCTGTATGTGTATCGCTCGTATGGCATCCACTGGTGCATCAACATCGTGTGCGGGCCGGAGGGGTTCGGCTCCGCGGTGCTGGTGCGGGCGCTGGAGCCGACCAGCGGCATCGAGACGATGATTCGAGCGCCGCGGGCGTCGATGATGTCGACCGGCTGTGCCGCGGCCCGGGAAACGTCGGCCGGGCGCTGGGTGCAGGGCCGCAGCTGAACGGCGCGGTGGCCGACCTGCGACCGCCCACGCGGCGCCGCCGGGTCGCCGCCGGCACCCGCATCGGCCTCTCGGTGGCGACCGAGCGGCGGTGGCGGTTTGGCGATCCCGGCTCGCCGTTCGCTCAGCCGGCCGCTGCGGTAGCTGGATGGGGCCGGGCGGTGCCCCGGTATCATCGCCGGTCATGGCCGCAATCGACCAGCTGGTGCGGGGAGCCGTCAAGGTGCTGCCCGCGGGGGGCTCGAGCAGAAGCTCGCGCTGGGCCGCCCGCTGCGGGTCAAGCTCGGGATCGACCCAACCGCTCGCGACATCCACATCGGAAACGCGATCCCGCTCCAGCGCATGCGCGCGTTCCAGGAGCAGGGCCATGTCGGCGTGATGATCATCGGCGACTACACCGCCCGGGTCGGCGACCCGTCGGGGCGCTCCAGTGAGCGCCGGATGCTGAGCGACGAGCAGATCGACGGCAACGCCAAGGCGTTCTTCGAGCAGGCCTCGCGGATCCTCGACCCCGAGCCGCACCGAGCTGCGGTTCAACTCGCGAGTGGCTGGGCAAGCTGGACTTCGCCGAGCTGCTGCGCCTGACGCGCACGATGACGGTGTCGCGGATGCTCGAGCGAAACGACTTCGAGCAGCGGTTCAAGGCCCACCAGCCGATCTCGATCTCCGAGTTCCTCTACCCGCTGATGCAGGGCTACGACTCGGTCGCGATCCGCGCCGACGTCGAGCTCGGCGGCACCGACCAGGAGTACAACCTGCTGGCCGGCGCGCGACATCCAGATCGCCTACGGCATCGAGCCCCAGGTGGTGCTGACCACGCCGCTGATCAACGGGCCCAACGGCGCCCAGAAGATGTCGGCGTCGCTCAACAACTACATCGGCATCGCCGAGCCGCCGGCCGAGATGTACGGCAAGGCGATGAGCGCCGTCGACGAGCTGATGCCCCAGTACTACGACCTGTGCCTGGAGAGCGACGAGCCGCCCCCGGCCGATCCTTACCTGGCCAAGCGCGAGTTCGCCCGGCGGCTGGTCGAGCGCTGGCACGGCGCCGAGGCGGCCGCCGCGGCCGAGGCCGGGCTTCGACCGCCAGTTCAAGGAGAGGCGGGCCGCCGACGACGCTCCGGTGTGCGAGCTTCCCGCTGCGATCCGGTGCACATGCCCGCGCTGCTGGCCGACAACGGCCTGGCGGCGTCGCGGGTCGAGGCCCGCCGGCTGATCGCCCAGGGCGGCGTGCGCATCGACGGCAGGGCCGCTGGGGGCCGACGAGCTGGACGTGGAGCGCGCCCGGCTGGCCGGCGCCGAGCTACGCGTTGGGCGACGGTTTATGCTCGTTTCAGCGATTAGCCGCGTAGCTCGCTGCAGCGCGGTTGTCGTTTGACGGATGCCCGTGGGCCGGGGCATACTTCGTGTTCGCCGCCGCTGCCCGCGCAGCGGCGTTTTTCTGGGACTGCCGAGTTGCCCGGATCGCCATGGGCTGGCTAGTGTTGAGGTCGCCCTAGGGGCGGTGGTCTTTGAAAACTCAACAGTTTAGGGGACTCCGCCCTCGGCGCAACCGTGCCGGAGGAGAGTGAAACGTCGGGTTCGGTCGTCGTCTCTTCGGAGATCGGCGATAGCCGGTCCCGTCTCGGACGGCACCTCTGCCGGCGCACTACGTGGTTTGACCACGGTGGGCGTCGGCGCTTTGAGAGAGCACATTAGCTCTCTCCACACAGTCAGAAACCGGCCGATGAACTCGGCTCCTTCGGGGGCGACGGGGGAGGCCGTTTCGCAAGCTGTTCTCGGAGAGTTTGATCCTGGCTCAGGACGAACGCTGGCGGCGTGCTTAACACATGCAAGTCGAGCGGAAAGGCCCCTTCGGGGGTACTCGAGCGGCGAACGGGTGAGTAACACGTGGGTAATCTGCCCATGACACAGGAATAACCAGTGGAAACGCTGGCTAATGCCTGATGACGTGCCGACCTCTGCGGGGACGGTACCAAAGGTAGCTTCGGCCTCCGGTCTTGGATGAGCCCGCGGCCCATTAGCTTGTTGGTGGGGTAACGGCCCACCAAGGCTCCGATGGGTAGCTGGTCTGAGAGGACGATCAGCCACACTGGGACTGAGACACGGCCCAGACTCCTACGGGAGGCA
>CAVRSB010000015.1:0-19354 GCA_963723785.1 uncultured Actinomycetes bacterium | reverse complement strand
AACGAGTTCGAGCCGCATGAGCTGGACATCGAGCCGATGTTCTTCGACCACACGTTCTTCTGCAAGACGTGCGGCAACATGGCGTCGAACAAGACCTGCCCGCATTCGTCCGACCACCACGTGTTCCTGTCGGGCACGAAGGTGCGCGAGATGCTCGGAAACGGCGAGGTACCGCCGGTCGAGTTCACCCGGCCCGAGGTGGCCGAGGTGCTCATCAACGCGTACCGCAACCAGGGCTGAACAGCGCCGCCACCGCCGGTCATGAGCGACCGGCGGTGGCTGTGGCTGATCCCGGCCGTGCGCAATCAACTGTGATCTGCTAAAACTCTGCTTGTATTTCCTACTAGATCACTTAGACTAGTAGGTAATCTTGCGTCGGAGCGGCCGGCGCGACTCGAACAGGCGGAGGCACCGGCGAGATGGATCCGGGCTTGGTACTTGCAGGACTCACAGTCGGGCTCCTGGTCGGATTGACCGGCATGGGTGCCGGATCGCTGATGACCCCGATCCTGATCTCAGTCTTTGGTATTCCCGCAACCACCGCTGTGGGAACCGACCTGATCTACGCGTCCATCACCAAGACCTTCGGCGCCGCCCGGCACCTGCAGCTCTCAAACGTGAACAAAGAGCTGGCGATGTGGTTCGGCTTCGGCTCGGTTCCGGCCGCGCTGGCCGGCACGTTTGCGCTGTACAACCTGTTCGACGAGAACGTGTCGGAATGGCTGCCGGAAGTGATCGGCTACATGCTGATCCTGGTCGGAATCGCCGTGATCATCCGCACCTGGGTGAGCATCCGCGGCCTGCTCGACGCGACCAAGCTCCCCACGGACGGGCCGCTCAATCGCAACCACAAGATCATGGCGCTCGTGATCGGCGTCGTCTTCGGCTTCCTGCTGGGTCTCACCTCGGTCGGCTCCGGCGTGTTCTTCGGGATGGCGATGGTGACGGTGTTCCCGCTCTCGACCCGCAAGGTGGTCGGCACGGACATCTTCCATGGCGCGATGGTGACGATCGCCGCGGCCGTGGGCACGATCCTGTGGGGAAGCCCCGACTTCGGTGTGGTCGGAGCGATTCTGGTCGGCTCGATCCCGGGGATCCTGATCGGCTCGCACTTCACTGCCCGCATGAATCAGCGGGTGCTGCGCAGCTCGATCGCCGGTGTGCTGGCGGCCTCCGGGCTGAAGCTGCTCGGCGCCTGGTAGCCCCTGTACAAACTAGAATCGCGGCCGATGCCATCGGCCCGCAGCGGATACGCGATCGTGGCGGTGCTGCTGATCGCCGCTGCCGGCGCCTTTCTCCGGGCTGAACAGCTGAAGCTGACGCTCTCGCCGGTGGCTCGGCCCGCGCCGCCGCAACACTTCTCGCCCGCCTGCACCGACAACCCCCACTGTCAGACGGCTGCTGAGCTGCGGTTCACGCTGCGCAAGGCGCAGACGGTGGAGCTGGCGATCGTCGATAGCTCCGGGGATGTTGTGCGGTCGCTCACCCCCGCGGGTGGCACCGCGTATCCCAAGGGGATCGTCAGGAAGACGTGGGACGGCACCACCGACGTCGGCGGCCAGGCCGCCGACGGCTCCTACCGGCTGCGCGTGACACTGCCTGAAGCGGACAAGACGATCACGATCCCCAATCGGATCGTGATCGACACCAAGCCGCCGACGCTCGAGCTGGTCAGCAGTCCGGGCGAGGTTCCCGTGCGCTACCAGTCGGACGGACGGGTCTACCTGTTTCTGGAAGCGCCCGACGGCCGGACCACCCGCCGCCGCGGTCACGAGGGACGAGTGCGCGTGCCCTCCTTCCTGGAGGTAGCGGGCACGACTATGACGCTGACCGCCCGGGACAAGGCCGGCAATCGATCCGCGCCGGTTTCCGCCGGGACGATCTCGTGAACACCGCCGGGTCGATCGTCGCCGCCGCCGGCCTGGTGCCATTGATCCTGGGGCTCGACATCCGCCTGCGGCGGGTGGGCTTCGTGGTGTTCGTTGTGGGAGTCGGGATGATGGCCTCCTCGCTGCTCGAGAGCCCGCTGCACCACCTGCGCACGACCTTCGGAAGCCACCCGGCGGTGGGTGTCGCCGGTGCGGCACTGGGCATCGCCGGCCTGGTGGCCGCCGCGGTGGTCTTCCGGCGCTGGCCGTGGCTTACCTGCTGGCGGTTGTGGCCACCGCACCGGCCCGGGTGCCGTTCCATGTGGGCGACACCGACGCGCACCTGCTGGTGCCGCTCTACGCGGTGATCGCCGCCGGGGCGGCGGCCACCGCCTACGAGTTGATGCGCGATCGCGACCCTGGCCGCCGTACGGGCTGGATCGGGATCGCGCTGGCGGGGTTCGTGGCCTGGTCGGCGGTCTCGATGCTGTGGAGTGCCGACGGCCACCAAGGCGCGATCGAGGTGCTGTTCTTCTACCTGCCCTTCGGTCTGATGGTCGCCCGGCTGACGCAGCTGCGCGTCGATCGACGGGCGCTGACCGGCGCCTTGACGGTGCAGACGGTGCTCGCGGTGGTGTTCGCCACCGTCGCACTGGGGCAGGAGTTCACCCACCACATCTTCTGGAACCCTGGGATCGAGGTGGAGAACACCTACAAGTCGTTCTTCCGGGTCAACTCCCTGTTCTGGGACGCGAGCATCTACGCGCGGTTCATGGCAGTCACCCTGGTGCTGCTGGCCGGGGTGGCGATCCACCGCCGGGCCTCTCCGTGGTTGCTGGCGCTGATGGCCTACCTGTTCCTGGGCATGTACATGAGCTACTCCCAGTCCGGGTATCTGGCGCTGGCCGTGGGTGCGCTGGCGCTGGGTGCGAGTCTTTGGCCGCGGCGGGTGACGATCGGCATCGTCGCCACCGCAGGAGTGGCGGGAGCGCTGGCGCTGGTGGTGGCGCTGCAGGGCTCGACCGCCAACAAGGTGACATCTGATCGTCTGCATCTGTGGCGGCTGGCCCGTCATGTGATCGCCGATCGCCCACTCGCGGGCGCAGGCATCGGTGGGTTCTCCCGGGCCGCGCTGGAGGGCACCAAGCACCCCTGGCGAGTGGCGAGCGCCGCCTCGCACACCACCCCGCTGACCGTCATCTCCGAGCTGGGGCCGCTGGGGCTGGCGCTGTATGTGGGGATGATCGCCGCTGTGGTGGTGGCGGCGATCGGCCCGGGCAGGTACCGGACGGTGCGACTGACGCTCTTGGCCGCGTTCCTCGCGATCCTCACCAGCTCGGTCTTTTACAATGCGTTCTTCGAAGACCCGACCACCTGGATCCTGATGGCACTGATCGTGCTCACAACCACCTCGCTCGACACCTCTCCGGCCACGGAGCGGCGCACGTGATCTCGGCCGGGCGCCGCGCCCTGGTGCTGGCGCCGCACACCGACGATGGGGAGTTTGGCTGCGGCGGCACGATCGCTCGGCTGGTCGAAGCCGGCTCCGAGGTGCACTACGTCGCGTTCTCGACCGCGTCGCGGTCGCTGCCGGAGGGGTTCCCCGCCGACACGCTGGCGCACGAGGTGAGGGCCTCCACCGGCTCGCTCGGGATCCCCGAGGCAAATCTGACGGTGCACGATTTCGAGGTGCGCACGTTCCCGGCGGTGCGGCAGGAGATCCTCGAGATCCTGGTCGCGATCAACTCCGAGCTCGAGCCCGATCTGGTGCTGATGCCTTCGCTGGGGGACATCCACCAGGATCACGAGACGATCGCCCGCGAGGGCAGCCGCGCGTTCAAACGCACGACGCTGCTCGGCTACGAGATCCCCTGGAACTGCTTCAGCTTCCAGCAGCAGGCGTATGTGTCTCTGGAGGCACGGCATCTGGACGCGCAAGGTGGCGGCGCTGGAGTGCTACCGGTCGCAGCAGCATCGAAACTACGCCAACGAGGAGTACATCCGTAACATCGCCCGCACCCACGGCATCGAGAGCGGCCGGGAACTGGCGGAGGTGTTCGAGGTGTACCGGTGGGTGATGTGAAGATCCTGGTGACCGCCACCGGGGCGCCGGGAGCGGCGTCCCTGATGCGCGGCCTGCGTGAGAACGGTGAGCAGCCGGTGACGCTAGTCGGCACGGACATGCGACACCAGTCGGCGGGCCGGTTCCTGTGCGATCACTTCCACGAGGTGCCGGCCGGCAATGATCCCCGGTTTGTGGAGGCGCTGGCGGAGGTCGCCCAGCACGAGCAGGTGGACTGCGTGTTCCCGCAATCGTCGGCCGAGATCCTGGCGATCGCGCGCGGCGTCGACCAGTTCGACGTGCCGGTGCTGGTGTGCAAGCCCGACTCGATCGTCCGGGCGGCGTCGAAGACCGAGACCGCCCGGCTGGCCGAGGAGTTGGGGATCCCCCACCCGCGCAGCATCGAAGCCGGAGACACGGACACCTTCAAGGCCGCTGCCCGCGAGCTCGGCTATCCCGGGATCGACGTGTGCATGAAGCCGGTCGAGGGCAAGGGCGGACGCGGGTTCCGAGTGCTGTCGGCCACCTCCGATCGCCGCCAGAACCTGCTGGAGGGTCGCCCCGGCACCCTGCTTCCGCTGTCCGTGGAGGAGGCTGCCGACATCCTCGACTCGGGCGGCGCCGTTCCCGGCCACGCTGGTGATGGAGCTGATCACGGGTCAGGAGCAGGCCACCGATGCAATCTGCCGCGACGGACGCACGCTGGTGATCAGCGCCAAGACGCGCGAGGCGATCCGGGCGGGACTGGCGATGGAGTTCGAGCTGATCGACCGGCCCGACCTGCTGGCGTCGTCACGCAAGATGATCGAGGCACTCGGGCTCGACCACCTGGTCAACCTGGGGTTCATCGGCGAATACTTGCTGGAGGTCAACGCCCGCATCTCCACAGTCGTGTACCAGCCCGATCTGAACATGTCCTGGCTAACGGTGAAGCTGGCCATGGGCATGATCACCGAGGACGAGCTGCTCGAACTCCAGCCCCGCGTCGAGATCGGCCGCCGCGTCACCCGCTACTTCGACCAGCTCGAATACCTCGACCACGACCGCGACTGAAGCGAATGGGAGCGACGGATCTACGCGTCGCGCAAGCGCTTGGGCTGGCGTCAGTCCTCAGCGGATGGCTGCTGGTGTTGAAGCCCGGTTGGCCCCAGGCCGTGCTGTTCGTCGTGCTCGTGATCGGGCTGGTGCGCCGCAATCTCACGAGCGCGCCGGAGCGGCGCACCACCACATTCAGAATGACCCCCGCCCGTGAATAATTGGTGCCAGGCACCAATTATTCACTCCACGGGATCGGGCGGGTGACATGGCCGTCGGCCACCATGACGCCCTCTGCCCTCAATCGCTGGGCCTGTTCGCGCTCGTGGTGGGGCACCAGCCGGCCCGAGGCGTTCACCACGCGGTGCCAGGGCACGTCGTCGTCACCCCGCGTCATCGCCAGGCCCACCCGCCGCGACCGGCCCGGGAGCCCCACCGCGTCGGCGATGCGGCCGTAGCTGGAGACACGCCCCGGCGGGATCGCGCGCACGCGATCGTGCACCGCCCGATCGAGCGGCGTGACCTCGGAAACCACCACGAAACCCGCCGGAAGCTGCACGGTGCCAACGATAGCGAGCCGTAGACTCCGGCCGTGCGTGTCCTCCTGATCGCCTTCTACTTCCCGCCTGCGGGCGGCGGAGGGGTGCAGCGGACGCTCAAATTCTGCCGTTACCTGCCCGAGTTCGGTGTCGAGGTGGACGTGCTGGCACCGTCCGATCCCAAGTGGTTTGCCCGCGACCAGCCGCTGGTGGCGGCGATCCCGGCCGACACCACCGTCCACCGCGCCCGCTTTCTCGGCCCCGAGTCCTCATCGCAAGCCGATGCCCTCCACGGCCGGGAGGGGTGGCGGCGAGCGGCGGTCCAGGCCCGCTACGCCTACCAGCGGGCGCTGATCCCCGACAAGACGCTGCCGTGGGCCGCGACCGCCGTGCCGGCGGGCATCCGGATCGTGCGCGACCGCAAGATCGACGTGATCGTGACCACCTCCCCGCCCAACTCGACCCACCTGATCGGCGAGGCGATCGCAGCCGCCACCCGCACGCCCTGGGTGGCCGACTTCCGCGACCCCTGGCTGTCGCATCCCCATCGCCACTACGAGCGCGCCGGCGTGCGGGCCAAGCGCGCGTTGGAGCGGCACATGGCCCGGTCGGTGGTGCGCCGCGCAGCCGCCGTCACCACCGTCACCGAGGCGATCGCAGACGAGGCCCGCGGACTCGATGCCCGCGCCGCCGCGCGCACGACCGTGATCCCCAACGGCGCGGACTTCGATGACTTCGAAGGACTCGCATACATGCCCGGCGAACGGTTCGTGATCGTGCACGCCGGCGCCTTCTTCGGTCAGCGCACCCCGCGGCCGGTGCTCTCGGCTGCGGCCGCGCTGATCGCCCGCAGGCCAGAGCTGCGTGAGCAACTGCTGGTGCGGTTCGTGGGAGACCTGCGCTCCTCCGACCGCGAGTGGGCGCGCGGGCTGGACATCGACGAGGCCTGGGAAGAGACCGGCTTTCTGCCCTACGGCGAAGCGCTCACCGCCCAGCGCAGCGCCGACGCGCTGCTGCTCTTGATCCCCAACGCCGACGGCCGCGGCGACGTGGTCGTGTCCGGAAAGGTGTTCGAGTACCTGGCCGCCGGACGGCCGATCCTGGCGGCCGTACCGCCCGCCGGCGTGGCCGCCGACCTGATCCGCCGCACCGAGTCGGGGCAGGTCGTCGACGGCGACGATCAGTCCGGCCTCGAGCACGCCCTCGAAGGGCTGATCGACAGCTGGGCCGGAGACGGGCTGCCCGACGTGAAGCTGCCCGCAGCGGAGCACGAGGCGCTTCACCGGCGCAGCCGCGCCCGCGAGATGGCCGAGGTGCTGCAGCGGGTGGGCGCTTGAAGCGGCAACTGCTCGACCTGCTGTTTCTGTGCACGCTGGGCGTGCTCACCTGGGAGAAGATCCGGTGGGAGACGCCGGCGGTCTCGCTCACGATCACCAACCTGTTCGCGCTGGCCTTCGTGGTCGTCTTCGTGGCCGATCGGCTGCGCACACGGGACTTCGAGGTGCCGGCGGCCTGCATCACCCTGGCCGGCTTCATGGCGGTGTTCGCGGCCGTCTTCCTGGCCGGCTACTACGACCTCCAAAACCACCAGGCACTGACCTTCTGGGCCAAAGGGCTGGGCTCGTGGACGGTGCACTTCGCCTTCCTCATCTGCGGCGTCGCCCACCTCTCCCGGCGCGGCCGGCTGCTGTTCCTGGAGGGGTGGAAGTGGTTCACCGGCGGGCTGCTCCTGAACTGCGTCTACGGCCTGCTGCAGCTGGTGCTCCAGGTGGGAGCGAGCGTCAACCTGGACAAGCTCGTGGTCGGCCCGCTGACCGCCGGCCAAGGTGGTGTCGGCGGCATCAACGTGTACGGGCAGGTGAGCGGCTCACAGAACATCTACCGGGTGAACGCACTGACCGGCGACCCCAACCACCTCGGCGTGATGCTGTGCGTGCCGCTGCTGGTGTTCCTGCCCGTGTACCTGCGCGCCCCCAGAGAGCGCCGGCGGATGGGCTGGATGCTGCTGTTTCTGTTCGGTGTACAGGTGCTGACACTCTCGCGGTCAGGGGCGCTGGGCGACATCGTCGGCCTGATGGTGCTGTTCCCGGTGCTGCGCCACCACCTCCCTCGGGGACGCTCGATACTGCTCGCACTGAGCCCGCTGGTGGTGGCCTTCGCGGTGCTGTACGCGTCCAGCCACTTTGTCCGGCGAGTGATCGAGACGCGCATCTCGACCGGCGGCAGCGGCACCCAGACCCATCTCCAGTTCTACCAGCTGGTGCCACCCGCGCTCGACCCCAACCCGCTCTTCGGCATGGGCTTCAACACCTTCGCCGTCTTCTACGAGTTCATCACCGGCCGCAGCGACTTCGGCCCGCACTCGATCTGGATCGCAACCCTGGTCGAGACCGGGATCATCGGCCTGGCCGTGTACATCGCCTATTTCTTCTACCTGGTGGCATGCGCTTTGGCGATCAGACGGGCCACCGATGCCGACATCAGGGCCACCGGCTGGGGCACCAGCGCGGCGCTGATCGGCACGGCAGCTGCCAACTTCTTCTACCTGACGATGTCGTTTGACTACTTCTTCGCGCTGGCCGTGCTCACGGTCGGCGGGATGGTGCTGTTCTCCCGGGCGAGAACGGTTCAGTCACCCGCGCCGACAGCGCTCGGCGTGCGCCGGGCGTGATCGGGGATCACCCGCTCGAGCACGATCGTCGAGCCGGCGGCGGCCAGGCACACCAGTCCCGCTCCCACCCACAGCGCGGTCGCCGACTCGCCCAGCATGAACCCGCCCACGGCCGGTCCGATCGCAAACCCGGCGCTCCATGAGAACGCCGATGCGGCCATGTAGCGGCCCATCAGTCGCTCGTCCGCCAGGTCGGTGACCATCGGCGCCTGCACCGCCCCGTGCAGGCACTCGCCGATCCCCAGGATCCCCGCCACCACCATGAAGCCGATGGTGGCGGTCACCCCCGAGCTGAGCCCGACGAGCGGCACCAGCAGCCAGCAGCCGCACCAGCACAGGCCCACGGCCGCCAGTGTGCGCATCCGCCGCCGGCCCCGCTGCGACCGGGTCACCGGGAGTTGGGCGAAGACGATCAGGATGGTGTTGGCCGCAAACACCAGGCTGATGCCGAACTCGCTGACCCCGGCGAAGTTCTTCATGTAGGCCGGCAGCACGTCGATCTGCGAGAGACCGGCCGAGATCAGCACCAGATTGAGGCCGACCACCGCCATGAACGCGCGATGTCGCAGCACATCGCTGAACCCACCCGCCGGGCCGTGCTCGCGGTGGGCCGACGCCACCTTCGGCACCCACGAGAGCGCCCCCGCGAACAGGACGAACGTGAGCGCGTCACCGGCAAACAAGAGCTGGAAGGTGCCGGGGTGCGTGGTCGATGCGATCAGGCCGCCCACGACACCGCCCAATCCGATCCCCAGGTTCATCGTGATCCGCTGTACCGAGAACACCGAAGGTCGCTGCCAGCGCTCGGTCAGTGCTGCCAACAGCGTCGACTGGGACGGCCAGAATCCGCCGTTGCCGATGCCTGCAACCGCAGCGGCCACAAACCCCTCCCAGGCGGTCTCCACGAACGCGAAGCTTGCGAAGCCGAGGGCGAGCAGGAGCAGCGCCATGCGCAGCACCCGGCGAGGCCCGAAGCGATCGACGACCGGCCCCCACGCCGGGCCGGCGAGCAGCGACACAGCCGAGTTGGTACCCACGATCAACCCGGAGAGGCCCAGCGAGATGCCCGCGCACGTTGTGCAGGTAGATGATCAGAAACGGCAGCACCAGCCCGTTGCCGAACGCGTTCAAGCAGCCCACCCAGCTGCAGGGTGCGCACCGGCGCCGGGACGTCCGTGCGGATCGAGGAGAGCGATTGAGTGAGCCAACGCATGCACCTGGACGATACGCAGGGAGCACTAGTATCTCCGCCGATGACGACCGTGCTCGAGATCATCTTCTGGGTCAGCCTGGCCGCGCTGGTGTGGACACACCTCGCCTACCCGCTGGCGGCGTGGGGCTGGTCGCGGCTGCGACCGTGGCCGGTGTCCGAGGGCGAGATCCTTCCCACCGTCAGCCTGATCATCCCCGCCTATAACGAGGAGGCGGTGATCGAGGCCAAGCTGGAGAATGCGCTGCAGCTCGACTATCCCCGCGAGTTGCTCGAGATCGTGGTCACCTCGGACGACTCCTCCGACGCCACCCACGAGATCGTTACCCGCTACGCCGACCGCGGCGTGCGCCTGATCCACTGCCCCCGCGGGGGCAAGGTGGCGGCCCAGGATCGAGCGGTGCGCGAGACCTCCGGCGAGATCGTGGCGTTCGGCGACGCCAACGTGATCTGGGCGCCCGACTCGGTGCGACAGATGGTGCGGCCGTTCGCCGATCCCAAGGTGGGGATGGCCTGCGGGTATGTGCGGCTGGTCAACCCCGCCGGCGGCACCAACCAGGAGGGCGTCTACTGGCGCTACGAGATGTGGCTGCGGGCACGTGAGTCGCAGATTCACTCCATCACCGGTTCCAACGGCGCGATCTACGCGGTGCGGCGGGAGGCCTACCGCGAGGTCGATCCCCGCTTCGGCCATGACATGAGCTTCCCGTATCTGATGGTGCAGAACGGGTATCGAGCGGTGTACGAGCCCACCGCCACCGCCACCGAGAACATGACCACCGATATCGAGGACGAGTTCCGGCGCAAGGTGCGGATGTTCGAGCACGCCTGGCTGATGCTGTTTCAGGGCAAGATGTTCGGCCTGCGGCGGTTGGGCCCGACCTACTGGATCGAGCTGGTATCCCACCGGCTGCTGCGCTACTGGAGCGGGCCGCTCCACATCCTGCTCTTGGTGACAAGCGCGCTGCTGGCGACACACGCCACCGTGTATGCGGTGGTGCTCGGCCTCCAGCTGGTCGGGTTGGCGCTGGTGGGCGTCTCGATGCTCACCGGCGGCCGCATCCGGATCCTGCGGGTGCTGCACTACTACCTGCTGGTGACCCTCGCAACGGTGCTCGCGCTGGCCGGGTACCTGCGCCACGGCGTCCCCGCCACCTGGGACAAAGCCGCCGGGACGCGAACCACGTGAGCGGGTGGTATCAGCGCCGCGGGAAGCGCGCGCTGGACGTGGTCGGCGCATCCGCAATGGGTCTCGTGGCCGCTCCGCTGGCGGCGGCGGCCGCCGCGGCCCTGTGGAAGACCCAGGGGCGTCCGATCCTGTTCACCCAGATCCGGATCGGGATGGGTGAGCAGGACTTCACGATCTACAAGTTCCGCACCATGGTGATGGACGCGGCCGCCCAGGGCGCGGGCATGTGGTTCGATCGCGATGATCCCCGGGTAACCCCGGTCGGCCGGTTTCTGCGGGCGTCCTCGATCGACGAGCTGCCGCAGATCTGGAACGTGCTGCGGGGGGACATGTCACTGGTGGGGCCCCGACCAAAGCCGCATGAGATCACCGACCGCTACCACAGCCACTACGAGGAGACGCTGCACGTGCGGCCGGGGCTGACCTGTCTGGCGGCGATCGAGGGGCGAAACACGCTCAAGCGCTCGCAGATGATCGACGCCGACCAGCGGTACGTACGCTCGGTCTCGTTCCTCGGCGATCTCCGCATCCTGGCGCTGACCGTGCCGGTGGTGCTGATGCGCAAGGGCTTCCATGCAGACGACGAGAGCGAGGAGTTCATCGAGGACGTCCCGCCCGACCCGGCCCCGGCGTGAGCGACGGCTGGCTCGACCTGGACGGCTACGCGCAGGCGTGGGCGGCGCGGGGTGGCGACGACCCGTATCTGCGTCCTGAGTATCTGCACGCTGCGGCGGCCATTGAGGAGGGCGAGCCGGCGGCGTTCGCCCACGGCGACGTGCTCTATCCGTTCCTGGTGCGGGATCTCGGCGACGGTCGCTGCGACATCACCAGCGCGTACGGTGCGGGCGGGCCGATCGGCACCGGTGCATGGCGGCGAGCCGTTCCTGGAGGCCTGCCGCGAGCGCGGGGTGGTGAGCGAGTTCATCCGCTTCCACCCGGTGTTGCGCAACCACGCTGGGCTGGACGGGGTACGGCTGACCGAGCTGCAGGACATCGTCACCGTGGCTGTCCAGGCCGACGACGATGCATTGATCACGCAGATGGAGCCGACCGCCCGAAACAAGCTGCGCAAGGCGATCAAGGCCGGGGTCGAGGTGTCGGCGCACCGCGACATTGACCGAGTCGAGTCGCTCTACCTGGAGACGATGCACGGTATGGGCGCCGATCCGTTCTATCTCTTCCCCGACGAGTTCTTCACCCGTCTGGAGCGGCTGGGCGACGCGTTGACGGTGCTCGACGCCGGCTCCGCGGCCGGCCTGTTTCTCAGCGGCGGCGGGGCGATGCACTACTTCCTGTCAGGATCGACGCTCGAGGCGCGCAAGCTGGCCTCCACGAACCTGCTGCTGTTCGAGGCGATGCGACGGGCCCGCGATGCCGGTCTCGAGACGCTGGTGCTGGGCGGCGGGTTCCGAAACGACGATTCGCTCGACCGCTTCAAGCGCTCGATCGGCTCGGGCCGGGCGCCCAAGGTGATCGGCACGGTGGTGCACGACCCCGACGCCTACCGCGAACTCTGCGCGGCCGCCGGCCGTCCCCCGACGACGCCTATTTCCCCGCCTATCGCCGACCGTGAATAATTGGTGCCTGGCACCAATTATTCACCTCAAGCGGCGGCGGATCAGGTGGGGGACCTCGCGGCCGCGTTCCTGGATCACGTGCAGGGCGGTGAACTGCCACAGCTTGCGTGACCAGTTGTCGGCGGCCTGGGCGACGGCGGGTATCGGTGGCGGATCGCCGGTATCGGGCACCTCGTAGCCGTGACGGCGCAGAACATCCCCGGCGATCTGCGTGAAGAGCGCCTGGTTGCGGCGTGACATGCCGGTGTGCCAGCGGCCGACCGAGCCGACGTTGATCGATTCGGCCAGCCCCGAGAACCACTGCTCCTGACCGGAGGCGACGCGGGTCGCGGCGTCGGGATCGGCCTCGAGCATGGCCGGGTCGAACGGGATCTGGGCGAATCGGCACACCCGCTCGACCTCGGCAGCCGGGTCGCTGACCAAGTCTTCGTAGCGAATCGTCAGCACCGCGTCGCCGTACCGGGCCGAAGCCGCGTCCCCGGCGATCACCGCGGTGCGCCACTGGTGGGCGGCGGCCCACACGTTCGCCGGCCCGAACGGGACAGCTCAGAAGCGACAGGCACACGTCGCGCCCGTCCCGCACCAGGTTCACGATCAGGGCGTCGGGGAACACCCGCATGACCTCGTCCAGGTGGTTGACGTAGTACGGCGTCTTGTCACCCCAGCGCGGCTTCTGGTGCTCGTCTCGCGTAGGCCTCGAACGGCGCCGCAATCGCCGCCCGGTAGGCGTCGTCGCCGGTGAGCTCACCGCGCCCGGGAGGCTGTGATGAGAGCCCCCATTCGCGTACCTTGGGGTGCCGCCAGATGTCTCGCACCAGCCGGTCGAACTGCTCGTCGGTCGAGAGGTCGCCGTAGCGGGCGCGGCGCGATCCGATGTCGGCCAGAAACATCGACTCGGTCGGGATCGCGATCACCGGGCTGCGATCCAGGATCAGGCGAAGCAGGGTCGTGCCCGACCGGTCGCAGGCGACGATGAAGAGTGGCCGGGTCACTGCAGCTCACGGTAGACGGATTCGGTGGCGGCGGCGATCTCGGCCCAGCTGAGCCGCCCGTCGGCGCAGCTGCGGCTGGCCGCCCGCAGCTGGTCGCGCCGCTCGGGGGACGTCAGCACCTCGATCAACGCGCCGGCCAGCGCGTCCGGATCGCCCGGCGGCACGAGCATGCCGACGCCGTCACGGTCGTGCAGCTCCCGGAACCCGCCCACGTCGGTCAGCACCAGCCCGGCGCCGACCGCCAGCGCGGCGAAACACCACGCCGGAGTTGTCGATCGAGCGATACGGCAGCGCCACCACCTCGGCCCGCCGCAGCAGCGCCGCCAACTCTGCGTCTGACACGAACCGCGGCAGCAGCGTCACCCCCGGCTGGTTCACGCGCAGCGCGGAGATATCCATCATCGGCCGGCCGGCGATCACGAGCTCTGCCTCGGGCACGGCGGCGCGTACCCGCGGCCACGCGTCGAGCAGCACGTCGGTGCCCTTGTACGGCCGGATGATGCCCGGCAGCAGTACCGTGGGGCCGGGTGGATCGACCGGCGGCGCAGCGGTCGGCAGCTCCGCCAGGAAACTGAACACGCCGTGGGGGATCACCCGGATCCGCCCCGGAGCCACCCCGCAGCGCTCAACCAGCGCCCTGCGGCCCCATTCGCTGTGGACGATCACGCGCTCGAACACCCGCGCGGTGGCAGCCACCGAACGCCGCCGCCGGTCGCCACCGACGTTGGGCAGAGGATCGTGGGCCGTGAACACCACCGGCACCCCTTCGTGCTGCAAACGGCGATAGAACGCCCGCTCGACCGGTCGCAGCACCGCCCACTGGACATGCACCACATCGATCCCGTCGGCCCGCAGACGGCTGCGCAGCTCCCACAGACCGGAGAGATGCTCACCGGCCTTGGCCACCCGTCGCACCGCCGGCGGCGCACTCAGATGGTTGGTGCGCCGGTAGAACAGCTCACATACCCGGTAACCGTCCGCCTCGGGGGCAGCGCCATGCACAAACGACGACGTCCACAGTGAAACCTCGTTCCCCCGTCGGGCCAGAGCGCGCGCCAGCTCATGATCGTAGGGTCGCGTGTATCCCGACGGGTCGACCAGGGCCACTCGCAGCCGCGGGGTGTTGGGGGATTCAGCCAATGCCGGGGCTACACTATCGCCCCATGTCCGCCACCCCGCCCGACGAAGCTCCAGCGCCGGAGGTGCGGGTTTCGGTCTATGCACGGCGCGCCCTCAGCCGCTGGTACGTGATCGTGCTGGCCGTGATCGTGGCGATCGGTCTGGTGCTGCTGCAGGGCGCGAACAAGGCCAAGGGCAAGACCGACGCCACCGCGACCGTCTACATGGGCCAGCCGGTGACCCCGGGAGGCGGTGCGCTGTTTGCCAATCCGCCCTACGCAAACCTGTCGGCGGTGACCAAGCTGATCACCTCCGGGGCAGCCCGTACGGTGGCGGCACACGCCGCCAATGCCGTCCCCGGCAAGACCACCATCACCCCCGCGTCACTCAACGGCAAGGTCACCGCCCACCAGCTTTCCGCCGGCGGAACCACGGCCACCAAGCCCGCCGCCGGACCCGCGTACTACTCGATCGAAGCCCAGGGCCCGTGGTCGAACCACCAGGTTGCGGTGATCGCCAACACCCTGGCCGGGATCGTGGTGCACAAGGCCAACGGCTACGTGGACGCCAAGGTGGCGGCCCTGCAGACCGAGATCGCAACCGCCCAGGAATCGATCACGCGATTACAGTCGGCGATCAAGACCGACCAGGCGACCGCGCTGGCGCTGGCCAAGGGAGCGGCCACCGATCCGTCCAAGGCGGCGCTGATGGCGGCACTGCTATCCCAGGTCTCGTCCAACACCACGGTGATCACCGAGACCCAGGCTCAGCTTTCCCAAAACCAGCTTTCGCTCGCGAGCGCCCAGAACATCGAAGCCGCGTCGATCGCGAACTTCGGGGTCGGCCACGCGGTCACCGCACAGCACAAACGCAGCGCCCTGATCGTGGCCGCGGTGGTGGGGCTGATCATCGGCACGATGCTGGCGCTGGCGTGGGATGCGATGCGGCGCCGTCAGCAGGACAACGCCGACGCAAATCGAACGCCCGCCTGATGGCGACTCGCTCCTGCCCTGACTGGCCCACTGCTGATGGACCGAGCTCCCGACCTCAGCTTCAAGCACTACACCGCCGACGAGCTGCACCTGGCGCACGACGTGATCGTCGGGCCTGGGGGCGGATGTGCGGCTGTCCGAGATCGAGGTGTGCGCTGATACGGCCCACAACGTGTTCAACCCTGAACACACCGATTCCCGCCTCGCCGCGGCGCTGCGAGCCAGCTATTGGAGCAGCCTGGACGATCGCGACCCCGCCGGCTGACCAGAAAGTGGTAGTCAGACCACCCGGTTGGAGGGATCTTTCGCCTCCCGCTGCGGCGCCGATCTGTGCAACATGCAACCAGATGACACGCTCAGCCTGCAAGGGTTCTCGCTGCAGCAGGAGCACCTTCGCCACGCCGCGGACGGCCACCCAGACGCAATCGACATCCAGTCGTTGCTGCGGTGGTACTACGCAGAGCTCAATGCCGCGCGCGTGACCGACGCACACCACCCGTCCGAGTAGCCGAGCCGGCGGGGCGACCAGTGAGGCCGCCCCGCATCGGCATCAGGCGAGTGAGTTCTGCGCGGCACCACTCGCCGAACTGCTCGGCCACCCGGCTCACCCGACGACCGGCGTGACGCACTGCGTAGAAGTCGCGCGACAGGTCGACCTGCTCGACCTCCGCGACGGCCAGCGTCCCCAGACGTCAGCTCCTTGGTGACCGCTGTGGCCGACAGAAACGCCACCCCGAACCCGGCCTCGACCGCCGACTTGGCCGACTCCTGCAGCCCCATCTCCATGGCCACGTTGAGGTCGCGGGGGCGCACCCCGACCCGCCGCAGCTCGTCGTCCATCAGCCGCCGCATGCCGGCGCCCGGCTGCATCACGATCAGCGGCTCGGCGCGCAGCTCGCGCAGCGTGACGGTGCGGCCGGCGAAGGCATGCCCGCTGGGCACCACCAGCACCACCCGATCGTGCAGGAACGGCTCGAACTCCAGCGACCGGTGGGCACGCTTGAGACCGACCACGCCCAGCTCCAGCTCGCGATCGAGCACCCGCTCGATGATGGTGTCCGTCGAATCGACCTGCAGGGTCACGGTCGACCCGCGGATGCACCTGCCGGAACCGCCCCATCAGCCCGCGGCAGCACGTGCTCGCCGGGCCCGGTCGAGGCGCCGACCAGCAGGTGGCCGGTGAGCTCCTGCTCGCCCTCGGCCAGCTCCCGTTCGAGGTCGTGCCGGAGCCCCAGCATGCGCAGGGCATAGCGGTGCACCAGCTCGCCCGCAGTCGGTCGGCTCGGCCCGCCGCCCGGAGCGATCGATCAGCGCGGTGCCGGCGCTCTTCTCGAGGCTCGCGACCTGCTGGCTGACGGCCGGCTGGGTGACGCCCAAGCGCGTCGGCGGCGGCGGAGAACGAGCCGCGGTCGACCACCTCGACGAACGTCTGCAGCTGGCGCAGATCCATAAGCCAAATCTTATCAGTGCGGATACGGCGCTGTGCCAGCATACATGGGGCCGGGCGCCCAGTGGGGCCAGGCCCCGACCGCCACTCAGCTCGCAGCCAGCACGTCCGGCAGCTCCAGCGCTGTCGGGTCGCGCCGTGGGCCTCCCCGGGCGCGGACGGCGCTCCAGCACCAGATCCTCCACCCGCTCCAGCGGCCGCAGCGCGCCCTCGGCGACCAGCTGCTCGTCCACTCCGCCCAAGCGGCCGGCGAAGGTCGTGTACACCGGCGTGCCCAGCACCACCGCCTCGCGGTTCATGGTGCCTCCGGCCGACACCACCAGGTCGGCGCCGGCCACCAGGCTGTGACCGTCCACCGCGCGCTGCGGGATCACCACCGACGGCAGGTCGAGCGCGCGCAGCCGGTCGGCCTGGGCGTCGGTGCGGGGCAGCAGCACGGCGACGCACGTCCTCGCGGCGGCCGAGATCGTCCAGCAGCTGATCGAACAGCGGGTTCTCGAACCGGTGGTAGAGCGCGACATCGGCGGGCGGCCGCAGCACCAGCCCGATGCGGCTGCCGTCCAAGCCCAGATCGCGGGGCACCGCCGGGTCGGGCTCGAACCCGGCCAGGTAGTACTCCTCCTTCAGCCCCGGATAGCGCACCAGCTTGGAGCCACGCGCGCCGTACCGGGCGAGCCGGTTGGGCGGAATCGCGTCGGGCACCAGCACGCGGTTGGCCAGCCGGCAGTTGAGCGCATGCTGGAGATGGGCGTACTCGTAGTCGAACATGGTGGTGTTCGGGATGCGCAGCGCGCGACAGGCCATCGGCAGGTCGGTGGAGCCGTGCGCCCAGGCCACGTCGACCTTGCGACCGCGCCCGAACGCTGACCATCTCGGCCACGCGATCGCCGGCCGCCCGCGCCTTGCCTGCACGCGACCCGCCGCCGTGGTGGCCGATGACCGTGTGATCGATCCCGTGCAGCTCGAGCAGCTGCAGCGTCTGGGCAAAGTCGCGAGCGGTGATGTCGACGTCCCAGCCGCGAGCCCGCATGCGCTCGACCAGCGGGGCGAAGATGACGACGTGGGGCGAGTTGGTGAGGTCGATCCAGACGCGCATACGGCGCCTACGCGGCGGCCCGAGTGGCCGCGCGCACGGCCTCGACCACCTCGCGCTGCTGACCCTCGGTGAGGGTCACGAACATCGGCAGCGCCAGGCCCTCCCGCGCGGCCTTCTCGGCCACCGGAAGCTGCCCCGGCCGGTATCCCAGGTGGGAGAACACCGGCTGCAGATGAAGTGGGATCTCGTAGTAGACGGAGCTCCCGATACCGGCGTCTCGGAGGCTTCGCACCAACGCTTCTCTGCGGGCCGACCGCACCACGTACAAGTGATAGATATGACGCGCTCCCGGGGCTTCGGCAGGCAGCTCGACCAACTCGCCGAGCCCCAGCTCGGCATACCGCGCGGCCGCCGCCCGCCGGCTGTCGTTCCAGCCGTCGAGGTGAGGTAGGAACAGGCGCAGCACGGCCGCCTGAATCTCGTCCAGCCGGGAGTTGACCCCGATCTGCTCGAAGGTGCGCTTGTCGCGGGAGCCGTGAAACCTCAGCAGCCCTCGAACTTGAGTCGGGAGTAGGCGCCGTCGCCGGCGACCTCGACGATCGCCTCCTTCACGCCGTTGATCCCGGTCTCGTGGAGGCTCATGACCTCGGCCTTCCAGCCTGTGGTTGCGGGCGTAGGCGAGGTACATCCGGAGGAGCTCCGCCGCGAAGAGCGCGGCCTCCTCACCGCCCGCTCCGGCGCGGATCTCGAGGATGACGTTGCCGTCGTCCGCCGGGTCGCGCGGGAGCAGGAGCACCTTGAGCTCCTCCACGAGCCGCGTCTCGTCGGCCTCGAGCCGATCGATCTCGCCCGCGCCATGTCGCGCATCTCGCCGTCCGACTCGGCGTCCCGCAGCTCGCGGGCGCCGGCCAGCTCCGCCCGCGTGTCGAGCAGGCGTCGATACGCCCGGACGACCGGCTCCATGCGGGAGGCTCCCGGCCGAGTCGCCGGATCGCGTCCGGATCCGTCGAGGTCTCGGGCTGGCAAGCTCCTCGGCGACGCTGTCGTACTGCCGGGCGACCTCCGCCAGGCGGTCGTCCAGCTCGCTCATGCCGGGGCGGCGGCCGGCTCGGGATCCAGCGCGCTCCCGCTCGAAGAGCTCCGAGCCGTCGGGTACCAGCTCGCCGTCGGCCACCAGGGCCTGCTCCATCGACACGATGGCGACCTCGATCTGGTCGTCGGACGGGCGCTTCGTGGTGATCATCTGGACGAGAGATCCCTGGCCACATGATGCGCTCACGATCGGGCTCGCCCGATGGCGGGCGCCCCAGCGGAGCAATTCGTAGCCGACGGCGGCGAGCACCGGGATGAGCACGATCCGGGTCGACGACGCCGACGAGGAGGTCCTGCCGACCGATGAGCGCGAACACGAGGATCGACAGCGCGACGACCACGACGAGGAACTCGGTGCCGCAGCGGGGGTGGGCGGTCGGGTACTTCCGGACTGCGTCGGTCGTCAGCGGATCGCCGGCCTCGAGGGCGTGGATCGTCATGTGCTCGGCGCCGTGGTACTCGAAGACGCGCCGGATGTCGGGCGCTCTCGAGACCAGCGCGAGATAGCCGAGGAACAGCCCGATC
>CAVRSB010000014.1:0-9455 GCA_963723785.1 uncultured Actinomycetes bacterium | reverse complement strand
ACTCGAGCGCAGCGCTCACGCCGGTCAGTTCACCGTGCTGGACGAGTTCACGGTCGAGAGCAAGCCCGGCAACGAGCGCCAGGCGATCGACCGGGTGGCGGCGGCGGTGGCCGACGTGCCGATCTCACCGGCGCGGCTGGAGCGGCTCAAGACCGCCACCGGCGAGGCCACCATGAACGCGATGGAGCACGGCAACAAGTATCAGCCCGACGTCCTGGTCGAGGTTTCGGTGTCGGCCTCGGAGGCCGCGGTGTGCGTGCGCATCACCGACCAGGGCGGCGACCACGCGGTCGAGCCTGCCGATGACCCCGATCTGGACGCCAAGCTCGAAGGGCTGCAGTCGCCCCGCGGCTGGGGCATGTTCCTGATCAAGAACATGGTGGACGAGGTACGCGATTCCCACGATGGACATCACCACACGCTGGAGCTGATCCTGCGTCTGAGAGGAGAGGATGATGGCGCCCAAACTTGAGGCGACGGTAACCCCCAGCGGCGACGGTGTCGTGATCGAGCTGACCGGCGACATCGACGGCAGCGCACGCGACGCACTCGAGGCCGCGTACGGCAAAGCCGCCGGCGAGGGAGCCCTGACGCTCGGGTTCTCCGGAGTCGAATACATCAACTCGACCGGGATCGCGCTGATCGTGGGCCTGCTCGCCCGCGCCCGTGCTGAGGGTCGCCAGGTCAGCGCGCGCGGCCTGTCTGAGCATTACCGCGAGATCTTCGAGATCACGCGGCTGTCCGATTTCATCACCATCCTTGCGGACGAGCCGGCAACGGCCGCCGCAGACCACGGAGGAGACCGATGACCGAAACCGTAACCCCGCTCGTAGTGCGCACGCCTGCTCCAGGCGTGAGTGTGATCGAGCTCGTCGGCGAGGTGACGGGCGCCAGTGAAACTGCGCTCGGAGACGCCTGGGATCGCGCCGCCGGCGGCGACACCAAAGCCGTGATCCTGAGCTTTGACGGACTCGAGTACATGAACTCGAGTGGCATCGGATTGCTCGTCACGCTGTTGGTGCGAGCCAACCGGATGCACCAGAAGATGCTGGCGTGCGGCCTGTCCGAGCACTACCGCCAGATCCTCGAACTGACTCGCCTCGACGAGGCGATCTCCATCCATGAAGACGAGGCTGCTGCGATCGCCGCAGCCTGACCGGAAGGACAGTGACATGAGCACACCCCCCGAACACCGGGATGCCGCTGCATGGGCGCCGCCCGTCGAGCGCCTGGAGGTGACCGAGGCCGAGCGCGGTAAGCGCGGCATCAACGTCGCCGGCCGGCGACAGACGTCGCCGCTCCAGGGCTTCGGCCAGATGTGGCAGAAGACGTACCGAACGCCGCTGCGCGGCTCGACCGCGAGTCCGCAAGAGGTGATCGTCGAGTGGAAGGCGCACTTCCCCGAGTTCTGGCCGAAGGGCAACAACTTCTTCGCCCCGCTGGCCGGGATCAACCCCGGTGAAGTCGCTGCGATCGATCTGGGAATGCCCGGCGGGATGAAGCTCTCGACCGGAGTGCTGGTGCTGTATGCCGACGCCGAGTCGTTCACGCTGATGACGCCGCAGGGGCACATGTTCGCCGGCTGGATCACCTTCAGCGCATTTATCGAGGACGGCCTCACGTGGGCGCAGGCGCAGGTGCTGATGCGCGCCGGCGATCCGCTGTATGAGATCGGGATGACCATGGGCGGGCACAAGAAAGAGGACGCGCACTGGTCGCACACGCTGACCCGGCTGGCCGAGCATATGGGCGCCCAGGCCGACGTGACCGCGCAGTCGGTGTGCGTCGATCGCGGCCGCCAGTGGTCGAAGGCATCCAACGTGTGGCACAACGCTGGTATACGGTCCGGGGTGTATATGACTGGTGCCCCTGTCCGCTTGATCGCCCGCCCGTTCCGCCGGAGTGGCTGAAGCAGCGTACGACGCGGTCGTCGTTGGGGCCGGCCCCAACGGCCTGGCGGCCGCGATCGAGCTGGCGCAGGCAGGGCGCTCGGTGCTGCGTGCTCGAAGCGCGCCGGACGTCGGGGGCGGAACTCGCACCGCGGAGCTGACCCTGCCGGGCTATCTCCATGACGTCTGCTCGGCGATCCATCCGCTGGGCGTCGGCTCGCCGTTCTTGCAGCGGCTGCCGCTGGCCGAGCACGGGCTCGAGACTTGCAGCCCGAGATCCACGCGGCCCACCCGCTGGATGACGGCAGCGCGGTCGTGCTGCACCGGTCGATGGCCGAGACGGCCGCCGGCCTGGGCGCCGACGCCGGCAGCTATCGAGTCACTGATGGGCCCGCTGGTGCGTGACTGGGACGAGATCGCCGATCTGGCTTCTCGGACCGCCGCGGCTGCCGCGGCATCCGCTGTCGGCCGCCCGCTTCGGCCGTCACGGACTGGTCAGCGCGTCGCGGCCTGGCGGCGGCCTTCGGCGGTGAGCGGGCGCGGGCGCTGCTGGCGGGCATGGCCGCCCACTCGATGCTGCCGCTCGACCGGCCGCCGACGGCGGCGTTCGCGCTGGTGTTGCTCGGCGCTGGGGCACAGCGTCGGCTGGCCGGTGGCGCGCGGCGGCTCGCAGGCGATCACCGAGGCGCTGGCCGGCGTATCTGCGGTCGCTGGGCGGCGAGATCGAGACCGGCAGCGCGAGGTCAGTTCGCTGGCCGATCTGCCGCCGGCGCGACGCGGTGCTGTTCGACGTGACGCCGCGCCAGCTGCTCGCGATCGCCGGCGACGAGCTGCCGTCGCGCTACCGCGCGGGCGCTCGGCCGCGTTCCGCTACGGGCCGGGCGTGTTCAAGCTCGACTATGCGCTCGACGGGCCGTGCCGTGGGCGGCCGAGGAGTGCCGCCGCGCCGGCACCGTGCACCTCGGCGGCACGCTCGAGGAGATCGCCGCGGCGGAGGCGAGGTCGCTCGGCGGCGGGCATCCGCAGCGGCCGTTCGTGCTGGTCGCGCAGCAGAGCCTGTTCGATCCGACCCGCGCGCCCGACGGGCGCCACACGCTGTGGGCGTACTGCCACGTCCCCAACGGCATCGACCGTGGACATGACGCGACGCGATCGAGGGGCAGATCGAGCGCTTCGCGCCCGGCTTCCGCGATCTGGTGCTGGCGCGCGCGGTGCGCGGGCCGGCCGAGATCGAGGCCGACGAACCCGAACTACATCGGCGGCGACATCAACGGCGGCGCTGGCCGACCTGCGCCAGGTCCTGGCCCGCCCGGTGCCGCGGATCTCGCCCGTACGCGACGCCCAACCCGCGGCTCTTCCTCTGCTCGTCCTCGACGCCGCCCGGCGGCGGCGTCCACGGCATGTGCGGCTACCACGCCGCCCGCGCGGCACTGTGAATAATTGGTGCCTGGCACCAATTATTCACCACGACAGGCGCCCTGAGGCCCAACGGGCCAGCCTCAGTCACCAGAGGTCGCCGAGGGCGACAGTGATGGGCTCGCCGCTGATGCCGCTGGCGCCGTCTGAGCAGAGGAAGGCGATCGTGTGCACGATCTCGGCGACGGTGGGCGTGCGCCCAGCCGCGTACGACGCGTCTCGTCGGCCCACACCTCTTCGACGGTGATCTTGCGAGCGGCGGCGATCGCCTCGGCCGAGCGATCGGCCATCTCCGTCCGCACCCAGCCGGGCAGCACCGCGTTACACGTGACCGCGTGTGGCGCCAGGTCGAGTGCGGCGGCGCGTACCAACCCGATTACGCCGTGCTTGGAGGCGTCATAGGCCGGCTCGGACGCGGCGGCGTGCAGGCCCGCGGTCGAGCTGACCACCACCACCCGGCCCCAACCGCGGTCGACCATGCCGGCGGTCGCCAGCCGGATCAGGTGAAATGAGGCGTCCAGATTGACCGCCATTGTCTCGCGCCAGACCGCCGGATCGCTCCGCCACACCGCCCGTTCGCGGGCCGACCCCACGCCGGCGGCGTGCACCAGCACGTCCACTCGGCCAAGCCGCCGCTCGGTCTCCGCGACCGCCAGGGCGCACCCGTCCTCGGTGGCGAGATCCGCTACCAGGTGGTCGACACCGGTCTGCTCGCTCAGCTCCGCCAGCCGATCGGCTCGGCGGGCAACCGCCATCACCCGCGCGCCCCCGCGGGCCAGCTCGACCGCCGTCTCGCGGCCGATCCCGCTGGATGCTCCTGTCACCAGAGCAACTCGCTGATCGGTCATTCCGCGAGCATATCGGCGGTGACTAGACCGGCGAGTAGGGAAGCTTCGCCAGTGACGGGGGCACGGAGATGCGCAGCTTCTTTATGATCTCGACCGCGGTGCGATCGCCGCTCTCGACGCCGCCGTTGAGGAACCCCTGGCTGTGCGTCGACGTCGCTTCGCCGGCGAAATGGATGTTCCCCTCAGCCTTGCCCAGGCCTCCCCAGAAGCGGGTGTACTGGCCCGGTCCGAATGCGGCGTAGCTTCCCTGCGTCCAGGGATCGTGGGGCCACAGATCGGCCCAGGCATGGCCGTTGAAGTGTGCCCTGCTGCCGGGTATCGCGGCGTTGATCCGGTTCAGCACGCGATCGCGGAGCTGGGCCGTAGCGGGAGCATGCGGCGCCGGGCCGCGCCACGCCTGCGCGGTGCGCCCACCCGCGTACACGGTGATCAGCCCAGCGCTGCCCGGCTCCATCGCCGAGCTCTCCCAGGTGTCGAAGTCGGGATCGGCCGACGTCATCGTCGCGCTCCAGTCGTGCATCAGCCACGGCCTGCGGTCGTACTGCAGGATCAGCTTCGCGTCCTGCCCCATCGCGAGCTCGCGAATGGCGGCGTGCTTGCGGGAACTGATTGCGATGCCGCGCAGTTCCACGTCTCGCAGGGTGGTAAACGGCAGGGTCAGGATCACCAGGTCGGCGCTCACCGGGTGAGCGACTCCGTCGAAATCGAGTTGGTAGGAACCGCCGGGACGGCGGCGGATACACCTCAACACCGACTGGCGGTGGACGTGCCCCGCCGGGATCGTGTCGATCGCGCGGTGGATGATCTGATCGTTTCCGCCGCGCACGTGCCAGCGCTCGTCTCCGCCCGGCTCGGGGATGATCAGGTAGTCGATCCAGTTGAGCGCCGAGAGACGATCGAGGTTGAGGCCGTACCAGCCGACCATGGTCTGGTCGAGCCACTGGCCGAGGTCTGCGTGCAACACCCCCGGGACGTGCTGGGAGAGCCACTCGGCCATCGACAGCTGGTCGACCACCTTGGCCCTGGCGGTGGCTGTGGGATGGGTGATAGCGGCGGCGTTGATGCTGCCGTTTGGCCGGATCACCCCGACTCGCCTGGCCTCGGCCGTGACCGCCGCCTGGATCGGCTTCATGCCGACGTTGATCTGATGCTGGGTGAAGTCTTTGCCGCGCACCCAGTTGGGCGAGAAGTCGCCGTACCTGGCCGCATACAGGTCGTCCAGTGCGAGGCCGAGTTGCTTGGCCAATTGGCGGATATGAACGTGGCGGCTATCGATGAACTCGCCGCCGTGCTCGCCGATCTGACCGTCGGCGAAGCCGTGCGCAGTCCAGCAGCGCCCGCCCAGTCGCTCTCGGGCCTCGTACAGGTGGGCGTGCACACCCACCTTGTGGAGCTGGTAGGCCGCGGCGACGCCCGCCAGACCCGCGCCCACGATCACCACCCTGGCGTCGCTCGCCGACCGCGCGGACGCGCCGGCGCCGGCAGGACGGGCGCCGTAGGCGGCCAGCATCGCAGCGGCGCCGAGCGCCCCGCCGGTGGCGATCAGCTGCCGTCGCGAAAGCCGTGCGACGGTCTGCTCGAACTCCACCGGCGGTTCACCCGGTTGCTGCCACAGGACTGCCTGGGAGTGCTCCTTAACCGCCCGCGCGATCCCCGATCGGCGGCCCCCATGCGGCCGTCGCCATTCCTCGGCATCGTCTCCTGTGTTCACATTACCCATCCCCCTCCGATGCACTGAATATACATTCAGTTCGGACCGTCGCGCGGCGACATTCGTTACATCTAGATGGTTTAGTCCGAATTGGCGGGTACCTGGGACAGCGATCAGGTGCACGTCAGTGCGGGATAAACCATCTAGCCTACGAGCGTTGTGAATCCCTCTCAGCTGATCGATGCCGGGGCCGCCGTGGTGGCCAAACAGCTCACCTGGGGGACATCAGGAAACATCAGCGGGCGGGTCGACGAGCACCGGTTCCTGATCTCGGCGTCGGGCGCGCGCCTGGGGGAGCTCACCCTCGAGGGCATCGCTTCCTGTTCGATCGAGCAGGACCACTGGGAAGGTCCTCGGCGGCCGTCGGTCGAGACTGGCATGCATCGAGCCGTGTACGCCTGCCGCCCGGACGTGGGCGCGGTGCTGCACTGCTCGCCGTTTTTCACCACCCTGGTGGCATCGTCGGCGATCCCGGTCGACCCGTACGCAACCACCGACAGCGTCTACTACGTGGGCGAGGTCGGGCGGGTCGGCTTCGAACTTCCGGGTACCGCCGATCTGGCGGAGGCCGTGGCCGCCGCGATTCCACCGGTGGACGTGCTGCTGCTCGAAAACCACGGCTGTGTGTGCGTCGCTGCGACGCTCGACGAGGCGATCAACCGCGCCGAGGCGGTCGAGGTGCTGTGCCGTATGCTGGTCGCCGAAGCGCAGGGGTTTCCGCTGCGGCGGCTGGCGCTGGACGAAGTCGCGCGATTGCGCGGACAAGGGTACGGCTGAGAGAACGTGATCGAGGGGATGCGATGGCGGAGATCGTCAGTTTGAAGGAGGCGGTGGCCGAGCTGGTCGGAGACGGCGACTCGGTTGCGCTGGAGGGCTTCACCCACCTGATCCCGCATGCCGCGGGGCATGAGCTGATCCGTCAGCGTCGCCGCGGGTTGACCTTGATCCGGCTGACGCCGGACATCGTGTATGACCAGATGATCGGCATGGGCTGCGCCTCCAAGCTGGTGTTTTCGTGGGGCGGCAACCCGGGCGTGGGCTCGCTGCACCGGCTGCGAGACGCGGTCGAGAACGGCTGGCCGGAGCCGTTGCAGCTCGAGGAGCACTCGCATGCGGGCATGGCGGCGGCCTACGCCGCGGGAGCGGCCAACCTGCCGTTTGGCGTGCTGCGCGGGTATGCGGGCACCGACCTGCCCCAGCACACCACTGCGACCTGGATCGACTGTCCTTTCACCGGCGAGCGGCTGGCGGCGGTGCGGGCGCTGCGACCCGATGTCGGCATCATCCACGCCCAGCGCGCCGACCGCGCCGGAAACGTGCAGCTATGGGGGATCAGTGGCGTGCAGAAGGAGACGGTGCTGGCGTCCAGCCGGTCGCTGGTGACGGTCGAGCAGGTGGTGGACGAGCTGGAGCCGGTGCCCGGCGCCGTGATCATCCCGGCCTGGGTCGTGACTGCGGTGGCGATCGCGCCCAACGGCGCGCACCCGTCCTACGCCCATGGGTACTACGACCGCGACAACGGCTTCTACCGCCGGTGGGATGCCATCAGCCGCGACCGCGAGAGCTTCCGCCAGTGGATGTCCGAGCACGTGCTGGAGGCGGCGGCGGTATGAGCGCCTACACACCCGAGGAGATGATGGCGGTGGCCGCGTCGCGGCGGCTGCGTGACGGCGCCGTCTGCTTCGTCGGCATCGGCCTGCCCAGCCGGGCGGCCAACCTCGCCCGGGCGACCCACGCCCCCGGCTGTGTACTGATCTACGAGAGCGGGACGATCGGTGCCAAGCCGCACAACCTGCCGCTCTCGATCGGCGACGGCGAGCTGGCCGAGACCGCCGACGCGGTGGTCGGCGTGCCCGAGATCTTCACCTACTGGCTGCAGGGCGGCCGCATCGACGTCGGCTTCCTGGGGGCTGCGCAGATCGACCGCTTCGCCAATCTCAACAGCACCGTGATCGGTCCCTACGATCATCCCAAGGTGCGCCTTCCCGGCGGCGGCGGCGCGCCCGAGATTGCCGCATCCTGCAAGGAGACGCTGGTGATCATCAAGCACTCGCCGCGCACGTTCGTCGACCAGCTGGCCTTTCGCACCTCGGTCGGCTTCGGAGACGGGCCGGGATCGCGGGAGGCGCTGGGATTCACCGGAGGCGGTGTCAGCGCGGTGATCACCGACATGGGAGAGCTCGAACCCGACCCGAGCAGCTGCGAGCTGACGCTCACACGTCTCCACCCCGGGGTGGATGCCGGCCAGGTGGTGGAGGCGACTGGGTGGCCGTTGCGAGTGGCCGCCGAGGTGGAGATCAACGCCCCTCCCGCCGATCGGGAGCTGGAGGAGCTGCGAGGGTTGCGCACGGTCGAGGAGGCGCAGGCCGCGACATGAGTGGTGGATCCATCCAGCGGGTCGCCGACGGCGCCGACGGCGCAGTTCACCCGTCGTACAGCAGCCCCGACTACCGATCGTCGCGGCTGCGCGCCCCGCTTGAACCGCTGATCGTGCTGCCGGAATCGATGCACGATCCCTCCGGCCCGGTGTACGGCGAGGGCCTGGTGTCGGAGCTCGACTCCGACCTCACACGGCAGCACGCGGGCGAGCCGTTGGGTGAGCGCATCATCGTCACCGGCCGGGTGTTGGACTCCGGCGGACGACCCGTGCCCAATGCCCTGATCGAACTGTGGCAGGCAAACGCCGCCGGCCGCTACGTCCACCAAAACGACCAGCATCCGGCGCCGCTCGACCCGAACTTCACCGGCGCCGGGCGCTGCCTGACCGACGCCGGCGGCGACTACCGGTTCACCTCGGTCAAGCCCGGCGCCTACCCGTGGAAGAACCATCCCAACGCTTGGCGGCCCGCCCACATCCACTTTTCGATCTTCGGGCGGGCGTTCACCGATCGGCTGGTCACACAGATGTACTTCCCCGGTGATCCGCTGTTTGCCAACGACCCGATCTTCCAGTCGGTGCGCGATCCGCAGGCGCGCGAGCGGCTGGTGGCGGCCCTCGACTGGGACACAACCACTCCGGAGTGGGCGCTGGGCTACCGCTTCGACATCGTGCTCGGCGGCAGCGACGCGACACCCGTGGAGGCGTGATGGCGAGCGGGGCGACACCGTCACAGACCGTCGGACCGTTCTTCTCGTTCGGGCTGTGCGTGAGCGAGCAGAACCGGCTGGTCGATCCCGGGGACGAGGGCGCCATCGAGCTGCGCGGTCGGGTGCTCGACGGAGAGGGACAGCCGGTACCCGACGCCATGGTCGAGATCTGGCAGCGTGACGCCCGCGGCCGGCAGCGGGTGGGGTTCGGCTGGGGCCGGTCGGGTACCGACGCGGCCGGCCGGTACCGGTTCGTCACCCTCAAACCGGGTGGGGCTGCCGCGCCGTACGTGACCATGCTGATCTTCGCCCGCGGGCTGCTGAAACCGGTGCTGACACGCGTCTACTTCCCCGGCGAGCCGCAGAACGCGGCCGAACCTCTCCTGAAAGCGCTCACTGACGCCGAGCGCGACCGACTAGTCGGTCAGGCTCGCGAGAACGGGGACATCGAGTTCGACGTCCACCTGCAGGGCGCCAACCAGACCACGTTTCTTGTCCTGGACG
>CAVRSB010000013.1:0-44170 GCA_963723785.1 uncultured Actinomycetes bacterium | reverse complement strand
CGGTCGGCCAGCGTGAGGCCGCCGACGCCGGTGCCGTAGAACTCGACGAACGACCCCACCACTCCGCGGGCACGCAGCAGCTCGGTCAGGGTCAGCACCAGGTCGGTCGCGGTCACGCCTGGCCGCAGGGCGCCTTCCAGCTTGATCCCCAGGAGCACCGGTGCGGTCATGTCCAGCGGCTGTCCCAGCATGACGGCCTCGGCCTCGATCCCGCCGACGCCCCAGCCGAGCACGCCCAGCGCATTCACCATGGTGGTGTGTGAGTCGGTGCCGACCAGCGTGTCGGGGAGCGCGACGCCGTCGCGCACCTGCACCACCGCCGCCAGGTACTCGAGGTTGACCTGGTGGACGATGCCCATGCCCGGCGGCACCACCTGAAAGTTCCCGAACGCTCCCTGGGCCCAGCGCAGCAGCGCATAGCGCTCGCCGTTTCGCTCGTACTCACGCTCGATGTTGCGCTCATACGCCATCCCCGAGCCGAACGCGTCGACCTGCACCGAATGGTCGATCACGAGGTCGACCGGCACCAGCGGATCGACGCGGCTGGGATCGCCTCCGCGGCGGGCGACCGCGGCCCGCAGCGCGGCCAGATCGACCACAGCCGGCACGCCGGTGAGATCCTGCATGATCACGCGTGAGGGCATGAACGCCAATCGCGCATCCGGCGACCGCTCAGGCCAGGCCGCCAGGGCGCGCACATCCTGCTCGGAGACGTGCTCGCTGCCGGCCCGCCGCAGCAGGTTCTCCAGCAGCACGCACACCGTGTAGGGCAACTTCAGTGGATCGACGATTCGGTCGAGCCGATACAGCGCCTGCCCGGAGCTGAGCGAGTCTCGAGCGGCGAACGGGTCGGGTTCAGTCATGCTCCTAAACCTACCAGTGATCCCGATACGCTAGGGGTATGGCACCATCGGGATCCCGCGTGCATCTGCCCCTTGACGTCACCCCGCCGTTCGAGGTGTTCATCAACGGCGTCGAGCAGCAGGCTGGGCGCGACTACGTGCTGGAGGGTCGCACGCTGGTGTTCGACCAGACGTTGATCCCACCGCGCAAGGACAACGCCCGCAGCCTCTTTCGCACCCTCTTCTACGGCCGCTACGCACCTGAGCACGTGGTCGACGTGGCCTACCAGGTCAACGGCCGGCGGCAGGTCGAAAGCGGCCTCGAGATCGTCCCCGCCGACTGAGCATTCAGGCCGCGTCGCTCATGCGGCAATAGCAGGAGGCCTTGATGGTGACGCTGGCGCGGGCCAAGCGCGAGGTCGAGGCGGGGCTTGATGATGGCGGCCTCGCTGGTCTTCCCCAGCCGCTGCAGGCACTCGTGGAAGCCGTGCAGGCTCCAGACGTTGTCGGGGTGCTGGCACGGCCGGGGGAGCGTGCCGTCCAGCCCCAGGTCGGCGCGGTAAACGACCTCGGCCTCCTCCACCCGCCCCTGCTCCAGCAGCAACGCTCCCAGCGCGTGGCGAGTCGGCTGCATCCAGCCCCACGGCTCGTCATACGGCAGGTTGTCGTCGAGCTCCACCGCGCGCCGCAGATGGGCGAAGGCCGCCTCCACGTAGCCTTTGCGGTATTCGACCTCGCCGTTCAGCATCTCGCCCGCCACCGCGAGGATGTCAAGGCCGGTGTTGTTGAACAGATACCGGCTCTCGGGCACGCGGGTGACGGCTTCGGCGAACTGGCGCTGCTGCTCCTCGGCCGCGGCCACGTCGCCGAGCGCGCCGAAGGCGACGCCCTTGGCGTAGTGCAGCATCGCCGTGGTCATGCAGTACAGGTCACGATCGGCGGGAAACGGCTCGTCTGCGATCTGCTGCCACAGGCCGAATCGCACCAGCACGTGCAGCCGCATCGGCACGAACCCCTCAGCCCAGTCGGCCATCGGCGGCACCTCGATCCGCAGCGTCTCCTCGGGCAGCGTCGCGATCAGCTCGTCAGCGGCCTCCAGCGCAGGCTCGAACTGTCCCAGAAACATCGCGCCGTAGATCTTGAAGTGGAAGTCGTGGCAGCGATAGAGCGAATAGAAGTTGAGCGGCCCCTCCCGCTCCAGATACTTGCGGTCGGCCGCGATCGCCGTGTTGTTCCAGATGATTACGTCGCGATACTGCCCACACAGCACGTCGATATGGGTCGGCATGTGCTCGAGGTGGCCGGCGTCGGGGACCAGCCCTCGCAGCTGATCGGCGGCCGCCATCGCCCGCTCCGGGTGGGGCGACATCTCCATCGCGTGGATGTAGATGTGCAGCAGACCCGGGTGGGGCGTCGCGGCGGCGGCCATTCCACGCTCGAGCACGTCCAGCGCCTCCTGCGTGTCGGCCCCCTCGGCCGGCGCACCCGTGCGCAGATCCCACAGCTGCCATGGCGTGCGTCCCACCAGCGCCTCGGCAAACAAGGTGGCGACGTCGGGATCGTCCCCAAACCGGGCGTACACATCGCGCATGGCCGCAGCGTAGGCGTCGTTCCACGGTGCGCAGTCCTCGGCCGGCGTGTCTTCGGGGAACCGGTGTTGCAGCGCCTCGATCAGCGCCTGCTCAAGCGGCGCCGCCCGGTCGCTCAGCGACAGCGCGGTGGCGACAGCGGCATGTGCCATGGCCACGGCGTCGACCAACTCGTCGGCGTCGAACGCGACCCAATCCTTGTTGTAGTTGGGGCCGATTGCATAGGCGATGCCCCAGTGGGCCATGGCGCAGTCAGGGTCGAGCTCGACCGCTCGCTGGAAGCATCGCACCGCCTCCTCGTGGTTGAACCCGTAGCACCACACGAGTCCGCGATCGAACCACGTCTGCGCCTCGGCCGACGTGGTCGAGACGGGGTGGCCGAAGCCGCCGAGATCGTAGTAGTCGGACACCACGACTCCTCTCCCTCACACCCCCGAGCGACGCGCCGCTAGACGAGCGAGTAGCCCTGCTGGGCCGTGAACAGAATCGCGATCATGCTGATGATGAAGACGGCCAGGATGGTGCCGCCGCGGCTGCGAGGCGTGAGGAAGTATCCGATCACCGCGATCACCAGCGCCAGAATCGCCATGTAGGCCGGACGCGTCCAGAATGCCATCACCGAGACCGTGACCGCGGCGCCGTTGATGATCGCGACCGCGTCGTCGCGAAAAGACTCATATTCCTGGGTGGACTGCTGCTGCAAGCGTGTGCTCCTGGGAGGTCGTCGAGCAGATACTACCGCGTCGGCCTACGTGTATCGCTCGCCCGCGAGCGCCGCCAGCTTCTCCATCGAATGCGTCGCCTGCAGCGTGCGCACGGTGCCGGAGCGCGACCGCATCACCAGCGACTGTGTGCGCGCGCCGCCGGAGCGGTAGCGGACGCCGCGCAAAAGGTCGCCGTCGGTGACGCCGGTGGCGGCGAAGAAGACGTTGTCGCCACGCACCAGATCATCGATTGTGAGCACCCGCGCCAGGTCATAGCCGGCCTCGATCGCCGCCGTCCGCTCGCCTTCGTCGCGAGGCCACAGCCGGCCCTGGAACTGGCCGCCGAGGCACTTGAACGCAGCGGCCGCGAGCACGCCCTCAGGCGTGCCGCCGATGCCCCACAGCAGGTCGATGCCGGTATCGGGGCTGGCGGCCATCATCGCCCCGGCGACATCGCCGTGGGGGATGAAGCGGATGCGGGCGCCGGCGGCGCGGATGCGCTTGACCATCTCGTCGTGACGGGGACGGTCGAGGATCACCACCATCAGATCACGGACGCGACCGCGCTTGGCCGCGGCCACCTGCTCCAGCGTCTCCTCGATCGGGGCGCGCAGGTCGATCTCCTCGTCGATGTCGGCGCCGCAGGCGAGTTTCTCCATGTAGAAGACCGGGCCGGGGTCGAACATGCTGCCCTTCTCGGCAGCCGCCACCACGGCCAGCGCGTTGGGCTGACCCCGGGCGACCAGCTCGGTGCCCTCCAGCGGGTCGACCGCGACATCCACCTCGACACCCTGTCCCGATCCGATCTGCTCGCCGTTGTAGAGCATCGGCGCCTCGTCCTTCTCGCCCTCGCCGATCACGACCGTGCCCCGCATGTCGACGGTCGCGAGCATGTAGCGCATCGCATCGACGGCGGCCTGGTCGGCGGCGATCTTGTCGCCGAACCCGACCCACCTGGCGGAGGCCAGCGCGGCCGCCTCGGTCACACGTACCAGTTCGAGCGCGAGATTTCGGTCGGGTTCCTGCGTCACGACTGCAGACAATACCGCCGCGGTCGAGTCCCGCGTCACGCTACCGTACCGGTGAGATCTCCTCGACCATGTCGTAGGTCGTGTCGATCCCGATCGAGTCGATGTAGGGCGCGAGCGCCTCCAGCATCGTCTCGCGACCGGCCCGGCTCGCCTCGGCGAACGCCTGGGGATCGTCGGTGCGGACGATCCCAAACTGGATCATGTGCTCCGGGTTGGCTTCGTGTTCGAGCGTCATCACCGCCGAGAGCCCCGGCGGCAGCTCGCCCATGGTGGCGACGTATTCCGCCAGCGCCGTGCGGAACTCGTCGGCGGTGCCCGGCTTGAGCCGGCGCTCGGTCATCGGCACCAGCACGTGGTCACCGGTGGCCCGCCCCTCCTTCGACCAGACGACGTCGAAAAACGCCCGCGACCATGGTCTCGGCGACGTGAGGAGCCATGCGGGCCTCGCGCTCGCGCTCCGCGGGTGCCAGCTCAGCCCGCAGCTCGGAGATCCGCTGATCGGGCAGATCGAGCAGGGCGAAGGCTGTGACCAGATCCGGGTCGGTGCGGTCGCGCAGGATGCAGGCCTTCACCATCCCCTCGGGGAACCGCTCAGGCTGCCAGGCCTGCCGGAATGCTTCGAAGTGGCCGGGATGGATGCGACGGGCAGTCAGTAGTGCCTTCATCATTCCCCCTTGATTCGAATCGCACGAGCGAGCCTACGCCCGCAGCAGACGGGTTGCAAGACCCGAGATCGGCGCCCGCTGATGCAGCGGTTCCAGCCATCGCTCGGGGATCCCAGCGGCTCCGAAGCGAGCACCGGCGAGGGCTCCGGCGACGGCCGCATTGGTGTCGGCATCCCCTCCCAGGTTGGCGGCGAACACAACCGCCTGCTCGAACGAGTCGTGCCCGAACGCCCCTGCGAAGCCCACCCGCAGCGCGGTCACGACGTACCCCATCTGTTCCTGCACCTCGATGCCCAGAGCGTCCTTGTCGCCGCCGATCGCGTCGGCAGCCGCCATCGCGACCTGCGAGGACGACCGCGGCGGCTTGCGGCCACGTACCAGGCGCCGCCACGGTCAGGTTGAACCACGCGCAGGCGTCCCCCGCCATCGGGTCGTGATGGGTCAGGCTGGAATCGAGTCGCGAGAACCGTTCCAGATCGCCCTCGTCGCGGCCGTAGCGAAGCGCGATCGGCACGGTGCGCATGAGCGACCCGTTGCCGGCGCTCTTGCCGCCGGATGCGACGTGATAGGCGGTGGCAGCTGCCCGGGCCTCGTCGGCGCTGCGTGATCGCGATACCGCCGCCGAGACGGTGCTGCCGATGTCCTTGGGGCCTGACCGGGCCCACAGCGCGTACCGGGCGAATACGTCGTCGAGGTCGTAGCCGCCGCATTCCACCAGGCTGGTGGCGAGCTCGAGGGCCATGGCGGTGTCGTCCGTCCACTCTCCCCGCTCCCAGTTGGTGGATCGCACCATGTCGCGCAGCTCGCCGCCGTAGCGGGCGCGGATCTGGTCGGGGTGGAGCCACTCCAGAGCCGCACCCAGGGCGTCACCGACCGCCAGCCCCAGGAGCGCTCCGCGGGCGCGATCGATCTCCTCCTCCGAGCGCCGGATCCTCACGCTCGTCGCACCTGGCAGCCGGGGCACCAATAGAGCCGGCGGCGCTGCTCGCCCACGGGGCGCGATGCGATCGCACCACCGCAGCGCTGACACGGCCGGCCAACCCGCCGGTAAACGGTGGTGGAGAGCCTTCCGCCGTCGTCGACGCCGGCCCGAAGCAGCCGACGCGAGACGGCGGCCAGCCGCAGCAGCGTTCGGTCGGAGAGCACCGCCACGGGCGCGAATGGATCAGTCGCCTCTGCATACAGCGCCTCGCACCGAACGATGTTGCCGATGCCTGCGAGCACCCGCTGGTCGAGCAGCATCTCGGCGATCGGGCGTTCGATCAGGCGCGCCCGGCGCAGATACTCACGCGTGTCGAAGCGTCCGTGCAACAGATCGGGTCCGACCGCCGGTGGCCGAGCGCTGCGGCCGACGCGAATGGTGCCGACCAGCACCGCGTCACCCGCACTGGTTCGCATCACCGAGCGGCGTGGAGCGGGCGTGGTGGGTCCGGAGCCGGGGGCCAGCAGCCGCGCGCGGCCGTGCATGCCCAGGTGCACGTCGGCGCTGCGACCGTCGTCGGCGTGGATCAGCAGATGCTTGCCGCGAGCCTCGATCGCGGTCACCTGCGCGCCGGCCAATGGGCCGGCCAGCACCGTGCGTCCGACGATCGGCGCGAGCCGGCGGGCAGCGAGTTCGAGCGAATGCCCTTCAGGCACAGGGGTACCGGTGACGGCGAGTTAGCATCAGGTCAGTTTATGGACTCCGCACCTCGAATTGATCCGCTGGCCGAGGCCTTCGCCAGGGTGGCCGACGCGCTACGACCTCGGTCGCAGACCGTACCCACCCGAGCCGGTGGACTGGGCGTGGCAAAAGCTCGGCCTCGACGGCTCCGCGACGGTCGTCGACCTGGCCGCCGGTACCGGCAAGCTGTCGCGATTGCTGGCCGCCCGGGGCGCGCGTCTGATCGCCGTCGAGCCGCTTTCGGAGATGCGGCGGGTGCTGGTCGAGCGGGTGCCGCTGGCCGAGGTGGTCGACGGCACGGCAGAGCAGATTCCGCTGCCCGGCGAGGTCGCAGATGCAGTGTTCGTGGGGGAGGCATTCCACTGGTTCGACGGCGATCGGGCACTGCCGGAGATCCACCGTGTGCTGCGGCCCGGTGGCGGCCTCGCGATCGTGTTCGGTCACAGCGACTGGGGCGATCTGCCCTGGAACGACGAGGTGGACGCACGGCTCGACCAAGCGCGCCGTCCGCAGGTGCGGCCCCAGAACCGGCCGTGGACAGGCCTTTGGCGCGTGCCGTTCGAGCGCACCGAGCTGTTTGCGCCGCTCGAGATGCGGGAGTTCCCGATGGTGCTCACCTACACCGTCGATGAGTTTCAACTGATGGTGTCGACCTGGAGTTTCGTGGCGGCTCTGCCGGATGACGAGCGCGACTCGCTGCTCGGCGACATCGGCCGCATCATCCGCGCCCACAACATCGACCGCTTCGACCTCCAAGGCAACGTCACCGTCCACCTCACAACGAAGCGATGAGGGCGGCCTAGACTCGCTTCATGGACCCCTCACCCACGACTTGCTGCGAGATCCTCGCGTACTACCTGGAACGCGAATGCCCGGTTCACGGCGATCCCTGGGAGTGCCCGGATCGGCTGTTCTACCGGGCCGCCGACGGTGAGATCGGAATCGTCCTGCGCGACGGCGGATCGAGCTTCGTGACCATGCTCTACTGCCCCTTCTGCTCACAGAAGCTGCCGTTCACCGGTGACGACGAGACCCTCACGGGCGGCGGCGACCCACTGCGCCGAATCGACTTCGGTGAACCAGGTGAATAATTGGTGCCTGGCACCAATTATTCACGCCCCAGCTACCTCAAGACCAGGCGGCGGTGGGTTTGGAGAAAGCCGTGGTTGAGCAGGATTTGCTCGGCGGGGTCGCCCTGGATCGGGCGGCCGTCGATTCGCTCGGGAGTGATCCGGCGGATGCGGCGCTCGGCGACAGCAGCCGCCAGGGCTGAGATGCCCGCATCGAACAGGCCCTGTTCGAACGTGACCAGTCCCCGCCCGCCCTTCTCGACGTAGACGGCCGGCCGGCCCTCGACCAGCGCCAGCCACGCCCCGGCTGAGCGGGCCGGCTTGCGGGCCGCCTCCGGCCAGGGAGCGGTCACACCGAAGGGGTTGGCGGGGTCGGCCGCTCCCACCACCACCGGCTCGGCGCGGGGATCTGCCTCGCGCAGGTCACGCAGCCGCTCGACCGCCGCGGGCAGCGCGAACTGGGCTCCGCCCAGACCCTCGATGAAGTACCCGCGCTGGCACACGCCGGCCTCCTCCATCGCCCGCAGCTCGCCGTACACCGCCGTGAACCCGCCCGGCACGCCCTCGGCCAGCACCGCCGCGCGGGTGACCACGCCGTGGCGCTCCAGCAGCACCTCGGCCAGCGCCCGCGCTCGTTCCCGGGGAGTGGCCGCGGGCAGAAGCAGCGGCGCCACCAGCGACCAGCGGCCGCGCGCGGCCGGTAGCGACGAGGTCGGCCGCGCTCCGCCTACCCCGGCGCACCGTGGTGGCAGCCGGCACCGACCGAAGCGTGGTGCCGTTCGCAGCGGCTCCCACGCGTCGTTGGTGACGAGGCCCGCCCACACCAGTTCCCACAGGTCGGCCAGCACCGCGCGATCGGCACCGCCGACGTCGGCAACGAGATCGGAGAAGAAGCTGGCGCCGCGGCGCGCCAGCACGTCCAGCAACTGGTGCTCGCGCTCCTCGGGATGCGGGTGCAGCAGCGGCACGTTCTCGCGCAGGTACAGCCGCACCCGCCCCGGACCTGCCCCGATCCAGACGAGCTCACCGCCGGCGCAGGCCAGATCGAGCGAATCAGGGCGAAACCCCGACACGCGGCGCGGGCAGGATGTCCGACTCGATCGCGGCCACCGGCAGCGCGACGCCCTCGAGCTGGGCGACCACCTCGCGCAGCCTGTTGCCGCCGCGCAGGTCACGCCCGATCCCGTGCCAGGCGGGCAGGAACCGGCCCAGCACCGCCGGCTCGACCGGCTCGACCTCGCGCCGCAGGCGCGCCAATGTGCGCCGCCGCAGCCGCCGCAGCACCTCGGGCGAGACGTACTCGCGGCCGCTGCCGGCCGGCAGGAACCCACCCTCGATCAGCTCGCCGCTCTTGACCAACCGCGCCAAGCGAGGCCGCCGCGTCGACACCCAACCGGGCGCTGACGTCAGCGGACGTGAACGGGCCGTGGGTGCGGGCGTGGCGCAGCACCAGCCGGTCGAGTGCATCGGGCACGGGATCGAGAAAGGCCATCGGCACGCCCGGCGGCGGCACCACACCGAGGCCGTCGCGGTAGAGCCCGGCGTCTTCGGCGGCGATCACTCGCTGCTCCCCCACCATCCCCACCTCGAACGCCCGCCGATCCTTCACGAGCCGCGGCAACCGCCGCCTCGTCGGCGCCGCGGCGGTCGAGCTCCGCGCGGGTCAGCGCCCCGACGCGGCGCAGCAGATCGTGGGCCGTGTCGGCGGTCAGGTGGCCGCCGATGCCCTGCAGCTCTGCCTCCACCTCGGCGATCGCCTCGGCGTCGAGCAGCTCGCGCAGATCGTCGGCGGCCAGCAGCTCTGCCAGCAGTGCGCGATCGAGCGTCAGCGTCTGCATGCGACGCTCGGCGGCAGGTGCGTCGCCCTCGTACATGTAGCTTGCGATGTAGTCGAACAGCAGCGAGCTGGCAAACGGCGACGGCTGGCTCGACTCGACCTCGACCAGCCGCACCTGCCCGCTCGCGATCGCCTGCAGCAGCTGCTTCAGCCGCGGCACCTCGAACACGTCGGACAGCACCTCGCGGTAGGTCTCCAGCATGATCGGAAACGACCCGAAGCGCTTGGCCACCTGCTGCAGGTCGTGCGCCTTGAGCCGCTGCTGCCACAGCGGCGTGCGCATGTTGGGCCGCCGCCGGGGCAAGCAGCAGCGCCCGGGCCGCGTTCTCGCGGAACCGGGCGGCAAACATCGGGCTCATGGCCACCCGGTCGAGCAGCAGATCGTCGAGGTCGCCCGGCGGCACGGCGATCAGGTCGGTGGGCGGCACGGCGTCGGAGTCGGGCAGCCGGATGGCGATACCGTCGTCTGACCACATCGCCTCGACGTCGATGCCGAGCTGCTCGGACATGCGCGCCTCGACCACCAGCGCCCACGGCGCGTGCACCCGCGCTCCGAACGGTGACAGCACGCAGATGCGCCAGTCGCCCAGCTCGTCGCGGAAGCGCTCGATCACGATCGTGCGGTCGGAGGGCACCACGCCGGTGGCCCGCTCCTGGTCGTCGAGATAGTTGCGTGAGGTTGGCGGCCGCCAGCGGGTCGAGCGGCCCAAACTCGCGGGTGCGGGCAGCCGCCCCCGACCGCCTGGCCCGAGCTCGTACGGCCGGCCGATGCCGTCGCCCTTCCAGAACGGCAGCTTGCCGGGCACGCCGGGCGCCGGTGAGACCAAGACCCGGTCGCGGGTGATCTGCTCGATCCGCCACGAGCTCGCTCCCAGCTGAAACACCTCGCCGGCGCGGGCCTCGTACACCATCTCCTCGTCCAGCTCGCCGACACGCGCCCCGCCCTCGGCCATGAACACGCCGTACAAGCCGCGGTCGGGGATCGGTGCCGCCGCTGATCACCGCCAGCCGCTTGGCACCGTCGCGGCCGCGGACGACCCCGTCGGTGCGATCCCACACGATCCGCGGACGCAGCTCGGCAAACTCGTCGGACGGGTAGCGGCCCGCGAGCATGTCGAGCACGCCCTCGAGCTGGGCCAGCGACAGATCCCGATAGGGGTGGGCGCGGCAGACGACGCGATGAAGCTCATCCACCTCCCACTCGTCCATCGCAGTCATGGCAACGATCTGCTGTGCCAGCACGTCCAGCGGGCGGCGGGGCACGCGGGTGTGCTCGATCTCGCCCTCCAGCATCCGCCGGGTGACGACCGCGGTCTCGAGCAGGTCGCCGCGAAACTTGGGGAAGAACCGGCCCGACGAGGCCTCGCCGACGTTGTGGCCGGCACGTCCGACCCGCTGCAGGCCGGCGGCGACCGATTTGGGCGACTCGATCTGCACCACCAGATCGACCGCGCCCATGTCGATACCCAGCTCGAGCGACGAGGTGGCGACCAGCGCCGGCAGCCGCCCGGTCTTGAGCAGATCCTCGATCTGGAGCCGCTGCTCGCGGGCCAGCGAGCCGTGGTGCGCCCGGGCGATGTCCTCCTCGCCCAGCTCGTTGAGCCGGTTTGCGACCCGCTCGGCCGAGCGCCGGCTGTTGACGAAGACGATGGTGGAGCGATGTGCCCGCACCAGCTCCAGCAGCCGCGGATAGATGGCGGGCCAGATCGAGACGCGCGGCTCGCCCTCCACCTCGGGAGCGCCGCCGAGCTCGCGCATGTCCTCGACCGGCACGAGCACCTCGATGTCGAGCTGCTTGCCCCCGCCTGCGTCGACGATCGCGACCTCACGGCCGACCCCGCCGAGGAAGGCGGCGATCTCCTCCAGCGGCCGCTGGGTGGCCGACAGGCCGATGCGCTGGACGTCGCGGCCGACCAGATGGTCGAGCCGCTCCAGCGAGAGCATCAGGTGGGTGCCGCGCTTGGTGGCGGCGACCGAGTGGATCTCGTCGACGATCACCGTCTCGACGCCCGCCAGCGTCTCGCGGGCCGCCGAGGTCAGCATCAGGTAGAGCGACTCGGGCGTGGTGATCAGGATGTCGGGCGGGTGCCGGCGCATCGCGGCGCGCTCGCGCTGCGGCGTGTCGCCGGTGCGCACCGCCACCGTGATGTCGCGGTCGGAGTGCGATCCCGGCCAGCGGCGCCCGCAGGTTCTTCTCGATGTCGTGGTTGAGCGCCTTCAGCGGCGAGACGTACAGCACCTTGGTGCCCTCGCTCGGGGCGCTGGGTGAGCCCGTCGATCGCCGACAGGAAGGCGGCCAGCGTCTTGCCCGATCCGGTGGGAGCGAGGATCAGCGTGTGCTTGCCGGCGGCGATCGCCGGCCAGCCCAGCAGCTGGGCGCGGGTGGGCTCGGCGAACGACCGCCGAAACCACTCCGCCACGGGAGCGGAAAAGCTCGAAACGGGATCTTGACGGGCGCCGGCCACCGTCGATGCATCCTACCGACGAGGCAGCCGCGGCGACGCCCGCCGGTACGCTGCCGGGATGATTGTGGAGTTTCTCGGCACCGCTGCCGCCTGGCCGATCCCCCGGCTGGGCTGCTCGTGCCCGCAGTGCACGCTCGGAGGATCCGCGCGACGCGCGGCTGCGATCGTCGATCCTGGTCGAGCGGCGGGTGCTGGTGGACGCCGGCCCCGACACCTACGCGCAGCTGCGCCGGGCCGAGGTCGTGCCCGAAGCCGTGATTCTCACCCACGGCCATCACGACCACGTGCTGGGGCTGCACGAGCTGGCAAAGCAACGGCGGCTGCCGCTGTACATGACCAAGCCGACCGAGCGGGGCCTGCGGAAGCTGTTCCCGCGGCTCGACTTCCGCATCACCCACATCACCCCGGGCGTGCCGATCGACCTGGGCGAGGGACTCACCTGCCGCGCCTTCGACGTCGAGCACGGCAGCACCCCGACGCTCGGCCTGCGGCTGCAGCAGGGCGACTCGGGAGCGCTCGTCTACATGCCTGACCTGGGCGCACCGCCGGCATCCAAGCTGGCCGTCGGAGCGGCGGTGGCGGTGGTCGACGGCTCCAGCCGCGAGCGGGTGGTGGGTGGTCATCTCTCGATGGAGGCGATGATCCCGGTCGCCACCAAGCTCAAGTCGGGCACGACATTGTTCACCCACATCGGCCATCGCACCGGTACGCAGGTCGAGCTGGAGGAGTGGCTGCCGGACGGTTTCGGCGTGGCCTTCGACGGCCAACGCCTGGAGCTGTAGTGCTGGCACCGGCTCGGATCGAGACCGAGCGCCTCGTAATCCGTTGCTGGCAGCCGGAGGACGCCGCCGGCCTGAAGCAGGTGATCGACCGAAACCTCGACCACCTGCGACCGTGGATGCCGTGGGTCGCGCACGAGCCCGAACCGCTGCAGCAGAAGACCGAGCGGCTGCGCGAGTTCCGGGCGATGTTCGAACGCGATGAGGACCTGATCTACGCCATCTTCGACGCCGCCGACAGCGAGGTGCTGGGCGGCACCGGCCTGCACCCGCGGGCCGGCCCGGAGGCACGCGAGGTGGGGTACTGGATCAGCCGCGAACACGAGGGCAAGGGCCTGATCACCGAAAGCACCGCCGCACTCACCCGAGTCGGCTTCGAGCTGCTGGCGCTGGATCGCATCGAGATTCACTGCGACCCGCGAAACGTGCGCAGTGCCGCCGTTCCCAAGCGGCTCGGCTACGAGCACGAAGCGACCCTGCGGCGACGGCTGGCCGACGCCGACGGGTCGCTCCACGATGTCATGATCTGGACGCTCTTCGCCGATCGCTACCGCCGGTCGCCGGCGGCCTCAACGCCACTCGAGGCCTACGCCGACGACCGGCGGCAACTGTTGTGAATAAAAGGTGCCTGGCACCTTTTATTCATGACTTTCCAAAATCATGGAGGCAATTTGTACCAAGTCTACATACGAATTGCAAACAACAAAACTCACAAGGATATGGGGGAACGCTGCACAGCGCTCGCCGGGGGTGAATAACGGTGCCTGGCACCGTTATTCACCCCCAGCCCTCCGGTCTTAGTGGAAGTCCTCGATCAGACCGGCCAAGACGTCGAACAGGTCCTCGACGGTCTCCAGGGCCTCGTTGAAGACGGCCCAGGGCCGATGCGGATCCGCCGTTGGACTCGCCGGCGTCCTGGCACCCGAACGCATCGTGAGCGTCGTCCACCGTGCTCACCTGGGCACTGAGGAAGTCGTCCTGGGTGACACCGGTGGTTGCGTTACACGTTGTGCCGTAGAAATTGAACGTGGTGTTTGTGTAGGGCGCGGACAGGTCGTAGGTCGCAACGATGTCGTCGTTGGCCGTGCCGCTCCCGTAGCCCGAGTAGTCGTTCCAGCCTGACGAGTCGGTATGACCCGGCCAATACTTCCACCCGTACTGCGCGAAGTACATGCCGCTCCAGATATGCATCGTGATATGAGCAGCGATCGGTGTGCCCTTGGGAACGCTGAACGTTGAGCACTGCCGCGACGGGATGGTCGGGGTGCTCCAGGAGTGCTTCTGGCCGTTGTCGGCATACTCATAGGCCTCGATCACGCCCTCGGCGGCGAACGCTCCCCAGTTACAGAACCTGATCGTCCCGGGCAAGTTCAACGCGAGTGCATAGCGCGCCATTCCGCCCTTGTTCAGGTGGGCCAGTGTGGTCGCCGTTGGCGTGCCGGACTTGGGGACGATGCCCCCTGCGAGGGTCGTGGAAGCCTGTGTTCCCGACCAATCGGAGATCGTCCATTGCTGATTGGTACTGCCGCCGGCACCTCCGCAGTTCCACGTTCCCACCCAGGCGCCGTCGTAGTTGCTGTTGTTCAGGATGTCGGCGCATTTTCCGTCCCACGTCGAGCGCAGCGAGAAACGGTCGGCGTTATCCGTGGGCACGAGATACCACACCTGTCGGGGGTCGACCTCGCGCTCAGGCACGTCATTACACGGCGACACAGCGAGCTGGCTTCGATCCGTCGGCGCTCTCAAACACCAGCCCGGCTGGCCGATTGACCTGAGCTCGAAACTTCCTTGCTCCTTGTAGGTGTTGCTCCGGGAAGTACACACCCCATAGATGGTTGTGCAGGTAGTAGTCGAGTTTGTCGAACTTGGTGGTAACAGCCTCCTGCTGCGTGGTGTGGCCCCACCAGATCGAGTCGATCGCGCGGCCGTTCATGGCCGAGTCGAACTCGAGGCAGTAGGTGTAATCGCGCACGTGGGCGGGCTGCTCGGCTGACTGCGGAAGGTAACCACAGCGTTCGCTGTGTCATGGCCTGCAAACCCGAAGATGCCTGCGAATGCTGCAAGCACGGCCACCAGCGGGCCGACCGCCGCGTCGGCCCCTGCCTGCGGGTCGGTTCATCGCCTCTGGGTTGTCATCGATTTCTCCGTTCTAAACTCGTCGGTGACGGTGGGCCACTCGCGTGATTCCGACCGATCAAATGATCAATCTTGCAAGATTTATGTTGCAGGTTATACCGAGTACAAACACGAATTGCAAGCAAGATTTTTCGACGAGCATCGAACGGTGCGCGGGTGCGTTGCTGAGGACGGTCTATGCGCCGGCGAAGCCGCTGCGCTCGAGCCCGAGCAGCCAGCGCTTGGTCTCGATCCCGCCGCCGTAGCCGCCCAGGCCGCCGCCGGTGCGAAGCACGCGGTGGCAGGGCACGATGATCGGGATCGGGTTTCGCGCCATGGCGTTGCCGGCAGCGCGGATCGCCCGCGGGCTGCCCGCCGCCTCGGCCAGCTCGGAGTAGGTGCGTACCTCCCCGAACGGGATCGCCAGACAGGCCTCCCGCGCCCGCAGCAGAAACCCGTGGGACAGCCGCCAGTCGATCGGGGTGGTGAACTCACGGCGGTCACCGGTGAAGTACTCGTCCAACTCGCGGCGTACGCTGTCCAGCCGCGCGGGAGATTCGATCACCCGCGGTGAGACGGTGTCGGCAAGCTCCTGCAGCACGTCGTCCAGCGACTCCGACCCAAATGCGACGCGCACCACTCCTTGGGGCGTGGCCGCCACCTCGAGCACACCGATGGGGGCGTCGACCGAGGCGTACACGACGTCGAGCAGCCCGTCCTCCTGGGCGCGGGCCGCCAGCGCGTCAACTCGTGACTGGTTCATGTATCCATTCCTTCCTGACCGCGGAGAGGCCGGCGCGCACGTTCTGGCGGGCGGCCTGCTCGCTGCAATCAATCAGCGCTCCGATGGCGGAGTACTCGAGGTCGGCGGCAAACCGCAGGGTGACTGCGGCCCGCTGCTTCTGCGGAAGGCGGCGCACCGCCTCCCACAGTGCAGGTTCGGGCGCCGGCGGCGGTGGCACCACCGGCTCGGGCACGTCAGCCGTCGCAATCGGCCGCCGGGCGCGGGCACGGTGCGTGTCGAGCGCCTTGTGATGGGCGATCGTGAACATCCAGCCCCGCAGGTTGCCGTCATTTCGCAGCTCGGGATAGGCCCGAAGCGCTGCGAGCATCGTCTCCTGCCACGCGTCGTCGGCTTCGTGGTATCCCACGGCGGCGCGCAGATACCGCAGCACGTCGTCTCCGTGGAGGTCGAGCAGCCGTTGAAACGGGGGCAGGCTCATATCAGAAGAACGCCGCGACCCCCGGTCGCGTGAGATCGGCTACCCCGTCGCGACCGGAGCGTGCGTCTGTTCCCACTGCTCGGCGTCGGGGCTGAAGTAGACAAGCCGCGTCTTCTTCCACTCCTTGGTCGAGTAGAGCACGACTCGATCGCCCAGCCCGGTCTCGGCGGCAATCGCATCGAGCACGTCCTCGCACTCCTGCTTGGTGCGGCCGTGCGTCATCGAGAACAGGTTGTACGGCCAGTCGGGATAGGTGGGCCGCTGGTAGCAATGCGAGACGCCCCGGAACGAGGCCATCAGCGAGCCCAGCTCGTCCATCTGATCCTCGGGGGCCTTCCACACGCCCATGCCGTTGTACACGAACCCGGCTGAGCGGTGGTAGAGCACCGCGGCAAACCGGCGCATCTGGCCGGTGGCGAGAAACCGATGGGCGTGCTCCAGCAGCTCGTCGACGGTGAAGCCGTGCCGCTCGGCCGGGCCGGTGAACGGCTCGGAGACGGTGCGCAGGTCGCCCTGCAGCGCCCGGATCGCGTCGATGTCGCGCTGCGGGATGCTGTCCGGCGGCGGCGCGGGAGCGGTCGGAGCGGCCCGCACCTTCTTGGCGGCCGGGTCGCGGCCGCCGGCCATGTCCAGGTCGACGCCGATCTTGAAGAAGCGAAGCGCGGGCAGCGGCCGGATCGACTCGACCTGGGCCAGCTCCCCCGAGCAGCTCGACCGAGGCGTCCAGGCCCAGCCGCGAGTTGGGCGGCACACCCAGCGTGAACCAGATGTTGAACTCGTGGTCGCGCTGATAGTTGTGGGTGACGCCGGGGTGGGAGTTGATCACCTCGGCGGCCTCGTCGGCCCGCTCGGCGCGGCGTTCGCGCGGCGACCAGCATCGAGCGGTAGCCCAGCTTGCGGGTGTCGAAGATGGCCGAGACCTGGCGGATGATCCGCTCAGATCGCAACCGCGCGACCCGCTCGAGCACCTCGTCCTCGGACATCTCGAGCTTCTCACCCAACGCGGCGTACGGCCGGGCTACCAGCGGCAACTCGTTTTGAATCACATCGCACAGTCGCGTGTCTTGCGCATCCATCCGACCATGAAGGATACGCTCGATCCGTGCGCGCCGCCCCGATCACGGCACTGCTCGCCGCCAGCCTGGCGGTGACCGCCTGCGGCACCTCCGCCCAGCACGAGGGCCAGGTGCTGGTGCAGCAGAGCTGTGGATCGTGCCACGCCTTCAAGCCCGGAGACCTGTCACCGGTGGTCGCTGCCCCCAACCTGTACGAGCTGCATCCCACCCGAGCCGAGATCGTCGACGCCGTCAAGCACGGCGCGCCCGGGGATGCCGCGAAACCTGGCCGGCGGCGAGGATCTCGACACCATCGTCAACTACCTGATGAGAGAGACCGCCCAGTGACCGACCCGATCCTGCCGCCCGACTTCGACCCCCGCTCCGTGCAGGCGCTGGCGATGGATATGGATCGCACGATCCTGCCGTCCAGCCTCGAGTTTTCGCCGGATCTCGTGTCAGCGGTGGCCGACGCCACCGCCGCCGGTATCACCGCGATCATCGCCACCGGCCGGATGTTTGCCTCGGCCCGGCCCTACGCGCTGCAGCTCGGGGTGACCGCCCCGGTGATCTGTTACCAGGGCGCGCTGGTGGCAGACCCGGTCACCGGCGAGTGGCTCCTGCACCAGCCGATCGACGTCGGGATCGCACTCGAGGTGATCGCGGCGGTCAAAGCCGAGGGCTTCCACATGAACGTCTACCTCGACGACCAGCTGTACGTCGAGGAGTTGAATACCGAGGCGATCACCTATGCCGCGCACGCCCGGCTGGAAGCCCACGCCGTGGGCGACCTGCTGACGTGGCTGACCCAGCCGACCACCAAGATCGTGGTGGTGGGCGAGCCCGAGCCGCTCGACCGGCTGGAGGCGACCCTCCACCACCGCTTCGACCACACCCTGTTCGTGGCCAAGTCGCTTCCCTTCTTCCTGGAGATCGCACAGCCCGGGGTTTCCAAGGGCGCGGCGCTCGAGTTCGTGTGTGACCGGCTCAGGATCCCCACATCGGCGGTGGTCGGCTTCGGCGACGGGGCCAATGATGTCGAGCTGCTCCAGACCGCGGCCTTGGGCGTGGCGGTGGCGGACGCCGACCCGGTGCTGGTCGAGCACGCCGACTGGACCGTGCCCAAGGTCAGTGAGGACGGGGTCGCCAAGTTCGTGCGTGCGTTGGTGGACGCTCGTTCGCTAGTGAGTGATGAACCCGAGCCGCTCGGGTACTGAGCTTGCGAGCTCCATGACGACCCACAACGCCGGCACGCCGAACACGAGCGAGGCGACCACAATCCCCATATGCAGCCGGCGCCGCGATGCCAACAGTGGGGAGGCTCCGATCAGGACGGTCGGCAACGTCGAGAGCAGCAGGAAGTCAAGCTGCGGCACGAACCCGGAGCCGGCCTCGAGGATGGCCATGGCCAGTGGGAGCGTCAGACAGCAGTCTCCCCGCCTCCCCTCGGTCCGCGCCCAGGAGGCGGCCGCCCCGATGGCGATGCTCGCCGGCACCACCAACGTCAGCCAGTAGCCCTCGACAACCGTTGACGTCCGCAGCGAGACGTGGAGGGTGGCCGACTGCGCTGCGTAATAGGCGGTCAGCCACGCTACGAGGTATCCGAGTGTGAGACCGACGGTCGCGAGCACACCGCGCCTGGCCGAGTAACCAACGAGAAAGCCGATAGTCAGCCACACTGCCATTCCAGCGGCGACTCCGTCCATGCCGGGGGGGCCGTAGCGCATGAGCGACGCGGTGATCCCTCCGATGATGCCGATCGAGCACGCGATCACTGCCTGCTGAAGAATCGTGTACGGCACCGTGGAGCGATCGATGGTTGCCATGCCCGTCTACTCCCCCGGGGGGCAGTTGGCGGCGACGAAGCTGTTCAACGGCTCTAACCGGCCGTGCCTGGCCGCGCGAACTCTTGAGCTGATGTCCCGCCGCCCCGCCGCATCGAGCGCAGTCGTGAAGTAGTACAACTTCGTGATACCAGACACCGTCGCGACCGCGTGGTCGCGCACGCTGGAACTCGCAGCAGAACCGGCAGAACGGGCCCAGGCGCACAACCAATAGAGGTCGGCACGAACACGGGCATAGCCGGGCTCGTACCTCATCGGTGCTCCGTCCGGCCCTGCCGTCGAGAGGCTCAGGCGCGGGGGCCAGCGCACGCCCGCGGGCAGCTCCGGTTCCGAGGCCTCCGCGCGGTACTCCTCAGCAGCGGAGGCCGCCTTGATCCCCTCGTGGCCACGTGTGGGAAACCCGCCGAGGAGTGCAATGGTGACGACCGCGAGTGCTAAGGCACCCGCGGCCGTCGCCGCCAGGGCAGTCATCGCACGGGCGTCGATCAATACCGTTCGCTACCGTCGAAGTTGTACTCCCAACCACTGCAGCGCCAGCACCGCGTGTGCTGCGCTTTGAATACGTTGACAAACATCGTTCCGGGCCGAGCGTGACCAAGGAGCTGAGGCTTCACACTAGGTATGTAGACCGTGCTGCCGATTTTGGCGTTGGTGTTGAGACTCTTTACGTACCAGGCGAGGTTGCCAGTCGGAATCGTGTTGAACTGCACCTTGATCGCACCGTCGGTGGCGCGGACTGTCCGGACATTTCCTGAGGTAAACCACGTTCCGTCCGAATACACGGTCCCCGAGACCCCGTGCCAGCTCCCGCTGGCCGACGCCTGCGCGGCAGCGAAAGACATGACGGCGGTAGAGGCGAGCAGCAAAATGGCGAGTCGTTGACGCATATGACCTTCCTGTGTCCGTGGGTCGCCCTGCGAGCACAGCACTCGACGAGGGACGATATGGATCTCGGAAGCTACCAGCAATTGATGCCTTATCAACAGCCTTCATTTGGTCTTTGGGTAACATTGAACAGTTTTGTGACAATCCGTGACCTGGCGGGCCGCGGCGACACCCTCCACCCCGCGTTAGTAGACTCGCGGTCATGATTGACCAGCGCCTGATCCGCTCCGATCCCGACGGCGTTCGCGAGGCTCTCGCCCGGCGAGGCGCCGCCGACGGCGTCGACCAGTTCCTGGCGTTGGATACGCAGCGACGCGAGCTGCTGGGCCGGGTGGAAGCCACCCGTGCGGAGCGAAACGCCGCCGCCAAGGCGATCGCCGAGGCCCGCCAGCGGGGCGAGGATGCCGCCGCCGAGATCGCCGCCCAATCCGCGCTGAAGGCCGCACAGGCCGCGGGCGAGGCCGAGCTGGCCGAGCTCGAACGCCGAGGTCAGCGAGCTGATGCTCACGATCCCCAACCTCCCCCACCCCTCCGCTCCGATGGGGGACAGCGACGAGGACGCCGAGGTGCAGCGAGTCGTCGGCAGCCCAGCCGGAGTTTGGCTTCCCCGCGCGCGACCATCTCGACATCGCCGGCCCCGAAGGCCTGGGGCTGATCGACCAGTCGAGGCCGCGGCCCGCGTCTCGGGCAGCCGCTTCCACTACCTGATCGGCGACCTGGTGCGGCTCGAGTTCGCGCTCGTGCAGTAGGGGATGCAGAAGCTCAGCGCTCTCGGCTTCACGCCGGTGGTGCCGCCGGTGCTGGTGAAGGAGGAGGCGATGGTCGGCACCGGCTTCTTCCCCGAGGCCCGAACCCAGGTGTACGGGCTTGAGTCCGACCCGCTGTTTCTGGTGGGCACGGCCGAGGTGCCGCTGGCATCGCTGATCGGCGACACGATCCTGGACGCCTCACGAGCTGCCGCTGCACTACGTGGGCTACTCGACGCTGCTTCCGGCGTGAGGCCGGCGCCGCCGGCAAGGACACGCGCGGAATCTTTCGGGTGCACCAGTTCAACAAGCTCGAGATGTTCAGCTACTGCCTGCCCGAAACCTCGTGGGACGAGCAGGAGATGATCCTCGGCATCGAGGAGGAGATCGCCCAGGAGCTGGGCTTCCACTACCGCGTGGTCAACATCGCCGCGGGCGACCTGGGCGCGTCGGCCGCGCGCAAGTTCGACATCGAGGTGTGGCTGCCCGGGCAGGAGCGCTATCGCGAGCTGACGTCGTGCTCGAACTGCACCGACTACCAGGCCCGCCGGCTCGGTACCCGCTTTCGCGACGAGCGACGGCAAGACCCAGTTCGTGCACATGCTCAACGGCACCGCGATCACGTCCAGCCGCACACTGCTCGGCACTGATCGAGTATGGCCAGCAGGCCGACGGGTCGATCCACACCCCCGCTGTGTTGCAAGCGTTTGGCGCCCCCGCCGTGATCGGCCAAAGGCCTAGAGCCAAGGCCGGTGCTGAGCCGGCTCCAGCCTCTCGCGAAGCTCGGCCGAAACCCGTCGCTTCGCCGCACCGGCATCGGCTTTGCGCTGTTCAACGCGGCCGAGTACGGCGAGTGGATCGCGGTACTCGTGTACGCCTACGCCCATGGCGGAGCGAGCACTAGCGGCCTGCTGGCATTCGCGCAGCTCGCGCCGTGCGTGATCCTCGCGCCGATCCTGGCCACCTTCGCCGACCGCTACCAGCCGGGCCGGGTGCTGGTGGCGGGTTACGCGGCCCAGGCCGTCGGCATGGGGCTGCTGGCCGCGGCGCTGATCGCAGACGCGCCGCCTCTCGGTCGTGTACGCGTTTGCGATCCTGGCAGCGCCCGCGTTCAACGTCACCCGCCCGACCGTCAACGTGCTCCTGCCGCTGGCCGTGCACACACCCGACGAGCTGACCGCCGGAAACGCCGCTCTGGGCTGGATCGAGAGCGCCGGCGTCGTCGTCGGGCCGCTGATCGCGGCCGCTGGTGATCACGTTCGGCGGCGCCGGGGCGGTGGTGGCGCTGTTCGCGGTCGGGATGGCTGTCGCAGCCTGGGTCGCGCTGCCGCTGACGCCGAGCCTGCCGCCGGCCGATCCGTGCCGGGCCGGGCTCGCCGCTGGCCGACGCCGTCGAGGGATTCAGGGTGCTCGCCGCGCGAGCGCGGCACCGCGATGCTGGTGGCGGTGCTGACCTCGCAGTCGCTCTTCTTCGGGGCGATGGACGTGCTGTTCGTGGTGCTCGCGATCGACGAGCTCGGGATGGGCGACTCGGGAGTCGGCATCCTCAACGCCGCCTTCGGCGCCGGCGGCCTGATCGCGGTGTTCGTGACGCTCGGCCTGGTGGGCCGGCGGCGGCTGGCGCCCGTCGCTGATCGCGGCGGCGCTGATCATGGGCGGGTCGATCGCGCTGATCGCGGTGTGGCCGCAGGTGGCGCTCGCGCTCGTGCTGCTCGCATTGGCCAACGTCGGCCGCAGCCTGTTCGACGTGTCGGGCCGCACGCTGCTCCAGCGCACCGGATCGCCGGCCGTGCTCGGCCGGATCTTCGGCGTGCTCGAGAGCATCGACATGCTCGGTCTCGCGCTCGGCTCATTGCTCGTGTCGCTGCTGGTCGGCGCTCGGGGGCAACACTGCGGCCATCGTCGGCGTCGGCGCGATCATGCCGCTGATCACGCTGATGCTGCTGCCCGCGATCCTGGGCGCGGACGCCCGCGCCACCGTGCCGATCGTGCAGATCGGCCTGCTGCGCTCGATGCCGCTCTTCCGGCCGCTGCCTCCGCCCGCGCTGGAGGGAGTCGCGCGCGCGATGGAGCCGCTGCACGCCGCCGCCGGCGAGACACTGATCACGCGAAGGCGAGCCGGGCGACCTGTTCTACGTGGTCGCCGACGGCGAGGTCACGGTCAGTACCGCCTCGGGCTTCACCACCGACCTCGAGCGACGGCGACGGCTTCGGCGAGATCGCGCTGCTCAACGACACCCCTCGCACCGCGACCGTCTCGGCCAAGACCGAAGCCAGCCTGTACACGCTCGGACGCGACGAGTTCCTGACCGCGATCACCGGCTTCAAGGACGTGCACGGTGCTGCCCGCGGGATGGTGTCCGACCGGCTGGCCGAGCAGGCCGCGGTGGGGGACGCGTCGGTCGAACCGGCATGAGCTGGTCAGGAACGGGCGAATTCGACGATTGCGGTGAGATCGCCGGCGTCGGCCTCTCGCAACGCGGAGAGGTAGTCCGCTCGAACAGGATCATCCTCGCCGGCGATAGGCGCACTGCCGGTCGCCCCTCCCCAGGTAAACCCGGGCCGGCCGAGCGCGGCCACGAGCAGATCGGCGGCCATCCGCGCATGACGCCCGTTGCCGTTGGTAAATGGATGGATGGCAACCAACCGGTGATGGAATTCCACACACACTCGGTCCCTGACGCTGTCATCCCGTGCGCTATCGCACCAGAGCTTCGCGTCCTCGATGAGGTTCCGAACCGCTTCAGCGATCTGGAAATGCTCAACGCCGATATTCGTCGCGCTCACTCGGTACCGACCGGCCCATCGCCAGACGTCGCCGAACATCTCCCGATGGAGACGGCGGAGGAAACGGTCGTCGAGAATCTCATGCATCGTTCGGGGTCGGCGCGTCGCCCAGAGGTGGCCTGCGCTGATGTTGGCTTGTTCGGCCGCGTCCAGTTCACCTCGGGTGCTTATGTGCGTCAGCCGCAAATCCCGGAGTTGGTCGTCGTCGACTGCAGTCCGTCCACGATCGCCGTCGGTCCCGCCCTCGCCGCGCAACCTACGACTCGGACCAGAGACGGCGAGAATCGATGATCTGCTCTGCCAGTGCGACCACGAGGTCCTCGCGGAGATCCGCCGGAGGGGTTTGGCCCTCCAGCCGCATCGACTGGTCTGTGGCGGCGATCTCCCTCTCAGCAACCTCGCGCGCCCTCGCCCGAACGACCTCTTCGAGAGCACCGTTCGGCACGAGGCCGTAGACCAGAGTGCAATCCATCGCAGCGGCTGCCCGACGCAGCGTACCGAGCTGGATGGTTCCGGCCTGCTCGGATTGCTCGAGTTGCCGAATCGTCGGCTGAGTTACGCCGAGACGACGGGCGAGATCTGCCCCGGACATTCCGAGAGCGTCGCGGATTGCGCGGATCCACCCGACAAGCGGGCGTGGCTGCGCGGCGATGGGACGATACGCTGCCAACTGTCGTTCGAGTGACCGTCTGCTCTGCTGATGTGCCAAATCCATAAGCCACAGCTTAGCACAGTATTCGATCGAATATGTCTAAAGCTTCTGTATTGTCAGATCACTGAAAGCTGTAGCCTATGATATGGCGCTCTCTGAAGTCTCGACGCGGTGCCCTGGGAGGCCCTCTCTCCCGCTCACGCGGTACGGTTAGGCGCATCCAGCCGGCGGGGTGGCGGAGCGGTTGAACGCACCGGTCTTGAAAACCGGCAATGGCCGTCAAGGTCATTCGTGGGTTCGAATCCCACCCCCGCCGCTCGCTCGCTCACTCGCTCGCTCACTCAAGATCATCCATCGGACGCTCTTCCACCGGCTACGATCTCACCATGAGCGAGCCTCCCGAAGCGGCCGACAACGTCGAGCAGATCGCGCCTGGCGTCTGGCACTGGTCGATCCGCAACTCGAACATCGGCGGCAACATCTCGGCCAGCCATGCCATCGGCGGTGAAGACGGCAGCGTGTGGATCGACCCTGTGCGGGTCGGCAAACCGGACAGCCTGCCGCGCCCGCAGGCGATCGTGCTCACCAGCCGCGGCCATCAGCGCGCTGCCTGGCGCTACCGGCGCGAGTTCGGCGTGCCCGTCCACGCCCCGCGTGGCGGCGAGGGCTACGACGAGGAGCCGGACTCGCTCTATGGCGAGGGCGACGCTCTGCCGCAACAGCTGGTGGCGATTCCGACGCCCGGGTTCGGCGACACCAAGTTCGCACTGCACCGCGCAGCCCAGGGCGAGACGCCGTCGCTCATGATCGTCGGCGACCTCGTGATGCGCCGGGATGACGGCTCACTGACAACCATCCCACCCCAGTTCCAATCCGACCCGGCAGCCGCCCGCAGCAGCCTCGAGCGAGTAGCTAGCGAGACATTCGATCTGCTCCTGATCGGCCATGCACCGCCGCTTAGTGACGACCCGCAGGGCCAGCTGCAGAACGTTCTGGCCGATACCTAGCGACCAGGCCTCGCTCGCTCCCGAGCGGGTCCCGCCTCGACGAGGGTGATTCGCGGCAGAACCCGCTGGACGCCGCTCACGGGAAGAGGGCTTCGAGATCAGTCTTGAAAACCGGCATCCCCCCGCCGCTCGTTCGTGCACTCGCTCGCTCTGCTGTGTTAGAGCAGGTGGAAGTGAGGCGGGTTGTTGGCAGGGTCGCGATAAGACCGCGCGCCGATCAGCGCCGATCTCAATGCGGCCACTGGTGTCGAACCGGTCACGATGTTGTAGGTCGTTTCTCGACCTTCGTTCGGCGCCCAGTGCGCCTGCCATCCGATCCCGCCGGTCTCCGGTTCGATGTGGTCGACATGACACCGCAGTGTGCGGATCTCGTGGTCGAGTTCGCCGACCTCACTCCGGTACTGCTCCGGCACCGTCTCGAGATCCAGTGGTGGCGGCTCTTGTTTGTCCTTTCCCATACCGCACGACTCTACTCAAACGCACCCGCCCATGCACGGCGCCGGCTCACGCCGAAACCAGCACCCGCCCCGACTCGATGCGGGCGTCGTAGACGGCGACGCGCATGCTCGAATCGTCCGGGCTGCGACCGCTGGCCGGGTCGAACTGCCAGCCGTGCCACGGGCAGTGCAGCACCCGCCGCGTGTCGAGTTCGTAGCGGCCGGGCGCGCCCTTCAGCCGGGGCCGCACCGACCCCTTGCAGAGCGGCGCACCGTGGTGCGGGCAGCGGTTGCGCAGCGCGTAGAGCTCGCCGGTCTCACGGTCGAGGATGACGCCGATCTCACGGCCCTCGACCCTCGCGATGATCACGCCGTCGGCCTCGAGCGTGCCGGCATCCCCCACGTCGTGCCACCTCACGCGGCCACCCGCCCAAGCCGGGCATCGAACAGCTGCGCCGCGTTGCGCTCATGACCGGCTCGCGCCAGTCGGCGGGGAACCGCCGGATCATCTGGTTGGGATCGTCGAAGTCCCAGTGGGGATAGTCAGACGCGAAGCACAGGATGTCCGGAGCGCCGATTGCCGCGAGCATCGCGAACAGCAGCTCGTCGTTGCCGTCGATCAGCTCCAGCGGTTGAGTGGTGAACCTGACGTGATCGCGCAGGATCTCGCTCGGCCGGCGATCGAGCCACGGCACCTCGGAGCGAAGCCCCAGCCAGTTCGCGTCGAGCCGCCACATGATTCCGGGAAGCCACGCGAGGCCGCCTTCCATCATCAGCACGCGCAAGCCGGGGACGCGCTCGAACGTGCCGTGGCAGATCAGCGAGACCAGGTGCGTCATGATGCTGCAGGCCGACCCCAGGGTGTGCCACTCGACGTAGAAGGTCGGCAGACCCGACGCCTCCAGAGCTGTTGGAGATGCCCAGGCCCTCCATCCCGGAGTGGATCGCAACGGGCAGGCCGCAGTCGGCGGCCGCCGCGAAGATCGGCAGATACCGCGGCTCACCGTAGGGGGCAGCCGATCCTCCGCACAGAAGCACCGCGGCGAACCGCGGATCCTCGGCGACCCGGCGGATCTCGGCGGCCGCAGCCAGCGGATCCTGCGCCGGCACGATGATCGTGCCGCGAAAACGCGGATCGGCGTCCAGCCAGCAGTCGCGCATCCAGTCGTTGTGGGCGCGGGCGTACTCGGCGGCGCGGTAGGCGCTGGCGCATCACCGACACCGCGATCCCGTCGTCGGCGGTCAGCAGTCCGATCTCGACGTCGTAGGGATCGAGCACCTCCCGCCGCACCAGATCGGCGTTGGATGCGGGGACGCCGGCGATCGCCCAGCTCGAGCTCGGCGCGCATGAAACCGGTGGGATGGCCCCAGGTGAAGCCGGGCATGCCCAGCAGCGGCCCCTGGTCACGGAACCACGCGCGCTGGCTCGGTTCGATGAAGCTCAGGAACTCCTCGCGGTCGCCGATCTGGACGTGGATATCGCAGTCGATCATCAGTGGCGTCCAAGCAGGTCGAGGATGAACGGATTGATCTCGTCGTGCGCATGCCCGAACCACGATGAGTGGCCCATGCCCATCAGCAGGTGGTACTCGCCGCCCGGGGTCATCTCGGCCAGCTCGAGCCCGTCCTGGGGCGGCGCCTGCACGTCCTCGTCGAAGGCGATCACGTGCATCGGCAGCGTCACGCTCTTCAGCTGCTCGCGTTGATCGAATCGAAGCGATGCGTCCCACTGCGGCACGAGCGACTTCTCGTTCTCGCCGGATTCGATCCACTCCATCAGCATCGCGCGCAGCTTGGGCCAAAGCTCGCGGTCGCCCAGGGCCCGCGCGGGATACATGAACGCCGCGTAGTGGGTCACGCCCATCAGTCCGGTGAGGGCGCCGCCGGCCTTCACGAACTCGATCTCGGCCTCCTGGTAGTCCCAGCCCCAGCCGGTGCTCCACGCGCCGGTACCCATCACGACCGCGCAGCGCAGCAGATCCGGGCGGTCGATGGCAACCTGCTGCACGATCGCCGAGCCCAGTGAGCTGCCGACGATCCGCACCGGCGGCGTGCAGACCGCCTCGATCAGCTCGGCGACGTCACGCGCGAACGACTCGATCGGCCACGGGCCGGGAGCGTCGCACACGGTGTCGCCGATGCCGCGATTGTCGAACGTCGTCGACCGGTGGTGGGGATCGAAGAAGTCGGTCTGGAACCGGCGCCAGTCCCGGCCCAGCGTCCCGCCGCCGCCGACCCATACCAGGTCGTCGCCGGCACCCGACTGCTCGTAGGCGATCCGAGCTTCTGAACCCTCGAATAACTGTGGCATCTGGCACCTCGCGTTATACTGAACAAATGTCCAAACTTAGAGGCGTTGATCGTAGCCCGGACAACGCGCCGCGCACAAGCCGCGGCGCGTGCGCAAGCCTCGCGTCAGACAGCGCCCAGACCCGTCGCGCGATCCTCGAGGCCACGCTTCGGATCCTGCGCGACCACGGCCTTGCCGAGCTCACGCACCGCGCGGTGGCGAAGGAGGCCGGTGTCTCGCTGGCGCTCACCTCCTACCACTTCGCCTCCAAGGACAACCTGATCTCCGAGGCGCTCGACCTGGCGGCGACCGAGACGCTCCGCTGGCTGGAGCAGACCGCCGTTGACGCTCACCGCCAACGGGGGCGCGGCGCTCACCCCCGACCTGGTCGCCGAGCGAGTTGGGCGACCTCACGATGGGCCGGCTCGGCGACGAACAGCTCGCGGTCGTCTCGGTGGTGGAGCTGTCACTCGCCGCCGCCCGCCGGCCGGCCCTGCAGACAAGCGACCGCGGATTGGAACGACGCCTACCACACCATCGTGGTCGCCCTCCTGGAACGCTGCGGCATACCCGATCCGAAGGGTGCCGCGGTGCTGGTCGTCGGGATGCTCGAGGGCCTCGTGTTCCTGCAGATCGTCGAGTCGAACCCCGACTTCGAGCACGGGGTGCTCCGCCCTGCGCTGCAACGGCTGCTCGGATCGCTCCAGACAACCGGCCCGGGACCACGGCAAGCTAGCTCGTCAGGCGGGCTGCCACAGCTCGATCCGATTGCCCTCGGGATCGGTGACCCAGCCGAATCGACCGACACCCTCCATGTCCTGCGTCTCGTCAGCCACGTCCGCTCCCTTGGCGCGCAGCTGCGCGAGCATCGCATCCAGGTCGCGGACCCGGAAGTTGATCATCGTCTGCTGGGCGCGGGACCCGAAGTAGTCGGTCTCGGACTCGAACGTCGCGAACACCGTCGGCCCGGCTTCCTGACGCCACAGGCCGTTCTCATCGGCGTCCAGGCCCAGGCAATCGCGATACCACGCGCCCAGGGCCACCGGGTCGGCGGCCCGCATGAAGTATCCACCGATTCCAAGCACGCGTTCCATGTCATCTTGCCAGAACGGGATCGGCGGGCGGCCTCCGCGCCACCGTCAGCCGCGATCACGCACCCAGCGCAGGCGGGCAGCATCGCCGCCGGCTGCAGTGCACTCCACCAGCTTGAAGCGGCGCTGAGGCAGATCCGCGCCGTCGAAGAGGGCCGGGCCGGCACCCAGGACGGTGGGAGCGATGGTGACGATCACCTGATCAACCCGGTCGGCCGCGAGTGCTTGGGCAGCCACGTCGCCACCGCCGCAGAGCCACGTGCGACGGTGCCCGGCGGCGGCGATCTCGTCCAACACCGAGACGATCTCACCCTCGACATGATGCACCGGCGTTTCGACATCAGCGGCGGCCGCTGCCGAGGCGAGATCGTGATCGTGGGTGAGCAGCCAGATCGGCAGGCCCTTGTGCGGCAGGGCGTGTCCTTCGCCCACCAGCCAGCGCAGCGTCTGGGCGCCCATCAGAAGCGCATCGATCCCTGCGATGAACTCCGCGAACTCCGTCTCGGCGCCCTCGCGTTGCCCGATCATGTCGAGGAACCCGAGGCTCTCGTTGCCATCGGCGATGCGCCCGTCGATCGAGGCTGCGGTGTACCAGATCACTTCCACGGCCAGAGCGTAGCCTGGGTAGTACGCAAGCCCGATCATGCGACGGACACCCACCCGAGCCGATCCCCGAGGCGCCGCGTTAAGAGGCGCACTGGTTTCGCGAAAACCGCTCGCGGGAACCCCAATGTGGACCACAACAGTCACAACTGGAGGCTCCCCATCTCGCACAATCACCCCGAACCGCCCGCACACCCGCCTCAGCCTGAGAAGCGACCCACAGTCCAGCCTCCTGCTGAGCGCCCGGTGCCCGACGTCGACGAGCCGACTCCCGAGTCCGCCGACAACGAGATCTGACGGTGGCCGGCCGAAACGTGATCGTGATTACGACCGTCGAGCGCTCGGACGAGGTTCTACGCGAGGCCGTCGGCGGCGACATCGATCAACTCCACGTGGTCGTTCCCGCTGTGCATCAGTCGCGGCTGGAATGGCTCGCCAACGATGACAACGCTGCCATCGATCGGGCAGAGGCCACCGCCCAGCAAGTCGGCGGAACGGTTCCGTCAGACCACACGACCAGCATGGCCGGCGATTCCAACCCGCTGCTGGCCGCGGCAGACGCGCTGCGGCAGTTCGACGCCGACGAGCTGGTCGTGATCACGCGGCCCGACGAGGAAGCTGCATGGCTCGAGGAGGGAAAGCGCGGCGAGATCGCCGAGCAACTCCACGGCATCCCTCTGCGAACGATCGAACTCAGCGACGACCGCTAGCCCGGCGCGCCGGCGCCCTGCATCCGCTCGAAGTTCCTCGCCATCGTCTGCGACACCTCCTCCAGCAGCTCGGTGGGGCTGAACTGCACGAACTCGGTGCCCGCCTCGACCACCGGGGCGTGTCCGGGCGGCAGATAGAAGGCGTCGCCCGCCTCGACCACCACATCCTCGCCACCGTCGATGTGGTAGGTCATCCGGCCCTTGAGCACGTAGCCCCAGTGCGGGCAGTTGCAGCTGTCGTTGGGCAGCCCCTTCAGGAGCGGAGTGCCGTCGATGTCGATTCCGAAGCTGAGGAAGTTGATGGTGTAGCCGTCGCCGGCCTGATGCCGGTCTTCGACCGGACCGTGCTGTTCGACGTGCTCCGCGCTCTGCCGTGACACCTTCAGCATCTCGCTCTCCTTTGGCTGGACTGACACCCAGTCTAGAAACGCGTGACGCGGTGGGCATGAGGCGTTCGACCTATCTTGCCGACGCCGGGACCTCGAGCGCCGGCCGATCCTCCGGCAGCAGTCCCTGCTGCACCGCGAACAGGCCGGCGGCGGCGCGACTGGAGGCGCCGATCTTGGCGTAGATGTGCTCGACGTGGTTCGCCGACCGTCTTTGGCGAGATCACCAGCCGCTGCGCCGATTTGCTTGTTGGAGAGACCGCGCGCCAGCAGCCGCAACACCTCGACCTCGCGCGGTGTCAGCCCGGCCGGCCCGCTTCGGCGGCCGCTGACACGGTGACCGGCAGCGGCCAGCACGGCTTCGACCGCGTCCCCGTCCAACCTTCCGGCCGTGACCTCCCGGCGCAGCTCGGCCGCGGCCATGACCGACGGCAGCGGCAGACGATAGGGACGGGGCTCACGCATCGCCTGGTAGGCGTCGGCAGCACCCAGCACCCGCGCCAGCGGCGAGATCGCGTTGCCGGAGAGGCCCGCGCGGGTAGCCGGAGCCGTCCAGCCGTTCGCGGAGTTGGACGGCGATCGCGCCCAGCGGCGCCAACGACTGCGACTGGTGGACCATCCGTTCGGTCAGGTACGGGTGCAGGCGCACGCGCTCCCACTCGCCGCCGCCGAGCGGCCCGGGCTTGTCCCAGATCGCGTTTGAGATTCCCAGCCGCCCGAGTCCCTGAATCAGCCCGGCCCGTCGCAGGGCGGTGACGTCGTCGCCTCCCAGACCCAGACGCTGCCCGGCGTCGCCTGCCAGGTCGGCGACCGCACCGGCGTGGCCGAGGCTGTACGGCGACTTCAGGTCGACGAAGTTGGCGACAGCACGCAACGCATCGTCGAGCTGCCCCGGGCCGACCACCACGGCCAGGGCCGGCTCGGCATCGATCACCGCATCCCAGGTACCGACCTCGTCCAGCCCCGACAGGATCATCTCTCCCTCGTCGCACATCAGATCGGACAACGACGGATCGAACTGCTTTCCGCGCCGGTGCCTGGCCATGTCACGGGTGGCATCCACGCCGCCCACGCGGTGGGACACCTCCGCGTACTCGGCCAGTGCTGCCAGCCGGGCCGCCATCGGCACGTCGCTGCCGCTCAGCTCCCCCGGATACCCCTGGCCGTCCCACTGCTCGTAGGCCGAGCCGACCGCCGCCTCGACCTCTACCGGCAGGCACAGCTGCTCGGCCAGCGACGCGGCGATGGCGGCGTGGTGGTTAATCATGTCGTTCAGCTCGTGCCGGCCGGAGACGGCCAGTTCCAGCCCGAGCCGGAAGCGATGCAACAGCGAGGAGCCGGAGCCGACCATCCCCACCCCGGCCGCGATCCCACCGAGGCTGCCCGGTTCGTGGTCGTACTTGCCGGACTTCATCGCGATGTCGTCGCCGAACCACTTGGCCTGCTCGTGGGCGTCGGTGTGACAGCCCACGTTGATCAAAAGCGCGGTGTAATAGACGACCGCGCGCGACTCCTCACCCATGCCGATCCGTTCGGCCATCCGCAGCGCGATCAGGCATTGGCGAAGCACATGCTCCATGGGCTGCCCGAAACCCAGGTCGATGCCCAGCGAGAGCGCCGCCACCAGCTCGGCCAGCCGCACCGGTTGATGATCCGTCTCCAGCACCATCGAGGTCGATTGTACGCCGCCCCGCTGCCCCGCTAGGATCTGACCATGCGCAAGCCGCTTGCGATCGGCGTGGCCCTGGTTGTGATGGTGCTGGCGCTTCCGATGCTTGCGTCGGCAGCGTCCACGGATCATGAGTTCACGCTTCAGCACGGCGTCAGGCACAAGGTCTTCCTCGTCCACATGCGCACCAAAGGCACCCTGAAGCTGGTCTTCCACTACTCGGATGTGCGCAACCCCCACGCCCACTTCTACGTCAATCTGCTGAAGGCGGGCTGGAAGGAAGACGTGCTGCTGATCGACACCGCAGACCGGTCGGCGTGTGAGGGCGCGCTCGGCACGTTTTACTGCCACGTGACGCGTACGGGCACCACCAAGGGCTGGTACAACGTGAAGGTCGTGAAGGAAACGGTGCCGGCGGCAAAGGTGGGCATCACCATCACGCACCCGTAGCGCCGCCGAACCCCCACTGTACGCCAGTACCAGCGGCGAAAACCTACCAAGCCTGCCTTCATTCAGCACCGTGGTAGGGTGCCGCACGCAAACCAGGGGGACAGCACCATGTCGACGCTCCAGCGACGCTCAAGTGAGCCGTCGGGACACGGCCAGCACGACCACAATTCGGGAGATTCCCTGCAGACCGATGGGCGCAGACTCTCCGAAGTGTTCGCCGAGAACATCTTCTCCCTGAACACGTTGAAAGACCGCGTCTCGGACTCCACGTACGAGCGGATGAAGGGCGTGATTCTGAGCCAGGAGCCGGTCGAGCCCGACACCGCCGAGACTGGTCGCCAAGGCGATCATCGACTGGGCGATGGAGAACGGCGTCACCCACTACACCCACTGGTTCCACCCGCTGACGGGCGCGTCGGCCGAGAAGCACGACGCCTTCTTCAAGCCCAGCCTCAACCTGGAGAAGCGGGGCATCGAGAGCCTGTCGGCCTCCGAGTTCGTGCAGCGCGAGCCGGACGGCTCCAGCTTCCCCTCCGGTGGCCTGCGGGCCACGCACGAGGCGCAGGAGCTACACCATCTGGGACCCGTCCTCCCCGACGTTCATCCTCGAGACGAAGAACGGAAAGACGCTGTATGTCCCCGCGGTGTTCATCTCATACACCGGCGAGTCGCTGGACTACAAGACGCCCCTGCTCAAGGCCAATCACGCCCTGAACGTTGCCGCAACCCGGGTGTGCCACTACTTTGACGAGTCGGTCACACATGTGTTCTCGACGCTCGGCTGGGAGCAGGAGTATTTCCTCGTCGACGAGCGATTCGTCAACGCCCGGCCCGATCTGCTGCTGGCCGGTCGCACCGTGTTCGGCGGGAAGTCGGCCCGCGGGCAGCAGATGGACGACCACTACTTCGGGTCGATCCCCGTGCGCGTGGAGGACTTCATGAAGGAGTTCGAGCTCGAGGCCCTCAAGCTCGGGATTCCGATTGTCACCCGTCACAACGAGGTGGCGCCCGGGCAGTACGAATGTGCCCCCATGTTCGAGGAAACCAACGTTGCGATCGATCACAACCTGCTGGTGATGGACCTGATGCAGAAGATCGCGATCAAGCATCGATTCCGGATTCTGTTCGGGGAGAAGCCCTTCGCAGGTCTGAACGGCAGCGGCAAGCACAGCAACTGGTCGTTGGCCAACAGCCACGGCAAGGTGCTTTTGTCACCCGGGGATGACCCCGGCTCGAACCTGCAGTTCTTGACGTTCTTCATCAACGTGATCAAGGCCGTCAACGACAACGAGGCGCTGCTTCGAGCGAGCATTGCCAGCTCCGGGAACGACTACCGACTGGGGGCCAACGAGGCTCCGCCGGCAATCATCTCCATCTTCACCGGCACGCTGCTGGAGCAGGTGCTCTCCACGTTCGAGACCGATGGGTTGACCTCAGACGGCGGCGACAGCGAAGACGTGATCGATCTGCGGCTGACCAAGATCCCCGCGATCCCGAAGGATCAGACCGATCGCAACCGTACGTCGCCGTTCGCATTCACCGGCAACCGTTTCGAGTTTCGCGCGGTCGGCGCATCGGCCAACTGCGCAGCCCCGATGACCGTCCTGAACACCATCGTCGCCAACCAGCTGACCGCGTTCTCCGAGGAGGTGGAACGACGGCTGGAGACCAATCCCAACACCGAGGAGAACATCCTCGCCGTGCTGCAGGGGTACATGAGTGATGTGAAGCGGATCGTGTTCAACGGCAACGGCTACTCGCAGGAGTGGGAAGAGGAGGCCACCGCACGTGGGCTCTCCAACAACAAGGCGACGCCGGAGGCCCTCGAGGCGATGATCTCGGACGAGACCGCCAAGGTGTTCGCTGCCCAGGGCGTCTTCAACGAGCGCGAGTTGCACAGCCGCTACGAGGTGCTGCTCGAGAACTACATCAACAAGATCGCGATCGAGGCCGACCTGCTCGAGGAACTCAGCATGACGCACGTGTTCCCCGCCGCCTTCGATGCCATCAACCGGCTCGGCGAGACCCACCGAAACCTCGGTGACATGGGACTCCAGCAAGAGGCGCAGAGCGTCGTCTCGCAGGTGACTCCGATCACCGAGCAGACCAACCTGCTGACCGAGGGGCTACGGGAACTGAAGGCGGCCAAGGACAGCCGCCGACGCGCCTCAGCGACACCGCCGCGATCGCGCGCGCGTACTGCGACAGGGTCAGGCCGAGCTTCGACCTGGTGCGCTCGAGCATCGACGTGCTCGAAGGCCTGGTGGACGACAAGATCTGGCCGCTGCCCAAGTATCGAGAGCTGCTCTTTCTTCGCTAGGAGATCAGCGACGTACGCGGTAGCGGATGTGGGTCGCCTCCGGGCGTGTCGATCACCCGAACGATCTCCAGCTCGACGCGCGACGGCAACAGCTCGAACAGCCGGCGACCGCCACCGAACAGCACCGGGATCTGGTGGATCTGCAACTCGTCCAGCACCCCGGCCTCCAGCGCCCGCTGCGCCGTGTACGCGCCGTGCACCATCACGTCCCGGTCGCCGGCGGCGGCCTTCGCCTGCGCCATCGCGCTGACGATCCCGTCGGCCACGTACGTCACCAGCGGATAGTCCGCGACTGTCGGGCCGGGCGGCCGGTGACTGGGCACGAAGATCGGGACGCCGTGATGATCGCCGCTCCAGTGATCGACCTGCTCCACGGTGCGCCGACCCACCAGCACCGCACCGGTCGCGTTCCATTCGTCGATACAACTCCCCGGCCGGCCCTGACGGCCGAAGAACTCCCCGTCCGAGGTGAGGAACCACTCGTGCAGCCGCGTGAAGCCGTCGCCGCCGGGGTTGTCCGGCACGTCGTTCGGACCGGCGATGTACCCGTCCAGCGACATCGACATGTAGAGCACCGATGCGGACACTTCGACCTCCCGTTGGTTCACCCAGACTCGGGCACGATGGTACGGCAATGGCCCCGCAGGGTACGTCTCTACCACCACCCGCCACCGAGGAGACGCAGACATGCAGAACGAGCCCGAAAACCAGAATCTCGAAGTGATGCGAAATTCCGATGCCGAAGCGACGATCGATCCGCTCGGCGGGATTCACGAAAAGCTCGACCTGATTTTGAGCGAACTCCACGCTTTGCGCGACGAGATAGCCGGCTCGCGTCCGTGACGAGCGATGGCGGTGTGCTGGCAGGGAGCTGCCGGTGCGGGCGAGTGCGCTACGCGGTCGCAGATGAGTTCATCTATGCGGCGAACTGCCACTGCTCCGGCTGCCGAGCGGCAACCGGCTCGGCATTCAAGCCGATCGCCCGAATAGAGCGATCCAAGCTCAGCGTCACACGGGGATTCGAGCACGTTGCCCAAGCCGGCGAGGACGATTCGAACAACGACATGCGCTGCACAACCTGCGGGTCGTTCCTGTTCTCAGTCGTTCGCGACGCCGAATTCGTCGAGGTCGCGATGGGTTCGCTGGTTGATACCCCCACCATCCGGCCGACTCACCACATCTTCGTTGGCTCGAAGGCAGCCATGGTTTGAGATCACCGACGACCTGCCGCAGTTCGACGAGTACCCGCCGTAGAGAGGCGTCGACCCGCTGGGCTCGCGCCTGGCGAACCGACCGTACGGCTATGCGTCCTGTGGGTGAGCGGTTCGGATCACTTCCGCCAGCGCACGGGCGAGGAGCAACGCGCGACCTGGCTGGAGCTGTTCTTCGACCTGGTCTTCGTGTTCGCGGTGACGCAGCTCAGCCACCTGCTGCTCAATCACCTGACGCTTACCGGTGTCGCCCAGACGCTGTTTCTGCTCTTGGTCGTGTGGTGGGCCTGGATCTACACGGCCTGGATGACCAACTGGTTCGATCCCGAATCGGTGCACGTGCGACTGGTGCTGCTGGTGGTGATGGCCGCCAGCCTGATGATGGCCGTCGCCATCCCCAAGGCCTTTGGCGAGCTGGCGCTGCTGTTTGCCTGCTCGTACGTCACGCTCCAGGTCGCGCGAAACGCGTTCAACGTCTACGCGACTCCACGCGACAACGAGCTTCACCCCGTCTTTCTCCGCATCCTCGTCTGGAGCCTGGCTGCCGGAGTGTTGTGGCTGGCCGGCGGACTCGCGCCATCGGGTGCTCGCACGTGGCTGTGGATCGCGGCTCTGGCGGTCGACTACGTCGGGCCCACCGTGGGCTACTGGACGCCGCGGCTGGGCCGGTCGATGACCACAGAGTGGGAGATCGAAACCGCGCACTTTGCCGAGCGGTTCCAGCTCTTCATCATCATTGCGCTGGGCGAGTCGATCGTCGTCACCGGTGCGACCGCGTCCTCGCTCGTACTCGACCTTCCGATCGGGACGTCGCTGATGGTGGCGTTCGCGTCATCTGCCGCCTTTGGTGGCTCTACTTCGACGAGGTGGGCTGGCGCGCACAGCGGTTCCTGTCTCGGTCCGACGAGCGAGGCCGGCTGGCGCGCGACGCCTACACCTACCTGCACATTCCGATCATCGCCGGCATCATCGTCGTGGCCGTGGGAGACGAGATTGTGATCGCACACCCCGGAGCAACGCCTTCGGGCGTCGAGCTGGCCGTGATCCTGGGAGGGCCGGTCTTGTACCTCATCGGCCACACCCTGTTTCGACTGCGCATGATCGGCAATGTCAGCCGCAAACGGGTGTTCGCGGCGGCGGCCATCGTTGCGCTCGCGCCATTGGGACTCGTACTACCGTCGCTCGCGATCGCGGCGGGGGTGCTCGTGATCCTCGCGGTGCTCGCGGCGGCGGAGACGCGCAACCGCATCGCCGCCGAGGCGGCCCGACCCGCGGGGTGAATAACGGTGCCTGGCACCGTTATTCACTCAAGGCCTTGCGACACAGCGAAAACCGATGTGGCTCATGCCGGTGTCGATCATCTGTGGCCGGCGGGCCGCCGGGCGATACCTCATGCAGTAGCTGTCGGCGCACAGAAACGAGCCGCCCTTGATCACTTTGCGCGGGATCGGAAACTGCGGCTGGGCTGGATCATGGCTTTGCTCGGCCGCCCCACCGGTCGGGTTTTGGGGCACGCAGCACGGCCTGTCGGCACCCTCGGGGTGGCTGTCGGAGTACCAGTCGGCAGTCCACTCCCAGACGTTGCCGGCCATGTCGAACAGGCCGAAACCGTTGGGCGGGAACATTCCCACCGGCGCTGTAGTGCCGTAGCCGGGCTCGGCCCGCCAGGGGAACTCACCGTGCCAGTAGTTTGCGAGCCGCTGACCTCTTTGCTCGGGCTCGGTACCCCAGCCGAAGTCCGCGCCATGGAGTCCTCCGCGAGCGGCCAGCTCCCACTCGGCCTCGGTCGGCAGAGCCTTGCCGGCCCAGGTCGCGTAGGCCTCGGCGTCCTCGAAGCACACGTGGACAACCGGATGACGATCCCGCCCCTCGAGCGAGCTGCCCGGCCCCTGCGGACGGCGCCAGCACGCACCCGGTGTCCACGTCCACCACTGGCCCAGGTGCCGGAGATCGACCGGCCCCGCGGTCATCGTGAACACGAGCGACCCCGGAACCAGGTTCTCGGCGGGGCGCCGGGGAAGTCGGCCGGATCGAGCGGCCGCTCCGCCACGGTGACGTACCCCGTGTCCTCGGCGAACGCGGCGAAATCGGCGTTGGTGACCTGGTAGGGATCGATCCGGAATCCGTCCACCCCCACCCGGTGGGTGGGGGCCTCCTCCGGATAGTGGCGATCCGAGCCCATCGTGAACTCGGCGCCGAGAATCTCGACCATCGGACTGTCAGTGACCGGAACTGATCGCCGCCTCCAGCCTCTCCTGCACCTGGTCGATGGTGAAGCTGGCGGCCTCCATCGCGGCGGGTACTCGACGAACGTCTCGAGAACTCACCGACGATCGCCTGCGCCGGCACGAGCAGGAAGACCGGTCTAGATACCAGTCCCAGTATGTGTTCGAGGTGATCTCGGCGCGCTCGTACGGGTCGGTGCGGAGGTTGTAGAGATATGGAATACGGGTAGCGACGAACGGCTCGCCCCAGATCGCAAGCGTCCCCTGCATGCGCTGTTGCATGAAGACGATCTTCCAGTTGTCGTAGCGGAACGCGACCAGGTCGCCGTCGTCGGAGAAGTAGAAGAACTCGTTCGCGGACTCGCGTCGGCCTCGCCGGTCAGATAGGGCACAAGGTTGTAGCCGTCGAGGTGCACCTTGAACGTCTTATCCCCGGCCTCGTGCCCGTCAAGAAGCTTCTGCTTGATTTCCGGCTCCCCCGCCGCAGCGAGCAATGTCGGAAGCCAGTCGAGATGGCTGACGATCTCGTTCGAGACGACGCCCGCCTGGAATCTTCCCCGGGCCAGCGAATGACAAACGGGACGCGGAACGCGCCTTCCCAGTTCGTGTTCTTCTCGGAGCGGAAGGGCGTCATGCCCGCGTCCGGCCAGGAGTTCATGTGCACGCCGTTGTCGGTCGAGTACACGACGATGGTGTTGTCGCTGATACCGAGCTTGTCTAGCTTGTCGAGCACCTTCCCCACGTGCCTGTCGTGATCGACCATCGTGTCGTGGTACGGAGACTGCCATCGACCCGACTGCCCGAGGCTCCGGCGCTTCGGGTGGGTACGGAAGTGCATGTGCGTCGTATTGATCCATAGAAAGAACGGCTTGCCTTGGCCGTGCTTTCGCTCCATGAAGTCGATCGCGCCATCGACGATCTCGTCGTCGATCGTCTCCATCCGCTTCTTCGTCAACGGCCCGGTGTCCTCGATCTTTTGCTTGCCGCTTCGAGTGACTCGGCACCGGAGCACGCCCCTGGGGCCAAACCGCTCACGAAACTGCGGGAACTCTTTGGGGTCGGGGTAGTCGGGATGCTCCGGCTCTTCTTCGGCGTTCAGGTGGTAGAGATTTCCGAAGAACTCGTCGAAGCCGTGTGCCGTTGGAAGGTGCTCATCGCGGTCGCCTAGGTGGTTCTTCCCGAACTGGCCAGTAGCGTATCCGAGAGGCTTGAGTAGCTCGGCGATCGTCGGGTCGTGTACTGACATGCCCGCCTCGGCCCCCGGCAGACCAACCTTGCTAAGGCCCGTCCGATACACGCTCTGTCCAGTAATAAAAGCCGAGCGCCCCGCCGTGCAACTCTGTTCACCGTAGGAGTCTGTAAACCTCATCCCCTCGCTGGCGAGTCGGTCGATGTTCGGCGTCCGGTAACCCATCAGCCCGTCGCTGTAACAACTCAGGTTCGTGATTCCGATGTCGTCTCCCCAGAAGACGACGATGTTCGGCCGCTGATCCTCAGGCATGCGTCCCCCCGTCCGTTTCGGCCACCCGTTAGGTGCTGGCCTGGTCACACCGCTGGTGAGGGTCTACCACATCCAGAAGGGCGCCGCGGTCCGCCGGGTGCCTACGTCTTGGAACCGCCCTTGAGCACCGTGGTTGCCACGCGCACCCCGAACCTGCCGGGAATCAGCGCCACGTCGATCACCTGGCCGACGACACCGCCCCCCGGGACATCGTCGACCAGATCATCGACCAGGTCCTCCGATGCTTCCAGGATGTCCTCGCCGGCGTCCACCAGCCCATCCGCGGAAGGAACGACAGCCGAGACCACTCGCGCCTGGGCCTCCTCGGCAACAGCCGACGCCAATGCCCCGAGTGATTCGCGCACCGCCTCGAGAGCCTGGTCGCGTGCGCGCTCACGCTCCTCGACAGTGATGCCGGCGCCACCCGGCCCTCGCAGCATGTGGCGAAGCCGCGACAGCGGCATCGCTGCCACCGCGATCCCCACCACCAGCCAGACGGCTGCGATCACGAGTGGAGCGCGCCATCCCGACAGCGTCTCGGAGAGCGCTCGCACGGCGGCCCAGTTTGCAAGCAGAAACGCCGTACCAAGCGCCACAGCGGCCAGGCTGGTTGCCGCAACGTCGCGGCCGGCGAGGCGCACCTCGGTTTCGTGCCGCGCCGCGGTCAGCTCTCCTTCGCGAAGTGCCAGCGCGCTCACATCGCCCCCGAACCGCTCGACCAGTTCCATCGTCAAGACGCGGTCACCCTGATCGTCAGGAGGCGGCATGGTCACTCCTTTCGCAAAGCTCGTGCCGGTGGGCACACCAACGGTGATGAGTCTAGTCCCACCTGACGGCAACGACGGCTCGCTTTCGCAACGGCTACGAGTGGCGCCGGTCGTGCCGGCCGGTGCCGGCCGCGTCGACCATACAAGGTAGAGCCACAGCGACCCGTTCTGTGACGCAATCTCTGCCCTCAGGCGGTTAAGCGATCACGCATGGCCGGCGTGAGGAAGAACCCGACCACGGTGGCGACGCCGATCACGAGTCCTGCGCCGCCGAACACGAGCGCCTGAGAGATCGCAGCCGAGGAGTCGCGGATGCCGCCGGTGATCGGCGGCTCGAGCACGCTTTGGACTCCCAGACCGATCAACGCGAGCGACACCACGGTGCCTGCCAGCAGCGCAGCGCGGGCAGTGATCTCGCCGCGACCCAGGTCGTCTGACCGCCAGCTCCAGAGAATCACGGCCACCACCACGGCGAGCGCCAAGGCCGTGCCGCCATACACCCCGAACCAATAGTGCGCGGGTGGCCCCCACTCGCCGAGGTCAGCTTTCGCCGGCGCCTGATGGGCCAGGAGCAGTGGGCTCATGTCCCGATTGTACGGGTGATGATCCCTCGTTGTCGTCCAGCCCCACCGCCTCCTCGACCAGCTCGGTCACCTCGCGCAGCTCGATCCGCTCGGCGTTGCCCGAGGTCTTGATCGCGTCCTCGTACATCGTCACGTCCTTGGGGCAGGAGACGACGAAGTAGTCGACGTCGCCGAGGCCGACGGCCTCGCGGATGCGGTTCTCGGAGGGCCGCTCGGCGCCCGGGCGTGTCGGCGATCCAGATGCGGCCGCCGCCGGCGCCGCAGCAGAACGTGTTGTCCCGGTTGCGCGGCATCTCGACCAGCTCGCAGCCGAGCGCTCGAGGATCCGCGCGGGGCGTCGTACTCGCCGTTGAAGCGGCCGAGGTAGCACGGGTCGTGGTAGGTCACCCGGTGGCCGAGGCACGGTTGACCTGCAGCCGGCCGCTCTCGATCAGCTCGAGCAAGCAGGCTGTGTGGTGGATCACCGTCCAGTCCCGCCGAGCTCGGGGTACTCGTTTCGCAGCGTGTTGAGCGAGTGCGGATCGCTGGTGACGATCCGGTTGAACTCGCACTCCGAGAGCGTCGCGATGTTCTGCTCGGCCAGGACTCGAACAGGCCCTCCTCCCCGACCCGGCGCACGTCGTTGCCCGCGTTGCGCTCGCCGTCGTAGAGGATCCCGAAGTCGACGCCGGCCGCGTGCAGCAGCCGGGCGATCGTGCGCGTGACCCGCTGCGAGCGGGGATCGAACGACGCGTAGTCGCCGACGAACCACAGCACGTCGACCGGCTCCTTGCGCGCGTCCTTGACCTCGAAGTCCAGCTCGTCCGTCCAGCGCCCGCGCTTGCGCCGGTTCTCGCCGAACGAGTTGCCCGACTTGTGGATCACCTGGAGCGCGCCTGCAGGTTGGCGTCGAGCTCGCCCTCCTCGACCAGGCGCCGGCGCAGCTGGTTGATGATCGGCGCCTGCTCGATCCCCACCGGGCAGGCCTCGACGCACGCGTTGCACTGCATGCACGACCAGATCGTCTCGGTGCGCACGCCGTCCTCGCCCACGACCCGGGAAGCCCGAGCTGTCGGCCGTGCCGTCTGCAACGCGCCGAGCACGCCGCCGACCCCGCCCGATCCTGACGTCGTTGCGCCTGCTCGCGCAGCTCGAGGATCACGTCGCGCGGCGACAGCGGACGCCCGGTCGCGTTCGCCGGGCACGCCTCGTGGCACCTCCCGCACTTCGTGCACGCGTCGAGCTGCAGCAGGTGGGTCGACGCGTGAAGTCCGCCGAGCGTGCCGTAGCCGGCCGGCTCCGGCGCGCGCCTCGGGGATCGGGCGCAGCCGCTTGCCGGCCAGCGGGTCGCGCAGCACCAGGCTGGCGAAGCTCGCAGCATGTGGGCCGCCTTCGTGTACGGGATCGCCGCGACGAACGATGAGCGCGACGAGGCCGTGGGACCACCAGATCACCCGCCGCACACGTGCCAGGGCTGGCCGGACAGCCCGGAACAGCAGCGCCGCGCCCACCCCACCGGCGAGAACGCGTTGTAGCCGGGCTCGTCCATCGCGATCCGCACGCCCTCGAGCAGGTAACCGGTCAGCGCAGATAGAGCAGCGCCAGCAGAAACACCCAGTCGCCACCGCGGTACACGCGCCGGTCGTACTGCGGGCTCGCCGGCGCGCGATCGGGCCGGCGTAGTCCAGCTTGCGCGGGCGGATGATCCCCGGCGGACCATCATCACACCAAGCCCACCAGCAGCGCCAGACCGAGAACGTCGAGGACCGACGAGTAGACCAGGTAGAAGTCGCCCTGGAAGAACCGCCAGCCGAACAACGGCTCGGTGACATCGGTGTTGATGGCCAGGATCACCGTCCCGGCGAACAGCACCACGAAGCCGTAGAAGATCCCGTGGGCCCACCCGACCTGCGGATCGCGGCGCGGATCGACGCGTGCGAGAACAGCGTGCCGGCAGCCGAGCGCAGCCTGCCCGCGAGCTCGCCACGCCGCGGGAGGCCGTCCCGCTGGCCGCCGCGCGTACTTGGCGACCGGCCCGCGACGCCGTAGGCGAACACGACGACGACGTCACCGCGAGCACGTACCACAGCTTCCGCCCCGCCGAGAAGCCCCAGAAGACCTCGCGCGTGGTCGTCCTCTGCCAGGGACAGCGGCGTCACGCCATCAGTCCCACTGCGTCCAGCGCGTCGGCGACGTCGAACAGGTCCGCGACCGCGCCGTAGTGCGCGACGCCGAAGATCGGCGCCTCGGGATCGGTGTTGACCGCGATGATCGTCTCGGCCTCGCGGATGCCGGCCAGGTGCTGGACCGCGCCGGAGATGCCCAGCGCGAGGTAGACCTTCGGCTTGACCGTCTTGCCCGACTGGCCGACCTGGCGGGCGCTCGGCATCCAGCCGGCGTCCACGAGCGGGCGCGACACGCTGAGCGTCGCCCCGAGCTTGTCGGCCAGCTCCTCGAACCGGGGAAATCCTCCTGTCCTCGACGCCACGGCCGATCGAGAGCAGGAATCCGCCGTGGTGATGTCGACGTCGCCGGCCTCGACCTCGCGGAACTCGACGTGCTCGGTCGCGGCGTTCTGCGTCCAGGGCACGTCCGCGAGGGTCGCAGCGGCGCCGGCCGCCGCGGGCTGAAGCGCCCGCGCGCACCATCAACAGCGTGCACGCCTTCCGGGGAACTCCAGCTCCACCGTCACCTTGCCGCCGTAGAACTCACGCCGCACGACCACTTCGCCGTCCTCGACGCGGGCGGCGGTGACATCACTGGCAAACCCCAGCCCGCGGGCGGCGGCCAGTGCCGGCGCCCAGCCCATGGCGTCTATGGTGAAGCCGGTGATCACCACGCTCGGCTGCTCGCGCTCCACCAGCTCGGCGGCAGCCCGCTCGTGGGCGTGGGCTTCGAAGTGCTCCGCGGGGCTTGGCACGACGATCACCTCATCAACTCCGTCACAGCTGAGCGCCGCCGTGAACCGCTGCGGGTCAGCGTCCACCA
>CAVRSB010000012.1:0-40478 GCA_963723785.1 uncultured Actinomycetes bacterium | reverse complement strand
AACCGGTTGATGCCCGGTTCCTGAATCGCGAACTGAGCTGGCTGGCGTTCAATGCGCGGGTGCTGGAGCAGGCCTTTGACCGTTCCCTGCCGGTACTCGAGCGCGTTCGCTTCTGCTCGATCGTCTCGTCCAACCTGGATGAGTTCTTCATGGTGCGAGTGGCCGGCCTGGAGCGCCAGGTGGCGGCCGGTCTCGCCACCCGCTCGCCCGACGGCCGAGTGCCGCGGCGCGGTCGCTGGCAGAGATTCGCAACCTGGTCACCGACATCACCAGCCGTCAGGCGGCCCTGTGGGCAGACGAATTGGTGCCGGCGCTGGCCGCCGAGGGCATCTTCGTCTCGGCGGTGGCCGACTGCAGCCCGTCGGAGCTGGCCGACCTGGAGGCATTGTTCGACAGCACCATCTTCCCGGTGCTCACGCCGTTGGCGGTTGGCCCCGGGCAGCCGTTCCCCTATATCTCCGGCCTCTCCCAGAGCTTGGCGGTGCGGGTGCGCGATTCCGAGACCGGCGAGGAGCGCTCGGCGCGGGTGAAGGTGCCAGAGGGCCTGGCGCGGTTCGTCGCGGTCGGATCGGAGCAGCGACTGGTACCCCAGGAGCAGGTGATCGCCCACTTCCTGCCGTGGCTCTTCCCGGGCATGGAGGTGCTCGAGCACGCGTACTTCCGCGTCACCCGCGACGCCGATTTCGAGCTGTCCGACGAGGCCGACGACCTGCTGGAGGCGGTCGAGACCGAGCTGCGCCGCCGCCGCTTCGGCGATGTGGTGCGGCTGGAGGTTTCGACGGGCGTCTCGGACACGATGCTGACCTGGCTCAAGCAGGGCCTGGCGGTCACCGACCTGCAGGTGTATCCCACCGTCGGGCCTGGTGGACATGGCAGACGTGTCGCAGCTGGCCGACGCCAACCGGCCCGAGCTCAAGTTCGAGCCGTGGATTCCGCTGACTCGCGCGCGGCTGACGTCCACGCCCGGCGAGCGGGTCGATCTGTTCTCGCAGATCCGACAACGGCGATCTGCTGGTGCAGCTGCCCTACGACTCGTTCACGTCCAGCGTGGAGGCGTTCGTGCGGGCCGGCGCCAAGGACCCCAACGTGGTCGCGATCAAGACCACCGTGTACCGCACCTCGGACGATTCGGCGCTGATGCCGGCACTGATCGACGCCGCCGAGCGGTCCAAGCAGACGGTCTGCCTGGTGGAGCTCAAGGCCCGCTTCGACGAGCGGCGCAACATCGAGTGGGCCCGCCAGATGGAGCAGGCCGGGGTGCATGTCGTGCACGGCTTCGCCAACCTCAAGATTCACGCCAAGACGACGCTGGTGGTGCGCCGCGAAGGCGGTGTGCTGCGCCGCTATGCGCATATCGGCACCGGCAACTACAACGCGCGTCACCGCCCGGCTGTATGAGGACTTCGGCGTCTTCACCGACGACGAGGCGATCACGTCGGATGTCGCCGACCTGTTCAACCACCTCACCGGGTTTGGCCGTCCCCAGCGGTTCCGCAAGATCCTGGTGGCGCCGTTCAACCTGCGCAGCGGGCTGATCGAGCAGATCCGGCGGGTCGCCGACGCCGCCGAGGAGGGACGCGAGGCGCGCATCCGGATCAAGGTCAACTCGCTCAACGACGTGGCCATGATCGAGGCCCTGTACAAGGCTTCACAGGCGGGCGCCAAGATCGAGATCGTGGCCCGGTCGATCTGCACGCTGCGGCCGGGCGTCCCCGGGCTCTCCGACAACATCCAGGTGCGCAGCATCGTCGGCCGGTTCCTCGAGCACAGCCGCGTGTATCTGTTCGAGGCCGGCCCCGACACGCGCGTGTTCCTGGGATCGGCGGACATGATGCCGCGCAACCTCGACCACCGCATCGAGGTGGTCGCCCCGGTCGAGGAGCGGCGGCTGAAGGACGAGATCCAGTCGGTGTTCGACGTGCTGATGGCCGACAACTCCCAGGCGTGGGAGCTGTCGCCCGACGGCTCGTGGGAGCGCTGCGCGGCGGGCGACGATCGCCCCCGCCCGACGCATGAAGTGCTGATGCGCCGCGCCCGCGTGCGCGCTCGCCGCTCCGGCCGCCCGATCGGTGCAATGAATTGGTGCCTGGCACCAATTGACTTCACCGGCAAGCAGGGCGGCGCCGACTGCGCCGCCGAGGTCGCCCAGCGTCGGCCACCCGCACGGCCGGCGGGCGGTTGTCCTTGAACAGGTGCGGCATCATCGCGTCCAGGATCTTGGCGGCGTACTCCTCGCCCAGCCGGACGCCCATGCCGCCGCCGATGATCACGCACTCGACGTCCAGCAGGTTGATGGCCGACGCGACCCCCGCGCCGAGCGCCTCCACCGCGCGGTGGATCAGCTCCTGGGCCATGCGATCCTCGTGCTCGAGCGCCTTCGCCCAGACGCCGCTGGACAGCCGCTCGCCGCTGCTTGTGCTTCATGATCTTGAACAGCTCGGTGTGCTGGCCCTCGTCGTGCCGCTTGCGCGCCTCGAGCTCCATCGAGCCCCGGCCGGCATAGGCCTCCATGCAGCCGCGGCGTCCGCAGCCGCACCGCGCACCGCCGCGCTTGACCACCATGTGGCCGATCTCACCGCCGGCGCCGCGGCCGATCCAGGTCTTGCCGTCGAGGATGATCCCGCCGCCGACACCCGTACCCCAGAACACTCCCAAGAGCGATCGGTACTCGCGACCCGCGCCGAGGTGAAACTCGGCCTCGGTGGCCACCCGCACGTCGTTACCGACCGCGACCTTGGTGCCGAGAGCCTTGGCCAGCTCGGCGCCGAGCGGGAAGGAGTCCTTCCACTCCGGCACGACGTTGATGCCTGCTCCACCGCACCCGTCTGAGGGTCGACCGAGCCGGGCGATCCCACGCCCGGCTCCCGCCAGCGCCGACGGCTCCACACCGGCCGCCTGGGCGGCCTCGCCCAGGGCGGCTGCCATCGCGGCGACGACGCCGGCAGGCCCACCGTCCTTGGGTGTGGGGTGGCGCGACTCACCGATCACAGCGTTCTGGTCGTCGATCACGACCGTCTGGATCTTGGTCCCGCCGAGGTCAATTCCACCGCGCAAACTCACGCGGCAACATTACAGCTTCCACCTCTTCACCGTTCGTTCTCCAAACCGCGCCCATTGCCGACCGATGCTCCGTGCACACTTACGGGGAATGAACGTTGGCATCATCGATGTGGGGTCGAATACGGTGCGGCTGTTGATCGCCCGGCAGCTTCCTGACGGCGAGCTGGAGACGATCGCGGCCGAGCGCGCCCAGCTCGGGTTGGGCGAGCAAATCGAACGGTTGGGCCTCGTGTCGAAGCCCAAGCTGAACGCCGCGGCCCGCAGGGTCGGGCGGTATGCCCACATGGCTCGGGCGGCCGACTGTGAGCTGATCGACCTGGTTGTGACCGCACCCGGGCGTCAGAGCGAGAACGGGTATCAGCTGCTGTCTGAGCTGGAACGCGCGGCGGGGCTGCCCGCCCGAGTGCTCTCAGTGGTCGAGGAGGGCCGGCTGGCCTATGCCGGTGCCCTGCGCGGAGTGATCGTGCCCGATGACGGCGCTGTGGCGGTGTGCGATGTCGGCGGCGGCTCCACCGAGATCGCGTTGGGCTACGGCGGCGACCATCCCGAGTGGCTGCGCTCCTTCGAGGTCGGCTCGCTGCGGCTCACCTGCCGCCACCTCGACGGCGATCCGCCGTCGCGGCGCGACATCAGGCGCGCCCGCGAGCATGTCCGCCGGATCCTGACACGATGCCGATCCGCCGGTCGCGACCCTGGGGCTGGCCACCGGTGGCGCGGCTCGGGCGCTGAAGCGCCTGGTCGGCCGCAGCCTCGGCCCCGATGAGCTGGCCGAGGCGCTCTCGCTGGCCACGCGGATGTCATCGGCGAAGCTCGCCAAGCGCGGCGGGATCGACCCCGAGCGGGCCAAGACCCTGGCCGCCGGCGCGGTCATCCTGCGCTGAGGTGCAGGAGCTCCTGGGCGTACCGATGGAGGTCGCGCGCGGTGGTTTGCGCGAGGGCCTCGCGGGCGAGCTGCTGTCGCAGATGCTTATCCGCGCGGCTTGAGGTAGACCGACGGTACGGCCTGCTCGCCGTCCCATTCGAGCACCCACACCGAGCCCTTGGAGTAGTGCCGCTTGTGGCCGACCAGCTTGCCGATCACGTCTCCGTGGCTGCACAGCACCGCGGCGCTTCCGCGGATGTCGCCCAGCAGCGCCTCGAGGCTCGTGCGCTGGGACCCTTCGGCCAGCTCGGGGCACAGCTCCACATCGAGGCCTCGGGCTGCGGCCAGCGGCTCCACCGTCGCGCTGCAGCGCAGGTAGGGGCTGGTCAGGATGCGGTCGATCGCATAGCCGGCGAGCATGTCCACCAGGTCGGCGGACTGGCGTCGGCCCTCCCGATCGAGTGGCCGCCGATCGTCGGCACCGGCCCAGTTCAGCACGGCGACCGGCGCTGCCGTGGCGCACCACCAGGACTGGCGGTGTCACTGAAATGCGTGCCGCCCCGCCTTCTCCAGCCGTTCCCACGCCTCAGGGAGCTCGCGCCGGATCTTGCGCCGGCGCATCCGCTCACGTTCGATCAGGCGTCCCGCCGCCAGGTGCGTATCGGCCGAGAGCGCGGTTGCCAGCAGCGTGCGGATCCGATCCTCGGCGACGTGGGCGTCCTGGTGGTCTCCGAGCAGATCCTGCACGTGCCGCGTCTCGGTGACGACGTGCTCGAGCCGGTGTCCGCCGAACGAGGCTGCGAGCTCGGCGGTGTAGCGCAGGTGCTTGACCTTGATGCGGGCGTTGTGCACGGCCGCATCGGTGGGCAGCGGGCCGAGTGCGTCCATCGTCCGTTGGAGCTTTCGGAACTCCTTGCGGGCGAGCTTCTTCAGTGAGATGTCGGGATTCGACCACCGGCAGGTTGGTGGATGCGGCCTCGAGCGTGTCCAGCAGATCCAGGTAGCGATCCGACCGCAACGCCTCGAGCATGGCCTCCCGGGCCCGTCCCCGTTCCCGTTCGAGGGCGTCGATCAACGGCATCGCGCCGCTCTGCTCGGGGTCGTCCGGCCCAGACAGCGCCGGCAGGCTCGCGATCTCACCCTTGAGGTGGTCGATCAAGCACGTCCAGGTCGCGCACCGGGCCAAGGGCGTTCCCGGCCCAGCGCAGCTCGTCCCGGGTGGTCTTCGTCCAGCTCTTCGTCCAGCATCGGGGCGGCCGCGCGCAGCATCGAGCGCAGCCGTCGCACCGCTACTCGATGCTGATGCAGGTGCTCGGGGTCGAGTCCCAAGCGAGTGCCTGGATCGTTGGTGACGATGGCGCGGTACTGGGTGGCGATCACCGCCTCCAGCCGTTGTGCTGCGGAGGGGTACTCGGGTAGCGGCGGCGACGCCTCGGGCGTCAGGTCGAGCGCGCGTTGGAGCTTTGAGCGGCGGTCGGCGTCGCGCGCGCCGGCAGCCCGCAGCTGCTGCTCGATCGCCCGCAACGCCTGCTCGTCACCGTCCACCAGTTCGATCTCGAGGTCGTTCACGCGCGCGGTGACGATGTCGCCGTCGAGCACGTCCACTGTGTCGGCGATCACATCGGCAACCCGCAGCGGGCCTTGGTGCACCGCCACGCCGCCGCGGGTGGTGCGCAGCGCCGCGACCGCCGCCACCGGCGCGCCGCGGGCGTGGACGAACAGCAGCTCCATGATCTCCATCGGCACCGCCTCGCGGTCACCGGGCAGGTCGAGCTCGACCCGCCGCCGGCCGCGAGGCAGCTTCAGCTGCCACACAACCGCATCGCGCTCGACCCGACGGCGAAGGATGATCCCGGCCCGCGCCAGTCGCATGTCGGCCGTGTCGTGATAGGTCGACGTGAACGTGCGCTCGGCCAGCGGCTCACCGGGGAACTCCGGCAGCGTGAAGTCGGCGTCGGCTCCGAGTTTCAGTTCGCGATCAGCAGTGGCACTCATTGGCTTCCAGTGTACTTTCGACGGTATATGCTCCGACCCTCCGACTCTCGAAACCCCAGGTGATCCCAATAAAGAAGCTTGCTCTCATAGTCGTTACGCTTGTGCTTGCAGTCGTCACCGCCGCGTGCGGAAGCAGTAGTAGTTCCGATTCGAGCGCGCCGGCCTCGTCGTCAGCGGCGGCCGCCTGTGCCAAGGGCAAGCTGGCCACGATCACGCCGGGCACGTTGACGGTCGGCACCGACAACCCCGCCTTCGACCCGTACTTCCTCGGTCCGGTCGGGCATGCGTGGACCGGCCAGTACAACCACGACCCGTATAACGATCAGGGCTTCGAGAGCGCGACGGCCTATGCGGTCGCCCAGCAGCTCGGCTATCCCAAGGCCAAGGTCGTGTGGACGGCGACGCCGTTTCTCAAGTCGTTCGCACCCGGCCCCAAGAACTTCGACTTCTACCTGGCGCAGGTGTCCTGGTCGAAGCATCGCGCCGAGGCTGCCGATCTGAGCACGTCCTACTACGACGTCAGCCAGGCCGTGGTGGCGCTGGACGGCAAGCCGATCGACAACGCCACATCGGTTGCCGACCTGAAGCAGTACAAGCTCGGTGCGCAGATCGCCACCACCGGCTACGACTACATCAACGACACGATCCAGCCGGACTCGGCGGCGCGGCCGTACAACACCACCAACGATGCGCTGTCCGGCTCTCAAAGCCGGCCAGGTCGACGGCATCGTGGTCGACTACCCGACCGCCTACTACATGGCCAACGTGCAGCTCGACAACGGCCATCTGGTCGGGCAGTTCCCGCCGCCGGCCGCAAACGCCGACCATTTCAGCCTGGTGATGGACAAGGGCAGCGCGCTCACTCAGTGCGTGGATCAGGCACTGGCGACGCTTCGCAGCAACGGCACGCTTGCCCAGATCGAAGAGCAGTGGCTGTCCAAGGATGCCGGTGCGCCGGTCTTGAAGTAGCCTCTGCGATCTGATGGCTGAAGATCTCGGCGGCGAATCTCGTCGTTCGAAACTGTTCGGGAGCGGCTCGAGCGGGGTCGGCTACGTCCTGATCGCGATCACGAGCACGTTGGTGGTGTTCGGCGTGTTCGCAGCGATCGTGGTGAACTCGCCCGACTGGCCCGACGTCAAGCAGGCGTTCTTCAGCGGCTACTACTTTCGCACCAGCTTCCGGCCGATCCTCGATGCCTTCTGGCTGAACGTCAAGATCTTCTGCGTGGCGGAGGTGTGCATCCTGGCCTTCGCGATGGCGATCGCGGTCATCCGCAGCCTGCCGGGGCCGGTGATGTTCCCGCTGCGGGCGCTGGCGATCATCTACACCGACCTGTTCCGCGGGGTGCCCACGCTGATCGTGGTCTACCTGCTCGGCTTCGGTGTGCCCGCGCTCCAGCTTCCCGGGCTCCCGAACGACCCGATCGTGTGGGGGACGCTGGCGCTGATCCTGGTCTATTCCGCCTACGTGGCCGAGGTCTACCGCGCCGGCATCGAGTCGGTGCACCCCAGCCAGGAGGCCGCCGCCCGCTCGCTCGGGCTGAGCCGGCTGCAGACGATGCGCTACGTGATCCTGCCCCAGGCGGTGCGGCGCGTGATCCCACCGCTTCTGAACGATTTCATCGGCCTGCAGAAGGACACCGCGCTGGTCGGCCTGCTGGGAGTCGCCGAGGCCTTCGAGACCTCCAACATCCTGGAAGCAGCCGACTTCAACTACACGCCGCTGGTAGTGGCCGCCTGCATCTTCATCGCGCTCACCATCCCCATGTGCAGGCTGGCCGACTGGCTGGTCGCGCGCCAGCGCAGCCGGCAGCAGGCGGGGCGGGTGGCATGAGCTCGCTCGTACTCGAGAACGTCTACAAGAAGTTCGGCGAGACCGAGGTGCTGAAAGGCATCGATCTGGACGTGGCCGATCACGAGGTGGTGTGCCTGATCGGCGCGTCCGGCTCGGGCAAGTCGACGCTGCTTCGCTGCGTCAACCTGATCGAAGGGGTGACGTCCGGGCGGATCATCGTGGGCGGGCAGGACGTGACCGCTCCGGGGGTGGACGTCAACCGCCTGCGGCGCGAGATCGGGATCGTGTACCAGTCGTTCAACCTGTTCCCGCACATGTCGGTGATCGAGAACGTGTCGCTGGCGCCGCGCAAGGTGCTGAAGCTGTCCGAAGCGCCGACGCCCAGGCCGCAGCGACCGAGCTGCTCTCCCGTTTCGGCCTGGCCGACAAGGCCGACGCCTACCCCGACCACCTGTCCGGCGGCCAGCAGCAGCGGGTCGCGATCGTGCGGGCGCTGGCGATGAAGCCGCAGCTGATGCTGCTGGACGAGATCACCAGCGCGCTCGACCCCGAGCTGGTGGCCGAGGTGCTGCAGGTGGTGCGCGAGCTCGCGGCCGAGGGCATGACCATGGTGATCGCAACGCACGAGATGGCGTTTGCCCGCGACGTCGCCAACCGCGTGTGCTTCCTGGACGCGGGCGTGATCCTCGAGCAGGGGCCGCCCGACGCCATCTTCCGCAACCCGCAGGAGCCGCGCACCCAGCAGTTTCTGCAGCGGATCATCGAGGCCGGCCGCATGCAGGCCACATGAGTGCGACTTAGACCGTGACTCCCGCTGTGCGCGCATACCAGCTGGAGTAGCCGCCCTCGTAGGTGCGGGTGGTGCCGTCCTTGACCTCGAGCGTGCGGTCAGCGATGCGGTCGAGGAAGTAGCGGTCGTGGGATGAGAACACCACCGTCCCGTCGTACCGCTCGATCGCGTCCTCGAGCATCTCCACCGAGTCGATGTCGAGGTGGTTGGTGGGCTCGTCCAGCACCAGGAAGTTGGCGCCGCTTCGCATCAGCAGCAGCAGTTCCAGCCGGGTGCGCTCTCCGCCGGAGAGCGACGTGATCGGCTGGCGCACCTGCTCGTAGGTGAACAGGAAGCGCATCAGTGCGGTCACGGCCTGCTCTTCGGGGCAGGGCCGCTGACGGCGGATCATGTCCACCGGCGTGTCCCCCGCGGCGGCCGGGCGAGTGCTCCTGGGCGAGCGCCCCGATCTTGATCGACGGGCCCACCCAGCGCTCGCCCATGACCGGCTCGAGCGCCCCGGTGATCAGGCTCAAGAGCACGCTCTTACCCGCGCCGTTGGGGCCGATCACCGCCAGCCGCTCGCCCCGGAAGATGGTCAGGTCGACATCCACCAGCACCGGGTCGGAGTCAAACGCCGCGGTCACGCCGCGGAGATCGACGACCCGCTTTCCGCCGCGCTCGGCGCTGCGCAGCTGCAGGCCGATCTTGCGCCGCTCGAGCACCGGCCGCTCGACCGTGTCGAGCTTTTCGATGCGCCGTTCGGCGTTCTTGATGCGGGTGGTGTGGCGGGGGTCGTCGGCCACCGCTCGCCACTGCTTGTAGCGGCGGATGGCGTCGTTCAGGCGGTCGATCTCCTTCTGGCGCGCGCGCCACTGCTCCTGCTGCTGCAGCAGCGCCAGCTCGCGGGCGGTGGCATAGCTGGAGTAGTTGCCCGGCCACATCCGCACCCTGCCGGCGTCCAGCTCGGCGATGGCTGAGATCGTCTCGTCCAGCATGTAGCGGTCGTGGGAGACCATCACCACCGCCCCCTGGTATGAGCGGATCACGCGTTCCGAGCGCGCTTCGGCGAACGGCGTCGAGATGCGTCTCCGGCTCGTCCAGCAGCAGCAGGTCGGGATCGGCCACCAGGCACGCCGCCAGCGCCGTCAGCTTGCGCTTGCCACCCGACAGCTCGGCGGTCGGCCGGTCGAGCTCCTGCTGGGTGATCCCGAGCGCCTCCAGCTGTGCGCGCACGCGCCCGTCGAAGGCGTGGCCGTCGAGCTGTTCGAACTCCGCCAGCAGTCGATCCTGACGGCGCAGCACCCGGGCCATGCGATCCATGTCGGCGTGCACCTCCGGGTCGCCCAGCTCACGCGTGCAACGGTCGAGCTCGGCCTCGATGCGGGCCAGCTCCGGACGCGCGGCGGTGACGATCTCCAGCGGAGTGCGGGAGTCGCCGCCGACCAGCTGGGGAAGGTAGGAGCAGGTCATGTCGCGGCGTCGCACCGGCAGGTCGGAGTCGGGTTCCTCCAGGCCGGCCAGGATCCGCAGCAGGGTCGATTTGCCCGACCCGTTGGCGCCGACCACCCCGATGCGGGCGTCGTCGGCCACCTCCAGGTCGAGCCCGTCCAGCACCCGGCGGGCGCCGAACGACTTGACGCCGTCTTTGATCGCGATCAAGGTCATCGCGCCGTCAGTCTAGACTCGGCCGTGGAGCGTGCTACCGTGGGCCGGTGGGACACTCGCACGCGCACCACGGCCACGCCCACGCTTCGGGAAATCGCCGGGCACTGCGGATCGCGCTGATCTTCACCGTCGCCTTCGGGCTGGTCGAAGCGGTGTGCGGCGGTGGTGTTCGGCAGCTTGGCGCTGATCTCCGACGCCGTCCACAACGTGTCTGACGGGTTTGCGATCGCGCTGGCGCTGGCGGCCGCCTGGGCGTCGGGGCTGCCGGCACGGGGCGCGCGCACGTTCGGCTGGCGCAGAGCAGAGGTGCTGGCTGCGCTGGTCAACGGGGTCACGCTGGTGGTGCTGAGCATCGTGATCGTGTGGCAGGCGCTGGAGCGGCTGGTGGGGACCCAGCCGGCCGTGACCGGCTGGGCGGTCGTGATCGTGGGCGCGATCGGGCTGGTGGCAAACGGCATCCCGGTGATGGTGCTGTTGCGCGACGGCGACCGCGAGAACCTCAATCTGCGCGGCGCGCTGCTGCACGCCGCCGCCGACCTGCTGGGCTCGGCCGGCGCGGTCGTGGCCGGGCTGCTGGTGCTGGCGGGCTACCCCGCGGCCGACCCGATCATCGCCGCCGCCATCGGCGTGCTGGTGGCCGCCACCTCGTTCACGCTGATCCGCGACTCGGTGCGGGTGCTGATGGAGGTTGCGCCGGAGGGGTGGATGTGGAGGAGATCGGCATGGGACTGGCCCGGCTTCCCGGGGGTCAAGCAGGTGCACGATCTGCACGTATGGACGATCACCAGCGGCATGGTTGCGGTGGCGGTGCACATCGTCGCGCTGGACGGAGCCGATCACGACCGGCTGCTACACGCATCCCAGGACTTCCTCGCGGAGCACGACATCACCCACGCGACCATCCAGATCGACCGCGACCACGACCGGCTGCTTGCAGATCCACCGGCCCGACTGCAGTGAGGCCCCGCACGGCACGGCCGTGCATAGAGCGTCGGTGGTGGTGATCGGCGGTGGGGTGATGGGCACGAGCATCGCCTTTCACCTGGCCGAGGCCGGCGTCGCGACGTGCTCCTGCTGGAGCGCGACCAGCTCGCCGAGGGCTCGACCAGCCGCGCCGCGGGTGGGGTGCGGGCACAGTTTTCCGATCCGCTCAACGTGCGTATCGGCGCGCGCAGCCTGGAGGCGTTTGCCCGCTTCGGCGAGCGGCCGGGGTGGGAGATCGACCTGCGGCGGGTCGGCTACCTGTTTCTGCTCACGCGAGCCGAGGATGTCGAGGCGTTCACCGCAGGGCGTCGAGATGCAGAACCGGCTGGGAGTGCCCAGCCGGATGATCACCCCGCAGGAGGCGCAGCGAGCTGTCGCCGCTGATCAACGTCGACGACGTGCTGGCGGCGGCCTACTCGCCCGACGACGGCCACGCCACGCCCGAGGCGGTGGTCCAGGGCTACGCCGCGGGTGCGCGCGCTGCCGGTGCGTCGATCCAGACCGGCTGCGAGGTGCGGTCGATCGACGTTCATGCGGCGCCGGATCGCGGCGGTCGTCACCGATCGCGGGACGGTCGAGACCGGCGCGGTGGTGTGCGCCGCCGGGGCCTGGTCGGCCGCGATCGGCGAGATGGCGGGAGTGCCGCTGCCGGTCACCCCGGTGCGGCGCCAGATCCTGCTACACCGAGCCCATCCCCAACCTGCCCGAACACATTCCGATGACGATCGACTTCGCCACCGGCTTCTACTTTCACCGCGAGGGCAGCGGCCTCCTGATGGGTATGGCCGATCCCAACGAGACGCCCGGGTTCAAGCTCGACACCACCGAGGACTGGATCCCGGCGCTGCTGGAGGTCGCCGAGCGGCGAGCGCCGGCGATCACCGAGGCCGGCATCGCCGGCGGCTGGGCGGGGCTGTACGAGGTCTCTCCCGACCACAACGCGATCGTCGGGCGAGGCGAGCGGTGCCCGCGCGGTTTCTGTACGCCACGGGATTCTCCGGCCACGGCTTCCTGCAGGGCCCGGCGATCGGCGAGATCGTGCGCGACCTGTACCTCGGTCGCGAGCCGTTCGTGGACGTCACGCCGCTGTCGGCGGACGCGGTTCGACGGGCGGCGTCGCCCGCCCAGAGCGGAACGTGGTGTGAGCGATGTGATCGATGCCGCCGGAGCTGCGGCGGCGGCTGCCGCATGCCGGCTGCGATCGATGCCCTGGACGCGGCGCTGACGGCCGCGCCGCGCCGAGCCCGCGCCCGGTCGCATGATCGGTCGCGGCCGGCGACGGCTCGCTGCTGGTGATGCCCGCCGCCGGCGCCGACGGCGCGGCCGGCGTGAAGCTGGTGACGCTGCAGCCGGCCAATCCCGGACGCGGGCTGCCGCTCTTGCACGGGGTGTATGTGCTGTTTGCGGCCGACACGCTGGTACCCGGCGGCCGTGATCGACGGTGGTGAGCTGACCGCCATCCGCACCGGCGCGGTGTCGGGACTTGCCACGCGGTATCTGGCGCGCGCCGGAGGCCTCGCGGCTGGTCGTGTTCGGCGCCGGCGTGCAGGCCCGCTCGCACATCGAGGCGATGCGGGCGGTGCGGCCGATCACGCACATTACCGTGGTCGGACGCAGCCCGGAGGCGCCGCTGACTTGGCTGGCCGAGCTGCGCGGCGCGGGGCATCGACGCCGCCCAGGTCGGCGCGCCGAGGACTGTGGCGGCAGCCGACATCGTGTGCTGCTGCACCACTTCGGCCGAGCCGCTGTTCGACGGCGCGCTGTTGCAGCCGGGCGTCCACGTCAACGCGATCGGCTCCTACCAGCCGCACACCCGCGAGATCGACACCGCCACCGTCACCCGCAGCCGCTTTATGTCGATGACCGTCGAGGCGGTGTTGGCGGAGGCTGGCGACCTCCGGATCCCGATCGCCGAGGGTGCGTTCGCCGAGACCGGATCGCGGGAGATCTGCTCGGTGGTCGCCGGCCGTCACGCCCGCTGACGGCCTCCGACGTGACCGTCTTCAAGTCGGTGGGAGCCGCCTGGCAGGATCTGATCGTGGCCGCCGCCGGTGAATAACGGTGCCAGGCACCGTTATTCACCGGCGTCGATTAGCTTCCGGTCGCGACCAGCGGACGGGCGGCGCCGATCACGCCGTCACGCCGCAGCCTCGCGATTGTCTCGGCGTCGTATCCGAGCTCCTCGAGCACCTGGTCGGTGCATGCCCCCGCCGCGAGTCCGCTGTGGCGCAGCTCGCCCGGCGTCCGCGGACATCCGCGGCGCCGGCCGCAGCTGCAGTACCGGGCCCTCGCCGTCGGGGCTTTCGAGCTCGACGAACGATTCGCGCTGCTGCACGTGCTCGTCGTTGATCAGGTCGGCCACGTCGTACACCGGCCCGCAGGCGGCCCCCGCGGCGCTGAACGTGTCGACGCACTCCTCAACGGTGCGGGGCGTCGTCCAGGCCTCGATGATCCGATCGAGCACCTCGACGTGTCTTGACCCGCATCGGGCAGGTCATGAACCGTTCGTCGTGTCGCAGCTCCGAGCCGGCCGATTGCGTCGAAGATCCGCAGCGCCGCCTCGTTGGCCGACCCGACAACACGATGTGGCCGTCGCTGGCGGCATAGATGTTGCGCGGTGCCGAGAACACCAGCCGCGAGCCGTAGCGGCCGTCCACATGGCCGGTGCGATGGTGGATGCCCGGGCCGGGGCCGAGCACGTCCACCAGCGACTCCAGCAAGCTGAGATCGATCACCTGGCCCTCGCCGGTGCGATCGCGGTGGCGCAGCGCCGTCAGGATCGCAAACGCGCCCTGCAGCCCGGTGACCTCGTCGGCCAGCGCCGACCGGGGGAAGCGTCGGCGGCCCATCCGCCTGCCCGGTGGTGTGGGCCAGCGTCGACATGGCCTCCGCCATGGTGCCGAATCCCGCGCCGGTCGGCATACGGGCCGCTCTGGCCGTAGCCGGTGACCCGCAGCACCACCAGCCCGGGATTCTCGACCAGCAGCACCTCTTCGGGGCCGAGCCCCAGCCGCTCGAGCGTACCCGGCCGGAAGTTCTCGACCAGGACGTCGGCGTTGCGCACCAGATCGAGCAGCACCTCGCGCCCGGTCGGCTGCTTCAGGTCGAGCTCGATCGGGCGCTTGTTGCGCCCGGTGATGCGCCAGTAGAAGGAGTCGTCGCCGTCGGTCTCGCCCAGATGCCGGGCACCGTCGGGCACGCCGGGGCGTTCGACCTTGATCACGTCCGCCCCGAAGTCACCCAGGTGCCGGCAGGCGCTGGGCCCGGCGAAGATGGTGGCCAGGTCGAGCACAACGATGCCCGACAACGGTCCGTGTGTCTCGGAGGTCATGCGGGGGCTCCCATCTGCTCGAGCTTCTGCACGAGGTTCTCGGCCATCTTGATGGAGGCGGCGTCGATCAGCCGGCCGTCCAGCGAAACCGCTCCCTTGCCCTCGGCGGCGGCCTCCTCCATCGCAGCCAGGATCCGGCGGGCGCGCACGCCCTCCTCGTCGCTGGGCGTGAACACGCCGTTGGCCAGCGCGACCTGAGACGGGTGGATGGCCCACTTGCCCTCGCAGCCGAGCTGGGCGCCGCGGCGGGCGGCCGCCACGTACCCGTCGGGATCGGAGTAGTCGCCGTACGGCCCGTCGATCGGGCGCAGCCCATAGGCGCGGCAGGCCACCACCATCCGCGACAGGGCAAAGTGCCACTGGTCGCCCCAATGGCGGTCGCGGTGACCGTCGGCGTCGGCATCGGTCAGCACCGAGTACTCAGGGTTAGCGCCGCCGATATTGGTGGTGCGGGCCTGGGTCGAGGCGGCGTAGTCGGCCACGCCGAACACCATCGCCTCCAGCCGGTCGGGACAGGCCTGGGCGATCGCCTCGACGTTGGCCATGCCCAGCGCGGTCTCGATCAGGATGTGCAGGTTGATCGGCTGCGAGCCCGTGGGCGGCCTCGATCTGCGACATCAGCGTCGCCACGAACTCGACATCCGACGGTGTTCCCACCTTCGGGATCAGGATCGTGTCGAGCTTGTCGCCGGCCCGCTCGAGCACCTCGACGATGTCGCGGTAGCAGTAGTGGGTGTCGAGGCCGTTGATGCGCACCGACACCGAGCACCCCGACCAGTCCTGCTCGTTGAGCGCGGCGATCACGTTCTCGCGGGCCTGATCCTTGTCGTCGGGTGCGACCGCGTCCTCGAGGTCGAGGAACACGACGTCGGCGCCCGCAGCCGGGCGCCTTTTCCAGCATGCGGGTGCTGGACCCGGGAACGGCCAGCTCGCTGCGGTGAAGTCGAGTGCGTACGGCCATCAGTTACGCTCCTGTTGCCAGTGCCACGGCGCCGGGAGTGACGACCGAATCGAACGCTTCGAGCAGCCGATCGGCAGTCTCGATGGTGGCGTTGGTGCCCATCAGCCCGACCCGCCAGATCGGAGGGGCGGTGGGACCGAGCCCACCGCCCACCTCGATACCCTGCTCCTCCAACAGACGTGCTTGGACGGCTTTGCCGTCGATGCCGTCGGGCACCATCACCGCGGTCAGCTGTGGAAGCTGATACGCGGGATCCGCGAGCAGATCAAAGCCACGTGCCCGAAGCCCCGTCTGCAGGTGTGCGCCGGCGGCGGCGTGTCGCTGCCAGCGGTTCTCGAGTCCTTCTTCCAGCGTCAGCCGAAGCGCCTCGTGCAAGGCGTAGTACTGCAGGATCGGCATGGTGTGGTGATACACCGCCGGCCGATCGACCCAGTACTTGCGCAACAGGTCGAAGTCGAAGCTGTACGGCACCGGCGTGGTACGCGCGGCGATCCGGTCCAGCGCACGCTGGGAGAGGGATACGGGCGACAGTCCTGGGGGCGCGCCCAGACACTTCTGGCTGCAGGAATAGCAGTAGTCCAGACCCCACGCTCCCGCCTCCAGCTCGATGCCGCCCAGCGACGTCACGCAGTCGGCCATCAAGAGCGCGTCGGAGCCGCGCATGGCAGCGGCCAGTTCTTCCACCGGGTGACGCACCCCGGTCGAGGTCTCGGCATGCACGACCGCCACCAGGGCGGTCTCGGGATGCCGTTCCAGTGCTTCCAGGATCAGCTCGTTGGGCACCGCCTGGCCGAGCTCGACGGCCACCTCGACCACGTTGGCGCCGTGGCGGCGGGCGATCTCGACGATGCGTGCGCCGAAGAATCCAGCGACGCCGACGATCACGGTGTCGCCCGGCTCGGTCAGCGACGCCAGGCCGGCTTCCATGCCAGATGTCCCGCTGGCCGAGAGTGCGAGTGTCAGGCCGTCGTCGCGGCGATAGGCGCGGGCCAGCAGCGAGACCAGCTCTTCCAACAGCTCGTGGAAGTTCGGGTCGAGGTGCCCCAGCATCGGCTGCTGCATGGCTTCGAGCACCTGGGGGTGGACGTTGGAGGGGCCCGGCCCGCACAGCAGTCGGGTGGGCGTTTGGAGACGTGCGATCGGTTCAGTCATTGCAAGGTTGTATCGCAAACACAGAGCACAATGCCAATGCTTCCGCGATATACTCATAGAGCTTTAGTTATGTCAGTCACGATCACTCAGCTGCGATCGCTGGTTGCGGTCGCCCACGGCGGAACCGTTCAGCGGGCGGCTGAGGGGCTGCACGTCTCGCAGCCGTCGGTGTCCGCAGCGGTGGCCGGACTGGGGCGCGAGCTGGGCGTCGGGCTGCTGGAGCGAGACGGACGCCGCAGCCGGCTGACCGCTGCCGGCCTGGCCTATCTCCCGCACGCGGAGGCCGTGTTGGGCTTGCTCGATCAGGGACGTGAGGCTGCCCGGGAGGCGGTGGATACCGGTGGTGCCCGGATCCAGCTGATTGCGGTCAACACCGCCGGTGAGTATCTGCTGCCGGGAATCATCCAGGCCTACCGGCAGACCGCGCCGGGGGTGCAGGTGCTGCTCGAGGTGGGCAACCGGCGCGAGGTGATCGACCGCCTGCGGTCGCACACCGCCGATCTCGGAGTGGCGGGACGGCCGCCGTCCGGCGACATCATCGGACGCCCGTTTGCCCACAACGAGCTGATCGTCGTCGGTCGCGACGGCGACATCGATCTCGACCGCGGCACCGTGGCTGATGCGAGAACCCGGTTCGGGCACGCGAGCCACGCTCGAGGCGTATCTCTCGACACAGGGGATCGAACCTCCTGAACGCCTGACGCTGGGCTCCAACGGGGCGCTCAAGCAGGCGCTGATGGTGGGCATGGGGGTGACGCTGATCTCGCGGCATGCGGTCGCACGAGAGCTCGACGAGGGCTCGCTGGCGATGGTCGACGCCCCCGGTACGCCGCTGCACCGGCCGTTCCACCTGCTGATGGCACGTGCCCCGGCACCCCGACCGGCGGTGCGCCTGTTCGCCGCGTTCCTGCACGCCCAGGCCGCTCGCACGGCTACTGCGTAGCCCTCGATGCGCGGTCGTGGGAATTTGACATATCCCATATCGCGATATATCGTGATGCATTATGAAAGTGCACATGAAAGGAACAACATGCACGCATATGTAATTCGAGAAGCGAGGTGCCACCGGATGACGGGGCACCGCCACGGCAAGCACGGGCGCGGCCGCCACGGCCGCGGCCAGGGCATGTCGGGGTTCTTCGGCGGGCGCGGCCCGCGGGCCGGCCGGGGTGACATCCGGGCCGCCATCCTGGCGCTCCTGACCGAGCAGCCGATGCACGGATACCAGATCATGAACGAGCTGGCCGAGCGCACCGGTGGCGTCTGGAGGCCCAGCCCGGGATCGATCTACCCCTCCCTGCAGATGCTGCAGGACGAAGGGCTGGTCAAGAGCGTCGACCAGGACGGCCGCCGAGTGTTCGAGCTCACCGAGCTGGGCACCGAGGCCGCCGCCAAGGCGAGCTCCGAGCCGGCTCCGTGGGACGCAGTTGCCGGTGAAGGCGACGCCGAGGCGGTGGAGCTCCGTGACCTGGTGACCCAGGTGATCGGAGCCGCCCGATCGGTCGTGCACGCCGGCGAGCCGGCTCAGATCGAGCAGGCCAAGGAGATCCTGCGAGACGCCCGCAAGCGGCTCTATCGCATCCTGGCCGACGACTCCACGGAGTGACCGTCACATCCCACCGGGCCGCCGCACGCATGCGGGCGGCCCGGTGTGGGTGTGTCCCCTCACGTTCTCGCTAAGGCGAGCCCGGTTTGCAGCCGATGAATGTGATGGCGGCGCGTTTGCACGTCGTCATCGAACGGGGGAAGATTTTGCGGGGTCGAGCTGCGCTGGGAGTTGCGTTGATGGTGGTTGCTGCCGTGGTGCTGCCGGCTGCGGCCGGCGCATCGGTTGCGCCGGACACGATCGACTTCGGTGAGGTGATCACCAACCACTCCACGGCGGTCACCGTCACCAACGACTCCGCCGGCGACTGGCTGATGGGGACGCCGTCGTTCGAGTCCGGTTCGGCCTTCTCGGTCACCGGCACCGACTGCGTGTACCTGTTCACCCATGCGCCCATCAACACCTGCACCGTGACCGTCCAGTTCAACGGCCAGTCACTGCCCCCAGGCGTGTACTCCGACACGCTTGGACGTGCCCCACACCGACACCGACAACGTCGTCTCGGTCGAGACCGTCGCGGTCGAAGGGACTGTGGGCGATCATGATTTCACGCCACCGTCCGTGCCGGCCAATCTCCATACCTCGGCGCTGACTCCCACCGGCGTGACGCTGGCGTGGGACGCCGCCGCCCCGGCGGACGGTGTTGCCGGCTACTACGTGCTGGAGTGGACCGGCAGCGCCTGGGCGACCGTGGCAGCCACCTCGGGCAACCCGTACATGATCTCGTCGCTCACCCCAGGCTCCTCGCATACCTACGCGGTCGAGGCCTACGACTCGGCCGGCAACATCTCCGCTCCCAGCAACCAGGTCCAGGTGACCACTCCGGTGCCGCCGCCGTCCCCGGGGAACGTGACCGCCGTCCCTGGACTGACCAGCGTGGAGTTCTCGTGGGATCTGACACCGCAGGGTGACACCACCGCGATCTACCGAGTCCAGCGGCTGGTCGCAGGTGTGTGGACGCCACAGGTGACCGCCGAGGCACCGGCCGACGGCGCCGTCGTCTCGGGGCTGGCAGCGCACACCTCCTACAGCTTCCGCGTTCTGGGCGAGGATGCCGACGGCTTGCTCTCGGCCCCGGTGCTGATCAGCGTGACCACCCTGGCCGATACCACCGCTCCGACCGCTCCGGTTGCCTCTGCCCACTCCACCACCAGCGCGGGCACGCACCTGCAGTGGTCGGCGTCCACCGACAACGTGGGCGTCACCGGCTACCGGATCAGCATGTACGAGGACGGGGCGTGGGTGCCGATGGGGGCGCCGCTTCCCCCGGACGCAACCGGCTACACCGTCACCGGCCTGGCACCCAACACCGGCTATAGCTTCGGCGTGGCCGCGCTCGATGCCGCTGGCAACGCCTCACAGACCACGGTTGACGTCACCACCGGTCGCGCGCCCCGGTTCACGCAAGCTCCGCGGGTCGGCTTTGTGACCGGAAGCACCGCCACCAAGTCGCTTGTACCCACGCGCGTCACCTGGGCGGTCGAGGCCGGCTCGCGCTGCAAGTCCGAAGTCGGCCGCTCGGTGGGCTCCGGCTGGGACTCGACGGTGCTCTCCAATCCGCTGACGACCGCGTTTGACTGGAGGGTGGGGTACAACGCGGCCAGAAGCGCGCGGGTGCAGGTGACCGACTGTGCCGGCACGCCGAGCGGATGGGCGCAGACAGCGGCGTTCACTCCGGTGCAGCTTGCGGCCTCGGCGATCGCCTACTCACCGGGTTGGGCGACCGCAGGCGGAGCGGCATACCTCGGCGGCAGCGATCGGCATAGCGCCCACAACGGAGCGTCGGTGACCGTGAAGCTCAAGAACGCCCGAGCCGTCGCATTGGTCGGCTCATGTGGTTCGACTCGCGGCAGCGCCCGCGTGTATCTCGACGGTGCACTGTCGGCGACGATCAGCGAACGCTGTGCCGCCGGTGCCGGCCGGGTGCTCTACACCCACGGCTGGACGGCAGCGGGAGCGCACACGCTCAAGGTGGTCGTGGTCGGGGCCAAGCGGGTCGACGTGGATGGGTTCATCACGCTGTAATCACCGCCGGGTATTGTGGGTGAATGCGGCTCTGGGTGCGTCTGGGTGCAGGCTTTGCGATCGTGGTTGTGTGCATGTGCTTCGGCACGGGGGCGGCGCTTGCCCACGGCCCGGCCGTGGTCAAGCAGTGCACGTGGAGCAGCCAGGTCTTGTGCGGCTCGATTCAGGTTCCGCTCTACCGCAAAGCGCCGTCGCTCGGCGCTCCGCTGACCGTTCGCTTCCGGGTATACCGCCACACCGATCACTCGCTGCCGCCGCTGGAGCCGGTGGTGGCCGACGAGGGCGGCCCGGGGATCTCGTCTACCGGCTCGGCCTCGACCTATCTGTACATGCTGGGATCGCTGCACCGCCGCCACGATCTGATTCTCATGGACAACCGCGGCACCGGACTCTCGGGGGCGATCAACTGTGCCCGGCTGCAGCAGAACATCGGTGACTTCACCGGCGCCACCGGTGCCTGCGCCCGGCACCTGGGGGTGGCGGCCAACGCCTATGGCACCGGGGCTGCGGCCGACGACCTGAAGGACATCCTGGATGTGCTGCACGTCGGCAAGGTGGACGTGTACGGCGACTCCTACGGCACCTACTTCGCCCAGACGTTCGCGGTGCGACATCCGGTCAAGACGCGGGCGATCGTGCTCGACGGTGCGTTTTCGCTGGGGGGATTCGACCCATGGGAGCGAAACGAGTCGGCCGACCTGCGCGCGGCCTGGCGGGCCGTGTGCGCGCGGTGGGGAAACTGCAGCAACATCCTCGGCGAGATCACGCAACTGGCCGCCGCGCTCGACGCCAAGCCGCTCGCGGCGGTCGTGCGCGACGCCGACGGCACTCCCCACCATGTCCGCATGGACGGCGCTTCCCTGGCACAGCTGACGGTCGATGCCAGCTCGAGCTACAGCATCTACCGCGATCTGGCGGCGGCCGGGCGGGCGTACATGAGCGGCCGTGCCGGGCCGCTGCTGCGGCTCGCCGGCGAGGACCTGGCCCAGTTCGAGAACGGCCCGCCCCGGTGGTACTCGCTGGGTGCGCTCCAGGCCGTCGTCTGCCACGACTACCCGACCATCTGGAATCGGTCGGCCACGATCGCAACCCGGCGGGCGCAGGTCGCCACGGCTCGGGCCGGGCTCGCTGCGAACGTGTTCTCGCCGTTCTCCAAGGCCGACTGGCTGCGGTCGGAGTACCAGCATGAGCTGGTGTATGGGTGCCTGCTTGTGGCCGCGGGCGCCGGTCGCCGATCCGGCGCGGCCGCCGGGGGCGCGGATCCCCAATGTGCCGGTGCTGGTACTGAACGGTGACCTGGACACGCTCACGCCGAGCTCAGACGCCGCCGCGGCCGCGCGGTTCTTCCCCAACTCCACCCTGGTGCGGATGCGAAACGTCGGCCATGTCAGCGCACTCGCCGACTTTGACGGCTGCGCCTCCGGGATCGTCCGCCGGTTCCTGACAACGCTCAGCGCCGGAGACACCTCCTGCGCCTCGCAGGTCGAGCAGATCCACACGGTTCCGCAGTTCCCGCTGCGGCTGGCCGGTGTGGCGAAGCCGAACATCGCCGGCAAAGCCGCCTGGGCGGCGGGTGAGGTGGCGGCGGACGCGCTGGCCCGCTGGTGGATCATGTACGGCTACTACGGGCACGGCCTGCGTGGCGGGACGTTCACGTCGGCGGGGCCGTATCTCAGCAAGCGACAGCCGGTCACGTTCACCCTGCGTCGCATCAAGTTCGTGTCGGACATGGCCGTCAGCGGCAAGGCGGTGTGGGATCGCACGGCGCTGACGATGACCGCTCGGGTGACGCTCACGGGAGCGGCCACCGGGCGTCTGGTGATCACCTGGCCCACCAACGTCCAGAACGCCAAGGCGCACATCACAGGCGTGGTCAACGGGCACGCGGTCGACCTGACCACGCGCGCGCCGTAGCGCGACCCCCGCGGGGGTGAACACCCAGGCGGTCTGCGAGTGAATAATTGGTGCCAGGCACCAATTATTCACAGACCGAGGACGGCGCTGGCGGACACCGTGGAGATGGTGCGCAGCTTGTTGGTGGCGTCGAGCGCCGCCACCTTGTAGCTCTCGGCCAGGGTGGGGTAGTTGAAGACCGTCTGCACCAGATGGTCGACCGTCCCGTTGAACGCCATCAGCGTCTGGCCGATGTGCACCAGCTCAGTCGCATTCGTCCCGAACACGTGCACACCCAAGAGCCGCCGGTCGTCCACCGACACCAGCAGCTTCAGCAGTCCGTGCGCATCTCCCAGGATCGCGCCCGCGGGCCAGCTCTCGGTAGCGCGAGATGCCGACCTCGTAGGCCACCTGCGCGTCGGTCAGCTCCTCCTCGGTCTTGCCCACGAAGCTGATCTCGGGGATGGTGTAGATCCCGATCGGCAGCAGCTCGGAGATGGTGCCCGACTCGATCCCGCAGGCGTGTGCGGCCGCCAGCCGGCCCTGCTCCATCGCGGTCGCCGCCAGGCTGGGAAACCCGATCACGTCGCCCACCGCGTAGATGTGGTCGGCAGAGGTGCGGTAGTGCTCGTCCACGCGAATACGGCCGCGGTCGTCGGCCTCGATTCCGGCCGCCTCCAGGCCGAGCCGGTCGGTGGCGCCCTGCCTGCCGGCCGAGTACATGACGGTGTTGGAGGCGATCCGCTTGCCGCTCTGGAGGTGGGTGATGGTGCCGCCGTCGTGAGCTTCCACGCCGACCACCGCATCCCCGAATCGGAACGTGACGCCCAGGTCGCGCAGGTGGTACTGCAGCGCCTCGGTCACCTGGCGGTCGCAGAACTCCAGCAGGTGCTCGCGCTGCTCGACCACGGTGACCTTCGTGCCGAGGGCCGCAAACATCGATGCGTACTCGATTCCGATCACGCCGGCACCGACCACCACCAGCGCGTCGGGAATCGAGCTCAGGTTGAGAATCCCGTCGGAGTCGAGCACCGAGCGCTCGTCGAAGCGCACCGCCGGCGGCCGGGCCGGGCGGGTGCCGACGGCGATCACGATCCGCTCGGCCGTGACCCGGCGCTGGTCGTTTCCGTTCGTCACCACGATGGTGTGTGGATCGTCGAAGTGGGCCTCGCCGCTGATCAGGTGCACGTGGTTTCGCGACAGCTGGTTTCGCACCACGTCCACCTCGCGCCCGATCACCGTCTGGGTGCGCCACATCAGATCGTCGATCTTGAGATCGTCCTTGACCCGGTAGCTCTCGCCGTACATCGATCGCTGCGAGATCCCCGTGAGATAGACGACCGCCTCGCGCAGCGTCTTGGACGGGATCGTGCCGGAGTTGGTGCACACGCCGCCCACCACCTGCAGGCACTCCACCACCGCCACCCGCCGGCTCAGCTTGGCCGACTGGATCGCCGCCTTCTGCCCCGCCGGTCCCGATCCGATCACCAGGATGTCGTAGTCAAAGCTCATCTGGTCGCGACATTAGCGCGTCTCGACCTGCATCGTGGTGACAAAACGGAGATCACTTGGAATCCATCGTCGGTGGTAGACTCGTCCCGCCATGGCACGAACCGTTCCCATTCGGAAACGAGGTTCCTCTGGCGGCGTCGGAAAGATGTCACCAGAATGGACTCCGGTACTGCGCGGTCTGCCGCTGTTTGCGGGTCTCAACAACCGGCACATCAAGCGGATCGAGGCGATCGCCCGCACCAAGCGCTTTCCCGCGATCCTCGGCCGTGGTCAAGGCCGGCGACCCCGGAGATGCCTTCTACGTGGTCCTGGAGGGGACGGTCGCGGTCCGCACCGGTGGGCGCAAGGTCGTGATGGGTGTGGGCGAGTTCTTCGGGGAGATGTCGCTGATCGACGGCGCACCCCGATCGGCATCGGTGGTCGCCGAGAGCGATGAGGTGCTGCTGATGGTGATCCCGCGGTCGGCCTTCATGAAGCTGCTGGAATCCGAGCCGAAGATCACCATCGCAATCCTGGGGACGTTGTCCCAGCGGATCCGCGTGTTGCAGTCCGCCGGGAGCCTGTGACCGCCGGCTCGCCGGCAATCACCATCAGCGGGTTGCACAAGAGCTACGGCGATGTGCATGCCGTTGCCGGAGTCGATCTCACCATCGAGCGGGGCGAGGTGTTCGGGCTGCTGGGGCCAAACGGCGCCGGCAAGACCACGATGATCGAGATCCTCGAAGGCCAGCGCGCCCGTGACGGCGGCGAGTTGACGGTGCTGGGCTTCGACCCGGCCGAGGGCGGGCGGGCCTTCCGCGACCTGATCGGGATCGTGCCCCAGGAGGGCGGCGTCGAGCAGGTGTTCACGGTGCGCGAGGCGGTGGAGCTGTACAGCTCCGCGTATCCCGCACCCCGGCCGGCCGACGAGGTGATCGAGCTGGTCGACCTGGGGGAGAAGCGCGACGCCAAGATCGAGACGCTCTCGGGCGGTCAGCGCCGGCGCCTGGATCTCGCGCTGGGGATCGCCGGCGACCCGGAGCTGATCTTCCTGGACGAGCCCACCACCGGCTTCGACCCGTCCGCGCGACGGCGCTCGTGGGAGCTGGTCGAGCGACTCGCCGGGCTGGGAAAGACGGTGCTGCTCGACGACCCACTACATGGATGAGGCGCAGCACCTGGCCGATCGCGTGGCCGTGATCGCGCACGGCCGGATCGTGGCCGAGGGCACCCCCGACACGCTCACCGCCGCCTCCGGATCCGCGGTTGTGGAGTTCGCGCTGCCGGCCGGGACATCCGCCGCCGATCTGCCCCTGCCGGCGTCGGCGCGGCTGGAGCACCACGAGGGCCGGGTCAGCTTCCAGACCGAGACTCCCACCCGCGATCTGGCGCCGCTGATCGCCTGGGCGAGCGAGCGCGGGCTCGAGCTCGACGCGCTCACCGTGTCGCGTCCATCGCTCGAGGATGTCTACCTCGAGCTGACCCGGGAGCCCGCGGAATGAACGCCGTCGCCCGGGCGTCGACCTGGAGCCTGCTCGCGCGCTGGACGGTGTCGCGGATCCGGCTGACCCGCAGGACGCCGCGAGCGGCGTTCTTCACGTTCGTCTTCCCGCTGGTGTTCCTGATCCTGTTCGAGGCGGCCAACGGCAACGGCACCGTGGTCGTGAACGGCAATACCGTCAACTACTCGCAGTATGTGACTCCGGCCATCGGCGTGTTCGGGGTGGCCACGGCCTGCTACACCGGTGTCATCTTCACGGTGGCAAATGCGCGGGAGCAGGGGGTGCTGAAGCGGGTGCGAAGCACGCCGCTGCCGGGGTGGATCTGGATCGCCAGCGTGCTCCTGGGCGCGGTGCTGATGGGGGTGGCGTCGGTGACCCTGATGTTTGCCATCAGCATCCCGGCGTTTGGTGTGGAGATCTACTGGCATACGCTTCCGGCCGCGATCTTCACGATCATCCTGGGGGCGGTCTCACTGGCTGCGGTGGGCCTCGCGGTGGCCGGGTTCGTGCGGCGGGCCGATGCCGCGCCGGTGGTCGCCAACCTGACGCTCTTGCCGCTGTCGTTCATCTCGGGAGTCTTCTACCCGATCGACAAGGAGCCCGAGTGGCTGCAGCGATCGCCAACATCTTCCCGCTCAGCCACCTGGCCTCGGCGTTCACTGCGTGTTTCAATCCGGCGACCACCGGCAGCGGGTTTGCACCAAGAGATCTGGCGGTGCTGGCGGTGTGGGCGATAGTTGGCCTGCGGGTGGCCACCAAGCGGTTCCGGTGGGAGCCGAGCGACTCTTCCGGCCGGGTGTCGTGGTGGAGCCTCGCCGGCGGCTGAACTGTCCTAAAACTGTAACAATCGCTTGAGTCGCGCAGTCCATGGGGGTATGGTCGCTGACCTGAATGCGGATTCAGGTCAGACACCGACTCTCGCTGATCGCCGTTTTGGCACTCGCGCTGCTGTCCGGATGCAGCGTGGGCGGCGGTGGCCACGACGTCAGCTCCAAACAGCTGAATCTGTACACCTGGACGCGGTATGTGCCCCCGTCGGTGATCTCGGGATTCGAGCAGAAGTATGGCCTCAAGGTGCATGTCACCTACTACAGCTCCAACGAACAGGCGATCGCGGGGATCCAGGCCAACCCGGGCAAGTACGACATCGTGATCCCGTCCGATTACGCCGTCGAGATCCTGCGCGACGACCACCTGCTGGAGTCGATCGACACCACCAAGGATCTCCAGAACTTCTCGAACATCGATCCCAGCTTCCGCTCGCCGGAGTTCGATCCCGGCAGTTCGCTGCGCCAGATCAAGGGCAAGACGCCCGAGAAGAAGTACACCATCCCCTACCAGTGGGGGACCACCGGGATCGCCTACGACGACACCAAGGTGACCGACCCACCGACCACCTGGGCCGGCCTGGCCGATCCCCAGTACCACGGCAAGGTCGCGCTGGTGGACGACAACCGCGACGTGCTCGGTGCGGGCATGATCGCTCTGGGCTACGACAAGAACGCCCCCACGGCCGACGAGCTGCACAAGGCCGGCGACTGGGTCTCGAGCCTCGGGTTCGTGCCGGTCAATGCCGAACATCCCGCCCAGCCGCTGCTCGACGGCCAAGCCGACATCTCGATCATGTACAACGGCGACGCCGCCCAGGCGATGCGCCAGAACCCCCACATCAAGTACCTGCTGCCGACCGACGGCAGCATCTGGTTCGACAACCTGGCGATCCCCAAGGACGCGCCCGACCGTGACGCCGCACTGGCGTTCATGGACTACGTGCTGGATCCCAAGGTGGGCGCCGAGATCACCAAGTACTTCGGATATTCCACACCCAACCAAGCCTCACTCGACATCCTGGCCAAGGAGGATCCCGCCATCGTCGACAACAAAGCAACCAACCCGTCGCGTGACTCGCTGCTGGGGCTTCTGGGTACCCGTGACGTCGGGCCGGCCATGCGCCAGCTGTATCTGAGCATCTGGCAGCAGGTGTCCGGCCAGTCGGGCTCTGGGGAGGTGGCGCCGTGAGTGAGATGGCACAGCCGGTCGGCGGATTCGGCGGTCGCGACATCGTCGTGCATGTCGTCCAGCGCCAGCTGAAGCTGCTTGCCGTTGGTCGGCCTGATGTTCTTCACGGTCTCGGGCGGGGCCTACGGGCTGGAGGACATGGTCAGCTCCTCGGGGCCGGGGATGGCGATCTTCCTGCTGCTGATCACTCCCGTCATCTGGAGCCTGCCGGCGGCGTTGATGGTGGCCGAGCTGGGCACCGCGATGCCTGTGGAAGGCGGCTTCTACCAGTGGGTCAAGGCCGGCCTGGGCAAGTTCTGGGGATACCAAGAGGGCTTCTGGTCATGGACCTGCACGTCGGTCGACATGGCCATCTACCCGGTGCTGTTTGCCGACTACCTGTCCGAGACCTACGTGCCCAGTGCGGCGGCCGGCGACACCGTCTTCTTCAGCATCGGGTCGGCCCAGTTCGACCTGCACTGGCTGGTCGCACTCGCGGTGATCTGGCCGTTCACCTGGCTCAACATCCGCGGCGCCGCCATCGTCGGCGACTCGTCGCTGGCGTTCATGTTCATCATCCTGGCGCCGTTCGCGGTGCTGGTGCTGATCGGCATCCCAAAGCTGTTCATCGATGGCATCAACCCGTTCCACCCGTTCATCGTCTCCGGGTCGACCCCGGCGGCGGCGTTCGGCGCCGGACTCTGGATCTGTATGTGGAACTATCTCGGCTGGGACGGGCTCTCGACCGTGATGGGGGAGATCGAGAATCCCAAGCGCACCTTCCCCAAGGCGCTGTTTCTGTGCATCCCGCTGATCACCGCCTGTTACGTGCTGCCGGTGATGGCGGGACTCGCGGGCGGCACCGACTGGCAGGCTTGGACAGCGGGATACTTTCCGGTGGTGGGTGGCAATCTGGCGGGTGAGTGGTTGCAGGTGCTGCTGACGATCGGAGGCCTGGTCTCCGCGGCCGGACTGTTTGCGGCGCTGCTGTTATCGGTCTCGCGCGTGCCGTTCGTGGTGGCCCGCGACGGATGGCTGCCGCAGTTCATTACCAGGGAGCACCACAAGTATGGGACGCCCTGGGTCGCGATTCTGCTGTGCTCGGTGATCTACTCGATCTTCACGTTGGGGCCGTTCGAGTCGCTGGTGGTGGTGGACGTGTTCATCTACTCGTTGGGACTGATGCTCGAGTTCGCGGCGCTGATTGCGCTTCGCATCAAACAGCCCGATATGCCGCGACCGTTCCGGGTGCCGTGGGGGTGGTTCGGGATCTTCCTGGTAACGGCGCTGCCAACGGCCATCATCCTGTTCGCGGTGTGGCAGACGGTGCAGGACGAGGGCATCGGTGCGATGTACCTGTCGTTCGGGGCCGCCATCCTGGGGCCGCTCACCTATCCGCTCTCGAAGTGGTTCATCAAAAGGATCGCCAGGCCGAACCGGTGGTCGTGGACGACCTCGTCATCTGGAGTGAGCAATGAGTTCCGATCCGATCGCCGATCCGTTCGAGACCGACGCGGTCAACCACATCCTGTTCGGCACCGACGGCGATGGGTCGCCCGGCGCGCGCAGCGCTGGGCGATGGGAATCGCGCGCTTCTGGAGGCTCGGGTGACGGTGGTGTGTGCCTACGACTCGCCCAAGTCGTTTCGCAGACGCGGCAGCATCTACCTGCCGGAGGTGCGGCAGGAGATGGAGCAGGACGCCGAGGAGATCGTGAGGGAGTCGGTCGAGGAGTTCGTGGCCGGGGCATCGACGCCGAGGGCGTCGTCTTCGAGGGCAACATGGAGGACGCGATCCTGGGGACCGCCGACAGATCGCGCCGGACGTGATCGTGATCCCCGGCGGTGGCGGCGAGGGGACTCGCGACTACCTGATGGGATCGAACGTGGAGCGGATCGTGCGCCACGCCACGGTCTCTGTGCTGGTCACTACGGTAGCCTCAGCAGAGACCGCCCGCCACGTGATCGCGATCAGTGGTAACGGTAGACCGCTACGTAGTCGACTTGCAGCGCGACCCGCTTCGGCGTCGAGCGTTCGGCGTCACACCGGCGAAACCGGTCGACCCGAAGCATTCGTCTGCATGACCAGGTGCATTCGGAGCGCTGGGAATGTGGCTGGTATAGTTCGCCCACGCCTTGCCGTCGAGCTTTGACGGTGATACAATAAGAGCGCCGTTGGAGCGACATCATGTGCCACTTTGGCGGAGTTTGGCGTCCGCCTTGGCGTGCACACAGGATGTGCATACAGTGCAGCGTTGCAGTATCTGGTGTAGCACTAGACACCGTACGATCGAGGCGGACTTGATGCCAATCGAGGAACGGAGCATGCCGTTAATATTAGGCCGAAGGACAACGTCCATGCCGGTGCCTGCCCCACGGGGCATACCGACTGGCCGCAACTCCCACGACCGTGCTTCTGGTTCAACCACAGCAGACCATGGAAACTGCTCCAGCAACCAGCTTGTTGCTGTCGACTCCTTATCACGGTAGACACGATCCGCCAGGCACCATTTTTGACGACGACATCAGACTTGTTCCAGCCCGACTGCGGACGGCAGTCAGCTCGCCGTCGTGGGTCGACAACCACATGTGCTTCCTGATGGGCTTGTTGAACTTTCGAGATCGATCCTGTGCTTGCGAACGGGCAGCTCGCCGCGGCGCCGGGACTCACGAGGCGGCTGAGGGCCTCGAAAACTGGAGCCATGCGGTTCCCCGAAACGGTACGGCGCGCGAGGGATCGGGGCGAGGTCGAGCTCCAGTGGGAACATGTGGTCATGATCGGCTGTACGACGAGAATAGCAACCCCTCAGGCATGAATGGCACAGGACTTTATAATTTATCCCTTTCATCCTGCTTCCTCGTTCATCACATCAGCCTCCAAAATCAGCAAAATGCGGGCTCGATTCGTAAGATGGCCGGCATCCCAATCCCACTATCAAATCGGATTCTGTGCCGCATTCCGGCGATTTCTCCGCACGACGACCCCGCGTGCGACTCGCTGGACTGATCTAAATGAACCCCCTTCCCCGGCGGTGGTTGAGGGTCGGAAGAGCGTGTGGCTTCCCAACCAGAAGATAATGAGTTCGATCCCGATCCGCTGCCCGGTACCGGAACGCCGACGCCTTGACGGTCCGGTGGGGGGTCTCGCTTGGCTGAACGTAGCCGTCGGCAGCGGCGTACGGGTCGATCGCGACCGCTGCACGACAAGGCACACCCCCGCGGCGTGAAAGCATCGTCAGCATCGGTACGCGGTGATCAGGGCGTTCAGCATCGAGCTTCGACCCTGTCATTCGTGGTCGATCATTTCGGCACGAGCCTGCGAGGAGGTGACTCGTGACTCATTGGATGGTGCCGGCGATGGGGATCGCGATCAGGACGCCGAGGATGCCGAGCAGGGCTTGCCCCGTGGTACAGCGACCAGCACGATCAGTGCGGGTTGTCTGAACGTAGATCTAATAAATTCATAACACAGTATGATGAGGTGACTCAAGAATATACTCGTCCATCATGATGACAGCGAAGACAATGATCCACTGATCGTGCCAGCCTGCGAAGTCAGCGACTGCGGCTGTGGGGATGGCGGCGATGGTGGCTGAGACCGGGGGATGCAGTTCTCCCATGTGCAACGACCAGCTGCCGAGGATGAATACATAAGGGGAGGTGGAGGAATTGCAAAAATTAGTGATGGCAACTCTTCGCCGGCGATGATGGAGATGATGAGATTGCAGGCGACGTCGCCGCCGACGTTTCGATTGAATGTGGAGCACCGATCTGCAGGGCGCGGTATTGGGCTACGGGGCATAGTCGGAAGAGGATGAGCAGATTGATGCCGGGAAGATGGAACAGGATGAACGCGGCGAAGGAAGCGGCGCGGTCCGTGCCGCGGCCAGGCAGTAGATGACGGCTGCGGCGGCGCCGAAGATGACACTGGGCAGAGCGCTGGCATGGGCCTCGGCTTTGGCAACAATCTTGTGATGCTGATCGAGGCGATGGATGGGAGTTGGACTCGGGTGAGATGATTCGGCCGCTGGAGCGCGCTTTCCCTGAACTGGTAGATCTGACTAAACAAAACAACACAGGCGTAGAACGCCAGCACGATCAAAGAATCCCACCACGAACATGAAGAAAACGGCCGCGACCGCCGGGGGGCGGGCGCAGTCCGACACTTCAACCAGAGCGACGACGGGGATCGATGCGATCACGATAGCAAACGGCATTTCCAGGCCCGATCAGAACAGTGCGAACACTGTCCAGAAACGATGCCGCAATAGAGAACACCAGCGCCGACAACAGGGTGTTGGCGATCACCGAAATGGCACATCCAAAACAACCCGGCTGGGCGCTTCCCCCAGGTCTCACCCGGCTGGGGCGAGACGTCCATCGTCGATGAGATCGAGACGCCGCGCACAGCGCCACGATCCTTGCCATCATCCATACCGATGCTGAGGCACGCCTAGTTTTCCGGGCGCGGGTTGCGCTCAGACGTCTCGCACGGGTCGCGCCTCAGCCGATCCGACGGTTCCACGTCCGGATCGATCTGATCGGCAAGCGTCTGATGTTCCTCGGCCTCCGACTCGCTCCCGGTCGGCCTGGGCCGCCTTCGCCTCAGCCTCGAGCCGCTCGCGTTCGGCCCGCGCAGCCTGCTCCTCAGCCTCCAACCTCGCCGACTCGGCCGCCCGTTCCCGCACCTCGGCCTCATCACGGTGAGCCGCCGCAGCATCTCGACGAACCTCGAGCTGACGCGCACGCCGCCGCGAAGCCACGGCCCCGGCGATGACCACCACCAACAACGATCACAACAACCAAACACTATCCAATTGGCAGCTAGACATCGCGCCCCCTCAGCGCGAGATGGCATGACCCATGATGGGTTATCGAGCGTGTAACGCTTGCCTACACGCGTCGACGCCCGAACACCATGCCCAAAATCACCAGCACCAAAATGATGGCAATGAGGAGCCAGATATACCCCGGTATGGCAAAGACAGTCATTGAAACCTCCACAGATTGAGTAACTCGCGAAATCTGGTTCCCGGCAAGACTGAGTCGTCAAACCTGAACCGAGATTCATGTATCAACCGGCCGCTTCGCCTATGTTTCTCATGAGTTCCACAGAGAAGGTGTGGAGAAAGTCGTGAAGCCGGGTGGGGCCGTCGGTGGCTCCACTCGGTGGCACTGAAACCGGCGCGGTCGGGTGGCCGCCTCCGACGGAGCCGGAGCGCGGCCACCCGGCCAGCAGGTCGGAAGCCGGTTGCCGCCCGGCGGTGACGGGCGCGTGGCACCGGAGCAGTCCACCCGTCGGATAGAAACGCAGGTCACAGGTGATCAAAAGTCTATGGGCCTCAATTCAGGGCGATCCGGTGTTCATGCGTCGGGTCAACGGTTGGCTGACGATCTTTTGGATTGGGATGATTCCCGTGTCGCTGCGTGGTCGAGAAGCTGCTCGACAAGACCGACGTTGAACGTGCGTAGCTCGCCGTGGAGCCGGCGCGGCAGGTCGCCGGTGTAGACGTCAACTGGGACATCATCGAGCTGAAACGTACAGCAGGAGTCGGATCGGCCGGACGGTTGGCGAAGCGAACGATGGGGAACGCTTCCGTTACAACTGCCCCGCGACCTGAGAGGTTCCATGACGAGTAACAGCAAAAAGATGGCCTACGCCGCGAGCCGGATAGCGAACGACCGGGAGACCCAACAAGAGCTCCGCGAGTTCGCCGTCGCCCTCGTGTCCGCCTATAAGGCAGCGCGCCGCGCCGGTCGGTCGGGATTGGTGGACCCGCGAAATTCGTGATGACCTGGGAATCGCTTTCGCACATGGAAGCGCGGCCCAAGCGCGGATTACGACTCGGCCGCATCGTTCCCGGCGGGGGGCGCTGGTGCTACTGGGCGCGCTGCTCGCAGCACCGGCAGTCATCGTGTTTGGGCGGCGCCGCAAACAGAGTTCACTCCCCACAAGTGATAGGCCGGCAAGCGGTGGTACAGCCGAAGACGTGCAGACGCGCATCCACGACAGCGAGACAGTGGTCGAAGGAGCGCGCGGACGAGACGGTGGAGGAGCTGCGGGAGCGGATCGGGTAACCGGCCCGGCGACGTTTGGACCGGAGGTTGTGGTGAATGTAACCACTATGCCGGGAAGCAGACGAGTGGCGCATACGACGAGTGCGATGGCACGAATGTACGCGGCGACGATTGTGAAGCTGCGGTTTCTTTGTGATCGTCGCCTGGGCGGTGGCGGCGGTGTTGGCCGCAACCCACCTTCCGTCGTTTGGGTCGGCGAATGGGCCGATGGTGCAGTTGATCCCGAGCGATTCTCCGGCGCTTCGGGCGTTGGCGAAGTCGGTTCGGTTGTTTCGGATACCAGCGGGCTCGGAGTTTGCCGTCGTCCAGCACGACCCCAACGGGCTCTCGCCGCTGGCGCAAGCGCGCGTCATCCGACAAGCGGTGCGAGCTGACCGAGCCTCTGACGGCAGCGCGCTCAGGTTCGCATTACCGATACTCAACACTGCAAAACTGTTCCCGTCTTCACGCGAGTCGAGACACGACGTCCGTCACCTTCCTGTATTTCGATCAGGCGCTTCCAGCGGCGGCCCAGAACGACTTGGCCAACGCCTACGCGCGCAGGGCGGCGATTGAGTCTGGAAGCGTGGTGGGGGTGACGGGCGCGATTCCCGGCCAGCTTCGCCAAGGCACGTTGATTGACCAAAACCTCAGTCGGGTGGAACTCGCAACGCTCGCGCTGATCGCGGTCATCATCCTGTTGGCGTATCGCTCCATCGGGTCGCCGTTGGTGGCGCTGGCGGGCATCGCGGTCGGTTTTCCGGTAACGGTTTGGGCACTGGGACAGCTCAACGACCGCTACGGGCTCGGTGTACCCCAGGAGCTCGACCCGGTGGTGATTGCGCTGCTGCTCGGCATCCTCACCGACTACACGATCTTCTTCCTGTCGGGCGTCCGCGGAAGACTCTCCCTTGGGGACGATCGACTCACGGCGACGCGCACCACCACCGCCGAGTTCACGCCGATCATCGTGACCAGCGCTGTGATTCTGAGTTGCGGGTTGCTGGCCTTGTTGGTCTCCACCCTCGGGTTTTTCCGAGATCTCGGCCCGGCATTGGCGCTCACGGTTGGGGTTGGACTGGTGGTATCGATCACGCTGATCCCCGCACTGATCGCCACATTTGGGGGCCTGGTGTTTTGGCCGCGCGCCCCGGTCGTAGACGAATCGGAGCACCTGGCGGCACCCACTCCCAGGGTGACCGGTCGCCTGCTCGCGCGCCGCTGGATCGCCTTCCCCGCGGCGGCGCTCTGCCTCGCGGCGCTCGGGTTCGCAGCGTGGCAGTTGCAGTCATTGAACCTTGGCTTCGGACAGATCAGTGACCTCCCCGCCACCTCCGCACCCAAGGTCGCAGCGCAGGCCGCCGCCCGCGGATTCGCACCCGGCATCCTGCAACCCACTTCAGTCCTCATTCAGGCACCGGGAGTCGCCTCCAACATCGCAGCCGGCTGGAACAGATGCAGCAGCTGATCGGCGAACAGCCAGGCGTCGCAGCCACGATCGGGCCTCGCGAACAGCCCACACCGGCCCGCCTCGGCGTCTTCTATGCGCCCAGCGCCGACGCAGCCCGGATCGTGGTGATCTTCAAGCACGACCCGTTGGGCGCGAGTGGCATCGAGGATCTCAACCACCTGCAATCGGCGATGCCCCAAATCGCGCGCCAGACCGGCCTGACAGACGCGCAGATCAGTTACGCGGGCGATACCGCACTCGCCGACGACACCGTCTCAGACATCTACAAGAACATGGTGAGGGTGGCAGCGGTGGTGCTGATCGTCAATCTCCTGCTGCTGATCGTCTTTCTGCGCAGCCTGATCGCGCCCCTGTTCTTGCTCGGCTCGAGCGCAATTGCGGTGGCAGCGTCACTGGGCCTGACCACGTGGATATTCCAGTCGTGGCTCGGCTACGGGCAACTCACCTACTACGTCCCGTTCGTCGTATCGGTGCTCCTGATCTCGCTGGGCTCGGACTACAACATCTTTGTCGTCGGCCGGATCTGGCAGGAGGCCAGCCTGCGGCCACTCCGTGAAGCCATTGCGATCGCAGCGCCCGAGGCGTCGCGCGCGATCCGCGCCGCGGGCATCACGCTCGCAGCAAGCTTCGCCATCATCGCGATCATCCCGATCCGCTCGTTTCGCGAGATCGCCTTTGCAATGGTGACTGGGATTCTGATCGAGACATTCGTGGTGCGATCGCTCTTGGCGCCCTCGCTGATCACCATCTTCGGCTACGTCAGCGGTTGGCCCGGGCGCCGGCTCCACGCTGGGGTTGACCTCCGATCGATCCCGTCGGCAGCGAGTCAATTTGGCGACCGCATCGGACAGCCGGATCCGCCTCTCAACCGTCCCGCGTTATCCGTCAACGAGCAATCCTTGCATCGGCCCGAGTATCCGTGATGTGCGCAGGGAGACGTGGTCGAGTCGGCTGATTCGGTGGGTCATGGGCAGACCCTCGCGACGCAGCTGGTACTGCTGCTCGGCGCGTGGCCGCCAGCGTTCGTCGATGAGCGCCGAGGGGTCGCCCGTGACCTCATCACGTGGGCATTCGAGGTGTTCGGCCCACAGTCGGCGGCGCGTATCGCGGCCAACTCCGCGTCATCGGTAACCAACGCGGCCTCGGTGTCGTTGAACATCGAGTGATCGTTCAGATTGGCCGAGCCAACGATCAGCACCCTGTCGTCGATCACGGCGAGTTTGGCGTGTACGTAGATCAAGTCGGCGACCGGCCCGGCCGGGGCATACAGCGAACACGCCAGGACACGTCCGGCGCCGCCGTCAGCCGTAACCAACTCCGCCAGCGCGCCCCGGGTGTCGTCGGCTCCGCCGTAGGGCTTGCCTGGCAGCACCAGCAGGATGCGGAAGCGGTCTGTGGGAGGATTTCGAAGCTTGGCTGCCAGTAACTGCGACGATCTCGGGCGACCACAGGTACTGCGACTCGAGATAGATCAACTCGCGGGCCGAGCGGATCGCCCGAACATATGTCTCGAGTATCCCAAAAGATCCGTTCTCCAGACCCGGATAGCGCCGTTCCGGCACGGTGCGGACCAGCTGCACGGTGGACGATCCACTCTTCGCCGGCGTCGGAGAGACCGGCAACCGCTCCGTGTAACGCCGTGCCAACGCAGAGCGAAATGCGCTTCGACGTCAGACACAACCGGCCCGTCGACCACCAACGCTGCATCATGCCAGCCCACCGCCGCTCGGGGGGATGCTGCGGGGAGTCCCGTCGGTCACCACCCAGGTCGGTCAGATCGATACCTCCCACGAAGGCGACCCGACCGTCGACCACGATCGTCTTTTCGTGATGGCAGTGGAGCGGTCGCTCTCGCTGGTCAAGCACGCAGCGCACGCCCACACGGGCCAGCTCGTCGCGCACCGCGCGTGCCATCCGCCGCGAAGGGCGAAACAACGGCGCAGGCGCACCGGCCCACAGCAGTACCCGCACATCGACCCGCCGCGCCGCATCCGCCAGCAGATCTCGCACCACGACCGGATGGGACTCATCGTCCATCACGAATTCCGGCGACAAAAACCAGCCACTGACGTACACCGATGACCGGGCCTGATTGATCGCATCGACCATTCGCCGCAGCGCCAACTTGCCATCGATAAGAACCTCCACCCGGTTACCTGGACGCGGTGGCGCTGCGTCCTCAGCCCAATCGCCGGCCGGCGCGGCCAGCGCGGGTTTGCCGAGCCGCTCCAAACGGCGCCGATGATGCGCACGCACCGCGGCGGACACCACCTCGCCGATCCCCAGATCCACCCGGCGCGCCGCGCCAGACAGCCGCAGCCCATCTCCACGTCAAACCGGTTCCTTGGCGAATCGACGGTGATCGTCGTCCCATCAGTTCCGCGGCTCCTTTCGGAGACGCCCGCACCGCATCCCTAGCCGGAGGACTCTTTCTCTTCCGCCAACCGCGCCGCCATGGCGTCCTTGAGGTCAGGCTCAGCGCCTGCCGCCAGCTTCGGGCCGCCGTCTTGAGTTGCATCAGCGTTATCGCCGCCGACCGGATCGATCCCGCCGTCGGTTGCTGGTTCATCTGACCCGGTCGTTCTCCCCAAGACAGCGCTGCCCAGCTCGGGGTCCTCACCCAACAGCTCCTCCGGCGCGTCCGAGCCGCCCAACTCGGCCGGCACGATTCCTTGATCCGCTGAACGGCCCACGAGCCCTTCTCACGGGCTTCAGTCTCATCCGGCGTCGTCCCGCCACGCTGCTCGCTCGGCTTCACATCTTCGCGATCGCTTTCAACCATCCCAACTCCTGATCCTCGGGAAACAAAACGAGTAGTACCCGGCCGGGCCGGCGCCCAACCCGCGTTACTCGTGCGCCACCGCGAGAGTCTCGGCGGGCGGGATACCCGAACGGATCTCGCGCGCGCGCTCGGGCTCGGCGTTCACCTCGGCCGCGAAGAGAATGGCGACGCTGCAGAGCCAGAGCCACGTCAGGGTGATGATCACGCCGGCCAGCGATCCCCAGGTCTTGTCGTAGGACGAGAACTTCGAGGCATAGAGGCCGAACAGGGCCGAGCCCACGATCCATAGCAGTGCTGCAGAGAGCGCTCCCGGGGGTGATGAACTGAAATCGCGGATGGTCGACGTCGGGGCCGAGGTAGAGGATGCCGCCAAACGCCGCCAGCAGGACGAGAAGCAGGATCGGCCACTGGAGCGTCCACCAAAGCCATGACACCGCGCCGGGATAGCCGCTGATTTCGCCCGCCCAGCCCGCCATGTACGGCGCCAGCACCAGCACCGCGAACACCGCCACAAGCGAGGTGGTCAGGATCAGCGTGATCAGGAGGGCGGCAATCCGCTGTTCTGACAAACCCGCGTTCCTCCTTGCGTTCGTAGGCGACGTTCAGGCCCCAGATCACGGTCTGCACCGCGCCCATCAGCGAGAACACCGCCAGCAACGAACCCGAACCACCACCATCAGCCCGCCCGCGCTCGACCTCTGCACCTGCTGCAGGTTCGATTCGATCAACTGCTGGGCGGCGGCCGGCACCACGCCGTGAAGCTTTTGCACCAGCCGCGTGATCTCGCCCGGCCCGGCGGTGAGGTTGAGGATGCCGAGTGCCACCAGCAGCGCGGACGGGATCGCAAAGAACGCGCCGTACGCGACGCCCTTGCCGACGCTCGCCATGTTGTCGGCCATCAGGCGCCTCCCGGCCCGCTTGAAGACCGAGACGTAATCGCCGGCCGGCAGGTCGGTCAGGCCGGGATCGTCAATCGGCTGCGCGTTGGGTATGTCCGGCCGTTGTGGTGCGGCGATCGGGCGCGGCCGCCGTCGGCGCATTCTTGGCAGTGGACGTGCCACCTGTGGCGACGGCCCTATGTCGGCGGCCACGCGTTCGCGTGCCTCCTCGGCGTCACTGCGCGCGGCGTCCCGGGACGTGACCTCAGGAATCGACGTGCGCGTCATCGGGTGCTAACCGCCGCTCGATGATGTTGTTCAGCACCTTCGACAGAAGCGAGGTTGCAACCGCGACGCCGATGTAGCCGATCCACTGCTTCTTGGCGACGCTGTGTTGCTTCGACTTGGTCTTTCGGGCCTTCATCGTGCCCGTCAGCGCGGGTCGGGAACGAGCCCGGCAACCTGTCCCACCCCCATCGTCAACTCCCCTGCTCAGATGCCCTGGAATGAACCTTGGAGACGACGCTGCTGATCTTCTCGGCGACGTTGTCCTTTGCCCGCTTGGGTGCGTTGGCGCGATACACCAACGCCTCGACTGTCGCCCCCAGCTGCTCGCGAGCGGCCTCTACCTCGCGCCGGATTTCGCTTGAGTCCTGACCCACGCGACGTCCTCCTTGGCAGATTCGATGGTGTTCGAGGGGATGGGCGGCCCTGCGCTCTTCAACGCCGATGTCCCGATCTTGGCCAGGATCGCAGCCAGGACCAGCGCGACAGCCGCCACGATCAACGCCGCCAACCACGTCGCCACGACCAGCGCGAGTGCCGCGACGGCGGCGGCAACGATGCACGACACGGTGATCAGCACGAAGAGCGCCGCCGCACCAACCAGGCCGGCGCCCTTCCCGAGCGTGCTCGCCTTCTCCGAAACCTCTGCTTTGGCCAGAGCGACCTCGCTTCGCACCAGCGACGACACATCACCCGAGAGCTGCTTGGTCAGGTCACCGAGCGATTGATCCTCATAGCGCGCATCAGCCATGCACGATTCGTACCCGAGCGCCGACGGTTCAAACCCCATCCATGGGTAAGGCCGCGCTGATAGGAGTACTGTCGGGGGGTGCTTGACCGGCTCTCACGCGTAGACCGGGTGCTCCTTGTCGGAGACGTGGTCGTCATCATAGGATTTCTCGTGCAGTCGCAGGTGGTTCTCACCGCCGGTCTCGCACTCGTGGTGATCGGGTTCGTGAGAGCGGTTGTCCGGCGGCGCGGCCGCCGGCCGTAGCGCCTAGCGCCAGAACCCGTTCAACGGCACCACCTGTCGGGCGAGGCCGAGCGGCGGGAGCCGGAAGCCGTTCTCGATCGTGCGAAGAAGCGAATACGCGGTGCGGGGATGGCGCAGCTTCACATGGTGGCGGTGGGAGTGATCGCGATCAACAGCGTGCGGCCGCCGTGGACCATTGATGCAGCATCCGGTCGAATCGTGTGGCCCTCGTCGAACGTGATGAAGATGACGCCGCGCTGGTGGAACCCGCGTGAGTGGATGATTTTTGGAATCCACTCGTGAAGCCAATGATCAGAACTTCTGGATGCTGCCGGTGTGCATGTTGTGCTGGTTATCGGGCACGACCAAACTGAACGCCGGTGGGTGGCGGAGGCCGGCGTTAGCCGGCCAGTGGGAGCATGTTCCGGCGCGCCGGGGAGCGGATAATGCTCTGAAGTACGCAAACGGATTGTGGTGGCGAATGTACTGACCGCGGTCATGACCGACGTATCCGACGTGGGGCAGGCCCTGGAAGTACCCACGCCAGGTGAGGCCCTGGTTTCGCAGTTGGCGCGTCAGCGTGGTCCCCGGTAGCCGGGCCTGCAGTGATCTGAGCGACACCCCTGGGTGGATCCGGAGATCAGCGCCAGGTAGTTGGGAAGGCTCGGGTGACAGATGCTGTAGTACCGGGTCGCCAACCCGTGACGGCGCGCGAGCAGGTTCAAGTACGGCGCGTTGCGATTCCCGAGGATCTGGCCGGTGCTGTGGTTCTCGAGCACCACCACCCATACGTGCTTCAGCCTCGGGGTCGCCGTGACTCTGTCGACGTCGAGCACCAGCGACGCCACCAGCGTCAACATCACGGCGGAGACAAGGCGATTGAGGCGGATGGAGGCGAGGGATCGCATGCGACTCGCCGAATTAGGACGTCATGGGGATGCG
>CAVRSB010000011.1:0-17267 GCA_963723785.1 uncultured Actinomycetes bacterium | reverse complement strand
TCCTGTACGAGGGAAAACCGGTGGGCACACCCGACGCCGGCGCGTTTTGGCGGGTGTGCGAAGAGCATGGCGTGAACGTGATCTTCATGGCGCCGACGGCGATGCGCGGGATCAAGCGTGAGGATCCCACCGGGGCGCTGGTGGGCGACTACGACCTCTCCCAGCTGCGCACCTTGTTCCTGGCCGGCGAGCGCTGCGACCCGGATACGCTGGAGTGGGCGATGACGGTGCTGCAGCGGCCGGCCATCGACCACTGGTGGCAAACCGAGACCGGCTGGCCGATCGCAGCCAACTGTGTCGGGCTGGAGCTGTTGGAGATCAAGGCCGGGTCTGCCGGCGTGCCGGTGCCGGGCTACGACGTGTGCGTGCTGGACGAGGCCGGCGAGCGGGTGGGAGCCGGCGTCACCGGCGACATCTGCATCGCGTTGCCACTTCCGCCGGGGTGCACGCCCACCCTGTGGGGCAGCGACCAGCGCTGGATCGACACCTATCTGTCGCGCCACGCCGGCTACTACCTGACCGCCGATGCGGGCTACATCGACGAGGACGGCTACGTCTTCGTCATGGGCCGCACCGACGACGTCATCAACGTGGCCGGCCATCGGCTTTCGACCGGCTCGATGGAAGAGGTGCTGGCGTCGCATCCGGATGTGGCCGAGTGCGCGGCGGTGGCGGTCAGCGACAGTCTCAAAGGGCAGGTGCCGATCGGCTTTGCGGTGCTCAAGGCGGGTACTGGCCGAGACGGCGACGAGGTGGCGGCGGAACTGGTCGCGATGGTGCGCGATCAGATCGGGCCGGTTGCGAGCTTCCGCGAGGCCCGGGTGGTGGCGGCCCTGCCCAAGACCCGCTCGGGCAAGACGTTGCGTGGCACCATCAGCAAGATGGCCAGCGGCGAGCCCTGGAGAGTGCCCGGCACGATCGAGGACGCGGCCGTGCTCGACGCCTTCGCCGAGCTCTTGACCGAGATGGGCCGCCCGCCTCTTCCGCCCGAGTAACGCTGAATAACGGTGCCAGGCACCGTTATTCAGCGGTGACCAGAAGGTCTCTGGAGGCGGCGGCCGGCCGGAGGTTTCTCACCAGCACTGCGATCACGCAGGTGCTCACCGCGTAGGCGGCGACGACCGACCAGGCGGCTCCAGCGGCTCCGAACAGCGGGATCAGGACCAGGCCGGCGACGATCTTCACGATCAGCATGGTCGTGTTGACCGCAGCGAAGTGGCCGGGCATGCGCGCGGTAAACAGGAGGTATTTGAGCGAGGTGTACGCGCTCATCACCACGGCTGCGAGGCAGAACACGGGTACCAGTCCGGCGGCATGGTAATTCGAGCCGAGCAGCGTGTTTGCGATTGGGGCGCGCTCGAGGGCGACGACGCCTCCCACGAGGGCGAACCCCAGCGTGACACTCACTCCCCGGCGAACATATCCCCTGAGTTCCGCGCTCGACGAGAGCCGCGCTGCGTTGGGAAGCAGCACCGCACCCATGGTCGCCATGGTGAACTCCACGATGGCAAACATCCGGGCCGGCGCGGCGTAGGTCGCGAAGGCCTCGGCCGTGAGGAAGACGGTTGCCAGGAACAGCTCTGCTCGAAGCGCGAGCCCGTACACGAGGCTCGAGAGCACCAGCCAGCGGCTGTGAACGGCAAACGCAATTCGGGTGGCCCGGGTGCGATCGGTGTGGGCGAAGTGGCGCAGCCGCCACACCCATGGGATACCCGACACCGTATATGCCGAGAGCAGGACGGCCGCACTGGTGACGCCGAACCCGACCAGAGCGACCCGTGACCCCCAGAGCCACCACGTTGTAGATCGCGACCATCCGACCAAAATCACGGAAGCGCTGGTGTGCTTGGAGCCGCGACATGGCGGTCTGGAACAGGCCGAAAACGCACCCCGCCACAAGTCCCGCGATCGCGGCGGGCGAGTAGTGACCGCCGAGGTCGAGGTGGGCGATCAGCCCGCAGACGGCGGCGCCGCCACAGCCGAGCACCACCGTTCCAAGCGTCTTCATGCGAAGGTACACGGCGTCGAGGTCGTGGGCCCGTTCCGCCCGCGCAGTGAGGTCGACGTATGCGAGGTCGAACCCCGACAGCAGCTGGCTCACGATCTGGTACAGCGCCCAGCCGAAGGCATACGCCGCGAACTGCTCGTGCGACACCGCGTGGACAACTACCAGGAGCGCGACCAGGGAGGCTGCGCGAGCGACCGCTGTGCCCGACCCGACCCACGCAAAATCGCGCACAAGACGCCACCGAGTTGGCGTCACGCGGCGCCACTCGGCTGCTCGGCAAGAGCGTCTGCAAGCGCGGCATGGGCTTCGTGGCGGAGGCCTGGCACCCGCTCCGCGACTGTCGGCGACACGGTGTCGCGGATGGCGATCAGCTGGATGATCAGCGAGGTCAGTGACCGGTGGTCGAGTTCGTCGGCAGCGACACACCATCGATCGAGCCCGAGGTCTTCGGAGATGCCGTAACCCTTGTGAGGGTCTGAGACGATGTGGATGCTCGGCGTGCCGGCCAGTGCGGCGAAGATCGTCGAGTGCAGCCGCGTTGCGACAAGCACCGTCGCACGCTCGTAGATCAGCATCAGGTCGTCGGGGTGGGTGGCGTGGGTAATCGACAGCCGATCGTCCGGGTACGACAGATCCCGAACCATCGCCTGTGACGGCTCCGCATCCGCCGCAACCTGTACGACCAGCACGATCCGCAGCCGCGGATCTGATTCGAGCAGCGACGTCAGTGTCTGTCGGATGACTGTGGCGAACCGACGTCGAGCGACATCGGGAGAGCCGGCGTGGGCGAACGGCAGAGCACGGATCGTCAAGGCGATCAAGGGAGGCCGCGCGATTCGACTCGGTGCTGAGATGGGCGGCTCGAGCAGGAAGGCCATATCGCTCGCTCGGGCGACCTCGAGCCCGATCCCGGCGAGGTACGACGCCGACCGGCTCTCGCGTACGTAGACCTGCCGGCAGCGAGCCAGGGTTGCGCGCACGTCCCGCCGGGCGCCGCGGGACTGCAGCGGCCCCACCGTGACCCCCATGAGCGCCGGCGCCCGGCCGAGGGCTGCGGCGAGCGCGAGCAGGTAGCGCATGCGCCAGAGGAAGACGCGGCTTCGTAGTTTTCCGTTTGAGTACAGGTACGACCCGCCTTTTGCGAGCACGATGTCCGCGTTCGCGAGTGCATCCCACGCGTTTCTGTCCTCGGGGTGGGCGATCGCACGTGCGCGGTGGCCGGCGAATCGCGCCGCCCCCAGCGCCGCCGCCGTACGGATCATCCGAGCGATCCAGCCCACCACCCGTCCATCATGCCGACCACGGGCGTAGGCGGGCGTCCCGAGGAGCCGGACGCCCAGCGCCTGCGTCCTCGCGACCTGGGCGTCGCTCCACCCGCGATTCCCGGGTAGCTCGGCCGAGATGACGGTGATCTCGGCGTCGGGTTCGATCCGGCGGATGCCACTGACCATGCCGAGCAGGATGCCGAAATCCCCCAGATTCTCGTCGGTGGACATGTGGGTGATCACGACGGTTCGGCGCCTACGAGACGCATGTTGCAAGGCGCTCATTCTCCAATCGGTGCGGGTTGGCTTTTGCAACCTACACGAAGTTCAAGTGACGTCAGTACCAGTTGATAATCACAAAACACGTTGCTACACTTGCGGCGCTCTTGCCACAGAGGGTGTGTATCCGTCGTTTGTTGCGCGGATGCAATCAGCTGCGTCGACTACGACCAAGGCAGGGGACGGGAACGTGGGATCCAACGGGGACTCGGAGCTATCCGCGCACATCGCGACGCTGCGACGGCGAAAGTGGATCGTGATCGTCGCGGTCGTTTTGACCACCGCGGGGGCGGCATATTTTGCGTCGCGTCAGCCTGCGCTCTTTCAGGCCGGGTCGCGGGTGTTTGTCAACCCGTCGGCCCAGTTGACCACGGGGGCGGTCGGGACTGCAGCCGAGGCACAGGCGCGCTATCTCTCGACTCAGGCAGCGTTGGCGCACAGCCGATCAGTCGCGGCCGCCGCGGTGCGAGGGAGCTCTGGTGTAGCCATCTCTCCCGACGAGTTGCTCAAGCAGACGACGATCGCCGCCGACCCGGCGTCGAACATTCTTACGATCTCAGTCGAGAACGGCACCGCGGCGGGAGCGGTCGTGCTCGCGAACGCCTATTCGCGAGCGTTCCAGCGCGAGAGTGCGGCCGCCGGCGTCGCGAACATCAACAAGGGCATCAGGGGCGTGGACGGTCAGATCGCTGCGATCAACCGTCGGATTGTGGCCGCGAAGGACGCAGGTACCAGCCCTTCGGCGCTGCGATCCCAGCTCGCGGGCCTGATCAAGCAGCAACAGAAGCTGATCCAGCTCAAGTTGATCCAGCCGACCTCTGCCAGCGTTGTACAACCGGCCTCCGGGGCGACACAGGTGAGGCCGCACGTCAGGCTCGATGCGCTCCTGGGTGCGGTCGTCGGGTTGGTGATCGGAATCTGCGTCGCGTTTCTGGCTGAGGCGTTCGACACCCGGGTGCGATCGTCCGAGGAGGTGAGTGACCAGCTGAAACTGCCCATACTCGCGCGCCTTCCGGCGCCGGTCAGATCGCTTCGAGGCACCTACGAACTGGCGATGCTCTCGGAGGACGGCGTGGCCGATACCGAGGGGTACCGCAAGCTACGGCTCGCAGTCGACTTTGCCAATGTCCGGCACGCCGCACGCACGATTCTGGTCACGAGTGCGGTCGAGAAGGAGGGCAAGTCGACCACCGCGGCCAACCTCGCGTTGGCGTACGCCGGCACTGGGCGGCGGGTGGCACTGGTGGATCTGGATCTGCGACGCCCCACCATCGGGAAGTTCTTCGGCCTGGACGAGTCGCGCGTCGGCGCGACCGACGTGGCACTCGGGAGTAGCGAACTCGCCGACGCCATGGTCAGCTTCACCGTGGGAGCGGCGACGCCGGGCCGCTCGGGGGACCCAGAATCGAAGCAGCTCTCGACGATCTGTGTGCTTCCGGCCGGGTCGATGCCGCCGCATCCAGCAGAGTTCTTGGAGTCGGACGCGGTTCGTCGGATGGTCGCCGACGTCGCTTCCCAGGTCGATGTGGTTCTGATCGATTCGCCGCCGATGCTTCCGGTCAGCGATGGATTGGTGCTCGGCGGATTTCTTGACGGGGTGATCGTGGTCGTCAAGTCGTCGGTCGCGCGGCGGCCAGCGCTCGGGGAGCTTCGCCGTCTGCTGGGGCAAATGAGTGCGAAACCGCTCGGCTTCGCACTGACCGGCGCCGAGGGCGAAGACGGAGACGTCGCTGGATACGGCTACGAAGGGCGGGGCGAGCCGAACACGTTGCCACGGGTCTTGACGCTCCGACCGGTCGGTGTCGGCGACGACCCCGCGCGGCCCCAGGAGCCTTCGGCGGACACGGTGGCTGCGGCGAGGCTCAAGGCGCTGGCGGCGGCGGAGGCAACGTGACTCAGAGGATCGTCAGCGTCGTTGGGGCGCGCCCGAACTTCGTCAAGATGATGCCGGTAATCGATGCGCTGAACGGTCTCGCTGGGGTGGACCAGGTGGTGGTGCACACCGGTCAGCACTACGACCGCAACATGTCAGGCGAGATCCTGGCTGACCTCGGCTTTCCAACCCCGGACGTGGCCCTCGAGATTGGGTCGGGGACACATGGCGAGCAGACCGGTCGCACGATCATGGCCTTCGAGCAGGTTGTGATGAGAGAGCGCCCCGACCTGGTCGTGGTGGCGGGGGATGTGAGCGCCACGCTGGCGTGCGCGCTTTCTTCAGCCAAGCTCGGCATCCCCGTTGCCCACGTCGAATCGGGGCTGAGGTCGAATGACTGGTCGATGCCTGAGGAGATCAATCGGGTCTTGACCGATCGTCTCTCGACACTGCTGTTCACGCATAGCCCGGAGGCTGAAGCGAATCTCGCGAACGAAGGCATCCCGGCGGAACGGGTGCACCATGTCGGCAACACCATGATCGACACGCTCCGGCGACTGTTGCCGGTGGCGCTGCGTCGTGCGGTGTGGCGTGAGGTCGGGTTTGAGCCGCACTGCTACGTTCTGGTGACACTGCATCGCCCGTCGAATGTCGATGATCCCCGCCAACTCGAGTGGATCGTCGACTCGCTCGTGCGGCTCTCGCAACGGTCTGTGCCGATCGTCTTTCCGATCCACCCACGGACCCGCAGGGCGCTTCAGCAGTCGGGGTGCCTCAGCCGGCTGCTCGCAGCCGGTGTGTGTTGCCGGGAGCCGCTTGGGTACGTCAACTTTCTGTCCCTCGAGGCCGGTGCAGGTGCGATCCTCACTGACTCGGGTGGTGTGCAGGAGGAGGCGACGGCGCTTGGCGTTCCCTGCTACACACTTCGGTCCACCACCGAACGACCGGTGACCGTCTCCCTGGGCACCAATGTGCTGCTTGGCGACGACCCCGATTCGATCCTCGAGGTCCGTCCCGCCCGCCGCCCGCCCGAGCCGTGTCGGGTGCCGCTGTGGGACGGCCACGCCGGTCGGCGGATTGCCCAACAGATCCAACAGCAGGCCGGGGCCGGCGCGATACAGCCGACCGTCGACCAGTGTGAGCCGGCCGCGTTCGCGCTCGCCCGCACCGAAGGCTCCAGTGCAGCCTGATACCGCCGCTCCCGACACCTGGCCGCCGCGGGTTGACGTGCTGGGTTGTTCGATCGATCCACTCGACCTGAGCGCGAGCGTCGCACGGTGCGAGGAGATCATCGAGTCACGCCGGGCCACGCAGCTGGTGGCCATCAACGCATCCAAGCTTGTGGCACTTCGGCGCGATACACGCCTCAAGCGGATTGTCCAGCAGTGCGAGCTGGTCCACGCCGATGGGCAATCGGTGGTGTGGGCGTCGCGGCTCCTGGGTGTCCCGGTTCCGGAGCGCGTCCCCGGAATCGAGCTGATGTTCGAAGTGCTCGCACTCGCCGAGCGCCGGGGGTATCGGGTCTACATCCTCGGGGCGCGTGAACGTGTCCTCGAGCACGCTGTGAATGAGCTCCGGCAGCGCTACCCGCGCCTGAACCTCTGCGGATGGCATCACGGCTATTTCACCGAGGCCGATGAGGCCGCGCTTGCTGCGGAGATCGGCCTCGCTGCGCCCGACATCGTGATGGTGGCGATGTCGTCTCCCCGCAAGGAGTACTGGCTGTCCGAGTACGGTCGCACGCTCGGCGCTCCGTTAAACCTGGGGGTGGGGGGCTCGATCGACGTCGTTGCCGGCGTCACTCGTCGCGCACCCAAGTGGATGCAGCGGCTTGGATTGGAGTGGGCCTTCAGATTGGCGCAAGAGCCACAGCGGCTTGGCCGGCGATACGCCGTCACCAACACCCGGTTCCTCGGGCTGCTCGCCGCCGAGCTGCTTCGCACCAGAGCCGGCAGGCGATGACACCATGATGAGCGCCCGCGTGTTGGTGGTGACCAACATGTATCCCACCTCCAGCGAGCCGTGGTATGGGGCGTTCGTTGCCGACCAGGTTCAGGATCTGCGTGACGCAGGCCTCGATGTTGATGTGGTCTCGTTCGACGGTCGGGAGCGGTGGCGAGCCTACCTCGAGGCGGTGCCTCTGGTGCGCGCCGCCCTCCGGCGGCGGAAGTACGACCTCGTTCACGCTCACTACGGATTGACCGGGATGGTGGCGGCGCTTCAGTTCAACGTGCCTCTCGTCACCACGTTTCACGGCAGCGATCTGAATGTCGCGTGGCAGCGCCGGTGCTCGGCGCTCGCGGCCCGCCGCGGCGCGGTGATCTTCCAGTCTGGCCGCGACACGGCGCTGCTCAGACACGCTCGCGCGGAAGTGATCCCCTGCGGGACGGATATGAGGCGCTTTGTCCCTGAGTCGCGCGCGCTTGCCCGCGCCAAGCTTGGCTGGGCTGGACAGCCCACCGTCTTGCTTCCGGGCAGCCGCCAGAGACGGGTGAAACGGGCAGATCTGTTCGACGCAGCTGTGGAGATCGCACGCGGGTCGATTCCAGCTCTGAGAGCGGAGTCGCTGGAGCGCGTTCCCCGGGAGCGCGTGGCCGTCGCGCTGAATGCGGCCGATGCCGTTCTGCAGACATCCGACTGGGAGGGCAGCCCGATGGTGGTGCGCGAGGCGCTCGCGTGTCTTACGCCGGTGGTCTCCGTGGATGCGGGCGATGTCCGTCATGTGCTCTCGGGGATGCCCGACTGCCATGTCGTGGACCGAGACCCGCGGGCGTTGGCCGACGCGCTGGTGCGGGCTTTGGGGGCGGATCGCCACCCCACATGGCGAGAACGAGCGGCGGAGTATTCGAGAGCGTTTGTGACCCAGAAGCTGCTCTCGCTCTACGCCGACATGCTCGCCTGATGTACGCACCATCCGCTCTGAGTGGCCGGGCGGTCTTCCCGGTGCAATGGGTCGCGCTGGCCGCCGCGGGCGTTGTCTCTGTTGCGGCCGGCCGTGTGGTCACCCATTCCCCCCGGTACGCGTTGGCCGCAGCGGTGGCGGCGCTCGCGTTGGCCCTGGCGCTGGTACTACCGGCTCGGGTGGTGGTGGCCGTGATGATCTTCTATCTGCCGTTCGAGTCGTGGCTGGTGGGATATCTCCCCGGCTCGGCTGCGACCGTCGCCCGCTACGGAGTGGAGGCGATCGGGGTGGCGCTCTTCGCCGTCGCGCTGGTTTCGCGGCGCGCCGAACGGAATCGCTGGGGCGCCATCGCTCTCCCCGTCGCCGCAGTGCTGGTGACGTGGGGTCTGGCTGCGCTCTTCGCCGGAGTTTCGCCGTCGACGGCGCTAATCGGGTTTCGCGCCGAACTTCGCTGGCTGCTGGTGGGACTGGTCGTCGCGCTCACATACGACCGCGCGCTCGACACCAGGTGGTACGGCCGGGCCGTGGTCGGCGCCGCAGCGCTGCAGAGCTGCATCGCGTTGTTGGAGTGGCTCGGCGGCTCCGCGGTGTCGGCGGTGTTCGCACCCGACTATCAGATCGTGATCGGCGGACTGGCCGTCTCGTCTTCAGCGAGTGCCCACGTTCACTCGGTGCTCGGCACGTTCGGCAATCACAACGCGCTGGCCACGTATCTCGTGTTCGCGTGGGTCGTGCTGATCGCAGTCGGCCGGCGAGGGCTCGGCATCCGTCGCGAACTCTTTCTCGTTCTGGCACTCGTGCTGCCGTTCGTGATCGTGGTGACCGGGTCGCGAGAAGCCGCACTCGCCCTTGTGGTCGCGGCAGCGGTGGTCGCACGGGTCCGGTTCAGGCTGCCGACCGTTCGGGTCGCCCTGCTCGTGGGCGTTGCCGTGGTCGCGTTTGGGTCGGTGTACACGACCACCACGACCTTGGACAAGGACACACGGGGGCAGCTCGCCATGCGCTGGGCCGTGATCTTCAATCCGGACACCTACTCACCGACCGGCGGCGGGAACTTTCGCCTCAGCTTGCTCTTTCAGGAGGTGGGCCTGGTCACGCGGCAGTCACCGCTGCTCGGGTATGGCGTCGGCAGCGTGGTCGATCCGCGGACGGTTCCCGACGGCACGAATCCGCTGTACCGGATTCCGGCAGGCGTGGACGCGATCAACTTCCGGTACATCTTCGACGGCAACTGGGGTCTGCTGATCATCGAGACCGGGTTCCTCGGGTTGGCGGCCGTGATCGTGTTGCTGACAGCAATGTGGCGCATCGGGGTGCGCGGGATCGATGACCCCGCGGGTGTGGTGGTGTACTGCCTGATTCCGTGTGTCGTGGTGTTGGGCTTCTTCGAATGCGTCCTGCAGGACGCATCGTCAAACCTGGTGCTGTGGGTCTTCACCGGACTTGCGATCGCAACTCCGCGGAGGGGCCAGGCGCAGCCCGCCGCCGTGGCATTTGCCGTGGCACCGCCGTCGCCCCGGGTGTCGCTCACCTCGGCCACCGCGGAACAGCTCCAGACGCTGCACGGGATCGGGCCGGCACTGACGCAGCGGATCATCGACTACCGCGCCACTCACGGCGGGTTCCGATCGATTGCCGATCTCGAACAGGTCTCCGGCATTGGACCGGCCCGGTTGGCGGCGCTGCGAGACCACGTCTGCCTGTGATTGCGGTGATAGGTTGGGGTCGTGACCGCACCCGCCGCGATCCCCGATACGCAGGCGCTTCGCAGTTGCTGGCACCCGGTGGCGTTCGCGGATGACGTGGGCAACAAGCCGGTGGGGGCCAAGCTGCTGGACGAGCCGGTGGTGGTCTGGCGCGGGGGAGAGGGGCGCCTGCATGCGGTCAAGGATCTGTGCATTCACCGCGGCACCGCGCTGTCGCTGGGATGGACTGAGGGCGATCAGATCGTCTGCCCTTACCACGGCTGGCGCTACCGGGCCGACGGCGCCTGCGTGTCCATCCCGCAGCTGCCCGACCCCACCAAGGTGCCGGCCAAGGCCCGCCTCGACGCCTACTCCTGCCAGGAGCGGTATGGCCTGATCTGGGTGGCGCTCGACGCCCCCCGGTTCGACCTGCCGGACATCCCCGAGCTGGAGGACGACTCCTGGATGGTGATTCCCGCCGGCCCATATCGGTGGGATGCCGACTCGTCCCGCCAGCTCGAGAACTTCACCGACTTCGGGCACTTCCCGTGGGTGCATCCCGGTCTGCTGGGTGATCCCGAGCGCCCGGTGGTGCCGGCCCACACGGTCGAGACCGATGGGCACGTGCTGCACTACAAGATCGTGCGACCAGAGGCGCCCAACTCGGATGAGTTCCCGGTCTTTGCCAACGACCAGGACCAGGCTCCCGAACGCCGCAGCCGCTACGAGCTGCACCTGCCCTACACGATCGTGCTGCGCATTGGCTGGGGCGGTGAGCAGGGGATGCTGTACTTCTTCGCCTCCCAGCCGGTCAGCTCGAACGAGTGCGTCGGTTTCCTGGTGATGGGGCGAAACTACGATTTCGATCAGCCGGCCGAGGTGCTGCAGGCATTCGAGGACACGATCTTCAACCAGGACAAACGCATCGTCGAGTCCCAGCGCCCGGAGCAGGTGCCGTTCGACCTCGCCGCCGAGCTTCACCTCAAGTTCGACGCGGTGGCGGTCGCCTACCGCCGGGCGATGCGTGAATCAGGCCTCGCGACCGACTGAGCGCCAAGCCTTCGCCTTCTGGCTGAAGCTCGGCATGATCAGCTTCGGTGGGCCGGCCGGGCAGATCGCGATCATGCACGATCAGCTGGTGGAACGGCGCCGCTGGATCTCGGAGCGGCGGTTCCTGCATGCGCTCAACTTCTGCGTTGCGCTGCCCGGGCCGGAGGCCCAGCAGCTGGCCTCCTACATCGGCTACTCGATGTATGGGACACGCGGCGCGCTCACCGCCGGGGGCCTGTTCGTGCTGCCGTCGTTCGTCCTGATCTGCGTGCTCAGCGCGATCTATGCCGAGTACGGCGAGGTGACCGTGGTCGCCGGGATCGTGCACGGCCTGGGAGCGGCGGTGGTGGCGCTGGTGTCGGCGGCGCTGATTCGGATCGGGAGCCGGGTGATCCACACCCCGGCTGCAGTTGTCCTGGCCGTGGCGGCGTTCGCAGCGATCATGGCGGGGCTGCCGTTTCTGGTCGTGATGGCTGTGGCGGCACTGCTCGGCTACCTGGTCGGGCGCAGCCGCCGGCCGATCTTCGGCGAGCTCCCGGACGAGGCCGAGGATCCGGTCGAGCTGGAGCCGATCGACTCTCGGTTCCGGCGACGATTCTTGATCACGCTGGCAGTCTGGCTGGTGCCGCTGGCGTTGCTGCTGCTCGCCGGGGGGCTGGCGGCCCAGCTGGCGGGGTTCTTCACCCTGGCCGCCCTGGTGACGTTCGGCGGCGCCTACGCGGTGTTGCCGTTCGTCGCGGGCGCCGCCGTGAACCACTACGGCTGGCTGACCGCCCAGGACATGGTCGCCGGGCTGGCCCTGGGGGAGTCGACCCCCGGGCCGCTGATCATGGTCAACACCTTCGTCGGGTTCATGGCGGGATACAACGTCGAAGGCGGGCTGGCCTGGGGCTTCGCCGGCGCGGTGATCGCGACCGCCTGCACCTTCGCGCCGTCCTTCGTGCTGATCATCAGCGGCGCGCCCTTGATCGACCGGGTGCGCTCGAGCGGCTCGTTCGCCAGCGCGCTGAACGTCGTCACCATCGCGGTGGTCGGGGTGATCGCGGCGCTGGCGGTGTACGTGGCTCGAAACGCGCTTGCGGCCGGGTGGTGACACCGACTGGTTTCTGGTCGCGGTGGCGGTGGTGGCGTTCGTGGCCGTGTGGCGGTTCCGCGTCGGAGTGGTGATGGTCGTGGTGGCATGTGCGGTCGCCGGGCTGATCGCCCAGCTGGTGTGAATAATTGGTGCCAGGCACCAATTATTCACACCACGCCGAGGCTTTCTGCGGCGCGGTGGGAGGCATCCAAAACCGCATGTCGGGCGGCCAGCTCGGTTGGCTCGGAGAGCCGCGTCAGGGGAGCGGCCATGCCGATCACCGCGAGCGCCCGGCCGTCGCGGGAGAGCACCGGCGCGGCCACGCCCCAGGCGCCGTCGTTGGTCTCCTCGCGGCTCGCTGCCCAGCCCTGAGCTCGCACAGAGGCCAGCTCGGCGCGCAGCTCTCCGGGGTCGGTGATGGTACCGACGGCGATCTTCGCCAGCGGCTGGGACAGCACCTGCTCCTGGATCTCGGGCGCGAGGAAGGCGAGCAGCGCCTTGGAGGTCGCGCCGGCGTGCAGCGGCACCACCATCCCAATTTCGAGCGACAGCCGCAACTGCTGGGGCGCTTCCACCCGGTCGATGCAGAGCACACCCATCCGACGCGGCTCCAGCACCGACAAAAGCGCGGTCTCGCGAGTGGTGCCGGCCACCTGCTCGAGCTGGGCGTGCAGGTCGCGGCGAAGATCGAAGCCGGCCGACGCGCGGTGGCCCAGCGACACGGCGGCAGCGCCGAGCCGGTAGCGCCCACCGCTGACCGGGCGCAGCAGTCCCTGGGCCTCGAGGGCGTTTACCAGCCGGTAGGTGGTGGACACCGGCAGCCCCACCGCTTCGGCGAGGCCGGCCGTCGACCACTCAGGCTCGCTCTCGGTGAAGCGATCCAGCAGTGCCAGCGCACGTTCGAGCACCTTGGGGCTCTCGACCGGTTGACGGGAGGCGTTCATGTTGATAATCTTACCACACAACGAGATTTGATTCTCGCCAAATGAGAATTGAGGAGTGGGAAGCATGATTCGCACCGGGGCTGAATACCGCGAGTCGATCAGAGACGGACGCGAGGTATGGATCGACGGGGAACGGGTTGACGACGTCACCACCCATCCCGCGTTCAAGCCGATCGTGGACGTCCGCGCCCGTATCTACGACATGGCCCACGAGGAGGCCACCCGCGACACCATGTCCTACGTCGACGAGCAGACCGGCGAGCGCTGCGCCATCGGTTCGCGGCTGCCGCTCTCACGCGACGACTGGCGCGACAAGCGAACCGCGGTCGACACCGTGCTGGACGACGTCGGCGGGATCGTCACCCGCGTGGGCGACGAGACGGTGGGCGAGATGTGGTCGCTGTACGACGGCCAGGACGTGCTCAACGAGATCGACCCGCAGTTCTCCGAGAACATCCGCCGACACGTCGCCGACGCCGCCCTGCGCGATCCCTTCCACGTCTCGGCCAACACCGACCCCAAGGGCGATCGCTCCAAGCGGCCCCAGGATCAGGATCCCGACGTGCTGCTGCGAGTCGTCGGCGAGAACGACAACGGCATCATCGTTCGCGGCGCCAAGTTCGAGACGGCGGCGGCCTACGCCAACCAGGCCTTCGTCAAGCCCACCATCGGCGACTGGGGCGAGGCCACCCAATCGGAGTACGCCGTCGGCTTCATCGCCGACATGGGCGCGCCCGGGATCACGCACATCTGCCGGTCGAGCTTCGCCGGCCGGGCGCCGGCCGAGGACTATCCGTTCTCCAACCGGTTCGACGAGGTCGACACCATGATCGTGTTCGACGACGTCGAGATCCCCTGGGAGAACGTGCTCTTCTACCGGCCACGTGCGGGCCGCCGCCTACATCCGCGCGACGCTCCACCGCTACAGCGTGTACCCGTTCGTCCAGCGCCACCTGCGGCTGGCCGACTTCCTGATCGGGCTGGCCTACGCCAACGCCGTCGACGCCGGGGTCAAGATGCACCAGGGCGTGCGCGAGAAGCTGGCCGAGCTGGTCTGCTACCGGGAGGGCATCAACGCCCACCTGACCGCCGCCGTGGAGATGGCCGAGGAGAGCCCCGGCGGGCTGCTCATGCCCAACCAGGCGCTGCTGTACACGGGCCGGGTGCACGCCTGCTCGCAGCTTCCGGCGATGATCCACCTCACCCGTGACCTGTGCGGCGGCCAGATCTGCGTCACCCCCAGCGCGGCGTCGTTTGCGCATCCCGTCCCGGGGGCGCTGCTGGAGAAGTACTACCGCATCGACGACGTCGAAGGCGAGGCCCGGCGGCGCTTCTTCGCGCTGGCGCGAGACATCCTCAACTCCGACTACGGCGGGCACCGGCTGACCTTCCAGCTGTTCGCGCAGTCGCCCGCCTTCTCACACCTGCTGGCCGTCTACAACAACTACGACTTCGACGGCCCGCTCGACCTCGTCCGCAACTACATGAACGCCGACATCCCCACTGGGAGCACCGCATGACCGATCAGATCGTGGCCGGCGGGCATCTTCGCCTGCGGCCGTTCAACACCGCCGACACCTATCCCGAGCAGAACATCTCAAACGACCTGTGCCAGGGCGTGGTGGCGGGTAACACCGTGTACCTGCGCGGCCAGGTCGCGCAGGATCTGGACACCCGCGAGAGCGTCGCGGTGGGCGACCCGGCAGGCCAGGCCGAGAAGGCGATGGACAACATCGAGCTGCTGCTGGGCGAGGCCGGAGCCACGCTCGCCCACATCTGCAAGGCGACCGTCTACCTCACCGACATCCGCTACCGCGAGCCGGTCTACCGGGTGCTGGGCGAGCGGTTGAAGGGCGTCTATCCGGCGTTCACCGGCGTGGTCGTGCCGGCGCTGGCCCGGCCCGAGTGGGTGGTCGAGGTCGACGTGACCGCAGTGATCGCCTAGAGGCCGGGGCCTGGAGCGACTCGACGGTGACGTGATAGCCGTCGGGCTCGACCACGATCACCAGCAGCACCGCGCTGCACGACGGGCACCGCAGGACGTGCCCGGGGGCTGCGATGTAGGCGATCAGGGCGCCGAACTGGTGCACCGCCCCGCAGTCCAGGCAGGTGCCCTCGACGTCGGTCATCTCATGCCCGAAGATGTCGATCAAGACGCCGCCGAGCGCGTTTCCGTCCAGGTGCCGGTGTGCGGTCACGGCGTCCCTCCGGTCGGGCCGAAGCGCTCGGTGCGGATCTGCATCGGATCGTGCCCGAGCTCGACCATGGCCTGCGACGCGGCTTCGACCAGGCCGGTCGGGCCGCACACGTATACCAGCGGCCGGCGGTCGACGGGCCATGCCGACTCGGCCAGCATGTCGCGGTCGATCCGGCGCGCATAGCCAGACCAGCCCGGCGGCGCCGCGCCGGTGATCGTGTGCCGCACCTCGACACCCGGGTCGGCGCCGAGGGCATCGAGCTCGTCGCGGTAGATCACGCGATCCCAGCTGCGTGACGAGTAGAGCAGCCGCATCGGCACGTCGCTCGCCGGCCGCCATGCGCGCACGCAGCATCGCCATCAGCGGCACCACGCCGCTGCCGCCGGCGATCAGCATCACCGGCCCGCCGTTGCTCGGCTCCCACACGAAGTATCCGCCGATCGGCCCACGCAGCTCGATCACGTCGCCCACCCGCAGCTCGCCGGCCAGGTAGGTGCGAGACCTCGCCGTCTTCCAGCCGCTCGACGGTCAACGCGACCTGATCACCGGCCGGGCGCCGAGGCGATCGAGTAGCTGCGCTGGGCCTGGTAGCCGTCGGGCGCGGTCAGCCGCACGTCGACGTGCTGGCCCGGGCGGTGTCCCGGCCAGCCCGGGCAGTCGAAACGTGATCGTGCGCACGTTGTCGGTCTCCTCGAGTGACCTCCGTCACCTCGGACCCGATGCCAGTTCAGTCGCCCGCGTAGCGCTGTTCCTGCCATGGATCTCCGTATGAGTGGTAGCCGTATCCCTCCCAGAAGCCCGGCTCGTCCTCGTTCATCAACTCGAAGCCCGCGCACCCACTTGGCGCTCTTCCAGAAGTACAGGTGCGGCACCACCAGCCGCGCGGGCCCGCCGTGCTCGGGATCGAGCGGCTCGCCGCCGTAGGTGTGGGCCACCCAGGCCTTGCCGTCCAGCAGGTCGGTCAGCGGCAGGTTGGTGGTGTAGCCGCCGTAGGAGTGCACCATCACGTACTCGGCGGCGGTGTCGACGTCGGCCAGCAGCGTGTCCACCGACACGCCGCGCCAGATGGTGTCGAGCTTCGACCACTTGGTGACGCAGTGGATGTCGACCGTGAACTCGTCCTGCGGCAGCGCCAGCATCTCGTCCCACGTCCACGCCGCGGGACTGTCCACCTCACCGCTCACCGACAGATTCCAGTCGGCCAGTTCGATATGGGGCGTTGGGCCTGCCGACAGCACCGGGAAGTCCGAGGTCAGATACTGGCCGGGGGGCACCCTCCCGGCCGGCTCGGTGGGTCGCTGCCGGCCGAAAAACCCGCGAGTGACATTGCTCATGTCCCCAAGGTATCACCATGGGGCGGAAGCGTTACAGTCGGCTCAGCCGTTGCCGGCGACGCTCGACACGTACTTCGCCACCGACTGGATCTCGGCGTCCGAGAGCTGGTCGCCGAACGCCGGCATTCCGCCGCCGCCGTTGGTGACCTGGTGCACGACCAGGGCGTCATCAGGCTTGAGATCGTCGAGGTTGGGGCCAACCGACCCGGTCGCACCCGCATCGGCGAGCGTGTGGCAGGTGGCGCAGTTACTGGTGAAGACGACCTTGCCGGCCGCTGCCGAGATCTCTTCGCCGGCGGAACTCGCGGCCGAGGACGGCTCGCTGCTGCCACTGCTGGATCCGCCGCACGCCGCTGCGGCGAGCGCCAGCACCACCACACCGGCTGTGATCCCGCGGTTCCTGAGTCCTTCCCGGCTCACGGCAGCAGCTTATCGCGGCGGCGCCGGGCGCGTCTAGAATCGACCTGCGGCCGGCCTCAATCCGTCTGGTTCTGCGGGCCAGACCTCCAAGGAGGCGGATATGAGAGACCGGAAGGCCGTTGAGGGCGGGATGTCCCGCCGAGCGTTTCTGGGAGGGAGTGCCGCGGCGGCGGTTGCCGTCAAGGCCACGCCGACCCGCGACCCGGCGATTGTCCGCTCGTACGGCGGGCTGGC
>CAVRSB010000010.1:0-14898 GCA_963723785.1 uncultured Actinomycetes bacterium | reverse complement strand
TGGCCACGTTGCAGATCAGCTGCACGACCTCCGAGCCGTACTTGTGCTCGGTCACGCCGAGGCCCCAGATGAACGACCCGTTCTCGGCCTCGGCGTAGATGTGCGCCGCCTCCTCGAGGTCGGCGGCCGGCACGCCGGTGATCTCCTCGACCGCCTCGGGCGCTGTACAGCCGGACACAGCTCCTCGGCCGCCGTCGTAGCCCTCGGTGCGCTCGTCGATGAAGCTCTGGTCGACCAGGCCGTCGCGGCTGACCACGTGCGCCAGCCCAGCATCACGGCGGCGTTGGTGCCGGGCCGCGGCGACAGGTGCAGCACGCCGTAGTCGGCGAGCTCGATCCGGCGCGGGTCGATCGTGATGAGCTTCATGCCGCGCAGCGCCGCCTGCTTGATGCGCGCGCCGACGACCGGATGGCCCTGCGTCGGGTTGGCGCCGATGATGATCGCCACGTCGGACGTGTCGATGTCGGCGAACGAGCCGGTCGCGCCGGACAGCCCGAACGACTTGCGCAGCGCGAACGAGGTCGGCGAGTGGCAGACGCGCGAGCAGTTGTCGATGTTGTTGGTGCCGATCGCGGCGCGCATCAGGCGCTGCATCACGTAGCAGTCCTCGTTGGTCGCGCGCGAGGAGGCGAGGCCGGCGATCGCGTCGGGGCCGTGCTCGGACTTGATCCGGCCGAACTCGGTGGCGATCCGGTCGATCGCCTCGTCCCAGGTCGCCAGCCGGAAGCCGTCGCCCTCGCGGATCAGCGGCGCGGTGAGCCGCTCGCGCGAGCGCGAGAACTGGTGGGCGAAGCGGCCCTTGACGCAGGTGTGGCCCTCGTTCGCGGGACCGTCGAGCGCGGGCGAGATCGACATCGACGCGCCACGTGGACGTGCGTCTCCAGCCGGCAGCCGACGCCGCAGTAGCCGCACGTGGTCGTTCCGGTCGCTTCGAACTCGAGATCGGCACGCATCGTCTTCACCCTCCAGATCGGTCACCCCACATTCTAGATGGTGAAGTCCGAAATGGCGTTGTGCGACCGGCTATAACGTTAGTCGTAGATATGGAGCGACCCGGCTTGCTTGGGGTCGACCATGTTGAGCGGCGCACGCCGGGGAACGGGAATCGGCACGACCGCCGGCTGCTCCTGCAGCGCCACTGCTCTGGCGAGCAGATCGGTCAGCGGGGCCACGATCAGGCGGTGCAGCTCTTCTGATGATGTCCAGACACTGGTTGGGTACATGCCGGGCACCCTAGCGGAACATCCGGCGACCCTCATCCCCAAAACCAGGTAGTCGGTACCGCTGCTACACGATCTCGCAGCGTCATACCAACGCCTGTTAGGATGTCGCTATGGAACACGGACAGCTCCTCCACATCGACCCGCCGAGGGTGAGCGGCTGCGCTCCCAGCGGCCGGCCGAAGACACGGCCGAGGCTGCTGGCCGGCGCCTACCACGCACTCGGCGACCCCACCCGCCTGACGCTCGCGCTGGCGCTTCGCGGCGACCGCGAGCTGTGCGTGTGCGACCTCAGCTGGATCGTCCAGCGCTCCCAGAACCTCGTCTCCCACCACATGAAGGTGCTGAAAGGCCGCGGGCTGGTGCGGTCGCGCAAGCAGGGCAAGATGACCATGTACACGCTCACTCCGCGCGGCGGTGCCCTGCTGGCCGAAGCCTCCACCGCGCTCGAGTCGACGCCGTGATGGGCAACGCCGTGTCCCAGCTGGGAACGGCACTCGGCAACGCGCTGCTGATGGCCTGGGAGGTGTGGTGGGCGCTGGTGCTGGGCTTCGCCGTCTCGGCGGTGGTGCAGGCGTGGGTGCCGCGCGAGCAGATCGAGGCGCGGCTGGCCGGCGGCGGCGCCGGGCCGCTGGCGTGGGCCACCGGCCTCGGCGCCGCCTCCTCATCGTGCTCCTACGCCGCCACCGCGATCGCCAAGTCGCTGTTCCAGAAGGGCGCCTCGGCGATGTCGGCGATCGCATTCCAGTTCGCGTCGACCAACCTCGTGTGGGAGCTCGGCCTGGTGATCTGGGTGCTGATCGGATGGCAGTTCACGCTGGCGCAGTTCCTGGGCGGGTTCGTGATGATCCTGCTGATGGCCGCGATGCTGCGGATGTTCATCCCCGAGCGGGTCGAGGCCCAGGCCCGCGACCACGCGGTCGCCGCCGATACCGGCCACCAGCACCACTCGGCCGCAACCACGGCGGCTGGCGCCAGCGGTTGACCTCGGTCAGCGCCTGGTCGGACGTCGCCCACAACTTCCGGGGTGACTGGCAGATGCTGTGGAAGGAGATCTCGGCCGGGTTTCCTGCTCGCCGGGCTGCTCAGCCTGGTGCCCGAGCGGATCTTCCAAGACATCTTCGATACCGGCCTGCCGGGGCCGCTGAACGCGCTCGCAAACGCGGTGTTGGGTGTGCTGATCGCAATCGCGACCTTCGTCTGCTCGGTCGGCAACGTGCCCCTGGCGGCGGTGCTGTGGTCGGGCGGGATCAGCTTCGGCGGGGTGATCGCATTCATCTTCGCCGACCTGCTGGTGCTGCCGATCATCGCCATCTATCGCAAGTACTACGGCTGGAACTTCACGCATCCGGATGTCGGCGTTGATGTTCGTGACGATGGTGGCAGCGGCGCTCGTGATCAACGCGACTGTTCGACGCTGCCGGATTGATCCCCGACCTCCCGTCCGCACCCAGTCGGACGTGTTCGGCAGCGTTCGGGCTCGACTACAAGTTTGTCCTCAACGCACTCGCCACGATCGTGTTCGTCACCCTTCTTGGGCTGACGATCCGGCGCGGCGCGGCCGATCCTGTATGTGGGATGACGGTCGACCGCAGCAAAGCCCGCCGCCTGGAACACGCAGGCACGACCTACTACTTCTGCTCCGACAACTGTCTGCAGGCCTTCCAGCACGACCCCGACCGGTACACCCACGCCCACCACGAACCAAGCTCGAGCGCTACCGTGCGGGTTCACTGAAACCCAAACGGAGGAACGATGGCAGAGCTAGCAGGGATCGAGATGCGTGGGTTGGGCAGCACCGGCCCCTTGGTCTCGGCGGTTGGCCTCGGCTGCAACAACTTCGGCCGGCGGCTCGACCAGGCCGGCACAACGCGCCGTGGTCGACGCCGCCATCGACGCGGGCATCACGTTGTTCGACACCGCCGACATCTACGGCGGCGGCGGCGGTCAGCGAGCAGTATCTGGGCGAGGCGCTGCTGGGCCGCCGCGACAGCGTGGTGATCGCCACCAAGTTCGGGATGGACATGCACGGCGACGCTGGGCGACGACTCGGCGGGCCGGGGATCGCGCGACTACATCCGGCGGGCCGTGCGAGGCGTCGCTCCAGCGGCTGCAGACCGACCGCATCGACCTCTACCAGTACCACGAGCCCGACGGGGTGACGCCGATCGCCGAGACGCTCGGCGCGATCGACGAGCTGGTCGCGGAGGGCAAGGTGCTCTCGATCGGGTCTCGAACTTCAACGCCGGCCGAGATCGAGGAGGCCGACGCGCTCGCGCGCGCAGGAGGATTGGGCGCCGGTCGTGAGCGTGCAGAACGAGTACAACCTGCTCAACCGCCACCTCGAGGCCGACGTGATGCCGGTCTGCGAGCGGCTCGGCATCGGCGATCCTGCCCTACTTCCCGCTGGCCAGCGGCCTGCTCACCGGCAAATACCGGCGCGGCCAGGCGACTCCCGAGGGAGCGAGGCTGTCAGGTCGCGATGCGATCGCCAGCGACCTCCAGTTCGAGCAGATCGAGGGGCTCGCCGCATTCGCCGAGGCCCGCGGGATCACGATGCTGGACGTCGCCGTCGGCACGCTGCTGGCCGCACCCCACCGTCAGCTCCGTGATCGCCGGCGCCACCTCCCCCGAGCAGGTCCGCACCAACGTCGCAGCGGGACGCTGGCGCCCCACCCCCGATGACCTCGCCGAGATCGACCGCATCACCCCGCCCCCCGAGGTGTAGTGAATAATGGTGCCTGGCACCTTTATTCACGCCCTGACGCAAGCGGCCGAAGAGGGACTTGCGCTGGTCGCCGTCTGAGTCGTCCACCAGCGCCTTGCGCATGGCGGCGACGTCCACCGGGGCGGTCGCTTCGCGGCGCAGCACGTCCTCCTCGAAGATCCGCAGCACCTGGCCGACGCGGCCGCGCTTGCCGTCGCAGAAGCGGCATTCCACCGTGGTCGGGCCGGTGGTCGAGGGAGGGCCGACCGACACCACCTGCACCTCGCCGTCCAGCAGCTCGCTGCCGAACCGGGCGCGCAGCTCCAGCACGTCGTAGCGGCGCAACAGCTGGTGCGTGGACAGCACGACCCGGGCTGTGGACAGGCCTTCCACCGCAGCCACCACCGTCTCGCCGTCCTTGATGTCGTGACAGTGCACCGCGATCATGCGTGCCCGCCCGCGGATCGGCCGCGTCTCCTGCACCGGCTCCACGGTCGCCTCGAATTCGCTGTCGATCGCCCGCATCTGCACCCGGGCGACCCGGTCGGTGTCGTACTGGGCGCGCTCGACCAGGAAGCGCACGGCAAACCGCGCGCCGTCCAGCTCGACCCGGCCGACCAGCTCCATGCCCCCGACCACGCGCATGCGCTCGGCGGTGCCGTGCAGACTGACGCCCGAAACCCATGCCGAGCTGACTCGCAACACACCGCCGTTGTCACGCTCGAAATCGGCCTGACCGACTCGGGCGAATCCCTCGACGAGTTGTTCCAACGATGGCTGAACGCCAACTATGCTCACACTGCCCCCCGATCGACACCCGTTATCTCTACCGGCTGCTGCGACGGGAATCTGAACCCCCGCGGGGGTGATTACGGAGGCGGCGGTGACCGTGACCTCGATCCCGTGCACGGCCGAGCTCTGACCCATGTCGCTCTTGATTCCGGGGTTGAGCACGTTCACGTTGGCGCGCTCCGACTCGCGTTTGGGCCACCGGCCTTTGGGCGACAGCGCAACCCCCGGCGGCACGCCGTCTGACAGGCGCAGGTCGAGCAGCAGCGTGCCCACGTCGTTGGCAACCGCCACCCGATCGCCATCGGTCAGACCACGGCTGAACGGCATCGGCCGGGTTGAGCGCGATCTCCGCCGGGCCCAGCCGCTTGGTGATCTTGGGGTCGTTGGTGAACGTGTCGTTCAGCATCCACTGCGAGGCCGGCGTCAGCAGCCGCAGCAGATCCTTGCCCGGGCGCTTGTCAGCCCACGGCTGGGGCACCGCCGGGTGCCCATCGGCCTCGGCGGCAGCCGACGCGATCTCGATCCGGCCGCTGGGGGTCGGAAACTCGAGCTCGGCGAACTGCACCACCGGGTCGGCGCGTGAGCGGCACCGTCCCCACCGCAGCCAGCTCGATCGAAGCTCGCGATCACCCCCGACTGCTCGAGCAGCGCCGCGATCATCGTCGGCGTCGGATTCCTGCAGCTCGGGCTCGGTGAAACCCATGGCGGCCGCCAGCCGCCGGAAGATCTCGGTGTTCGGCAGCGCCTCGCCGAGCGGATCGGAGGCCTTCACCTGGGCCGACAGGGTGAGATCGAAGTAGGACGTCATCAGATCGTCGAACTCCAGGAAGCTGGCCGCCGGCAGCACGATGTCGGCGTGATCGGTGGTGTCGGTGGCGAACAGGTCGACCACGACCGTGAACAGGTCGTCGCGGTCGAGCGCGCGCTGCAGCCGCGCCTGCTCGGGATTCGACGCGGCGATGTTGATGTTCCAGCAGATCAGGGCCTGGGCGCGCTCCGGCTGCTCCAAGCGACCGGCCAGGTCCATGTGGCTGACGGGCGGAGGAGGATCCCCCAGATGCGGCGCCACCAGGTAGTCGGAGTCGATCTCGAGCTGGTCGTTGAGATACAGGAACCCGGCGCCCGGCTTGCCCACGTTGCCGGTCACCGCCGGCAGCAGCGCGCACGCCCGCACCACGTTGCCGCCGGTGGGCTGGCGCTGGAGCCCCTGACCGATCCACAGCAGCGACGGGCCGGCGCCGTACATGCTCGCCGCCCGGACGATGGCCTCCGCCGGCACTCCGGTGACCGCCTCCCCCCACTCCGGGGTGCAGTCGGCCAGCAGCGGATCGAGCCGCTCGTACCCCACCGTGTGCGCGTCCACGAAGTCCGAATCGACCATCCCATCGCGGCGCAGCACGTGCAGCATCGCGAAGGCCAGCGCGGCGTCGCTGCCCGGAAACGGCTGCAGGTGAAGGTCGGCGGCGGCGGCCGTATCGGTGCGCACGGGATCGACCACGATCAGCTGCGCGGCCGCCTCTCCCAACCAGTGCTCGTGCTGGTGCGGCCCCGACGCCGAGGGGTTGGCGCCCCACACCAGGATGCAGTTGCTGTCGACCACCGTGCGCGGGTCGAACCCGGTGACCGAGCTGCCGAAGACGTAGTCGAGGGCGACGTGCCCGGCCTTGTTGCAGACCGAATCGGGATCCACCTCGGTCGCGCCCAGCCGGTTGAAGAACCGCATCGGGACACTGCCTGCCAGCAGTGAGCAGGTGCCGGTGTAGTGCGCGTTCAGGATGGTGTCGGCGCCGTGGGTGGCGGCGATATCGCCCAGGCGCGTCGGCGATCTCTGCAATCGCCGCGTCCCACGTGATCGGTTCGAACCGGCCCTCACCCTTGGGGCCGACCCGCCGAAGCGGCGTGGTCAGCCGCTGGTCGCGGTCGAGGAACGCGCCGTTGTAGCCGATCGTGCACTTGCGACACAGCTTGCCGCGGCTGATCGGGTGGTCGACGTCGCCGCGCACGTTCTTGATCGCACCGTCGGTGAGTGTCACCAGAATGCCGCAGGCGTCGTAGCAGTCGCGCGGACAGGTGGTGCGAATCGTGGTTTGGCCCATCGACGTACTGTCGGCCACACGCGTGACGTGTGTCAAGGGTTGTACGCTTCGCGCGGGGATGAGCGACCGAGACGCAGTCATCACCGCCGCCGAGAGCGGCGACGCCGAGACTCTCCGGCGGCTGCTGGTGACCGACCGCACACTGGCCAGCACACGCGACGATCTGGGTATCTCGGTACTGCTGCATGCCCGCTACGGCGGTCACAGCGAAGCCGTTTCGGCGCTGCTCGCCGCCGTGCCCGACACCGATATCTTCGATGCCTCGGCGGTCGGCCTGGTGGGACGCGTGAGTGAGCTGGTCGCCGCCGACCCCGAGCAGGCTCAACGCGGTCAACGTGGACGGGTTTCGTCCGCTGCAGCTGGCGGCGTTCTTCGGCCACGCCCAGGTCGTGCGGGTGCTGCTGGACGCGGGCGCCGACGTGTCTGCCCGCTCCACCAACGGCATGGCGCTGCAGGCGCTGCACTCGGCCGCAGCCTCGGGCCACATCGGAATCGTGAGCATGCTGCTCGAAGCCGGCGCCGACCCCAACTCCGAGCAGGTGGGCGGCTACACCGCGCTGGATGCTGCCGATCAGATCGGGGATACCGACCTCCAGGCGCTGCTGGAGGCGGCCGGGGCGGAGCGGTGAGTGACCCGCGCACCGCAGGCACCGAGCCGATCGAGGAAGCCGCCGACGCCACCCGGCGTACGCGCCTGGCCAACGAGCGCACCTACCTGGCGTGGCTGCGCACCGGGTTCACCGCGCTGGCGGTCGCGCTGGCGGCCGGCAAGGTCGTGCCCGAACTCGCCCACACCGAGCGCTGGCCGTACGAGCTGCTCGGCGTCGGATTCGCGCTCCTGGGTGTCGCCTGCATGGCTATGGCTACCGCCGCGAGCGCGACGATCGAAGACGCCCTGATACACGGCAAGTTCGCTCCCATCGGCACCCGGTCGAGCCTGCTGCTCGCCGTGGGCGGCGTCACCTCGGCCTGCTCACGTTCGTGCTGATCGTGGCCCGCGCGTAACCGCGGCTTCTCGCGAACTTCACCGCAGCGATACCCCGCCCCGGCACGCCCTGGCTACGCTCGCTGCATGAACAGATACCTGGCCCTTGTGGCACATGACGGAAAGAAGCGCGAGATGGTCGAGCTGGTGGGATCGTGTCTTCCGGCCGTCCGCAACCACCAGCTGGTGGCGACCGAGACCACCGGTCGCGCCATCATCGAAACCTACGGCCTGGACGTCGAACTGGTGCTGTCCGGCCCGTTCGGCGGGGACATGCAGATCGGGGCGATGGTCGCCCGCGGCGAGGTGGGCATGGTCGTGTTCCTGCGCGACCCGCTGACCGCCCATCCCCACGACCCCGACATCCACGCGTTGATGAAGGTGTGCGACGTGCACCGCATCCCGCTCGCCACCAACGTCGCTACGGCGCAGCTGTGCCTGCGGTCTCCACGCCCGCAGCCTCGAGCTGAGCTCGTAGCATCTCGGCATTGACCGGAGCCTGAGCGATCGGCATGTCGTTGATGTCGACGCTGCGGCCGTTGTTATTGAACATCGCATAGACGTTGTCGCAACTCTGGCTGAGCTCGCGCAGGGGGCCGACCCATTCGGCCAGCTCGTCCGCGGAGTAGAGGTGGTCGAACCGCTCGGCCGCGCTGCGACCCTTGACCTGCCAGGTGTCGGCGTTTCGGCCGTGCAGGCGCAGGTAGGCGGTGGGGGTCGTGTGGGCGACCACGGTGGGGATGATGTTGTAGGCGTCCAGCCGCGGCTCGTCCACCATCACGTAGGTCGCGCCGCGCCGCTCCAGGAACGACAGCACCTCGGCGGTGTTGCCCTCGGCGTGCCAGCTGCGATGCCGGAACTCGACCAGCATCTCGTCCCCACCGAGCTGCTCCTGGGCCCACTCGAGATACTCGAATGCGCTGGGCTTGAAGGTGAAGTAGGGCGGCATCTGCATCAGGATCCCACCGAGCTTCCCGGCCGAGCGAAGCGGCTCCAGGGCGGAGTGGAAGCGCTCGAACACCTCCGCGCGAAACTCGACCGAAGGATGGTTCACGCGCCCGCGCTCGTCGACCTCGACGCCGTCGCGCATGTCTGGCGGGAGCTGCTCGACCTTGACCGGATGGCGGGTCATCACCCCGAACGCCTTGACGTGGAAGACGAACCCGTCGGGCGTGCGCCGCGCCCAGTTGGCGGCGGCCTCGTGGGTCGGCAGGGCGTAGTAGCTGGAGTTGACCTCAACCGTATCGAACAGCTCGGCGTAGTACTTGAGCCGTCCTTCGGCGGACTTCACGTGGGCCGGATACCACACTTTCACCAGCGACTCGTCGGCCCACGAGCAGGTGCCGATGCGAACGGCGGTCACGCTACCGTCCCGCCCTCCGGCTCCAGCGGATAGCCGGAGGCGTGCCACAGCTCCAGGCCGCCGATCAGGTTTCGGGCGTCGTAGCCGCGGGCCGCCAGCGCGCCCGCCACGTGTCCGCTGCGGGACCCGACCCGGCACACCACCACCAGCGGTCCGGCGGGCAGTTCGTCCAGCCGGCCGGCCAGCTGGCCCATCGGAATCCACAGTGAGCCCGGCAAACGGCCGGCCTCCCATTCGTACGGCTCGCGCACGTCCAGAGCGGTCGCCCCACCCGAGTCGAGCAAGGCGCGGGCCTCACTGACGGTGAGCTGCAGCACCGGCTGCTCGAAGCTCACGCAGCCACCGCCCCGAACTCGAGCGGGAAGCCCAGATGCCGCCACACCTCCACCCCGTCGAGCACGTGCACGGCGTCGAGGCCGTCTCGCTGGAGCAGGCCCACGGCCACCCCGGAGCGGGTGCCGCCCGAGCAGATGCATGCGATCGGACGGGCCGGATCCAGGCCGCCGAGCCCGCCGGACAGCTCGTGATACGGCACGTTGACCGAGCCCGGCATCGCGGAACTCCTCCCACTCGTCGCGCTCGCGCACGTCCAGCAGCTGCACCTCTCCCGCGCGCCATTGCGGCTCGAGCGCGGCAGCGTCGGTCGTCTCCACGGAGCGGAGCTGAAGCCCGCCGCCGACCCAGGCATCCACCCCGCCGGTCGAGCACCAGCGTACGGTCGACCGCCACCGCATGCAGAGCCAGCGCCATTGCCTCGGCCTGAGCCGTGTCCGCGCCGACCAGGATCACCTCTCGGTCGGGATCCACGATCCAGGCCACCTTGGTGCGCGAAGCCGGTCACGCCGGCGGGGACACCCACCGACCCCGGGGATGTGGCCGTGGTCGAAGGGCTCGACCCCGCGGCCGTCGATCACCACCGCCCCGGCCTGCTGCAGCCGAGCCGCAGTGCCGGCGTCGACGCGCCTCCGGAGCGTCGTCGTGCGCTTCCAGCGGGCCGCGATTGCGGGCAACGATGCGCTTGAAGTTGGGAGGCTGGGGCGAGAGCCCCGAGGTCAGCTCGCGCGACGAACGCCTCCTCGTCGGGATTCACGAACATCTGGTTGTGCCGGCGCTGAGCGCCGATGGTGGAGCGCGTGTCGGTGCTCATGCGGGCGCTCCCGCACAGCGAGCCGCCGATGTGGCCGGGAAGCACCTCCACCGAGTCGGAGAGCGCCGCCAGCCGCTCGAGGCTTCGATGCAAGTCGCGCGCGCCCACCCGGGGCTCGACCGCCAGATCGGGGCGGGCGACGTCGCCGACGAACAGGCTGTCGCCGGTGAGCACCGCCACCGGCTCGGACGATTGGGTGGTGTCGATCACGGTCAGCGCGCAGTGCTCGGGCCGGTGGCCCGGGGTATGCAGCACCTGCAGCCGGACGCTGCCGACGTCGATCACGTCGCCGTCCTCGAACGCCTGGTGGGGGTACTCGGCGTCCGCCAGCGCGGTGGATATGCGCGGTCACCCCTCCGCGAGCGATCAGCTCCGGCCGGCCGGAGACGTGGTCGGCGTGGTTGTGGGTCTCCACCACGTCGGTGATGCGCACACCCAGTTCCTGCTCGGCTTCCAGGTAGGCGCTGATATCGGCCCGAGGGTCGACCACCGCCGCCACCCCGGCGTCGGCATCGGCGATCAGATACGACGCGCAGCCAAGGTCGGAGTTGAGGATCTGGCGCAGGATCATGGGCCTGCCCGGATCCTAGCCCTGATCAGGCAGGGCCGGGGCGAGTGGCACCGACGAACGTCTCGGTGAACCACGACCGCGAAAGCGTCTCGAGCCTGACCACGTCGCCGGTGTGCGGCGCGTGCAGCAGCAGGCCGTTGCCGACGTAGATGCCGACGTGGCCGAGCTTGTGGAAGAACAGCAGGTCGCCGATCTGCAGCTGAGTCTCGTCGAGCACCGGGCCGTCCTCGACCACCGGCCCGAGGTGGTACTGGGCGGCGGCGAAATGCGGCAAGCGCCAGGCCGTGCTTTGCCCACAGCCACATCACCAGGCCGGAGCAGTCGAATCCGCTGGTCGAGGCGCCGCCCCAGACGTAGGGCACGCCGATCTGCTGAAGGCCGTCGAGCACCACCTGATCACGCACGACCGCGGCCGGGATCGTCCTTGTGGGCCTTCTGGTCGGCGGTGACCCACTTGCGCACGGCCAGGGCCAGGGTTGCCTGGCCGATGGTGTCGGCGCCCTTGATCACCTTGACTTCGAGGTCGAGCTCCTTGACCAGCGTTTGGCGCTTCTTCAGCATCCGTTCGATCTGGAGCTTGCTTGGCCTCGAGCACCGTCTTCTCGTGCCGCACCTGCTTGCGCTCCTGGAACAGCTCCTGGCGGCGCTCGGCGATCGAGTCGCGCAGCGCATGGATGGCAAAGACGGTGTCGGAGACGGCCTGGTCGGCGCGCGACTTGAGGTCGACCGCGTTGGTCACCTGCGACAGCGTGCGCGCGCCCAGCACGATCGCAAACACCTCGCCGTTGCCGTTCTTGTACTGCTCGATCAGAAGCGCATGCGAGCACGGCCCGGTCGTGCGCGAGCTTGACCTGGGCGGCGTGCAGCGCGATCTTGTTTTGGATGATCTGGTGGTGCAGCACACCGAGCCGCCACACCGCCTTGTTGTACTGCTCGGTGACCCGCTCCGCACGGGCATCCAGGCGCTGAACTTCCAGGCGCACATGCGCAAGCCGCTTCTGCTTCTGTTCGAGCAGAGTGTCGGCTGAGGCGGGGTGTGCGGCAACCGAGAGTGTCACCGCCAAAACCGCAGCCATGGCAACGCCCACCCCCAGCAACCGGTGGCACGAGTACCGGCGCATTGTGACAATCGTCGGCACAAAGTGACAAAACCTTGAGAGATTCCCCTCAAGCTTGGAGCGGGATTCGCCGACAAGAGGGCCGTGCGGATCATCATCCCCTGTCACCGCTGTTCCGAGCCCAAGCGCCCGCTCTCGATGTGCGACGCCTGCGGCTGGCCGCCCGACGCGGAAGCCGACGTGAGCGCGTGGCGGCTCGCGCTGCATGCGCATCACATGGCGCGGATCACTTCTCAGCCCGAGGTCGCGCCGCAGGCCGGCGCCGCGGCGACCGCCTCACCGGTGCAGTTTGTGATCGACGCCGATCACGGTGATCCGTTCGAGCTGCTGGCCGAGGGCTCGACGCTGACGCTGGAGCCGCTCTTCCCCGAGTCCGGCCCGCGCTCGTTCGACTGGGAGGACGGCGACCACCGCCGCCTCCGCCGCAGCGCCTAGTCAGTCCTACCATCTCCTCAGGCGGGGCGCAGGTCGAGCAGGCCTTCGGGCAGCTCGAGTGGATCGACCGAGACGCCGTGCGTGCGCATCTCTGCGAGCAGCGCCTCGTAGGCGTCGGCCTCGATCGGATCAGACGGCGTCCACTCGTTCAGATACCGCACGCCGGTGACGCCGGCCTGGTACAGCTCCTTGAGGCAGCCGAAGCACGGCCGCAGAGTCGAGTAGCAGGTGGAGCCGCTGACCGTGTATCCCAGCTTGGCCGCCTGCAGCACCGCGTTTTGCTCGGCGTGAACGCAAATGCAGACGTCGTAGCCGCGGCCCTGTTCGTAGTCGTCAGGGTGTGCGCAGCGGTGGCACCCACCCTCGTCACAGTTGGGAAAGCCGGTGGGAGTGCCGTTGTAGCCGGTGGCGATGATCCGCTGGTCGGCCACCAGGATGGCGCCGACGTGGCGACCGAGGCAGGCGGCCCGCTCGCGGGTGGCGATCGCCAGCAGCATGAAGTACTGCTCCTGGGTGGGGCGCACCTGCGATCGGCGGGTATCGGTGTGGGGCACGATCCGCACCCTACCGAATCGGGCGCGGACCTCCCGATCCCGTTCCAGGAGCGCCCATTTTCCGCAGCGACCGCCACACCAGCCCACTCACGCAGGCGGCGGAGAAGCGATCGACCGGGATCGCGTCGCAGCGCCATCATCGACGCGGCCACCTGCAGGCACAGGAGCACTGCAAGCGTCGCTGCGTGACGTGTGATCAGCCGCCGCATACTCGTACGGTAGCTGAGGACGTCAGCCCAGTTAGGGCAAGCCGGGGCCGGCCAGAATGGCAGCGAGGTCGGCGCCCTCGTCGTTCAGGTCGCCGTACCCGCCCCTCCAGCAAGCTGCCATTTGCCCGGCCCCTGCCAGCGTGCCCAGCTGTAGCCCTTGGCCCGCATCAGATCGGTCAGCTGATCCTGGAAGGCGACGCCGTTGGGATCGTCCTCCTGCACCTCGAACTCACCCACCAGCACCGGCCGGTGCATGACCTTGACCCAGCGATCGACGTAGGCCAGGTGGGCGGCTTGGTCGGCCTTTGTGCCGATGTACGGGCTCAACTGGCCGTTGGTCATATCGGCTGACGATTTGACCAAGCTCTCTCCGTCGGGGGAGTACCCGTCCGCGTTCTTCGCCAAGCACCCGCAGAACTGATCGTGGAAGTCCAGCACCAGGTGGTGGGTGTCGCCGAAGTGCTGCAGCTGTGCGTGGCGCAGGCCCTGGTCCCAGCCGCCGCGCAGCATGACCACGATCGCGCGTTGCTTGTCGATCGTGCGGATGCGCTTGATCAGCTGGGCCTGCCACCGGATCACCTGGTCGGTTCCAGCGGCGGTGGCCGGGGCGCCCTGCGGCTCGTTCCACAACTCGAAGCCCATCACGTTGGCGTAGAACTGGTAGCGCAGCACCATCATCTGCACGAACGGCCAGTACGTGTTGACGGAGTTCGGGTCGGTCCACCAATCCGGCCCGGTGCCGGCCTCGGCCCAGTCCGGCATCGGGTTGGTCGAGGTGATGTGGAAGTCGATCAACACCTGGATGCCTTCGGCTTGGTACTGGCTGCACCCGTTGATCGAGCCGGTCGATCGGCCCATCCGTCGAGGTGTCGAAGTTGCCTTGGGTGGGTTCGATGTGCGGCCCAATTGACACGGATGCGCACGAACCTGACGTTCCCGAGCTTGTCCGTGATCGTCGGCAGAGTGTCGGCCGGGACGTCGACTCCGCGCAGCACCACCACCTTCCCGCCCTGCATGAACTGGGCGTTGTGGGTGACCACGGTGGGAGCGACGAACACGCGGCCATAATACATCGCCGCGCTAGGTAGTCAACCCCAAGCGGAGGAAATTCGATGTCGACGAACCTCGCGACGCTAGGTATAGTCGCGGTATGGCGCGAGTGCAGGGTGAGGCCGTTCGGGGCCATCTCGATCTCTTGATCCTGGCGGCTCTTCAGAGCGAGCCGGGGCACGGGTACGGCGTGATCGCACGGCTGCGCGAGGAGTCGGGCGGAGCGCTCGACCTCCCCGAAGGCACGATCTACCCTGCACTGCACCGGTTGGAGCGGGCCAAATGCCTGCGCAGCCGCTGGGGGCAGGGCAACGGCCCACGCCGCCGCGTCTACAGCCTCACCGCCACGGGGCAGAAGGAACTCGAGCGCCGCCGTGGCGAGTGGGAGGTGTTGGTCAAGGCTGTGACCGCCGTTACCGACGATCAGGCTCCCAATGCCCGACCGGCCTGACGCCTGCGCACGCTGTCGCCGACCGGCCGACGAGTCGCGACCCCAATGGCGGGCCGTCGGCGACGAGCTGGTGTGCCCGGGCTGCCTGTCCTCGCTCGAGTCCGAGACGGCTCCCCTCGCGCCCGCCTCGCCCATCGATCGGTATCTCAAGGAGCTCGGCCGTGACCTCGACGTGGGACCGCTGCGACGCCGCAGGATCG
>CAVRSB010000009.1:0-93467 GCA_963723785.1 uncultured Actinomycetes bacterium | reverse complement strand
CCACGGCACCACCACGGCGGAGGGCAAGTCGGGCTATGGGCTCGACCACGACACCGAGCTGGCATCGCTGGCAGGCAGTCGCCGGCGAACACCCAATCGAGACCGTCCCGACCTTCCTGGGTGCCCACTCAGTGCCGCCCGAATTCGGCGACGGCGACGCCTACCTCGACTTCGTGATCGGCAGATGTCCTGCCCGAGGCGGCTGCGGTGGCCGAGGCAGCAGACGTCTTCCTGGAGCGGGGGGCGTTCTCTGCCGAGCAGGCCGACCGTTACCTGCGGGCGGCAGCCGCTCACGGGCTGGCGCTGCGCCTGCACGGCGATCAGTTCAGTGAGGCCGGAGCGATTCCGCTGGCAGTCGAGCTGGGCGCCCGCTCGGTCGACCACCTGGAGGCGACCGGGCCGGCCGGAGTGGAGCAGTTGGCCGCTAGTGACGTGGCCGCGGTGGTGCTGCCGGTGGCAGCCCTCTACCTCCGCCGGTCGATGCCTCCCGCCCGGGCGCTGATCGACGCTGGAGCGATCGTGGCGCTGGCGACTGATTTCAACCCTGGCAGCGCATTTTGCGACTCGCTGCCGCTGGTGATGACGCTGGCCTGCACCGAGGCCGGCATGACTCCGTCCGAGGCGCTCGCGGCATGCACGGTGAATGCCGCCTGGGTGCTCGGGCGAAGCGACCGGCTGGGACGGCTGGCGCCCGGGTACGACGCCGACATCGTGCTGTTGGACGCCCCCGACTGGCGCTACATCGCCTACCACCTGGCCGGAGCCGACATCAGCGCCGTCATCAAGCGCGGCAGGGTGGCTGTGATCGACCGCCTGCGAAGCGTGCGATCCAGTGCCGAGACGCTCGCGCTCGCGGGTGTGGGCCTGACCGCCGCGGGACTGGCGGTGGCCGCCGACGCGCTGGCCGAGACAGCGGTTCCCGATGCCCTCTCCGGGATCGATCGGATCATCTTCGGGCTGTGGCGGCTGCAGCTGCACAGACGCTGACGCTGACGGTCGGACTGGGACTCTTGACGCTCGGCTTGGGCCGGGGCGCCCGCCTCGGCGAATGGCGCGAGCCGGCGGCACGTGCCGGAGCGGGCATCGCCATCGGGGCGCTGCTGGTGGCCGCCGCGGTGGTGCTGGCGTCGACGCTGGTCGCGCTGCAAGGCCACGTCGCAGACACCTCGGTCGACGGGCCATTCCCGACTGTTCGTGTGGCTGCGGCAGGCCGTCACCGCCGTCGGTTTCGGCGGCGTCTGGGTGCTGGTCGCGGCCAGGCTGTCGCACGTGGTCGCGCTCGAGGTCGAGCCGGAGCGAGCCCGAGGTTCCGACCCCCCGAGCCAGACATCCGCATCCGGTCGGTGCCCGAGGCCGTCGCGCCGCCGGTCGCAGTGCCTGCGCCGTCACGCGCCCCGGCCGCCGCTGCGCCGGTGGAGACGCCGAGCCCGGCTCGGCACGTGCTTCCGGCCGATATCTCGTCACCCGCCGCGCGCGCTCGTGACATCTACGCCCAGCGGCTGTCGTTCTCTCCCCGCGCCGCCGACGCCCGGGCGGTTGTGGACGAGGTGGTCAAGCTCGACGCGGCCGGCAAGCACCGCGAGGCCGACCAGTTGGTGCGCAAGCTCGAGCAGATGTAGTCGGCCCGCCGGCCCGGTAGACTCCGGTTGTGGCGACCAAGAAGCAGCAGCGGCGGCGCTACATGCGCGCCAAGGCCCACGGGCGTGGGGACGATCACGTCGATACCGACGAGGACGGCGAGCGACCGCGATCGCAAGCCGGCACGCGCTCAGACCAAGCAGCGCGGTGGCGCCCGCGTGCCACAGCCGCCCAACGCTCGGCGGGCGGCCCAGAAGGCGATCCTCTTTGCCGCGCTGTTCTATCTGGTGCAGCATTTCACCTCGCTCGGCGGCAAGACCAACCAGTCCACCCAGATGCTGTTCTCGGTGTGGATGTTCGCGATGTTCTGGGTGATCGGCATGTGGACCGAGCGGTGGACGTGGAAGCGCTACCTCAAACAGCAGGAGCAAGCCCGCTCGTGAGCGAGGCGGCGCTGCGGGTCGCCCAGCTCCCGCTGGGCAGCTACCGCACGAACTGCTACCTGGCTGCGCTGGAGGGAAGCTCGGAGGCGGTCGTGTTCGATCCCGGCGAGGAGCCCGACCGCGTGCTGGCAGCGCTCCGGTCGGAGGGGTGGCGCGGCCGAGGCGATCCTGATCACCCACACCCATCTCGATCACATCGGCGCGGTGCACGACGTGGCGGTGGCCACCGGCGCCGAGGTGTGGATGCCCCGGGCGGAGGCCGATGTGCTGCGTGCGTTCCCCGGTGGTGAGCACGAGCCCGATCATCTGGTGGACGGCGGCGACACGGTATCGGTCGCCGGGGTCGACTTCGGCACGATCGCCGTGCCGGGCCACTCGCCGCGCCTCGATCGCCTACTACGCCCACGGCTTCGTGTTCTCCGGCGACGTGCTCTTCAGCGGATCGGTCGGGCGCACCGATCTGGACGGCGGCAGTCACCAGCGGCTGCTGGAGAGCATCGCGGCCATGTACGAGGTGCTTCCGCCCGAGACGGTGGTGCTGTCGGGCCACGGGCCGATCACCACGCTCGAGGCCGAGCTCGCGACCAACCCGTTCCTGGCCGAGCTGCGGCCATGAGCAAGGGCTTCCAGGCGCCCCGGGGGACGCGCGACTGGTACCTGGGCGACGCGAGCCGGCGGCGCTCGCTGGTGGACGCCGCGCGGTCGGTGTTCGAGGCCGCCGGCTACAGCGAGGTGGTCACCCCCACGTTCGAGGACACCGAGGTGTATGCCCGCACCTCCGGCGAGGGCTCCGACGTGGTGCGCAAGGAGATGTACACCTTCCGCGACCGCTCCGACCGCTCGCTGACGCTCCGCCCGGAGGGCACCGCCGGCGTCGTGCGCGCCTACATCGAGCACGGCATGAGCCGCCTGCCCCAGCCGATCAAGAGCTGGTACGTGGCGCCCATGTTCCGCTACGCGGCGGTGCAGCGCGGCCGCTTCCGCGAGCACTACCAGTTTGGCGTCGAGGTGCTGGGATCGTACGACCCGGCCGTGGACGCAGAGGTGATCGGCCTCCAGCACGCCTGGTACCAGCGGGTGGGGATCACCCAGCTACCAGCTGGAGCTGAACTCGATCGGCGACAGCCACCTGCCGCCCGGCCTACCTCGAGCTGCTGGTGGCGTTTCTGGACGCACACGCCGGCGAGCTGTGCGAGGAGTGCCTGGAACGGCGCGACAGCAACCCGCTGCGAGTGTTCGACTGCAAGAACGCAGGCCTGCCAGGCGGTGCTCGCCGACGCGCCCAAGATCACCGATCATCTGTGCGACGAGTGCGCCGAGCACTTCGGGCAGGTGCGCGCACTACCTCGATGCCCGCGGGGTCGCGCTACGCGATCACGCCGGGGCTGGTGCGCGGGCCTGGACTACTACACCCGCACAGCGTGGGAGTTCGTCACCACCGAGCTGGGCGCACAGGGCGCCATCGGCGGCGGCGGCCGCTATGACGGGCTGGCCGAGGCAGCTGGGCGGCGCCGCCGACTCCCGGCGTGGGGTTCGGGTCGGGCCTGGAGCGGCTGCTCGAGCTCGCCCCGCCGCGCCAGCGCCGAGCCGCCGCGACTGGGTGTGCTTTGCGGTGACGCACGAGCCCGCCCGGCCGCGGATGCTCGCGCTGATGGACGAGGCTGCGCGCTGGCCGGTGTGGCGGCCGACGCCGTCTTCGGCGGCCGCGCACTTCGCCGTCAGCTCGAGCATGCCGCCAAGCGAGGGGCCACCACGACCGTGGTCGTGGGCGAGGAAGAGTGGGCGGCGGGTGTCGCGACGGTGCGGGATATGGTGTCGGGAGAGCAGCGCCAAGTCGCGCTGGACGACCTGGTGAGGGAGCTTTCGTGAGCTATCGAACACATCTTGGCGGCGAGCTGCGCGCGGCCGACGTCGGCTGCGCAGGTGACGCTGTCGGGATGGGTGGCGCGGCGGCGCGACCACGGCGGGCTGGTGTTCGTCGACCTGCGCGACGCCGGCGGCCAGGTACAGCTCGTGTTGAGCCCCGAGCAGCCTGCCGCGAGGCCGCACACGCTGCGAAACGAGTTCGTGATCCAGGTCGAAGGCGACGGTGCGCGCCCGCGATCCCCGAGAACGTGAACCCCAAGCTCGCCACCGGCCAGATCGAGGTTCAGGTCGAGCGGCATGGAGGTGCTGGCGCGGGCCGCGCGGTGCTGCCGTTCCAGCTCGACGACGAGGGCGTGGACGAGCCGCTGCGGCTGCGCCACCGCTACCTCGACCTGCGCCGCGACGAGATGCGCAAGAACCTGTGGGTGCGGTTCAAGCTGACCCAGCTGATCCGCCGCTACCTGGAGGACCATGGGCTTCTGGGAGCTCGAGACGCCGATCCTGTACAAGTCGACGCCCGGAGGGCGCCAAGGAGTTCCTGGTTCCGACCTCGACCCACAGGGGCAAGTTCTACGCCCTGCCGCAGTCGCCGCAGACCTACAAGCAGCTGTACGCGATCGCGGGCTATGAGCGCTACTACCAGATCGCCCGCTGCTTCCGGGACGAGGCCACCCGGGCCGATCGCACCGCCGAGTTCACCCAGCTCGACATGGAGCTCGCCTTCGTCGAGCCCGAGGAGCTGTTCGAGCTGCTGGAGGGCCTGTTCGCGCTGATCTGGCGCGAGCTGCTGGGGGTGGAGCTGGAGACCCCGTTCCCGCACCTGACCTGGGACGAGGCGATGCTGCGCTACGGCAGCGACAAGCCCGATCTGCGCTTCGGCTGCGAGATCGCCGATCTCACCGACGCGTTCCGCGAGACCGAGTTCCGCGGGTTCCGCGGCGTGGTCGACGACGGCGGGGTGGTGCGCGGGTTCGCCTGCCCGGGCGCGCAGGAGTTCTCGCGCAAGGACTTCAACGACCTGGTGGAGTTCGCCAAGTCGTGGGGCGGGATGGGCGTCGCCTGGCTGCAGGTCGAGCCGGCGGCGAGATCGCCTCGCCGATCGCCAAGTTCCTGAGCGAGGCACGAGCTGGCAGGCGATCGTCGGCCAGACCGGCGCCGGCGAGGGCGACACCGTGTTCCTGGTGGCCGATCAGCGCGATGCGGCGGTGCGCGTGCTGGGGCCGCTGCGGCTGCACCTGGGAGAGCGGCTGGGCCTGATCGGGAGGGCTGGAGCTTCCTTGGGTGACCGGCTTTCCCATGTTCGAGTGGCTGCCCGACGAGAACCGCTGGAAGGCCCCGCACAACCCCTTCTCCGCGCCCGCGCCGGAGTGGCAGGACGAGCTTCGACAGCGAGCCCGAGGCCGCCCGTTCACGCCAGTACGACCTCGTCCTGAACGGCAACGAGGTCGGCGGCGGCTCGCGTCCGCAACCATCAGATGGAGATGCAGCAGCGGGTCTTCAACCTGCTCGGGATCAGTGAGGAGGAGGCCGAGCTCAAGTTCTCGTTCCTGCTGCGGGCGCTGTCGATGGGTGCGCCGCCGCATGGCGGGATCGCGTTCGGGCTCGACCGGCTGGCGATGCTGCTGGCGGGGGCCGACTCGCTGCGCGACGTGACCGCGTTCCCCAAGGGCCAGGGCGGCGTCGACTTCCTCACCGGGGCTCCCACCGAGGCCACCGCGGCCGAACTGAAGCAGTACGGCATCAGCCGTGGTTTCGAAACCGGACGATGTCGGCTAGGGTGTGAGAGCCGACGCCATTTCGTCAAGCGCACTTCATTAACCGTCGTGCGACACTCACCGCGCCGAGGCGGTGGTCAGATCGGTCGAAACATCCTGAAAGTGGCCGATCGCCCAGCCTCAGGCGTCGGCTCGGTCCCGTGTAGGTTGCAGGCGTGACTGTCTACCTCGACAACGCCGCCACGACGCCGTTGAGTGAGCCGGCTCGCACCGCCATGGAGCCGTTCTGGGACATCCGGTTCGGGAACGCCTCCGAGCCTCACCGGTTGGGCCGCGAGGCCCGCGAGGCGCTGGAGGATGCCCGGGGGCGGGTGGCCCGCGCGCTGGGCGCCGATCCGGGCCAGGTGGTGTTCACCTCTGGAGGCACCGAGGCATCCAACCAGGCGGTGTTCGGCCTGGCGGGTCATGCCGGTGGCCGGCTGGTGGCCTCGGCGATCGAGCACTCGGCCGTGCGCGAGCCGCTGTTCGAGCTCGAGCGGCGCGGATTCGAGGTGGCCTGGGCGCCGGTGGACGGCGACGGTGTGATCGACGTCGGAGCGGTTCGCAGAGCTCGTGCAGCCGGGTGATCGGCTGGCCGCGGCGATGTGGGCGAACAACGTCACCGGGGTGGTCCAGCCGGTCGCCGAGATCGCTGCGGTGTGTCGCGAGCGGGGGGTGCCGCTGCATGTCGACGCGGTCCAGGCGGCCGCGGGGCTGGCGCTGGATTTCACCGCCCTGGGCGTCGAGTCGATGGCGGTGTCGGCGCACAAGCTGGGTGGGCCCAAGGGTGTCGGCGCACTGATCGCCCGGGATCCGGCGGGCATCCCGCCGCTGATCTGGGGTGGCGGTCAGGAGGGCGGCCGCCGGTCCGGCACCGAGAACGTCGCGGGGGCGGTCGGATTCGCCGCTGCGCTCGAGCAGGCACCGGTCGGCGATACCTCACCGCCGCGAGCTGCGCGACCGGCTGGAGGGCTTGCTGCCCGAGGGGACCACGGTCGTTGGCGCGTCCGCCGAGCGGCTGCCGGGGACGTCGCTGATCCTGCTGCCCGGGGTGCGCGCCGAGCTGGCGGTGCTGGCCCTGGATCGCGAGGGCTTCACCGTCTCGGCCGGATCGGCCTGCGCCAGCGGCGATCCCGCGCCCAGTCACGTGCTGATCGCCCAGGGCCTGTCGGCGGCCGACAGCCGTTGTGTGATCCGCGTCTCGATCGGCCACGACACCACCACCGCCGACATCGACGCCTTCGCCGCCGCCCTCGCTCGCACCCTCACCGCCCTCACCCCCGGCGCCCTGGGTGAATAATTGGTGCCAGGCACCTATTATTCACCTACGATCCCGGCGTGTACTCCGACGCTGTCATTCGTCATGCGCTGAGCGGTGAGCGCGCCGGTTCGCGTGGGACCGGAAGCGGTTGTCGGCGAGGCGGGGAACACCGTCTGCGGCGATCAGGTGCGGATCGAGTTCGAGCTTGTCGATGGGCGGATCGCACACGCCCGTCACCGCACCTTCGGCTGTCCGCATTCGACTGCCGCCACCGCGGTGCTCTGCCGTCTGGCGGAGGGCCTCAGCCCGCTTCAGGCGGCGGTGATCGGGGTGCCCGACGTGGAGGCCGAGCTGGGCCCCGGCGGTACCAACCAGGAGTGCCTGCTGGTGGCGGTCGATGCCTACTGTGCCGCCGTCGCGCGCGCGGTGGACGCCGTGGCGCCTGTGCCGACCGCCAACCGCGTCGCGGTCGCGATGTCGGGCGGGGTGGACAGCGCCGTCGCGCTGCTCAAGGTGGTGGAGGCAGGGCTCGAGCCGGTGGGAGTCACCCTGCGGCTGTGGATCGATCCGGCCGCTCCCGACTCCGAACGCGCCTGCTGCTCACCGCAGTCTGTGCGGGCCGCCCGGGCGGCCTGCCACGCATTGGGGGTCGCTCACGTCGGTCTCGATCTGCGGCAGGAGTTTCGCCAGGTGGTTGTGGATGAGTTCGTCTCCGAGTACGGCGCCGGGCGCACGCCCAATCCGTGCGTGCGCTGCAACGGCAGCTTCCGCTTCGATGCGCTGGCGAGCTTCGCCGATCGCATCGGCGCCGGCCGGATCGCCACCGGCCACTACGCCCGCGCGGTGACCCGCGGCGGTCGTACGCTGGTAGCGAGGGCGGCCGACACACGCAAGGACCAGTCCTACATGCTGGCGCGAGTGGCGCCCGAGATCTTGGCGCGCACGTGGTTCCCGCTGGGCGAACAGACCAAGCCGGAGACGCGCGAGCAGGCGCACGCCGCCGGCTTGGAGGCGGCCGGGCGAGCCGAGAGCCAGGAGGTGTGCTTTGTCGGCGGCGGCGATCACCGGGAGTTCCTGGAGCGCTATGGAGGCGCCGCGGCGGCCGGGGATGTGGTCGACCTGCAGGGCCGAGTGATCGGTCACCACGACGGCATCCACCGGTTCACCCCGGGCCAGCGCCGGGGCGTCGGCGTGGCCGCCAACAGCCCAGTGTACGTGATCCGCACCGAGCCTCGCAGTGGCCGGGTGGTGGTGGGCCCGCGGGCAGCGTTGGAGCGCACCTCGGTCACCGTCAGGCCCGGGGCGGTGTTCGTCTCCGCCGATCGGGTGCAGGCCAAGCTGCGCTATCGCTCGGATCCGGTGTGGGCCACCGTCCGGGCCGAGGCCGGCGGATTTCAGCTCGACCTGGACGACCCGGTGGTGGGCGTCGCCGCCGGTCAGACGGCGGTTCTGTACCAGGACGACGTCGTGGTCGGCGCGGGCACGATCACCTGACCTGGGTCGGCATATTCCGGCAGGCAGATGGGTATGATGACGCGCATGGATGCATCTGACGCCTGGCAATGGGCATTGGCAATCTTTCTGCTGCTCACCGCGATCGGCTTGATCGTGGTGTTGCTGAGGGCCAGCGGGACGCTCGACCGGATCAACAAGCTGCTCGACGGAATCACGCCCGAGTTGGTACCGATGCTGGGAAAGGTGTCGACGTCGATCGACCACGTCAACGACGAGCTGGACAAGGTCGGCACCATCACCAACTCCGCGGTGGATGCCACCGAGAAGGTTGACCACTCGGTGCGGGCGGTATCCGAAGCGATCTCCAAGCCCGCCAAGGCTGCGGCCGGGGTGAGCGCGGGCATCAAGCACGGTCTCGGCTCGTTCAAGACCAAGCGCGACCAGCGCGGCGGTGTGGTGTGAAGCTCGCGCCCGCTCTGCTGCTGCTGGGCGCTGCGGCCTACCTGGGCAAGCGTGTCAACTCGATCGCGCAAGCCGAAGGCCGGCCGGTGAAGGACGTGGCCGCAGACCTGCCCAAGCGCATCATCGAAGACCTCAAGAGTCTGCCCGACGATCTCCGATTCGCCAAGCACGAGGGCAAGCTCGCGGCCGACCGGGAGATGGCCGACATCGACCAGCGGCTGGGCGCCGAGCGCTGAGTTAGTCCAGCACGCGGGCGATCAGCTCGCGCCGCCGGATCAGTCGTTTCGGCTCGCCCCCGAGCCGCAGCTCGAATCCCACGCCGCGCGGGTACAGCACCTTGTCGCCGGGACTGATGCCGTGTGCCTCGTCGCCGACGGCGACCACCACGCCGGCCGAGCAGGTCGATTCCGCACTGGCCGGGATGATCAGCCCGTGTGACGTCTCGGTCTCCTCGTCGACCGGCTCGATCAGCACGAATTCGTCCAGCGGCTCGATTCCGCGGCCCATGTTCTGAGCGCCTTCAAAGCGCGAGACCATGTCGTCGGCGTCCATCAACGTAGGGTAGCTCGTAACCCCGGCCGGTAGAATGCTTCGATGCGTTCGCACGAGATCCGCCAGAGGTTCCAAGAGTTCTTCATCGCCCGCGATCACCACCGGCTGGCCTCCGGTCCGCTGGTGCCTCCCGCGTGGGACTCGAGCGTGCTCATCACCACCGCGGGGATGCAGCCTCTGAAGCAGTACTTCCTCGGTCAGGATCGGCCACCGTCGCAGCGGCTGACGAGTGTGCAGAAGTGCTTCCGCACCGTTGACATCGATGAGGTGGGACGCACCGCCAGGCACCTGACCTTCTTCGAGATGATGGGGAACTTCTCCATCGGCGACTACTTCAAGGAGCAGGCGGTCGAGTGGGCCTGGGAGTTCGTGACCTCGCCCGACGGGCTGGGCTTCGACCCCGACAAGCTGTGGGCGACCACCTTCCGCGGCGACGAGCTGGTGCCGGCCGACGAGGAGGCGGTGGATCTCTGGATCGCACGGGGCGTGCCCGCCGAGCGGATCGTGCGGCTGGGCGGCGATAACTTCTGGCAGGCGGGTGCTGTCGGGCCGTGTGGCCCCTGTTCGGAGCTGTATTACGACCGCGGTGCCGAGTACGGCTGCGAGCGGGCCGACTGTGCTCCCGGCTGCGACTGCGACCGCTTCCTGGAGTTCTGGAACCTCGTGTTCATGCAATACAACATGCTCGACGATGGCTCGCTGGAGCCGCTGCCTCAGCCCAGCATCGACACTGGCTGCGGCGTCGAGCGCACCACCATGCTGTCCGAAGGCGTCGACAGCGTGTACGACACCGACGCCTTCCGCGATGTGATCGGAGCCGTTGAAAGCTGGAGCGGCGCTCAGTACGGCCGCACACCGCACGAGACCAAGGCGCTGCGGGTGCTGGCCGACCACGGTCGCGCCATGACCTTCCTTGCGACCGACGGGATCGAGCCGGGCAACGAGGGTCGCGGCTACGTGCTGCGGCGGGTGATCCGGCGGGCGATGCTGCAGGCCGGCAGGATCGGGATCGAGGGCGAGTTCCTGCCGAAGCTGCACGCTCGCGTGGTCGAGTTGCTTGGTGATGTCTATCCCGAGCTGATCGCCGGCGAGGCCACGGTGTCGGCGCTCCTGCGTGCCGAGGAGCAGCGGTTTGCGCGGACGCTCGAGACCGGCGCACAGTTGCTGGACGAGGTGCTCGCAACCGACGGCGAGGTTTCTGCCGAGGACGCGTTTCGGCTGCATGACACGTATGGGTTCCCGTTCGAGCTGACGGCGGAGATCGCCGCCGAGAAGGGGCGCAGCGTGGACGAGGCCGGATTTGCGCTGCTGATGGAGGAACAGCGCACCCGCGCCCGCGCGCGCGATCTCCGACCGTGGCGCCGAGGCCGCCGGGGCGTTTGCCCGTGAGGCCGGGTTCACCACCGATTTCGTCGGCTACGAGCGGCTCGACCTGACCACCCAGGTCGGTGCGCTGGGCGACGGCGGCGATTCGAAGCTGCTGCTCAAGCTGCGCGAGAGCCCCTTCTATCCTCGCGGCGGCGGCCAGGTGGCCGACTCCGGCTCGATCGAGTCCGACACCGGCCGGGCGGCGATCGTGGACGTGATCCGGGTGGATGACGACCAGGTGCTGGTGGCCGAGCTGGAGCGCGGCGAGCTGCTGCGAAACGATCGCGTCCGCGCCCGCGTGGACGAGGATCGCAGGCGACCTACCGTCGCCAATCACACCGCCACGCATCTGCTGCACCGCGCGCTTCGCGACGTCCTGGGCGAGCATGTCGACCCAGGCCGGCTCGTACGTGGGGCCGGACAAGCTGCGCTTCGACTTTCGCCACGGACAGCCGCTCGATCCCGACCAGGTGATGGAGATCGAGCGGATCGTGAACGACTGGATCGTCCAGAACCACCCGCTGCACATCTTCGTCACCAGCCAGGATCACGCCCGCGAGCTGGGCGCCACCATGCTGTTCGGCGAGAAGTACGGCGAGCACGTGCGGGTGGTCGAGATCAAGGATGTGTCCCGCGAGCTGTGCGGCGGCACCCACGTGCGATCGACGGCGGAGATCGGCGCCTTCGTGCTGACCCGCGAGACCAGCTCGTCTCAGGGCATCCGCCGGATCGAGGCGATCACCGGCGCCGCCGCCGTCCAGCATCTGCGGGAGCGCTCCGCGCTGCTGAACGAGGTGGTCGAGGCCGTCGCCGAGCGCGACAAGGAGATCAAGCGGCTGAAGCAGCGATCGTCCGCGCCGGCGGCCGAGGCCAACGGCAGCGCCGAGGCCGATCTGGCTGAGACCGCCGTCGAGCAGGGCGGCATGCGAGTGATTGCAGCCTCCGTTCTCAACGCCGACTCCGACTCGCTGCTGCAAGCCTCCGACCGGCTCAAAGCCCGGCTGGCACCCGCGGTGATCGTGTTGGGATCGACCCAGGACGGGCGGGTGCACCTGGTCGCGAACTTCGACCAGAGCGCCGTCGACCGCGGCTTGTCGGCGGTGGACGTGATCCGCGAGGTGGCACCGATCGTGGGCGGGGGAGGTGGCGGTCGCCCCACCATGGCGCGCGCCGGCGGCAGCGATCCCGACGCGCTCGAGCACGCTATCGAGGCTGCTCGCACGATGGTTCTCGACCGGCTCGGTGACGGGTGAAGGTGCTGGCGCTTGACTACGGCAAGGCTCGCACCGGCGTGGCCGTGAGCGATGCAACCGGGACGCTGGCGCGTCCGGTGTGCGTGGTTGAGCGGGTGCGCTCGAAGCAGGGCCGGGCGGCGCTTCTGCGCACGATCGCCGAGCTCGAGCCGGAAAAGGTGGTGGTGGGGCTGCCGCTGACGCTCGCAGGCGGTCGGGGCAAGCAGGCCGGCGAGACGCTCTCGTTCGTCCGCGAGCTCGAGACCGACTGCCCGGTCCCGATCGAGACCTACGATGAGCGGTTCACCACGGCCGTGGCCAATCGGCTCTCCGGGTCGGATTCCGACGCGGTGGCTGCCGCGCACCTCCTCGAAGGATATTTGCTCCGATTCGCCGGCTAGTCGTGCTCATCGCATTGTGTGCTGCGGTGCTGGCGGTTGTGCTCGCCGGCCGCGACGTGATGTCGTCGGCGTCCGGCAAGCCCGACGCCGATCCTCACGGTGCGCCGATCACCGTCGTGATCCCCAAGGGAGCCGACGCAGCCCAGATCTCCGACATCCTCGAGCAGCGCGGGGTGAGTCGAGGACGGCAGCCGCTTCCACGACTACGCCGATTCCAAGAACGAGGGGTCGAGCTTCCAGGCAGGCACGTACACGCTTGCGCGCCGGCACGGGATACGACGCTCTGCTGGCGCAGCTCGATCACGGCCCGGCCGGCCACGTCAAGACCCTGGTCATCCCGGAGGGGTACCGGCTGACCCAAATCGAGGCGCTGCTGCCCTCAGTTGGCCTGAATCCCAAGGCCTACGCCCGTGCGGTTCGGGCCGCGGTGCCGCCGGCGGGCTTCGGCCACCACGTGAACATGGAGGGCTTCATGTTCCCCGCGACCTACACGATCCGGCCGAACGAGACCGAGGCCCAGCTCGTGTCGCAGCAATTGGCGGCGTTCGAGAATGCGTGGGCACAGGTGAACATGACCTACGCCAGATCCAAGCACCTCACCAACTACGACGTGCTCACCATCGCCTCGATGATCGAGCGGGAAGCGCGCGTGCCGGGCGACCGGGGCAAGGTGTCCGCGGTCGTCTACAACCGGCTTCACAAGGGGATGGCATTGGGGATCGACGCGACCATCCTCTACCACAAGGGATCCTGGACGGCCGCCATCCACCAGTCCGATCTGGACAGCTCCGAGCCGTACAACACGCGCATCCACAAGGGCCTTCCCCCGACCCCGATCTGCAACCCCGGCCTGGCCTCGATGCAGGCCGCCGCCGCGCCCAAGAAGGTCAACTACATCTACTACGTGGCGATTCCGGGCAAGTCCGCCCAGTACTTCACGGCCGACTATCAAGACTTCGTCGATCATGGCGGGTGAATCGCGGGTGGCCGTGATCGGCCACCCGGTCGCCCATTCGCGATCGCCCCGGATGCATACCGCCGCCTACGCAGCGCTGGGCATGCGGGAGTGGAGCTATGAGGCCATCGACGTGCCTCCTGAGGGGTTGGCCGAGTTCGTCGCGAGCCTTCCTCACAGCGGGCTGCGCGGCGTGAACGTGACCATCCCCCACAAGGCAGCGGTGGTCGAGCTGTGTGACGTGGTCTCGGCCGAGGCGGTTCGGGCCGGCTCGGTCAACACGCTCTTGTCTGAACCGGATGGGATTCACGGAGAGAGCACCGACGGCCGGGGACTGCTGTGGGCCCTGGGGCCGCGTGACGAGGGTAGCGCCCTGGTACTCGGTGCAGGTGGAGCCGCTCGAGCGGTGGTGCCTGCATTGCTGGATGCCGACTGGGACGTGGCGGTCACCGCCCGCAGTCCGGAGGCAGCCGCCGCGCTGGGGGTGGGGGTGGAGGCCTGGCCTCCGCGCGCGCTTCCCGATCTGGTGGTGAATGCGACCCCCATCGGGCAGGCGGGCGATCCCGAGGCACTGCCGTTCGATCCGGCGCTGCTTCGCCCAGGCATGATCGTTGCCGACCTGGCCTATCTCGGGGACGGCCGGCCGACGGCACTGTGCCGGGCGGCCGCAGCCGCGGGAGCCGAGGTGGTGGACGGCCTCGAGGTGCTGGTCGGCCAGGGGCTGCTGGCGTTCGAGCTCTTCACCGGGCGATATCCGCCGGTGGACGCGATGCTGGCCGGCGCACGGGCCTGACTTCAGAACCGCTGCCCGCGCGCCGATAGCACTCACCATGGACACGATTCTCCCCGTCGCCACGGTTGGATTTGCCCTGGGATGGCCGCTGGAACTGATGATCCAGCGCTTCCCCAAGCCCGATGGCACCGCGGCGTCGTCGCGGCGGCGATGGATCGTCTGTTTCGTCACTGCAGCCCTGTTCGCGGCCCTCGCCTTCAAGATCGGCATCAATGCCGAGCTCGCTCCGGCGCTGCTTCTGACTGCGCTGATCGTGCCGGCCTCGGCGATCGACCTGCGATACCGGATCATCCCGGATGCGATCAACCTGCCCGGCGCCGTGGCGGTGCTCGCGCTGTCGGTGATCGCGCAGCCTGATCACTGGCTCGAGTTCGTGCTGGGTGGACTGCTGGGAGCGCTGTTCCTGCTGATTCCGTCGATCGTCTCTCCCAAGGGGATGGGCATGGGCGACGTCAAGATGGTGCTGATGATCGGGTTCTGCCTGGGTCAGTACGTGCTGATTGCGCTCTTCTTCGGTTTTGTGCTCTCGCTGGTGCCGTCGGTGGCCCTGTTTGTGACCAAGGGCTGGACCGAGGCCCGCAAGAGCACCTTCCCGTTCGGGCCGTTCCTGGCGGCCGGGGCGATGATCGCGCTTCTGTGGGGCCCTCAGCTGTGGTCGCTGTGGCTGAACGGCCAGTGGTAGCGGCGGTCGACTACCAGTCGCTGTCGGAGTAGTACCGGCTCGCAACCGGCGCGGTCAGCTCGTACACGCGGCCGACCTGCTCGGGGCTGAGCCGCTGTCGCCACGCGGTCACGGCTGCACGACTGTCGCGTGCCGAGGTGTGGGCGCGGCCGCGCGGGGCCTCGGCGGGATTGCCCTCCCCGGTGGCCGCCGTCACCCGCCCGGCCACCTCGTCGCTCCAGCTCAATCCCAGCTTGGTGTACAGCCGGTGGAGCTCCACCTCGGGTTGCATCGCGAGGTCCTCTTGCCGCACGGTCAGCCACGCACTGTCTCCGACGCTGGCGTAGATCAGCGTCCACAGGAGGCCGGCCTGGTCGATGATGTCCGGCCGGTCGCGTGCGTACCGCTCGAGCCGGCTGCGGTACGGCTCCAGGTGGTCGCGCATCAACAGTGGTTGGGCCAGCAGCTGGCCGAAGTCGAACTCCCACGTGAGCCGCTCGAGGCTGGCGGCAAATGCCGCCGGGTGTCGCACCGAGAGCACCACCTGCATGTCGAAGGTGCGCGCCATCCAGGCCGCTGAGAACACCGCGATCGGGTCTTTCAGAAGCGGTCGCGAGCCCTCCGGGACGCGGGTCTTGGGAAGTGCCCGCAGCGCCCGCAGCGCGTTTCGGGGAGAGGCCGCCGTGCGGGCAGCGTCGCCCCAGTCGTACTCGAACCGCAGCGTGCGACCGATCGGCTCCACGTACGGGCGGCCGTTGTCATCGGTCAGGTACATGAACCAGTGCGGAAACCGGGCGGCGCACAACCCCGGCTGGGGGTGGTCGAGGTTGAACAGCTCGTTGATGTAGCCGACACCGTCTGCTGCGGCCAGCAGCTTCCCCAGCCAGGTCGTGCCGGACCTGTTGCTTCCGGTGACGAGGATCGGCGAGGACATGGTGGAGTGACCCTATCTCGCCTGTCCACGCGTTGATCTAATGTCCGGCACCATGGAACTCTCCTACGTGACCGCGGGTGAGTCGCACGGCCCCGGGCTGACGGTGGTCGTCTCCGGGCTGCCCGCCGGGCTCGAGCTCGACCACGAGCTGATCCGTAACGATCTGGCTCGGCGTCAGGCCGGCTACGGCCGCAGTCCCCGCCAGAAGCTGGAGACCGACGACGTCGAGCCACGCGGAGGGCTCCGGCAGGGACGGACGCTGGGCAGCCCGCTGGCGTTCTTCATCCAAAACCGCGATCACCAGAACTGGCTTGCGCCGATGAATCCGTGGCCGGTGGATGCCTCCGAGCTGGAGTCGTACGGCTGGCGCGGCAAGCCGATCGCGCTCCCGCGACCGGGCCACGCCGACCTGCCCGGGACGCTCAAGTATGGCTATGACGACGTGCGCAACGTGTTGGAGCGGGCCAGCGCCCGCGAGACCGCCGCCCGGGTCGCCGCAGGTGCGGTGGCCAAGGCCCTGATTCGCACCATCGGCATCGAGGTGCGCTCACACGTGCTGCAGGTGGGAACCGTCCGGGCCACCCCTCCGGCGTGGCTCTCGCTCCAGGATTTCGAGCGGGCCGAGGCGTCCGAGGTGCGCTGCCTCGACCCCGCCGCGGAGCAGGCCATGATCGACGAGATCGAGGCGGCCAAGCGCGATCGCGACACGCTCGGCGGAGTCACCGAGGTGCGCGCCTTCGGCGTGCCGCCGGGGCTCGGCTCTCACGTCTCTGCAGGCACTCGCCTGGACGGCCGGCTGGCGGCGGCGATGCTGTCGATCCAATCCGCCAAGGGAGTCGAGATCGGCGATGCGATCGCCTCGTCATCGAAGCGGGGGTCGAGCGTGCACGACGAGATCCTGTACAGCGACGACCGCGGATACCATCGCGAGACCGACCGTGCCGGCGGGCTCGAGGGCGGCATCACCAATGGCGAGGACCTGGTGGTGCGAACGATCTGGAAGCCGCTGCCGACCCTGATGCGGCCGCTGCGGTCGGTTGAGATGGGGTCACACACGCCCCGCGAGGCCCACGTCGAGCGAAGCGACGTCACGGTGCTGCCCGCCGCTGCCGTGGTGGCCGAGGCGGGCGTGGCGTTCGAGCTGGCCCGGGCCGCGCTGGAGAAGTTCGGGGGCGACGCGATCGGCGATTTCGTCGCGGCGCACGCCGCCTACCTCGAGCGCATCGCTCGGGCATGATTCCCGGCCCTCACCGAAACCTGGTGCTGATCGGGTTCATGGGCGCGGGCAAGACCACCACCGGTATGCGCCTGGCCGAGCGGCTGGGCTGGCGGTTCTTCGATGCCGATGTCGAGATCGAGTCGGAGGCGACCAAACCGATCGGCGCGATCTTCCGCGACGACGGCGAAGGCACCTTCAGGGCGCTCGAGGAGCGGGTGATCGCCCGCCTGCTTGGACGAGACCAACGCGGTGATCGCGGTGGGAGGCGGGGCGGTCACCTCCGCCATCACGCGCGAGCGGCTGCGCGACAGCAGCTTCACGGTGTTCCTGGACGTGTCCGCGCAGGTGGCCTGGCGTCGAGTCGAAGAGCAGGCCGGTGACCGGCCGCTGGCATCAGAGGCCCGTGCCTTCACCGATCTGTACGAGCAGCGCCGCCATCTCTACCACGACACCGCCGACGCGCTGGTCGACGCCGACGGCTCCGTGGGAGACGAGCCGCTGCTGGTGCCGTTGGCCAGGCAGGCGGCGCTGGCCGAGCTGCCGCGGCTGATCGGTGCGCGACGCCCCGCGCTGGTGGCCGATCGAGAGGTGCTGCGCGTGGTCGGCGCAGCCGTTCGAGCCGTTCGTGACCGTGCGGCTGCCGGCGGGCGAGGCCGCCAAGACCGTTTCGGTCGCCCGCCAGGCGTGGACGCGGCTGGCGGAGTTCGGGCTCGAGCGCGGGGACGTGGTGGTCGGGCTGGGCGGAGGCGCCGCCACCGATGTTGCCGGATTCGTGGCGGCCACCTTCCAGCGCGGGGTGCCGTGGATCTCGGTGCCGACGTCGCTGACCGGGATGGTGGACGCCGGCATCGGCGGCAAGACCGGCATCGACCTGCCCAAGGCCAAGAACTACGTGGGGGCGTTCCACCAGGCCGAGTGGGTGGTGAGCGACCCGGCTGTGCTGGAGACGCTGCCCGTGCGCGAGTGGGCGTCGCAGTTCAGCGAGGTGATCAAGACCGGTCTGCTCTCGGGTGGGCGTCTGTGGGATCTGGTGCAGCGATGGGAGCCGGGGCGGGGAACGCCCGAAGAGCGGCTGGAGCTGATCCGCCGGTGTGCTGCCTACAAGGCGCGGATGGTGGCGGAGGATCCCACCGAGCAGGGCATCCGGGCGGTGCTCAATCTGGGGCACTCGATTGGCCACGCGCTCGAGACAGCCACCTCGTATCGGGCGTTCAGCCACGGTGAGGCGGTCGCGATCGGCTTGCTGCCGGCGCTGTGGCTGTCGTCCCAGGTCTGTGGTCTCGATCCGGCGGTGGAGCAGCAGGTACGCGAGCTGCTGGAGCTACACGAACTGCCCACGGCGGCTCGCAACGTCGATCCCGACGCGGTGCTGGAGGCGATGCGTCGCGATAAGAAAGCCCGGGGCGGCCGGGTCCGGTTCGCGCTGCTCGAGGCGGTCGGGAAACCTGTGTTCGGTGTTGACCCGGGTGACGACTTGATCTGGCAGGCCGTCGGCCGAGCGATCGTGGCGTAGCCCTCGGCTCGACCTGTGTCGTGATTGGTGACGATCATGGCACAGGCTTGTTGCAAATGATCGTCGACACCATGTCGTGCGGCGGATAGGTTGCTCGAGAACATGTCAACCTCGGCTGCTCTCCAGATCTCCCTGAACCGCGTCACACAGCTACGACCGGCGTACGCCGGGCGCGGATCCGTGCGCATTGCGGTGGTGGGCGCCGGCGACCGCGGGCGACGGTTGGCAGGCGACGTGATGGTTGCTCCGGGCGCGGATCTCTGCAGCATTGTGCGATCGCTCGACCGCGGCGCTCACCCGCACTGTCACCGCAGTTCCCGAACATCCCGCTGGTCAGTGACGTCTCTCAGATACTCGAAGATCCGACGATCGAGGCAATCGTGATCGCAACGCCTGTCGCCGCCCGCTACCGCTTGGCGACCGCGAGCCTTGCCGCCGGCAAACACGTGTTTGTGGAACACGCCCTGGCCGGCGTCCTCTCGAGAGGCGGTCGACCTCGTGGAGTTCGGCGACCGTCTCGATCTGGTCGTGATGCCCGGCCACGCCGCCCTCTACAGCTCTCCGGTCGGGTACGTCACATCCCTGATCGAATCGGGGCAGCTTGGCGAAGTGTTCAGTGTCTCGATCAGCTCGCGCACGCCTCGGTCAGCATCGCGTCGATGCCGGCGTCCTGTGGGACCTGGCGCCGTCTGACCTCTCGATGCTACTGACGTGGATCGACGAGCGCCCAGCGGTCGTGTCTGCCGCCGGCCGAGCCTGCATCTACCCCGGCAAGGCCGATGTCGTCTTTGCCACACTCGCGTATCCCTCGGGCCGGATTGCCCACCTGGAGCTGTCCTGGCTCTCGCCCAGCACCATCGGCCGGGCCACAGTGGTGGGAGCCCACAAGATGGTCGTCTGCGACGACACCGCTGACGGGTGCGTGCGGGTGGTCGAAACCGCTCTCGAGGCGGTCGAATCCGGTGACCCGGGCGCGCTTCGGATGACTGTCGGAAGCGGCCACATGCTGACGCCGCGGATCGACAGTGCTGAGCCGGGCGCCCTCCAGATGACCGACTTCATCTCGGCGATCGTGCACGGAACCACACCGCGCTCGAACACGCGGGTGGGGGTCGAGGTGGTGCGGCTGATCGAGGAAGTCGAGCGGCACCTTTCCGCCGGGGCGGCGTGACCACCGCCGGCATCTAGCTACGGTCTCGCAAGATGTGCCGACTGTCCTTCGCGCTGGCGAGCGCGTTCATCATGCTGACGTTGTTCGTGCAGACCGGGGTCGTGTCTGGCATCGATCGTCGTGTCGATCGCCATCTCGACCTGCTGGGCGGCACCGATTGGTCGTGGCTGGCGGTGCTGGCAGACCCGTTCGTGACAGCCGCCCTGTTCGCCGCCGGCTTTCTGGTGCTGCGGCGGCGGTCACAGACGCAGCAGGCCTGGGCGTGGGTGTTGGCGCTCGTGATCGGTCTGATCGTGGAGGTCGCTTTCAAGGCCTGGGTCGATCAGATCCCGTTTGCTCCGGCGGAGCGGATCTTCGACCTGGTTTCCCTGGCCAACACCTATCCCAGCGGTCATGCCATGCGGGCCGTGCTGCTGGCCGGGCTGGCAACGGCAGTGATGCCGCGATATGCGTGGGTGTGGGGGTCATATGCGGCCTTCGTAGTCGTGTGGGTGGTGGTCAGCGGCATGCACCTGGTGTCCGACGCAGCCGGAGGGGCGCTGCTCGGCGCGACGCTGGTGACGGCCGTCAACTGTCACGGCACGCGAGCTCTTGGTCGCGTTCGCCGTGCCGGTGTCGTAGACTGACGCGGTGAGTTCACTGGCCCCAGCGCGGCCGCGCGGCCGCCTCTTTTCCCGCTTTCACTGCAGCCGCAGTGGACACCAGTGGGAGCGCCAGATACTCGACTCCGGCGCGGAGGCGCGATGGGTATGCACGACCTGCGGCAAGCTGGGAGATGAGATTCCCGTAATCACACCCGAGCAAGAGGTGGTGGAGATGAGCGAAACCACAGAAACGTCCACCCCCGTTGACGAGACGGTGGACGCGGAGCCCACGGCGGCAGAGACGTCCGAGCAGCCTGAACCTGACGTGGTCTCGGCGGAGGCCTCCGAGGAGGAATCGGCATCCTCGCGGCTTCGACCCACGATCAGAATCGTGGCGGTTGCCGCCGTGTCGGCGATCGTCATCGGCGGCACGCTGCTGGCTTTGCGGCGGCGCCGGGGATAGCCACCTCACTCCCGTTCTGAACACCCGGTAGGCTCTCCGCATGCGGGTAATGGTGCTGAACGGGGTCAACCTCAACATGCTCGGAAAGCGGGATCCGGCGCAGTACGGAAGCGTCGGCCTGTCCGAACTCGAGACCATGATCTACTCGTGGGGCTCAGAGCTGGGCCTGACCGTGCGGTGCTCGCAGTCCAACTTCGAAGGGGATTACGTCGACATGATCCACACCGCCTGTGAGGACACCGACGGGCTGATCGTGAATCCGGGCGCCTGGACGCACTACAGCTACGCCATCCGTGACGCGCTGGAGATCTACACCGGCCCAGTCGTGGAGGTGCACCTGTCGGCGGTCGAAACCCGTGAGCCGTGGCGGCGCCACTCGGTGATTGCCGACGTGGTCTCGCACCGGATCAGCGGGCGCGGCCCCGACGGCTACCACGAGGCGCTCGAGTACCTCAACCGGAGTGCACAATGAGCGGGCCCGACTACTCCCACCGGCTGCAGGGCGTGCGCGACGCGCTCGAATCCGAGAGCATCGATGCGATGCTCGTGACCGACCTCGTCAACGTGCGTTACCTGACGGGCTACGGCGGATCCAACGGGCTGGTGGTGGTGCACGGCGGGGGAGCCACGTTCATGACCGACTTCCGGTACGTAACCGCCGCCGAGCCGATCGCCGAGATCATGGATGTGCGCATGCTGGAGGGCGAGACCAGCCGCTTTCTGGGGGAGCACCTGAACGACATCGCGCCAAACGCCGGTCGCATCGGTATCGAGGCCGCACACGTGTCGGTGGCCACCCACAGCAAGTTGGAGGCCGCGTTCGGTGCCGATCGCGAGCTGGTGCCGACCGCCGACGTGGTGGAGACGCTGCGACTGATCAAGGACGCCTATGAGCTGGACGCGATCCGCCGGTCGGCGGCGTTAATCGCGCCGGTGTACGAGGCCATCGCCGCCGAGGGGCTGGGTGGGAAGCGCGAGGTGGACGTGGCCTGGCGGGTGCGCGAACTGTTCCGCGAGCAGGGCGCCGACGACCTCTCATTCGACACCATCGTGGCCTCGCACGAACGTGGCGCCATGCCCCATGTGACTCCCGAGGAGTCGGTGATCTCCGCCGGCACGCTGGTGACGATCGATCTTGGCTGCTACCTGAACGGCTATGCGTCCGACTGCACCCGCACCTTCGCCGTAGGCGAGCCCGATGCCGATCTCTCCGAGATCTACGCCGTCTGCCTGGAGGCGCAGCTGACCGCGCTGGCTGCAGTTGCGCCCGGCATGGGAGGCCGGGAGGTGGACGCGGTGGCACGCGAGGTGATCACCGCAGCGGGGCACGGCGACCACTTCGGCCACGGTCTCGGCCACGGGGTGGGGCTTGCGATCCACGAGGGTCCGCGGCTCTCGACCGCATCCCACGCAACTCTCGAGGCAGGCATGGTCGTCACAGTTGAGCCGGGGATCTACGTCCCGGGACGCGGTGGCGTGCGGATCGAGGATCTCGTGATCGTGACCGACACCGGGAGCGAACGACTGACCGCATACCCCAAGGAGCTCCAACGGGTTGCCTGAATACCGGGCCTTACTACACTCAGCTCATGATTTCCACGAATGAATTCAAGAACGGGATGCACATCTCACTCGATGGGATCGTCTATCGGATCGTCGAGTTCCAGCACGTCAAACCCGGCAAGGGTGGGGCGTTTGTGCGTACAAAGCTGAAGGCACTCAGCTCCGGCAGCGTCGTCGACAAGACATTTCGGGCGGGCGAGAAGATGCCTCGGGTACGCACCGAGGTGACCAACGTCTCCTATCTCTACAACGACGGCAGCGATGTGGTGCTGATGGACTCCGAGACGTTCGAGCAGATTCATCTGCCGCTGGACACGCTCACCGAGGAGCTGCGATTCATGCGTGAGAACGACACCGTGCAGCTGCTCCTGGTGGACGGCAAGCCCACCGCAGTGCAGCTGCCGGCGTCTGTCGAGCTGCAGGTGGTCGCGACTGAGCCGGGGGTCAAGGGCGACACCGTCTCCAACGTCACCAAGCCGGCCACGCTCGAAACCGGCGCAATCGTGCAGGTGCCGCTGTTCGTCGAGCAGGGCGAGCGGATCAAGGTCGACACGCGCGAGGCGCGGTACATTTCGCGGGCGTGACCAGGCTGGTAGACACCACCGTTCGGTTGCTGTCGCAGCAGCCCCTGGCAGGCACGATCTCGACCGCCGCAGTACTGGACGTGGCCGAGATCCTCGACGCCGCCGGGTTCGAGGCGCTCGAGGTGACCGGCGGTGGTTGTTTCGACGAGGCGGTCAAGCGTGGCACCGAGAGCCCATGGGAACGGGTGCGTGCGCTCAAGGCGCGGTGTACCGCGACGCCGCTTCAGATGGCTTTGAGGGGCCGGTTCCTGGTTGGCTCCCGGCCGGTCTCCGATGACCTCACCCGCCGGTTCATCCTGTGTGCCGCCGAGAGCGGCATCGACATCTTCCGACTGCACGATCCGCTCAATGACGTCGAGAACCTGACCGCGGCTGCGACCGCGGTGCGCGAGGCAGGTGGGCGGCTGTATGCCGGGCTCGCCTTCTCGGGCGAGATGGCCAACCTCGATCGCGTGCTCGACAAGGCCAAGCGGCTGGCAGACCTGGGCGCCGATCACGTGCTGCTGCACGACCCCGCGGGGGCGCTCGATCCGGGCACCTGTGGCCGGGTGGTGGCCCGACTGGCCGAGCATGCCGGAGTACCGGTGGGGCTGTACTGCCAAGGCGAGAGCGCGCTGGCGATGGCGATCGAGGCCGCCAGGGACGGCGCCACCCCGGTGGCGGTCGCGGCCTATCCGGTGGCGAACTCGCTCAACCGCGTCCCGGGCGAGGTGCTGTGCGAGGCCTTGATGGGGCTCGAGCTCGATCACGGGCTGGATACGGAGCGCCTGTGGGACGCCTCCCAGTTCATCGACCAGCACGTGAATGCGCAGATGCCGGCGGCCTCGATCTCGCCCCGGATCACGTTGCGGGCGGCCCGCAATCGCCTGCCGGTGGGGCTCGTGGCCGACCTCGACACCCGTCTGCGTCGGGCGATGGCCACTGACCGGCTGGACGAGGTGCTGGACGAGCTGAAAGTCGTGCGCGAGGATTGTGGACGACCTCCGCTGGCCCAGCCGATCGGCGGCATCATGGCCGGTCAGGCGCTCCGCCACGTGCTCTCTGCGCGGCGCTGGGCGGACGCGTCGGATGAGATGAAGAGCTACCTCTCGGGAGCCTACGGCACCCCTCCGCTGGAGGTTTCCAGCGACGCCCGGAAGCATGCCGGCGCACCCACCGCCGAACCCGACATCGACATGGAGGAGCTGCGGGAGTCGGTCGGCGCGGCCAGTGAAGAGGACCTGTTGCTGCTGGCCTTGTTCGGCGAGGACGCCGAGCGGCTGCTGGCAACGCTGCGAGGGCGCGGCGAGCGCGAGGTCGATCGCGACGGCGCGCTCGAGCCGGCCCAATCGGAGCGCATCCGCGAGCTGATCCGGCTGGTGGAGGACTCCGATGTGGGCGAGCTGACGATCGAAGACGGGGCGGTGCGGATCACCGTGCGAAAGCAGGACGACCGGCTGCTTCCGGCCGCGGCTCCTGTGGGGGCGGATGCGCCTGCGGCGGAGCCCGCGGTGAGCGAGGCATTCAAGATCGAATCTCCCATGGTCGGCACCTTCTACCGCTCACCCTCGCCCGACCAGCCCGCATTCGTGTCCGAGGGCGACACCGTCGCGGTCGGCCAGACGCTCTGCATCCTGGAGGCGATGAAGCTCTTCAACGAGCTGAAGTCCGATCACGGCGGTGTCATCCGCCGGATTCTGGTGGCAAATGGCGAGCCGGTCGAGTTCGGCCAGCCGTTGTTCGAGCTCGAGCCGGTGTGATGCTCGCGCGCGTGCTGATCGCCAATCGCGGCGAGGCGGCGGTGCGCTTGGTACGAGCCTGCCACGACGTGGGCGCCGAGGCCGTCGCCGTGTATTCGACTGCCGACCGGGAGGGGCTGTGGGTGCGCCTCGCCGACCGGGCCGTGTGCGTGGGGCCGCATGCTCCCGCCGACTCCTATCTCAACATCCCCAACCTGATTGCCGCCGCCGAGACCACCGGCTGCGACGGCGTCCACCCCGGCTGGGGGTTTCTGGCCGAGAATCCGGCGTTCGTGCGCGCCTGCACCGAGAACGATCTGAAGTTTGTCGGCCCGTCGGCTGAGGCGATCGAGATCATGGGGGACAAGAGCGCCGCCAAATCCGCCATGCGCGCCGCCGGAGTACCGTTGGTACCGGGCTCGCTGGGCCGTCTCGCAGGGCCCGAAGAGGCGGTCGCGCTGGCCGCCGACGTCGGCTATCCAGTGCTGCTCAAGGCGGTTGCAGGCGGGGGCGGCCGGGGCATGCGGGTGGTCGAGTCGCAGGAGGGGCTGGCGGATGCCTACCGGCTGGCGTCCGCGGAGGCCGCGTCGGCGTTCGGAGACGGTGACATGTATCTCGAGAAGGCCATCGTCGATCCCCGCCACGTCGAGATGCAGGTGCTGGCCGACGGGACCGGCGGGGTGCTGGTGCTGGGCGAGCGCGACTGCTCGGTGCAGCGGCGTCACCAGAAGCTGATCGAAGAGGGGCCCTCGCCGGCGCTCGACCAGCCGACCCGCGAGGCGATGGCCGATGCGGCCCGGCTGGCATGTCTCGGCAGCGGCTATGAGAACGCCGGTACCGTCGAGTTCCTGCTCGACGCCGAAGGCAGGTTCTCGTTCATCGAGATGAACACCCGGTTGCAGGTTGAGCATCCGGTGTCAGAGCTTCTCACCGGAGTCGATCTCGCCGTCGAGCAGCTGCGCATCGCCGGCGGTCAGCCGCTGCCTGCCACCGGGCTGGCCGAGCTGCGCGGGCATGCGATCGAGTTTCGCATCAACTGCGAGGATCCCCGGCACGACTTCCGCCCGGCCGCCGGAACGGTCAGCCGGTTCCGACCGCCGCTGGGCCCAGGCGTGCGGTTGGACACCCACGCCTACGAGGGATACAAGGTGCCGCCCTTCTATGACTCGCTGCTGGCCAAGCTGATCGTGTGGGGCTCCGACCGCGAGCAGGCGATCGCGCGCTCCCAGAGGGCGCTGGCCGAGTTCGAGATCGAGGGCGTGCGCACTACCAAGGAGCTGTTCACAGACATCCTGGCCGAGCCCGAGTTCCGATCGGGGCACTACACCACCGCCTACCTGGAGCGGCGTCGCGAGTTCCTGCCGGCGCTCTTTGCCGAGGAAGCCGCATGATCAAGATCGGTGCCGCACAGGTGGCCGACGAGGCGATCGATTCGATCGTGCGCGGCGCGGTCGGCCAGGTGTCCGGAGCCCGGCTGGAGTCACCCGGCCGCGTCTCGCGGGTGCTGCCCGGCAGGCGCGGACCGGTGGAATGGTCGGTAACCGGCGGCGGAGCGACGTTGGCTGTCGACGTCGTCGCCGGATACGGCGTGGTGCTGCCCGATGTTGCCGCCGCGGTGCGTGGCGCGGTCGCCGACGCCGTGGCCGGCATGACCGGCCTGGAGGTGCGGTCGGTGGACGTAACCATCACCGGGATCGACCGCGAGGGGGAGTCGCGCCGATGACCGCCAGCCGTCGGTCTCAGCGACGTGCCTGCGCCTTTCTGCTGTACCAGCGGGATCTCACCGGCTCGGACTTCGACGCTCTGTACGACGCATACCAGCGGGACAACGGCGATCCGGCGACAGACTTCATCAAGGCGCACGTGGAGGGCACGTGGGGCGATCGCGAGCGGCTCGACCGGTCGATCGACGCCGCCGCCGATAGCTGGAGCACCGAGCGGATGGCGGTGCTGGAGCGCAACATTCTGCGACTGGCGGTGTGGGAGTTGTCGACCGGGGAGGTGCCGGCGGCTGTTGCCATCGACGAGGCGGTCGCCCTGGCCAAGCGCTACGCCTCTCCCGAGGCAGGAGTGCTGGTGAACGGCGTGTTGGGAAGGATCGCACGGGAACAGGGGGTGGGAACGTGACCGACCAAAGCATCGAGGAGCTGCGCCGGATCTCCGCCGAGCTCGACCGGCTGAACGAACGGCTGGCGGCCGGCGGGCTGGAAGCTGCCGACGCCACCGAACTCCTGGAGCAGATCACTGCACTGGCCCAAGAGGCCGCCACCGCGATCGAACGGCGGGCAGAGACGCTCGATGATTGAGGAGTACCTGGAGTCGCTCGAGCTGTCGCGGTTGCAAGAGCTCGACCGAGCGATGCACTACGCCCTCCACGGCGGCAAACGTGTGCGCGCGCGGCTGTGCCTGGCGGCCACTCGAGCCTGCGGCGGCAGCCCCGACCTGGCACTTCCTGCGGCAGCGGCACTGGAGCTGATCCAAGCCTTCTCGCTGGTGCACGATGACCTGCCCGCGCTCGACGATGACGACGAGCGGCGGGGGCGCCCCACCGCTCATGTCGAGTTCGGCGAGGGCGTGGCGGTGCTGATCGGCGATGGGCTGCTGAACGCCGCCTTCGGGCTCGTGGCCAGCCTTCAGGTGAGTGCGGAGCAACGTGCCGCGGTCACCTCCGAGCTGGCGGCCGGGGTTGGGGGGATGGTGGACGGGCAGTATCTGGATATCACCTCGACGCCGTCCGACCTCGACCAGCTGGGACGGCTTCACCGGCTCAAGACCGGCGCGCTGATCTCGGCTGCAGTCGGGTGCGGCCTGCATGTGGCCGGGCTGGCCGCGGAGCGCCAGCAGCCGTACCGCCGGTTTGCCGCCGAGCTCGGCCTGATCTTCCAGATCGTGGACGACGTGTTGGATGCAGATTCAGCCGGGACCGAGCCGAGCTACGTCAATCTGGTGGGGGTCGACCGAGCCCGCGAGCTGGCAGCCGAGGCCGACATCCGTGCCCGCGCCCACCTCGCCGAGGCCGGCGGCGACACCGGCGAGCTGGAGCTGTTGGCCGACATGATCTTGTACCGAACCGCGTAGTCGACCGGGACCGGCCGACCATCGCCAACCCTCGCACCCGCCTCGATGAAGCCCTGGTGGAGCGGGGTCTGGTGGACACTCGCAGCCGCGCCCGCGGCCTGATCATGGCCGGCCGGGTGACGGTGGACGGCACCGTCGTCACCAAGGCCGGTGCCCCGACCACCGTTGCATCCACGCTGGAGCTGATCGAGCAGCCGCGGTACGTCTCTCGGGGCGGCGACAAGCTCGAGACCGGTCTCACCCGATTCGGGATCGATGTGCGGGGGGAGTTGTGCCTGGACGTCGGCGCCTCCACCGGGGGCTTCACCGACTGCCTGCTGGCCCACGGTGCGGCCCGGGTGGTCGCGGTCGACGTGGGTCGAAACCAGCTGCACGAACGGCTGGTCGCCGATCCTCGGGTGACGGTGATCGACCGTCTCAACGCTCGCTCGCTGACCGCGGATGACCTTCCCTTCCGGCCCACATTCGCCACCGCCGATGTGTCGTTCATCTCGCTTCGGCTGGTGCTGCCGGCGGTGTTCGGAGTGCTGGCGGCTCCGTGGCGGGCGGTGGTGCTGGTCAAGCCGCAGTTCGAGGCAGGTCGCGACCAGGTGCGGAAGGGAGTGGTGCGAGACACCGAAGTGCACCGCCAGGTTTTGCGCGACATGTGCGGTTTTGTCACCGAGTTGGGCGTCACCGTCCTTGGGATATGCGATTCTTGTGTGCGGGGGCCGGCGGGGAACCGTGAGTATCTGCTCGCCCTGTGCTCCCCCGGACACGCGAACACCCAGGAGTCCACCACTGATGTCGAGTCCCAGATCGCAGATGCCGTCCTCGGCCCAACCGGGCCAGGCGATCAGCACGGCCAGCCTCTTCACCCACGGGCGCCCTGAACGGATCGGCGATGCCGCTGAGCGGGTGGCGATGCTGGCACAGCGCTTGGGCGTGGAGCTGGTCGACGCCGACCGGGCCGAGATGATCGTGGTGCTCGGTGGCGACGGCACGATGCTGCGGGCACTGCAGGCCGCGCTGCCGTTTCGGGCGGTCTGCCTGGGAGTCAACTTCGGCCGCGTCGGCTTCCTCACGTCGATCGAGGCCGACGATCTCGAGCAGGGGCTGGAGCGTGCCTTTGCGGGCGACTTCGAGGAGCTGCGCCTGCCCACCATCGTCGGTGACACCGGCCAGGGCACCGTCACCGGCATCAACGACATCGTGCTGACCAGTGGACTGCTGGGCCGCATGGCCCTGGTGGAGTGGTGTGTCGACGGTCAGTCGCTGGGGGAGCTCGGTTGCGACGGCGTGATCGTCGCCACCTCGACCGGCTCGACTGCCTACAACCTGTCGGCGGGCGGCCCGGTGCTGGCTTGGGGGCTGGACGGTTTCGTGGTGTCGTTCGTGTCGCCGCACTCCCTGCACGCCCGGTCGATGGTGCTGGGCAGGCCCCATCGGGTGGAGCTGCATAACCGTTCGGTGGACGTGCCGGTGCAGGTGATCGTGGACGGCCATATCGCCGGCGATGTCCCGCCGGGCGGGCGTTTCGCGGTCACCATGGGGGATGCATTTGCCAGGTTGGGACGACTGTCTGATACCTCCTTCTTCAGCCGCTATCGACAGACGTTCTCGGGCTGACCATGCTGCTGCGCCTGGTCATCCAAAACCTCGCCCTGATCGAGCACGCCGAGCTCGAGCCCGCCTCCGGGCTGTCGGTGTTCACGGGCGAGACCGGTGCGGGCAAGACCATGCTCGCCCAGGCGATCGGGCTGCTGGCGGGCGGCCAGCCCGGCTCGGCGCCGGTGGGGCCGCATGCCGATGAGGCCTACGTGGAGGCGGAGTTCGCGCTGCCGCCGGGGCTGCTGGACGACCCGGCGCTGGAAGCGGTGGCCGGTCTTCGGCCCGAGGGCGAGGATACGCTGGTGGTCGCGCGGCGGGTGTTCGCCACCGGTCGCACACGCGCGCTGGTGTGGGGGCGCAGCTGCGCCAGAACGGATCTCGAACTGCTCGGCGAGCGACTGCTGGAACTGTCCTCGCAACACGAGGCCCAGAGGATTGCCAAGCCCGCCGTGCAGTTGGCGCTGCTGGACGGCCACGCCGGCAACGGCGAGCGGCTGGCGGCGATGGCCGCCGCCTGGAGTGAGCTGCGGGCCGCTCGCGCTGCCCTGGCCGATGCTCGCGAACACGCCGAGGAAGCCGTCCGCCGCCGCGGTGAACTCGAATATCTGGTCGAGCGGGTGGACGCGGCCGAGGTAGCGCCGGGAGAACGCGAACTGATCACCGTCGAGCGCGAGCGGCTGCGGCACCTCGATGAGCTGGCCGCGGCGATCACGGGAGCGATTGCACTGCTGTCGCCCGACGACGGTGAGGGCGCCCAGACGGTGGTCGCCCAAGCCTCAGAGCTGGTGGCCGACGCAGAGCGGTTCGAGCCGAGCCTCGCGGCAATCTCGGTCGAGCTGCGCGATGCCGGCGTGCGGCTGCAGGAGGCGACCGCCGAGCTGCGCAGCCACACCGCTGACCTCGAGGCCGACCCGGGCCGGCTGGAGGCGATCGAGCAGCGGCTGGAACTGTTTGCAGAGCTCGAGCGCCGGTTCGGCGGGTCGCTGGATCACGTGTTGGCGCTGGCCGCTGAGGCCCGCGAGACGCTCGACCTGCTCGACCAGTCCGGAGACGCAATGGCGCAGCTCGAGGCCGCCGAGCAAGCCGCCCAAGCGCGCGCCGACGCCGCGGCGGGCAAGCTCCACGCCGCTCGCCTGAAGGCCGCCAAGCGATTCGCCCGAGCGGTGGAGCAGGAGCTCTCCGATCTGGGCATGGACGGGGCTCGGCTGGTGGTCGAGCTGACCGACGCTCCCCTGGGCGCCCGCGGTGCGGATCGCTGTGAGCTGCTGCTGGCCGCCAACACCGGGCTGGAGCCGGCACCGCTGGCAAGCACGGCCTCGGGCGGCGAGCTGTCGCGGATCGCGCTGGCGATCCGGGTGGCGGCACGCGCTCACGGCGGGCCCGGGACGCTCGTCCTGGATGAGGTCGACGCCGGTGTCGGAGGGCTCACCGCACGGGCAGTGGGGGAGAAGCTCAAGAAGCTGGCCGAGCAGGCACAGGTGATCTCGATCACCCACCTGCCGCAGATCGCGAGCCTGGCCGATGCCCACTTCCGGGTCGAAAAGCTCCCCGGCGATCCCACCCAGACCACCGTTCAGCTGCTCGAAGGAGATGCTCTCACCGACGAGCTCGCGCGCATGCTGGGGGGCGATGACGACGACCAAACCGTCCGGCGGCACGCCGAAGCGCTGCGCAAAAGCCCGCAACGTGCGTGAAAGCGCCTGCCGCGGGAGGCGTCGCAGGGCTGTGACGTCACGTTGCTCACGTATGATTCATATCCCGTAACCGGTCACACGTTGAAAGGCGGGGGTTTTGGACAGGCAGGTCAAGTACGTATTTGTGACCGGTGGCGTAGTGTCGTCGCTGGGCAAGGGCATCACCGCCGCATCGCTTGGGCGTCTTCTGAAGGCGCGTGGGCTGAAGGTGGCGCTGCAGAAGCTCGATCCCTACATCAATGTCGACCCGGGCACGATGAGCCCGTTCCAGCACGGTGAGGTATTCGTCACCGAGGACGGCGCCGAGACCGATCTCGACCTGGGGCACTACGAGCGGTTCGTGGACGAGTTCCTGTCGCGGAACTCCAACCACACCACCGGATCGATCTACAACACGATCATCCGCAAGGAGCGCAAGGGCGAGTACCTGGGCTCGACCGTTCAGGTGATCCCGCACGTCACCGACGAGATCAAGTCGAGGGTGCAGCGGGTGGCCAGCTCCGGCGACGTCGACGTGGTCATCACCGAGATCGGCGGCACCGTCGGTGACATCGAGAGCCTGCCGTTCCTCGAGGCGATCCGCCAGTTCCGAAACCAGATCGGTCGCGACAACGTGATGTACATCCACTGCACCCTGGTGCCGTACATCGAGGTGGCCGGCGAGCTCAAGACCAAGCCCACCCAGCACTCGGTGCAGGAGCTGCGCCGCATCGGTATTGCCCCCGACGTGATCGTGTGCCGATCCAAGCATCCGCTGGATAGCGACATCCGCGAGAAGATCGCGTTGTTTGCCGACGTCGCGGTGGATGCCGTGATCTCGGCGCCCGACGCCGAGAACATCTACTACATCCCGCCCATGATGCAGGAGGAGGGACTCGACCGGCTGGTGTGTGACCGGTTGGGCCTGGTCACCGGACCGCCCGACATGCGCGAGTGGGAGGCGATGGTGGATCGCGTGCGATCGGCCACCGGCGTCGTCCGGATCGCTCTGGTGGGCAAGTACGTGCAGCTTCAGGACGCCTACCTGTCCGTGGTGGAGGCGCTGAACCACTCCGCGATCCATCACGGTGCCAAGCTCGAGATCATCTGGGTGGATGCCGAGACGCTCTCCTGGGACGAGGCCGAGCGACGCCTGTCGCAGGCCGACGGCATCCTGATTCCGGGTGGATTCGGCATTCGCGGGATCGAGGGCAAGATCGCCGCGGTGCGGTTCGCCCGCGAGAATCTGGTGCCGTTCCTGGGTGTGTGCCTGGGGATGCAGGTGGCGGTGGTCGAGTTCGCCCGCCACGTGGTCGGTCTGGAGGGCGCCAACTCGAGCGAGTTCGACCCCGAGACGCCGTATCCGGTGATCGACCTGCTGCCCGAGCAGAAGGAGATCGAGGACATGGGCGGCACCATGCGATTGGGCTCCGACCCGGTCAAGGTAGTCGCCGGCACCCGTGCCTACGAGGCCTACGGTGAGCCGGTGGTGTACGAGCGCCACCGCCACCGCTACGAGGTCAATAACACCCTGCGTCCGCGGCTGGTGTCCAAGGGATTGATCATCGCCGGCACATCGCCGGACGAGCGGCTGGTGGAGATCATCGAGCTGCCCGAGCATCCCTGGTTCTGCGCCAGCCAGTATCACCCTGAGTTCAAGTCGCGGCCCAACCGGCCGCAGCCGCTGTTCCGAGACTTCGTGGGGGCGGCGGTCGCTCGTCACGACGACGAGGACGAAACGGCTGAGCGGTTGTCCGAGTCCGAGAGCAAGACGGCAAGCTCCTAAGTGAAGGCCGAGGAGACCTGGGAGGTGCTCGAGCAGCGCGTGCGCGAGCTGGGCGAGCTGCGGCGGGTGATGGCGCTGCTCTCGTGGGATCGCCAGACGACGATGCCTGCCGGCGGCGTGGAGGCCAGGGCGCGGGCAACGTCCACGGTGGCAGTGCTGCGCCACCGTCAGATGATCGCCCCCGAGCTGGGCGAGTTGCTGGACGCGGCCGCGGCTGGGCCGCTGGACGCCCATCAGGCGGCGGTGGTCAGGCTGGTGCGTCACGACCGCGACCGTTCGCTGCGGCTGCCCGACGAGCTGGTGCGGCGGATCGGGATGGCGGCGACGCGAGGGAACGCGGTGTGGGAGGAGGCCCGAAAGCAGCGCGACTTCGCGCTGTTTCAGCCGCATCTGGAGGAGATGGTGGCGCTCAAGCGCGAGCAGGCCGACCTGCTCGGTCATGACGGCGAGCGCTACGACGCGCTGCTCGAGGGCTACGAGCCGGGCATGCGCACCGCGCAGGTGGAGCCGATGTTCGCGGCGCTCACGGGCGATCTCTCCGAGCTGCTGGACCAGATCCTGGCGGCGGAACCGCTGCCCGCCCCGCCGTTTGCCGGGCAGAACGTTCCCCGACGACGCCCAGATGCGGATTCAGCCTGCGGCTTCTGCCGGATCTCGGGTACGACCTGGAGGCGGGGCGGCTGATCTCTCCGCTCACCCGTTCTCGACGGCGATCGCGCATCCGCGACGTCAGGATCACCACCCGGATGTACGCCGACGACCCGTTCCCCTCGGTCATGGGCACCATCCACGAGGCCGGCCACGGGCTGTACGAGCAGGGCATGAACCCGGCATATGAGGATCTCCCGGTCAGCTCTCCGCCGTCGCTCGGGCTGCACGAGTCGCAGTCGCGGCTGTGGGAGAACGTGGTGGGGCGCAGCCGCGGCTTCTGGCAGCACTACACACCCGTGATCTGTGATGTCCTGGGAGCGCCGATGGCCGGCACGTCGCCTGAGGACGTCTACCGCCACGTCAACACGCGTGCAGCGCCTCCCTGATCCGGGTGGACGCGGACGAGGTCACCTACAACCTGCACGTGCTGATCCGGTTCGAGCTGGAGTTGGCGCTGATGCGCGAGCGAGCTCGAGGTCGCCGATCTTCCAGGTGCGTGGAACGACGCCTATCAGCGCCACCTCGGCATCCGCCCGCCGCACGACGGCGACGGCGTGCTGCAGGACACGCACTGGTCGGGTGGTGCGTTCGGGTACTTCCCGACCTACACGCTGGGGACGATCTACTCGGCCATGCTGTGGGAACGGCTGCGGCGCGATCTGCCCGACGTCGACGGCCAGATCGCCGCGGGCGAGTTCGCGCCGCTGCTGGGCTGGCTGCGCGAGCACATCCATCACCCCGGGTCGCTGTACGAGGGCACCGGAGCTGATCGAGCGAGTCACCGGGGGAGAGCTCGATCACCGGCCGCTGATGCGCTATCTGTGGGCCAAGTTCGGCCCGCTGTACGGGCTGGCGCCCGCGTGACGCGCAGTGCTCGACCTGTTCCTCGAGCTGGCGGAGATCTCCAGCCCGCCCGGCGAGGAACGGGCCGTGGCCGACGTGGTCACCGCTCGCCTGGCGCGCGATCGGGGCTGGAGGTCGACGAGGACGCCGCCGGGCGCGGCCATCGGCTCGCAGATCGGGAATCTGTACGCCCGGCTGGCCCCGACGCGTCGACACCGGCACGCCGATCTTCCTGAATGCCCACCTCGACACGGTGCCCGCCACCGCCCCCATCCGACCCGAGGTGCGAAACGGCGTCGTGGTCAACGCCGAGGAGACGATCTTGGGGGCAGACAACAAGGCGGCGGTCGCCGCCATGGTGGCGGCGGTCGAGCAGGTGGTGGCCGACGGCATCGACCACTCGGGGATCGAGTTGGTGCTGACGCCGATGGAGGAGGTTGGCCTGCTCGGCGCCAAGCAGTTCGATGTCGCCCGTCTGCAAGCCGTGTTCGGGTACTGCTACGACCATGCGGCGCCGATCGGCAACATCGTCATGGCCGCTCCCACGCAGCGCACGCTGCGCCTGCACTTTCAGGGCCGGGCGGCGCATTCGGGGATCGCTCCGGAGCAGGGCAGGAGTGCCATCGCAGCCGCGGCCCGTGCTGTCGCGGACATGCGACTGGGCCGGATCGATTCGGAGACGACCGCCAACGTCGGACTGATTCGTGGCGGGATAGCCGGAAACATCGTCCCTCCTGAGTGCACGGTGATGGCGGAGGCCCGCAGCCGTGACCCGCGAGCGGGTTGCAGCGGTGGCCCGAGAGATGCTCGACGTCGCCACCCATGCGGCCAACCTGTACGAGTGCCGGCTCGAATCGACCATCACCTCCGAGTACGAGGGCTATCGCTTCTCGCGATCACATCCCGCCGTACGCATGGCCACGGCCGCACTGGCAGCGCGCGGCCATACGCCGGCGTCGCTCGAGTCGGGCGGCGGGTCTGATGCCAACGTCTTCAACGCCGCCGGGCATGCCATGCGTCAACCTGTGTAACGGCATGGCCGAGATCCACACCGCATCCGAGCACATCTCGGTGTCCGACCTCGAGGCCATGACAGCGGTTACGCTGGAGCTGATCACGCAAGCGAGATCGCTCGAGAATCCCCAGCCGCGCTGACCGGAGGGCACGTTCATGAACATCGGAGTTGCCAAAGAGATCAAACCGGACGAGTACCGGGTCGCGCTGACCACGGCCGGGGTGGTCGAGCTGGTCAGCCACGGGCATCGGGTGCTGATCGAGCAGGGTGCTGGAGAGGGCAGCTCGATGAGCGACGACGACTATCGCGCCGCCGGTGCCACGATCGTGTGGGTGGATGACGTGTGGTCGGACTCCGATATGGTGCTGAAGGTGAAGGAGCCGCTGGACGGCGAATGGCAGCGGCTTCAGCCCGGCAAGATCCTGTTCACCTACCTGCACCTGGCCGCGGCTGCCGAGCTGACCCGCGGGCTGGCGGGAACCGGGGCGACCTGCATTGCCTATGAGACGGTGGAGACGCCCGACCGGCGGCTGCCGCTGCTGGCGCCGATGAGCGAGGTGGCGGGGCGGCTGTCGGCCCAGGTGGGCGCCTACTACCTGATGAAGCCGTTTGGCGGCAGGGGTCGCCTGATGGGCGGTGTACCCGGGCGTGCTCCCGGCCAAGGTGCTGGTGCTGGGCGGCGGCATCGTCGGCTACAACGCCGCGCTGATCGCCCAGGGCATGCAGGCGGATGTGACGGTGTTCGAGCGTTCGGTCGATCGCATGCGGGAGCTGGATGTGAGCCTCGGACGCACAGTGCTCTTGCAGATGTCCAACCGCCACGGCATCGAGGCGGCGCTGCCCGAGGCCGACCTGGTCATCGGCGGGGTGCTGATCCACGGCGCCAAGGCGCCGCATCTGGTGAGCCGCGAGATGCTTTCGGCGATGAAGCCCGGGTCGGTGCTGGTGGATGTCGCAATCGATCAGGGCGGCTGTTTTGAGACGTCGCGTCCGACGACCCACTCGGATCCGATCTACGTGGTCGACGACGTCGTGCACTACTGCGTGGCGAACATGCCCGGGGCGGTGCCGATCACCTCCACCTGGGGGCTCACCAACGTCACTTTGCCGTACGTGGAGGCGATCGCTAACAAGGGGCTGGAGCGCGCGCTGGCCGACGATTCGGCACTTCGCCTGGGGGTCAACGTGGCTGCCGGGGCGATCACCTGCGAACCGGTGGCAGAGGCCGTCGGGCTGCCCTACACGCCGCTCGACCAGGCCGTCGCGATCTGATCACAACGGCTCGCAGGACATCGCGGGGGAGTGACGAACCTCCCCGGTATGAGTTCGTATGACGCCACGCTTCAAGACTTTCTGACCCACCTGCAACTCGAGCGAGGGGCATCGCCGCACACGGTCGAGGCCTATCGCCGTGACCTGATCGATCTTGGCGATTTCACCGAGCATGCCGATCCCGACAAGCTGCAGGTCTCAGTACTGGACGACTATGCGGTGGCCCTGTCGGATCGAGGCCTCTCTCCGGCGACCGTTCGCCGGCGCCTGGCCGCGGTGAGGGCATTTCTCAAGCATCGTGCGCGGGAGGGAGCGCGGGCCGATGCCGGTCGCAGCGTCACCTTGCCGCGACTCGGTCGACGTCTGCCCGAACCGCTGACCAAGGCTGAGGCCGAGGCGATCGTGACTCGCCCCGACGGTAGCCCTCGGGGCCTGCGCGATCGGGCGATGCTGGAGCTCCTGTACGGCGCCGGTCTGCGCGTCTCGGAGTTGGTGTCGCTGCGGGTATCCGACGTGGACCTGGGTGAGGGCATGGTGCGATGCATGGGCAAGGGCGCGAAGCAGCGGGTCGTGCCGATGGGCAAGAGCGCCACCGAGGCCGCCCGGCTCTACCTTCAGCGCGGTCGGCCGTACCTGGGGCGACTGCAGCGCGGCGACGTGCTGTTTCTCAACCACCGCGGCCAGGGCATCACCCGCCAGGCGGTGTTCCAGTTGGTGCGAGACCACGCCCGAGCGGCCGGTGTGACCAAGGAAGTCACACCGCACACGCTGCGGCACTCGTTCGCGACCCACCTGATCGAGGGCGGCTGCGATCTGAGAAGCGTCCAGGAGATGCTCGGGCATGCGAGCATCGAGACCACCCAGGTGTATACGCACGTTTCCGCCGACCACGTGCGCAAGGCGTACTTCAAGGCGCATCCGCGGGCGTAAGCCCGATGGCGGTGGAGCTCCGATCGCTCGAGCGTGAACACCTCGCGCGGATCGTTGAGTGCCAGCAGGACGCCTTCTCGGACTACCCCGTACCGGCGGCCCTGGATGAGGTCGCACTGTCCGTGTATTTGCGGGAGACCGGCGTCTCGATGACCCACTCGTGGGGCGCCTACCTGGACGGCGCACTGGCCGCGTTCTGCCTGGGAGCGGTGCGGGGATCGCAGGGCAGCATCAGGGGCGAGGGCACGGTGATCGCACACCGGCGTCAGGGCATCGGCAGTGCGGTGCTCGAGCGGACGCTCGAGTCACTGCGCGACGCGGGTGCCGAACAGGTCGGGCTGGAGGTGCTGGAGCAGAACACCGGCGCGATCGCGCTCTATCGAAAGCACGGCTTCGAGCTTCACCGCAAACTGGTGGGTTGGAACCTGCGACGCCAATCGCTGCGTCGATCCACCCGGGCGGAGGCGATTGCACCGGCCGAGGCCGTGCGCAGATTGCGCGACTGGGGGTGGCCAGATGCTCCCTGGCAGCTTCAGCCCGAGACGTTCATGCATCTGCCCGCATATGCGCTGGGGGACGACACCGTCGCCGTGACCAAGGTGCGGGGCCGCAAGCTGTGGCTGTACGCGCTGGCCGTCGACCCCGCCGTCCGTCGCCAGGGGCGGGCGACCGCCCTGATCCGCGCGCTCCCCGCCACCCGCATCAGCGTACCGGCGCTGATGCCCGAAGACTGGGAGGACGGCTCCGCGCTCCTGCGGGCGCTCGGAGGCCGCCTCGAAGCCCTCACCCAATGGGAGATGAAGTAATTGGTGCCAGGCACCAATTATTCACGCCAGGCGGTCGGGATGAATACCGGTGCCAGGCACCGTTATTCACCGTTATTCACCGTTATTCACGTCATGATCTAGGCTGATGGCGTGGCCCGAGCCTGTGTATTGGTGTTGGATGCGGTGGGTGCCGGCGACCTGCCCGACGCGGCGGAGTTCGGCACTGCCGGTTCCAGCACCCTGCAGCATGTCGCCGATGCGGTCGGCGGTCTCGAACTGCCCACGCTGACAGCGCTTGGCCTTGGCAACATCCTGCCCGTGCGGGGCTGTCCTCCACGCCGGGATGCCCCGGCGGTGTACGGCCGTCTGACAGAGCGCAGCCGCGGAATGGATACCACCACCGGCCACTGGGAGATGATGGGAATCGTCACCGAGCAGCCGTTCCCCACTTTCCCCGACGGCTTCCCCGCCGACCTGCTCGACCGCTTTTCCGAGGCCACCGGGCGGGGAGTGATCGGCAACGAGGCCGCCTCCGGCACCGAGATCATCCAGCGGCTGGGAGAGCAGCACCAGCAAACCGGCGATTGGATCGTGTACACGTCGGCCGACTCTGTGTTCCAGATCGCCGCCCACGAGCAGACGGTGCCGGTCGAAGAGCTGTACGCGGCCTGCCGGATCGCCCGCGAGCTGCTGGTGGGCGACCTCGCCGTCGCCCGAGTGATCGCGCGGCCGTTCGCCGGTGAGCCGGGTGACGTACGCACGCACCGTCGGGCCGGCATGACTTCTCGCTGGCACCGCCCAGCCCGAACTGGCTGGACCACCTGCGCGACTCCGGAGCGACCGTGCATGGGGTCGGGCAAGATCGCCGACATCTTCGCCGACACCGGCATCGATCAGTCGACGCCGACCAGCTCCAACGGTCAGGGCATGGCGGTGACCACCCGGCTGCTGCGAGAGGCGCCCGACGGCACCTTCGTCTTCACCAACCTGGTCGAGACCGACATGCTGTGGGGTCACCGAAACGATCCTCGAGGGTTCGCCGATGCGCTGGAGGACATCGACGCCGCGCTGCCGGATCTGATGGCCGCGCTGCACCACGGCGACCTGCTGATCCTGACCTCCGATCACGGCTGTGATCCGACCACGCCCTCGACCGACCACTCGCGCGAGCATGGCCTGCTGCTGGCGCACGTCCCGGGCGCGCCGATGCTGGGCCGCCGCCACGACGGTGACACCTTCGCCGACGTGGGGGCGACCGTGGCTCGGGTGCTGACCGGGCGTGGGGACGATCGGCTTCCCGGGCGATCGGTTGTCTGAGCGCCGATCCGATCGCGGTGCACGCGCTGGAACGCAAGCGCGACGGCGGTGAGCTGACCGCGGCCGAGATCCGCACCCTGATTGCACCCGAGACCCCGGACTACCAGGTGGCGGCGTTTCTGATGGCAGTGTTGTGGCGCGGCCTCAGCGACGCCGAGACGGCGGCGCTGCTGGAGGCGATGGTCGACTCCGGCGAGCGGCTCGACCTGTCCCCGGTGGGGCGCACGGTCGTGGACAAGCACTCCACCGGCGGGGTGGGCGACAAGGCCACGCTGGTGGTGGCGCCGCTGGTTGCCGCCTGCGGCGTGCCGATCGCAAAGCTCTCCGGACGCGGCCTCGGGCACACCGGCGGGACGCTCGACAAGCTCGAGTCGATTCCCGGCTTCCGCACTCAGCTGAGCGCCGCCGAGCTGGTCTCCCAGGTACGCGACATCGGTATCGCGGTGGCCGGCCAGAGCCTCCATCTGGTTCCCGCCGACCGGCGGCTGTATGCGCTCAGAGACGCCACTGCAACGGTACCGTCGATCCCCCTGATCGCCACCAGCATCATGTCCAAGAAGCTCGCCGCCGGGGCCCGCCGCTTGGTGCTGGACGTGAAGGTCGGTGAGGGCGCCTTCATGCAGGAGCGCGCCGACGCCCACGAGCTTGCCGCCACCATGCGCCGGCTGGGAGAGGCGGCCGGGGTGGACACCACCTGCATGCTGACGGCGATGGACGAGCCGCTGGGAGCCGCCGTGGGGAACGCACTGGAGGTGGCCGAGGCGGTGGCCACGCTTTCCGGTGCTGGGCCGGCCGATCTGGTCGAGGTCTGCATCACTGCCACCGGGCTGCTGACCGGTGATCGCGAGGCCGCGGTGCGGGCGCTCGATTCGGGGGCCGGCCTGGCCAGCGTTCCGACGGTGGGTGACCGCCCAGGGCGGAGACCCAGACGCACCCCTGCCGACCGCGCCGATCGTCGTCGATGTCCCCTCCCCGCAGCGGGGCTGGGTCACGCGCTGCAGCGCCCGTGGGATCGCAGACGTCGCGATGCGACTCGGGGCCGGTCGAACCGAGGTCGGCGCCGACATCGATCACGCGGTGGGGGTGGTGGTGCACGCCAAGGCCGGCACGCAGGTGGAGCCGGGACAGCCGCTGGCGACCATCCACGCGCGGACAGAGCCGGACATCGCCGCAGCAGCGGCCTGCTTTGCAATCGGCGATGCATGAGCCGCAGCCCGACCGAGACCGTGCTGGAGATCGTCTGATGCCCGAGCTGCCCGAGGTCGAGACGGTGCGCCGCGGGTTGGAGCCCCGGCTGGCGGGACGGGTGATCGAGCGCGCCGAGATCCTGGACGGGCGTCTGACCGCTCCTGACGACCCGATTATGATCGGCATGGAGCTCGACGGCGACCGGGTCGTCTCGATCGGGCGGCGCGGCAAATACCTGCTGATCATGCTCGAGAGCGGGCGCACGCTGGTCGTGCATCTGCGCATGACCGGCTGGTTTCACCATCAGGCCGCGGGATGCGCCGGCAACCGACGTGCGCCACCTCCGCGCCCGGGTGGAGCTGGACGACGGCGCGCTCTTGCTCTATTCCGACCAGCGCCGGTTCGGCACCATGCGGATCATCGAACCGGGCGGCCTCGACCGCTACCTCAGCCGCAGGGCGGGGCCCGAGCCGCTCTCACCCGACTGGACATGGCAGAACCTGCGCGACGCCATCGCTGGCCGCACCGCAGCGATCAAGGCGGTGCTCCTGAATCAGCAGATCGTCGCCGGAGTGGGCAATATCTACGCCGATGAGGCGTTGTGGGAGGCCCGGATCCACCCCGAGCGGCTTGCCGGGTCGCTGCGCACCGCCGAGATCAAGCGCGTGCATGCTGCCGTGATTGCGGTGCTCGAGCGCGGCATCGCCGCCCAGGGGGCGAGCATCCGCGACTACCGAGGGGTCGACGGCCAGGCCGGCACGATGCAGGAACGGTTCAACGCCTACGGCCGCGAGGGCGAACCGTGTCCGCGCTGCGGCCGGCCGATCCGAAAGATCCGAGTGGCGCAGCGCGGAACCTATTACTGCCCGAACTGCACCCGCCAGCCCCGCCGGTAGGCTCCACCCATGGGGAGGTCATACAAGACCGAGGCGGTGGTGCTGCGGTCGATCAGGTTCTCGGAGGCCGATCGGGTGCTGCACCTGTTCACCTCCGAGCGGGGCCGGGTGAATGCGATCGCCAAGGGCGTCCGCAAGACCGGATCGAGGTTTGGCGGGCGGCTCGAGCCGCTCACCCACGTGGCGCTGATGTTGCACGAGGGACGCGGCGACCTGCACACGGTTTCGGGCGCTGACATCATCCGCTCGCATGCGGCGGTGCGCGAGCGCACCTACAACCTCGCCGTCGGCCAGATCGGGGCCGAGGCGGTGCTGAAGCTGAATACCGAGCCGGAGCCTCAGCCTCAGATGTTTGCCGGCCTCAACCGGTTTCTGACGCTGCTCGAGACCTGGACGGCGAGCGCCGACGCCGATCCGGCGTTGGATCCGCTCGGCCTCGGGTTTCAGCTGAAGCTGTTGATGCTGAGCGGCTATCTGCCACATCTCACCGCCTGCGCGTCGTGTGGCTCGCCCGGGCCGCTGGCCGGGTACTCGCCGGCGGCAGGGGGTGCCGTCTGCGACGAATGTCTTGGCCAGCCGGGCACGTTTGCGGTGGAAATGGAGAGTCTCACCGCAATCGAGCAGATGCTCGCTCAGCCCCTGGGAGAGCCGCGTCCGGGACTGCGCGCGACCCGTGACGCGCTGCGGGTGCTGGAGCGCACCTACGAGTACCACGGCGGCTTCCAGCTGCGCACACTGCGCGCATGACGGGGCGGTCGCAGGCCCGCTCCTGATAGCTTCTCGCTCCGATGGCCGCGCTCACCTTCCAGGGGATGATCAGCGCCCTCCAAGGCTACTGGGAGGAGCAGGGCTGCACGATCATGCAGCCGTACCACACCGAGGTCGGCGCGGGCACCTCGAATCCCGCGACCTTCCTCAGGGTGCTCGGCCCGAAGCCGTGGCGCACCGGCTACGTGGAGCCGTCGATCCGTCCGGACGACGGCCGCTACGGCGAGAACCCCTTCCGCTTCCAGCAGTTCTACCAGTACCAGGTGATCCTGAAGCCGGCTCCCGACGACATGCAGGACATCTACCTGGCATCGCTCGCGCGCATCGGAATCGACGCCGCACGGCATGACATCCGGTTTGTCGAGGACAATTGGGAGAATCCCAGCCTGGGCGCCGCCGGGCTCGGCTGGGAGGTGTGGCTGGACGGCATGGAGATCACGCAGTTCACCTACTTCCAGCAGGCCGGTGGGATCGAGCTTGACCCGATCTCGTGCGAGCTGGCCTACGGCCTGGAGCGGCTTGCGATGTACCTCCAGGGCGTGGAGCGGGTGCAGGACGTGCGCTGGTCGGAGGGTGTCAGCTGGGCCGACGTGTACTTCCAGAACGAGCGCCAGATGTCCACGTATAACTACGAGCTGGCCGACACCGCGATGCATGCGCGGCACTTCGACGAGTTCGAGGCCGAGGCTCGCCGCTGTGTCGAGGCCCGGCTGCCGCTGCCGGCCTACGACTTCGTGCTGAAGTGCTCGCACGCGTTCAACCTGCTCGATTCGCGGCGGGCGATCGCAGTCACCGATCGGGCTGCGTATGTGCTGCGAATGCGGCGCCTGTCGCAGGCGGTGGCGGCGATGTATCTGGAGGTCGAGGAAACCGGTGCCTGATCTACTGATCGAAATCGGCTGTGAGGACCTGCCCGCGGTCGCGTGCCGCGAGGCCGAGCGCCAGGTGCCCGGGCTGCTGGCCGACGGGCTCGACCGGCTGGGGCTGGATGCCAACACCGTGGGTGTGCACGTGAGTCCCCGCCGGATCGCGGCGATCGCAACCGGTTTGCCCAGCGAGCGGGCCGCCAAGCGCGCCGAGGTGCGCGGGCCCAAGGCCGATGCACCCGAGCAGGCCCGCGCCGGGTTTGCCCGCAAGCATGGACTCGAGGTCGGCGACCTGGTGGAGCGCGACGGGCTGATGTGGGCGATCAGCGACGGGGCGGCGACCCCGGTGGCGGATCTGGTACCCGAGCTGGCGGCACAGCTCACCGGCGCGCTCAACTTTTCCAAGTCGATGCGGTGGGATCACGGCCGCTTCTCTCGTCCCGTCCGCTGGCTCGTGGTCAAGCTCGACGATCAGGTGGTTCCGGTGGAGCTGTTCGGCCTGGTCGCGACCGGCGTGTCGCGCGGCCATCGGTTCCTGGCCGGCCCGGTGGAGGTGGGAAGCCCCACCAGCTATCGCAGCGATATGCGCGTCTGCCCACGTGATGGTGGCGGCGGTGGAGCGCCGCGAGCTGATCGAGCGGGAGCTGAGCGACGCCGGCGAGTGGGTCGACCCGCTGCGCAAGCTGGATGAGGTCGTGTATCTGGCCGAGTGGCCGTCGGTGCTGAGCGGCCGCATCGACGAGCGTTTTCTGGAGCTGCCCGAACGTGTGGTGATCACCGCCATGCAGTCGCACCAGCGGTACTTCCCGGTGCGATCGGGCGACCGGCTGGAGCCGCGGTTCCTGTTCGTCGCAAACGGCGGTGATCCCGAGACGGTGATTCGGGGAAACGAAGAGGTACTGGTGGGGCGGCTGACCGACGCCGAGTTCGCGTTTGCCGCCGACCTCGGCCGGGGTATCGAGGCGATGGCGGCCGAGCTCGACCGGGTGAGCTTCCTGGAGGGCTCGGGATCGATCGCCGACAAGACCGCCCGCGTGCGCGGCCTGACGCAGGGTCTGTGTGACCGGCTGCAGCTGGATTCCGCCACCACAGCGGCCGCGGTACGCGCAGCCGAACTGGCCAAAGCCGACCTGGTGTCCAACTTGGTGGGCGAGTTCTCCGACCTCGAGGGCTATGCCGGGGCGGTGTACGCACGACGCGCGGGTGTGGACGAGCAGGCCGCGGCGGCGATCGAAGAGCACCACCTGCCCTATGGGTTTGCCGGGGCGCGACCGGCCGGCGATGCGGGTGCGGTGGTGTCGATCGCCGACAAGGCAGACACGCTCGCGGTTGCGTTCGGGCTCGATCTGGAGCCGACCGGCAGCCGCGATCCATACGGCCTGCGCCGGACCGCGGCCGGGCTGGTGGCGGTGGCGCTCGACCGGGGGTGGAGGGTCGGGCTGGAGGCGATGGTCGGCGCACGGGCGGTGCCGTTCGTGCTTGACCGGATCGAGACGGCGCTGACCGACGATGGAGTGACCGTGGAGGAGGTGCGCGCAGCCCGCGGGTCGGGTGAGACCGAGCCGGCGGCTGTTGCCGCGCTCGCCCGGGCGCTGCACTCGGCAGCGGGGCCGGATCGAGCCGCCCTGCGCGACGTGTACTCGCGCTCCCGCCGGATCGCGGGCGATGCAGTCGGATCAGGTCGACCCGCGGTCGGCTCACCGAGCCGGCCGAGCTGGCCCTCTACACCGCTGTGACCGAGGCGCGGGCGCAGATCGACGCAGCCGGCGATGACGCGCCCAAGGCGCTGGCGGCCGCGACTGCGCTGGTGGCACCGGTGAGCGCCTTCTTCGACCAGGTGCTTGTAATGGACCCCGACGCCGGCGTCCGTCAGAACCGCCTGGGGCTCGCGGCCGCGGTGGCCAGCTGCCTGCGCAGGCTGGGCGACTTCGAGGAACTCCCCGGATAGACTGGTCAGGATGCCCGAGAAGCTCGAGATCCACATCGTCTCCGACTCGACCGGCGACACCGCCGCTCGAGTAGCCCGGGCGGCCACCCATCAGTACGAGGACGTGGAGATCGACATGGTCAGGCACGCCCGCGTGCAGACCGAGGAGCAGCTCGCCCGGGCGCTGGACGATGCCACCGGCCGGCCGGCGGTGGTGTTCTACACCCTGGTCGACTCGGCGCTGCGTGAGGCGATCGTCGACCTGGCACGCCGCAACCGGCTGGTCACGCTGGACGTGCTCAGCCCGGCGCTGCATGCGATCACGACGGCGTCAGGTACCCAGGCCACCATGCTTCCCGGCCGCACGGCGCCGCTGGATGCCCAGTACTTCCGCCGGATCGCGGCGATCGAATTCGCGGTCAAGCACGACGACGGGCGGGGATCAGACGACCTCAACCACGCCGAGATCGTGCTCGTGGGTGTGTCGCGGACGTCCAAGACGCCGACCTCGATGCATCTCGGCTATCTCGGCTACATGGCCGCCAATGTCCCGATCGTGCGCGGGATCGATCCGCCCCCCGGGCTGTTCTCGGTCGACCCCTGGAAAGTGGTGGGCCTCACCATCGATGCCGAGCGATTGGCCGAGATCCGTGCCCGCCGAGTGCGGGCACTGGCGGCCGGAGCCAATGCCCGGTATGCAGACCTGTCGGAGATCTACGACGAGCTGGAGCTGGCCTCGTCCCTTCACCGGCGGCTCGGCTGCCCTGTGATCGACGTCTCGGGACTGGCGATCGAAGAGGCCGCCGCCCGCGTTGCCGAGCTGGTCAGCGAGCGCCGGCGGGCGGCCCGCGAGGGTACCCGGGCCTGATGTAGCTGTGACGGACTATGTGTACGCGTTTGCCGAAGGCGATCGTTCCATGCGCGATCTGCTCGGCGGCAAAGGCGCGAATCTTGCCGAGATGACCGCGATCGGCCTGCCGGTTCCCGACGGGTTCACGATCACCACTGAGGCCTGTCTGGCGTTCCTCGAATCCGGTGAGCAGTCGCCCGATGGCCTCTCCGAGCAGGTCGGGGCCGCGGTCGAGGCGCTGGAGACGCGGGTCGGAGCCGAAGCTGGGCGGTGCCTCCAACCCGCTGCTGGTGTCGGTGCGATCGGGCGCGCCGGTGTCGATGCCGGGGATGATGGACACGATCCTCAATCTGGGGCTGAACGACCGGTCGGTGGATGCCTGATCGAGACCACCGGCGACGCCCGGTTTGCCCGTGACTCCTACCGGCGGCTGATCCAGATGTTCGGAAACGTCGTGATGGGCGTGCCACCTCGACCGGTTCGAGGACCTGCTCGGGCGGATGAAGCTGAAGCGTGGGGTACCGCCGACGTCGACCTGGACGGCGATGCGCTGGCCGAACTGGTGCGCAGTACCAGGAGCTCTACCGCGCAGAGACCGGGGAGCGCTTCCCGCAGGGCCCGCGGGAGCAGCTGACCTGGCGGTCGAGGCGGTGTTCAAGTCGTGGAACACGCCGCGGGCGGTCGCCTACCGCCGCCGGGAACACATCGCCGACGACATGGGAACCGCGGTCAACGTGCAGCAGATGGTGTTCGGCAACACCGGCGAGCGCTCCGGCACGGGCGTCGCGTTCACCCGCAACCCTTCCACCGGCGAGGCCCAGCCCTACGGCGAGTTCCTCCAAAACGCGCAGGGCGAGGATGTCGTCTCCGGCGCCCGCACCGGCCTGCCGCTGGACGAGCTGGGCCGGCTCGAGCCGGAGGCGTACCGCGCGCTGCTGGAGGTCATGACGCTGCTCGAGAACCACTACGGCGACATGCAGGACCTGGAGTTCACCGTCGATCAGGGACGGCTCTACATGCTGCAGACGCGCAGCGGCAAGCGCGACCCGCGGGCGGCCCTGCGGATCGCCGTGGACATGGTCGCCGAGGGAGTGATCGAGCGAGATGTGGCGGTTCGCCGGGTCGATGCCAACCTGCTGGAGCACGTGTTGCGGCCCACGGTCAATCCTCGCGACGACCACCCGGTGATCGCGACCGGCCTGCCGGCATGTGCGGGAGCGGCGGTCGGTGTGGTCGTGTTCGACGCAGCGACTGCCGTGGAGCGGGCGGATGCCGGCGACGCCGTGGTGCTGGTTCGAGGCGAGACGTCGGCCGACGACGTTCCCGGCATGGCCCGCGCCGTCGGTGTGGTCACGAGCCGTGGCGGCATGACGTCACATGCGGCCGTGGTCGTCAGAGGCTGGGGGACGCCGTGCGTGGTGGGCGCGGAGATGATCGAGATCGACGAGTCGGCCCGATCGTTTCGGGTGGCCGGCCACGAGGTGCACGAGGGCGATGTGGTCACGGTGTCGGTGGATGACGAGGAGGGCCGGGTGATCCTGGGCGAGGCGGAGTTGGTGCCGCCGGCGTCGACCACGCTGGAGGGGCTGCGCACGGTCACCGGTTGGGCTGACGAGATCCGGCGGATGCGGGTGCGCGCAAACGCCGATACCCCGGCCGATGCGGCCGCCGCTCGGGAGCTGGGGGCCGAGGGCATCGGCCTCTGCCGCACCGAGCACATGTTCTTCTCGGAGCGTGGCTGCCGGTCATGCGCGAGGTGATCCTGGCCCGTGACCTGGACACCGCGGGTTGACGCCCTCAATCGGCTGCTGCCGCCGCATCAGGCCGACTTCGAGGGCATCTTCGAGGCGATGCGCGGGCTGCCGGTGACGATCCGCCTGCTCGATCCGCCTCTGCACGAGTTCGTCCCCGACGCGACCGAGCTGCACGAGGTCAACCCGATGTTGGGCACGCGCGGCTGCCGGGTGGGGCTGGTGCACCCCGAGATCTACGAGATGCAGGTGCGCGCGATCGTGCGCGCCGCGCTTGCCGACCGAGGCCACCGGGGTGGAGATCATGCACCCGCTGGTGGGATTCGCCGAGGAGCTGCGCCGGCTGCGGGCGATGACCGAGGCGATCATCTCGGAGGAGGGCGGCGAGCGTCTCGGCATCATCATCGGCACCATGATCGAGGTGCCGCGGGCGGCGCTGACCGCCGACGAGATCGCCGACGTGGCCGACTTCTGCTCGTTCGGCACCAACGACCTCACCCAGATGACGCTGGCGTTCTCGCGAGACGATGCCGAGAACGGGTTCCTGCCGCACTACCTGGACACGCGGCTGCTGCCGCAGAGCCCGTTCGAGACGCTCGACCGGTCGGGAGTGGGGCGCCTGATCGAGCTGGCGACCGACGGCCGCCCGCGGCTCCAACCCCGGGATCAAGCTGGGTGTGTGCGGCGAGCACGGAGGCGACCCCGCCTCGATCGAGTTCTTCGAGCGGGCCGGCCTCGACTACGTCTCCTGCTCGCCCAACCGCGTGCCGACCGCGCGGCTGGCCGCCGCGCAGGCCTCGCTGGCGGTTGCCACGTGAAGATCGACGTGGCGTTCGTGCCGGCCGAGGCCGCCGACACCACGGTGGCCATCGTGATCGACGTGCTGCGGGCCACGACCACGATCACCTGTGCGCTGCACCAGGGATACGAGCGGGTGCTGGCGTGTGGCGAGCTGGACCAGGCCCGCGAGCTGGCCGGCAGGCTGGGGCCGGGCACCATGCTGGCCGGGGAACGCAAATGTGTACGGCCGGAGGGTTTCGATCTGGGCAACTCGCCGCGAGAGTTCGAGGGCGAGTCCGCCGGGCGGATCGAGCCTGGTGCTGACCACCACCAACGGCACACGCGCGATCGTGGCCGCCGACGCCCACGCCGACACGATCCTGATCGGCTGCTTGATGAACCTGCGGGCGTGCGCCGGGGCCGCTGCCCGGATCGCGGTGGAACGGCAGGGGTCGGTACTGGTTCAGTGTGCCGGGGTCAAGGGCGCGCTGACGATGGACGACGCCTACGCGGCCGGCAGGTTCGTCTCGGAGCTGACGGCGCTTCTGCCCGGCTGGGAGCAGACCGACGCTGCCCGGGCCGCCGAGGTGATCGCGGACGGGTTTCCAAGCTCGCTGGGAGGGGCTGGCGGCGTCCCAGAGCGCCCGCAACCTGCAGGCGGCGGACCTGTACGACGACGTGCGGGTGTGTGCGGCCGAGAGCGTGCTCGAGATCGTCCCCCGGGTCGATCACGTCGACGCCGGCATCGCGCTGATCCTCTAGCGGCTTGATCCTCTAGCCGTTGCGGCAGGAGTCGCTGGCGGGGGTGAACGAGTTGAGCTCGGCCTGCTTTGCGCTTGGCGACCGCCGCGGAGTACTTGCCCGGCGCCTTGTGTGTTCGCGAGACGATCGGCGTCACGCCGGGGCCCATCACGGTCAGGCGGTAGGCGTCGCCGCGGGCGGGATTGGTGCGGCCGTAGAGCTTGTAGATACCCGAGGCAGAAGTTGCCGGCGGTGCGATGGGTCAGGCCGGAGTTGAATCGGAACCAGCCCTTGCCCCAGACGGGGTTGTGGGTATCGATGTACATGTTGCGGCCAAAGCTGTCGGTCGGTGCGCCCACCGAGGTCGCCGAGAACCCGTACACGCCCTTGGACGCGTAGTGCAGGTAGCCGAACACTCGATCGAACCGTGCCGTTCTGAAGCCACGACGTGTCCATGAAGAGCTGCGCCATCTTGCCGGTCCAATGCGACAGGTGCAGTTCGGGCGCCTGCTGGCGGGCGGTGCCCACCCAGCCGCCGTTCTTGAGTTCGCGCCGCCACGATTGCAGCGCCCAGTGGGAACCGTCGGGCGCGTCGCAGGCAACCACCAGATGAGTCAGCTCGAGGCCCGGTGTACCGGCGGCAGTAGTTGTGCATACGCTTCCAGTAGCCGTTCCCGAACGACCCGATGCCCGCCCGAGTAGTCAAACTTGAAGTGCACCTGTGCGGCGCCCTGCCGGGGCGTGAGCGCGTTGATCGCGCCCCAGGCAAGCACATGCCGGCGTAGCCCGGCGGCCGTGGTGTACGAGACTCGTGCCACGCCGTGGCGGTTGACGATCAGCCCAGGCTTGTGGACGCCGAAGGCGACCATCTGACTGGCCAGCGCCGGTGCGGCGGTGGCGCCGAGCGCGGAGAGTACCAGTAAACGCAAGAGCAACTGTTCGGAGCGGAGCGCGGATAGCGTAACCCTGGCACCCGCACCTGACCACCGCGATGAACGTCGTGTAAGCATTTCGTTTGGCCTGGCTCCGATGATCACCCTCCCGGGTGTCCGACTTTGCACCCGCTGTCGCCGATGAGAGTTGGTTGAAACGCGTGGAGGGGGTCTCGATGCGCCACCAAGTCGACGCCGAAGAGGCGTGGGAGTACACAGACGATGCTGGGTTGCACCGCTGGACGGTGAGACACGTCGTGGTCGCAACGGTCGCTGCCGCGCTGACGTGGTTTGCGATCCTCTACACGCTCACCCTGATCATCGATTTGGTGATGTGATCGAGCCCCCCGAACATGGGCTTCCCGATCCGGGTCGCCGCCCGTATGCTCGGGGAATGAAGGAATCTCTGTTCGACCGCGTCGGCGTCTCCAGCGAGGATTCGTGGGAGTACGAGAACCGCGGTGGATTGCTGGAATGGGCGCAGGCACATGTGGTGCTCGCGATCGTTTCGGCGGCATTCGCCTGGTTCGCAGTCGTCTTCCTGATTACCCTCGTTGTAGATCTGTTCGTCTAGCGCGACCGCCAATCCCCTGCCTTGAGCGCGGTATGCTCGCCGTATGAAATGGCCCGTTGCCATTTCGCTGGTGATCGTGCTCCTCGCCGGCGGACTGTGGTATGCCAAGCTCCGGCAGCGGGCTGATGCCGCCACGGTCCAGGATCACATCGCGCTGCGAGAATCCGGGATCGACGATCGGATGCAGCGAGCTCAAGGCCAACGGGTCGCTGTGGGCGTGTGCGGTGGTGTACCCGGCCGAGTCGGATATGCGTGGTCGTGGGCGTGTCGGTCACCGGCACATGTTGCTGCCGGCACTCCCAACCCCAGGCGCTGTGATCTGCCGGCTCTGGAGCAGATGCTGCCCACCGGAGTCGATGCCGAGGCGGTCGCCGCCGATGTGACCCGGAACGTGGGAGGCGATACGCGCTTCACCTGCGCCAAGGTGCCGGGCAGCAGCGCCCACTGGGCGTGCGCCAGAGCCACCGCCGGGGCGACCGAGTGTGTGCTCGTCCGGCTGGTGCGGTGGACGGCCATCAGGCCGAACGACGGCGGCGATCGCTGCAGCAAGCTGCCTGCGCTGCGTGCCACCGTGCCGTTCTAACGCTCGTCCCTGGCCCCAGCTGTTGCCGCGTGGCACCGCGGCCTTCAGCGCGCGCATGTCGGCCACCCGGCCGCCCTGCCCGGCCCCGGTACCGGCCGCACGGGCGGCGGCCCGTTCCGCCTGGGCGCGGATCTCCGGCCTGGCCACATGCGACAGCGCCGCCACCCGTTCGGCGATCACATTGAGGGTGTCGTTGCGACGTTCCAGCCGACCCCATATCTGCACCAGCGGCTCTGATCGGATCGCGATCCGATCACGCTCGTAGATCTTTGCCGGCACCACCACGTTGACCATGCCGGACTCGTCCTCCACCAGCAGAAACACGATGCCCTTGGCCGTCGAGGGCCGCTGGCGGGCGACCATCACCCCTGCCACCGTCACGTGGCCGCCGGTACCGTCGCGAAGTGACGCAGCAGAGCGGATCTCCTCCGCGATGTTGGGTCGCAGCAGCGCCATCGGATGAGGGCCGGTGGTGAGGCTCATGGTCTCGTGGTCTGCCACCATCCGCTCCCAGTCACTCATCGGCCGAAGCTTCGGGGTGGGGGCGGCGTCGAGTGCCAATGCCAGCTGGCGAGCGTGCTCAGGGCCCGCGGGGGCACGGTGCAGCCGCAGTTCCCACAGCAGTTGCCGGCGGTCGCCGAACCGGTCGCAGGCGCCGGCTTTGACCAGCGACTCCAGCAGGTCGGTTGCAAGCGGTGAGCGCCGCACCAGGTCGCCCAGATCGGTGAAGTGCCCATTTCGGTCGCGCTCGGAGACCAGTAGCTCGGAGCGGGTACCGACACCTTTGACGTAGCCCAGCCCGATCCGGATCGCCGCACCGCGATCCTCCACCGAGCAGGATGGCCAGGCTGAGGTTGACGTCCGGCGGGCGGGTCTCGACCTGGCGCCGCTCACCGTCGCGCAGCAGCGTTGCCGGAGGGTAGAAGCCCATCGGCTGGGCATTCAGGAGTGAGCACAGAAACTCCGCCGGATAGGCGCGGTGGAGCCATGCCGACTGATAGGCGAGGATGGCGAAGGCAGCGGCGTGGCTCTTGGGGAACCCGAACTCCGAGAAGGCGACCACTTTGTCGAACACCGTGCGGGCGGTCTCTTCGGACACCCCGTTCTCGGCGGATCCATCGCGGAATCTGATCCAGTGGCTTTCGAGTGCCTCACGGCTGCGCTTGCGACTCATCGCCCGGCGCAGACTCTCGGCCTCGCCGGTGGTGAATCCGGCCAGTGCGATCGCGACCTCGAGCACCTGATCCTGAAACACCACCACGCCCAGCGTGTCGTTCAGCACCGGCTCCAGCAGCCGGTGGTCGTAGGGGGGCTCGAAGAATGGGTCATCGCGCCGGGCGCGCCGGTGCTTGATGTACGGGTTGACCGCATCGCCCACGATCGGGCCGGGTCGCACCAGCGCCACCTGCACTGTCAGGTCGGCGAGATTCTCCGGTTTCGTCTGCACCAGCGACTGCATCTGGGCTCGGCTCTCGATCTGGAACACGCCCACCGTGTCGGCCGCGCGGATCTCGGCGAACACGTCGGCATCATCAAATCCGACTCGGCTGAGATCGATCGGCGCGCCACGCGACTGGGCGATCAGATCCACACACTCCTCCACTGCAGAGAGCATCCCCAGACCGAGTAGGTCGATCTTGAGAAATCCGGCGTCCGCGCACGAGTCCTTGTCCCACTGGCAGATCTGGCGCCCCTGCATGGCTGCCGGGATCACCGGCACCAGCTCCACCAGCGGGGTGGTCGAGATCACCATTCCGCCCGAGTGCTGGGAGAGGTGGCGGGGCAGGCCGCTGATCTCCTCCATCAGAAACGAGAACGCCTTCCAGCGGGGCGCGTCAAGGCGGCCGCGCAGCTCCTCCACCTGCTCGGGCTCGATCCGGCCCCATGAGTCGGCCAGCCGGGCCATCCGCTCGATCTCGCCCTGGGGGAGTGCCAGTGCCTTGCCGAGATCGCGGATCGCGCCCCGGGTCTTGTAGGTGGGGAACGCTGCCACCAACGCGGCGTGGTCGGATCCGTATCGCTCGATCACGTCCAGCATCAACCCCTCGCGTACGTCTCGGGGGAAGTCGAGGTCGATGTCGGGGACGCTGGCCAGATCCTTGGAGAGAAACCGGCCCAGAAACAGGCGCGTCTCCACCGGATCGACATGGGACAGCCCGATCAGATAGCACACAATCGATCCCACGCTGGAGCCGCGACCACGACCGGGGGGAAGCAGCCTGCGGCCGGCGCTGCGACCGCGTACGCGCACCGCCACTGCGCGAGCCATCTCGAGGATGTCACGGTGGAGCAGAAAGAACCCTGCCAGCTGGTGATGGCCGATCAAGCCCAGCTCTTGCTCGAGTCGCTGACGTGCTTCGGCGACCATGCCGGTACCGGCGTAACGGCGGTCGAGCTCGGCCCGGCACAGCTGCTCCAATACGGCCTGTGCCGGTTCGCCGGTATCGGAGAAGTCGGGATAGCGGTATCCCAGATCGCGGGTCAGGTCGAATCGACAGCGATCGGCCACCTCGACCGCGCCGCGGGTGGCGTCGGCTGAAAACAGCTGGGCAGCGTCGTTCGGGGTGCGCAGCACCGACTCGTGGTTTCCCCGTCGCTCCGCTTCGCTCGCGTCCAGCGTGGAGTTGCATCGGATCGCGACCAGCGCGTCTTGGAGAAAGGCTCGGCGAGGGGAGTGGGCGTGCACGTCGCCGGTGCCGACCAGGCGCACTCGCAGAGCGTTGGCCAGCTCGGTCAGAAGCCGGTTGCGGCGGGCGTCACCACGCCAGTAGGGCCGGTTGATCTCGATCGCGAAGCGGTCCCGGCCGAAGATCCCTCGCAGCTTCCGAGCGATGCGCTCCGCCTCACGTACCTGCCCCTGGCCCATCGGCCGAGCCACTGCCCCCAGGCGGGCACAACCAGAGAGGCAGTGCAGCCCTTCGGAGTGGTGGGCGACCTGGTCGAGTGTGGTGCTGGGTGCTCGGCGATCGTCGCGGTGAGCAACGGTGATCAGCCGGCACAGATTCCGATAGCCACGCTCGTTCTCGACCAGCAGGGTCAGATGTGAACCGTCGATCAGGGTCAGCTCGCAGCCGGTGATGGGGCGTATCCCGGCGTCGTGGGCGGCGTTGGCGAACTCCAGGGATCCCGACAGGCTGTCGTGGTCGGTCAGCGCAAGCGTCGAGTAGCCCAGCTTGGCGGCACGCAGCGCCATCTCCTCAGGCTGTGAGGCGCCGTCGAGAAACGAGTAGCAGGAGTGGGCGTGGAGTTCCGGGTACTGCATGACTGACCGAACATGTGTTCGATCAGGTCAGCATAGCGCCTCTGCCCCATTCGGAATAACCCATCTAGGAAACCTCGACGATCTCCACCGGCGTGTCGCTGTTTCGCCACTGGATATCGCGCATCGTCTCTTCCCACAGCTGCTGCACCAGGCGATCACGATCGTGGCTCATGCGCCACGGCCAGAACCTGCGCGTGCCCTGCAGGTCGCGGGTCACGACGCGTCCTTGCCAGCGCTTCCAGAATCCCTTGCGGCGGCGCACATGCACCTGGTACATGTAGGCACGCGGCGCAGCCACGACGTCCTCGACGACGTCCTCGGACGTGATGATTGTGTGCTCCACGGACGCTGCCGGCTCGCTCATCATTTCCCCCTCCGACGCGATAGCCAAGCACACGCGTCGGACGATCGAGTATGCCAGACGTGGCTGTAATCGGTCAAGCCAGGATTTGGAAATTGCATGGATTTGCTGCCGTTGGGCCCACCAAAGTAGGACCGATAATCGCCAATTATCCGTTTGCAATGGGGCTAGGGAGTGTTTTGTGACTGATCTGTAACACTTGTACCCATGAAATTCTTGGCAATTATCCCGTAGTATTCACCTTGTCTGGCGATGACGATCACGCCTCCCCAGCAGGAGTGATAACCCCGGTCGTTTTCGCCAGGCCCTCCCTGTGGCCGGCGTCTCTTTTAGAGGCGCCGGCCACACCTACTCTGAGGCTGGCCCGTTGGGGCTGTGGCGGCGTCCCACGCCGCGTGCGGTGCTCGACGTGGCTTTGCCACGCCTCCGCTTCGCCGACCCGTCGGTGAATAATTGGTGCCAGGCACCAATTATTCACACCCGCTGGCCGAACCACTGGTGGCCGCGGTGATCCCAGAAGACCACCACGTTTCGGCCGTCTTCAAGCACTAGGTCGAAATAGCGGCGGTGTGTCCGGTTCCCCGTCCACCAGCCCTCATCCACCCGCCACTCGTCACGCACATGCTCCACCGATCGATCGGCGACGGCGGTGGGGATGCCGTCGTGATCGCAGATCACCCCAACTTTGCGGGGGAGGCCGATCTGTCGAACAGACGTTCGCCTTGCCATTCCCGCAGGATACCCAAACCGTCAGCCCCGCGGATCGAGCTTCTCGACCAACCGCTTCAACGGGTCGCTGATGCGCTCGGTCGGTGCGTCATCCGCCAAGGTTTGCAGAAACTTGGAGAGCCCGGCAGTGTGTTCATCGTCGAGCGCGACCACGCTGGTGACCCGTCCCTCGGCGTCATAGATGCTCAGGCGGGTGTGCAGCGGGCCGATCTCCGGATCGAAGTAGCGCGACACGCGAAGTCCGCGACCGGTAGTGTCGACCTCGGGATGGGGAGGGAACTGCGCGACGGCCTTGCCCACCTGCGCCATCGAACACCAAGGGCAGTATCGGAACTCCCGTCCACCATCCCTCCGCAATGGCTGCACTTCATTTCCAACCCCCAAAGCGACGATACGCACAGTCTACGCCGTTATGGTTGGCGTCTACGCGGCGGCTAGCTCTGCTTGGGGCTCGGCGGCGGCGGGATGCTCTCGAGCCGCTTGCCGCAGACCTCGCACGTGAGCACCAGCTTGAGCGGCTCCCCGCCCATGACCATGCCGACGACGTGCGGAGTCTCCTTCCGGCACGTCGTACACAGGATCAATTCGCTTTCCGACACTGGAGCCAGAGCCATCCTTCCGCGGTGTGGCAAGACCGCACGTCGAAGTATGACACCGATTGCGTCGGACGAAGGGGTGGCGGGCGTGCCCCGCCACCCCCCGAATCACGACTCAGCCGAACCTGGCGAAGCCTTGCTGGCTGACGCCGCCGATCTTGGTGAAGTCACCACCAACCGCGACATGACCTCCACCCGCATCCATGGCGAACATGCCGAGTGCCATGTTGGCCGTCGGGTTCCAGCTCTGCAGGCTGCCGTCGCTGGTGCTGACCGCCAGCAGCTTGTGGCGGGTCGCAGCCACGGTGCAGGAGTTGCTGCCCATGATCAGACCGCAGTAGCCCTGGAAGTGGCCGCCGACGTACAGGTAGCCGCCGTCCAGTCCCAGCGCGGTGACGTTGCCGTTGGTGCCGCCGATGAACTGCAGGTCGCCCTGGGAGTTGAACTTCATGAACGAGCCACCGTTGCCCGTACCCGCGGCATAGATGCCGGTGGAGTCCTGTGTGATCGCGTCCACCTGGAACGGATGGGTGCCGCCGCCCGGCGGACCGTGCCAGTTCCACGTCATCGATCCACCGGACGAGTTGACCTTGCCGATGGAGACGCTCGACGCCCCGTTCAGAGTGGTGAAGTTGCCGCCCAGCACGATCCCATCCGATGTCAGTGTGATCGCGCGCACCTGGTTGTCGAGCGTCGGGGCAAAGCCCGCGTTGAGCGCTCCCGAGGTGGGGCTGACGTCGGCCGCGTATGCCCGCGGCGGCTCCGCCGATGGTTGTGAACGCTCCACCGATGTACAGGTGTGAGCCCGACGGCGCGATCGCGTACACGCCGTGATTCACGTTGGCGGTCTTGAACCCGGTGATGACGGCGCCGGAGGTCGCGTTGACCGCGGCGATGTTCTTACGGCTCGAGCTCCCGACCGTCGAGAACACGCCGCCGATGTAGACCGTGCTTCCCGATACGGCCAGCGAGTTGACGGCCTTGTTGACGTTCGGATTCCACGGAAGCAGCGCACCCGTGCTGAGATCCACCGCAGCGGCGTGATTGCGCGTGGTGCCGCCGGTGGTCGATCCCGCCGGTCGCATGGCGGTGAATGCGCCGCCCAGATATGCCGTGTTGCCGCTGATCACGATCACGTTCACTTTGCCGTTGGCCTGAACCGATCCCAGCGGCTTGTTGGCCACCGTCGCGGCGTCGGCGACCGCGGCAATCATCAGCGCGGCGATGATTACCAGCAGGGGCAATGCCCCCCGAAGTGCCCGGAACTTCACTCGACCTCCCCCTCCCTGAAAGGACTAACCGGGGAAGAGTAGGTAACTCAAGTCACCTGGTCAATAAACTGTAAATTTGCCCTGCAAAGGACATGGACGAATGGCTCGCCGATCGGCGATACGCTGCCATCAGGCATGTCCCAGTCAGTCGACGACGCCGATATCCCTCGCCCGGCGATCGGGTTGACCGCACGTCGCGGGGTATCGGCCCACACGTTTTTGTACGTCGCCGCCATCTCGCTAGGGCTGCTGTGGCTGGTGGTCACCACGGGTGCTCTGGTGCGGTTGACCGCCTCCGGTCTCGGCTGCCCGCACTGGCCCACCTGCGAGGCCAACAGCCTTGTACCTCAGGCCTCCGGCCACGCCCTGATCGAGTTCTCCAACCGCGTGATCTCGGGGATCGCGATGGTGGTCACGGTGATCGCGGCGGTGATGGCCCGGCGCACCGTTGGGCTCGGTCGCGGTGTCGGGCTGGCCGCTGCAGCCGCGGCGTTGGGAACGATCGCTCAGGTGCCTCTGGGCGCGCTCACGGTGGCGCTCGACCTCAACCCGTTCCTGGTGATGTCGCACTTCCTGCTGGCGATGGTGGTGGTGGCGCTGTGGACATGGGTGACCGTGCGCGCGCTTCGCCTCGACCGGGGCGGCCCAGCTCTGCTTGGCGACCGGCGCATGGGGGGACTGGCCTGGGTGACCGCGATCGGCTGTCTCGCGCTGGTCACCACCGGGGCATTCGTGACCGCCTCCGGCCCTCACCCGGGCAGCACCGACACCCCTATCGAGCGACTGTGGAATTTCTACCGGTCGACCTGGCTGCATGTCCGCATCGCGACCATCTTCACGGTCATGCTCGTGGTGCTGGCGGTGTGGCTCTGGCGGCGGGCGGCGCGCACGGTGCCGGCATGGCTGGCGCTGACAGCGGTCGTACTGCTCGGCTGCCAGGCGACGGTGGGAGAGGTGCAGTACCGCAACGGCCTGCCGTGGCAGCTGGTGGCGGTGCACGTCGCGCTGGCAGCCACGCTGCTGATGGTGGTGGTGGCGGTTGCGAGCTTTGTGTGGGAGCCGTCAACCGTCAAACGGGATCAGCAGGTCGCGCCCCTCGGGGACCCGTGACCATGGTGCGACTTCGACCACTCGCCACAGGCTGCCCTCACCCACACCGGCGCGCACCTGCTTGGCCGCCTCGGCCGCCCGCTCGCGCAAGAGCTCCTCGGGCGGATGCAGTAGCGACAGCTGCTGGTCCCCGCTTTGGGCCAACGCAGTCAGCTCCAGCTCGAGCTGGATCACCGCTGCGGGCAGTTCCGTCAGCCGCGGGCTGACGGCATCCCGCAGCCGGCGCGGTTCGGCGGTGGCGTCACGAAGTGCGATCGGTCGTCGCCACGATCCCCCTGCCGCCAATCGGGCAGAGATTGTGACCGAGCGAGCCGGTCGGCCTCGGCGGGTGGGGTTGGCCAGCAGCCGATCGATCAGGACGGCGATGGCGCCGCGCAGCGTCAGCTCATCACCGACGGGGTCGGGGAACTCGATCATCTCGCGCAGCGGCTCGGGCGGCATCCGGGGGATCACGTGAGCTTCGTCCTCACCACGTGCCAGGCGCCAGGCCTCGATTCCACTCCGGCCGAAGCGGTCGGCCACCGCCGGCAGAGGGCAGCGCCGCCAAATCGCCGATGGTGGCGATTCCGAGCGTGGTCAGCTGGGCGCATAGCGCCGGCTCGAGGTCGAGTTGGGCGACGGCCAACGGGGCAAGAAAGCTGGTGGCGGCACCGGGCTCAACGGTGAACGGTTGCCGATAGCGGGCCTTGGCCGCCGCCGCCCGGGCGATGAAGCGGCCCGGGCCGGCTCCAACACGACCTCCCGCGGGCAGAGCGACGGAGACCGTGTGCAGCAGCCGCATGGTGCCGTGATGCAGCCGTGTGAGACCGTCGGCGGCAAACAATGAGGCGCCGGGTGCGAGTGGTTCCACCGCCGCGCCGAGGTGTTCCAGCCGGCTGAGCAACTCTTCGTCGGCGATGGCCACCGCTCCAGGGTCGGGCGTTACCAGTTGCAGCTGGGGGCAGCGGGCGATCGCTTCGCCCACCCGCATGCCGGCGCGGACTCCGTGGGCAGCAGCGGCTGCACTGGCCTCGCCGATGTGGGGAGGGCCGCCGGGCTCGGGACCCAGTGCGAGCGGCTGATCGGCCAGGCGACCCTCGTTGCCGGCGGCCACCCGCAAGGCGAAGCGGGGGACGATTGTGCAGACAATTGTGCGGTGATTCCGAGGCATCGAGGGCTCCCCACACTATCGAACATATGTTCGATAAGCAAGCCCTTCTGTTAATTGGGGCGGAGCCGGCGCCGCACCTCATAGACACCCACGGCGACGGCCACAATCACGATCCCGGCCACGGCCACGTCTCGGCCCAGGAGCTGCGAGATCGCATCCACCGAGCTCGCGAACACGTACCCGATCAGGATGATGGCGGTCGTCCACAGCGCCGCGCCGATCACGTTCCAGAACATGAAGACCCGCAGTTGCATGCCGCTGGCGCCGGCCATCCAGAAGGTGGGGATGCGCACACCGGGCACGAACCGGATGAACACCAGCGTCTTACCGCCGTGGCGGTCGAAGAACGCCACCACCCGATCGATATGCACCTGCTTCACCAGATGGCGCCGCACGCCCCAGTCGATCAGGGGCTTGCCGCCACGGTGACCGATCTCGAACCCCAAGGTGCCGCCGATCACGGCCGCGGCGAAGCCGACTCCCATCACCAGCACCAGATCCAGATGTCCCAGCTTGGCAGTCGCCCCGCCCGCCAGCAGGATCGTCTCCGCCGGAAACGGGATCCCCACCGGTTCCAGCAGCACCGGGAAGAAGACCGCGTAGTACCCGTAGCGGCCGAACCACTCGAGAACGGTGTTCACAGATCGTTGTCGGGGTCGATCGCCCGCAGGTAGTGGCGGCGTGCCACCAGAGTGGGCAGCGTCCGCTCTGCCGTGCGCGTGAACTCCCGTTCATAGCGGCGGCGCTCGCGGGCCGCCATCGTCTCGGCGTACCGGTCGCGCAGCGCCAACAGATCGTCTTCGGCTTCCTCCACCAGATCCATGTAGTCGCCGTACAGCTCCTCGGATTCAGGGCGTCGGGCGCGGCGGTAGTGGCGCTCGGCGGCAGCCACCCGCTCGAGCAGATCATGATGCTCACGCTCGAACAGCTCCAGCTGGACCTGGATCAGCTCGGCAAACTGGGGCTTTGGCCGGAGAAACCACACGTACCAAATCCTACCGGTGCCGCCGGGCCGGTTCGCTAGGCTTGGCGGCGCCTATGACCGACCCCCTGCTGGTGCGCACCTGGAACATCGCCCACGGACGTGACGTTCCGCCCGGCCCGGAATACGGGCATGCCCATCGCAAGCTGCTGGGGGAGATGGCCGACCTGATCACCGCCGACCGGCCCGACGTGGTCATGCTGCAGGAGGTGCCGGTGTGGGCCGCCTCGCTGCTGCGCGAGCGCACCGACATGGGAGTGACCCTGGCCCACACCTACGGCGCGCACATACCGTTCGTGCACGTCCCGCTGCCGCTGGCGGCGGGCGAGTGGCTGGGAAACGCGCTGCCCGACATGGTCAAGACGCAGTTCGAGGGACAGGCCCAGGCCGTGCTGTACGGCCCGGAGCTGGTGCTGGTGTCCGCCCGGCAGAGTGCAGGTCAACTCGCGCCGGCATCTACGTGGTGAGCCCCGCGTGGCGCAGCTGGTGCGCTTGCGGCATCGCCGCGACGGCGCCGAGTTCGTGGTCGGCAACCTGCACGCTGACGCACACGATGCCGACCCGCAGATCGAGGCCGGCAGCTGGGCATTGGAGCAGTTTGCGCGGGGCGCGCCGATGGTGTTCGGAGGCGATCTCAACGTGCACGCCGGATCCCTCGCCCTGCGGCGGCTGAGCGCGCGCGGGTGGCGGGACGGGCCGGCCGGTGTGGGTGTCGACCACCTGTTCGTGCGCGGTCTGACGTTGGCCGGCCCGGCCACGCGCTGGCCCCCAAAGCGGCGGGATCTGCAGCTCAACGGCGGCCGGCCGCTGCGGCTTTCCGATCACAGCCCGGTCGATGCGACGGTGGTGTTCAATGCTTGACCAGCTGCCCTCCCTGGCAGGAGTCTCATTCCTCAACGCAGGTACCTGTGGGCCGATGCCCCAAGCCGCGCTCGAAGCGATGCGGGCAGAAGCCGAGTTTCAGGTAGGAAACCCGCGCATCAGTCGCAAGCTGTTCGATCGGGTGATGGAGGGGCGGGAACGGGCGCGGGCGGCAGCAGCGCGGTCGGTGGGCGCTCGCACCGAGGACGTGGCGCTGACCAACTCAACCTCCCAGGGTGTGGCCACGGTCGTCGGTGCGATCGACTGGCAGGCAGGCGACCGGGTGGTGACCACCACCGACGAGCATCCCGGCATCACCGCCCCGCTGGCCACCGCCGCCGCCCGCTACGGAGTCGAGGTAATCGAAGTGCCACCCGCGGAGGTGGTGCCTGCGGTGGTGGACGGGATCAGGCTGGTCGCGCTGTCCCACGTTCTCTGGACAACCGGAGTCGAGCTCGACCTGCCCGCGATTGCCCAGGCTGCGCACAAGGTCGGCGCGCGGTTGCTGGTGGACGGCGCCCAGTCGGCCGGAAACATCACCGTGGATGTGACCAGGTCGGGCGCCGACTACTACGCCTTCTCGGGACAGAAGTGGCTGCTCGGGCCGATGGGCTCAGGCGCACTGTGGGTGCGGGAAGATGTCGCCGGCGACATGCACCCGCCGATGCCGAGCTATCTGTCGATCGAGCATGACGGGTCGGGGAACTACCGGCCCGGTGCATTGCGCCTGGACGCCGGCATGATCGACCCCGCCACGCTGGCGGGGTTCGCCGCAGCGGTGGAATGGGTCGAGTCGCTTCCCGGTGGCCGGGCGACGTGGACAGCCACGGCCGCCGCCAAGGTGGCGGCGGCTCGTGACCGCCTGGAACGCGTCGACGGGCTCGAGGTCGCCCCCAGCGACAGTGGCCTGCTCGCGCTCACCGGATCGATGGTGGCCGACCCCGAACAACTCGTGACCGACCTGGCCGAGCGCGCGGTGCTGGTGCGATCGATCCCCGACACCAACTACATCCGCGCCTCGATCGGCGCGTGGACCGCACCCGAAGACATCGATGCGCTGATCGCCGGCCTGCGAGGCGACTGACAACGCGTCCCTAGCCGGGCAGCCCCAGCTCGACGGCGATCGGCTGGAGTGCGGTAATCACGAAGGCGATGTGCTCGTCCAGGTCGACGTCCAGCTCGGCGGCGCCCTCGATCACGTCCTCGCGGTTGACGCCGCGGGCAAATCCCGGTGTCTTCAGCTTCTTCTTGACCGACTTCACCGTCAGCGTGGAGATCCCCTCGGGACGCACCAGGCCGCAGGCGTGCACGAACCCCGAGATCTCGTCACAGGCAAACAGCGTGCGTTCCAGCAGCGACTCGCGGGCGACGCCGGTGTGGTTGCCATGCGAGAGCACCGCTCGCACGAACCACTCTGGGTAGCCGTGTTCGCGCAGCACCGGCGCCCCGTCCTGGGGATGCTGGTCGAGGGTGGGGTGTCGCTCGTAATCGAAGTCGTGGAGCAGGGCGACGTTGCCCCACTCGTCCTCGTTCTCGCCGAATTTGACGGCGTACGCCCGGGTGGCTGCCTCGACCGCAAGCGCGTGGCGAAGTAGCGCCTCGGTGGTTGTCCATTCGGTCAGAAGCGCCCATGCCGCGTCCCGATCGGCTGCGAGGTTGACTGTCATGGCGAGCGAGTGTACCAACGAAGCGGCAGGAACCAACGGGGGTGAGCGCGAATGCGGCTACCCTCACCCCTGACGACGTTGGAGGCGCGTCCGCTGATGGCGATTGCAACCCGAGAAGGTACCGTGGAGACATTCGTAATCGAGGGTGGTGTCCCGCTCTCCGGTCGAGTGCGCCCGGCCGGAAACAAGAACGCGGCACTGCCGATCCTGGCCGCATGCCTGCTGACCGCCGACCCGGTGACGCTCGAGAACGTTCCCCGGATCCGCGACGTCGAGGCGATGATCGAGCTTTTGGTCGACATCGGCGCCGATGTCGAGTGGGGCGACGACAACACTTTGCGGGTGTGGGCAGCCGACATCACCTCGACCACGACTCGATCCGGAGCTGTGCACGCGCATCCGCGCATCGATCCTGCTGGCGGGGCCGCTGCTGGCCCGCTTTGGCTCTGCCGACGTCCCGCCGCCCGGTGGCGATGTGATCGGGCGCCGCCGAGTCGACACCCACCTGATGGCGTTCGCCGCGCTCGGAGCCGACGTGGATGTCGACCGTGAATACCACCTGCGTGCGCCCCGCGGACTGGTCGGCGGCGACCTGTACCTGGACGAGGCGTCGGTGACCGGCACCGAGAACGCGATCATGGCCGCGGTGCTGGCGCGCGGCACGACCAGCATCTACAACGCCGCCTGCGAGCCGCACGTGCAGGATCTGTGTCGCCTCTTGAACGCGATGGGCGCCGGGATCGAGGGCATCGGCTCGAACATGCTGACGATCCACGGTGTGCAGACGCTGCGTGGGTGTCGCCACCGGGTCGGCCCCGATCACATCGAGGTGGCGTCGTTCATCGGGCTGGCCGCGGTCACCGGCGGCGACCTCGTGATCGAGGACGCGGCGGTCGAGCATCTTCGCTCGATCCGTCACGCCTTCTCGCGGCTGGGCGTGGAGATCGAGACGCAGGGATCCGACGTGCACATCTCGCCCGGCCAGTCGCTGACGATCGTCGATGACGTGCACGCCCAGATCCCGAAGCTCGAGGACGGGCCGTGGCCGATGTTCCCGGCCGACCTGACGTCGATCGCCGTGGCGGTCGCGACCCAGGCCACCGGCACCGTGCTGATCTTCGAGAAGATGTTCGAGAACCGGCTGTTCTTCACCGACAAGCTGGTGTCGATGGGCGCGCGGATCGTGTTGTGCGATCCGCATCGCGCGGTCATCACCGGGCCGGCGCAGCTGTACGGCGAGCGGATGGCGAGCCCCGACATCCGCGCCGGCATGGCCATGCTGATCGCCGCGCTGTGCGCCGAGGGCACCAGCCGGATCGGGAACGTGGGCGAGATCGATCGCGGCTACGAGCGGATCGACGAGCGGCTGCGCGCGCTGGGCGCTCGCATCGAGCGAACTCAAGCATAGGGGTCGCTTCCGGCTGGACTTTCGGCGCGGGGCAGGCCGAGCCGGATACGATCTGCTGATGAAGCGTCTGAGCATCACCCGGGACCGGGTGGTCACCGCAGCTGTGGGGCTGCGACCGACACTCGAGGCGCGCGACGATGTGCGTCGCACCGTGGCCGACATCATCGACATGATCCGGCGCGGCGGCGATGATGCGCTGCGTCGCCTGACCTCGCGGCTCGATGGTGCCGATCTTGCCGCAGAGCCGGGTCAAGGCCGGCGAGCTGGAGCGTGCCCTGGACGAGATCGATCCGGCCGTCAGGGAAGCGATCGAGCTGCTGGCTTCGAATCTGCGAACGGTGGCGACCGAGCTGCTGCCGCCGCCCACGCGGGTGGAGCTGCCCCAGGGCCAGATCGTCTCCACCCGCCACGTCCCGGTGCAGCGGGCCGGCCTGTACGTCCCCGGCGGCGGTGCCGCATATCCGTCCAGTGCGGTGATGGCGATCGTCCCGGCCCAGGTCGCGGGTGTGCCCCAGATCTGCGTCTGCTCTCCGCCGGCCGCCGACGGCCGCGTGCACTCCGCCATCCTCGCCGTCTGTGCCCTTCTAGGAGTGACCGAGGTGTACGCCGCAGGCGGTGCCCAGGCGGTGGCAGCGATGGCGCTCGGCACCGAGGCGATCCCCGCGGTGGACGTCGTCGTCGGTCCCGGAAACGCGTACGTGGAGGAGGCCAAACGACGGCTGTTCGGCGAGGTCGGAATCGAGTCGCTGGCCGGTCCCAGCGAGCTGATCATCCTTGCCGACACCACCGCGCCGGCCGAGCACCTGGCGTGGGACCTGATGGCGCAGGCCGAGCACGGCTCCGGCGCCCAGTCGGTGTTGGTGAGTCCTGACCCGGACGTGATCGCCGCCGTGGCCGAGCACCTGGCCGAGGGAGACGTGACGTTGATCGAGACCGACTCCTGGGAGACCGCGATCGACGTTCGTGAACGAGTATGCGCCCGAGCACCTGCAGCTGGCGGTGGCCGACCCGGCCGCGGTGCTCGAGCAGATCGTGCACGCCGGAGCGATCTTCCTCGGACCTCACTCGGGAGCTGCCTTCGGCGACTACGTGGCCGGTTCCAACCACATCCTGCCGACGGCCGGCAACGCACGCTTCTCGTCCGGGCTGGGGCCCGTGGTCTACCTGCGCGCCCAGGAGATCGTCGAGATTCCCGAGTCCGCGGTGGCCGCGCTGGAGCCGCCGCTGGTCGCACTGGCCCTCGCCGAAGGACTTCCCAACCACGCCCGCTCGGCGTCCATCCGAGCCGAACGGCTCACCGAATCCTCGAAAGGACGTCCCAGCTGATGCAGCTCAATCGTGAGGTGATTGCAGCCGACGGCGCCCCCAAGCCGTTCGCCGGTGCTCCCTACAACCAGGCCATCCGCGCCGGGAACTTTGTGTTCTGCGCGGGCCAGGTCGGCCTCGACCCGGAGACGGGCGCGTTGGTCGAGGGCGGGATCGAGGCCCAGACGCGGCGTGTGCTGGACAACGTCGTGGCGGTGCTGGCCGGCGCCGGGCTGACTCCTGCGCATGTCGTCAAGACCACGGTGTTCGTCGCCGATCTGGGGGACTTTGCCGCCGTCAACGCCATCTACGCCGAGTACTTCACCCACGATCCGCCGGCTCGCTCGACCGTCCAGGTGGCCGCGCTGCCTGCCGGGGCGGCCGTTGAGATCGAGGTGGTCGCGGCCGACTGAGGAGCCTGCCGGCTGCCGCCCCCGTAGGATTCGGGGATGCGGCCCAGCGAACTGATCGTCACGCACGCCAACGCCGACTTCGACGCGTTTGGATCGGCGCTGGCCGCGCGCAGGCTGTATCCCGGAGCCGTGATCCGGCTGCCCGGCGGGGTCAACCGCAATGTGCGCGCTTTCATCGCGCTGCATGCCGACGAGCTCGCGATCCCCGATCCGGCCAGGATCGAGCTGGACGCTGTCGAGCGGGTGATCGTGATCGAGGCGGGCCGGCTGAGCCGCTGGGCGACCTGGCCGAGGTGATCGAACGCGACGGGGTCGAGGTGGTGCTGTTCGACCACCACGACCGTGAGCGCGAGCCGGAATGGGTGACGCCGGGCTCGCGTGTGATCTCGGAGGACGGCGCGCTGTGCGCCACCATGGTCGGGATCCTGGCAGAGCGCGGCCTCGATCCGACACCCACCGAGGCGACCGCGCTGGCGCTGGGAATCCACGAGGACACCGGCTCGCTGACGCATCTGACCACCACCGTGCGCGACATCGAGGCGCTGGCGTGGTGCGTTCGCCACGGCGCGGGTCAGGAGCTGATCGCGGAGTTCCTGCGAACGCCGCTCTCAGGCGACCAGCGCGAGCTGCTGACCGCATTGATGGAGTCCGCCGAGACACATCAGGTCGCCGGCATCCCGGTGCTGATCGCCGCCGCCCGCTGGCCCCACCACATCGCCGCGGTCTCGACCCTGGCCTCGAAGATCGTGGAGCTCACCGACGTGCGGGTGCTGGTGATGCTGGTCGAGATGGACGGGCGGGTATTCGTCGTCGGCCGCAGCCGTACTCCGGTGATGGATGTGTGCGCGGTGCTGGAAGGCCTCGGCGGCGGCGGCCACGCTCCCGCTGCATCGGCGATCGTCCGCGATCGTGATCTCGAGGACGTGCGCGCGGCGGTGCTGGCGGAGCTTCCGGCCGGCGTCACCTCCGGTGCCCGCGCGCGCGACATCATGTCGGCGCCGGCCTGGTTCATCGACCACGAGGTGACGGTGGAGCAGGCCATGGCCGAGTGCCGCCGGCGACAGACCTCTGGGGTGCAAGTGGAAGCCGACGGGCGTGCTGGTGGGTGCGGTTGCCCGCGAGGATCTCGACCGCGCCCTGGGTCACCGGCTTGGCCATGCGCCGGTACGGGCGGTGATGTCTTTGGAGGTCGCCACCATCGCTCCCGACGCGACCCTGACCGAGGTGCAGCACGCGATCGTGAAGGCGCGGGCCGGACGCGTGGCGGTGGTTGCGGATGTCGACGGCGGCCACCCGGCCGCGGCCGACGTCTTGGGAGTGGTCACTCGTACCGACCTCTTGGGCGCTCTCAGCCCGCGCCCGCCGGAACCGTCCGAGAGCCCCGAGACCGAGGTGGGCGAGGCGTTGCGAGGCCGCGAGGAACTCACCCCGCTGTGGGCGGCGGTGCGGGTCGCATCCGCCGTTGTGGACGGCGTCTACCTGGTGGGCGGAGCGGTGCGCGACCTGCTTCTGGGCGCGCCCAGCTTCGACATCGATCTGGCTGTGGAGGGAGATGGGATCGCCTTCGCCGAGGCGCTCGCCGCCGAGCTGGGCGGTCGCATGCACCCACACGAGCGCTTTCACACTGCGGTCGTGATCGCGGGTGAGCTGCGCATCGACGTGGCCACCGCGCGCACGGAGCACTACGAGTATCCGGCTGCGCTGCCGGTGGTCGAGCACAGCTCGATCCGGCGCGACCTGCACCGCCGCGACTTCACCATCAACTCGATGGCGATCGCCGTGGATGCGGCCACCTTCGGGTTGCTGCTCGACCCCTTCGGCGGCCGCGCCGATCTGGAGGCCGGCGCGTTGCGGGTGCTCCACAACCTGTCGTTCATCGAGGATCCCACCCGCATGTTCCGGGCGGTGCGATACGAGACCCGCTACGGCTTTGCGATGGAGCCGCACACCCTCGAGCTGGCCCGAAACACGGTGGCGATGGGGCTGGTGGGCGAGGTCTCCGGCGCCCGACTGCGCGACGAGCTGCTCGCCATCCTGGAGGATCCCCGCGCTCCGGCGGCGCTGGCGCGGATGGATCAGCTCGGCCTCGCCCGCGCCCTTCACCCGGCGCTCGACTGCTCCCCCGAGACGATCCAGCTGATCGAGCGGATCGACTCACTGCGCCTCTCCCACCAGCCCGAGCTCGCTCCCTGGCGGGTCGAGGTTCGCCGCCGTCGCACGCAGCGTCGAGCCGGACCAGCTCGAGCCGTGGCTGGAGTGGCTGCGAATCCGGCGGCGGGATGCCCGCACAATCGCGCTGGCAGCGGCGCTGCCTCCGCGGCTGCTGGGGCCGTTGGAGCAGGCCGCGACCCCGGCCGACGTCGCCGAACTGCTGGCGCCCCAACCGGTCGAGGTCGCGATCGTGACAGCGGCGCTCGGCTCGGCCGCCGCGCGGGCGTATCTCGAGGCCGGTGCCGTGGTCACGCTCGAGCTGGACGGGACGTCGCTCCAGCGCGAGTTCGGCCTCGGCCCGTCGCCGAAGGTTGGGGCGGTGCTGGCCGAGCTGCTGCGGCGCAAGCGAAACGGGCAGATCGACGGTCGCGAACAGGAGCTCGAGGCCGCCCGGGTGATCCTGGCGGAGGACGCGGTGACCACCATCCGCTGGGACTCTGCACCGGCCGGGGTGACGGTGGCGTTCACCGGCCGCACCGGCGGCGTCAGCGAGGGAGCGTTTGCCAGCCTCAACCTGGGCGCGCTGACCGACGATGACCCCGAGGCGGTGCGCGAGAATCGCCGCCGCGCGGTCGACGCGGTCGGCGCCGACCCCACCGACGCCACCATGGCGTGGCAGGTGGCAGGGGCCGAGGTGCGGGAGGTGACGGCGACGCCCAGCTCGGGTCGCTTCATGCAGCCGGGTCTGGAGCCGTTCCCCAAGTCGGACGGTCTGGTCACCTCACTGTCGGGAAAGCCGTTGGTGTTGCTGGCAGCCGACTGCCTTCCGATTGCGATCGCCCGCACCGACGGATCGCGGTTGGCCGTGCTGCACGCGGGCTGGCAGGGACTGCTGGCCGGCATCTGCGAGCAGGGATGCGCCCAAGTCGGTCCCGGCGCGGTGGCGATGGTCGGCCCGGGGGCGGGCCCGTGCTGTTACAAGGTCAAGGATGACGTCGGCCAGCCGCTTCAGGCGGCGTTCGGCGAACCGGCCGTCCGCGACGGGTGTGCCGACCTGTGGTACGCCGCCCGCACTGCGTTGGAGCGGGCCGGAGTCGAGCAGGTCGAGGTGGCTGGTCGATGCACGATCTGTCGTCCCCAGGAGTACTTCTCGCACCGGCGCGATCATGGCCGCACCGGCCGTCAGGGGGTGGTCGGTGTCCTTGGTTCCTGATCCCGCAGTGATCGCTGCGAACCTGGCCCGGATCCGGTCCGAGATCGGGCCTCAGGTCGAGATCCTGGCCGCCACCAAGTACGTCGACGTGGACGGCATGGAGGCCCTCCGAGCGGGCGGCGTGACGCTGGTGGGGGAGAACCGAAGCGACGCGTTGGCCGCCAAGCAGGCGCTGTTTGCCGACAGCTTCACCTGGGATTTCATCGGCCATCTGCAGAGCCGCAAGGTGCGCGACGTGGTCGGACGGGTGCGCCTGATCCATGCGATCGACTCGCTGTCGGTGTGCGCCCAGATCGAGTCGCGGGCATCACAGCCGGTCGACTGCCTGCTGCAGGTCAACGTCGCCGGAGAGGAGTCCAAGGCCGGCGTTGCGCCCCGATCAGGCCGACCAGTTCTTGGAGCGGGCGGCCGAGTTCGGCAGCGTGCGGTTCTGCGGATTGATGACCATGCCGCCGCTGGCGGAGCAGCCCGAGCGAGGCGCGCGCCGTGGTTCGCGGCGCTTCGGGATCTGCGCGATGCGCTCGCTCCGAAGTGGGCCGGTCGGCACGAGCTGACGCAGCTTTCGATGGGTACGAGCCAGGATTACGCGGTGGCAGCACAGGAAGGCGCTACCATCGTGCGGCTAGGAAGTGTCCTACTCAAGCGGTAGAGTCTTTAGAGATGGCCATCAAGGACATGTGGAATTCGACCCTGGTCTACTTCGGCGTGCGCGAAGAGGAGTGGGGTGACGAGTATTACGAGGACGGCACCGCCGCCAACGAAGATCTCGAGCGCGGCTACTCCGAGCGACCCAACGTGCGCCGGCTTTCGCCGAGACGCCGGTCGGGCTCGGAGTTCGACGAGATCTTCAGTGACGAGCCGCCGGCGCGCGCTCCCACCCGGTCGACGCGCGGCGCCGCCCCGGCTCCCCAGCAGAACGGGCACCGCGAGGCTCCCCAGGTGTCGCTGGTCGTCCCCAAGACGTTCAACGACGCCCAGACGGTGGCGGACAAGCTCAAGGCTGAGGTGCCGGTGATCATCAACCTCCAGACCGCCGACGCCGATCTCACGCGACGGCTGATCGACTTCGCCAGCGGCCTCACCTATGCGCTGGACGGTTCGATGCAGCGGGTGGCCGATCGGGTGTTCCTGCTGACGCCGCACGCGGTCAAGGTCTCGGCAGAGGACAAGGCGCTGCTGATGGAGCGCGGCTTCTTCAACCAGTACTGAGAGGAGCCTCTGTCCGCGCGGAACCACCGGTGGTGGCGGTACGCTCTGGCCTGACATGACCAACGTCGCCTCCACCATCGGACTGATCGGCTCCGGCAACATGGCCTCCGCCATGGTCAGCGGGTGGGTCAAAGCCGATCCCGAGATGGCCGGCCGGATCCTGGTCACCGATCGCGGCTCCGGCAGGGCCGACGCGCTGGCAGTCGAAGTACGGCGTTCGCCACGTGGTCGGCAACCATGAGCTGGTCGAGGCATCGACGATGGTCGTGCTGGCGGTCAAGCCGGTGGACGTCGAGCGGGTGCTGCGCGAGATCTCCGACCTGATCACACCCGACCAAGGCGATCGCCTCGGTGGCCGCCGGGCGTGCGCATCGCCACGTTGGAGACGATCCTGGACGTGGACGCGCCGGTGTTTCGGTTCATGCCGAACGTTGGAGTGCGAGTGGGGGCGGGGACGCTTGCCTTCTCGTCGGGCCGGTTCACCGACACCGCAGCAGAGGAGGCGGTGCTCGAGCTGTTCTCGCTGCTGGGCGAGGTGGTGCCGCTGGACGAGCGGCTGTTCGACGCGGCCACCGCGCTGTCGGGATCGGGACCGGCGTTTCTGGGTCTGATCCTCGAGGCGTTCGAGGATGCCGGCATCGTCAGCGGGCTGACCTACGACGACGCCCGCCGGTTGCTGCTCTCGACCGTCGCCGGGACCGCCGAGTTGCTGCGAGCCGAGGAGCTCTCGTGCAGCGCGCTTCGGCGGATGGTGACCTCGCCGGGCGGGACGGCGGCGGCCGGGCTGGCCGAGATGGAGCGCCACGGTGTGCGCGGCGCGGTGATCGACGGCGTTACCGCCGCGATGCGCCGCGCCGGAGAGCTGGGGTAGCGCGTGACCACGATCGATTGGATCGATCAGTTCATCCAATCCCTCAGCCTGATCTACATCGGGTTCATCTTTCTGCATGTGATCCTGGGCATGCTCCAGACCAGCTACAGCCCCTGGCTGGGCCGGCTGCGAGGCCTGACCTACGACACCGTCGAGCCGTTCCTGCAGCATCTTCCGGCGGGTGCTCCCGCCGATGGGCGGGCTCGATCTCAGTCCGATGGTGGCCTCCTTTGCGGTGCTGATCGGCGCTCAGATCACCCAGGTGATCCTCAACTCGTTTGCGTAGACGGCTGATTCGCGCGGAAGGACTCCGTTCGGCGGGCACGAACCGAGCGGCATGGCTATCTCACCTGTTGAACTCAGACATGAACGACCCGCTGTCCGCCTGATCGGATACAGCCGCGCCGACGTCGACCAGTTGATTGGCGACGCAACCGATGCGTACGAGACGGTGTGGCGCGAACGCGCCGACCTGGACGACCGCGTGCACTACCTCGAGCAGAAGCTCTCGAGTGTGGCCGAGACCGAAGAAGCCCTCCGAAACGCGCTCATCACCGCCGAGAAGGTGGCCGATGAACGCCGTGCCCAGGCATCGCGTGACGCCGAGCTGGTGGTACGCGAGGCCGAAGTGCGGGCGCGGGAGATCCTTCACGGCGCCTACGCCGAGCGTGAGCGGATTCGTCAGGAGACTGCCCAGCTGCGCGGCGAAGAAGCCGAGTTCCGGCTGCGGCTGCGATCGCTGCTGGGCACAACGCTCCAGATTGTGCGCGATCACGAAGAAGATCTGGTGCATGCTCCGGTGCCGGTGGCGCCCGCGATTGAGAGCGAGACCGAGCAGCACGCTGACGACGCTCCCGAATCTGCCTGATATACCCGTCTGGGTATACTCAGTCTCGTGTTGGAGGGTGTCGATATCGAGGCCACGCGCAGGCGTCTGACCGACGAGCGGGTGCGGGTGGCCGCGGAGCGCCGCCGCCTTCTGGACGATACGTCGCGCTCGATCGAGGATGTCTTTGACGACGGCGGCGCCGCCTCGCATCTGGGCGACAGTGCCAGCCACACGCTCGATCGTGAGATCGACCTGTCGATCGAGGACAACGCCGACCATCTGCTGAGCGCCATCGACGCCGCGCTGGCGCGGATCGACGACGGCACCTACGGTGTATGTCAGCGATGTGGAAACACGATCGATCCCGAGCGGTTGGAGGCGCTGCCGTACGCGACCAAGTGCATCCAGTGCAAGCGTCTGGAGGAGAGGGGCTGATCCGGGCAGACGCAGCGCCGCAGCCCGCGCCTCGCGCGGGCTCGTTGCAATGGGCGGGGATGCTCGCGGTTGCGGTCGTGGCGATCGTGGCCGACCAGGTGACCAAGCGCGCGATCGAGCAGCAGATGGTGCTCGAGCAATCGCACCAGGTGTTTCCGGGGCTGGCCATCACCCGGGTTCGCAATGACGGCATCGCGTTTGGGATCCTGCCCGGCCGGATCGGGATCGTGTCGATCCTGACGGTGATCGCGGTGGCCTGGATGCTGGTGCATTTCGCCCGCAGCGGCTCGCGGCACGTGCTGTTTCCGGTGGCGCTGGGGCTGCTGGTCGGCGGCAGCCTCTCGAATCTGATCGACCGCGTCGCCCACGGGCATGTGACCGACTTCATCGACGTGAGTCACTGGCCGACGTTCAACCTGGCCGATACCTTCATCGTGATCGGCGTGGCGCTGCTCGTGTTCGGCCTCTGGCGGCTGGATCGTGAGGCTCCCGCCGCTCCCGAGACCGTGTGACCGACCACCGCGTCACGGCGAGCATGAGGGTGTCCGGCTCGATCGGTTCGTGGCGGCGCAGCCCGAAGTCGGTACCCGCGCTGCGGCGGAGCGCCTGGTGGCCGCGGGCGCGGTCACGGTGGATGGGCAGCGCAGGCCAAAGTCGTACCGGCTCACGGCGGGGGAGTTGGTCGGGGTTACCGAGACGGCGCGCCCGAGCTGGACGTCGGGGCCTCTGCCGGATGTCCCCATCGTGTACGAGGATGATCGGCTGATGGTGGTGGACAAGCCGGCGGGGATGCTCACGCACGCCGCGCCGGGAGCGACCGGGCCAACCCTGGTGGAGGTGCTCCGCGGACGTATCGGAGGCGGCCCCGAGGATCGAGCGGGGATCGTGCACCGGCTCGATCGCGACACCTCGGGGCTGCTGGTGGTCGCTCGGGACGAGATCACCTTGGGAAAGCTGCAGTCGCAGCTGCGCCGGCGCCAGATCAGCCGCGTCTACACGGCGCTGGTGCGTGGCCGCCCGCCGTCGCGCACGGGCCGGATCGAGGCGCCCATTGGCCGCGATCGGCGACAGCCGGCGCGGGTTTCGACCGACACCGACGTCCCGCGCGAGGCCGCGACCCGGTTTGAGCTGATCGAAGCGCTGCGCCGACCGGTCGCTCCTCCGGGTCGAGCTGGAGACCGGGCGCACCCACCAGATCCGGGTGCACCTGCAGGCCATCGGCCATCCGGTGGTGGGCGATCCCGCCTACGGCCACGGCCCCGAGCTGGGCCTGGAGCGCCAGTTCCTGCACGCCGCCGAGCTGTCGTTCCAACATCCGTGGACGGGCGAGCCGGTGGCAGCGCACTCCCCGCTGCCCCCCGACCTGGCCGCCGCCCTCAACGCCGCCCAGGCCGTGAATAAAGGTGCCAGGCACCGATTATTCACCACGTCGTCTAAACTTTCGCTCGACCTGTACGTCCCCGACCCGGTGGAACACGGCGCCGGCGGTGTCTCGCTGAATCTGCGGCGGGATTCCGGTAGTCGCCACCGGCTGAGTTCATCCAACCGATCAGGAGAAGTAACTTGCCCTCAGCGACCATGCGCGAGCTGCTCGAGGCCGGAGTGCATTTCGGCCATCAGACGCGGCGATGGAATCCCAAGATGCGCCGATTCATCTTCGGCGAGCGAAACGGCATCTACATCATCGACCTGCAGCAGACCTCCGATCTGCTCGACGATGCCGCCCAGTACCTGCGAAACATCGGCGAGCGCAACGGCAGCGTGCTGTTCGTGGGCACCAAGAAACAGTGCCAGGACGCCGTCGAGACGCACGCCGGCCGCGTCGGCATGCCCTACGTCAACCATCGCTGGCTGGGTGGCCTCCTGACGAACTACCGCACCATCCAGGATCGGATCGCGGCCCTGCACGAGCTCCGCCGTCAGAAGAGCGACGGCCAGCTGGAGCTGCTGCCGGCCAAGGAGCGCCAGGTCGCGCTGTCCAATCTGGAAAAGCTCGAGACCAACCTCGGTGGAGTTGCCGACACCCGCAAGCTTCCCGACGCGGTGGTCGTGATCGACATGAAGAAGGAGGCGCTGGCGGTGCGCGAGGCCCGGCGGCTGCACATCCCCGTGGTCGGGCTGGTGGATACCAACTGCGATCCCGACGACGCCGACTTCGTGATCCCCGGAAACGACGACGCCATCCGCTCGTCCGATCTGATCGTGCGGGTACTCGCAGACGCCGTCGCCGACGGCCGTAACCTGGGCATCAAGGCCGCGGACTTCGCCGCCGCTCAGGCGGCCGCCGAAGCTGCGGCCGCCGAGGCGGCTGCCGAAGCCGAGGCTGCCGGTGGCGCTGCTCCCGATGCAGAGGCGCAGCCCCCGGCGGAAGCGAGAGGCCGAGGCCGCCCCGGCGGCTGAGCCCGCTGCGGCGGTGGAGCCGGAAGCCGCGCCGGCGGAGGAGGCTGCCGCTGCCGCGGAGCCCGAGGCCGCGCCGGCCGCGGACGAGCCCGCTGAAACGCCGATCGAGAGCGGGGAGGCCGAATGAGCGACGCCACCTACACGCCTTCTGCCGCCGAGGTCAAGGCTCTCCGCGACACCACCCAGGCCGGCATGATGGACTGCAAGCGGGCGCTGGCCGAAGCCGGCGGCGACATGGACGCGGCGGTCAAGCTGCTGCGCGAGAAGGGCATCGCCTCGGCCAGCAAGCGCTCAGGGCGCGGCACCGGCGAGGGCCTGATCGAGACATACGTGCACGCGGGTGGCCGGATCGGATCGATGGTCGAGATCGGATGCGAGACCGACTTCGTCGCGCGCACAGACGATTTCCGCGGGTTCTGCCGCAAGGTCGCGCTGCAGATCGCTGCTGCCCGCGACCTGCGGTTCGTGTCGGAGAGCGACATCCCCGAGGACTTCAAGGCGGCCGAGCTCGAGATCTTCCAGGCCAAGGCCGCCGCGGAGGGCAAGCCCGAGGCGATGCTGGAGAAGATCGCCGCCGGCATGTGGACGAAGTCGCTGACCGACTACGTGCTGGCTAACCAGCCGTCGATCCGGCCCGAGGACGACGGCAAGACGATCGAGACGCTGCGGGCCGAGCTCTCCGGGACGCTCGGCGAGAACATCGAGATCAAGCGCTTCGCACGATTCGAGGTGGGCGCCGGGTGAGCGAGTTTCGCAGGATCCTTTTGAAGCTCTCGGGTGAGGCGCTGATGGGAGATCGCGACTACGGGCAGGACCCAGATCGAATCGGCGCGATTGCCCGGGCCGTTCACGAAGTCGCCGCCGGCGGCGTCGAGCTTGCGATCGTGGTCGGCGGCGGGAACATCCTGCGCGGGACGCAGGAGGCCGCCAAGGGGATGGACCGAGCCACCGCCGACTACGCCGGCATGCTGGCCACCGTGCTGAATGCGCTGACCGTCCAGGACGCGCTGGAGACAGCTGGGCACCCACACGCGGGTGATGTCGGCGATCGACGTGGCCGAGGTGGCCGAGCCGTACATCCGCCGGCGGGCGATCAGGCACCTCGAGAAGGGCCGGATCGTGATCTTCGCCGCCGGTACCGGCAACCCGTTCTTCACCACCGACACCGCCGCTGCGCTGCGCGCGCTGGAGATCGGTGCTCAGGCGATCCTGATGGGCAAGAACGGCGTCGAGGGTGTGATGGACGACGATCCCCGCACCAATCCCGATGCTCGGCTGCTGCCCGACCTGACGCATATCGAGGCGATCGAGCGCGGTCTCAAGGTGATGGATTCGACCGCGCTCTCGCTGTGCATGGACAATCGCGTGCCGCTGTACGTGTTCAACCTCGACGACGAGCGTAACATCGGCAGGGTCGTTGCCGGCGAACGGGTCGGCACCGTGATCTCGGCTCACAAGGTTCCTGTGGAGGTTTCATCATGATCGAGGATGTGCTTTCCGACGCCTCACGGCGGATGGACAAGAGCGTCGAGGCGGCCAAGCACGAGTTCACCACGATCCGCACCGGACGCGCCTCGGCGGCGCTGCTGGATCGCATCCAGGTGAACGCCTACGGCAGCCAGATGCCCGTCAACCAGCTCGCCACCATCAGCGTGCCGGAGCCCCGCATGCTCACGATCACGCCGTTCGACAAGGGCACCATGAAGGACATCGAGCGGGCGATCCTGGAGTCCGACCTCGGTCTCACGCCCGCCAACGACGGCCAGCTGATCCGGCTGCCGATCCCTCAGCTCACCGAGGAGCGCCGCAAGGAGCTGGTGAAGCAGGTGCGGCACATGGCTGAGGAGGGGCGGGTGGCGGCCCGCAACATCCGGCGCGATGCGATTCACCACCTCAAGGAGCTCGAGAAGGGTGGCGACGTCGGCTCCGATGACGTGCACCGGGCGGAGGATCGGCTGCAGAAGCTCACGGACGCTCACACGGCGGCCATCGACTCGGCGCTCAAGGGTAAAGAGGCCGAGATCATGGAAGTGTGACCGCGGCGCTTCTGCGCAAGCAGCGGCGGCTGCTGCGCGCGCTGAGACGGACGCGCGCAGCGACGCCTGAGCGGCCGATCGCCGATCACGCCGAGAACGTGGCCGTGATCATGGACGGCAACGGACGCTGGGCGAAGTCACGCAGCCTGCCGCTGCTGGCCGGCCACCGAGCCGGCACCAAGGCGCTGCGGCGCACCGTCGAGGCGGCTCCCGGGCTGGGCGTTCGCAGCCTGGCCGTGTACGCGTTTTCCACGGAAAACTGGGGCCGGCCGGACGACGAGGTGGCCGATCTGATGGCGCTGTTCGAGGAGACCATCCGCGAGCAGTTCCCCGATCTGCACCGTCAGGGTGTGCGCATGCACTTCATCGGGCGGCGCGACCGTTGCCCGGACAGTCTGCGCGATCTGATGCAGGACATGGAGCGGCGCACCGCCGAGAACACTCGCCTGGATCTGTGGGTCGCGTTCGACTACGGCGCGCGTGACGAGATCGTGGCCGCCGCACGACAACTGGTCGCCGACGGAGTGGCCCCCGAGGCGATCGACGAGGGGGCCGTCGCAGCCCGTCTGTACGCTCCCGATATGCCCGATCCCGACCTGGTGATCCGCACCTCCGGAGAGCTGCGCGTCTCGAACTTCCTGCTGTGGCAGGCCGCGTACGCCGAGTTCCATTTCACTCCCACGCTGTGGCCGGACTTCGATGATGGGGATCTGCGCGAGGCACTCGAGGCCTACGCCGGGCGCAGGCGCAGATTCGGGCGTCGGTGAACGCACTGATCTCGCGCGTCGTGATTGCGATCCCGCTGCTGATTTTCGCGGTGTATGCGGTGTACGTCGGCGGCTGGGTGATGACCGCCGCGGCGGTCGTGACTGCGGTGGTGGCTGTGCACGAGTTGTACGTCATGACGCGCGAGTTCCGGCCGCTGATCCCGGCGGGCATGCTGGGCGTGATCCTGATCCCGATCGCGATCCACCAGGGCGGGCTGGCGTGGGCGACCGCGCCGCTGTTCGGGGCGCTGCTGCTGGCGTTCTGGCTCTCGGCGGTGGGCGACGTCCGCCAGCACGCGGTGGTGCAGCTGGCGGTGACGCTCTTGGGCGTGGTCTGGGTGGGCCTTGGCCTTGGCCTGCTGGTCGCGATCCGCGACATCCCCGGCCCCGGTGAGTGGGGACGGGTGCTGCTGCTGGCGGTGTTCCTGGGGGTGTGGCTGTCGGATACCGCTGCCTACCTGTTCGGGCGCATGTTCGGACACCGCCGGCTGGCCGGCCAGATCTCGCCCAACAAGACCGTCGAAGGGCTGGCGGCCGGTTTGGTGTGCGGCTTCCTGGCGGTCGTTCTTCACGGTGTACCACCAGCCCTCCTCACAGCCGCTGTCGCCGATCCACGCCACCGAGTTCGCGCTTGCGATCACGATCGCCGGGCCGGTCGGCGACCTGTTCGAGTCGTACCTGAAGCGCGATATGGGCGTCAAGGACACCGGCCGGATCCTGGGCGGGCACGGAGGCGTGCTGGATCGCATCGACGCGCTGCTGTTTGCCGGGGCGGCGGCGTATTTCGTGGCTCTGGCGATTGGACGGGCGTGATCCGGCGGCGCAACAAGCTGGGACTGCGTGGCCGGCTGGAGGTCGCTCACCTCCGATCGCGACCTGCTCGGTCGCGCGGTGGCGGCGGTGTGCGAGCGAGTACCCCGAGCTGGCGGCGATGGAGCGGTCTGAGTGGTTCGGTTGGGAGCTCGACGATCACCGCCCGCCGCGGTACGCAGCGGTCGGCTGCGGTCACCGTGGGTTCGTGGTCGACGCGGTCTCGGGACACATACTGTGGGCGGCCGAGATCGCAGGCGAAGCCGAGCTGCCACGGTCGCTCGGCAGCCATCACCCGCTGATCGGATCCCAACCTGCGCTGGTTACACTGATCGCAGAATGAGATCTGTCGCCATTCTGGGAGCCACCGGCTCGATCGGCCTGCAGGCGCTCGAGATCGTGGGCGAGCACCCCGATCTGTCGGTCTGCGGGCTGGCCGCCGCCACCAGTGCCGATCAGCTGGTTGCCGCCGCCGCGGCCCACGGAGTGTCCACGATCGCGCTGACCGACCCGGCCGCCGCCGCCGCGGCCAGAGCGCGCCTTCGGCGGGCAACGTTCTGGAAGGCCCCGACTCGGCCGCTCAGCTGGTAGCGCGAATGCGGCGCCGACGTCGTCCTGAACGGTGTGGTGGGGGCGGCCGGGCTGGCGGCGACGCTGGCGGCGTTCGAGAGCGGCGCCGACGTCGCCCTGGCCAACAAGGAGAGCCTGGTCGCCGGGGGAGCGCTGGTGCTGGAGGCGCGTGACCGCGCCCAGCGTCGCCTGCTGCCTGTCGACAGCGAGCATTCCGCGCTTGCCCAATGCCTCGAGGGCGCAGCCGACGGCTCGGTCTCGGGCCTGGTGATCACCGCCTCGGGCGGCCCGTTCCGCGGCTATTCGCAGGAGCAGCTGGCGGGCGTCACCCGGGAGCAGGCGCTCGACCACCCGACCTGGAAGATGGGCGCGAAGATCACCGTCGACTCGGCCACCCTGATGAACAAGGGGCTGGAGCTGATCGAGGCCCACCACCTGTTCGGGATCGGCTACGACGCGATCGAGGTGGTCGTCCACCCCCAGTCGATCGTGCACGGGATGGTTCGCTTCCGCGACGGGGCCCTGATCGCGCACCTCGGCCTGCCCGACATGCGCGTGCCGATCTCGTGGGCGCTGACCTACCCGCAGCGGGCCGCCACCCCGGCCCCGCGGCTCGACCTGGAATCGGCCTTCACGCTCGAGTTCGAGCCGCCGGACCGTCGACGTGTTCCGGTGCCTCCAGCTGGCGCGTGATGCGGGCCGGGCGGGCGGCACCGCGCCGTGCACGCTGAATGCGGCCAACGAGGTGGCCGTGGCGGCGTTCCTCGCGGGCGGGGTCGGCTTTGCCGATATAGCGGGTGTGGTGGAGCAGACCCTGGAGCGCACCGACGTGGCGCCGCTGGCTTCGCTCGAGCAGGTGCTCGAGGCCGATGCCCGTGCCCGCGTGATCGCCGGCGAGCTGGTGGCGGTGGCGGCATGAGCTATGCGATCGCGATTCTCGGCCTGCTGGTGCTGATCTTCATCCACGAGCTGGGCCACTTCGCCGCAGCCAAGGCGGTCGGCATGCGCGCGCTCAACTTCACCATCGGCTTCCCGCCGATCATCGCCGGCAAGCAGTACGGCGACACCGAGTACCGGATCGGCGCGATCCCGCTGGGTGGGTACGTCAAGATCCCGGGAATGCTGCGGCCCGAGGCCGACGATCTGTATGCGATCGACGACCTGCTGGAGCGTCCCGATCAGCTCGACCCGGCTGAGGGGTTGGAGCTGTCCAACGCGGTCGACGAGTTTCGCCTGTGCATCAACCGAAACCAGCACGACGCCGCCGCCGTGGCGCTGGAACGTGTGCGGGCCGCGGTGGCGGTCTGCGACCACTCCCTGACCCCGACCGACCGGCGCAAGGTGACCAAGAACATCGCGCGGGTGGAGGAGGCCCTCGATCCCCGCTCGTACTGGCGCTCGAGCCGCACCAACCGGCTGATCGTGATCCTGGCCGGGCCGGCCATGAACGTGCTGGCCTGCTTCGTGATCCTGGTGGGCCTGTTCATCACCGGCGTACCCGAGGCCACCAAGACGGTGGCGACGGTGGTCTCACCGAGCCCTGCGGCGTCCGCCGGCCTGAAGCCCGGCGACAAGATCGTGACGGTCAACGGCCGCCACCTCACCCCCGACCAGGCCCACAACGTGATCGTCGCCAGCAACGGCGGGGTGGTGCGGATCACGGTCGACCGCAACGGCCGCGTGATCGCGCTGCCGCCCACCCACACCAAGAAGATCGACGGCGTCTACCGGCTCGGATTCTCGTTCGGCGTGGCGCCGGTGTCGCACTCGGTGCTCTCGGCGCCGCAGATGGCGACCTCACAGATGTGGGCGCTGACCACCGGCACGATCGGCGCGCTGGGCAATGTGGTCACCCCGCAGGGGCGGGCGCAGCTGCACAGCGTGGTGGGGATCACCCGCTACTCGGCCGATGCGGTCGACTACGGCATCTCCAGCTATCTCAGCATTCTGGCGTTCATCTCGCTGTCGCTGGCGATCTTCAACCTGCTGCCGTTCCTGCCCCTGGACGGCGGCCACGTGCTCATGATCGTGCTCGAGAAGATCCGCGGCCGCGCGGTCTCGCAGGCCACCTTCGGGCGGATCTCGGCGGTCGGGATCGCCTTGATGCTGATGGCGTTTGCGATCGGGCTCCAGAACGATCTCGGCGGGCTCGATAAACACCCAACCCCGCTGATCCTCGGGCGGCAAACGGTATCCTCTGCGAGATGGCTTCCGAACGCCAAATCTCCGTTGGTGGAGTGCTGATCGGCGCAGGCGCGCCGGTGGCGGTGCAGTCGATGACGCTGACCGACACCAGCGACGTCGCCGCGACCGTCGCCCAGATCACGCGCCTGGCAGAGGCGGGCTGCGACATCGCTCGGGTGGCGGTGCCGGGCCGCACGGACGCCGATGCGCTGCCGGCGATCGTGGCCGGATCGCCGCTGCCGGTGATCGCCGACATCCACTTCAACGCCTCATTGGCGCTGCGCGCGATCGCGGCAGGGGTGGCCGCCGTGCGGATCAACCCCGGCAACATCGGCGGTGACGACAAGGTCGAGCAGGTTGTCACGGCGGCTCGGGCCGCCGGCATCCCCATGCGGATCGGCGCCAACTCCGGCTCGCTTCCCGACCATCTCCGCCAGTTCGCGACCAACGACCCGGCAGGGGCGCTGGTCGAGGCTGCGCTGGAGGAGGTGCGGCTGCTGGAGCGGCTCGGCTACCACGACTTCAAGATCTCGGTCAAGAGCTCGTCGGTGCCGGTCATGATCGACGCCTACCGGCGGCTGGCCGACAAGGTGCCCTACCCGCTGCACCTGGGCGTGACCGAGGCCGGGCCGGTCTTCACCGGCACCGTCAAGAGCTCGATCGGGATCGGCAGCCTGCTGGCCATGGGCATCGGCGACACCATCCGGGTGTCGCTCACCGCCGACCCGGTGGAGGAGGTCAAGGTGGCCTGGGAGATGCTGCGGGTGCTCGGTCTGCGGCACAAGGGCCCGGTGATGATCGCCTGCCCGTCGTGCGGGCGCACCAACGTGGATGTGCTCGACCTGGCCGAGCGCGTCGAGCGGCGCTTGGAAGGCTACGACGAGGTGTTCGAGGTGGCGGTCATGGGCTGCGCCGTGAACGGCCCGGGTGAGGCCGGCGACGCCGACTTCGGCATCGCCGGCGGGAGGGACGCCGGCTTCATCTACGCCCACGGCGAGGTGCTGCGCAAGGTGCCCCAGGCGGCGCTGGTCGAAGAGCTGTTCAGCGAGGTCGACGCCTGGATCGCCGGCGGCATGGTGCGACCTGAGCGCAAGACCCGGAAGCTGACGCTTCCGGTCGTCAGCGCCTGACGTGCGGTTACTCGGCCGCTGGTGCTCGTCGCACCAGCGTGCGAAGCGCAGGTGCTTGGCCAGGTACGAGTTGATCTCGGCCATCCCGTACTCGATCCAGTCACCGATGAAGCGGTCGTCGATTTCGATCTCTGATGTGGTGTCGGGGTTCGCGTCCATGGGAGGGATGTCGCCCTCCGGGGGGCTTCTGCCGATCACCGACATGAGGTATTGGCGAACTCGGAAAGCGGTAACCTGCCGCCGCCCGCAGGCTCGGCTACAGTAGGCCGCATGTTCAACTCACGGAAAGCAGCAATCGGGTACGCGACCTCGGTCGCGACGGTGCGCACATGGCGGAACGTGGGCATCAGTCGTAAGGCCCAGCGGGTCGTCGATCGCACGCTGCGAGGCTCTCAGGAGCGCCGCCGCAGGCGTCGGCGCACGGCCGTGATTGGAGGGGCAGCGGCCTTTACGACGGCGGCCGTCATCACCTCGGCCGGGCTGGTTCTCCGCCATCGCATGGCGGGGCAGTAACTTGTCGAGCGGGGGCGGCTCCGTCGCCCCCGCTCGGTAAACTCAAAAACCCGTGCCGAACCAACCGCGCTACGCCCATCTCCACGTCCACAGCGAATACTCGATCCTCGATGGGGCGTGTCGGATCGGCCCTCTCGTCAATCGCGCTGCAGAGTTCGGGATGCCGGCCATCGGCCTCACCGACCACGGCTCGATGGCGGGCTCGGTGGAGTTCTGCAAGGCCGGCGCCAAGGCCGGCATCAAGCCGATCCTGGGCTGTGAGATCTACGTGGTGGACGACCACGCCGCCCGGCCTCAGCGCGAGCGCCGCGGCCACCTGACACTCCTGGCCGAGACGCGCGAGGGCTACCACAACCTTGTGCGGCTGGTGTCGTCAGGATTCCTGGACGGCTACTGGTACAAGCCGCGGGTCGACCTGGAGCAACTGGCCGCGCACGCCGACGGCATCATCGCCCTCTCGGGTTGTCTCTCGGGCCGGGTCAGCAAGGCGCTGGTGGACGGCGACGAGGCCCGCGCTCGGCAGGAGCTGGATACGCTGGTGCAGATCTTCGGCCGCGATGACGTGTACGTCGAGATTCAGGACGGCGGCATTGATATTCAGACCCAGATCACGCCACAGCTGGTGGCGATGGCGGGGGATGCGGGGCTGCCGCTGGTAGGTACCGGCGACGTCCACTACCTGACCGCTGCCGACGCGATCCCCCACGAGGCGATGCTGTGCATTCAGACCGGCGACACGCTCGACAACCCCAACCGCTTCAAGTTCTCCAACCACGGCTTCTACCTGCGCTCGCCGCAGGAGATGTACGACCTGTTCGCACCGCGGTTCGGCGAGGAGATGCTGCGGGCCACGGTCGAGATCGCCGATCGCTGCTCCGCCACGCTCGACTTCGAGGCAACGCATCTGCCGCACTTCGATCTGCCCGGCGGTGAGACGGCCATCGCGTACCTACGCAAGCTGGCCGAAGACGGGCTGCGCGAGCGGTACGGCAGCGAGACCCCTGAGCTGCGCCAGCGGCTGGAGTTCGAGCTCAAGACGATCGAGGAGATGGGCTTCCCCGACTACTTCCTGATCGTGTGGGACTTCATCCGGTTCGCGCGCGCCGAGGGTATCTCCGTCGGGCCCGGTCGTGGGTCGGCCGCGGGATCGCTGGTTGCCTACTGCCTGCGCATCACTGACCTCGATCCGATGCGCTACTCGCTGCTGTTCGAGCGGTTCCTGAATCCCGGCCGCAAGTCGATGCCCGACGTGGACGTCGATTTCGCCGTGGCCGGGCGCGAGCGCGTGATCAACTACGTGGCCGAGAAGTACGGGCGTCGCAACGTCGCCCAGATCATCACCTTCGGCAAGATGCAACCCAAGGCGGCCATCAAGGACGCCGGCCGGGTGATGGGACTGCCGTACGGCGTGGTCGACCGGATCGCCAAGTTTGTCCCCGACGGCCCCAAGATCTCGTTCGACATGTGCATGAAGTCCGGGGCGGAGCTGCGCAAGAGCTACGACATCGACGAGACCACCCGCAAGGTGGTGGACATGGCGATGCCGCTGGAAGGGGTCGTGCGCAACGACTCGATTCATGCCGCAGCGGTGGTGATCGGTGACCGGCCGCTGACCGAGTACCTGCCACTGCAGCAGAAGGGCACCGACTCCGAGGTCGTCACCCAGTTCTCGATGAACGACGTGGAGGCGCTGGGGCTGCTCAAGATGGACTTCCTGGGGCTGCGCAACCTGGACGTGATCGACCGCGCCGTGGAGCTGATCGAGGAGTCCAGCGGAGTCACCGTGGACGTGCACGCGCTGCCGCTGGATGACACCAAGACCTACGAGATGATGGCCCGCGGCGATGCCACCGGGGTGTTCCAGTTCGAGTCAAGCGGCATGCGCGACGCGCTGCGCCAGGTGAGACCCACCCGGTTCGAGGATCTGATCGCGCTGGTGGCGTTGTACCGGCCCGGCCCGATGCAGAACATCCCTCGCTACGCAGCGCGCCTCAACGGCCGGGAACAGTTCTCCTACCCCGATCCACGGCTCGAGCCGATCCTGTCGGAGTCGGCGGGGATCTCGATCTATCAGGAGCAGCTGATGCTGATCGCCAGGGAACTGGCCGGGTTCACACCCGCCGAGGCGGACGATCTGCGCAAGGCGGTCGGCAAGAAGATCGCATCGCTGATGGCCTCGCTCAAGGACAAGTTCCTCAAGGGCTGTGCCGCCAACGGCGTCGGCGCCGCGCTGGCGCAGCAGCTGTGGGAGGACAACGAGCGCAGCGCCGACTACTCGTTCAACAAGTCGCATGCGGCCTGCTATGCGCTGATCTCGTATCAGACCGCGTATCTGCGCGCCAACCATCCGGCCGAGTACATGGCGGCTCTGATCTCCTCGGTGATGTCGACGAAGGACCGGGTGCCGTTCTACGTCGGTGAGTGCGCCGACATGGGTATCGAGGTGCTGCCGCCGGATGTGAACGAGAGCCAGTCCGACTTCGCAGTGGTGGACGGCAAGATCCGGTTCGGTCTGACTGCTGTCAAGAACGTCGGCGAGGGAGCGGTGCGGATGATCGTCGAGGCCCGCTCCGAGCGCCCGTTCGAGTCGATCTGGGACTTCTGCGAACGGGTCGACGCGACGGTGCTGAACAAGCGCATGCTGGAGAGCTTGATCGCCGCGGGGGCATTCGACTGCTCCGGTGCCACCCGGCGGGGCAACGCCGAGGCGTTGGAACAGGCGCTCGCGGCCGGCCAGAAGATCCAGGAGGATGCCCGCCGCGGCCAGGGATCGATCTTCGACATGATGGGCGACGACGGCGCAGGCGGGTCGGCCACGGTCACCCGCGTGCATCCGCAGGTGTCGACGCTGGAATGGGATCGTGATGATCTGCTGCGACGGGAGAAGGAGGTGCTGGGGCTGTACGTCTCCAGCCATCCGCTGACGCCGCTGCGGTCACAGCTCGCCCGGCAGGTGGACGCGCCGCTGCGGGAGTTTCCCAATCTCCGTGACGGCCAGGTCGTGACCGTCGGCGGGATCGTCGCCGGGGTGCGGCAGCTGGTCACCAAGAAGGGCGACACGATGGCGTTCGTCCAGCTCGACGACGCCACCGACGCCATCGAGGTGATCGTGTTCGCCAAGAGCTGGGAGACCGCCCGAGACGTGCTCAGGCCCGACAGCATCGTGCTGATCAAGGGCCGGGTCGAGCGCAAGTCCGACACCGAGGTGAAGCTGATGGCGATGGAGGCAACGCCCTTCGAGGCTGTCGCTGACGCCGGTGTGGTCAAGCTGCGGGTCGACGCCCGCGAGGCTCCGGCGACGATCCTGGATGAGCTCAAGAGCCTGATAGGCGAGTATCCCGGCGAGGCGCCGGTGGAGCTTCGCATCGACACCACCGACGGCGCCAAGGTGCTCCGCTTCGGCTCCGACTACCGGGTACGGGCAGACGGCGACTTCATGGCCGAGGCACGGGCTCTGCTGGGCGACGCCGTCATCGCCTGACCGGCGCATATCGTGCACTCGTGACCGATCCGATCATCCGCCGCGCCCGCACGAGCGACATCCGCGACATCCACCGGATCGTGAGTGGATACGTCGACCGGGGCGTGCTCTTGGGCAAGCAGCTCGTGACCCTGTACGAGGACGTCCAGGACTTCCGGGTGGCGGAGCTGGACGGGGCGGTGGTGGGCTGCGGGGCGGTGCACGTGATGTGGGAGGATCTGGCCGAGGTGCGCACGGTCGCTGTCGATCCGGCGTTCGTGGGCCGGGGAGTCGGCCATGCGGTGGTCGCGGAGCTGGTCAACACCGCCCGCGAGCTGGGCGTGCGGCGGGTGTTCGTGCTGACCTTCGAGCACCGATTCTTCGCCCGCCACGGCTTCCGCCAGATCGAGGGCACGCCGGTGGCGCCGGAGGTGTACGCCGAGCTGCGCCGCTCCTATGACGAGGGTGTGGCGGAGTTTCTCGACCTCCCGCGGGTGAAGCCCAACACGCTGGGCAATACCCGCATGCTGTTGGAACTGTAACGAGCTGACAGTCCCATCCGCCCGCCGCCCTAGAATGTCCCGACCATGACCGTGGCGGAGTTCGACCTCGACCTGGACGTGTTCCAGGGCCCGTTCGATCTGCTGCTCGCGCTCGTCCTGCGGGAGGAGATCGAGCTGGCCGAGTTGCCGATCGCCGAGATCGTGGTCGCCTACGTCGAGCGGATGGAGGAGCGGGGCGAGATCGACCTGGAGTCGGCGACCGAGTTCGTCGTGCTGATCGCTGCGCTGCTCGAGATCAAGGTGCGGCTGCTGTTCGGGATCGAGGACTCCGACGACGAGGACATCACCGTCGAGGAGGCGGAGCAGGAGCTGATCGAGCGGCTGATCGAGTACCGCCGTTATGCCGCGGCAGCTCGCTGGCTGCACGACCGAGCCGAGGCCACGCCGCGGATGTTCCGCGCCGGCCCGGCACCGTTGCAGCCTCGCCCTGAGCCGGTGATCGAGGAGTTCAGCGAGGATCCGTGGCAGCTGCACGCGGCCATGGCGACGCTGCTCACCTCGCCGCCGGAGATCGACATCAGCGTGGTGCGTCGCAAGCTGGTGCCGGTCAGCGAATTCCTCGATCGCTTCCGCGCGCTGCTCGGTGAGCGCCGTGGCTTCGCCTTCGAGGCAGGCGGTGGCCGGCCTCGACCGACTGTCCCAGGCGGCCGCGTTCCTGGCGGTGCTGGAGCTGTACAAGACCGGCGAGGCCGATCCGGTGCAGGCCGAGCTGTTCGGGCCGATCAGGGTGGCCCGCGGCGCGGTGCGGCGCGAGCAGCCGCAGACGCCCGAGGCCGACCCGGTCGGTGTCGGAGCGGGCGATCGCGTGAGTGAGCTGACCCACACCGTAGAGGCGCTGCTGTTCGTGGCCTCAGAGCCGCTGTCGGTGCGTGAGCTGGCCGCGCTGACCGAGGCGGCCCCCGAGCGGATCGAGCGCGCCCTAGACGCGCTGGGCGACCGCTACGGCGAAGGCCGGTCGGGAGTGGTGTTGGAGAAGGCGGCCGGCGGCTGGGGATTCCGCGCCTCGCGTGAGACCGCCCCGGCCTGTGCCCGGCTGCTGAACCGGCCGCAGACGCGTGGCATCAGCCAGGCCGGACTGGAGACGCTTGCGATCGTGGCGTATCTCGGCCCCGTCTCGCGGCCCGATATCGCCCGCATCCGCGGTGTGTCGGCCGATGCCGGCGTCGCCGGCCTGTTGGAGCGGGGGCTTGTCGAAGAAGCGGGTCGGGCCGACACCATCGGCCAGCCTGTGCTGTACCGGGTCACCACAGCCTTCGCCCGCATGTTCGGGCTGGAGGAGGGGACGGCGAGCCTGCCCGCCCTATCGGAGTTCGACCTGACTGACGCCGATCACGAGGCGCTGCGGGCACGGCTTCACCTGGTGGCTGATCAGCGTGCCGGAGCGGCTTAACCGATTTCTGGCCTCAACCGGGCTGGCTTCTCGCCGCGCGGCCGAGGTGTACATCCGCGACGGCCGGGTGACGGTCAACGGTCAGGTGGCCGACCTCGGTACCCGCGTCGTCGGAGGGTGACGATGTTCGCCTCGACGGCGACCCGGTCACGGCCCAGAGAGGTCGTGGTGGTGCTGCTGAACAAGCCCGCCGGGATGATCACCAGCGTCGGTGATCCGCGCGGGCGGCCGACGGTGATCGACGCGGTCAAGACCGACGTACGGCGTGTTCCCGGTCGGGCGACTGGATCGTGCCACCACCGGCGCGCTCGTGCTTACCAACGACGGCGACCTGGCCCACCGGTTGATGCACCCCAAGCACGGCGTCGAGAAGACCTACCTGGCCGACGTCGAGGGGGTGCCCGACCGAGGAGGCACTCGAGCGGCTGCGCCGAGGCGTGGAGCTGGAGGACGGCATGACCCACCCGGCGGTGGTGCGAAGCGTCCGTCCTGGGCAGTTGGAGATCACCATCCACGAGGGCCGAAACAGGCAGGTGCGGCGCATGTGCGCCGCGATCGGCCATCCGGTGCGGTCGCTGCATCGAAACCGCTACGGACCGCTGACGGTGGACGGGCTGGCGCCGGGGGCGTGGCGGGCAGTCGTCGCCGACGAGCTCGAGGCCCTCCGCCATGCCTGACGTGGTCGTGATCGGCGCCGGCCTGTCGGGTCTCACGGCCGCGCACCGGCTGGTGCAGGCGGGTGCGGAGGTGGCAGTGCTGGAGGCCTCCGACCGGGTCGGCGGCAGGGTGTGGACGCGTCAGTCGGACGGCCGGCCGTGGGAGGCCGGGGGCGAGGCGATCGACGCCACCAACACGCATCTGCGAGGGCTGGCCGACGAGGTGGGCGCGGCGATCGTGCGCTCCGCCGTCGGTTGGGGAGACCACGGCCCCACTCCGTCCGCCGCCTGGGTGGCGGGGCGACGCGAGTTCGAGTCACCACCGGGGTATGTCGCGCTGTTGGATGAGATCGAGCGGCTGGGGAAACACCCCGACCCCTCCACCGACGCCGTGAGCGTCGGGCGGTTGGCTGCGCTCCCGCGAGGCGGCTCCGTTTGACCGGGCGGTGGCCGAGACGATGATCTCGGTGGTGGCTGCAACCGTCCCGCTGGAACGCATGTCATTGCATGCACTGGCCGCCAAGGACGCTGCCCGGGGCGGCGCCCGCTCCGACTCGGAGTTTCGTTTCGGTGAGGGGGCCGGAGGATTTGCCGAGCGCATCGCTTCGGGCCTGGGAGCGCGGGTGCGCCTGCAGACGGGGGCGCTGGAGCTTCGGCAGTCTCCTACCGAGGTCGAGGTCACCGTCGGAGACAGCGAGGTGGTCAAGGCCCCCCGCGCGGTTGTGGCGATACCGCTGCATGCCCACGCGCACCTTCGTGGGCTCCGGCCGCCACCCAGGGATGTGGCCTACGGTGTCGCGGTCAAATCGCTGATCGAGTTGGATCGCGACCTCCCCTCCGCCGCGCCCACCTCGGCGGTCACCGATACCGTGCTCGGGTATGCGTACCGGCGCGACCGGCGGACGCTCGGCGCCTTCGTCGGGTCGACTCCGGCACGCCGGCTGGCGGCACTCCCGGAGGCGACCGCGTTTCGTGACCTGAACGAGCCGGTGCGCGCCATGTTCGGGGTCGGCGTGGCCCGCATCACCCGCGTCATCTATCCCCGCAGCTACCTGATCTTGGCGCCCGGGCAGCTCACCGGCTGGTGGCCTCAGCTGGCCCTCCCGGACGGCCGTGTGCACTACGCCGGAGCGGAGACGTCGGTGCTCCCCAGTTTCATGGAAGGCGCGGTGATGGCGGGCGAGCGGGTCGCCCGGGAGGTGCTCGATGCCGGCTGATCCTGCGGCCGCGGTGATCCTGGCCGCCGGTGCCGGACGGCGGTTGGGCGGGCGTCCCAAGGTGCTCCAGGAGGTCGGCGGGCGGCCGCTGATCGAGTGGGCACTGGAACGGCTGGCGGCCGCCGGTGTCAGCCGCACGCTGGTGGTCACCGGCGCGCACGCTGACGATGTCGACCGTCAACTGGACGGGCGTGCCCGCTCGGTGCACAACCCGCTGTCGCAGGAGTACGAGAACTTCGTCAGCCTGGCCGTGGGTCTACAGGCGGCTCCCCCCGGTCGAGTGCTGGTGCTCAACGGCGATGTGATCGTGGCCGACGGGGTGCTGCAGGCGGTGCTGGAATCCGGCCAGCTCCATCGCCGCCCTCACGTTCCCGCAGCACGCCGGATTCCAGCACGGCCTTGGTCAGCTCCTCGACGAACAGGGGCACGCCCTCGGTCCGCTCCAGGATCGTCTCGGCCACGCGCGGCCGGCAGCGCCCGCCCGCGGGTCACGGCATCGACCAACAGCCGCGGCCTCGCCGCGCGCGAGACGGTCGAGGGTGAGAAGCGTGACATGCGGGAAGCGCCGTCCAGGGCGGCGGCAGCTCGGGACGGAAGGTCGCGACGAGCAGCACCGGCAGGTGCCGGAGCCGGTCGACGGCGAGGTCGAACAGCTCGCGCGTGGTCGGGTCGAGCCAGTGCACGTCCTCGAGCACGGCCAGGACCGGCCCGCGCCGGGCCAGGCCCTCGAGCTGGTCGACCAGGACCCGGAGGGTCCGCTCCTTGCGCTGCTGCGGCGTGAGATCCGGGCCGGGTACCGCGCCGAGCCGTCGAGGCCGAAGAGCGGCGCCAGCAGCGCGGCCGCCTCGCGGGGTCGGCCACGGCGACGGGCGAGGAGCGCCTCCAGCCTGTCGAGCCGGGCCTCCGGGGCATCGTCGCGCTCGTCGAGGCCGGCCGCTCGCTCGAGCTGCCGGATCACCGGCCACAGCGCGCTGCTGGTGTGGTGGGGCGAGGTCTGATAGCGCAGGCTCGCATGCGGCCTTCGCCGCGGGTCGCCTCGCGCAGTGCCTCGACGAGCCGCGACTTGCCGATGCCAGGCTCGCCCGAGAGCAGCACCACCTGGCCCTCCCCGGCCCTGGCCCGCCGCCAGCGGTCGAGCAGCAGCCCCAGCTCCTGCTCGCGACCGACCAGCGGCGTCACCTGCCCGCCGTGCCGGCCTCGAACCGGCTCTCCGCCCGCCCTCGCCGACGACGCGGCAGGCGCTCGACCGGCGCGGCGAAGCCCTTGAGCGCCTGCGCGCCCGAGCGTCTCGAGCTCGAAGAGCCGCGCCGACCAGCCGCTGGGTGCGAGGCGGCGATCACCACCTCGCCCGGCTCGGCCAGCGCCTGGAGCCGGGCGGCGAGGTTCGGGGTCTCGCCGACCACGGTCTCCTCCCGCGCCGCCCCCTCGCCCAATCAGGTCGCCGACGACGACGAGCCCGGTCGCGATGCCGACCCGGGCGGCGAGCGGCTCGCCCGCCGGCGTGCGCAGCGCGGCGCCACCGCCGCGACGACGGCGAGCCCGGCCCGGACCGCCCGCTCGGCGTCGTCCTCGTGCGCCTGCGGCCAGCCGAAATAGGCGAGCACGCCATCGCCCATGAACTTGGCGACATGGCCCTCGAAGCGGATGACCTCACCGGCGACCGCGTCCTGGTAGGCGCGGAGGACCTCGCGCATCTCCTCCGGATCGAGCCGCGCGGAGAGCGCCGTCGAGCCGACCAGGTCGACGAACATCACCGTAGCTGCCGGCGCTCGGCCTGGGAGCGTGCGGCGAGCTCGACGCCGGCGCGGCGCCGGCGATGCGCGCCGCGCGTGCCGCCGGCGCGCAGGGCGGCGATGGCGGCGAGCAGCTTGCGCCGTGGCCGACGAGGCGACCCCGAGGTCGCTCAGGTCGTCGGCCGTCAGCTCGGAGCAGGACCTCGGCGTCGATGTCGTTGTCACGGAACGCCTGCTCGTACTGGCCCAAGCCGAGCCCGAGCCAAGCCGCAACGTCCACCTTCGTCCTCCCGATCGGGCGTGCTTGCCCGGACAGATGCAGTCTATCGCGAACCGCCCTTGAGCCTCGAGAATGTAAACGTCTCACGAGCGGCTTGGTTCACGTCCCCTTTGCTGGGCGCGCCTCACGGCCAGCTGGCGCCTGAGATATGCGATGAACCCAAGTGTGTGCGCGGGTTCGACGCCGGCGTTGCGCAATCGCTCGGCCAAGTCGCGCTGGCGATCGATCATCGCTTCCAGCCGCGCGATCGCACCGATGATTTCAGTGAGCAGACCTTGGCCGGGGTGCGGCTGGGCATGCGCCTCTGCGGCGGGACGTTGGCAGCCGCGCGGAAACATTGGCCTGGTCGCCGCGCGGCCGGGTCGCCGAGCACAGCACGCCGGCAACTGCGGTGACGATAGCTGCGGAGAGGTGCCGGGGCCAGGGCACTCGGCAGAAGCGGTCGTGCGCAGGGGCATGCGCTACCCACGCACGGCCTGACCGCCGGTCGTCGCCTCACGAGCCGGTGGCTGCAGCCGCCGATAGGTGCGTGGCGGCACGTTTGGCTACTCGGGATTGCCGCAGCCACGGGCAGCTCTGTCGTCCGGCTCAGGTTGCGGCGTTAGCCCCGCCCGGAGTGCCGCCTGG
>CAVRSB010000008.1:0-31819 GCA_963723785.1 uncultured Actinomycetes bacterium | reverse complement strand
CGACGCATTACGTCCCTACGACAGTGTCTGCCGGCTGGGACGAGACGAGTTTGGTCTGGTGCTACCGGGAATGGCGTCGGAGGCGGCCGCCACGCTGATGTCACGATTGGCGCAGGCCTTCGCCACCTCCACCGACGGCGTGACCGTCTCGGGCGGGGTGGCAGGTTTCCCCGCCGACGGTGCCACCCACGGTGAACTCCAGCGGCTTGCCACCGGGGCGCTCTACTGGGCGCAGCGCGGCGGCGGCGGCCGGATCGTCTCCTACGACGCACGCGTGGTGGAGGCGCTGTCGGCACGGGAACGGGCCGATCAGCTCGAACGCGATACCTACGAGCGCACCATCAGGGCGCTGGAGGCCACCCACGGCCACTCGTCCACCTCGCGGGCCGTCAGCGAGTACTCCGGGTTCCTGGCCTCGGAACTGGGGCTGACGCCTGACCGGGCCGACCGTTTGCGCCTGGCGGCGTTCGTGTACGACTCCACCACCCCCGGCGGAGAGCCGGCCGAGCGTGCCCGGCTGGCCGCCAAGGTTGCGGTCAACGCACTGGACGCCGAGGCGGCCGGCTGGCTGCTGGCCGCCCGACACGGCCGCGACGCACCGATCGAGTCTCGCATCGTGGAGGTCGCAGCCGCGTTCGTGGAAGCTGGCGGCCACACCGGATCGGCCGGAGCCGGCCGAGCGCTGGCATCGTTGTGGGCCGCCAACGGGGGTAGCGGACACGATCCCGAGGTCGTGCGCGCGCTGGAGAGCCTGCTCGCAGACCGCGTCGGCGAAGCCACCCCCAGCGACTGAAGCAGGTGAATAATTGGTGCCTGGCACCAATTCTCACAGGCGCCCTGAGGCGCAGGCCGTTGGGCCTGTGGCAAGGATCGAGCCGCGAGCGGAGCGGAGGCGTGGGGTTCTCCACGTCGAGCACCGCACGCGGCGTGGGACGCCGCCACAGGCCCAACGGCCAGCCTCAGCTTTTTTTGCGGCGCTGGGTGCGTTGGCGGGCGGCGATCGCGGCTTCAGGCCGAGGGGTGGGGACGTGCCCGGTGGCGTCGATCGGTGACGGCTTGCGCTCCGGATCGGGCGCTTTTGAGAGCCGCTTGCGAAACAGCAGGAGAAAGGCGGTGGCGCCGGCGATCAGGCAGATCAGCGCCACCCATACGTTCAGGCGCTGACCGAAGAACTCATCGGCGGTGTCGATTCGCAGCGTCTCGATGTAGATCCTGCCGAACGAGTAGAGCGCCACGTAGAGGGCGAAGATCGTTCCGGCCGGGACGCGGTTCCAGAACCGCTTGATGAACCGCCACAGGATGAAGAACACCAGCAGGTCCCACAGCGACTCGTACAGGAACGTGGGTACGAACGTGTGCGGCCCGCCGACGATGTTGTAGGGGAACGCCGGATTGTCGATCTTGACCGCCCACGGCTTGGTGCTGGGGCCGCCGTACAGCTCCTGGTTGAAGTAGTTGCCCCACCGGCCCAGCGCCTGGGCCAGGATCAGCCCCGGGGCGATGCAGTCGGCCACCACCCAGAACGGCAGCTTGGCCCGGCGCACACCGATCAGCGTGCCGACCATGCCACCCAGGACGGCACCCCAGATGCCCAGGCCGCCCTGCCAGATCTGGGGGATCTGGCTGTAGTGCCCGGGCGAGAATGCGCCCCAGTCGGTGACCACGTGGTACAGCCGCGCCCCCACCAGACCGAACGGCACCGTCCACACGGCGATCGTGTACACCAGCTCGGGATCGATCTTGCGACGCCGGAACTCCTTGCGGGCGATCCAGCCCGCGAGCAGCACCGCCAGCGCCAGGATCAGCCCATACCAGCGCGCCTGCAGGCCGTGAAAACGGAACAGAAACGGGTCGCCGGGACTGGGGATCGAAAACAGCTTCATCGGGCGCATCTCAGGTTATCGGCAAGCACGGCCGGCGGCGCCACCCCAAGCGGGACCGGTGTCATGACCGTCACACGTAAAGGTTCGCGGTTCGGACGCCGATAGGTCGCATGGTTACCCAATTCCCCCTGGGTACGACCGATCCAGGCAGCCTGACGACACGGGAAGGAGCGGCATCCCGCAATGCCAACGCTGAGCAAGAACATCATCATCTCTGTTGTGCTCGCGCTGGCCGCTGCCGTGGCCCTGGTGCTGTACGTCGGAGAAGTGCAGAATCAGGCCGTCACCAACGAGCGCACGGTGGCGGTCGTGGTCGCACTCAAGGACGTGCCCGGAGGGCACGACGGTGGACGACGCGATCAGCTCCGGCGCCCTCGGCATCCGCACCATGCGGTTCGCCGACGTACCCAACTTCGCCGTCTCCAGCCTCGACATCGATCCGCGGGCAGGTCGTGACCCAGCCGCTGTTTACCGGCGACACCGTCACCACCACCCGGGTCGGCTCCTCAAACGGCACCTCACCGAGCTACCAGGTGAAGGGCGAGGAGCGACTGATCCGGCTGCCGCTCTATCCCGACCAGGGCATGCTCACCGACATCGCCCCGCAGGACCGCGTCGACGTGTGGGCCAAGACCGCCAACGGCGACGCCACCCGCTTCACCGAGCAGCTGATCGTCCCGGGCGCGCTGGTGATCGCCGCCGACCTTCCCGCCACGACCACGTCGGGACAGGGCTCATTGCTCCTGTCCATGGACGCTGCCGACGCCGGCAAAGTGGCCGCCGCGCTTTCGGCCGACAGCTCCGGCCAGTCGGACAACAACATCTGGGTCGTGCTGGTGGGTAAGCACAACCCCAAGTGGCCCAAGATCCCCGAAATCCCGCTGTCGAGATAAGGACTGCTGCCGTATGCGAAACGACCTCATCCGAGTGACGCTCCAGGGCGACGACGCGCACCTGCGCGACCTGCTGGAGCAGTCGGGAGTGGTCGAGATCGTCGACACCGGCGCCGAGGTGCTGGTGTGGCACCTTCCGCAGGACGCCGACGGTCTGCCGGCTGAGCTGCGCGGAGTGCTGGGCGATCCCAACGGGCCCGCCGTGCTGGGCCTGGCCGATACGCATCCCAGCCGCTGGTTCGACGAGGCGCTCGACTTCGGTATCGACGGAGTCGTGTGCCTGCCCCAGATCCCCGAGCAGCTGGGCATGGCGGTGGCCGCGGCCCGCGCTCAGCGGCATCGCCGCGGCTCCAGCAACCTGCACGCCTCCGGGGCGCTGCGATCGACCCGCGACGCGCACGTGTTCACGATCTTCTCGACCAAGGGCGGATCGGGCAAGACCGTGATCGCGACGAATCTGGCGGTGTCGTTCGCACGCGACGGCAAGCGCACGCTGCTGATCGACTTCGACCTTCACTCCGGCGACGACGCGCTGGTGCTGGGCCTCTCCCCCCGCTGGACGGTGCTCGACCTGGTGCAGTCGCCCGGCGATCTCGACGCCGAGAAGCTGGCCGGGTTCGTCACCCGCCACAGCTCGGGCGTCGACCTGCTGCCGGCTCCCACCCGGCCCGACGAGGAGGAGCTGGTCGCCATCGACCGGCTGGAGCCGCTGCTGGAGGTGGCCCGCGAGCTCGTATGACGTGGTCGTGATCGACACCTCCTCCCAGTTCGCCCCGGCGACGCTGCTTGCGATCGACAACACCGACACCCTGGTGCTGGTGGGCGCCTCCGACGTGCCCACCATCAAGAGCCTCAAGATCGCCTTGGAGACGCTGGAGCTGCTGGAGGTCAATCAGCTCGACGTGCGCATCCTGATGAACCGCTCGGGGGCCAAGGTGGGCCTCGAGGACCGAGACGTCGAACGCACGCTGCGCCGCGAAATCACCTACACGTTGCCGTCCGACAAAGCGGTGCCGGTTTCGGTCAACCGCGGCCAGCCGGTGATCCTCGACAATCCGCGGTCTCGCGTTGCCCGATCGCTCCAGGAGATGGCACGATCTCTGGAGGCCGCGGTCGGGAGCAGACGGTGAAACCTGACCGGGAGCGAACCCTCGGCGGCCGCATGCGCCGGATCGAGCCCGCCACCCCCGGTGGCGAGCAGGGGGCGCAGAAAGACGAGCACGATCCGTTTGCCGAGATCAAGGCGCTGGCTCAGGCCGAGGCTGTTCGCGAGCTCGGCACCGCCCTGAACGAGGGTGAAGTCGTCGAGGAAGAGCTGCACGAGCAGGTGCAGCGCGCGATCGACGCGGCGCTGGCCGAAGCCGGCACCCCGCTTTCGACCCGTGACCGGGCGCGGCTGGTGCGCGAGATCACCCACAACATCCTGGGCTACGGCCCGATCGAGCCGTTCCTGGCCGACGACACCGTGACCGAGGTGATGGTCAACAACCACTCCACCATCTACGTGGAGCGCAAGGGCATGATCGAGGAGACCGACATCCGGTTCGGGTCAGAGCTCCACCTGCTGCAGGTGATCGACCGGATCGTGGCCCAGACCGGCCGCCGCATCGACGAGTCGAGCCCCATGGTCGACGCCCGACTGCCCGACGGCTCACGTGTCAACGCCATCATCCCGCCGCTGGCGATCACCGGCCCGTCGCTGACGATCCGCAAGTTCTCGCGAGAGCCGCTGACCATGGACAACCTGGTCGGCTTCGGCACCCTCTCCCACCAGGCAGCGGCATTCCTGGAGGCCTGCGTCGAGGGCAAGCTGAACGTGCTCGTCTCGGGCGGTACCGGCACCGGTAAGACGACCATGCTGAACGTCTTGTCGTCGTTCATCCCCGAGCGCGAGCGCATCATCACGATCGAGGACGCGGCCGAGCTGAAGCTGTCCCAGCGACACGTGATCGCACTGGAGGCGCGGCCGCCCAACACCGAGGGCCGCGGCGCCATCTCGATCCGCGACCTGGTGCGCAACGCGCTGCGCATGCGTCCCGACCGGATCGTGGTGGGAGAGTGCCGTGGGCCTGAGGCCGTGGACATGCTGCAGGCCATGAACACCGGCCACGACGGCTCGCTCACGACGATCCACGCCAACAGCCCACGTGACGCCCTGGCGCGCACCGAGACGCTGGTGCTGACCGCCGGCTTCGACATGCCGCTGAAAGCCATTCGCGACCAGATCTCGAGTGCGTTTGACCTGGTGATCCAGACCAACCGGCTGGTGGACGGCCGCCGCCGGATCACGCACATCACCGAGGTGGGCGGCATGGAGGGCGACATCATCACGCTGCAAGACGTGTTCGTGGCGTCGTTTGCCGACGACAAGGAGCCCGACAACTCCACCTCCAAGCTCGTGTACACCGGCATCCGCCCGGGCTTCATCGAGAAGCTCGAACGCCACGGGGTGACATTGCCGAAGACGTTCTTCGGAGACACCAGCGCGAACATCGACGTGCTTCGCCGAGGCCCGCGCGCGCCGGGAGGACGCCAGCGGAGGACGGCGTGAGCCGCCGCCGCGCGACGGCCGCCGCGATCATGGTGGCGGCGACGCTGGCCACGGCCGCAGGCGCCTCTGGCGCCGCCTCCAAGTCTCGCGTCGGGCTGGTCACCAAGGCCGGCCCCAACGCGGTGCGAGTAGTGCTGCACGCCCCCGGCAACCTGACCACCACCGGGGTTTCGGCCCGGTTGGGACCGCGCTGGGCCTACGTCCGTTCGGTCATACCCGCCGGTGAGCACCGCCCATTGAATCTCGTGATCGCCATCGATACTTCGCGGAGCATGCGCGGGCAGTCGTTTCACTGCGGCTATCGCCGCCGCCGGGAAGCTGTTGGACGCGGTCACACCGGCCGACCGAGTGGGTCTGGTCACGTTTGCCGGTCGGGTGCAGGTGGAATCCGAGTTGACCCACGACGTGGCCGCTGTGCGGCTCGCGCTGAGTCAGCTTGCGCACCGGACGCGGCACTGCACTCGACGCCGGGGTCACCAAGGCCGTGGAGGTCGCCGGCACGGATATCAGCGACCGCCGGCTGGTGGTGTTGATGTCCGACGGCGCCGACACTACCGGCCCATCGCAGACCGAGCTGGACGCCACGCTGAGCGCATCCGGAGTCGAAGTCGATGCCTTCGGCCTGAATCGCTCGGACGCCTTCACCTCGACCGCCACTCGAGGAGATCGCGGCGGTCACCGGCGGACGGTACGCGAATGTCACCTCACAGTCACTGGCGGCGACCACCACACGGCTCCGCGACCGGGAGCTGTCCGGCGCCTACGTCGCGCTGATCTCGCTGCCTCAGACCACCGCCAGGGACTTGCACGTCAGCGTGCTGGGCGCGCCCGCCGCCAGTGTGTCGCTGCCCGCCGGCGTCTCGGGTCGGTCACAGACCTTCTGGATCGCACACGGCGAACTGATCGTGGCGGTGCTGGGGTTCGCGCGCAGTGATGGCGATCTCGATGTCGCTGATGCAGCTGAGCCGGGGCCGGCCCCAATCGCTCGACTCGCGGCTGGCGGAGTACACGGCGATCGCAGACACGAGTGACACCAAGGGCCGGCGAACGCGACTGGCCGAGCTGTACGAGCGAGTCGAGGAGCAGTTCTCGGGCAGCGTCGTGTGGCGGCAACTGGACGCCTTGTGCCAGCAGGCGGGCACCGCCAGGCCCACCGCACAGATACTGCTGGGGATCGTCGGCTTGGCGGTCGTGATGGGCGTCACCGCGGACATCCTGTTGGGTGCGCTTGGTCGGCATCGCCGGATTCGTGGTCGGTGCCTGCCTGCCGATCTGGGTGCTGCGCTGGAAGGCGACTCGGCGATCGGCCCGCTTCGAAGCCCAGCTGCCCGAGCTGCTGGCGGTGTGGGCCAGCGCCCTGCGCGCAGGCCGCTCGTTTGCCCAGGCGCTCGACACCCTTGTGGACGAGGCCGACGAGCCCGCCCACGGCGAGTTCCGGCGGGCCCAACAGCAGGTGCGGCTGGGCGTGCCGATCGAAGTCGCCCTGGACGAGATGTCCAAGCGGCTGCGCTCCGACAGCTTCGAGCTGGTAGTACTCACCACCGATGTGCAACGGCGCGTGGGCGGCAACGTGGCCTTGATCTTCGATCGGGTGGCCGACACCGTTCGCAAGCGCCAGCAGTTCGGCGCGCGCGTGCGCGCCCTGACCTCGATGGGGCGATTGTCGGCGTATGTCCTGATCGGGCTGCCGTTCGCGATGGCCGCGGGTCTCACGCTGATCAACGCCGACTACATGATGCCGCTCTTCACCACCTCGGTGGGGCACATCCTGATCGTGGTCGCGCTGGTCATGATGGGGCTGGGGTCGCTGGTGCTGCGGCGGCTGGTGAAGCCAAGGACGATCGCATGAGGAGCGCACCGTGCCCTGGTTTGTAGCCTCAATCGTGCTCTTCGGCGGCTCGTGCTTCTTCGCACTGCGCCACCTCACCCGCGGACGCCTGCAGGTCGAGTCGGTGCTGGGCCGGATGGCGGGGTACGGATACCGCTCGGGCCCGGTCGGCACCGACTGGCGCACCATCCTGCGACAGATCGGCAGGGTCTCCCCCGGCGGCCGGGGCGCCCGGGCCGAGGGCGTGCGGCGCAAGCTGGCCGCCGCCGGCTGGTCGAAGCGGTACACGCCCGAAGACATCGCCGGCGCCAAGATCCTGTTCGCGCTGGGCGCCTACTTCCTGATGCTGCTGGCCGACAGCGCTGAGCGTCCTGCCGTTGGCTGTGGGCGCCGCGGCCGGCGTTGTGCTGGGATTGGCGGCCTACCTGTCGCTGCCGGTTGCGATCGATATCCGGGTGCGTGGCCGGCGCGACAAGATCGTGGCCGCAGCTGCCCACCGTGCTCGACCTGCTGACGCTCTCGGTGGAAGCCGGCATGAGTTTCGACGCCGCGCTGCAGCGGCTGGTGCGACGCCTGAACGGCGCCCTGATCGACGAGCTGGGGCTGATGCTGCGCGAGATCCAGCTGGGCACCAGCCGCCACGAGGCGATGATCGCGCTCGCGGCCAGGGTCGACACCCCCGAGGTCTCGAGCTTCGTGCGTGCCCTCAACCAGGCCGACAAGCTGGGCGTGCCGCTGGCCGAGATGCTGCGGGTGCAGGGCGACGAGCTGCGGGTGCGGCTGCGAAACCAGGCCGAGGAGCACGCCATGAAGGCTCCGGTGAAGATGCTCTTCCCCACGGTGCTTCTGATCTTCCCGGCGGTGTTCATCGTGGTGCTGGGCCCGGCAGTGATCAGCCTGCTGGACAAGCTTGGAGCGATGTGAGAGCCCGGGGCAGCCCGGCTAGCTCAACACACGTGTGCGTGAGTCGATCACCGAGTGAGTGACTCCCACCCTCAGATCTCTCCGTAGTGAGGCCGGCCAGACACTTCCGGTGATCGCCGTCTTCATGGTCGTGATCATCGCCATCGCGGGGCTGGTGATCGACCTCGGAAACGTCGAGCGGGTGCGCGCGCAGATGCAGGTCGCCGCCGACGCGGCGGCCACCTCCGGCGCCAGCACGCTGCTCGATTTCCAGTCGAACGTCGCCGTCGCCGAAGACACGGCCGCGCCGCTACGGGATGGCGGCCGACGGCGTCAACCAGATCACCGGGGTGGATACCAGCACCGTCTCGCAATCGGTCAGCGTCGAATGCGACACCGAGTACTCGGGCTGTGGCAGCGCCACTCCGAATACCGTCGCCGTGCATGACACAGCAGCTGTACCGACCTACTTCCTGAGCATCTTCGGCATCGACAGCATCGACGTCAGCACCGAGGCCGAAGCGTGCGCGCCCTGCCAGTCGTCACCGCACGACATCATGCTGGTGCTCGACCACACCGGGTCGATGGCAGCGGCCGGGAAGTACTCGAGCAACACCAACGTGCGCAAGATCGACAACCTCAAATCCGCTGTTTTACAGGGATTTTTGACCACACTCGATCCGACATATGACCACGTCGGGCTGGTCGTGTTCCCACCGGATACCGCCTCTGCACCGGCCTGCACACCCAAGAACAACGTCGACAACTACTACGACTACCTCGACCCCACTCGCAACTATCTGGAGTCGGGGCTGACCGACGACTACGTCGACTCCAACGGCACGCCCAACCCAGGCTCTCGGTTGATCCAGGACATCGGCTGCCTGATGCCATACTCCCGGACGGACTACGCCGACCCGCTCGAGGTGGCGCAGAACGAGCTGGATGCCGACGGCCGCCCGGGGGTACCCAAGATCATCCTGCTGATCTCCGACGGTGCCGCCAACCAGCTCGATGATCCTGTCTGTCCGGTCACCACCACGCCGATCTGGTCGTGCATGCACCCCTGTCAGGTCGGCATCAATGTGGCCAACACGATCAAGAACGCCGGCACCGAGATCTATGCCATCGTGTACTCCGACTTGGAGTGGGACAACGAGTGCTGCGCCGGTCGACGGCTACCACGCCGGCTGGCCCGACGACACCATGGACGGCTATACCGCGATGCAGCAGATCGCCAGTCCCGGGCGACTATCTGGAAGACCCTGATCCGATGAACCTGAAGCACATCCTGCACCAGGTCTCGGGCGAGCTGACTGGGGCCACCAACTCACGCCTGGTCAAGTAGCGCTGGCGATCTTGGCCTGCACCGAGGCCCAGTGATCGCCGTCCAGATGCGCGATGCCGACCTCCTGAGGCGTGCCGTCCACCAACACCTCGACCGACACCTCGAAGAACCCGGCGACCGCCTTGATGCCCCTCCATGAGGGCGCCTGCTTGCCGGACTGCCACTCGCTGAGCGTCTGCTGGGAGAAGCCCAGGAGCGGCGCTGCCCGGGCGTTGGTGAGGTTGTGCAGGCCCCTGAGGATGGTCAGGTTGTCGGCGAACGGCATCCGGGTGAGCTTAGCCGCAACCTGAAGAAGTTTCAGGTGTACCTGAATACGTCCCCCAAAAGAGGGATACGCCGAGCCAAAAGCGAATGTGTGCTGGCAATGCCACGAAGCTCCCACTCCGACCCGGCCGGTCTGCGACCGATCGCGTCGCTCGACGCTGACCACCTGGAATCCGCACTCGGTGTGGTGGAGATCGTCCAGGCCCTGTCCGCACTCGACGATGTCTCCGAGATGCTGGCCTCGCTGGCCCGAAACCTGACCGAGATCCTGGGTGCCGACGCGTGCATGGTCTCGACGTTCGATCCCGCCCGCGGGGTGGTGCGAAACAGCGCCGGGTACGCCCGGCCGCCGTTCGGGTGGGCCCAGACTCCGTCCGAGCACCGGATCGCCGACTATCCCCGCACCGAGCAGGTGCTGACCGACGGCGCCCCCTACACCTGCATGCTGGGCGCCGATGCCGACTCACACGAGGCCCGCTGGTTGGTGGAGCTCGGCTACCGATCACTGCTGATGCTGCAGCTTCCGGTCGAGTCCAAGCCGTTCGCGCTGATCGAGGTGTACGACAAGTCTGCCCGCCGGTACGCCGACTCAGAGATTCGGCTGAGTGAGGCGCTGGCGCTGGAGGCGGGCAAGATGGTGGTGCGAGCCCGCATGCAGGAGCATCTGGAGGACGCCTACATCGCCACGCTGGGGACGCTGGCGGCGGCGCTCGAGGCCAAGGACGCCTACACCAATGACCACGCCGCCCAGATCGCCGAGCTGGCCGCGGCGGTGTGTGAGCAGCTGCAGATCGCCTCCTCGGACATGCGCATGATCCGCCTGGCGGCGCTGCTGCACGACATCGGCAAGATTGGCGTGCCCGAGACGATCCTGCACAAGCGCGGCCCACTGGACGAGGATGAGTGGGCCGTGATGCAGGAGCATCCCCGGATCGGCGCGCGCATCCTGGAGCCGGTTCCCTACTTTGCCGAGCTGGTACCGCTGGTCACCTCGAGCCATGAGCGCTACGACGGCACCGGCTATCCCGACCAGCTGGCGGGCGCCGACATCCCGCTCGGGTCACGCGTGATCGCGGTATGTGACGCGTTTCATGCGATGACCGAGGATCGTGTCTACCGCAAGGCGGTGCCGGTGGACGAGGCGCTGCGCGAGATCGTCCGCTGCTCGGGCTCCCAGTTTGACCCCAGCTGCGTCGAGGCGATGCTCGCGGTGGTGCGCACCAAGGGCTGGCCGCGATTCTCCCGCGACCGGCTGGTCCGGCTCGCCCGCACGCCGTCCTGGTAGATTCGTCGGGCATGAACCGCGCCGGCCAAAACCCGCTCGAGTTTTCGAAGGCCTACGACTACTCCCAGACGATCGTGGCCGACGGGCCGATGGTGTACGTGTCCGGTCAGGGTGGTTTCGGCGCCGACGGCAGCGTGGTCGACTCCACCAGCTTCGAGGCGCAACTGCGGCAGGCCTACAGCAACGTGCAGGTGCTGCTCGAGGCCAACGGCGCGTCGCTCCAGACGATCGTGAAGATGACCGTGTACCTCGCCCGGGCGTCCGACTACGAGGTGTTCAAGCGCGTGCGCGCCGAAGTGCTGTCCGCCCCGTACCCCGCATCCACGGCGATCGTGGCCGGCGGATTCCTGTTCGAGGGCATGCTGGTCGAGATGGACGCGCACGCCCGGGTGGGCGAGCCTCGGGCGTGACCCTTAACCCCCCGCCGCGGTCGTCGATCACCCGGGCGTGGCTCCCATCCTGGCTTCTCTGCGTCGCGAAGGCGGCCAAACCCTGCCGATCGTCGCGATGATCATGGTGGGCATCATCGCCATCGCCGGCCTGGTGATCGATCTCGGAAACGTCGAGCGGGTACGCGCACAGATGCAAAACGCTGCCGACGCCGCGGCCACCTCCGGCGCCAGCACGCTGCTCGACCGCCAGTTCGACGTGGCCCGCGCAACGGACACCGCACGCAGGTTCGGGATGGACTCGCAGGGCATCAACCAGGTCGCCGGGGTGGACACCACCACCGTCTTGCAGCGGGTCCAGGTCGGGTGCGACGGGCAGTATTCCGCGTGCGGCTCGGCCACCCCGAATACGGTCACGGTGCACGAGACAGCGTCCGTCCCGACGTTCTTCATGAGCATCTTCGGGATCACCAGTCTGGATGTGAGCACCGAGGCCGAGGCCTGCGCCCCCTGCACCAGTGCCCCCCACGACATCATGCTGGTGCTCGACCGCACCGGCTCGATGGCCGCACCAGGCAAGGGCAGCAGCAACGGCGTCCGCAAGATCGATAACCTCAAAAGCGCGCTTTTGCAGGGATTTCTGCCATCCCTCAACGGTCAGGACGATCGCGTCGGGATGGTGGTATTCCCGCCAGACACCGCCGGCTCGCCGGCGTGCAGCCACAAGGACAACGCCAACAACTACCGCGACTACAACGACCCGACCCGAAACTACCTCGAGGTCGGGCTGACCGGCGGCTACCTCAACACCAACGGCACGCTCAATCCGTCATCGCCGGTGATCGAGGACATCGACTGCATGATGCCGTTCTCGCGCACCGACTACGCCGACTCGCTGATGGCGGCCGAGCGCGAGTTCGACGCACACGCCCGGCCGGGAGTAGCCAAGGTGATCGTGATGATCTCCGACGGCGCCGCGAACCAGATCGACGACCCCAAGTGCACGACCAGCACCGAGGAGCAGTGGGCGTGCGCGACACCCCTGCGAGGCCGGGATCAACAACGCTGACACCCTCAAGAAGGACGGCACCGAGATCTACGCGATCGTGTACTCGGACCTCGAGGGAGATGAGTACTGCGGCGCAACGGCGGACTACGGCGGGGACGGGCGCCCCCACCAATCCGCTGACCGGATACGAGGCCATGGAGCAGATCGCGAGTCCTGGGGACTACCTGGTGATCCCGATCCGGCGAAGCTTGTGGACATCCTGCACCAGGTGTCGGGCGCGATCTCGGGCGACAACACCTCACACCTGGTGAAGTGACCGTGGGCCGGTTAGCCGACCGGCTTCAGCGAGCGGGCGATGGCGATCATCTCGCCGTTGGTGAGCTCGCTGGTAAGGGTGTTCTGCACCCAGTATGCGAGCCCGGCGTGGACGAATCCGATCGTCTGGAGATGTGCGCCGTTATAGAAGAATCGGTAGGTGCGCCCGTCCAGCTTGCGGACGGCGTTGGGCGTTCGCAGGATCGGGGCGTCGGTGAACCGCGTCTCCTCGATCCCCCAGAAGTCACCGGGGCCCGGCAGCTTGAACATCGCATACAACGAGTTCGTGCCCTTCCCGGCCACCGGGATGCTGTAGGTGCGGATCGGGTCGGCACCGAGGTAGGAGCACACGCCCGCACCCGGAGGAGCGTCTGAGTATGGGCAGAACTGGGAGCTCGACTGGGCGACGGTCGGGTACAGCACCCGGAAGTGCACCTTCTTCTGGGCCTGCTTGAAATAGTCGCGATACTCGGTGCTGGGGGTGATGGTGGACGGCGTGCCGTTCTGGGAGCCCGCCGGCTTCGGGGGCTTGACCGCCAGCGTGCCCTTGTAGGCGTGACCCACCACCAGGGTTACCGGGGTGGTGGCCGCGATCGTCGACGGCAGCGGCTTGGTGGTGGCCGAGCCGACGATGTGCGCGACGTCCGCGGCTGCAGCGGCCTGCCCGGGCCGGTAGTAGACGACCGAGCCGGCGTACGTCTGGCTCGGCGCATTCCCGCCGGAGCTTGCTCCGTACCCCCAGCCGTCGAGCTGCTGGGCGGCCTTGGCGGCATCGCCCTCGACGCCGTTGCCGTTGAGTACCGTCACCGACACTGCCGCCGGGCTGACGGCCGGCGTCCACTTGGGCTTGGCAGGCTTATGGGGGTGCTGTGACGGAAGCGTCTTGCCGGCGGTGTCCAGCACCCACGGGTGCTTCCACTGGTACACCGCGTGCTGGAGGGCGGCCGGATCGATATCGACCGCGCTCTCACCGTCGGACTCCTGAACCACTCCCCAGGGAGCTTTGACCGTGGCGATATGCGAGCGCACGCCGTAGGCGGTGGCGACGAAATTGATCAGGGTGTGGAGGCTGGGGCTGTGCCCGCCCGGCCCCACGATCGTGAAGCTCTTGGAGATGCTGTCCAGCAGGTTGGTGATGTCGGGGATGTCGGTCACGCTCACGCCGTTGAAGCGGTTCGCCGCTCGGCTCTCGAAGGCGCGCAGGAACAGCTGCTGCCGCGCCTGGCGGTGGAAGTCGTCATCGGTATGGCGATAGCGCGAGAAGGCGAGCGCTTCGCGACCCTTGAGCTGCTGGTACCCCGGCTTGATGTCGATCTCCGACCAGCCCGAGTAGGGCGCGGTGGCAGGCGGGTTGTAGTAGTACTGATCGACGTTCACGTACACGCCGCCGAGCGAGTTGACGATCCCGCGGAAGCCGGCGAAGTCGACGTTCAAGAGGTAGTTGGGGCGCACACCGGTGGCTTGCTTGACCACCTTCAGCGCGAGCGCGTCTCCACCCAGCGAGTAGGCGCCGTTGATCTTGGCGGGGCCGTACCCGTCCGCGCGTCACCCAGAAGTCCCGGGGAATCGAGAGCAGCGCGGCCATGTGGTGCTTGGGGTCGATGCGCAGCAGCATCAGCGTGTCCGACAGCCCGAACTGGCCGTTGACGGCCTTGCCGCGATGGTCGGAGCCGACCAACAGCACGCTGATCGGGGCATCCGACGTGGGGATCATCTCCACCAACTGGCGGCTCGCCCGCCCGATCATTCGGGTTGAGCGCGGTCACCTTGTCGATGATCCCGTGCAGGTACCAGGCGGTCGCGGCTCCGGCCGCCACCACCAACAGCAGCATCACACCCAGCACCCCGAGCGTGATCTTGACCCAGCGCGGCCGTCTCCGCCACCATCCACCGCGGCGGCCGTCCCCTCCCGGACCACGCGGAGGCCGAGGGGGCTTGCCGCCATACACCTTCATCTTCGGTTCGGGCGGCACCTGACTCGCCACACAGACTCCTCGCTCGCTTCCCGAGACACGCCGAAACGGGCCTCGGGTGAGTATACGGCGGCACCGTGTGAGTGCCCTTCAAAGGCGTCGCCAAACTCATCGTGCTCCAATCACGCAGAGCACCCAAAGGGAGAAGAGAATTTCGCCTTTTAGCCGATGTCCGGACTGCCGATTAAGGAGAACCTGCCCACCCTCAGGAGTCGAGACAATCCGCCGGATATCCACCGAACTGCGAGCCGAGACCGCTCAGACGATGGCTGAGTACGCGGTCGTGCTGGCCGTCATCACGATCGCTGTGGTCGTCACTCTGGGCCTTCTGAGCACGGCCATCAAAGGCAAGCTCACCAGCGTCATCGGCATCCTCTAGAACGTGACGCAGGGCGCGGGCGGGCGCGCCGCGCCTGAGTTCACGCCTCGGCGGCCGAAGTCGCCGGCACAACGGTGACGCTCGTGCCCAAGGCCTCGAGCAACTCGCCGACGTTGGCGCGATCGCGCAGCACGGCATGCCGCAGCTTCGACTCTCTGCGAATCCCGTAGCGGTTGCGGCGTCCCACCCGCTCGCGGGTGATGTAGCCGGCCTCCTCGAGGTCGCGCACGATCATCTGCACCGCCCGCCGGCTGATGCCAGCCAGTTCGGCGATCCGGGCAGTGGTCGCATCCGGCGCCTCTGCAATCAACAGCAGCACCACAGCGTGGTTGGTGAAGAACGTCCAGCGGTGGCTGCGGGCGATTCTGCCAAGGTCATTGCTCATCTGGCCTGTACGGTACCCACAACACTGAAAAAGTATTCAGGAGCGTTTCAAGGAGGGTGTAGTGATGGCAACCGCCACGAGCCAGCTCGTCCGTGTCTCCTTTTCGGACGGCTACCGACACGAATGGACCGTGCCCGAGCACGACACTGTGGAGAACACGCTGGAGCAGATCCGCCAGACGATCGTGCATTCGCACTGGTTTCAGGTGCCCGGCACCGGCAAGTCGTACTCGCCCTATGCGATCGTCTCGATCGAGGTGATCGAATCCACCGACTCAGGCGACCCGTCGGCGGCCGAACGGCTGGGCCAGGGCGTGCGTGAGCACGTGATCGATCCGATCAACGAGAAGCTAGACGAGTAGGCCAGGGCGCTGCCCACTCGGTCACGATCAGCAGGCAGCCCTGGTCGGTGCGAGTGCTGTGCGTGGATCCCGGCGGATGGCTGACCATGTCCCCGCGGCCCAGGACGCGGCCGTCGGACTCCACCGCGCCGCCCTCGATCACGTAGTACTCCTCGTATCCGCGGTGGGTGTGCGCGGCCGTTTCTGCCCCGGGCAGCATCTTGAAGAAGTAGGTGCCGGTCTCGGTGGCCTCGTCGTAGGTGATCGGTAGCCAGGAGATCAGGTCGAAGCCGGGGCCGTCGAGCTCGTAGGGGATCAGCGAGTCGGCTGACAGGTTGGTGATGCGGGCGTCGCTCATGAGAGATGCCTTTCGGGGCTTGGGAGACGTTCACGGCATCATCGCGCACTTGATCCCTCGATCGGGGGAAATCCTGCTCCGAGCATCTTGCACGGAATGAAACAACCCGTACTTTCGAGATGTCACCCTCTCCCCTGGAGGCAACACCATGATCGAGCGGTTCCTCTCAAGCGTTTCCCCGGCTGACGAGTCCGGCCAGACGATGGCCGAGTACGCAGTCGTCCTGGCCGTCATCACCATCGCCGTGATCGTCACCCTCGGCCTTTTGAGCGACGCCATCAGCGCCCAGCTGACCAGCGTCATCGGCATTCTCTAACCCGACTTTTTTCCAGAACCCCCCACCACAGTGGCCGCGCTCCCTCGTCGCGGCCACTGCCCCTTAAGGATGGTTGCGGAGCCGGGCGGTTTCGAACGAGGGATACCCCCGATGCCAGGGCACCGCGACGCTCGTACCATTGAAATATGGACACCACCTCACATATCGCTCGCCGACTCGCCCCGGCGATCTACGGGATCTGCCTGCTCACCGGGATCCTGATGGCCTGGCAGGTGCTCATGGGCGTGGCGCTGGGATCGCTCAGGTAGTTCCAGCAAAACCCCGCTCAGGGTGCGGGCAGGTGAACGGGCGTATGCGGCTCCGGGCCCGTCAGCCGGTGAATCACGACGTTGAACAGCAGCGACAGCTCGTGCTTGGCCTTCGCGTCGTCCGCGTGGTGGTGGTGTTTGCGCGGCAGTTGTGAACCCCGCACGCGCACGGCACCGACATACGTGTCGGCGTACCAGCCGCTGTTGAGGCTGTCGATGGAGACCACCGTGCCGGTGTGCGGCGCGTGGATGAAGCGTCCGTGTCCCAGGTAGAGGCCGACGTGGTTGAGTCCGTCGAAGAACACGAGATCTCCGGGGAGAAGCTCGGATCTGGACACGTGGCGACCGACGTCCCACTGACCGTAGCTCGAGTGCGGAAGTTCGATGCCGAGTTGCAGGTACACGTACCGGGTGAAGCCTGAGCAGTCGAATCCGCTTGGGGTTGAACCGGCCCACTGATACGGCACTCCGCGGAGGTGAAGCGACTGCCCGGCGGCCGAATCGGCGACCGTGACGACGTCCGGCTGAGGCACCCCGGCCGGCATGTACACGGAGGCCTGAGCGGCTGCAGGAGCAACAAGCACGAGCACCAAAGCGAGAGCGATCGATCGTGGCATACCGACACAATCAAGCACAAGGTCGTCACGATGTCCAATCGGAAGTGCAACGTACGGCGCGATCGCAAGCTCTGGCAGAGCACCACTTGACTGATTCCCAGCCGCGTTCCCAGGATGCCAAGACGCCGACTGAATCAGCGCCGGATGCGACCAAGCCGAGACCGCGCGAGAGAAGCCGTAACGTTTTCGAGGCGGCGGCCTGCGAGACTGACACTGTGGGCATCCGAATGAAGTCGGTCGCGTGGGCAGTATTCGCAGTCATCTGCGTGCTCTACGCGGTCGGGGCGTACTTCGGTTGGTTGACGCGGTCGCAGCACAACGGGGGCAGTTGGGGCACGGGCAGCCTCGCGCCCTCCATTGCATTCGCCCTAACCACGTTGATGTTTCCCTTGGTAGGCGTGCTGATCGCGACCCGCCGGCCGGGCAACTCCATCGCGTGGCTTCTGCTCGGGATTGGGCTGTGCTGGGGCCTTGACGCCGTGGCGTCGAGCACAGCCACCTATGGGCTCGACATGCATCACGGCTCGCAGCAGGCGGCGCGCGTGGCTGCCGCCTTCGACAACGTGCTGTGGCTACCGGCCATCGGCCTGACGGGCACGTTTCTCATCCTCCTTTTCCCCGACGGGCACCTCCTCAGCCCGCGCTGGCGCTGGGTGGCGTGGCTGGCGGCAGTCACGATCGTGCTGGGCTCGGCCTCGATCGTCTTCGACCCCGGTCCGATGAGCGACAGCTCATTCCCAACGGCCGTCAACCCGCTCGGTATAGAGCCGCTGGCAGGCGTCCTTGCCTGGTCGCGGGCGATCGTGATCCTGCTCCCGGTAGCGATCCTGGGCTCAGCGGCGAGCCTGGTGGTGCGGTTTCGCCGATCCCGTGGCGATGACCGGCTGCAGATGAAATGGCTGGCCGCGGCGGCGGGGCTGGTGGCGGTCATCTTCGGCGGGGTGGAGATCATGTCGATCTCGCTCGAAGGCCCGCTCAACACTGTGCCGCAGTGGCTGCAAGTGCTCCAAGACGTCGCGCTTTTGAGTTTCTGTGTGATCCCGATCGCGATCGGCTTTGCGGTACTTCGCTACCGCCTCTATGAGATCGACGTGATCATCCGCCGAACACTGGTCTACACGGTTCTTGCCGCCGTTCTGATCGGTCTCTATCTGGCCGGCGTCACCGTCCTCAGCGCGGGCTTGCAGACGATCACCGGACAGTCGGGAACACTCGCCGTCACCATCTCGACTCTGGCAGTGGCCGCGGTGTTCCAGCCGCTGCGCACGCCGCATCCAGCACGCCGTCGATCACCGCCTCTACCGACCGAAATACAACGCCGCTCAAACGCTCCACGCTCTTCAGCGGCACGCTGCGCGACCAGATCGAACTCGACACGCTCTCAGCGGGCGTGCTCGACGTCGTCAACGTCACCCTCCAACCCCGCTCCGCCAGCCTCTGGCTCCGACCCGCGACTCCACACGCCCCTACTCCGGGTCGCCCTCGGAGGAGGACGTGAAGTGTCGGCGGAGTACGTCCATCTGCCCCGACCGTTGGAGTCGATCCCAATCATCTGCGTGCCGCGTGCAGAGCTTGACCAGAGGCGTGTCCGCACCCAAATCGTATTGAGTGCTACCAGCCACTCGGTCGCATCCGGGCCAATCGCATGTCGCCATCGCGCCTCCCGTGTCCTCGGAGTCGTGAGCATGCGCATCTTACGGAGGTCTGTGGCCAAGCGGCGGCCTGCCCGATGCGGCCGGATAGAGGCGCTCGGCTCTCGGTGGCAGTTGGATGTAGGCGTACTCCGGGGGCGGTTCGATCGTGACCTTGAGGTAGCGAGCGTTGCGTTCCACGACCACCTGCCTCACTCGTTGAATCTGGCTGTATGAGAGCTGTGCAGGCCCGCTGCGTTGCCAATAGGACATGACGTTTGAGCGAGCCAGAGTGACGGCCTGTCCCCCCAGCGTCACCGCGTTGATGTTCACGCTGCCTTGGAGGTCGGTGATCCATGGGTCGGGCGGGGTGTCGTCGATGCCCCACGGGCGATCCCCGTCGAAGTCGTCCACATGCCCTCCGCTGAGCACGTAATCGCTGGCCTCCGTGACGGTGGTGAACACCCTGCCGAACGTGTGTACGAGTCCGAATTGGTGACCGACTTCGTGGGCCAGGAGCGACAGTGCGTTGATGTCGAAGTAGCTCATGGCCACCCAGTCGTAGGTCGTCGATGAGAAACCGCCGCCGACCTCGGCTCGGAAAACGATGACGACGCTTCGTGTTTGGGTGGCCAGCAGATTCAGGCGGCCGCTGACCGCCGCCCAGTTCGGATCGCCCTCGCCACGCACGTTGTTGACTTCCGTATCGGGGAAGTCGTGCAGCACGCCGTCATAGACGAAGCTGACGCCGCCGGCCGCGTAGATCCGGTTGGCCTCGTCGACCCACTGTCCCACCTCGCTGGCCGTGACTGCACACGCTCGGCTCCCGTCATCGTCCGATACCCGATAGGCGGTGACCGGAACGGCGTAGTTGGGAGAGGCAGCGGTGGGGAGCTTGTTCGCGCGAACCTCGCCGTTCGCCAGAGTCAACGTGATGGTGCCGTACTGAAACGACGAGACCACGTGGGTGCCGTCGTCTTGCGGGGCAGCGGTGGGGTACCCGAGCAGGCCGTGCTCCCATCGCAGCTCGGCTCATCGCGTCCGGATCGCGCCGGTGACCTCATGCGCCCCCGTTGCCGGAGACCAAAAGATCGACCCATGCTCGAAATGATTGAACCCCCCAACGCCGTCCTGGGTAGGCGTTGAGTCCGACATCGGATACCCCAGCGATGAACTCTCAGCCCCGAGGGTGCTCCACCGCGCACCAACGGGACCCATCACGTCAAACGCACCGGTGACCGGATGCCAGTAGATGCTGCCGTGAGCGAACTCCTGCTTCAATCCGCCGTTCGCCGCGGCCACCTCCGGAGAGGTCGGACCGCCAAGAATCCCCGCGGCGCCGCCGAGCGTCGCGTACTTGTCGCTGATCGCTGTCATGTTCCCCCCTGTCGAATGACGCTGGTCGCGCCAACGAGGCGAAACGCCAAGCAGTCTGCGTCGCCCCGACGCAGAAAACGGACCCCAAACACCCCGACCCTACACCCATCGGCACCCACACCAGACTGCGCCATTCCCACACCAGGTGATCCAGCGACACCGGCCGGCCTTACGAGGGCGGCCGCCGTGATACAGGGGCCGTTAAACGCAGAAGCCGCCTCGAAAGGCGGCCTCTGTGGATAGCGGGGGCAGGATTCGAACCTGCGACCTTCGGGTTATGAGCCCGACGAGCTACCGGACTGCTCCACCCCGCGCCGGAACCCGACATTCTACCACAGGGAGCACCGGTTGATAGCATCCCGCGAGTGATCTGGTGGCTGGTGCTGATATGGCTCGTGGTAGTCGGAGTGCCGACCGGCTACGTCGGCGTGCGGGGAATCAAAACGGCGCGTCGCGCCTCCAAACTCCAGGTCGAACTGCAGACCCAGATCGCCGCGATGCAGACCGGCGGGCTGGCGACGCTGACTGCGCGCCAGGCGGAGCTCCAGCAGAATCTCGCGCGGCTGACGTTGGTGATGAACCGCCTGAACACCTCCCTGGACACTCTGCGAATGCTGATCGACAGGTGGAAGGCGGCGATCGCCCCACTCCGGTTGGTGTTGCGGATTCTGCGCGGGTGAGCACCGAGGCAGGCGACGACCGCCGTCGGGTCGGCGCGATCGACATCGGCACGAATTCGATCCGTCTGCTGGTGTGTGACGTGGATGCGGGCGAGATCACCGAGGTCGAGCGGCTGCTGACCATCACCCGGCTCGGCGACGGGGTGGATGCCAACGGCACCATCAACGACGCCGCTCTCGAACGCGCCCACGCGGCCCTCCAGGGCTACGCCGAGCGGGCGGAGCAACTGCACGCCGAACGCGTGCTGGCGGTCGCCACTAGCGCCGTTCGCGATGCTGCCAACGGACGGGAGTTTCTGGCCGAGATCGAGCGCCGCTACGGCTTTGAGTGCCGGCTCCTGACAGGCGACGAAGAGGCTCGCACCACCTTCCGCGGTGTCACCTCCCGGCGCGCCGCTTCTGAAGGCACGCTGATCTGCGACATCGGCGGAGGCTCCACCGAGTTTGTACTGGGAGACAGCTCCGGGGTGGTCGATCAGATCAGCCTCAACATCGGATGTGTGCGCATGTCCGAGCGCTACCTCGACTCCTCCCCACCCCGCGCCGAAGCCGTCGCTGCCCTACGGACGGCGGCGGCCGAGGTGATACCCCGACCCCTGACCGACGCCACCCGCGAGTTGATCGGCGTGGCCGGGACGATCACGACGCTGGCCACGATCGATCTCGGCCTCGAATCGGAACTTCCCGAGGTGATCGACGGTCACGTGCTCACAACCGCAACCATCGAGCGACTGTTGGCAGACCTCTCAGCACTGACCCTGGACGAGCTCAAGCAGGTGCGTGGCCTGATGCCCGCCCGGGCGGTCACGATCGTCGCCGGAGCCGCGATCCTGGCTGAGGTGGTCGACGCCTGCGACACCGGAAAGGTGCACGTGTCAGAACGCGACATCCTCCACGGTGCCGCCCTGATGGCAGCGGAGTGACGCAGGCCGCGACGGCGGGGATACTACGAGCGTAAGCCCGGGTGGCGGAGTTGGTAGACGCGGTCGACTTAAAATCGACTTCCCCAGTTGGGGAGCGCGAGTTCGAGTCTCGCCCCGGGCACTCCCGAGAACGCTCGGAGTGATCGAAATCGCGCTGGGGGGAGCGAAAAGCGCCCGCAATGGGAGTACTCGATGCGTGGCGCTTACTTGCAGGGATTTTCTATCTGGCGGCACCAATACGGCACCAGAAAGACGAGGCGATCGATCATGGCAGGTGCCCTCGCGCTATGACTTGCCGGCGTCGGCGAGGCGGGAGTGCCCGACGCGCCAGGATTCGTTGCCGAACCTGAGGCGACCGCGCGGATCACCACCGCTAGGCGCAGCTCGCGATCTCGCAGCCAAACGTGTGTATTGACACAAGCCTGCCGGACGGGGAGTATCCGCGCTCAAACTACTGGGAGGCTGCTGTGATCGCTCTACGAGGGCTGACGAAAGTTGCTGTGGTTGCGGGCGTCTTGACGCTCTGTGTTGGGAGCGCGGCCTACGCGGCCGACGGAGGTAATCTGATTCTCGGGCACGACAACGATGCCGCCTCGACAACGTCGATCAACGCGACACACACGTTCATTGACCCGCCACCGGCTGGCACCGGCCTTTGGGCCAACGGGAGCATCGGCCTCCTTGGATCGACCAGCGGCTTTGACATCGGCCCGCCCGACGAGCTGGTTGGCGTGGTCGGAATCGGTTCAGATGAGGGCGGATGGTTCTCCGGGGTCGATTCCGGCCTGACTGGGATCGCCGGCGACCAAGGCGCTGGGGTGACGGGCAAGGGCACAACTGGCGTCGCAGCTGACGGCGAGGACGTAGGCGTAGCCGCGTCGGGGGCCACTGCAATCGTGGCGACCGGCGCGGTCACATTCAGCACGTCTGGCCTGGTGACCATCGCGAAAGGAAAGACCAGCGCCACGATCAATCCGGGAATCGACGTCGACACGAACACGAAAGTCCTCGTGACTCCCCAATCAGGCGGTGGCACATTCCAACGAGTCGGACGCGCCTTTGCCGACAATCCCAACGGCAGGATCGTCTTCTACCTGACCGCCAAGGCGAAGTCTGCTGTGACGCTCGCCTACTTCATCATCAGCTGAACGAAGCGGTGGGGTCGGGGCGACCTGTACCCGACCCCAACCTTGGAGGGAGCGCTGGCCAGACACGCGGTACCCGACGTGCTGATCCCCTGCGTGTAAAGCGATCGAGCCGTTTCTCGTGGCTTCGTCGACAATCTCGCATCGTCGCTGCACGGCTGTCTAAGCCGAAACTCGCCGGTCGCTTTCTCGCCGGTTCCTTCGAGATCTCGTTGCTTCTGTGTCACGAACGTGTCACGACTCGCCTCGGCCCCGTTGCAGGCCCCGGCAGCAGAGCCCATAGGCGACTGCGGACAGTCGACAGTCGAAATAGCCAGTATCAGTTGCGACCAGCCATTGGAGGTGAGATGGTGAGGATTCGCCCAGGGGTCACTCCGGTGACGACCTGTTGCCTCATGCGCATCGACCAGCGCTGCTTCGTTGATCCGACTATCACTGTCTGGAAGGAAGTGAATCTCACCGCGCTCATCCTCCGCCGCATCGCCGCAGCGGTCGCGCTGGCTGCCAGCAGCCCCCGAGCGGTGATCGTGTGAGCGCCGGCGCCGGCCGCCTGCCGCCTGCCGCCCCAAAGCGTTGGCGCGGCGGGCGAACACTACGTCGCCATGCGACTCAACATGGTCGGCGTCGATTCAGGGCTCGTTCCTGCGGGCAACCCGACGACGGACATACTCGTGCATCTGGACGGAGCAACCGCCTCCGTCCAGGTCAAGAGCAGCAGCAAGCACGTCGAGAAGCCGGAGGCGATCTTCATGCACCCCGAGCGGGTCGAGCGACCCGACTTCTTGGTAATCGTCCTGCTCGGCCTCGGGGACGATCCAGGGGCGGCCCGGCCAGTCGCCTACGTCCTCCCCCGCGAGGCGGTAGTGATCCTCTGCCGCGACTTCAACGACCACCACGCCAAGGCCCCAGTGACCCGGATGAACCAGCGCGCTCGGGCCTACCTGGAGCCGCACCGGGAGGCCTGGCACCTAGTCGTGCAGCACCTGGAGGCCGGTCACTAAGCTTGAGGCCGTGTTGGCGCCCGGTGATCCGCAAGCCAGGCGGAGGGGAAGTTTTGAAACCACGGCGCGAGCGTCGTAGACCGGCGGCGTAGTCACGGATCCAACGCATACTCAACCAGCCATGGCGCGGGGCCTCGCCGGTGTCTGCGAGTCCCAGAGATACAGCATGACCGCTAAGAGTGCTCCGACCGCGAGTCCGATGAGTGCGCCTAGGGCGATGGCCTGGATTGGCCGAGGCTGGCTCTGGGATGGCGCGGTCGCCCGGTGAATGATTGTGGCTGTCTCAACCTGGGGGTCAGCAGCAGCCTCTCGTTCTATCTCGTGATACACCCGAGCTTGCGCGAGTCTCCATAGCGTGACCTTATCGGCGGTTGTCAGCCTGGATGCCCGTCCGTAGTGACCGTAGTTCGCAGGATGGTTGATCTGCTTCTTGAGGTGATTGAACTTCTCTCCGAGGACATTTAGATTCGACCTCGGATCAAGGTCTCGGAGATAGTGCGGATACATTTGCGCGAATCCGTCGGCGATTAGCTCGGCATGGCGAGCGCTCGGGTCAGACGTTGTGAACTGAATCCCCGTCCCACCCGCGGTAGGCGCGATCGTGGTCTCAGCGAGGATCTGCCAGGGTGCGTACGGCGCGTTGAACTGGCTATGGATTGTCCTGACGAACCGGAGTACCTGCTTCGCATATGCGGCCGAGTCCGCGACGCCGGTCTGAGCCGCCCCCCAAGTACTCGCCACCGACGAAGAGTCCGACGCCGCGCCAGATGGCGGGGTGTAGATCACGGCGGAGGTGGAGGAGTACAGCGTCGGCTGTTGGGTCGAGTAGACGAATCCGGCGACGCCACACAGGATCATCATCAAGATCACAATCTGTGAGTTCAGGCGACGATGGGGGATCTCGGCGGCGACCCTCTCGGGGCTCCCCATCTGCTGCGTCGCCCTCCGCTCGGCTTCTGCTCGGTCGGTGGTGTCGCCGTCATCGTCAGCCGCGAGGGTTTCGAGGTGGAGGCGAACCTCCTCAACCACACGCCGGCGCGTGATGACCGAGCCCCGCAGCGCTCCGCTGAGCCGCTCGATATACCCATCAATCGTCTCGGGGACGTTGGAACACCCCGAGCACACCCATATACCTTCCTGCCCGCCGCTTTGGAGGGGCCGCTGGCACACGGGACAGCGGGGATCCGCGGAACGGGTCATGCGGTCTCTGGCCCGATCACGGCGGTAACGGCGTCGACCATGGCGCGCCACTCCTGGCGCTCGCCCCGAAGCGCACGCTCTCCCTTCGCCGTGAGCCGATACACACGGCGGCGCGGCCCGCCGTCGCCTTTCTCCCACCGGCTGGCAAGCAACTTCGCCTGCTCCAACCGATACAGCGACGGATACAACGAGCCCTGATGAAGGTCAAACGCGCCGCCGCTCTTCTGCTGAAGGCGCTGGCCGACGTCGTACCCGTGCCCCGGGCCTTCTCGCAACACGGCCAGCACCAGCAGATCCAAGTTCCCCCGCAACCTGTCTCCCCCAACACGATCTCATGACGGCATACTACTCCGATCATCGGAATAGTAAAATCGCAGACACCATGGAAGACTTTGCGTCGGAATCGAGCATCGAGCTCGCGTGGGCAACGGTGCTCACGCCGACCTACCCGGGTGCTTGACTATTCCGATGATCGGAGTAGCATCAGCCTCCGTGAGCCGTCACCCGATGACACCCCTCGCGATCACGATCACGTGCATCATCTGCGCGGCGATCGGCCTGCTCTCGGGGTTTGCCATCAACGAGTCCGGTCGGGGGCGGCCACAGACTCGCACCGTCCACGACAATCCAGTGACCGTGGTCAGGACAGTGACCACACCCTAGGGGGAACCTGCTGACCTGTGCCGCTCCACACCATGTAGGCTCGGACTCCACTGGCGGGGGTGCTGCGCTACTCGCCCGTGTCCGCTACCCACACGATTGGTGGACGAACACCAGATGAAGTCAGACGACGCCAGCGTGGATTACCACTCCCACACCACCGCTGGGGGTAGGAGCGGATGAGATCGACCATGCGGCCTGTAACCATCACGATCACCTGCATCGTGTGCGCCGCAATCGGCCTGCTCACCGGCCTCACCACCCAGACCGACGACATCAGCGGCGGCGATACACCCACGCCCCCACAGACCATCACAATCAGAAGCACCGTCCAAGGCACGAACACTGCAATCCCACGTGCGGGGGCAACCACGATCATCACCGTCCGACCCGGCAAACCCCGGCACACGCGCTACAAGACGTACTACCAGACCCTGCCGCTCATGGGGAAGATCATCATCACCAAGCCCGGCACGCCCCCAACCACTGTCTACCGCACCTACTACCAAACACTGCCGCTCACCAAGGCGACACAGATCACGAGGACGGTGACGAAGACGAGGACTGTCACAAACACAAACTAGGCACGGTCTAGGCGTCAACGCTGGAGGGTCGTGCCCGATGTCCTGCGCAAGTCAAGTCTCAACCGTTACTTGCCGATGCCGTCAGCGTGAGCTGGCGCGTCCTCATCCTCGGAACTCTCCTGAGCACTCGTGGTTTCCGCAGGGGCCGTGGGGAGCACCGATAGCTACAACCCCGGCCCGTGCAGAACACCCGGAACGAGCAACGGTAACTGGCACGCAAAGCCTTCAGCCGAATGCACCACAGAGCGCACAGCCCACAAGCAGGCCAGGATGCTCCGCTTCGGAGCCGCAGCGGCCGTCATCCTCACGGCAGCCTCCTTGCCGCTCGTTATTCAACGCAAGCGCTCAGCGCAGATAAATGCAGCCACACCGTGACTCGCGCACGGCGTGCCAGGCAAGCCGTCCTGACAGCACGTGTATCGAATCTACCTGCGACTCAGCAGGGGGGATACGCTACCGCTGCTACGACAAGAGGCAAACGCCACAGGTAGGGGGAGGGTAAGTGTCGAAGGCGGCGCCCCAGGCAGCCGACATCACGACCGAGGCGATCCAGAGGTTCCTCGCCGCGATCCCTCCCGAGAAGGCCGGTACGGCATACCGTCGCGACATCATTCGGACGCTGCGGATGGTTTTCCGATTCGGCATCGACGCCGGCCTCGTAGACAAGAACCCCGCCGAGGACGTCAAAGCGCCCATGCAAAAAACGGTCAGTGCGCATGCTCCCATTCGAGTCCTGGGACGAGGTGGAAGCGGTCGCATGCGAGTGCCGCGACTGGGGGCCGCTCGTCATCTTCATGGCCGATACAGGAGCCCGCCCATGTGAAGCCGTCGCCGTCGAGCGCAAACACATCGACGGATCCGTGGTCGAACTCCCGGGGCGCAAAACCGAAGGAGCATGGCGCACCGTCCACATGACCATCCGGGGTGTCGCAGCGGTCGAATCGGTGCCCCCAGCGATCTCGACTCGCCGCGTCTTTCACATCGACGGGCGTCCGATCTCATGGGTCTACTTCTGGCGTGAGATCTGAGACCAGCCCTCAACACGGCCGGAGTCGAATATCGCCCGCCGTACAGCCTCCGACACACCTTCGCTTATTGGTCGCTCAACGCGGGAGTGCCCATCGCCAATGTCGCCTCCGACCTCGGCCACGAAACAACCGAGCAGACATTCAAGGTCTACGGCGGATGGTGCAGGGAGCGCGGTGCCGACGCTGCGGCGATGCGAGAGTCCTGGGCAGCGCGCAAAACCTCCGCCGCGGGCACCAATACGGCACCATCTGGCGTGTAATCCCACTCTCTATCCGGGAATAGCGTGCTCGCCCCGGGCACTCCTTCAAGGCTGCGGGGCGCGGTGGACAGCCGGTGGCGGCGGCGATGCTCATTGCACTGGATGGCAGATCGTGCGAATCTAGCGGAGGACAGCCGGATCACCGACTCGTCGACGAGAAGGAGTTCATGGAATGACGATTCTCTCGAGCTACCCATCGTTCTTCTCGGTGCTTTGGACGATGGCGGTGTTCTTCGCCTGGATTATCTGGTTTTGGCTTCTGATCACCGTCTTCTCCGACCTCTTCCGAAGGCATGACGCCGGTGGCGGCACGAAGGTGCTGTGGATGATCTTTGTGATCATCCTCCCGTACCTGGGCGTGTTCGTCTATCTGATCGCCAACCACAACGGCATGACCGAACGCGCCATGAAGCAGCAGCAGGCGGCCCAGCAGCAGCTCGATGAGCACATCCGCTCTGTCGCGCCCTCCAGCGCGACGGCAGACATCGAGAAGGCGAAGCAGCTGCTCGACAGCGGCGCGATCACCCAGGCCGAGTACGACACGCTCAAGGCAAAAGCGCTGGCCTCGGGGTGACCCCGTTAGGGTCAAGGCCTGCCTTGGCGCGCAGATGACCGCTCGGGCCGGGGCCGAGGCCGGCGCGGCCGAGGAGGCAGCCGGGAATCAGCGGCTGGCGATCCTGCTGTCGATGGCGATGTTCGTGCTCGTGGTGGACACATCGGTGATGAACGTGTCGATCGCGGCGGTGGTTGATGATCTCGGCACGACCGTCAGTGGCGTCCAGTCTGCGATCGCGATTGAGGCGTTGGTTTCAGCAGCGTTCATTCTGATCGGGAGCAAGGTGGGCGATCTGATCGGCCGCAAGCGAGCCTACGTGCTGGGCCTGCTTGCCTATGCGACCGGCGCCCTGGCGATGGCGCTGGCCCAGAGCCTGACCCCGGTGATCATCTTTTGGGCGGTGGTGGGCGGGCTGGGCGCGTCGCTTTTGCTGCCCGCGATGCAGTCGCTGATCCACGGCAACTTCGAAGGGGCGGCTCAGAAAAAGGCCTACGCCTTGGTCGGGGCGGCGGCCGCGATCGCCGCTGCAGTCGGGCCGCTGCTCGGTGGCTTCATCACCACCTATCTGTCGTGGCGGATCGCGTTCCTGCTCGAGGACGTGATCATCGCTGGTCGTGCTGGTCAACATCAAGCTCGTTCGAGACGTTCCCTACACGGGGCCTCGCCACATCGACGCCGTGGGTGCGGTGCTCTCGGTCGTGGGCATGGGCGGCATCGTGCTCGGCATCCTCGTCTGGCAGGAAGGCGGCGAAGCCGTTGGCGCGCTCCTGGTGCTCGGGCGCGATCTCGATGGCGGCACTGGTCTACTGGCTTTTGCGACAGAAGCGCCGGGGAAAGCCGACGCTGATTGACCCCGACCTGTTCAAGTCCATGATCTTCCGGTTCGGGGTCTCCGAACAGATGCTCCAGCAGATCGCGCTGGGCGGCACCATGATCGCGCTTCCGATCTACCTGCAGATGGTGCTCGAATACAACGCGATGGAGGCAGGCCTCTCGCTCGCCCCGCTCTCGCTCAGCATGTTCGCAACCGCTCTGCTGGCAGCGAAGCGGGCCGGGAACCGGCGCCCGAGCAGCATCATCAGGCTGGGATTTGGGCTCCTGACGATCGGACTTTTGGTGTTGATCCCGATCGTGCCGCGGGCAGACTCCGGCTGGTATCTGGTGATCCCGCTGATGATCGCGGGAGTGGGGTTGGGTCTGCTGGTGTCGCAGCTCAACAACTACACGCTGTCCCCGATCTCTGAGGAGCGGGTCAGTGAAGCCGCCGGTGTGAACTCGGCGGCCGGATCGTTCGGGCTGTCGTTCGGCCTGGCGTTCGCCGGCGCGATCATGCTGGCGACGCTCTCCCTCACCTTCACCCACATGGCCGACGCGAGCACCGTGCTTGCCCCGCCGCAACAGCAGCAGGTCTCGAACGCGCTCGAGGACGACGCCGAGGTGATGAGCAACACCAAGCTCGAAGCAGCTGCTCGTCGGCCAACCCAAAGCCACCCAGGCCGAGATCATCCGCATCAACACCGACGCACGACACATGGCGCTGCAGGTGGCGCTGCTCATCCCGATCCTGGCCGGCCTCATCGGGCTGTTCAACTCGTTCCGGATGATGCGCCTGCCAGACCCCGCGCCGTCGAGTTCCGCCGAAGGAATGGTCCTCGGCTGACCTCGTCAACACGCACGTACTGAGGTGGACGGCGCCGGAAGACATCCGAAGGCTGTCGGCGGTCGCTGGACTTCGAGTGCTCGACCACCTACGAGCGGGCGTGGCTGCCGAAGGATGTCGTCGCGGGGCTGGTGCTGACGACGCTGCTCGTACCGCAGGGGATGGCGTATGCGGAGCTTGCGGGGCTGCCGGCGATCACCGGGTTGTACACGTCGATCCTGTGCCTGATCGGCTACGCCGTATTCGGGCCGTCACGGATTCTCGTGCTCGGTCCCGACTCGTCGCTTGGCCCGATGATCGCGGCAACGATCCTTCCGCTGATGGGCGCCAACGGCGATCCCACCCGCGCGGTCGCGTTGGCGTCGATGCTCGCGCTGATGGTCGGAGCGGTCATGCTGCTCGGCGGCGCCGCGCGCCTCGGGTTTCGTGGCCGACCTGCTCTCGAAGCCGACCATGATCGGCTACATGAACGGGCTTGCGGTCACGATCCTGGTCGGCCAGCTGCCGAAGCTGTTCGGCTTCTCGGTCGATGCCGACGGGTTCATCGCCGAGGCCAGAGCGTTCGTCAGCGGAGTCGCGGACGGCGACACCGTCACCGCCGCACTCGCGGTCGGCGTGCTTGGGCTCGTGGTCATGTTCGTGCTCCAGCGGGTACTGCCGAAGGTGCCAAGCGTGTTGGTGGCGGTGATCGTGTCAATCGTGGTGGCGAATCTGTTCGACGTCGCCCAACGAGGAGTCGACCTGGTCGGGACACTGCCGCAAGGGTTCCCGCCGTTGACGGTGCCTGATGTCAAGGCCTCCGACATCCCGATTCTGATCGGCGGAGCGTTGGGGATCGCGCTCGTGTCGTTGGCCGACACGATCGCGACGTCGTCCGCGTTTGCGGGCCGCTCGGGCGAGGAGGTCGACGGCAACCAGGAGATGATCGGAATCGGCGCCGCCAACGTCGCGGCGGGACTGTTTCAAGGATTCCCGGTCAGCACGAGCGGTTCGCGAACCGCCGTCGCCGAGCAGGTGGGCGCCAAAACGCAGGTGACGGGACTGGTCGGCGCGGTGGCGATCGCGGCGATGCTCCTGCTGTTCCCAGGGCTGCTGCGCGACCTTCCCCAGCCCACGCTCGCGGCGGTCGTGATCGCCGCGTCGCTCTCGCTGGCAGACGTGCCCGGCACGATCCGGCTGTGGAATCAACGCCAAAGCGAGTTCGCACTCTCGATCGCAGCGTTTCTCGGGGTCGCACTGCTCGGTGTCCTGCCCGGCATCGCCGTCGCCGTCGCGCTCTCGGTCATCAACGTCTTTCGCCGCTCCTGGTGGCCCTACCAAACACAGCTGGGACGAGTCGAGGGCATCCCGGGCTACCACGATGTTTCCAGCTATCCGGAGGCCGAACTGCTCCCCGGGCTGGTGGTGTTCCGATTTGACGCGCCGCTCTTTTTCGCCAACACGCGAACGTTTCGAGAGCAGGTGGTCAAGCTCGCATCGACCGACCCACCGCCTGTTTGGATCGTGATCGCTGCAGAGCCGATCACCGATGTGGACACGACCGCGGCGGACATGCTCGAGGATCTGGACGAAGCCCTCAACGCCCGCGGTGTCTCGCTCGTGTTCGCAGAGATGAAGGATCCTGTGCGCGAGAAGATCGAGCGCTACGAGCTCACCCGCACGATCGATCCAAACCACTTCTATCCCACGCTCGAATCTGCTATCGCCGCGTACCAGGAACAGACGGGGGCCAAGTGGACGCGCGGATCGCCGCTCGACCGTTAGCCGGCGGAGCAAGACGCAACGGTACCAGTAGATGCAAAACATAGC
>CAVRSB010000007.1:0-7658 GCA_963723785.1 uncultured Actinomycetes bacterium | reverse complement strand
CGCAATCGAGGACCTGAACGTGCGCGACGCGATGCGCCGGTCGATCTCGGTGATCCGAGAGCGGTGGGGTGAGAGCGTCACCGGCAACTTCGTGATCGGCGTGATCATGACGCTGGTGCTGATACCAGTGGTGATCGTGGGCGCGATCGGGATCGCGATTGCGGGCTCGACCCCGGTTCTGGGATACGTGATTATCGCGCTAGCAGTGGTCGTGGGCGGCGCGGCGCTGCTGGTGCAGACTGCGGTCGCGCAGGTGTTCCGGCTGGCGGTGTTTCGATTTGCGACGACCGGGGAGGCGGCCGCGCCATTCACCAATGAGCAGCTCGAGTCGGCGTTTCGCCAGCGCCGCAACCGCTTTCGCTAGTCGTCCATCCCCATGATCAGTCCCGGCTGCGCGATTGTGTGATCGGCTTTGGTCGGGATCACAGCGGTGCCGACCGCGAAGAACTCGATCACGTGCGATCCCCAGCCGTGCGAGCGCTCGGTCAGCTGAACGCCGACGATGCCTTCGGCCTGAACCGCCTGAGCCTCGGACTGCATCCGCTGCATCGCCAGCTCGCGCGCGTCGTAGAGCGCCTGGGTGTAGTTGGTCATCTCCACGTTGCGACCGGCTGACCTCAGGAACCCCCGCAACCCTTGGTGGGCGACGTGGTAGACGCACGACCCCATGCACATACCCACCGGTCGGTACCCGGATGCGTGCAGCGTCCAGAACGCCTGCCCCGAGAGGTCCGACGTGAACGGGCGGCCGTTGGGTGCGCGGTGGAGCTCACCGTCGCGATGCTTCACGGCGGTGCCGATGGCGATGAACTCGGCCAGATCGGCGCCCCATTCGTAGCGGCCGATATCGAGTCTCACCCCGACCACGCCGTCGGCGCCGAGCTGCTCGGCTTCTTCTTCCATGCGGGTCATCGCCAGCTCGCGGGCGTGGTACATGGCCTGGGTCAGAACGGCCATCTCCTGGTTTTGGTTCCAGCTCGATTGCTGATAGCCGATGTGGTAGATCGAGCTTCCCACCACCATTCCCAGCGGATCGAACCCGGCCTGCTTGACCAGCAGAAACTCCTTCACCGACAGGTCGGAGGTGAACAGGCCGGCCTTGTTCTGAGCCAGCCTGCCCTTCGCGTCATCGGGCACGCCGGCGAGGCTGGTGGGGTCATAGCTCATGCTGAGTCTCCTTTGAGAGTGCCGCCTTCCAGCAGGTTCTGGAGTGCGATTCGGCCGGACTCGGTCTGCTCGGCGACCTTGCCGAGTTCGGATACCAGCTCGGCGATCCACTCGCCGATCGCCAGCGGCTCGGTCTTGAGTGTGATTCCGCCTACCACCTTGAGCCGGGTGGCGGTCACCTGCCGGCCTGCATACCCGAGCCGGTACACCAGCTCACCGAAGGAAACTGCCACAGACTCAACCACGCGCTCGGAACTGAGCATCCCCTTGCGCTTTCGGGTCACCTCGCAACGGTCGGGGAATGCGTCCTCCAGACGCACCGCCAGCGCAGGCAGGAAGGCGCGCAGGTCGGACGAGTCGGCTCGAAGGTTTGCGGCCAGCGAGTCGAGATCGTGGTCTGGCTCGAGCGGGGGATGACTCATCGCCAGCCATTATCGCTACAGACCCATCCCGCCGCCTGTAGGCTCGCCACCGTGACCACCTTCGCTCCCGTGTGCCTGGCCGCAGTGCAGGCGACGCCGGTGATTCTCGACCGCGAGGCGAGCGTTGAGAAGGCGCTCGATCTCTCCCGAGACGCAGCTACCCAGGGGGCGAAGCTGGTGGTGCTGCCGGAGTGCTTCCTGTCGTTCTACCCCTCCGCAGCGATTACCCAATCACGTCGGGATGAGGGCATGGCCGACCTGTTCGAGCGCATGTGGATGAGCGCCGTGGATGTGCCAGGGCCAACGGTGGAACGCTTTGCCCGTCATTGCAAGGATCTCGATATCCGCCTTGCGATCGGTGTCAACGAGCGCGAGACTGCGCGGCCCGGGACGCTCTACAACACGGCGCTGCTGATCGGGCCCGGCGGGCTTCTTGGCGAAGCATCGGAAACTCATGCCGACCTACCACGAGCGGCTGTTTCACGGGTTTGGAGACGGGCAGGATCTCGAGGTCACCGACACCCCGATCGGCCGCATCGGTGGCCTCATATGCTGGGAGCACCGGATGCCGCTGGCCCGCTACGCGGTGTACCGCGGCGGCCCGCAGGTGTGGGTCGCGCCGACCATGGACGACAGCGACACCTGGCTCGCACTGATGCAGGCCGTCGCCTATGAGTCGGGAGCATCGGTTGTGAGCGTCAGCCAATACCTCCACGGCGGCGAGTACCCGTCCGATTTCCCGCTCGAGTTGCCTGCCGACTGTCAACCGCGTGCTGGCCCGCGGCAACTCCGTGATCGTCGACGGACGATCACGCGAGATCGTCGCCGGCCCCCTGATCGACCAGGAAGGAATCCTGGTTGCGGAGTGCGATCTGCGAAGCAGCCTGCGGGAAAAGCAGTGGTTCGACGTGGTCGGCCACTACAGCCGGGAGGATGTGCTCCTGCCGCTGCTGCATGCGGATGAAAGGACTTGAACCTTCACGACCTTACGGTCACACGGACCTGAACCGTGCGCGTCTACCAATTCCGCCACATCCGCGAGCGGGCCGTAGTCTATCCCGACCCACAGGCCCCGGCGAGCAGGTCGGCGACCTCTTCCGGGCTGTATCCCGCCTCTGCGAGCACCTCGGCGGTGTGCTCGCCCAGCCGTGGGGGATACCGGCGGGCGGAGGGCCGCTCGCCGTCGATCGACATCGGCGAGCGCACCAGCTTGAGCGGCCCCGCGGTGGGGTGCTCGACCGTCTCGACCATGTGCGCCGCGGGGCCGTCGAACACCTGGGGCACCGTCAGCACCGGGCCCCCGGGAGCGGCCGCCCGATCCAGCGCCGCCTCCCACTCGGCCACCGACCGGGTCGCGATCGTCGCCTGCAGCTCCGCCACCAGCGTCTCGCGACCGACCACACGGTCGCGGTTGGTGCGATACCGGGGATCGTCTGCGAGTCGCCGCGGCCGGCCTCGCGGCAGAAGCGCGCGAACTGGTCGTCGGTTCCGATCGCCAGATTGATGTAGCCGTCGGCGGCCTCGAACGTCTCGTAGGGGACGATCGAGGGGTGTGCATTGCCCAGCCGCTGCGGCTCGATCCCGCCGATCAGCCAGTCGCCGGCGCGGTTCGCCAGCCATGCCACCTGAGCGTCCAGCAGCGACACCTCGAGCTCGCGCCCGGTGTGGGTCGAGGCTCGCTCGACCAGCGCGGCCAGGATGGCGTTTCCGGCAAACAGCCCGGCCACGATGTCGGCGATCGCAACCGCGACCTTCATCGGCCTGCCGTCGGGCTCTCCCTGCATGCTCATGATCCCGCCCACGCCCTGCATCAGAAAGTCGTATCCGGGCCGATCGGCATTGGGGTGGTCGTGGGGGTAGCCGCGGATCGCACATGACACCACGCCGGGATTGCGTCTCGATCAGGCTGGCGTGGTCGAGTCCGTAGCGCTGGGCGGTGCCGGGGAGGAAATTCTCGATCACCACGTCGGCGGTGTCGGCCAGACGGCGTGCAACGGCAACCCCGTCCGGCTGCTTGAGGTCGATCGCGATCGACCGTTTGGAGCGGTTGACCTGCAGGTAGTAGACGCTCTCGTCGCCGGCGAACGGCGGGCCCCACTGGCGGCTGCCGTCGCCGCCGCCGGGTCGCTCGACCTTGACCACGTCGGCACCCAGGTCGCCCAGCACCATCGTGCAGTACGGCCCGGCCAGGATCTGGCTCAGGTCGAGTACGCGGATCCCGTCGAGTGGGAGTGGGCGGCCGTCCATGGCCGCCGGTCAGCCTGCGAGCTTGGCCAGCTCGGCCAGAGCCCAGTCTTTGTGGGCGTCGGGCTTGACGTTGCGCTTGGCTGCCGCGAGGTTGCCGTCGGCATCGATCACGAATCCCGACCGGATGATGCCGTGGTAGGTCTTGCCGTAGTTCTTCTTTTCGCCCCAGGCGCCGTAGGCCTCGGCGACCGCGTGATCGGGATCGGACAGCAGCGGAAACGGCAGGTTGAACTTGTCTCGGAAGCTGTCGTGGGAGTCGGTATCGTCGGGGCTGACCCCCAGCACGACCGCTCCGTACTGCTCGAATGCGCTCCAGTCGTCGCGGATCGCACACGCCTGCTTGGTGCACCCCGAGGTGTTGTCCTTGGGGTAGAAGTAGAGCACCACCGGCTTGCCCCGAAGCGCGCTCAGAGAGACGCTTCCACCGCCGTCGGAGGCGAGCGTGAAGTCGGGTGCGGGCTGTCCGGGCTCGACCATGGGCGCGCAGTTTAGCTAGCCTCTTGCGGCGATGCCTTTGGTACATGCGGTGGTCGGGACGCTCCTGATCGCAACCAACCTCGCGGTGGCGATCTGGGGCTTTATCGCCTATCGTCGCAACCGCGCCCCAGGGAGCGCATTCACCCAGCTCCTGGCTGCTGCCCACACGCTCGTGATCGCGCAGGCCACGCTGGGGCTGATCCTGCTCTCGGAGGGCGACCAGCCTGCGGATCGGCTGCACTTTGTGTACGGCCTCCTGCCGCTGCTGGCGGTAGCCTATCCGTATGCACTTCGGGGCGAAGATGGACGGCGCAACGTGCTGCTGTTCGCGGTCGGGTCGGCGCTGGTGACTGCGCTGGGTATCCGTGCGTTCATGACGGGGCCGCACCTGTGACCCGCGACCAGATCCGTGGATGGCTGATCATCATCGGCCTGGCGTTGATCGCGACGGTGTTCTTCAGCGTGTCGCAGCAGATCGCCGCGATCGTGTTCGGGGCGCTCGGTCTGCTCTTCATCGTCCTGATGTGGTACTTCGGCTACTCCTGGTATCGCGACAATCTGACCGCGATCTCGCTGATGCCTGATCGCCAGCGAAACGCGTTGTACGGCGGCGCAGGCGCGCTGACGGTGGCGGCCGCGATGTGGTCGCTGGACAAGTTCGGGTTGATTCACCTGGGCGGGTTCACCCCGCTGCTTGCACTGGTCGCGATCGTCGGCGGTTTGGTGGCGTTCTGGGCCTGGCAGGAATCCAAGCGGTACTACCTGTAGGCCGATGTCTGCTGCCACCGCCATGATCGCCCAGGCCGAGGTCGGAGCGGCCGAGGCGGCCCAGCGGCAGGCGCGGTTCCCGGTGGGCGCAGCCGTCGAGTTCGAGGATCTGGAACGGGCCGATCGGGTCGATGTGTTCGATCGGCTGCGGGCGACCGAGCCGGTCTCGTGGGTGCCGGCGATGGGCGGGTGGCTTGTGACCTCCTACGCGCTTGCCCGCCAGGTGCTCGGGCCGCGCTCGGCGTTCACCGTTCAAGCTCACGAGAATCTGGTGCGGGCGTCCCTGGGGCAGATGATGCTGACCACCGACCCGCCGGAGCACGAGCACATGCGTGCGCCGTTTGAGGCGCCGTTTCACCGACGGGCGGTTGAGCAGCGATTCCGAGAGCCGGTGACTGCGCGGGTGGGGCAGCTGCTGGACCGGCTCCAGCCGCAGGGCAGCTGCGATCTGGCGTCGGAGTTCGCGGCACCGTTTGCGATCGGGGTGGCGGGAGACATGCTGGGTCTGTCGCTCGACGACGTGCCTCGCATCCGCGGGTTCTATGACGCTTTCGCCGGAGGCATGGTGTACGACGGCGACCCCGAGCCTCAGCGCAGGGCCGACGCCGCCCGGGCCGAGTTCAGCGAGCTGCTGATGGGCGAGCTCGAGCGTACCCGTCGCGCTCCCGACGCCTCGGTCACGTCCGCGGTGGTAGCGGACTCGGCCACCGAGCTTTCTGATGACGAGGTGGTCGCCCAGCTTCGGGTGATCCTGTTCGGCGCGATCGAAACGATCGAGTCGATGGTGCTGAACACTGTCATGTTGCTGCTCGATCACCCCGAGCAGCTCGAGGCGGTTCGCGCCGACGCCGAGTTGATCCCCAATGCGGTGGAGGAGTCACTCCGCCTGATCCCGCCGGTGACGTTCATCGAACGCTGGGCGTCCGCAGCCACGGTGGTCGGCGACGTCGCGCTCGGTGTCGGCGAGTTCGTCGGTGTCAGCACGCTGGGCGCAAATCGCGATCCCGACGTGTTTGCCGATCCGCTGCAGTTCGATATCCGCCGTGAGAACGCCCGCCACGGGCTCTCGTTCAGCTTCGGCGTGCATCACTGTCTGGGGTTCTCGATGGCGCGGATGCAGGGCGCGATCGCGGTGGAGGCAGATCACGCGCCGGCTGCGGAACCTCGAGATCGTCGAGGTCGAGCGACCCGCCGGGTTCGTGTTCCGCAAGCCCGCGGTGCTGCGATTGAGGTGGCAGTCTCTAGGCCCGCGCGTGGGCAGCGGTGCCGCCCAGCGACCGCAACGCCTGCTCGACCGACACCGACATGCAGGTGAAGATCGGGGTGTCGGTCTCGGTGTAGCGGCTGGCCTCGGTCTCGCGCAGCGTCATCATCAGGTCGAGGAAGTCGCCGACGTAGTCGGTCTCGAATGCCACGACGAACTCCTGGTCGTCGATTCCGAAGGAGTAGGTGGTGTTGATCTTGACCGTGGGAAACTGCTTCCCGGTCGCGATGTGCTCGTTCATGATCCCCTGCCGGGCCGGCTTGGACAGCTGATACCAGGCGCGGGTCTTGACCATCGGGTAGATCAGCAGGTACTTCGATTCGGGATCCCACATCACCCGGCCACGCTTGTGCATCGAGCGTCCCTCGCCCTTGACGTACTGGGATCGACGCGTCATCGAGAGGTAGGCGTACGGGCGTGTGCAGGTAGCCGCCCATCGCCGTCGAGAGCATCGCGGTGCCGAGCTCGTGGAAGTCCTCGAGCCGCTCGGACACCTTCCACAGCATGATGTCGGCGTCGGGGCGGAGCCCCGCCATCGTGTATGCCCGGATCGGAAACTTGGCGCCGTGCTCGTCGATCACCGCGGCCAACTCGGCGCGTGATGCCTCCTGCTCCTCGGCCGGCAGCCGCCGCCAAGCGGGGTCGAGCTTGTAGAAGCTGAAGTGGACGAACTGGCGATCCTCGCCCGAGGAATTGTTGGCCGGTTCGGTTGCGCCGTTGTCTGCCATCGCCGTCGATCGTAGCAGCCGGATTGTGACCGTTTCGGCACGGCCGCGTCGGTTGAGTCGTCACCAGGGCGTTCGTACCGTGGTCGCATGGGTTCACAACGGGGTCAGGCAACGATCGAGACGGTGGTGCTGCTGCCGGTGCTGGCGGCCTGCGGCGTGGGCGCCTGGCAGGTGGTGATGGTTGCGTGGACGCTCCTGTCGGTCGGAGACGCGGCACATGCGGGTGCGAGGGCGGTGCTCTCGCACGAACCTCCCCGGCCGGCGGTCGTGAGCGCGTTGCCGGGGTCGATGCGCAAGGGCGCGACAGTACAGGCGGCGGTGGGCGGCTGCGGGTGACTGTGCGGGTGCCGTCGGTGATTCCCGGCTTCGCGCCGAGAGTCAGCGCCGCTGCGGAGTTGGTGGACCGGTGAGGTTCGATCATTCCCGAGGCCAGGCCTCGATCGAGATGATCGCCGCCTGCCTGCTGGTGCTGATGATCGCGTTTGGCGGCTGGGACATGCTGCGAGCGCTGCAGGCTCGCGACACGGCTCATCGCATGGTCGACCAGGCCGCGGTACTGACGCAACGTCGCCGATGCCGAGCGTG
>CAVRSB010000006.1:0-67782 GCA_963723785.1 uncultured Actinomycetes bacterium | reverse complement strand
GGGCGATCGACTGGCGGGTGGTCTCGTTGCCGGCCACCACCAGCAGCAGGAACATCGTGTCGAACTCCTGCTCGGTCAGCCGCCGGCCGTCGTCGTCCTCCCACGTAACCAGCTTCGACACCAGATCGTCCCGGGGATCCTCACGGCGCTGGGCCGCCAGCTCGTGACCGTAGTCGAACAGCTCCTTGGCATACGGGCTTCGGAACGGCAACAGCCGGTATTGGTCGCTCTCAGGACTGCCGGGATGGAGCCCTCCAGAATCGGGATCGGTGTTGCCGATCATGCGATCGCCCAGATCGATCATGCGCTCGTCGTCCTCCAGCGGGACGCCGAGGATCCGGCACAGCACCTGAATCGGCAGCTGCTTGGCCACCTCTTCGACGAAATCGAACTCGCCCTTGGGCAGCGCCTCGTCCAGGATCGCCCGGGTCAGCTCACGCAGCAGCTCCTCATAGGCTGCGACCGCCCGGGGGGTGAACCCCTTGTTCACGATCGCGCGCAGGCTGGAGTGCTCGGGCGGGTCGGCGTCCAGCATCGACTTGCGCGCGTTGACCTGATCCTCATCAAGGTCCTCCAGCGCTGTGCCGCCGGTTTCCGAGGAGTAGGTGCGCCAGTCCTTGAGCACCGTCACGATGTCGTCGTAGCGGGTCACCGACCAGAAGCCGTTGCCGTACTCCCAGTCGTACCACAGCACCGGCGCCTCGTCGCGCATGCGGGCAAACAGCTCGTGGGGCACCCGCTCGGCGAAGGCGTCGTTATCGAGATGCACCTCGGCCGGCGAGATACTCACGCCGTCGTCCCCTGCGAGATCTGCAGCGTCTTCAGGTCGGAGTAGAAGTCGAGCGCGTGATCGCCGCCCTCGCGGCCGATCCCGGAGATGCCGGTGCCGCCGAAGGGCGCGGTCAGATCGCGCACCAGGAAGGTGTTGACCCACACGGTGCCCGCCCGCACCGCACGTCCGACCCGCTCGGCTCGCTCGGTGGTGCCGGTATAGATAATCGCCGACAGGCCGTATGCGGTGGAGTTGGCAAGCGCCACCGCGTCATCCTCGTCGCGGAAGGTCTGGTACGTCAAGACCGGCCCGAACACCTCGCGCTGGACGATCTCGGAATCGTTCGACTTCGGCTCGATCAGGGTCGGCTCATACCACAGCCCGCCCAGCTCGGAGCGCTTGCCGCCGCGGACGATGCGATCGCCGTTTGCCCGCGCTCGCTCCACGAAGCCCTCCACCCGAGCCAGATGGTCGGGATGAATCAAGGGAGAGATGGTGGTCGCGTCATCCCGGGGATCCCCCAGCACCTGGGCGTCCACCCCGGCGTGGAACCGCTCCAGGAACTCGTCTGCGATCGACTCCTGCACCAGCAGGCGAGTGCCCGCCAGACACACCTGGCCGGCGTCGTCGTACTGGCCCGCAGCCTTGGCGGCGGCAGCCTCGATGTCGGCGTCGGCGAACACGATCAGCGGCCCCTTGCCGCCCAGCTCGGCCGTGAACGGCACGATGTTGGCCGCCGCGGAGGCGCCGATCGAACGCCCCGTCTCGGGCGAGCCGGTGAAGCTGATGCGGCGCAGCCCCGGGTTCGCTACCAGCGCCGCTCCGGCCTCCTCGCCGATGCCCTGGACGACGTTGAAGACTCCGGCCGGGAACCCCGCCTCCACGGTCAGCTCGGCCAGGATCGAGCAGGACAGCGGAGCCCACTCGGGTGGCTTCAGGATCACCGTCGACCCGGCTGCCAGCGCCGGCGCGGTCTTCCAGGTCGACAGCATGAACGGCGCATTCCAGGGAGTGATCACCGCGGCCGGCCCGGACGGCATCCGGATCACGCGGTTGTCCGTCGATCCCGACGACCACACCCGCTCGGTGTAGCCCTCGGCGAGGTCGGCATAGCTTCGGAAGTTGCGGGCGCCCCGGCCGATCACCCGTGCCTGGAGCGAGCGCTGCAGCATGGCCATGTCGAGGCACTCGACCGCCGCGATCCGGTCGATCGAGGCGTCGATCAGGTCGGCCAGCCGGCGGAGATAGGGAGCGCGGCCGCCGGGCCCGAGCGCCGCCCATTCGGGGAAGGCCTGCTGAGCCGCCGCCACTGCCAGATCGGCCTCACGCCGGCCCCCGCGGGCGACCTCGGCCAGCACCGACTGGTCGATCGGCGAGATGTCGGTGAAGGTCGACTCGGACGCCACCCGCCGGTTCCCGATCAGGTGGTCGGGCGAGACCTCGATACCGGCGCCCACCGTGCTCATGACTCGACCGTCTCCAAATCGTCCACGGTGTAGGCGAACTGGAACCGGAACCCCTTGCCGACCCGTATCGGCGCAAGCGCGGTGTGCTCGTCGCCGGGGGACGGCATCAGCTCCAGCGTCGCCGAGCCCTCGTGGATGGTCGAGATCGATCGGTCGCGGCTGCGCGCGCGTACCAGCTCGTCCACCGCCGGATCGTCGTGGTGACCGGCTGCCAGTCGCGGGAAGTGGCGGTGGTTGATCAGCGGCGGATCGTTGTGAGTCGGGCCCGCCTCGGCCACCCGCTCGGGCGTCACGGTGCCCTCGGCGATGCGGCGATCACCGGCCTGCACGGTCCCGGCAAAGGTGCGGCCCTCGGCCTTGCAGTCGAGCCCGAAGCTCCGCGTCATCTGAATCGAGGCGAGCTTCTTGGGGAAGCCCTGGATCCAGCCGCGCACCAGTGCGAAGTCGCGATCGACCCAGATGTACGGGCAGCTCGTCACCAGCTCGTCACCGAGCATTGCATTCACGACGATGAAGAACTCCTTGTACTGGCTGCGGATCGGGTCGAGCAGCTCCCCGCCTTCATCTGAACACGACTGCCAGTCGACGAACAGCGCCGCTGCTCGGCCCGGATCATCGGCGTACGGCTCGAGTCCCGGCGGGAGCACGGCCGCCACCGCGTCGGGGTCGGCCCAGTACTCGACCACCAGGAAGTCGCCGACGTAGTGCCACGGCGGCGCCGGCACCAGCGACGCCCGGCCGCCGGGCGAGAGCGGCAGCGAGTAGCCGTGGATCACCGGCGTCTCTCCCAGGAACTGCTCCACCAGCGACTCGGGGAAGGCCTTGTCGGCCAGCTTGTAGGCGAGCGCGGTCATCCGCCACGAGTCTGACAGGTAGAAGCGCTCGTACAGCTCACCGCGGCCGCCCAGGTCGGAGCCGATGTAGTCCCACGCCAGCCGAAACAGCTGGATGCGGCGCTCGGCGTCGGCCCCCGCCGACTGGTAGTAGCGGTCGATCTCCTCGCGCAGCGGCCCGTCCAGGTCGGCCCGCGACGGGGTCGCCATGAAGCCGCCGCCGCCGATCAGCTGCAGCAGCTCGTTGATGCTGGGGAGCCACCGCGGCATCTCACCGCGCAGCGCCAGGAACGGTCGATCGTCGGGATACCACACCCCGCCCTCGTCCAGGAACGAGCCGGCCTCGGCCGACACCAGCCCGGACCGGGTCAGCTCGACCATGTTGGAGATCCGGCCGAGCTTCTCCTGGATGTGGTCGAAGCGCACCACGCCGGTGGTGTTGGCAAGCAGGTGGCCGAGCCCGAAGGCGAACGAGAGCTTGACGTAGGCGCGGGTGAAGGCCTGATGCATGATGTGGCCGCGCCAGCCGGTATCGCTGATCACCTCGGAGTAGCCGACCGTATCGCCGTCCAGGAACACCCGATCCTTGGGCACCTCGACATCGTCGAAGATCGCCACCGCATCCATCTCGTCGAAGCGGGAGGAGAGCGGATAGTCGAACGGATCGCGCTGCTTCGAGTAGGAGTCGCGGCAGATGAACTTGAGCCCCGGCGTGCCCATCGGGATCGCGAACGAGAGCGCGTAGCGGCCGTCCTGAGGGCGGATGTCCGAGCCCGGGTAGATGGTCAGCTCGTCGGCGTACGGCGCCAGCGTGGCCAGCATGCGGGCGCCGCGCACGGTGATGTGGTTCTCGGTCTCGCCGATCTTGTGCAGCGCCACCTCGCCCGCGGCCTGTTCGGCCTCGGGCTTGGTGCGGTCGACCTGCGGGTTCATGATCGAGTGCGTGGTCGAGAGGTCACGATCGCGCATCTCGCGCTGGTAAGCCACGATGTTGGCCGCACCCTGCTCGTTGTCCCGCCGCGCCCACACCTCAGATCTCCCTGCAAAACACGCGAATGTGACGTTGAGGTAGTCGGGCGTGCGACCCATCATGCCGGCGGTCACCGATGCGGTCAGCTCGATCGCCCGCCGGCGCCGCTGCAAGTCCTCGCGCGAGCGCGGAATCAGGTGGGTGACGTTCACCAGCCGACCGTCATCTGGCGACGGCGCCAGCATCTCGTCGGCGTGCTCGTGCTGCAGGTCGTACACGCGCGCGAGCGAGCGAGCGGCCGCCTCCAGCTCGGGATGCTCGAGTGGGTGGGTGATCTTCTCGCCGTTCAGCCAGATCTCGCGAGAGTCGCCGCGTAGGCCGTCCAGAAACTGCTGCCCGGTGCGGGCAGCCACCGCCGGCTGGGTCGTCGCCATCAGGGCGTCACCTCCAACGGGGGAAGCTTCTCCCCCAGCATCTCGAGGCTGTCCCGCTCGTAGCGAATCGCCTCTGGGTCAAACCGGAAATAGGAGCGCGGCGGAAGCGGCCCCCAGGTGTTGGACGAGTGCCGGTCGTCGGGCCAGTCGCGCGGTTCGTGCTCGGGCTCGAGCTGCTCCATGTCGCAGTAGAGCTCGACGAACATCGGCTCCTCGGTAATCCGCACATATCCGCAGATGTTCTGGGCGATGCCGTGGCGTACCGGCCCCCAGCCGAGCCAGCGGCCGTGCTGTCCGAGGTGGTCGAACGCCACCCGCAGCATGCTCCAGTCGACCATGTCGAAGGCCAGGTGGTGCAGGTGGGCGTAGCCCTTGTTCACGAACGCCACCGCGTGATGCTCGGAGTTGACATGAAACCAGGCGCCGTCGGTGCCCAGGCGATCGGACAGGCCCATGCCCAGCACGTCGGTGTAGAAGGCGGTCTGGGCGGGCAGGTCGGCCGTCAGGAAGTTGACGTGGCCGAGCTTGCGCGGCCGAAATCCCGGCAGCGTCGTGGTCGAGCGGGCGATGTCGGGGCGCGCGGTCGTGCCCCGTCGCGGTAGGGCATCAGCTCGATCCGGTTACCCTCCACGTCGGCCAGCCAGATCAGATCCGGCTCGCGCTGAAACTCCACCCCGGCAGCCTCGAGATGCTCGGCCGCCTGATCCAGCGAGACGCTGCGACGAAGCTCGAACCCGGTGTGGTCGTGACCGGGCTCGCCGGCCACCAGCTCCAGGCAGTACGGCTCGTATCCGCAGCGCAGGAGCGCCCGATCGGGGTTGTGCTCGGTCACGGTCAGCCCGAACTGCACGCTCCAGCGGGCGGCCGCCTCGTCCACGTCGGCGACTCGCAGGCACACGTGGTCGATGCGGCGGATCGCGATCACGTGCGCCGCCACGCGCTCGGCTTCGTCCTCGGGCATGGCCAGCGCCACGTGCAGGGTGTTGGCCGAGACCTCGGGCTGATCGCCCGGGCCCGACAGGTCGACCTGCCACTCCTCCACCGTGTTGGTCAGCCGACCGAGCCCCGAGACCTCGACCTCGACCACGTCGCCAGGCTCCATCGGCCGCGAGTTGGCGGGGGTGCCCGACAGCACGATGTCGCCGGGCTCGAGGGTGATCAGCCGGCACAGGTCGGCGAGCAGATAGGAGATCGGCCAGATCAGATCGGCGGCGGATCCCTCCTGTACGACCTCGCCGTTGAGCAGCGTTCGCAGGGTGAAGTCGGTCGGGTCGAACTCGGACGGCGGGAACCACCGCCGGGCCGATCGGGCAGAACCCGTCCTGGCCCTTGACCCGCAACATCGATCCGCGATCGGCATGGCGGAAGTCGTGCAGGCCGACGTCGTTGCAGGGCGCGTAGCCGGCGACATAGTCGAGCACGTGCTCCTCGGGAACTCCATGCATCGCCCTGCCGATCACCACCGCAACCTCACCCTCGTAGTTCAGGAACCGGCAGCCCGCCGGCCGCCGCAGCACACCGCCGTGGCCGTTGAGCGTGGTCGGCGGCTTCATGAAGTACGACGGGTAGGGCGGCACCTGGGCGGCGTACTCCTCCACCCGGCTACGGTAGGTGAGATGCGTGGCGATGATCTTGGTCGGCTCGACCGGCGCCAGGAACCGCGCGGTGGCGGCCTCCAGGCTCCCGCCGGCGTCGAGCGAAATCTGCCCAGCATCAAGGTGGCCCCACATCGGGGCGCCGTCGACCTGCACACAAACGCGGCCCCTCGACACGATTGGATACAGTATGCGATCCGTGCCGGGAGGTCAAGGAGGGAGCGACATGGACCCTGACCAACGGCACCAGCGCGGTCTCGCCAGGCTGGCCGAGCTGGGGGATCACCCCGGCGGGGATGCATTTCTCGAGCGAATGGGCAGCCCCATGGCCGATTGGCTGGTGGATTGGACGTTCGGCGAGGTGCACACCCGCCCGGAACTGAGCGCCCGCGACCGCGAATTGATCATCGTGGCCTGCCTCACCACGCTCGGCGGTTGCGAGCCCCAGGTGGCCGCGCATATCCAAGCCCTGAGGGCGATTGACGTCCCTTTCAGTGAGATCGAAGAGACGATCCTCCAGACAACCCCGTATGCTGGCGTTCCGCGCGCGATAAATGCGCTCAAAGTTTTGAGGACGGAGGAAGGTCGATGAAGGCAGTGAGGTATCGAGTCGGGGCCGAAGGTGCGCCCCGCATCGGGCGGTTGGAGTCCGACACCGTGGTGGACGCCGGCGGCAGCGACGTGCGCGGCTTCATCCCCTCGGTCGAGAACTGGGGAGCGCTCGAGTCGGCCGCGGGCGAGGCGTTTCCGCTCAGCGACGTGACGTTGCTGCATCCCACCGTCCCCGAGAAGATCCTTGGAGTCGGGCTGAACTACCGCGACCACGCGGAGGAGTCCGGTCTCGAGATCCCCGAGCGTGCCGGTGCTGTTCGCCAAGTACACCTCGGCCCTGATCGGCCCGGGAGCTGCGATCGTGATTCCCCGTGAGGAGACGCGGCCCGACTGGGAGGGCGAGGTGGCGGTCGTGATCGGCCGGCGCACCTACCGCGCCGACGAGCTGGCCGCCCGCGACGCGGTCGGCGGCATCTCGATCATGAACGACGTGTCGGGTCGACGGGCCCAGCTGGAGACGCCGCTGCGCCAGTTCACGCTCGGCAAGAGCTTCGACACGTTCGGGCCGTTCGGGCCGTGCGTGGCCTCGCGCCGATGGCTTCGAGTTTGATGACATCGACATCTCCACCACCCTGGACGGCGAGACGGTGCAGAGCTCCAACACCAAGAATCTGATCTTCTCGGTGGTCGAACTGATCCAGTATCTGTCGCAGGGGATGACGCTCGAACCGGGCGACGTGATCTCGACCGGGACGCCTGCCGGAGTGGGCGATTCGCGCACCCCACCGCGCTATCTGCGCGACGGCGAGGTTGTCGCCGTCACGGTCTCGGGCGTCGGCACGCTCACCAACCCGGTCGAGTTCGAGCGCTAGCAGCAGGCTCCGCCCCGGTCGGCGCTCTTGACGTCGATCGCCAAACTGAATACTGTATCCACTCTTTTGCACGCCGATCGGCGTGCACCTCGTTATCGGTGAGAAGGGAGTGGCTCCATGGCCAGTGAGGCACCCGCCCCTGACGCACAGTTGGGCGAAAAGAACCTGTCCACCATCCACGCCGTGGCTCAGGCGCTGGCGATCGGCCCGATGTTCTCGGTCGCGCTGGTGCTGGGGGCGTTTCCGGCCCGGTAACGGGCGCCGGGCTTCAACACCGCGCTGGCGGTGCTCTTCGCCGGTCTCGGCGTGCTCGCGATCGGCGTACGCGCTTTCGCTTCTTGCCCGCCGGTACGCGGGCGCCGGCGCGGTCTACGAGTACCTCACGCGCGGCGCCACCCCTCGGTGGGCATCCTCACCGCCGGCGTCTTCTTTCTGGGCACGCTGTTCCTCGGCGGCGGCGGCATCTACCTCGGCCTCGGCATCCTACGAACGGCTTCTGGGCCGACCACATCGGCGACGCTCCAACGCGCCCGCCTGGTGGGTGTTCGGCGCTGATGTTCTTGGCGCTGGTGCTCGTGCTGAACTACCTCGGCGTGCGGATCGCGATCGGCGCGATGCTCACGTTCGCCGCGCTCTCGTTCATCCCGATGCTGATCCTGGCCTTCGCGATCATCGTTCCAAGGGGGGCCGACGGCAACACGCTGTCGGTGTTCAACCCCGGCGAGACGTCGCTTTTCGGAGTCACCGTCGGTGGCGTCTCAACGGCGTGCTGCTCGGCATCCTGCTGTTCGTCGGGTTCGAGGCGGCGGCCTCGCTCGGCGAGGAGAGCCAGCGACCCGCACAAGTCGATCCCGCGGGCGGTGCTCGGCACCGTCGCCGCCTCGGCGCTGTTCTTCGTGTTCATGGCGTACGCCATCTCGATCGGCTACGGCAAGGCGGCCGTCGAGAAGGGCGCCTGGGCGGCTCGACCCGACCGCGCTGGACGACGTCGCCACGCAAGTACGTCGGCTCGTGGTTCGGCACGATCATCGACCTGGTCGTGATTCTCGACGCGACTGCGCTTGCGCTCGCGATCTGCGTCACCATCGGCCGAGGCTACTTCGCCCTCGGCCGCGACGGCCTGCTGCCGTCGGTTTCGCGAAGACCTCTCGGCACAACACACCATGGGTCGGGCAACCTCGTGATCGCTCGGTCGGCGGCGGCTGATCCTGGTGTCGGCTCGACAGCCACACGCTCGATCGGTTCGGCCTGTCTTCGCGAAGATTCGCGGCCTTCTTCGTGGCGGCCACGGCCGGCTCGTTCGCCGTCGAACTCGTTTACCTGATCCTGGCCGTCGCAGCCATCGGCTGCTGGTGCGGACGTACGGCGCCTGGTGGCAGTACCTGATCGTGCTCGTCGCCATCGCGACGCCGCGTGCTCGGATTCTAGGGCGCGCTCAACCCCGCTCCCCACAACAGCGACGAACCTCAACTGGCTGGCGCTCTACTGGGCGCTCGGCGTGGTCGTGCTCGCGTGATCTGGTTCGCGGCCGTCAGGCTGATGCGGCCCAGACAGGTCGCGAACGCCGCGTCGCTACGCAGCCCAGCACCACGGTGTCGCGCCGCTGGACGAGAACCTCGACTTCTCCCCGGCACCGCAGGACACGACGCCGATCTGACGTCGCTGTGGAGCACTCGGGCTCGGCGTCACGCCGGGTCCGGGTGCTCCAACGGTGGGTGGCGCTGCAGATGGGTGCGGGTGAGCTGCTCTGCCAGGTCGGCGTCGCCGGCGGTGATCGCCTCGAGGATGTGCTCGTGCTCGCCGGCCCAGGCTTCGACGCCGTCCGACTCGCTGGCCTGAGCGGCGTAGATGGCGAAGCTGATGCGGGTGACCCACAGAAGCTCGGCAAAGTGGGTGAGGTGATCGTTTCCCGATGCCGCCACCAGCGCCAGATGAAACTCGCGGTTTGAGTCGAGCGCGTCGGCCGGGTGCAGCGCCGCGCGCTGCTCGGCGATGGCCGTGGCCATCCGCTCCAGCTCCCCCGCGTCACGCCGCTCAGCGGCCAGCCGCGCCGCGAACGGCTCGATCGCGAGCCGCGCCACCCAGGCCGCGTTCATGTCGTTGAAATCCACCCCGCTGACGGTGGCTCCGTGGTTGGGCTGGAGCGTCACCAAGCCCTCCCCGGCCAGCCGCCGAAGCGCCTCCCGCAGCGGCGTGCGAGACACGCCGAGCTCGGCCGCGATCGTCTCCTGCGGCAGCCGCGATCCGCGCGGTAGCGCTCCGGTCAGGATCTGCTCACGCAGGACCGCGTGAACCTGATCGACCACACTTGCGATTTGAATCTGTCGAACCGGCTGTTGGATGATGGATACATTACGCAATCGCCGGTCGGGGATCAACCGCCCGCGATTACACCTCGCGCAGCGGCGAGAGCATCCGTTCCACGCCGCGCTTCTCCAGGCCGCGGGCGACGATCAGTCGCTGGATTTCGGAGGTGCCCTCCCAGATCCGATCGACTCGCAGCTCACGCAGAAACCGCTCGGCGGTGGTGGTGCGCATGTAGCCGCGGCCGCCGAAGGTCTGGACGCACCGGTCGGCGCAGCGGTATGCGGCCTCGGAGGCAAACAGCTTGGCCATGGCGGCGCGGCCGTGGATCAGCTTGGGGTCGGCGCCGTCATCGACCATCTGGGCGACCTGATAGGTCAGCAGCCGAGCGGCGGCGCAGTCGGCGGCGGAGTCGGCCAGCGGGAAGCTGACGCCCTGGAAGTCGTAGATGCGCTGGCCGAACTGCTCCCGCTCGATCGCCCAGTCGACCGACTCGGCCAGCAGCCGCCGCATCGCGCCCACGCAGCGGGCGGCGATGTGGATGCGCTCCTCGACGAACCACTCGTTCTGGAGCTCGTCGCCGCGGCCGATCGCGTCGGGGCCACCCAGCACCGCGTCCTCGGAGACCTCGACGTCGTAGCGGACGGTGGGATGGCCGTGGGGGTAGTTGTGGGTAAACGGCGGGTCGTCCACGATCTCGATGCCCGGGCCGGTCGCGGTCCACCAGAAACAGCGTGGGCAGCCGCTTGTCGCCGTCGATCACGTTGGTCATGACGATGTCGAAGTCGCACACGTCCCCGGACGTGACGAACCACTTCTCGCCGCGGATGCGCCAGCCGTTGGCGGTGCGCTCGGCGGTCGTGCTGATGCCCCCGGGTCGGAGCCCGAGCCGCCCTCGGTGACCGCGTAGGCGTCGGCACGCTCGCCTCGCAGCGTCGGCAGCAGGTAGCGCTCGATCTGCTCCGGGGTGCCGCGTGAGAGCACGTTGTAGCCGCCCCCGATCACCCACCAGATGCCGTTGGTGTTGCGGCCCAGCTCCTCCTGCACGAGCACCTGCTCGAACGCGTTCCAGCCCTGACCGCCGTGCTCGGTGCTGTGATTGCCGCCGGTCAGGCCGGCCTCCCGGGCGCGATCCTGGATGCGTTTGACGATCGGCCGGGTCGAGCGGGCCGTGGTTCAGCTCGGCCGCGACCTCGTGCGGAATGCACTCCTCGTCCACGAACCTGGCAGCGCGATCACGCAGCTCCCGCTGGCTATCAGTGAGCTCGAAGTCCATGGCCGGCGAACGCTAGCCGACGGCATGAATAATTGGTGCCAGGCACCAATTATTCACCCTCTGGCCCGGTTCACGGCGGTGAGCCAGGCGTCGTGGAGGGCGTCGGCGTCGGCGCGATCCATGTTGGGCTCGAAGCGCTCGCCGGAGCGGTGTAGGGCGGCCACCTCGGCGGCCGAGTTCCACACCCCTGCGCCGATCCCGGCCAGGGCGGCAGCGCCGATACCGGTCATCTCGAGCTCGGCCGACACCTCCACCGGCGCTCCCACCAGATCGGCCTGCAGCTGCATCAGGAAGCGGTTGGCCACCGCCCCGCCGTCGGCGCGGATCACGCTCGGCGGTTGGCCGCCGGCATCGATCACGTCGCGCACCTGATGGGCGATCGCCTCCAAGCCGGCCCGCACCAGGTGGGCCCTGGTGGTGCCGCGGGTGATGCCCGAGATCATGCCCCGCGCCTCGGCGTCCCACCACGGCGATCCCAGCCCGGTGAGCGCGGGCACGAAGGCCACGCCGCCGGTGGAGTCGACCGAGCGGGCCAGCGCCTCTGACTCGGCCGCCGAGTCGATCACACCGAGCCCGTCGCGCAGCCACTGCAACGCCGCACCGGCGATGAACACCGCCCCCTCCAGCGCGAACGCGCCCGGCTGAGCCGCGGTCGTGCGCAACAGCCCGAACGGCGGCGGCGCGCAGTCATCACCGGTGTGGGTGAGCACGAACGCGCCCGTGCCGTAGGTCGCCTTGCACTGCCCCGCGACCACGCAGCCCTGCCCGAAGCAGGGCGGCGTGCTGGTCGCCCGCGATGCCGCAGATGGGGATGGTCGCACCCAGCAGCTCCGCGTCCCCGACGTGGCCTGCAGACGGCACGATCGTCGGCAGGATGCCCGGGTCGATGTCGAACAGGCCGAGCAGCTCGGGATCCCAGTCGCCGGCCCGGAGCGAGTACAGCATCGTCCGCGACGCGTTGGTGCGATCGACGGCGTGCACCCCGCCGCGGGTCAGATTCCACACCAGCCAGCTATCGATCGTGCCGAAGGCGAGATCCTGCGCGGCGACGCGATCGAGCAGCCAGCGCAGCTTCGACGCCGAGAAGTAGGGGTCTGGCACCAACCCGGTGCGCTCGCGGATCAACTCTGCCGGGAAGCGCGGCACAGGCGGCGGCGGTGCGCCGGTCCTGCCACACGATGGCGGGATGCAGCGGCCGGCCCGTGACCCGATCCCACACCACCGTTGTCTCTCGCTGGTTGGTGATGCCGATCGCCCGCAGGTCGCGCGCGTCTCGCCCGGCATCGGCCAGAGCGGCCTCGGCGGTAGCCAGCACCGCCTGCCAGATCTCCGATGGATCATGCTCGACCCATCCGGGCTGGGGAAAGCTCTGGGCGAGCTCGCGGTAGCCGCGACCGACCACCTCGAGCCGGTCGTCGACCACCAGGCAGGTGGTACCGGTCGTACCCTGATCGATGGAGAGGATCACAGCAGCGACGGGGCCGGCTCGGGGTCGGACTGAGGGTCGGGCACCGCCCACAGCAGCCACACGCCCACGCCCACCAGCAGCGCGGCACTCAAGCCATACGCCGTGGCGTCACCGAGGGTGTCGGCGATCAGCCCTGCCACCGGCGATCCGAGCACGCTGGCCACTCCCCACGACATCATCGTGACTCCCGAGATGGTGGCGGTACCGAGGCCGTAGTGGCGGGCTGCGATCACCGCGATCGGCAGCGCCACGGTGTACACCACCGCGCTAGCAGGCCCGCGCGCAAGCACCATCAGGATCACCGATGCGGACGCCAGCGAGAACATCACCGGCACCAGCGTCACCGCCTGGCCCAGGCAGGCCCAGCCCGCCGCCCGCGACGACGACGCCCAGCCGCCGCGAGCAACAATCGCGCTGACAACGATGAAGATCGCCGCCGCAATCGAGAACACCAACCCGATCGGGCCTGGAGTAAACCCGTCAGCAGCAAGTTCCAGCGGCGCGAGCAGATTCACCACCCCGTCCACGAATCCGACAACCAGCATCATCAGAACAGCACCGGTGATCATGCGGCTGCGGGTCATCACCCCCACGGTCCGGCGGAGCGACACGGTCTCGATCGCATGCGGGATACCTGCGGGAACGAAGCACAACCACAGGGCGACCACAAACGCGAGCACCGAGTAGCTGAGGAACGCCGTTTCGATCGAGAAGCGCTCCGCCACGTATCCCACCAGCACCGGCCCGGCCAGATTGCCCATGCCGGCGACGGCCACCGTGAACCCCACCGTGGCCGCACGCGCTTTCTCGGTGCTCAGGTCGGACAGCCACGAGAGTCCCGCCGTCCAGACAAATGCGGATGCGAGGCCGAACAGCATGCGCGGCCGCCATCACCGTCTCGAAGGAGCCGGCGAGCGCCTGCAGTACAGCCGAGATCGCGAGCAGAAACGCGGCCGCGATCGTCACCCGCCGAGCACCCACGCGATCGGCCAAAACGCCGGCTGGGATCGCGCTGACCGTCACCGCAAGTGCCGAGGCCGACAGCAGCGCCCCGGCCTGCACCTTAGAGAGGTCGAGCTGGTCCGAGTACAGCGGGATGATCGGGATGATCGCGAACAGAATGAACTCGACCATGAACAGGAGCACGAGTATGGCTGCGGCCGATCGACGCATCGCCGTGAGCGTACACGCGTAGACTCCGGCGGTGACCGCGGTACCCACCGATGCCGGACTGAGCGTCCGAGACGGACACCTATGGCTGGAAGAGTGCGATCTGGTCGACATCGCAGAGCGCTTCTCGACGCCCCTCTACGTGATCTCCGAGGATCAGCTGCTCCGTAACCTGGACGCGATCGGAGCGGCATTTCGCTCGGCCTGGCCGCACGGCGACGTGCGCGTGCTGCCCTCGATCAAGGCCAACCTCTCGCTGGCGGTGCGGCGGGTGTTGACGCGGGCGGGTGCCGGCTGCGACACGTTTGGTCCGGGCGAGCTGCACGCGGCGCTGACGGCCGAGGTGCCGCCCAACCTGATCTCGGTCAACGGATCGACCAAGAGTGTCGCGGTGATCGAGCAGGCGGTGGCCGCCGGGGCGCGCATCACGCTGGACAGCGCACCAGAACTCGATCTTGTGGAAGCGGCGGCGGCCCGACTGGGCGCGCGCGCGCCACGTGCGCCTGCGGTTGCGACCCGACTACGACGGGTTGACCGAGCACTCCGACTTCTTTCCCGACGCCGACGTGCGGCTCGCGGCGCAGCGATACAAGCCCGGCATCCCCACCGAGCAGGCGCTGGCGGTGGGTGCCGCCGCGATCGCCTCCGAGCACGTCGAACTGACCGGCCTGATGGCCCACCTTGGCCGTCACAGCGCGGATCTGGAGGTGTGGCGAGGCATGGCGGCGAGCTTCGCCGAGGTGATCGTGCGCGTCTGCGCGGCTGGGATGGGTGGCGGCCGCAGGAGATCGACATCGGCGGCGGCTTCCCCGCTCCGCGTGATCCCACCTCGCCCACCGGCGCTGCGGCAGCGCCCATCGCCGAGTACGCGACCGCGGTTGCCGGCACGCTCGCCGGCGAGCTGTCCACCCGCGGTCTCGACCCGGCCGGGATCGCGCTCGAGGTCGAGCCGGGCCGCTCGCTCCACGCCGACGCCGGCGTGCATCTCACCTCGGTGCGCGGGCTCAAACGCCAGCACGCGCCGGTGGCGTGGGCGTGGATCGAGACCGACACCACCGAGATGTTTATGGCCGACCTCCTGATCGAGCACGCCCACTTCCGGCCGGTGGTCGCCTCCCGCGCCGACCAGCCCGCACGCGTGACTGCGGATATCGTGGGCATGTCGTGTGGTTTCGACGTGCTCGCGCAGCAGACCGAACTCCCGGAGGTTGAGGTGAACGATGTGATCGCGTTCCTGGACACCGGCGCCTACCAGGACGCCTGTGCCAGCAACTTCAACGCACTGCCGCGACCGGGCACCGTGCTGGTGCGAGGCGATCAGGCCGAGTGGATCAAGCGGCCCGAGACGGTGGCAGAGGTGTTCGCCCGCGACATCGTGCCCGAGCGCCTGCGATGAGCGTCACCATCACCTCCGGTGAACTCGAGGCCACCTTCGTCCCCAAGCTGGCGATGGTGGGCGCGTCGCTGACACACCGGCGGGAGGAGCTGCTGGGCATGGGCAACGGCGTGGAGGGCTACCGCGATCGCGCCTCCACGTTCGGCATCCCGCTGCTGCACCCATGGGCCAACCGGCTCGACATCCCGCTCAGCTCGCCGCTGCTGCACCCCGACCCCAACGGCATCCCCATCCACGGCGTGAACCCCTCGGCGCTGCCGTTCGACCTGCTCGAGCAGTCGCCCGATCGGGTGGTCGCCGAGTACACCACGGAGCGTTCGCCCCAGGCACTGGAGGTGTTCCCCCACCCGCATCGGCTGGAGGTGGCCGCGGAGGTCACCGACTCGGAGCTGACCATCCACACCACGCTGCACGCCCTCGGCGACCCGGTGCCGGTCGCATTCGGCTACCACCCCTACCTGTGCCCGCCGGGAGCCGACCGCAGCACCTGGGAGATCACCGTGCCGGACATGCCGCAGCTCGAACTGGACGATCGCATGCTCCCGACCGGCGCGAGCCACCCGGCCCACATCGACGGCGGGCCGCTGGGTGGCCGCAGCTTCGACGACGCCTTCGGCCCGGTTGACGACGGGATCGCGTTCAGCTGTCGCCGGCGGCGGGCGCACGATCACCGTCACCTTCCTGGAGGGCTACCGCTACGCCCAGATCTACACGCCGCCGGGGGGACAGCTGATCTGCTTCGAGCCGATGGCCGCCCCCACCAACGCGCTCAAGACCGGCGACGGGCTCCAGACGCTGGCTCCGGGCGAATCACACACCGCCGCATTCCGGATCGCTGTCGGTGAATAATTGGTGCCTGGCACCAATTATTCAAGGGCGGCGACGGCGAAGTGGATCATCTCGCTGAAGGTCGGGTAGGGCTGGATGGTGTCGGCCACGACTTCGATCGGCACCTCGGCGCGGATCGCGAGCGTGAGCTGGCCCAGCCACTCGCCCGCCTCCGGCCCGACCGCCACCGCCCCCACCAGCACCCTCCGCTGCGGATCGGCAAACACCTTCAGCAGGATCGGCCGTTTGGGCCGCTCGTAGGTGGAGAGCCGCGCGATCGACGTGCGCTCGCCCACCAGCATCCCCTCACCCGTGGTGTCGCCCACCGAGGCTACCTGAGGATCGGTGAACGTGACCGCCGGGATGGCCGAGTAGTCGACCTGCGCGGGCCGTCCGGCGGCGTCCGCCGCCGCGGCCCGGGCCTGGTACTTGCCCACGTGGGTGAACATCGCGATCCCGGTCGCGTCTCCCGCCGCCCACACGTTGTCGGCCGCACGCATACTGCTATCGACCTCGATCCCGCGCTTGGAAATCGTCAGCCCGAGCTGCTCGAAGCCGAGATCGCGGACGTTGGCTCGGCGACCGGTGGCGATCAACAGCCGCTCGGCGATGAGCGTCTCACCGCCCGCCAGGTGCATGTGCACGCCCGGCTCGACCCGGTCGATCGACGCTCCCAGGCGAAGCTCGATGCCCTCTTCGGTGAAGGCATCGGTGAGCAGCTTCGCCGCGTCGGCATGATCGCGCGGGATCAAGCGTTCGGCCACGTCCACGATCGTGACCGCGCTTCCCATCCGCCGGAAGAACTGGGCCAACTCACACCCGACCGGGCCGGCACCGACCACGATCAGGCTGTCCGGCACCACCTCGGTGGTGGTGGCCTCACGGTTCGTCCAGTAGTCGACGGTGTCGAGCCCTTCGATGGGAGGAATCGACGGCAGCGATCCGGTCGCGATCATCAGGCGCTCATACGGCACCTCGCGGTCGCCGACCGCGATCACACCCGGCCGCAGCACGCGCGCCTCGCCCCGGATCAGCGACACCCGCTTCTGCTCGAGCCACTCCGCCTGCGAGCTGTCATCGCCGCGACCGGTGACCTGGTCGCGATGCCAGAACACGCGCTGGACGTCCAGCCCACCGGTGATCGCCTCGGCGGCGCCGGGCGCGCGCCGCGCCGCCGCCACCACCTCGGGCGGGCGCAGCAGCGCCTTGGACGGCATGCAGGCGAAGTACGAGCACTCGCCGCCCACCAGCCCGCCTCGATCAGGCGTGATCGTCGGTGTCGGGCTCGAATCCGCGCAGCGCCCCGGCGAACGCCTCGCCGGTGGAGCCGCCGCCCAGCACCACCACCGCGCCGCTCACGCCAGCTCCAATGCCTGCGCCGACTTCGCCGGCGTCGGCAACGGCGCCGAGATCGGCGTGCTCGAAGATCGGCGCGGCCGGATCGAGGTTGACGGCGATCACCCGCGCGCTCTCGGCCATCCCGAGCACGTGTGGCAACCGCGCCGCCCACGCCCAAGCCCAGGTACACGGCCGGAGCGACCGTCTCGGACGACGCCCCCACCAGCTCCGCCGGGTGGCCCGCCCGGCCTCGACCTGGGGCCGGGTGACCGCGAACCGGCCGCCGTAGCGCTCGGCCAGCCGCCGGTAGGGGTCGAGGTCGGTGCCGGCGCCGCGGCCGGCGGCGATCACGACGTCGCCGCCGGCGTCGCGCAGCATCGGTCGCAGCCGGGCGGCGATCTCGGCCGCCGATCCCGTCACCAGCTCGACGCTGCGCGCGGCGCGCGGCGCCGGCGGCGCGCCCACCGGCGGCGGCCCGCGCCGGGATTGGGGCCGAGCTCGAGCGGATCGCCGGCGGCCGCTCGCGCAGATACGGCAGCGCCACCGCGGGATCGGCCGCCTCGATCTCGCGGGCCAGCCGGTGGCCGTCGAAGATCGCCTCGGCCATCAGCCGCGGCGCCACGCAGTCGCCGATCCGGTAGACGCCGGGCAGCGGCCGTCCAGCTCGCGCCACAGCGCGTCGTCGGACAGCCGCTGGGTGACCAGCACCACGCCGTCGGCGTCGATCCGCACCGGCTCGCCGAACTCGTCCTCGGCGTCCACGCCGGCCGGCGTCGATCGCGGTCACCGTGGTCGCGCGCCGCATCGACACGCCGGCAGCGTGCAGCCGCTCGCGGGTGAGCGCGTCCTCGAGCGTCTCGGCGGCGAACGGCGCCACCTGCTCGTGACAGGTGACCAGCTCGACCGTCGAGGCCCTCGCCCGCCAGCAGCTCGGCCACCGCCGGCGCCGCGAAGTAGCCGTCGCAGTCGTACACCACCACCCGGCTCGCCGGGCGGGCGCTTGCCGTCCAGCACGACCTGCTCGGGCGTCAGCACGTGGGCCAGCGCCGCGTCGGCGCCGGGGATCGGCGCCGCGGGTGAAGCCGATTGAGGCCGTCGGCCGCCCAGTGCGAGCCGGTCGCGACCACCACGATGTCGGCCCCGTAGCTCGCGCACGTCCTCGGCGTCCAGCCGCGTGCCCGGGCTCGATCTCGAGGTCTGCGCAGCCGCCGAGCTGCACCGTCGCGCCAGGCCGACCACCCGCCCCCACTCGCCCAGCCCGGGCAGCCGCGTGATCCAGCGCAGGTGCCGCCCGCCAGCGGCGCCGCGCTCGACCAGGTCGCACGCGCCGCACGCCGCGCTTGGCCAGCGTGACCGCGCACTCCATGCCGGCCGGCCCGGCGCCGACGACCAGCACGTCGCGGTCGGCGTTCGCGCAGCGGCTCGACACCGCTCGGGGTGCCAGCCGCGGCGGTGCTCCTCGCCCGCGGTCGGGTTCTGGGTGCAGCCGATGTGGCGGCGGCTGTCGGCCTTGGAGATGCAGATGTTGCAGCCGATGCACTCGCGGATCTCGTCCAGCCGGCCCTCGTCGATCTTGGTCGGGCAGGAACGGGTCGGCGATCGAGGGCCGGGCGGCGCCGATCAGATCCCAGGCGCCGCTGCGCACGATCTCGCTCCATCAGGTAGGGGTCGGTGATGCGGCCGACGCCCACGATCGGCTTGGCGGTCGCCTCGCGCACGCGGCCGGTGTACTCGAGCTGCCAGCCCTCGGCGAAGAACCGCGACGGCCCGGAGTCCTGCGACCACTCGGCGATCGAGCCGATGTTGACGTCCCACAGGTCGACCAGGTCGTCGGCCATGCGCACGAACTCGAGGCCCTCGTCGAGCTCGATGCCCGCCACCGCTTCGGCCCGCGACACCGCCACCCGGCAGGCCACCGCGCAGCGCTCGCCGACGGCGTCGCGCACCCGCTCCAGCGTCTCCAGCCAGAACCGGGCGCGGTTTCGCAGCGACCCGCCGTACTCGTCGTCGCGCCGGTTGTAGTAGGGCGACAGGAACTGGCCCGGCAGGTAGGTGTGGCCGCCGTACACGTACACGATGTCGAACCCGGCGTCGCGGCTGAGCTCGGCCGCCCGCACCCAGTCGTCCTGCACGCGCCGGATGTCGGCGATCGTCATCGCCTTGGGCACCGCCCCCAGAGCGAAGTCGCCCGCGAGCTGGGACGGCGCCAGCGGCGGCAGCCGCGACTCGGAGTTCTCGCCGTGGACGCCGGTGTGCGACAGCTCGATCCCCGCCAGCGCGCCGTGCGCGTGCACCGCCTCGGTGGTCAGGCGCAGCGCATCGGCGTCGCCCTCGTCCCACATCCGCGCCGAAACGTAGGGGCTCTCGTCGGAATCGCGCGAGACGGCGGCGTACTCGGTGCACACTCCGCCCCACCCGCCCTCGGCCTTGACCCGCCGGTGTGCGGCCTGGGAGAGCGGCTTCTCGACGCCGAATCCGGTGCAGTGCGGCACCTGGTAGAAGCGGTTGGGCAGCGTCACAGGACCGATATCTACCCGCTCGAACAGGACATCGAAACGGGGGTCCGGCGCGCCATCGACTCCAGCGCTGCTGTGCCTGCACTCGTCAGTCTTGGCCAGCGCGGCGTATGCCAGCCGTTCGATCAGAAGGGCGGCGTCACGACCCGCCTCGGGGATGCGATCGCACGCCTGCTTTGCGATCGAGGCTGCCAGCGGCGGCAGCTGGGCAAGCTGTACGGCCATCTCCATCGCCCGCGCTTCCACGTCGTCCACCACCTCGGTGACAAGCCCCAGCTGCAACGCCTCGGCAGCGGTCAGCCGCGTGCGCAGAAGCATCAGCTCCTTGGCCCTGGCCGGCCCCACCGCCCGCACCAGTCGCAGCGTTCCGCCGGAGCTGGGGATGATGCCGATCTCGACCTCGGGCAAGCCGAAGGTGGCGTCCACGTGGGCGACCCGCAGGTCGGCAGCCAGCGCCAGCTCGAACCCGCCGCCCAGACACCAGCCCGAAATCGCGGCGACGGTCGGCTGGGGCAGCGAGCGCGAACCGCTCGTGCATGTCGCCGGTGCGCTGGTAGTACTCCATCACCTGGGCCGGTGTGGGGTTGGGAAGCTCCGACAGGTCTGCGCCGGCGGAGAACGCGCGAGCCACGCCGGTGATCACCACCACCCGGCTGGTGGTCACCTGGTCGGCGGCGAAGGCGCGCATCAGCTCGGCCTCGATATGGCTCGAGAGCGCGTTCAGCTTGCGCTCGCGGTTGATCCGCAGCAACGCGACCTCGCCGTGGCGAGAGACGTCGATGGTGCCGGTGGTGTCGTCCCCCGCAGTGCCCGACTCGCTCATGCGGGCGATGCTACCGGGTCACACCCGCCCCGGTCAGCAGTGGACGAAGCGATCCACCCCGGGCCCGCCGTTGCAGCTGTTGTGCCCGCCGCCGCCGTTGAGGTAGTCGTTGCCGGGGCCACCGATCAGCACGTTTGGGCCGGGGCCGCCGATGAGACGGTCTCCCGCATTGCCGCCCACGATCTTCTCGACGTCGGCCGAGATGTTGTCACGCTCGCCCGACGACGGGCCGCCGTCGTTGGGCCGGCCGTCCTCGGTCACGATCACCGGGGTGGAGCGGCCCTGATAGAAGGTGGCGTCGAATCCCTGGCCACCGCGGATCGTGTCGGAGCCCTTGTTGCCGAACAGCAGGTCGTTGCCGCCCTTGCCGTCGAGCACGTCGGTGTTGTCGTTGCCCGAAAGGATGTCCGGCCCCGCGCCACCGGTGAGATGGTCGTTGCCGCCGGCACCGATCAGGTTCAGCGGGATCCTGGTGGGAGCGCCGTTGCCGCCTCCGCCCTGGCCCGAGAACACATCCTTACCCGCAAGCCCGTTGAGCAGCACCAACTCCACACCGCTGAGGGTGACGTCCGGGCCGGGATGGGTGAGGGCGTCGAGATCCAGGCCGGCGCTGCCGACGATCATGCGGTCGGGGCCGATGGTGCCGAACACCCGCAGCTGGTCGCGACCGCCGGCGAGCGCGAGGTGAAACACGATGCCGGTGAACGGAGCGTCGCGCAGCGAGATGTCAACGTGGTCGGGTCCGTCTGGTGCCGTCGACGTTGATCGTGTCGGTGTTTGAGACCGATGCAGCGCCGCATTTGGACGGCCCGACCCGAATACGGCCGTCCGAAGCAACCTCGATCCGAGTGGCGCCGTCGCCGTTGCTGAGCCCCACGTCGATGGTGCGAGACGCGCTCTGATAGCTGCACTCGGGTGCGCTCCTGGCGGTCGAGGGGAGTGCGACCGCGACGGACACCGCGAGCAGCAAGGCTGCGGCGATCACTCTGGGCATACCTGCAGCTTACGTCCATGCGAAAACCTGCCTAGTGCCTGAAAGGGGTACGCGCGCGCCGGCCGGCGCGGACGGTGACACAATCGGCACGGCTATGACGCTCGGATCGACTGCTCGACCTCCACCACCCGTGCCAGCCCGCGATCTCACCGGACGGCACCAGGGTGGCGTTCACCGTCGAAGCAGGCATTCTCGCTTCCCGACGAGGGCAAGGCCGCTCGCGTATGGGTGGCAGCGGCCGACGGGTCGGGCGCCGAGCAGGTCACCGACGGGCCCCGCAGCGACCGCTCACCGGTGTGGTCGCCCGACGGTCGCACGCTGGCGTTCGCCTCGGATCGCGAGTCGCCGAAGGTGGCGGGAATCCACCTGCTGGCATCGGACGGCTCGATCCGGCCGCTGGGAACGGTGGACGGCTCGGTCGAGGATCTGCGCTGGTCGCGCGACGGGGCGACGATCATGGCGCTGGCGGCGGACGTCGGGTCGGACGCTGCCGGCAGTAACTCGGCCACCACTATCGGAGGCGTGGCAGACGACCCTCAGGTGGTGCGACCGGCAGAGCTTGGCGGCGGCTGTGGACGGTCGACGTCGCCACCGGCGAGACCGCCCCGAGCTGCGCTCCCCGGCCTGAACGTGTGGGAGTTCGACTGGCACGGCGGAGATGTCGCTGCGCTGGTTTCGAGGACCCGTCCGAGAGCGGGTGGTACGACGCTCGGGTGGTGCGGATCTCGAACGGCGACGTCACCACGGTGTTCACACCGCAGCTCCAGGTGGCCTCGGTGCGGCTGGCGCCCGGCTCCGGTGCAATCGCGCTGGTGGAGGCGCTGGCCTCGGATCGCGGAGTGCTGTACGGCCAGGAGGTGACCGTGATCGATGCCGGTGGGACGCCGTCCCAGCTCGCCTCGGGATTCGACGCGGCCGAGGTGAGCTGGATCGACGACGACAGGCTGCTGTGCGCCGGGATGCACCACCTGGAGGATGCGGTGGCGGTGCTGGGCTTAGACGGCACCGTGACCACGATCTTCGCCGGTGACGCCGAGCTGGGCAGCCATGACTTTCCGCTGGCGGTGGTCTCGCCGGACGGCGCCATGCTGGTGGCATCACACTCGTCATGGGAGCATCCGCCGGAGCTGCGGTCGCTCTCGGTGGCCCGCCGGGCGAGGGCTGGCGCGACCTCTCGGCTCTGAACAGAACCGCCGCCGCGATCGAGCTGCCGCACCGCGAGCCGGTCACGTGGACGGCCGCCGACGGGCTCGAGCTGGAGGGGTTCGTGGTCACCCCCCGGACGCCGTCCGACGGCCCGATTCCTCTGATCGTGATCGTGCACGGCGGGCCGACGGCGGCCTACGGCAACGCCTATCCGCGCTACTCCTGGCTGTGGCCCAGCGAGGCCGGCTACGCCCTGTTTCTCCCCAACCCGCGGGGCAGCGTCGGTCGCGGCAATCGAGTTCACCGAGGCAAACCTGGGCGACATGGGCGGAGACGACCTGGGCGACATCCTCAGCGGGGTCGACGCGCTGGTGGAGCGCGGACTGGCGGACGGCTCCAGAGTCGGCATCATGGGCGGTAGCTACGGCGGATTCATGTCGGCGTGGGCGATCACCCAGACCCACCGGTTCAAAGCCGCGGTCGCGATCGCAGCCGTCACCGACTGGCTCTCGTTCCACAACACCACCAACGTCGCCCGCTTCGACGAGCTGTTTCTCCAGGCCGATCCCTACGACCCCACCGGCGCCTACCTCTCGCGCTCGCCGGTCACCCACGTGCGCCGGGTCAAGACCCCCACGCTGGTCATGCACGGCGAACTCGACCTGTGCGTTCCGCTGTCACAGGGCCGCGAGTTCTATAACGCGCTGGCGGCCGAGGGGGTGCCCACCGAGCTTGTGATCTATCCCCGCGAGGGGCACGGCTGGACCGAACGTGAACACCTGCTCGACGGCACCCGCCGGATCCGAGCCTGGTTCGAGCGCCACCTGTGAATAATTGGTGCCTGGCACCGATTATTCACACCAGTTCGAAGCCGATCGGGGTGGCGACGGCGCGCTCCTGCATCGAGAAGCGGGTGGGACGTGAGACCTCGACCTCGTACCGCCACGCGATCGAGTTGGCCTCGACCGCGGGAGGCAGGTGGTCGGGATAGTCGAAGCTGAAGGCGATCCAGCGTTGATCGACCGGCCATTCCAGCTCGTGGCGCTCCTGCCACAGCCCCTCATACCGCCACAGCGGCGGGCGTTTCAGATTGAGCGACAGGCGATCGATCCGCCACACCTCCTCACAGCGGGCGGTCACCGTCACGACCGGAGGTGGATCGCCGCGATCGAGGTGGATGCGGCCTGCCACCCGGCCGCCTCCCTGGACGTCGGCGTCCGACAGCTCGAGGTGAAAGTGACGCGCGTCGAACCGGGCGATCATCCGGTCGTGCAACGGTTCGGCCTCACTCAGCGCGACGTGCACCAGCGGTGAGACAACCGTGACATCGATCACAGGATCGGAGCGCGATCGCCGCTTCGAGCCCGCGCGTACTCCATATCTGAGCTGGCAACTGGTGCTGCGAAACGTCGGCGCAACAGTGCTCGGCACCTCCAGCTCGAACCTGCCGTCCTCGACCGGCGACGCCCGAGTCAGCACCACCGGCACCGTGCCGGCCGGTGACACCTCGTAACGGATCAGGCGCACCTCCGGCGTCCCAGCCGAGACCCGCCCGCGGATCAGATCGCCCGGCCCTACCGGATCCGAGGCGACCTCGAGCTCGGGGATCGCCGTGCGGGCCACGTCAAAGGCTCGGCGCCGGAATCGGGTCGCGCTCGATGCCCGCGATGCGATACGCATCGAGCTCGTCCAGGGTCTCGTGCTCGAGCAGGGCGCGGGCCAGCGCCTCGAGTTGATCGCGATGCTGGCTGAGCGTTGCGATCGCGGTGCGGTGAGCCTCCTCGATGATCCGTCGCGCCTCGTCGTCCGACCATCTGGCGAGTGCGCTCCGAGATGCCGTCGTTCCCACCGGGGAACAAGCGTCGGCTCGTCGTTGGGGCCGGGCAGCACCGACACCAGGCCGATCTGCTCGGACATGCCCCAGCGGCCCACCATCTGGCGGGCGATCCGGGTTGCCTGCTCGAGGTCGGATTCGGCGCCGGTGGTGAGGTCGCCGTAGACGACCTCCTCGGCCGCTCGCCCTCCGAGCATGCCGGCCAGGCGGCCGCGCAGGAACTCGTCGGTGTACCCGTAGCGATCGGCGTCGGGGCTCTGGAAGGTCACACCCAGCGCCCGTCCGCGGGGAATGATCGAGATCTTGCGTACCGGGTCGCCGCCGGGGATCACCATCCCCACCAGCGCGTGGCCGGACTCGTGGTAGGCGGTGCGCTCACGATCCTCGGGCGAGATCATGATGCGCCGCTCGGCGCCCAGCACGATCCGCTCCAGCGAGTCGGTGAAGTCGGCGATCTCGACGGTCTTGTGACCGCGCCTGGCGGCCGTCAGCGCGGCCTCGTTGACAGAGGTTTTGGAGATCGGCGCCGACCATCCCCGGCGTGCTGGAGGCGATCGCGCCGAGATCGACGTCGGGCGCCGACCGGGACACCGCGGGTGTGCACCTCCAGGATCTTCTCGCGGCCCAGCTGGTCGGGCGGGCTGACCGATACCCGGCGATCGAACCGGCCGGGGCGCAGCAGCGCCGAGTCGAGCACCTCGGGGCGGTTGGTGGACGCGATCACGATCACGCCCTCGGTGCCGGTGAAGCCGTCCATCTCGGTCAGGATCTGATTCAAGGTCTGCTCACGCTCGTCGTGGCCGCCGAACGACGCGCCTCCGCCGCGCGAGCGGCCGATGGCATCCAGCTCGTCGATGAAGACGATCGCCGGGGCCGCCTCCTTGGCCTGCACGAACAGGTCGCGCACGCGGCTGGCGCCGACGCCGACGATCGCCTCGATGAACTCCGAGGCCGAGATCGAGAAGAACGGCACCCCCGCCTCGCCGGCGACCGCCCGTGCCAGCAACGTCTTGCCGGTGCCCGGCGGCCCGGACAGCAGCACCCCCTTGGGGACGCGCGCACCCAGGCGCGGTGTACTTCTGCGGCGTCTTGAGGAAGTCGACCACCTCGGCCAGCTCCTCCTCGGCTTCGTCGATGCCGGCGACGTCGGCGAAGGTGACCCGCTTCTCGCCCTCCTGGTAGCGCTTGGCCCGCGACCGCCCGAAGGAGCCCAGCGCAGATCCCGCGCTGGCGCGGCGGGCGATCAGGATGAACAGCCCGACCAGCAGGATGGTGGGCCCAAAGCCCAGCAGCAGCTGCTCCCAGAACGGCGGCGCCGAATCGGTCGGGTGAGCGTTGATGACCACATGCTCCTTGTCCAGCAACGCGTTCAGGGCGTCGTTGTTGACGAAGGTCGGGTATCTCCGTCTGGAAGCGGGTGGAGGGACTGTCCGAGGTGCCCGCGCGGAAGCTGTGGTCGAATCCTTGAACGAGCCCTGCACGGTGAGGTCGGTGGCGTTGATCTCCGAGACGTTGGCCGGCCTTCACCTGCTCGATGAAGAAGGTGTAGGAGACGGTCGGGCGAGGAGGCGGCTCGTTGAAATGCGACGACACGATCCAGTTGACGCCGAGCAGCACTGCCAGCAACACCCAGAACGCCACGCCGAACGGCAGCCGCCGGCGACCGGGCCCGGAGCCCCGGGCTTCCCAGGCCGCTCCCTCGACCCTCCAGCGCGACGGAGGTTTGTTGTCAGAGCCCGAGCTGCGGGCGGCGCGAGGATTGGAATCCGCCATCTTCAGGAGTGTAGTGGCACCGGTTTCTTGTGTTTCTCTACCGGAAACGTATATGACCATCCTCGACCTGTCCCACGAAAGGAGTGTCGGTGGCCCGCACAGTAACCCTCACCGTCAACGGCGTAGACCGCACCGCCGAGGTCGAGCCGCGCACGCTGCTCGTCGCACTTCCTCCGCGAGCAGCTGAACCTCACCGGCACCCACGTCGGCTGCGACACCTCCAACTGCGGCGCCTGCACCGTGTGGCTGGACGGCGACGCCGTCAAGTCGTGCACCGTGCTCGGCGGTCCAGGCCGACGGCGGCGAGGTGACCACGATCGAGGGCATCGTCGCCGAGCGGCGAGATGCACCCGATGCAGCAGGCCTTCCACGAGCAGCACGGGCTGCAGTGCGGCTACTGCACGCCGGGCATGGTGATGTCGGCGATCAAGCTGCTGGAGGCGAACCCCAACCCGACCGACGACGAGATCCGGCGTGGGCCTGGAAGGCAACCTCTGCCGCTGCACCGGATACCAGAACATCGTGGCGTCGGTACGCGCCGCGGCCGAGGGGGTGCCGGCATGAGCGTCGACCGAACTCGAAGGGCATCGGCGAGTCGGTGCTGCGCAAGGAGGACGCCGAGTTCCTCACCGGCGAGGGCCGCTACGTCGACGACATCAAGCTGCCCGGGATGCTGCACATGGCGATCGTGCGCAGCCCCTACGCGCACGCCAAGATCACCTCGATCGACGGCTGCGGCGCGCGCTCGCGATCGACGGGCGTGACCGCCGTCATCACCGCCGCCGACCTCGAGCTTCGCGGCCGGCGTGCCGTGCGCGTCGAACCCCACCGGCAAGGTGCGCCAGCCCGCGCGGCCGCAGCTCGCCACCGACCGCGTGCGCCACCTGGGCGAGCCGGTCGCCGTGGTGGTCGCGCGCGACCGCTACGCCGCCCGCGACGGCGTCGACGCGGTCGACGTCGACGTACGAGCCGCTGCCGGCCGTGATCGGCGTCGAGACGCGCGCTGGCGCCCGGCGCGCCGCGCGTGCACGAGGAGTACCCCGACAACACCTGCGTCGTGATCGAGAACAAGACCGACGGCGTGGACGAGGCCTTCGCCAACGGCCGACGTGGTGGTCAAGCAGGTGTTCCGACAACCAGCGCCTGATCCCGACGCGCGATCGAGCCCCGGGGCGTGGTCGCCCACTGGATCCCGTCCAGCGACGAGCTGACGGTGTACACCTCGACCCAGATCCCCCACTTCGTGCGCACGTTCCTGGCGATCTGCTGCAACGTGTCCGAGGCCAAGGTGCGGGTGGTCGCTCCCGACGTCGGCGGCGGCTTCGGCTCGAAGCTCAACTGCTACGCCGAGGAGTTCATCGCCGCTGCCGTCTCGCGCAAGCGTGGGCGCCCCGGTGAAGTGGATCGAGGAGCGCTCGGAGGCGATGACGGCCACCATCCACGGCCGCGCCCAGGACGCGCACATGGAGATCGCCGCCACCCGCGGAGGGCAAGGTGCTCGGCCTGCGCGCCCACTACGTGCAGGACTGCGGCTCCTACCTGCAGCTGCTGACACCGACGATCGCCCACCTGACGCTGTTCATGGCGGCCGGCGCCTACGACATCCAGGCGGTCGACATACCGTCACCGAGGTGTTCACCAACACCACTCCGACCGACGCCTATCGCGGCGCCGGCCGGCCCGAGGCGACCCACGCGATCGAGCGGATCATGGACATGCTCGCGCGCCGAGGTCGGGATCAGCCGCGAGGAGGTGCGCCGCCGGAACTTCATCACCGAGTTCCCGTACGCGACCGCCGACCGGCCTGATCTACGACTCGGGCGAGTACGACCAAGACGCTCGACAAGCTGGAGGAGCTGCGCGGCTCGCAAGCAGGAGTTCGAGGCGCGCAAGCAGGAGGCCGCCAGCGCGCGGCAAGCTGCTGGGCCGCGGGCATCTCGACCTACGTCGAGATCTGCGGCCTGGCGCCCTCGGCGGTGACCCACGCGATCGGGCTGACGCCCGGCGGCTGGGAGACCTCGACGGTGCGGGTGCACCCGACCGGCAAGGTCACGGTGATCACCGGCACCTCGCCGCACGGCCAGGGACACGCCACCTCGTGGTCGCAGATCGTCGAGTCCGAGCTGGGCATCCCCTTCGACGACGTCGAGGTGATCCACGGCGACACCGCCTTCGCCCCCTACGGGCTGGGCACGTACGGCAGCCGCAGCCTGGCGGTGGGCGGCACGGCGGTGTATCCGCGCCGCCGGCCAGGTGCGGGACAAGGCCAAGGCGGTGGCGGCGCACATGCTGGAGGCCTCGCCCGATGACCTCGAGTGGGACGCCGGCACCTTCCGCGTCAAGGGCAGCCCCGACAAGTCGCTGGGAATCGGCGAGGTCGCCTTCCGCGCGTGGCAGGGCTTCGACATGCCCGAAGGCTACGACCCGGGGCTGGACGAGACGGTGTTCCACGATCCGCCCAACTTCACCTTCCCCTTCGGCGCGCACGGTGCCGAGGTGGAGGTGGACAAGGACACCGGCAAAGTCGAGATCGTGCGCTACATCGCGGTGGACGACTGCGGCAACGTGGTCAACCCGATGATCGTCGACGGCCAGGTGCACGGCGGTGTCGCCCAGTCGATCGGCCAGGCGCTGTATGAGGGGGCCGTCTACAACGACGAGGGCCAGCTCCAGACGGCGACGATGGTGGACTACATCATCCCCTCGGCGGTCGAGATCCCCGTGATCGAGACGCATCGCACGGTGACGCCGTCGCCCGGTCAATCCGATGGGTGTGAAGGGCATCGGCGAGGCCGGCACGATCGCTGCCACGGCGGCGCTGGTCAGCGCCGTGTGCGACGCGGTCGGTGTTCCCGACCTCGATATGCCGCTGCAGCCGGAAACGGTGTGGCGCGCGCTGAGCGAAAGGGGTGGGGTGTGATTACCCACGCGTTCGAGTACGAGCGGGCGGAGACCGTCGAGGACGCGGTCGGTGCCCTGCAGCGTCACGGCGAGGGCGCCCGGCTGCTGGCGGGCGGTCACTCGCTGATCCCGATGATGAAGCTGCGGCTCGCGGCTCCCGAGGTGCTGATCGATATCGGCGGGATCTCGAAGCTGCGAGGCGTGAGCGAGACACCCGACGGGATCGCCATCGGGGCGCTCACCCGCCACAACGAGGTCGCTGCGTCGGAGATCGTGCGCCGCGGTTGCCCGGTGCTGGCGGAGGCCGCCGCAGGTATCGGCGACCGCCAGGTGCGGGCGCGCGGCACCATCGGCGGGGCGATCGCCCAGGCCGACCCTCACGGCGACCTCCCGGCGGTGCTGCTTGCGCTGGACGGGTCGGTCGAGGTGCAGGGGCCGAACGGCGGGCGCACGATCGCGGCGGCCGACCTGTTCAGGGGGTTCCTGACCACTGCGCTCGAGCCGGGTGAGATGCTGACGGTGGTGCGGGTACCGACCGGCGTTCGCGGCGCCTACGTCAAGTTCAACCGGCGGGCCCAGGACTGGGCGATCGTCGGCGTGTGCGCGGTGCGAGACGGCGCGTCGGTGCGCATCGCGATCACCGGCGCCGACCTGCGGCCGGTGCGGGCGACCGCCGCCGAGCAGGCGTTCACCGGCTCCAACGCCGCCGAGGCGGCGGAGCTGGCGGCGGAGGGTCTCACCCCGACCGGCGACGTCGCCGGGTCGGCCGAGTATCGCCGGCACCTGGTGAAGGTGCTCACAAAACGCGCCCTGGAGGCCGTAGCCGACTGATCGAGAAGCGCCTGGGTGAATAACGGTGCCTGGCACCGTTATTCACCCGGAGCGCTTCGCGAGATCAGGCAGCGGCCTCGACGGCGATCGCGCCCGCGTCGGATGCCTCGCTGGTGCCGCGGCGTCCGGGGATGAACGCGCCGGCCACCGCGCCCAGCCCGACCACCGCGGCGCCGACCCAGAGCGCGGGGATGATGCCGTCGGTGAACATCTGGGCCGAGCCATAGCCGCCCTCGTGCGTGAAGATCGAGGCCAGCACCGCCACTCCGAACACGCCGCCCAGCTCGCGGATGGCGTTGTTGGCACCCGAAGCCTGGCCGGCGTGGCTGCGACCGACCGACCCCAGCACCACCGATGCCATCGGCGCGAAGAAGAGCGCCATGCCGACACCGGCGAGCATGAACGGAATCACGATCGCGCTGTAGGCCACGGTCGGCTCCAGCACCGCCGCCAGCCATGCCAGGGCGATCGCCTGGAGCGCCAGACCGGTGGCGACCAGCGGCCGCCCGCCGATGCGGTCGGACAGCGCGCCGGCGATCGGCGCCACGATCATCGGCATGCCCGTCCACGGCAGGATGTGCAGCCCGGCGCTGAGCGCCGAGTAGCCCTGCACGTTTTGGAGGTACTGGGTCAACAGGAAGATCGACCCGAACATCCCGAAGAACATCATCAGCGAAGAGGCATTCCCCGCGCTGAACGCCCGGCTGCGGAAGAAGCCCATCGGCAGCATCGGCTCGCGAGCACGCAGCTCCCAGGCCACGAAGGCAGCCGTCAGGACGACGCCGGCAGCTAGCGAGACAACGATTTCGGGGCTTGTCCACCCGGCGCTGTTCCCACGCACCAGCCCAAACACGATCCCGAACATGCCTGCGGTCAGGAGCGCCACGCCACCCAGATCGAGCGACTTGGCGGGCCCGTAGCTCTCACGCAGGAACCGTGCACCCAGAGGCAGGGCGATCAGACCGAAGGGGACGTTGAGCCAGAAGATCCACTGCCACGAGAGACCTTGCACGACCGCCCCGCCGATCACCGGGCCGAGTGCGACGCCCAGGCCGGAGATGCCGCCCCATGCTCCCAGCGCCATACCCCGGCGCTCAGCCGGCACTGCCGCCGACAGCAGCGTCAAGGTCAGCGGAGTCACGATCGCGCCACCCACACCCTGGATCGCGCGGGCGGCGATCAGCGCGTCGATCGACGGCGCCACCGCGGCGGCCGCCGACCCGGCGGTGAAGATCACCATGCCGATCAGAAACAGCCGCTTGCGGCCGAAGCGATCACCCAGCGCGGCGCCCAGCATGAGCAGCACCGCGAAGGTCAGGGTGTAGGCGTTCACGGTCCACTCGAGCTGCGACACCGTTGCGTGCAGGTCACGCTGGATCGTCGGCAGCGCCGTGGTCACGACCAGGTTGTCGAGCGTGGTCATGAACAGCGCGATCGACACGATCACGAATGTCCAGATTGCTTGTGTTTTGGCTGTCACGCTTGCCTCCCTCTAAGAACGTAAGTGGTTACTAACTTCGCAGGACAAAAAAACTCAGCGGCTCAGCCCGCCTCGGGAGCGTCAGGCGCGCCGAGGCAGTTGGCGACCCACGGCTCGGCGACGCTTGCCAGATCGACCACGGCGGCGACGTTCATCAGCATCCCGGTCGAGAAGAACTTATGCATCTCGACATCGTCGGCGCCGGTGACCTCCTCCACCCAGCGGTAAAGCGCGCCGTATCGGCGCTGCACCACGGCCCGCACCTCGTCGTCGCCGCAGGCGGCGTAGCACTGCATCTGCATCATCAGCACGGTGCGGTCACGCAGGAGACCGGCGTAGGCCTCCCCCATCGCCTTCATCAAGCTCTCGGTGGTGGGCTCGGACACGGAGTCGATCGCGGCCTGGAACGCCCCCTGCACCTCGTCGAAGTGGTGCTCGACGACCGCCATGAACAGCGCCTTCTTGGTGCCGAACAGCCGAAACACGTACGGCTGGGTGATCCCCGCCCGGTTGGCGATGTCCTCGGTGGCGGTGCCGTGCAGTCCGCGGGCGGCGAACTCGATCGCAGCGGCCTGGATGATCAGCTGGCGGCGCTCGGAAGCCGGCATCCGGCTGGAGCGGGCGTCGCGCTTCGTCTGAATGTCGATCGCCATGTCGCATAAGTTAGCAGTCACATACTTCGACGTCAAGCCGCCATTGCACTTGTCCCTCGACCGGAGGAAGATCACCCCGTGCACGAAGTCGCCGAGTTCCTCGCGAACACCCCGCCGTTCGACACGTTGGAACGCAGCGAGCTGGAGCGCGTCGCCGACGCCTGCGAGATCGAGTTCCACCCAGCCGGCAGCACCATCCTGCTGCAGGCCTCCGAGCCGCCCGAGCACGTCTGGATCGTGCGCCGCGGCATGGTCGAGCTGGTCGACAACGGCCGCGTGGTCGACCAGCTCGGTGAGCACGAGATGTTCGGGCACAACACCATGCTCACCGGCGGGCTGGTCGGCGTCGCCGTGCGCGCACACGAGGACACCCTCTGCTACCGGCTGCCGGGGTCGGTGATCCGGGAGGTGCTGGGCCGGCCGGCCGCGCTTCGCTACCTGGTGCACTCCGCCGGCGGCAGCTACGAGCTGCGTGACGGCCACTTGCAGGCGCGCGACCGCGTCGATCTCGGGCAGCGCCGGGTAGGCGACCTGGTGCGAGGCGCGGCGGTGGTGTGTCTCCCGTCCACCACCGTGAAGCAAGCGGCCAACCAGATGGTCAGTGCCCACTCGTCGTCGGTGCTGGTCGACCTGGGCGACACCCTCGGGATCGTCACCGACCGCGACCTGCGTACCCGGGTGGTGGCCGCCGGCGCGGGCCCGGATACCACGCTCGGCGAGATCATGACCGCTCCCGCCCGCACCGTCAGCGCCGATCGCACCGCCGGCGATGTGCTGCTCGAGATGCTCGACCGCGGCGTCCGGCACTTCCCGGTGATCGATGCGACGCAGGCACTGGTCGGAGTCGTGGCCGACACCGATCTGATGGCGGTCGAGGCCCGATGGCCGTTTCACGTGCGCGCGGCCATCGGCGCCGCCGCCACCCGCGAGCAGGTGATCGAAGCCGGCCGCCAGCTTCGCCCGATGGTGATCGACCTGCATCGTGCCGGCGCTCCGGCACCCGCTCTCGGGCGGGTGATGGCCACCGTCAGTGATGCCCTCACCCGCCGCCTGATCGAGTTGGCCGAGGTGGAGCTGGGCTCGCCGCCCGCTCCCTACACGTGGTTTGCGCTGGGCAGTTATGCCCGCCGTGAGGCCGCGCTCAGCTCGGATTCCGACTCGGCGATTGCCTGGGACGGCGCCGACCCGGGCGCCGACGCATGGCTCGAGCAGCTCGCCCAACGTGTCATCAGCGGCCAGGCGGTCACCGGCACACCACCGTGTGCACAGGGTGCCACCGCGGCCCACCGCCTGTTTCGGCGGCCGATCGCGGACTGGGAGAACGCGGTCGATTCGTGGCTCGACAACCCCGGGCAGCCCAAGGCAGTGATCCTGCTGAGCGTGGTGGTGGACGCCCGCGGCGTGTGGAACTCACGTCTGACCGAGCCGCGTTTGAACGCCGTGTTCGCGCGCACGCGGAAGCACCCGCAGATGTTGCGACTGCTGCGGTCACTGGCGTTGGGACACCGGCCGCCGCTGGGATTCGTGCGCGGGTTCGTGGTCGAACACGACGGCGGCCACAAGGGCCAGCTCGACCTCAAGACCGGCGGCCTGCTCCCGATCACCGACCTCGCCCGGGCGGCGGGGATGGAGGCGGGAGTGGCCGCAGCCTCCACCTCCGCGCGACTGGACGCGGCCGAGTCGGCAGGCACACTGCCGGCTGCCGACGTGGCGGTGCTGCGCGACGCGTTCGCGCTCTTCACCGACCTGCGGATGGAGCATCAGGTGACGCAGCTCGAGGACGGCCAGACCCCCGACGACCACATAGCCCCACGGGCACTGTCACCGCTGACGCGCACCTATTTGAAGGAGGCGTTCCGCGCTGTCGCCCGGATCCAGCGCGGAGTCGAATCCGTGATGAGCCTCGATCGATGAGGGCGCGAGGGCCGTGGCGGGAAGCGCGGCTGGTCACGGTCGACGTCGAGACGACCGGGCTCAATCCCGAGCTCGACCGGGTGATCTCGTTCGGGGCGGTACCGATCGTGCGCGGCCGGATCGTGTCCGGCGACGCGGTGTACGGCTTGGTCAATCCGCAGCGCGACTTGCCGGCCGAGTCGATCGTGATTCACGGCATCCGGCCGCAGGATCTGCTCGAAGCACCCACGGCGCCCGAGGCCCTGAGACCGCTGGCAGAGATCGTTCGGGGGGCGGAGATAATCGCCCACGCCGAGTGGGTTGAGCGCGGGTTTCTGTCCAAACCGCTGAGAGGCCTCGGCGCGCGGCTGCCGCGCAAGCTGCTCGATACCGCCCAGATCTACCGGCTGTGGGAGGTCGAGCGGGGCCGGCCCGACCCAGGCTTCCGGTCGCTGGGGGACGTGGCCGAGGCGCTCGGTCTGCCCACCCACCGACCCCACCACGCGCTCGGTGACGCGCTCACCACGGCACAGGTGTTTCTGGCGCTGGCAACCCACCTCGAACAGCGCGGCCGGGGCAGCATTCGCGGCCTCCGATCGGCCGAAAAAGTGATGCAAACGCACTCGAGATACGCGCCCTAGCAGGGCGCCAAGGTGGCGTACAGGTGCACGTGGGTGGAGATGTGCCCCGCGGCGTCGTGGGAGGCCACCCCCAGCACATGGGTGGTGCCACATTTGAGCCCGGTATAGGTGTATGAGGTGGAGTTGACCGACGCTTGATGGACGGCGTCCAGGTAGGTATCGAAGCCTGTGCCGGTGCCGCCGGCGTCTGACCATGAGAGCGTGGCTGTGGTCTTGGTGATGTCGGACACCAGCAGATCGGTGGGATTCGGTGGGCAATCCGGAGTGGTGCCCGACACCAGGTCGCGCGGCGAGCGGTTCGAGATCATGTCCAGCGCCCGCACCGACACCGAGTAGGTCTTGCTGCACGAGAGCTTGGTGGCGGTGGCCTCGAGGTCGGTGCCCTGAAAGATCTTGACGCCACCGACCCAAAGCTGATACCCGCCCACGCCGATGTTGTCGCTCGCTTTCGTCCACGACACGTGCAGGGCGCCGGGCTGGGGGTCGATCGACACGTGGGGCTCGGTCGGCAGCACGGGATCGGTCACCTCCACCACCCGCATCGGGTTGGCCGCGGGCGAACCGGACAGCACCAGCTTGGGTGCATCGCCCGCGGTCATCGCGAACGTCCCCAGCCGGTTCCAGCCGCGGCTGCAGTAGCGGGTCTGATCGACGTGCACGGCGCGAAAGCCACCCGTGGTGGCAACGCTCACCGTGACCGCTTTGGGCGAGGATCCGCACGGCCAGCGCATGAACAGGTCGTACTTCCGTGTGTCCGGCAGATCCAGCCGGTACTGCCACTTCGCGTTCTTGTGGGTGATCCTGCTCGGCGTCGTGGAGTCGACGATCTGCTGGTAGGTGTCGTTCGCGTTCATCCGCAGGTAGGCCATATACAGTGGCCAGTTCCATGTGCGGCCGGGGTCGGTGTGGTGGGCGAAGCCGCCGAACTGGCCTCGGTGGTTGGGGTCGGGCACCTGGCTATGGCCGATCACATGCTGTCGGTCTGGCCTGATCAGATACTTGTGGGCGAGATACCCGGCGAGCCGCGCCGATGCCCGGTACTGCGAGTCGGGGAAGACCGTCCGATTCGTGAACCCCGCGTGCTCGATCCCGATCGAGGTCTCGTTAAACGGCCAGTTGCCGGCGTGCCAGGCGATGTCCCGCTCGGGCACCATCTGGGCGATCTGGCCGGCCGAGCCGACCACGTAGTGGGCCGAGCTCTCGGCGGCGCGATTCTTGAACCACTGGTAGGTGCCGCGAAAGCCGCCCTCGGCGACGTGGATGATCAACCGCTGGATCGGGATGTCCACCGGTCGGTCGGAGATCGTGTAGTTGTGCGGCGAGGCCGGTTCCCACAACGCCTTGGGGTAGTCGGGTCGGGCCGGCACTGCGGGCAGCGCTGCCGACCCGATCCGGGCCGGCGGGTTGGCCAGCCCCGAAGCTCCGGGCCCGCCCTCCGGGTGTCCGGCGGCAGACACAGCCAGAGCCGGAGTCAGCAGCAGGCCAAGCGCTGCCAGCCCCACGGCTTTGCGACGCAGGTGCACCTGCCCACGATCGGCGATGCGCCGGCAAAACTCAAGCCGGGTCTGTGAGTTCGACCAAAAGCGGTGCATGGTCGGAAGGTTTCTGGCCCTTTCGGTAGTTCCGGTCGATACCGCATTCGACGATGCGGGGGGCCAGCCCTGCCGACAGCAGCGCAAGATCGATGCGCAGACCCATGCCGCGATGGAAGTGCCCCTGGCGATAATCCCACCAGGTGTATCCCACTTCACCGGGATGGCGCTCAGTGAACGCGTCAACCAGATCGCCGGCGGCCAGGATCTCGGCCAGCCTGCTGCGCTCGTCGTCGGAGACATGGGTCGAGCCGATGAACGCCTCCGGGTCGTACACGTCCAGGTCGGTGGGAGCGATATTCATGTCGCCCATCACCACCAGCGGCGTGCCGGCGAGGCTGCGCACCCGCTCGGCCATGGCGTCCAAGAAGGTCAGCTTGGACGCGAACGCCTCGGTACCGAGCTCGCGGCCGTTGGGCACGTAGGTGCTGCAGACGCGCAGGCCGGCGACATCCGCCTCGATCCAGCGAGCCTCCTCCGGCTCGGCCTCGCCGGGGAGGCCGGTGGTCGATGCCGGTGAGCGGGTGCTCGACGGGCGCGGCGATGGCGACGCCGGCCCAGCGCCCTGCGGACTGGTCAACGGCGGCGTAGCCTGCCTCGGCCAGCTCGGCGTGTGGAAACGCTGCCGACTCGGACTTGGTCTCCTGCATGCAGAGCACGTCCGGGCGATGCTGCTCGAGGAACTCGAGCACGCGCGGCAACCGCATCTTGATCGAGTTGACGTTCCAGGTCGCGAGCTTCAAGGTTGGTATCGTACGCGCCCCATGAGCACTCTCTCCAATGACCTGGCCGCGGTCGTTGGGGCGGACTCGGTGCTCGACCCGCCGCCCTCGCTGTACCGCGCCGACGCCACCGAGGCGGCCGGGCTGGAGGGCGTGCCCGACGCCGTGGTGCTTCCCCGCGACGCCGAGCAGGTGGCGGCGGTGGTGGCCTGGTGCTACGAGCGAGAGGTGGCGATCGTGCCGCGCGGCGGCGGTACCGGGTTCGCGGGTGGCGCGGTGCCGGTGTCGGGCGGCGTGGTGGTCGACCTGGCGCCGGATGGTGCGGATCCGAAGCTTCGATCCGCTGCTGTGGCGGATCCAGGTGGAGGCAGGCCTGCCCACCTCCGAGGTGCGCCGGATCGTGCGCGAGAGCGGCCTGTTGTTCCCGCCCGACCCAGGCGCGGCCGAGCAGTCGCAGATCGGCGGGAACATCGCCACCAACGCCGGCGGCCCGCACGCGTTCAAGTACGGGGTGACCGGGGCATGGGTCACCGGCCTGGAGGCGGTGGTGCCGCCCGGCGAGCTGATCTCGGTGGGCGGCGCGATGCGCAAGGACGTCGCCGGCTATGACCTGAAGAGCCTTCTGATCGGCTCGGAGGGGACGCTCGGGATCGTCACGGCGGCGTGGCTGCGGCTGATCCCCGCGCCCGAGGCCGCGATCCCCGGTCGCGGCGGTCTACCCCGACGTGGCCACCGGCTGCCGAGCGCTCGAGAGCGTGCTCGGCAACGGCCTGCAGGTGGCGGCGCTCGAGTACCTCGACGCGCGCACGATCGCAGCTGTCGGCCGCGGCCTTCCCCGGGCAGATCCCCGCGGGCGCGGGGTTCATGGTGCTGGCCGAGGCCGACGGGTCAGCCACGGAGGCCGACGCCCTCGCCGCCGAGCTGGCCGCGGTCCTGGCCGAGGACGCCCTGAGGGTGGCCCGATTCGACACTGCCGAGGGGATCGCCGCGCTGTGGCGGTGGCGCGACGGTGTCTCGATCGCGGTCACCGCCCAGCTCGGCGGCAAGCTCTCGGAGGACGTGGTGGTGCCGCTCGACCGGCTGGCCGAGGCGGTCACGGGAACGCTCGAGATCGGTGCGCGGCACGGGCTGGATGCCTGTAGCTGGGGCCACGCCGGCGACGGCAACCTGCATTCGAGCTTCCTGCTGGACAGTCACGACGGCGAGGCGATCGGCCGCGCGCACCTGGCCTGCGACGAGCTGTTCGAGCTGGCCGCCGAGCTGGGCGGGTCGATCTCGGGCGAGCACGGCATCGGCTGGATGAAGCGCGGCCGGCTCGGGCTTCAGTGGAGCCCGACCGCCGTCGATCTGCACAACCGCATCAAGCAGACATTCGACCCCAAGAACCTCATGAACCCCGGCAAGAAGACGTGAATAATAGGTGCCTGGCACCAATTATTCAAAACTGTGACGTATGCGTAACTTCAGCGGGGGGCGCCGGCGGGATAGGAGCTCTGCCGGAGCTGGCGGCCGGCGCGGCGGCGATGGGCCAAGCCGGCCGATCGGGCCAGCAGTCGATGGGCCTGGGCGGCTGCCACGGCGGCCGTGTCGACCACGATCGCGCCGGGGTCGGCCGCGGCCGCGATCCGCGCACCGGCCGATGACGCCGGCCCGCCGGCCAGCACCAGACCGCGATAGCCGCTGAACTCACCGGCGCGCGGATCGATCAGCGGCAGCCCGCCTGACCGCAAGCGCTTGAGCGCGCCCTGAAGCTGCGGAATCCGCACCGTCTGGGAGCCGGCCACGATCGCAACCGGCCCGCCGCGGGAGAGCGCGAAGGCGCGATCGACGGCGAACCGCAGGTCGATCCCGATCACCGGCGCGGGCGTGGCGGCACGGGCCGCCTCGAGTCCATCCAGCGTCCCCTGGAGCGATCCCAGGATGATCAACTTGGCCCCCGCGTTGCACAGATCGACGGTGATGGCCTGCACCCGCTGCTGGACGAACGTACCCCGCAGCCGCGCCCAGGCCGGATGGCCGTCGTCGGACATCGAGATGATGTCCTCGTGCGGCATCCGCCGGTGCAGATCGGCGACCAGCGCCGCCGCACCACTCCCCGAGGCGATCACTCCGATGGGGCCGTCGGGATCCATCGTCGTCTTCGCGGCTAGCTGCGGGGCCGGGTCTTCTGCGGGTCGTAGATCGGCAGCGTGTCCACGATCGCGGGCACCAGCCGGCCGTCGGGTAGCGTCACCTCGACCTGCGATCCCGGCGTTGTCAGCTCGACGTCGATCGTGGCCATCGCGATCAGCTTGTCAACGGTGGGCGAACGGCCGGCCGACGGCGACGTCAGCTTGCCCACCCCGCGCCCGTTCTGGAACACCGGCGTGTTGTAGTCGGGCGCCTCGTCACCTGCGATCACGAGCGTGACCGTGCGATGCGTGATCCCGGCCTCCTGCTCGGCCACCAGCGCGTCCTTACCGACGAAGTCGGGCTTCTCGAGCTTGATCATGCGATCGAGATTCACGTGGAACGGCGAGGTCACCGCCGGGAAGTAGTCGAAGCCGAGGAAGATCAGTCCGGCCTCGATCCGAAGCGACTCCACCGCTGCCAGACCGTACGGCCGGATGCCAACGTCGGCGCCCTGGTCGAGCACCGCCTGCCACACCCGCTCGGCGCCCTCTCGGGGCACGAAGATCTCGTAGCCGATCTCGCCGGAGTAGCCGGTGCGCGACACGTAGCAGCCGTCGACGCCACCCACCTTGATCGGCTCGGGGAACCAGCGGAAGTACTTGAGCCCCTCCACGTCGGCATCGGTCAGCCGGCTGAGCAGCTCGCGCGAACGCGGCCCCTGCAGCTGCAGGTGCGGGATCTCAAACGTGCGCTCCTCGATCTCCAAGTCGAGGTGGGAGCATGCCTGGCGGAAATGGTCGGCGTCGGACTCGAGCGCGGTCACGACGAACACGCTTTCGTCGTCCTCGCCGCGATACACCACGCCGTCGCCAAGCATCTTGCCGTTGCGGTCGCAGAACGGCCCGTACCGGCACTGGCCGACGGCCAGCGCGGCCATGTCGCTGGTGAAGACGTGGTCGGCGGCTGCCAGCGCATCCTTGCCCTTGAAGAACCACTTGCGCAGCGGTGACTCGTCCCACACGCCCACGGCCTCACGCACCGCGTGGTGCTCGGCGATGGGATCGCCGAAGTCCGAAATCCATTCCCAGCCCTCGAACTCGCCGAAGGTGCCGCCCAGCCGCCGCTGGATGGCATCGAACCCGGTGCGCAGCATGCCGTCCGGGTACACGCCGGACGGAGCAGGCTCGCTCACGATCATGGCCGCGGCGGCGGCGCCGTCAAAAGGGGGTGCAAACGAGTCAGCCGGAGGAATCGGCACCTCGACCGGCATGATTGTGGTCGGGGTAGCCCGTCGGGTCAGCTCCTGATGGCCGGGCGGAAGCACCATCGTGACACCCAGCAGCGCGCGGGCGGCGGCGGGGTTGGGAAGCGTGCGGTACTGCTCGACCGGCTGCTTCTCGGCTCGGTCGAGGTTTCGGCGAAGCCGCCGCAGGCGAGCCTGGAGGCCTGCGTCGATGCCCGGGGTCGAGAAGATCGCCTGTTCGACGTATGACTCCACCACCCGGTTTCCCACCAGCGACAGGTCGGCGTCGCGGGCACGGCCGGTGAGTGCCGAATAGGTGACCACAGAGCGCACCGTCTCGAGGTACGTGTTCCAGGTCGAGAGCACGACCTCGCCGCGGCAGCGGGCGCCGGTCTCGGGGATCGCCAGCAGTGTGATGTTGCGATCGGTGATCGCCTCGACCAGGGCCTCGGCAGTCGGCTGGATGATGGTCACGAACTTGTGCAGCGGCCACACGTCGAGCTGGTTGAAGTCACCCGGCTCGCACCCGATCCCGATCATGAAGTTGTCGGCGTAGCGGAAGAAGTTGCCGGTGCCCTTGGTCTCGCGCAGGTGGTCGTAGAAGAGCGTGGTGGTGGCGCAGATCAGGTTGGAACAGCCGACGCCGTCCATGGGGTTGGCCATGACCACGCCGAGCCGGTCCTGCGGAGTCCAGCCGCCGGGCCAGAGATCGGCGAGCGTGGAGACCGAATCTCCCCGCTCGACGCTGAAATCATCAGATGAGAGCGCGTAAGAGGAATGCATGCAGGCAGTTTACGGCACGGGTGGGCACGGTTCCTGCCGACAGCCGGCCCAATCAGCCCGTCACGGGTCGTTGAAAATCCCGTGATTTCCGATTCGACGCCATCGGATACACACCTCGTCTCCGACGCGGCCCCACTCGAACGTGGCCCGGCCATCGGGGCCGGAGAACGACCACGTCATCTCCCAGACCCCCTTCGCGCCTTCGACCGCCTTGACTCGCAGTGCAGCCGGCCACGGCGTCCCCGGCTCGGCGACAACTCTCTCAGCGGCCTTGATGAACAGTGGCAAAGCAGCCCTCACCAAGGCCTGTTCAGGCTTGGACAACCGCCGGTAGTCGCGGATGAACGCGTCCGTGCGCTGGTACTTCACTCGTCATCGAGGGAGCCAAGGAAATCGTCGCCACTCTCGAACGTCACGACGCGGCCGGCCTTGATGTCTTCGTCGGCTTCGCGCTCCATCCGCTGCCAGCGATCCGTCCAGAACCACGCCTGATCCGCAGGAACCGGGACGTGGGGCCGGAGCAGGATGCCGTCTTCGCGCTCGACCACCTCAACCTGTGCGCCCGGGCGATCCAAGCCATGCCGTCGACGAACATCCGCGGGCAGCGAGAGCACTCCACGCGCCTGAAGTGTGACAAAGGGGTGATCCATGCATCGCAGTATAGCTGTATTACGGCGAAGCAGCAATACGCTCGAGTCTAGGGGTCTGTCAGAAGTGAAGAATTGGTGCCTGGCACCGTTATTCACAAAGTGCGAGGATGAGCGCCCAACCAGAAAGACGGAGGGCAGGCACATGGCCAGCGAGTTCGATTATGTGGTGGTGGGCGGCGGAAGCGCAGGGGCGGCTGTGGCCGCTCGGCTCTCGGAAGATCCGAACGTGTCGGTGTGCATCCTGGAATGGGGCCCGACCGACGTCGGTTTCGAAGACGTGCTCCAGATCCGGCACTGGCTGGGGCTGCTGGAAGGCCCGATCGACCTGGCCTACACGACCACCCTGCAGCCCCGTGGCAACGCCCACATCGTGCACTCGCGCGCGGCCGTGCTCGGCGGCTGCTCCTCCCACAACACCATGATCTGGTTCAAGCCGTTCCCCGGCGACTGGCAGGATTGGGTCGACCAGGGCTGCACCGGCTGGGAGCCCGAGGGCATGGAGGAGTACTACCGGCGGATCCCCGGCCCGCACCAGATCGTGGCCGAGAAGGATCGAAACGCAATCCTGTACGACTGGATCGAGGCCTGCGGCGCCGCCCTCGGCGTCGACCGCAACACCGACTGGAACGCCGCCCCGTTCCACGACGGCGCCGGCTTCCTGGACGTCGGCTACAACGACACCACCGGCGTGCGCTCGTCGTCCAGCGTGATGTACCTGCACCCGATCATGGGCAAGCGTGCAAACCTCGAGGTGCGCACCGAGACCCGCGCGCACCGGATCGAGTTCTCGGGAAACCGCGCCGTGGCGGTGCACACCGAGGACAAGAGCGGTGGCGTCGACCGAGTCGCCGCCAACCGCGAGATCATCGTGGCCTGCGGCTCCGTCGACACGCCCCGGCTGCTGATGTACTCCGGCGTCGGCCCGCGCAAGCAGCTCGAGCACTTCGGCATCGACGTGGTCGCTGACCTGCCCGGCGTGGGTGAGAACCTGATCGACCATCCCGAGTCGATCATCATCTGGAAGCTGAAGCGGCCGATGGGCCCCGAGGGCTGCATGGACGCCGACTGCGCCCTGTTCGTGAACCGCCTCGGCAACGACGAGCGGCCCGACCTGATGTACCACACCTACCAGCTCCCGTTCACGTTCAACACCGAGCGACTGGGCTACGAGGTGCCGGATGACCGCTGGTGCATCTGCATGACCCCGAACATCCCCCGCTCGCACTCCAAGGGCCGGCTGTACCTGCTTTCGAAGGATCCCAACATCAAGCCGGCGCTGGACTTCAAGTACTTCACCGACGAGGACGGCTACGACGAGCAGACGATCGTGGACGGGCTCAAGATCGCCCGCCAGGTGGCCGCCGAAGGCCCATTCGCCGACTGGATCGAGCGCGAGATTGCACCCGGCCCCGACATCACCTCCGACGAGGGCCTGTCCGAGTACGGGCGGGCGGTGCACCACACCGTCTACCACCCGTCGGGCACGTGCCGCATGGGCGACGCCGGCGACGACATGGCGGTGGTCGACCCCGAGCTGCGGATCCGCGGCCTGGAGGGCATCAGCATCGCCGACGGATCGATCTTCCCGAGCATGCCGACGGTGAATCCGGTGGTGGGCACGTTCATGATCGGCGAGAAGTCGGCCGACCTGGTGAGGGCGCGCACGAGCTAGGCGTGTCGCGGATCGAGATCCCCATCGGCGACGAGGTGTTGGTCGGCGACCGCGAGGGCACGGGCGCGCCGGCGCTGCTACTGCACGGCGGCGCGGCCATATCGGATTACACCGACGGGCTCGCCCTGGAGCTGAACGGCATGTTCGAGACGGTGCGCTACACCCAGCGAGGCACCCTGCCGAGCACGGTCGGCGGCCCCTTCTCGATCGAGGCGCACATGGCAGACGCGCTCGCGGTGATGGACGCGCAGGGCTGGCGCCAAGCCTGGGTGGCGGGCCACTCGTGGGGCGGACACCTGGCGCTGCACCTCGCCGTCGCCCACCCCGAGCGGCTGCTGGGGGTGGTCTGCATCTGCCCACTGGGAGCGACCCCCGACCTGTTCAGCGATATGAGCGCCGCCCTGGCGCGCGAGATGTCGGCGGCAGAGACCGCCAGGGTGGACGAGATCGAACAGCGTCGACGTGACGGGGTCGTGACCGAAGCCGACCTGATGGAACGGTGGCAGATCCTGTGGCCGCTCTACTTCGCCGATCCCGCCGGCGGCTGGACGTTCCCCTGCGAGCACGTGGGGGTCGAGTGCTCAATCGGCACCAACGTGTCGATCAGCTCCCACATGAAGGCCGGAACACTCGTCACAGGCCTCCCCGGGTTCGCGGCGCCGGCACTGTTTGTCCACGGCGAACTCGACCCACTGCCTCCGCGCTCGTCACTGGAGGCGGCCGCGTTGATCCCCAGAGCTCAGGTCGAGATCATCGCTGGTCGCGGACACTACCCGTGGCTTGAGCAGCCCGGCGAAGTGCGAGCCGCGGTGGAGCGGATGCTGGACGGCGCGAGGGTGTGACCCGTGCTCATCCTCGGCGGCAGCTCCGCCAGCTCGGCCAGGAGCTGGTAGGAGCGCGTGCGGGCTGTCGCCGATGGGGCGTTGGTGGTGGCCATGAACTCGGCCACGCCGGTCTCGGCCAAAAGCTCGGTCATGCGCCGCCGTACCGTCTCGGGGCTGCCGATCACCTGAGGCGCCAGCCAGCTCTCGACGAAGGCACGCTCTTGCGGTGTCCACTCGTGCGCCTCGATGTCGGCGACCGTGGGCAGCCGCGCCGGCGGGTACCCCGAGCGCATCCGGGCAAATGACAGGGCGATCGCCGAGGCCAGCAGGTTGGCCTCATCATCGTCGGGGGCGCACACCACCATCGCGGTCACCATCGGGTAGGGCTTGTCCAGGATCTCCGACGGCCGGAAGTGCTCGCGGTAGAGGTCGAGCGCGGGCACGGTGTTGTGGGCGCTGAAGTGATGGGCGAAGGCGAACGGCAGTCCCAGCGCACCCGCCACCTGGGCACTGAAGCCGCTCGATCCGAGCAGCCAGATCGCCGGCAGGTCGCCGCCATAACCGGGGATGGCGCGGATCCCGCGGTAGTCCTCGCCCGGCTCGAACCCCTCGAAGAAGCCGTACAGCTCGTGCAGCAGCTGGGGCAGATCGTCGCTGGCACCCAACCGGCGCAGGGCGGCGGCCGTGCGCTGGTCGGTACCGGGTGCGCGGCCGATACCGAGGTCGATCCGGCCGGGGAACAGCGCCTCCAGCGTCCCGAACCGCTCGGCCACCACCAGCGGCGCGTGGTTGGGCAGCATCACGCCGCCCGAGCCGAGCCGGATACGAGAGGTGCGCGCTCCCGCGTTTGCGATCAGCACCTCGGGCGCGGAGCTGGCGATACCCGGCATGTTGTGGTGCTCGGCGTACCACAGCCGGTGATAGCCGAGCCGCTCGGCCTCCTGCACCAGCGCGGTCGAGTCGGCCAGCGCCTCCACCGGCGAGCGGTCACTGCTCACCGGCGCGACGTCGAGCACCGAGAGCGGCACCCCGAACACCGGCGAGGCCGCGGCGGCTGCGATGTCGTGCATGGCGCTCATCCGTAGAGGTGGTCGCGGACGAGTTGCAGGAGGCGATCGACCGGCACTCCCCTGACCGCCAGCCGCAGCGCAAACGCCTCCAGCCCGTTGATGCGGCCACTGTTCTCACCGTCGTCCACGGCTCGGTTGAGGCCGGCCCGGGCGGCATCGTCGATCTCGGCTTTGGTCACGTGGTTGTCGCGCTGGAACTGGTTCAGCTCCTGGTCGCTGGTGAGTGCCAGGCCGAGCGTCTCGGACGGGACGTTGAGCTTGCAGGCGGCCCCGTCGAGCGCCGACAGCGCTGCCTGGCTGAGCACGTCGTCGAGTGAGTGGGTCGGCGCCCACGTGCGCGACTCGCAGGGATCGCCGGACGCGGTCGGCTTGTAGTCGAGGCCGCCGGCGGCCAGATTCAGCAGCGACCGGTGAGAGCGCCACCACGCAGGCGACCGCGGCGAATCGGGCATCGCCGATCATGTGACCCGCTTTCTCATCATCGCCAGCGGGATCAGTGACAGAAGCGCCATCCCGGCAGCCAGCGCGAACGGCACCGAGAAGGCCTTGGTGACCGCCTTTTCGATCTGATCGATGACCGCCTCGTGCAGCTCCTGCACTTCGGGCACCGTTGCCCAGAGGTGCGAACGCCGAGTCGAGATTGGGCGGCTTGGTGACCGGCGCAGTGCCGACGAGGTCGGCCAGCCGCCCACCCAGATCGATCTTGTCGGTGAGGCTGAGCGACGACTCCAGCACCAGCCTGGTGCCGGACGCCTCTGCCGCGGCTGACTGCTTGTCGAGCTGGTTGGTGAAGATCGGCGTCAGGATCAGAAGCCCGATGCAGATGCCGGCGTGGCGGGCGGCGATCGTCCAGCCGCCATGGATTCCCAGCGGCGAGCGGCCGGCCAGGGCGGTCGCGGTGAGCGCGCTGATGGCGAGCGCCAACCCCGCACCGATCACGATCTGGGGCGCGATCATCCACTGCCACTCGGCTCCCGGAGCACCGCCAGCGACAGCAGCCCGCCGCCGATCAGGATCGCGCCTCCGACCGCCCGCGCCCACGGCGTGCCGACCGACGGCAGCAGCCGGTACACGGCCAGCGCCGCCAGTGGCATCACGGTGACCACCGCCGCGGCCTGAAGCGGGCTGTTGCCCCAGCCGTTGATCAGCAGCAGCACGATCAGAAAGAGCGCGGCCGTGAGCGACGCCGACACCAATCCAAGTGCGAGGTTGGCGGGGACGTCCGGCCGGTCGGCGGGCGTCAACGGCTGGCGCTCGCCGGAGCGCGGGATCAGCACCAGCGCGATCAGCGCCAGCGGCACCTGCACCGCGAAGATCGCCTTCCACGAGATCGTGTCGGTGAGGATGCCGCCGATCGCGGGCCCGGCGGCGGCTCCGATCACTCCGGCCGCCGACCACACCGCGATCGCCCGCCGCTCACTGCCGGTGGCGTCGGCAGCAGCTCGAGCGCAGCGCAGATGGCGGCAGCGCCGCCGATCGCCTGGACACCGCGCGAAGCCAGCAGCCAGCCGAAGGTGGGAGCGACGGCACAGCCCAGCGAGGCCGCGGCGAACACGATCAGGCCGACGCGGCAGAAGGCGGCGGGCGCCCGCCGCCGGGCCAGATGGGCGGCCGGCACGGCCACGATCGCGAGCACGAGGTTGAACAGCGTCAGCACCCAGGCGACGTCGTTGATCGAGACGTCGTAGTGCACCAGGATCTCGGGCAGCGCCAGGATCACGATCGACGAGTCGGCCAGCACCATCGCAACCGCCAGGCCGAGGGCGAATGTGGGAACGCGCGACACTGAGGCCTAGGCGCCGGCCGCGCTGGTGCGCCGGCCGTGGTGCAGCAGCTCGTCCCAGCTCGAGAGCTTGACCCGGGGACGGCCGTGTGGCTCACCGGTCGTGCGCTCGTGAGCGTCGATTGCAGCCCAGCCGGCGTACTCGACCGCGTCCGGGGCGCGCTCGAACACGAGCGCCTCGATCACGGCCGGGTCGGTCTGCTCAGGGGCGGTCAGAAATGCCCGCCTCGACGTCCTCCCACAGGAGCTCGGTCGACTCGTTGGCGTCCTTCTTGTTGGTGCCGATCACGCCGCTGGGCCCGCGCTTGATCCAGCCGGCGCAGTACTCGCCCACCACCAGCTCCCCCGCGCCGTCGACCACGCGTCCGCCGTTGTTGGGAATCACCGCACGCCGTTCGTCGAACGGCACGCCTTCGAGCGGCATGCCCCGGTAGCCCACCGACCGCAGCACCAGACCGGTCTTGATCACCTCGGTCTCGCCGGTCGGCACCGCCCGCAGCCGGCCGGACTCGTCGGGCTCCAACCGGTTGATCCCCACCACCAGCTCTTCGACCCGTCCGGCGCCACGCAGCTCCACCGGAGACGCGCAGAACCGCAGCGTCACCACCCGCGGCTTACCCTCCGGCTGTCGCGGTCGCGTACTCGCGCAGCACCTCGACGTTGCGACGGGCGATCGTCGCGCCCTCCTCGGCCAGCGACTGCTCGCTGATCGGGTCGAGCTCGAGATCGGCGGGGTCAACGGCGATGTCGGCGCCGGCCATCTCGCCCAGCTCCAGCAGCTCGGGGTTGGTGAACGCGGCCTGGGCAGGACCGCGCCGGCCCAGCACCACGATCTCCTTGACGGGCGAGGCGGCGATCACGTCGATGGCGTGGTCGACCGTGTCGGTGACCGCGAACTCTTCCCGGGTGAGCGCCAGCATGCGCGCACAGTCGACCGCGACGTTGCCGTTTCCGACCACCACGACGCGCTCGGTTTCGAGGTCGATCTCGAGGTCGCGGTAGTCGGGATGGCCGTTGTACCAGGCCACGAACGCGGTTGCCGAGAGCGAGCCGGGCAGATCCTCGCCGGGGATCCCCAGCGGACGGTCGAGCTGCGCGCCGACGCTCCAGACCACCGCGTGGTAGTGATGGCGAAGGTCGTCGCGGGACAGGTCGCGGCCGATCTCGACGTTGCCGAAGAAGCGAAATCCGGGGCGCTCTGCGATCTTCTCGAACACCCGCGAGACGGCCTTGATCTTGGGATGATCGGGCGCGACGCCGAGCCGCACCAGCCCCCACGGCGTGGGCAGCCGCTCGTACATGTCGACCTCGGCGCCCTTGGTCAGAAGCTGGCCGGCGGCATAGAACCCGGCCGGGCCGGAACCGACCACGGCGACCCGGATCGGGGCGGAATTCAGCGCGTTCTGTGGGAGCTTCGGCCACACCTGGAACGTTAGTTGATGGCGTCCAGCGAGATGTGCAGCCGGCCGCCGGCGGACCGCACCCGATACACGGGCAGCGGCTCGGTCGCGGGCGGCAGCACCACCTCGCCGGATCGCAGATCGAAGGCCGCCCCGTGGCACATGCAGTGGATCGCGCCGTCGATCACCTCACCGTCCACGAGCGGGCATTCGTCGTGGGTGCAATCGCCCGCGACCGCCAGCCACTCGCCGTCCACGCGCGCGAGCAGCACGGCCTCGCCGTCCACGGTCAGTTCGATCAGCGCGCCGTCCTCGGCCTCGTCGTCACCGGCGGCGTCGTGCCACACCGGCTCGCTCATGTGTCCCACACGACGTGCAGGTGAGCGGGGGCACGAAACTCCCAGCCGCGCAGCCGGGGCGGCCGCTCGGGGTCGAGCCGGAGATTGGGGCAGCGCTCGAACAGCGCCTGGATCTCGAGCCGCTCCTGCATCCGGGCGAGGTGATGCCCGGGACAGAAGTGCGGCCCAAACCCGAAGGCCGCATGCGGACGCTTGGGCCGGTGGAGGTTGTAGAGGTCGGCGTCTGCGCCCCACACCGCCTGATCGCGGTTGGCCGACGACACCAGCAGCCCGATGTTGGCGCCGGCGGGCACCTCGATCCCGGCCAGCACAGTGTCACGCGTGGCCCGCCGAGTCTGGGTGCCGATGGGCGAGATCCACCGCAGCCCTTCTTCCACCGCCGGGCGCACCAGCCCGGCCGGATCGGCGGCCATCTCGGCGGCTTGATCGGGGTTGGTGAGCAGGCCTAACACCGTCGATCCGGCGGAGTGGCCGGGCTCCTGCATGCCGCCGGTGATGATGATCTTGATGCTGGGCACGATCCAGGCGAACCGCTGGTCGAAGGTGCCCTCGGCCGCCTGCAGCATGTCGGAGATGGTGGAGCCGTCGGGCTCTGCGAACATCCTCCGCATGATCGGCTCGAGCCGGGCGGTGACCTCGGCGCTGGCGGCCATGCCGATCCTGTCCTTCTCCGCGTCCTCCTCGAAGTTGGTGGCGCCGATCGCCATCTCGGCAAACCACCGTCGCAGCGTGTCGTCGTCGATCTCGGCCAGCCCCAGCACCAGCGCCAGGCTGCGTACCGAGATCGGCTCGAAATACTCGGCCATCAGGTCGGCTCGCCCTCGGTCGAGGATGCGGCCGAGGTAGTCGTCCACCAACGGCACGATCATCGGCACCGCCCGCTGCTCGACCTGACGGGGCCGCAGCGACGGGTCGAGCGCTCGCCGCAGGGCCTTCTGCCTGGGCCCGTCGATCAGCAGGATGTTGCCCTCCCCCATGGTGCGGTCGAGCGGCGAGGGGGTCACCCCCGCCGAGAAGGTGTCGGCGTCGCCGGCGGCCTGCTCGACCGCCTCCCAGGTCGTGGCCAGCCACAGCCCCACTCCCGGCACCCACGCGACCGGGGCGTGCTCGCGCAGCCAGGCGTAGATGGGGTAGGGATCATCGTCCAGCTGCTCCACGGTGATCGCCGCCAGCCGTGCCTCTGTCTCACTGATCGCCACTGCCGCTACCCTAATCGACCGGCAGCAGATCGACCAGATCATCCCGGCCAAAATGCTCAGCCCAGCCGCGGGCGGTGGCGCCGAAGGCGCGGTCGGACTGCGCAGGGTCAACGCCCCGGGCGAGCGCCAGGCCGACGAGGTACGGATCGCCCGCTTCCACGGCCAGGTGCAGCAGCGTCCCGCCGTGGGGAGGGAAGCGCTGCCGGGCCAGCGCGGGGGCGCGATCCAGCATCCATTCGATCAGCTCGCCGTGATCGGTGAGGATGGCCAGCCTGACCGCTCCCGTGTCACCGGCGATGGAGGCTGCCAGCTCCTCCGGCGACGGCTCCAGCGCATCCAAGCCGCCGCGGTCGCAGGCGCCGATCGCCAGCGCCAATTCCGCCATCCGAGCGGAGGGTGCCGGCCCGCGGGACAGCCACCAGGTCTGGCCGTGCCCAAGTGACTCGAACCCGACGCTGCGGTAGACCGGCTCGCCCTGCCCGGTCGCATTCAGGACGGCGAGCGTGCAGCCGAGCTCGATCGCCCGACGGCACGCTGCGATCACCAGCGCCCGGCCGATTCCGCGGCGCCGCTGCGCGTCGGCCACGCCCATCGCGTAGATGCCGGCGACGCCGCGCCAGGGGTTGACGACCACGTGTCCCACCGGCTGCCCGTCCCGGCACACCGCCAGGTGAGAGACCGCAGCGGGTTCCGGGCCGCTCTCTCCATAGGGCAGGCTGCTCGGGTAGGGCGAAGGCCGGTCGACCACGTCGTAGTGTGGGGGTTCAGCGGTGAACCGGGCCAGGTCGAGTGACATCCAGTGTGGCTGCCAGCCCCATTGGAAGCCGCGCGACACCGCGAACGCGCCGAGCTCGGGAGCGGGCCGCCGCGCCCAGCAGCCAACCTCGCGCAGGCCGAGCGCTCGCACTCGTGCGATCACCGGGTCGAGCTCTCCCGGCGAGCGGGGGAACATGATCGCGCCCGCCCTGCCGGTGTGTGAGCTGAACGGCGCCGAACCGCTCCACCCGGCCGCCGGCCGCCAGCGCGTTTCGGCGAAAGATGGAGCGGTGGTTGGCGAGTGTCGCGCGGAGGGGATCGACAGCGGTCATCGGATCGTCTGTTCGGTCTGGTCGCGCACGCGCCCACTCTCGTCGATGAACTGGTAGCTGACATGATCGCCGGCGATGCCGATGCGCAGGAACCCGTAGGCCAGGAAGGAGACGATGGCATCGGGGGTGGCCAGCGTGTTGGCCTCGTTCCCCGGCCCTTCGCCGCCGGTGCCGACGGTGAACTGGAGCACTCCTGCACGAACGTGCCGCTCGTACCGGTGGAGATGACCTGCCAGGATCGCGGCGACGTGTCGGCGGCGTAACAGCGGCATGATCGGATTGTCTGCCGCGATCGGCCGGTGGGTGAGCACGAACCGCACCGGGCAGGAGCGCCGGCACACGCCCAGCGACTTGGCAGCGTAGGCAAGCGCCGAGGAGTCGGCCTGCAGCCCCAGCACGACCACCTGGACGGGGCCGTACTGCGCGCTGTACTGGTGCCCGGGCAGGTGAAGCGCGGAGATCACCGCCGCACCGTCGCGGTAGGCCAGGTCGTGCTCGCCCAGCGCCGCCACCATCGGCGCTTCGCCCAGCAGGTCGCGCAGGGGATCGAAGATCGCGCGGTTGAGCAGCGGCGGAATCGCCAGCAGGTAGGCGTTGTCGCCGGACGACAGAAACAGCGCCGGGTCCTGGGCCGCGGCCAACCGGCCGACCGCGTACTCGTGAGCATTCCCCGACCCGTAGTCGCCGAACGACACCAGTGTGATCGGGTTCGCGCTGGAGATGGGTGCGGTCGTGAACGCGCCGGCCGCCGCCGAGCGGCCGTCGATGTTGGCTGTCCACACGTACCGGGTGCCGGGCCGCAGGTTGGTGAACCCGACCGCGCCGTGGACGACGGTGCCGTCGGGAGCGAGCGCGCTGAGGCTGACCGGCCCTTCCCCTGCCTTCAGCTTCCACGCGAAGTCTGCGTGGGTGGTGGTGACGCGAGTGAGGTACGGCGCGCGGATGAAGGTGGCCTCGGGTGGCCGCAGCAGATACGTCGATCCGTACCAGACGAGCACGACCACGGTGATCAGAAGCAGCGCGGTGGTGATCACGAGCGCGGCCAGCACTCGCCGAAACCCTGCGGGCACGGCGCCGCTGGGACGGGCCGCCAGCCCGCCGCGGACGAGCGGGATCACCTGCAGCGCGATCACCGACGGCTGCGGCCACCCGCGGGCCGAGCGGATAGCCGAGGAAGAGGAACGGGAACGGCGCGACGATCGTGAGCGACGAGCAGATCACGTCGATCCGGCGTCGCGGCCGCACCAGGTCGGCGCTGAGGCAGGCGATCGCCACGATCACCCCGACCAGCAGCGCAGGGCCGATCACCACGCCGCCGATGATCCGATCGGAGAAGAACGAGCCGGCCGCCAGCGCCAGCGCGTCGACGATCAGGAAGAGTCGGAGACCCCGCATTGTTCGAGGGTAGCGTGGGTAGGATCGCCATCATGACTGAACGCGCAGCCGGCGAGGCCACTGATGGCGGCGCTCAAGGATGCCAACCTGACCCTGCGCTTCGTGCTCGAGGTGTGCGCGATCTTCGCCATGGGCTACTGGGGCTGGCACGGGCACAGCGGCCTGTGGCGATGGCTGCTGGTGATCGCGGCTCCCGCAGCGTGGATCGCGCTGTGGGCACTGTTCGGGTCTCCCAAGGCGAGATTCGATCTCTCCGCTCCGGCGCATCTCGGCTTCGAGATCGTGATGGCCGGGGTGGCCGCTGTGGCGCTCTACGCCGCCGGACGGCCCGAGTTCGCGATCGGCTTCGCGGCGGTGTGCGTGATCAACCGGTTGCTGAGCTGGGTGTGGGGCCAAGACCGGGCCTCCACGCTCGGGATGGGGCCCTAATGGCTCTCGATCAGTCGTGCGTGTAGCGCTCGATCACCATGTACTTCACGGGGCCGATCCCGTGAGCGCCGGAACCACCTCGGCGGCCAGGCGCTCCATCTGCTCGGCGTCGTCGTACAGCGGGTTGAGCAGGATCCGGCCGGCACCGGCCTCGATCACCTCGGCCACGCCCTGAATGCAGGCGTCGGGCGGTCCGGCCACGGCCACCGACTCCAGGCCGGTGGTGCCGTACAGATGCTCGAGCGCGGCGGCGATTCGGCGGTGCGCCAGCCCCGCGTCGTCCTCGACGGCGATGTAGACGCGCTTGGCGATCGGGAAGCGAGGCCGGGTCGCGGCCGCGCCGGGCCAGCTCGGCGCGGATGATCTGCACCTGCTCGGCGAACACCGCGGTGGTGCGGCTGCCGGCTCCGAAGAAGCCGTCGCCGATGCGGACAGCTCGCCGAAGCGCGTTCTGGTGGCTGCCCCCGATCCATACCGGCGGGTGCGGCTTTTGGAACGGCTTGGGCTCCATGGCGACGCCGTCCAGCTGCCAGAAGCGGCCGTCGAAGGTCGACCCGCGGCTCTGTCCACAGCGCCTTCATCAGCCGCAGGCCCTCGGTCAGGCGGCGCGGCCCGGGTGTCCGGTGAGACGCCGAACGCCCCGAGGCCCTGCCGCCGCCGACGCCGAGACCGATCTCGACTCGTCCGCGGCTGAGCTGGTCGAGCGAGCTGACCGACTTGGCCAGCTGCACGGGATTGCGCGCAGGGCTCACGAACACGGCGCATCCCAGCCGCATGCGGGTGGTGCAGGCGGCAGCGAAGGTCATCGTCTCGAGCGAGCTCAAGACCGGCGCCGAACCGAAGGTGTGCTCCTGCGTCCAGGCGCTCTCGAACCCCAGCGCTTCGGCGCGCTCGAGGTGCCTGCGAAACCACGCAGGGTCGAACGCGCCGTCGGGGGCAAACTGCGGGATGGAGATCGCGAAATCAGCCACGAAGAAGGTAGTGCGCCGCCAGATGGTGCGACGCGAAGGCGAAAAGCCGGCGGCGGCACGGCGGGCTAGGCCGACGGTCCCCCACGGCAAAGTCGGGCCCCCAACTCGGGCCCGTTTCGACGGTACAACGTCACATCGATAAGAGAAAAGCCGACGCGGGGAGTCGAACCCCGGACCCCATCATTACGAGTGATGTGCTCTACCAACTGAGCTACGTCGGCGCTTCGGCCGGAGAATACCCGCGACGGGCCAGCTCGGCGCGAACCGCCGGAGCCACCTCCGTGCCGTACAGCTCGATCGCGTGCATGACCTTGTCGTGGGGCATCGATCCGACCGTGAGCTGGAGCATGAACCGGTCGTGGCCGAAGATCTCGTGCTGAAACAGGATCTTGTCCGTCACCTGCGCGGGGTTGCCCAGGAAGTTGGCGCCGCGCAGGGTGGCCGAGGCCTCGTACTGCTCGCGGGTCATCGGCGGCCAGCCCCGCTCGCGGCCGATCTTGTCCATCACCGATGCCACCGATGCGAACGAGTCGTCGATGGCGGCCTCGGGGGTGTCGGAGATGAAGCCGTGGGAGTTGATGCTGAGCTCGAGCTTGGGGTGGCCGGCCTCCTCCGCGGCTCGCCGGTGCAGCTCGGCCAAGGGCGCAAACCGCTCGGGCAGCCCGCCGATGATTGCAAGCGCCATCGGCAGCCCCAGCGTGCCGGCCCGCACCACCGAGGCGGGTGTGCCGCCCACCGCGATCCAGACCGGGATCGGCCGCTCGGGCTGGGGGAAGACTCCGAGGTCGTCGAGCGGCGGGCGGTGCACGCCCGACCAGGTGATCCGCTCGCTCTCGCGCAGCGCCAGCAACAGGTCGAGCTTCTCGGCGAAGAGATCGTCGTAGTCGTCCAGGTTGTAGCCGAACAGCGGGAACGATTCGATGAACGACCCGCGCCCGGCCATGATCTCGGCCCGTCCGCCGGAGAGCAGATCGAGCGTCGCAAACTGCTCGTACACACGCACCGGGTCGTCTGAGCTGAGCACCGTCACCGCGCTGGTCAGCTTGATCCGCTTGGTGCGCGCTGCGATCGCCGCCAGCACCACCGTCGGCGCGGACACCACGAACTCGGGGCGGTGATGCTCACCGACGCCGAAGACGTCGAGTCCCAGCTGGTCGGCCAGCTCGGCCTCCTCGAGCACATCGCTGAGGCGCTCGGCGGCGCTCGACCGACCGGCCGGTGTGGGGATCGGGCGTGCGCTCGGCGAAGGTGTAGAGACCCAGCTCCATCTCCGGGGAGAGTACCGATGGCGGCCGTGATCTGTAGGCTCCGGCGATGCTCACCCTCGTCACCGGCGCCAGCGGCTACCTCGGGCTCGAAACGGTGCGCGAACTGCGCGCACGTGACCGGCAGGTGCGCGCGCTTGTCCGCTCCGACGCCGCAGCCGCCCGGCTCGAAGGACTCGGCGTGGAGATCGTGCGCGGCGACGTGACCGAGCAGTCGACGCTTCCGGCGGCGCTGGAGGGCGTGCACACGCTCTTTCACATGGCCGGCGTGGTCGGCCACCGCGCCCGCGACGAGCAGCGGCTGCATGAGGTCAACGTGGTCGGTGCCCGAAATGTCCTGACCGCCGCGATGCGGGCAAATCTCGAGCGGGTGGTGTTCACGTCGAGCGTGGGCGCGATGGGCCCGGCGGCGAGCCCCAAGCATCCGCGTGACGAGGGCGCCTTCATGATCGACGGGGATGATGGGCGGCCCGATTTCCTGTATGCCAGGAGCAAGGCCCACGGCGAGCTGGAGGCGATCAAGGCGGCCGAGGCCGGCCTGAATGTGGTCATCACCAACCCCGGGTTTCTGATCGGGCCGGGTGACGTCAACCGCGTGTCATCATGGCCGATCGAGGAGTACCTGCGCGGGCGCCTGCGGTTCACCCTCCCGGGCGGGCTGAGCTACGTCGATTGCCGCGATGTGGCGGTGGGACAACTGCTGGTCGAAGAGCACGGTAAGGCCGGGGAGCGTTACATCCTCACCAGCGAGGAGGGCAACCTCTCTCACGCCGACTTCTTCGCCCGCGTGGGCCAGGTGTGCCACAAGCGACGGCGCCAGGTGCACATGTCCCTCGGCATGCTGATGCCGGCGGTACGTGCGGGCACCGCGCTGCGGCTGCCACTCCCGCTCGACGCCGACGAGCTTCGCTCGAGCGCACGGTGGTGGTTCTACACCGCCGCCAAGGCCCGCGAACAGCTCGGATTCACGACCCGGCCGATGGACGAGACGATCCTCGATACCGCGGCCTGGCTGAAGGCCGACGGCTACCACCACCACTAACAGTTAGGCGCGCGCTGGGCGGATCAGCACCCGCCGGCCGACCACCAGGCTCATGCAGGCCGCTGCCACTCCCAGGCCGCCGGCGATCAGGAATGCCGGCTCGTAGGAGTGCAGCCACGTGCGGCTGGCGCCTGCGCCCCAGGCGGCGAAGGCCGCGCCGAACTGGTGGCAGGCGAACACCCACGCAAACACCACTCCCATTCGCTCGCGCCCGAAGATTTCGCGGCAGAGGGCGACGGTGGGCGGCACGGTCGCCACCCAGTCGAGGCCGTAAAACACCACGAAGGCAACCAGCGGCACTCCGGCGTGGGCCAGCGCGGCGTTCAGCCCGAGCAGCGACAGTCCGCGCAGCCCGTAGTAGCCGAACAGCAGTACGCGCGGGTCGTAACGGTCGGTAAGTAGCCCGAGCCGATCGTGCCGGCGATGTCGAAGATGCCGATCACCGCCAACAGCCACGCGCCCTTGACCTCGCTCAGCCCGTGATCCGAGCAGGCGGCGATCAGGTGGGTGCCGATCAGCCCGTTGGTGGTCGCGCCGCAGATGAAGAAGGCACCGGCCAGCAGCCAGAAGTCACGCACGTGGGAGGCCTCGCGCAGCGCCGAGAACGCGTTTCGCACGGGATTCTGGGTGGGCGGGGGCGGCTCGATGTACTCACCACCGTAGGGCGCGAGGCCCATGTCGGCGGGATACGAGCGCAGGAAGATCAGCGCGATCGGCGCGACCAGCAGCACGGCGACGATCGCCACCGTGCCCGCCGCCCAGCGCCAGCCGTAGCTGGTCACGATCAGGCCAGCGCGGGCAGGAAGATCAGCTGGCCGCTGGCGTTCGAGGCGGTCAGCATGCCGGTGACGAGCCCCCGGCGGCGCTCGAACCAGCGATTGGCGGTGATCGCTGCCAGCGGCACGGCCACCGCGCCGGTGCTGGATCCGATCACGATGCCCCACAGTACGTACAGCTGCCACGGCTGGGTCATGACGGTGGTCAGCGCCGATCCGATCGCCACCATGATCAGCGCCGCCGCGCACACTCGGCGCACGCCGAACCGCTCGATCACCGCCGCGGCAAACGGCGCTCCCAGGCCGTACACCAAAAGGTTCAGGGCGACCGCGCCGCCGATCAGCGCCGACGACCACCCGAACGTGTCCTCCAGCGGCAGCAGCAGCACACCGGTGGTGGCGCGGAAGCCGGCGGCGGTCACCAGCACCACAAACGTGGCCGCCACCACCACCCACGGATAGTGCGGGCGGATGCGGACGGCCAGGGTGCTCATTTCAGGATGCTAGCGACCGGTGAATAATTGGTGCCTGGCACCGATTATTCACTACGCACTCATGGGGACTTGGACTTCGATCACGGGTTCGATCCGCTCGAAGATCTCCTGCAGGCTCGGGCCGGTGATGGTGAGGCCGTGGTTCTTGAGCCCGACGATGGTGCGGCCGGGATCGGGAGCCTCGCGAATGATGTCGGATACCGCCGTGGCCAGCTCGCGCGTCCCGCAGGGATAGTTGAACTCCGTCGCTGTGACGTCCGAGATCCAGGCGTGCACGTGCACGATCGCGCCCACCGTGGGGTGCTCGCGATAGATCATGAAGTGCTCGATGGCGTCCACCGACACCCGTCGCGGCTCAACGCCAGGGGGTACCGAGAGCACCATCGCCTGAGCCTCGCGGTCGTAGTCTTTGACCAGCAGCACGTCGCGGCCGATCTCGCGCAGATCGCTCTTGTCGACGCCCGAGGCGCTCATCCAGAACCGCTCCGCGTCCTTTCGCACCGACATGTTGCCGTAGGAGAGGCCGCCGATGCCGTAGGCCAGCTTGATCCACCGAAGGTCGTCGGGGCCGACGATCTGATCCAGCGGGAACGGGGCCGGGAGCAGTCCCAGGCTGTCGAGCCGGTGCCCCGCCTCGTGCAGCTGCGCGGTCAACTCGTCGCCGTCCCACAGCTCGGGCTCGAGATCGGTGTCGAAGCGGTTGTCGATCACCAGCCGCGAAGTGGCCAACGGCTCGAGCCGATCGAACAGCGCCTTGACCCACTCGTCCATGTTGCCGGGATCGGGTACCGAGTAGTTGCCCTGCTCGGGGGTGACGAAGTAGCAGGCGTCCCCCGGCACGATCAGCATCGCGATGTTCGCCAGCGCGCGCACCAGGATCGGATACTCGTTTCGGAGCACGTCGTCGGGCGGGCTGTCCAGATGGTGCACCGCAACCACATAGGTCGAGCGCTGACGCCGCCGAAACGGCTTGGGCTTGGCGGGGTTGATGAAGTGGAACACCACGGCCGACGTCGGGTCGGGGCCGTCGGAAAAGTCGTAGCCGCGCTTGAGCCATTCAGCCTTCCACGCCGCCGTGAATTCATCCAGCGCGGTCGTGCCGTCGCCCGGTCCACTGAATCCGAAATCGCTCATCCGGCCACCTCGTGCAACTCATCCAACTTGACTTCCACCGTCGTATTCCCCTCCAGATCCACAATGCATGCATCGTTCAGCACTTCGTAGCTTCGCACGACTCCGTCGCCGTGCGGCGTGATCACCCGGCGGCCCACTGCCGGAGCTCGATCTCGAAACGATCGATACACAGGGTGTTCGAACGCCAAGCAGCAGCGTAGACGCCCGCACAATCCTGTGATGCGGCCAGGGTTCATGGGCAGCTCTTGGTCCTTGGCCATCCGCAGCGTGATCGGCTGCTCGTGACAGGGGTAGCGGCTGGAACACATCTTGCCCCCGCACAGCCCGTGGCCGCCACACAGCCGGCCCTGGTCGCGGGGCCCGACCTGACGCAATTCGATGCGCCGATGCAGCGCCGAACTGAGGTCGGAGCGGAGATTCGCGGTGTCGACCTTGTCCTCGCAGGCGAAGTTGAACACGATCCGGCTCTGGTCGAACACCATCTCGGCCGAAATCGGCTTGAGGCGCAGATTGTGCTGGCGGGCGAGCTGACGGAAGACCCGGATCGAGCGTTTGGCCTCCAGCGCATTCTCCCGCACCTGTTGCTGATCGGCGGTATCCGCGCGCCGCACGACCCGCTTCAGCGGGGTCGGCACTTCCAGGTCGGATTCGTGGTTGGGCTGCACCACCCGGCCCAGCTCACGGCCGCGGGCGGTCTGGCAGATCACCTTTTCGTCCCAGCGCAGCTCAAGGCCGGCAGGGTCGAACGAGTAGACCTTGCCGCCCGGCTGAAATACGACGCCGACGACGTTGGTCATCATCAGTTTCCGTTCTCCAGATGATCGACCGAGGCCAGGCTGAGACGGTGGAACATCGCCTCCAGCGCGAGCCCCGGATGAAGATTGAGCTCAAGCGACCGGCGAACGTCCAAGACGACTGAGAGCGCAGCTGTCGCAGGTGCCGCCCCGCTCAAAACGCCCGTCTCGGGCCCATCGCCAGCCGGTTCCGAGTCTAGCACGGTGTCCGGTGCGCCAACCGCCGTTGCCAGGCGATCGCGATGCCAAAGCCCAACCGTGTCCACGGCAAGCCGCAACTCGTCCCACTCCGCCCTGCGCGCCGTGCGCTTGCCCCGCTCTTCGAAGCGTTTTCGCAGTGCCCGCTCCTGCTTGGGATCGTCGATCGACTGCAGCAGCGTGGTCAGCTGTTTGGCCACCGCCGTCGACTCGCGCTTGGCCCGCCCGGACGCCGCCGCCAGCACCGTGGCGGCAGCCGCGGCGGGGTCGAAGTCGGGATCGGTCGCGCCCGCGGCCGCCAGCCTGCGGTACTGCAGGCGCCGCTCGGCGGCCTCGGGATCGGACGCCAGCTCACGCGCCCGGGTGAGGCTCCCCAGCGCTGCCCGAGCCGCATGGGCGTCGCCCACCTCGGCCTCCAGCTGGGCCTGGGTAAACCGCCGGAAGGGGATCGTCGCCACCCGCGAGCGGATGGTGGGAAGCATCCGCCGGACGTGGTCGGAGACGAGCACGAACACGGCGTACTCGGGCGGATCCTCGAGCGATTTCAGAAGCGCGTTGGCGCTGTCGTCACGCAGCAGGTGGGCGTCCAGGATCAGGTAGATGCGGCGCTCGGCCTCGAACGGCCGCAGATGCAGGTCGCGGCGCATGCGGCGCGCGTCCTCCATCAGGATGCCGGCGCCCTCGGGCTCGAGCACGAACAGGTCAGGATGCGTACGGGTCTGCACGCGGTGCAGGTCGGTGGCGAGCAGCTCGGCGGCGAAGGCCTCGGCGTACACGCGCTTGCCCGAACCCGACGGGCCGGCAAACAGGTAGGCATGGCCGGGTCGGGGCAACACCGACTCCAGCAGCTCCCGGGCGCGGGGCTGATCGGGCAGGCCGTCCAGGGCGCTCATGCCGGCACCTGCTCGCGCACCCGCTCCGCCACCTGCTGACGGCTGCCGGTGGCGCTCACCCGCACCACCCGCTGGGGATACCGCTCGGCCGCCTGGTCGAAGCCCTGCGCGACCGCATCGTGAAAGGCGTCGGGCTCGCGTTCGATCCGGTCACGCGTCTCGCCGACCCGCTGGGAGGCGTCTGCCCGATCGAGCTCCAGCAGGATCGTGCGGTCGGGCAGGAGCCCACCGGTGGCGGTCATGTTGACGCTCATCACCTCGTCGATGCCGAGGCCGCGGGCGCAGCCCTGGTAGGCCAGCGACGAGTCGATGTAGCGGTCGGCGATCACCACCCCTCCTCGCTCGAGCGCAGGACGGATCACGGCATTAACCAATTGCGCGCGCGCCGCGGCATATAACAGCGCCTCCGTCCAGGGGCCGATCTCGGCCGCCGGATCGAGCAGCAGCTCGCGGATCCGCTCGCCGGCTGGAGTGCCGCCGGGCTCCCGTACCCGGGTGACTTCGCGGCCGTCTGCGATCAGCGCCTCGGCGAGCAGTTCCACCTGGGTGGTCTTGCCAGAACCGTCGAGTCCTTCGAACGAGATGAACATGAGGCAATGCTACCGGTCGGTGACCTCGTGCTACCCTCCCGCGGCGATGGGGAAGACTTTGATCATCGCAGAGAAGCCGTCGGTCGGTCAGGACTATTCCAAGGCGCTGGGCGGCTCCTTCCAAAAGCACGAGGGCTACCTCGAATCCGGCGACCAGATCGTGTCGTGGGCGATCGGCCACTTGGTCGAACTGGCCGAGCCCGAGGACTACGACGCGGCGCTCAAGCGCTGGTCGATCAAGACCCTGCCGGTGCTGCCCGAGCAGTTCAAGCTGCGCCCCGAGTCGCGCGGCCGCAAGCAGTTTGACGTGATCAAGCGGCTGCTCAAGCGCGACGACGTGGACGAGGTGATCAACGGCTGCGACGCCGGACGCGAGGGCGAGCTGATCTTCGCCTACATCTACGACCAGTCCAAGTCGAAGAAGCCGGTACAGCGATTGTGGGTCAACTCGATGACCAAGTCGGCGATCCGCGACGCCTTCGAGCACCTGCGGCCGGGCGAGGAGATGGCCAACCTCGAGGCCGCCGCCCGCTCCCGCTCCGAGGCCGACTGGCTGGTCGGCATGAATGCCACCCGCGCGGCCACCGTCAGGGGCCGGGCGCTGGGCGGCGTCGTGTCGCTGGGCCGGGTGCAGACGCCCACGCTGGCGCTGATCGTCAAGCGCGATCTCGAGATCGACGCCTTCGAGCCCGAGACCTACTTCCAGATCGACGCCAAGTTTGCGCTCTCCGGCGACCGCGGCTATCGCGGACGCTGGTTCGAGGGCAAGGCCGACCGCACCCCGGAACGCGAACGCGCCGACGCGGTCGCCGCTGCCGCGTCGGGCAAGCCCGCCACCGTCGAGACGGTCAAGCGCACCGAGCGCAAGACCCGTCCGCCGCTGCTGTACGACCTGACCACGCTCCAGCGAGACGCCAACAGCCGCCACGGCATCTCCGCGTCGCGCACCCTGCAGGCCGCACAGCGGCTGTACGAGGGCTCGAGCGCCGGGGCGCTGCTCACCTACCCGCGTACCCGATCCCAGTTTCTTACCAGTGACATGGTCGGCCAGCTGAAGACGATCGCCGCCAACCTGGGCAAGATGCCGGTGCACCGAAAGGCCGCCGAGTATGTGTCCGGGTTGGACGTGCTGCCGCTGGCCCGGGTCGTCAACGACGCCAAGGTCGACGACCACCACGCCATCATCCCCACCGGCGAGATGGCCACCAAGGAGCTTTCCGGAGACGACGCCCGCATCTACGACCTGGTGGTGCGCCGCTACCTGGCGGTGTTCCATCCCGAGGCCGTGTTCGAGGACACCGACGTGGTCACCGAGGCCGGCGGCGAGCGGTTCCGCACCAAGGGCCGGCGGCTGGTGGTGGCCGGCTGGCGCGCCGCCGCGTTTGGTGAGCAGGCCGCGGCCGAAGAGCCGCCCCCTGCAGATGACGAGGACGGGCCCCAGATCCTGCCCAAGATCGACCAGGGCGAGACCGGCACCTGCACCGCCGCCGAGGTGCTGGAGAAGCAGACCAAGCCGCCGCCGCGCTACTCGGAGGCGTCGCTTCTGCGCGACATGGAGACGGCCGGGCGCCAGATCGAGGACGAAGAGGTGCGCGAGGCCATGAAGGAGGCCGGGCTGGGCACGCCGGCCACGCGCGCAGAGACGATCGAGAAGCTGATCCGGGTCGACTACGTCGAGCGGCTCGGCCGGCAACTGCGTGCCACCTCCAAGGGGCGCCAGGTGATCGGGCTCTTGAAAGAGCACGCTCTGACCTCGGCCGAGCTGACCGGGACATGGGAGAAGCGGCTGTCGCAGATCGAGCACGGCACCGAGCAGCGAGAAGCGTTCATGACCGACATCCGCAGCTTCACCACCGACATCGTCGAGTACTTCCGGGAGCTGACCGCCGACGAGGTGCGCGCCCAGCGCGCCGAGATCGGGCCGTGTCCCAACGGCGACGGCATCATCCGCGAGAACCGTGCCGCCTACGGCTGCTCGTCGTGGCAGAGCAAGGAGGAGCCGGGCTGCGGATTTGTGATCTGGAAGTCGCAGAAGGGCCGCTCGATCTCGCCCAGCGAGGCCAAGGATCTGCTCGAGAACGGCCAGACCGAGCTGCTGGACGGCTTCAAGACGCGCCCCAGCCGCGCCCGGCTGGTGCTGGTCGAGGGCAAGGTGCAGCTGATCGCCGAGGACGGCACCCGGTTGGACGCTCCCGCCGGCCCGCGCGAGACGATCGCGCAGTGCCCCAAGTGCGACGGCGAGATCCGCGAGAACTCCCGCGCCTACGGCTGCTCGTCGTGGAAGAGCCGCAAGGATCCGGGCTGTGGATTCGTCATCTGGAAGTCGACCAAGGGCCGCCAGATCACCGTCGAGGAGGCCCGTCAGGTGATCGAGGCCGGCAAGACTGACTGGATGGACTTCAAGGATCGCAAAGGCCCGTTCCGCGGCCGTCTGGTGCTGCAGGAGGATAAGACGGTGGCGGTCGAGCGCGAGGATCAGGGCGAGGGCACCGAAGCCGCCGACGACGAGGTGACGAAGGCGGCCTGACAAGGGTAGTGTTGCCCTGTCACCGAGACGGAGGAACGGCCATGCCATCAGCCACCGAACTGCAGTCCTGGCACGAACGCGACGTGCTGGACTCAAACGGCGAGCGCATCGGGAAGCTCGACGGGATCTACGACAACGATGCCACCGGCGACGCCGAGTTCGTACTCGTGCGCGAGGGCATTCTGGGAAACCACCTCCATTTCGTCCCAACCGCGGGTGCCGAGATGGTGGGCGAGGACGTGCAGGTCGGCGTTCGACAAGGAGACCGTGCTGGCCGCCCCCAAGGTCAAGGTGGACGAGCACCTGACCGAGGGCGAAGAGCACCGCCTGTACGACCACTACGGCCTTTCGAAGCCCGAGGGCGGTGTGAGCATCACCCGAGTGGTGGTGATCGACCTCCAATAGCCGCGTTATCCTGAATCCGGCTATGCCCATTCGCGCAATCGTCACCGGCGGGGCCGGATTCATCGGCTCGCACGTCGCGGATGGGCTCTTGGCCCGCGGCGATGAGGTGACGGTGCTCGACAATCTCGCCAGCGGCCGCCGCGAGCGAGTGCCCGCGGGGGCACGCTGCGCGAGGTCGACATCCGCGACCGCGACGAGGTGCGGGCGGTGTTCGACGAGGTGCGTCCGCAGGCGGTGTTCCACCTCGCCGCGCAGGCCGACGTGCGCGTGTCGGTGGACGATCCAGTGTTGGACGCAGGCGTCAACGTGGTGGGCACGATCGAGATTCTCGAGGCCGCCCGTACCCACGACGCGCGGGTGGTGTTCTCGTCCACCGGCGGAGCGATCTACGGCGAGGTCGACACCATCCCCTCGCCGGAGTCGACGCCGGCCGCGGCGATGGCGCCCTACGGCATCTCCAAGTACTGCGCCGAGCAGTACCTGCTGCTCAGCAATCGGCTGTACCAGACGCAGCACGTGATCCTGCGCTACGGCAACGTGTTCGGGCCGCGCCAGGACCCGCATGGCGAGGCCGGCGTGGTCGCGATCTTCTTCGGACGGCTGCTGGAGGGTGTGCCGCCGGTGATCTTCGGCGACGGCTCCCAGACGCGCGACTATGTGGCGGTACCCGACGTGGTGCGGGCGAACCTGGCGGCGCTCGACTACCGCGGGCCGGAGACGACGTTCAACATCGGCACCCAGACCGAGACCAGCGTGGTGGATCTGCTGGCGGCCTGCCAGGCCGCGGCCGGCACCAGCGTGGAGCCGCAGCTCGCCCCGGCACGGCTGGGCGAGCTGGATCGCAGCTGCCTGGACTGCACGCGAGCGGCGAGCGAGCTCGACTGGCAGCCGGAGACGTCGCTGGCGACGGGGCTCGCGCAGACGCTCGAGTCACTGCGGCGGTGAGTGTCGTCAGCCATCGGCCCGAGCTGACCGAGAAGCTGATCGCGGTGACCTTCGACGACGGCCCGTCCCGGCAGACTCCGGCCATCCTCGATGTGCTGGCCGAGCACAACGCCCTCGCAACCTTCTTCGTGCTGGGCGAGCGGGTGGAGGGCAAGGAGGATGTGCTGGGGCGGATCATGGCCGAGGGCCACGAGGTGGGAAACCACACCTACAGCCACCCCCACGCGCTCAACCTCGACGACGGCGAGCTGGAGCACGACATCGGCCGCTGTCAGCGGGTGCTCGCGGCCGCTGAGCCGGTGGTGATGCGGCCCCCCTACGGTGAGGATCCGGTGCGTACCGCGCGCCTGGCCGCCCGCCGGGGACTGCCGACCACGGCGCTTTGGTCGATCGATCCGAAAGACTTTCTGGAGCGCGACCCGGCTGCCATCGCGCGGGTGATGGAGACCGAGGCCGCGCCCGGCGCGATCATCGATCTGCACGACGGCTGGCCGCGGGTGACATCGACCGAGCGCGACCGCACGCCCACCATCGAGGCGCTGCGGCTGGCGCTTCCGCGGCTCGCGGAAGCGGGCTATCGGTTCGTCACGGTGTCGCAGCTGCTGGCCGCATAGCCGCCCTCGTACTACATGGAGTCGAACGAATAGCCAAAGGCGATGAGGGCAAGTAGCAGTCCGGCGATCGTCATGCCGGCGAGCGACGCAAGCCACGCCCATCTCCCTCCCCTCCGGTTTCGGAGTCTGTCGCCTTCGGCTCCAGCCATCACCAGCGCAAACCCGATCACAAGCTCCGGCATCAGACCGAGATCGATGTGATTGGGGTTGAGGAACACGTACACGGCGACTGCAACGGTCTCCACGACGAGCCCGCACAGCGCGAAGACCGATATGCACTTGGACATTGACATCAAGCCGGCGCTCCGTTCCGCCCCATCAGCCGACCGTCTTCAGATGCTCGAGGATGTTGCGCCAGTCGGCATCGGTAGCTACCCAGGAGGGCCGGATATTGAGAATGCAGTTGCTGTCCCTCACAACCAACGCGCCACCACCGACGTGCGACCCAACCACCCCGTCGACGCGGAAGTCCGGGTGCGCATCATCGAGGGCCATCGCCATTCGCTGACCGGTGCCTGTCGAGATCACAGCTTGAGCGATGACAAGACTGCGTGTTCCGGCACCAGGGTCGGACGCATTCGTCGAGTACTCCACCATTGTGACCCGATCGTGGATACCGGCCGTCGATCCACCGGCGTTGGGTTCCACAGAGTCCACCGACTCGACATCGACCAGCATCATGCCTTCAACGCGCACACCGGCCGTATGGACAGGATCACCCGTAGAGGAGGCGAGCGACTCCACATCAGTTCCGAAATCGTCGTAGGTGGTGGTGCCATAGCCGGAGTCCACTGTCCCCGCAAGTTGTGTGAGGCCGCCCCGGGACTGCGCACTCACCCGCTCGCCCCGGGTTCCCAGAAGCCTCCGGACATAGCTCTTCGAAAAGCCGAAACGCGCGCGCACCCGCCGCCAGGCCTGACCGGGTGTACGGAACCTCCAGACGGACCGCCCACCGCCACCGACATCGGTCACGGAGGCGCCACTGACCGACACAATGTCGTCGCTTCCACGAAATGCCAGTTGAACGGCGTCTCCCGGTGACTGGTAAACCAGGAGCTGATGACCACGAACCGACGTGGTTGCCATGACCCCTTGCATCGTTCCGCTCCCAGATGCGGACGTCAGCTCCACCGCCCCCGCGGTCGCGCACACGGCCGTTGCGGCCACTATTTAAGACAAGCTTTCGCATCCCGAAGATCTCGTTTAAGGTCGGATCGGCGGTTCTCAGAAGTAAGCGATGCTGCCAGCGGCCTGGCTGATCACCGCCGTCAATCCGTCGTCCCAGACCGGCCCGACGCCACAGGGGTGTGGCGGCGTGAATCCAGGCGATCGCTCGGTCACCCAGACAACACGCCAAGGGCGAGCGCCGGTAACCGCGTCCCGACGCAGTCCCCAGAACTGTGCGAGCGCATCGCGCGACTCATTGAACCGGTCAGAGGTGTCCTTATGTTTGGTAAAGGGGGCGCACGCATGGACGACGTCGTGGTGGGCTGCCCCCCGGACGTTCTGCCAGTTATTCGAAAGCCCCTGCCAGAACCGAACGTGGCTACCGTCGTTCCAAAACGCGTGATTGGCGGCATAGGCGTCGTGATCGTGACAGCCGGAACCGTCGTTGAAGTTGTAGTAGGACGACGAGCTGCCCGTGGCAGAAGAATCCCAGAGTCGATTCGAGATGGTCGCGGCGCCGACGGCGCCGCGCCAGGTCACCGTCGATAGGAGCTGGGTGACTCTGATGTTCCGAAACACAAGGTGCACCGGATCCTCCGCGGAGGAGTCGGCACAGTTCGACTGGGAACGTGACCAGTACATCACATGCGCTGACGCGCCTCGGGGCAACCACACGCCCGTGACCACCGCGCCGAGCACAATCGCCAAAGCGACTCCCACTACCAATCTCGCCATCAGCCATCCGTCCTTCCGAGGTGTCCGATACCGCGCCTCGTGGCTGACGCTTAAACGAAGCTAGCCGCACCCCGCCGGTCGTCAACCGGCTGCGGAGATCATTGACAGAGTTGTGACACCTGCCGGGCCGCCAGGGGACGCTGAGAAAACCC
>CAVRSB010000005.1:0-69708 GCA_963723785.1 uncultured Actinomycetes bacterium | reverse complement strand
GCTCCCCGCGCGGACATCGGGTACCCGATCCCGTAGAGACCCGAGATCGGCGGCGTGATCACGATGAACACCACCGCCACCGCCGCGGCGGTCGGCGCCACCGCCAACAACGCGACCCCCACGATCGTGCCAGCGCACGACCACAGCGCGATTCGCCTACCGGAGATACGGTCGGAGAGTTGGCCCACCGTGCGGTTGGTGATCACCGACAGCAGCCCCGTCAGCGCCAGCACCGCCGTGATCGCGGCGGACGAGTAGCCGTCGCGGCCCAGATGCAGCGGTACCAGCGTCTCGATCGCTCCGCCCACCACCGCCGCCAGGAAGATCAGGATTGCCGCCGCCAGAATCGCAATCTCGCCGAACCCCCGCTTGACCACCGCGGCCAGGCTGGCCCGCTCGAACACCGCCTTGGGAGGCGTCGAGGTGAACAGCGCCGCGACCGTGAGCGCGGCGGCGACGACCCCCAGCACGATGAACGGTGCACGGATCCCAAACAGCGAGCCCAGCACTCCGCCGAACACCGGCCCGATCAGAATGCCGGCCGTGCCGGCACCCGTGGCCGTGCCCAGCACCCGCCCACGCCGCTCCGGCGGATTCACGGTCATCAGCCATGCCAGTGCGGCCGTCCACGAGATCGCCGACGCTGCTCCCTGCAGCCCGCGGGCAGCCATCAGCGCCCAGAAGTCGCTCCCGAATGCATACGCAGGGGTGGACACCGCCATCAGCCCCACACCCACGATCGTGAGCCGGCGCGGGCCGAACCGGTCGGCCAGCCACCCCACCGGGAACGACAACACCAGCACCACGATGCTGTAGGCCGACGACCACCAGACCGGCCTGTGCCTTGGTCAGGCCGAACTGCGTCCTGGTACTCGGGCAGCAGCGGAATCAAGGCGAACATCATCACCAGGTCGAGGAAAACGATCGCGTAAACGACCTGAGCCCGATCTCGCATCGGCGGTGACGCTACCGGACCGCAGTCGCACCCGCCCCGCGTGCGGGCGGTGGTTATGATCTGCGGGCGATGCTCGCCCTCAACTTCTACTCCCCGATGGTGGCCGATCAGCTCCGCCACCGGCGGAAGACCGCGACCATCCGCCTGGGCGACAAGTCGGTCAAGTACAAGAAGGGGCTGGTGGTGGCGGTGCTGGCCGGTCAGCGCTTCAACGTGCGCCAGAGAGATCTTCGATGCGGTCATCGACAAGGTCGAGGTGAAGCCGCTGCGCGAGGTCTCACCGCGCGAGATCCAGCACGACAACCCCGAGATCCGCCACGTCGAGGAGTTCGTCACCTTCCTCGGCCAGCTGTACAACCGCGACGTCTCCGAAGAGGACACGGTCACCGTGATCCACTTCTCCGAGATCCGCGACGACTGACTACACCGGCCGGTGGTACCAGGGCCGGTCGAGGGCCGCGGTCAGTTCCTGCGAACCGCGCTCCATCACCGGCGCGCCGTGGGTCACCAGCACGCGCTCGACGCCCAGCAGCGTGAGCGGCTCGACGCTCGGCCGAAGCCGCGTCCAGTACCACTTCAGCCGCTTCTCGGTGAGCGGTGCCTGCACCCACACCTTGAGCTCACCGCCGGCCTCGACCACCGCGTCGCCGAACACCAGCGCGCCGAACTCGGGCAGCTCCAGCGGCGTCTCCTGGCGGCGAGGGTTTCCAACCGGATGGGCGACCGCCCCGAACGGCAGCGTGTCGCCGGCGGCATAGGGGCGAAACGACCGGATCGAGCGCAGCCGCTTGGCCACGGCCGGCGGGCCGTAGATCGATCCTCCGTAGCGGCTCTGGGCGGCCTCGGCCGAGCGCACGTGATAGCCGATCGTGATCACCGTGTCGACCGGCCCGGTGACGATCCCGTCCAGCTCTTCCCAGGTCTCGTCTGACAGCACCAGCGGGTCGATCAGCAGGGTGTGGTCGCCGCGGCGGGCGGCGTAGCTGCGAACGACCGCGCCGAACTCGCCCGGATGCCACTCGGGGTGCCTCGCCGTCCACGTCCACAACCCACCGCCCAGGTCACGCACACCCGCGGTCACTCGTCGACGTCGTCCCACACTGCCATCGACACGGTGACCGTGCCGGGCTTGCTCGCAGACTCCTCGCGGACAGCCTCGCGGGCGCTGCGAAGCGCCGATCCGGCCCGCTCGATCAGCTCCTCGAAGGTCTCGGCATGAGCCGGGCAGGCGGCGATCCCGACCGCGGCGTGGGGCTGCGAATCGCCCTTGCTGCCGGCCCGGGCGACCGCTCGCAGCACCCGCTCAGCCGCCACCGAGGCGGCCTTGGTGTCGGTCTCGGGCATGATCACCCCGTACTCGGTCGAGCCGACGCGACAGGCCAGATCGATCGCCCGCACACTGCCGCCGATCGCAACGCCCAACTCTCGCAAGGTTCGCTCGGCGGCCACGTCGTCGGCCGGGGAGCGCGTCTCGACGCTCGCCAGTGCCAGTGCCAGCGGCCGTCCGTAGGTGCGCGACCGCTCGATCTCGCGGGTCAGCGCCTCCACGAAGTGGCGGCTGTTGTAGAGGCCGGTGGCCTCGTCGCGACGTTCCAGCAGGGCGGTCTCGTCGCGCAGATCGGCCACCTCTTCGCCCAGCTGGTGCACCTTGCGGCGTTCGCGCACGACCGCGAGCGCGGCAGCCACAAGGGCGCCGCACAGGAACGCGATCACAAAGAGGGACAGAGTTGAGGTCACGAGGGCGTTCTCTCGTTATCGTCACCAAGGCCCATGGCGTCAAGCCGAACGTGTCGTTCGGGCTTGCGCCGGATGTCGGTGCCGAACAGGCTCGCCGGGCGCAGCTCCGCGCGGCAACCGGCGCAGGTGAGCGCCATCATCGACGAAATCGGCCGGCCGCAACTCTGGCACTCGGTGATCACCACACCTCCACAATCAGGACACTCGCTGGGCACCGCGGCCGCCCCGCCGGCCATGAACCGGCGACCCCAACCGCACTGCAGGCAAAACCCGCAGCAGTCACCCAGCTCCCGCGACCGGTCATACCCCATGTCCCGATTCTTGCACACGCGGCGCAACCACGATGACAACTGCGGATTCGGCCACCTCCTCCGCTAAGGTTCAAGCAGGAATGGCAGTCGCACGGGAAGCCACGCCGGTGGGGTCGGCAGCGGAAGTCCGAGACGCGGATCTCGATCGCGAGGACGTCCTCCAGATCTACCGCAACATGCTGATCACGCGTGGCGTCGAGGAACGTGGCCACATCCTCTACCGCCAGGGCAAAATCCCGGGCAGCTTCTACACAGGCCGCGGCAACGAGGCCGCATCGGTTGGCGTTGCCACGGCCATGCGAATCGACGACGTGGGCACACCGGTGCAGCGCGACATGGGGGTGCATGTCACCCGCGGCACCGACCCCTGGCGAATCTTCGCGCAGTACATGGGCAAGGCCGACGGCCCGGCCGCGGGCCGAGACGGCAACGTGCACATGGCCGACATCCACCTCGGCCTGATCGCGATGGTCAGCCACCTGCCGGCGCTGATGCCGGTGGCGGTCGGCGCAGCACTAGCGTTCAAGCTGCGGGATCAGCCGCGAGTGGCGGTGGCCTGGAGCGGCGACGGCGCGATGGCCCGTGGCGACGCCCACGAGGCGATGAACATGGCCGGAGTGCACAAGCTGCCGGTGGTATTCATCGTCGATCAGAACCAGTACGCCTACTCGACGCCCAACCGGCTCGAGTTCGCCTGCGACCACCTGGCCGACCGCGCCCACGCGTATGGGTTCGAGGGCGTCGTGGTCGACGGCACCGACGTGCTCACCGTGTACCGCGAGGCCCACATCGCCATCGAGAAGGCGCGGGCCGGCGGTGGCCCCACGCTGCTCGAGCTGGTGACGCTGCGGATGGAGGGCCACGCCGTCCACGACGACGCCTTCTATGTCCCCCGCGAGCTGCTCGAGGCGTACACCCGTAAGGACCCGATCGAGCGGTTCCGGCGATGGCTGAAGACCAACGATCTGCTGGACGAATCCACCGAGGACGAGATCGCGCTCGAGATCAAGCACCTCCTGAACGAAGCCCTCAAGCGCGCCGAAGCCGGGGCGCATGCCGGCCGCCGGCGACGTCGCCACGGGGGTCTATGCCGATCCCGAAGAACTCGACACACCCCACCACCGATGACGAGGAGCCCGTGACCACCAAGACCTACCTGCAGGCGATCTCCGATGGGCTCCGCGAGGAGATGCGCCGTGACCAGCGTGTGTTTCTGCTGGGACAAGACATCGCCGTCTACGGCGGTGCCTTCAAGGTGACTCAGGGTTTTCTGCAGGAGTTCGGTGAGGACCGTGTGATCGACGCGCCGCTGTCGGAGACCGCCATCACCGGCGCCTGTACCGGCGCAGCGCTGATGGGTATGCGGCCGGTGTGCGAGATGCAGTTCTCGGATTTCGTCTCGTGCGCGTTCGACCAGCTGGTGACGGTCGCCGCCAAGCAGCACTACCGGGTCGGCACACCGGTGCCGATCGTGGTGCGGCTGCCCTCCGGCGGCGGCTTCTCGGGCGGCCCCTTCCACTCACAGAATCCCGAGGGCTTCTTCGCCCACTGCCCGGGGCTGAAGATCGCCTGCCCGGCCACCCCGGCCGACGCCAAGGGCCTGATCGTGCAGGCCATCCGCGACCCCAACCCGGTGCTGTTCTTCGAGCACAAGCATCTCTACCGCCGGATCAAGGGCGAGGTGCCCGAGGGAGAACACGCGGTCGAGTTCGGCAAGGCCCGCATCCATCGGGCCGGCGATGACCTCACCATCGTCACCTACGGAGCGATGGTGTACACGGCCGAGGAGGCCGCCGAGCAGGCGGCCGAGGCCGACGGCACGTCGGTCGAAATCATCGATCTGCGCACAATCACCCCCTGGGACAGGGAGGCGGTGTTGGCGTCGGTGTCGAAGACAAGCAAAGTGATCGTCTTGCATGAGGACACGCACACATCCGGGTTCGGCGCCGAGATCGCGGCCACCATCGCCGAGGAGGCCTTTCACGATCTCGACGGCCCGGTGGTGCGCGTCACTTCACCCGACACCCCGGTGCCGTTCTCACCGCCGCTGGAGAAGGCCTTCCTTCCCCAGGTCGAAGACGTCCTGGCAGCCATCGACAAGCTTTCCAGCTATTAGGAGCTGATTCGCCATGACCACAGGAATCCTCGTCGACGTCGTGATGCCCCAGATGGGCGTGAGCGTGTCCGAAGGCACGATCACCCGCTGGGCCAAGAACGTGGGCGAAACCATCGCCGCCGACGAGACGATTGTCGAGATCTCGACCGACAAGGTCGACACCGAGGTTCCTTCGCCCGCGTCGGGCGTGGTCCGCGAGTTGCTGGCCGAGGAGGGCGAGACCGTCCCGGTCAACACCCGCATCGCCGTGATCGACACCGGCGGAGCGGGCGCCGCCGCCGGCCAGTCCGAGCCGCCGGCCACCCCACCTTCCACGCCCGCCGAGCGGGTCGCCGCGCAGCCGCCCGCAACGCCTGAGGCCGCGCCGCCCCCGCCGCCCGCTGCGGCGCCCGCGGATCACACCACCAACGGCTCGTCCGAATCTCCTGACCAGGAGGGGCGCAGCTTCGTCAGCCCGGTGGTCGCGCGGATGCTCTCCGAGCACAACCTCGACATCAATCAGATCCCCGGCACCGGCAGCGGTGGACGGGTGACCAAGCGCGACGTGCGCCAGTTCATCGAATCCGGCGGAGCGGCTGCGCCCGCGGCAGCGCCCGAGCCCGTGGCCGAAGCTGCCCCCGAGGTGCACGACGTGCCGCACTTCTCGGCGTCGCTGGAGGACGCGATCATCGAGCCGGCGCCGGCTCCCGAGGCTGCGCCGGTCACAGCGCCTCCGCCCCCGCCGGCAGTGGCACCACCACCGCCGCCGCCCGTGGTTGAGCCCGCTCCCGTGGCCGCTCCGGCCGCGGCAGCCGCCCCCGGTGGCGGCGAGGAGCTGTACCGCTTCTCGACCATCCGCAAGGTGATCGCCCGGCACATGCGCCAGTCACTCGATACCGCCGCTCACGTCACCACGGTGGTCGAGGTCGACATGACCGGCATCGTGGACATGCGCACCCGCTGGAAGGCCGAGTACAAGACCCGCCACGGCGTCAACCTCACCTACATCCCGTTCGTGGCCCTGGCGACGCTCGACGCGATCTCGCAGTGGCCGTGGATCAACGCCGAGGTGCAGGGCGAGACCGCCATCATCAAGCACTACGTCAACCTGGGCATGGCCGTGGCCGTGGACGACTCCAAGGGCCTGATGGTGCCGGTGATCCGCGGTGCCGACGAGAAGAACCTGCTGGGCCTCTCCCGTTCGGTGGTGGAGCTGGCCGGGAAGGCCCGCGGCAAGACGCTCACCCCCGACGAGATGTCGGGCGGCACCTTCACTATCACCAACCCGGGAGTCTTCGGCGCGCTGATCGGCACCCCGATCATCCCCGAGGGCCAGGTCGCGATCCTGGACGTGGAGGCGATCGTCAAGCGACCGGTGGTGGTCACCGATGAGCACGGCAACGACGCCATCGCGATCCGCTCGATGATGTTCCTGTGCCTCTCCTATGATCACCGGCTGGTGGACGGTGCCTATGCTGCCCAGTTCATGGCGCAGCTGAAGCACAATCTCGAGACGTGGGACGAGGGCTCGTTCGGGCTGTGACCCAGGCGTACGTCGAGAACCTGGGGGTCACGCCGTACGCCACGGCTCTGGCCGAGATGACCGAGCTGGCCGCAGCCCGCAGCCAGTGGGCGGTGCCCGACACGGTGCTGCTGCTCGAGCACGAGCCGGTGATCACGCTGGGATCGCGGGCCGACCGCGCTGCCGAACTGCCGCTCTCGGATGAGGAGTACCGGCGCCGCGGGATCGAGATCGTCGAGGTGCCGCGGGGCGGCCGCTCGACCTATCACGGCCCCGGCCAGCTGGTCGGCTACCCGATCCTCGACCTGACGTCCCGCGGGCGCGATCTGCGCGGATACGTGCGTAATCTCGAGCGAGTCGTGATCGCGACGCTGGCCGACTTCGGCATCGAGGGCCACGCGCTGGATCAACCCCACGCCTCCGGCGTGTGGGTGGGAGAGCGCAAGATCGCCTCGATCGGCGTGCGCTGCGCCCGCTGGGTGACCAGCCATGGTTTCTCGCTGAACGCCGACCTCGATCTGGGCGTGTACGAGCTGTTCGACGCCTGTGGCCTGGGCGGCGCCGACTTTACGTCGGTCACCGTCGAGACCGGCCGGGACGTGTCCGTCGATGACCTGCGGGCACCGGTCACCCGGCACCTGGCAGAGATCTATGACCTCGAGTTCTCGGAGCTTCCCGGTGCCGTGGTCTGAGCTCACGCGCGAGCGCCCCAGCTGGATCAAGGTGCGCGCCCCGTCGGCCAACACCCGCTACGGCGAGCTGCGCGAGATCATGCGCGAGGGCGGCCTGCACACGGTGTGCGAGGAGGCCCAGTGCCCCAACATCGGCGAGTGCTGGGGCCGCGGCACCGCCACCTTCCAGATCATGGGCGACGTGTGCACGCGCGCGTGCAGATACTGCGCGGTGACCTCGGGCCGGCCGGCCGACGCGCCCGACCCGCTGGAGCCGCTGCGGGTTGCCCGGGCCGTCGAGAAGATGGCGCTCGGCCACGTGGTGGTCACCTCGGTCGATCGCGACGACCTGCCCGACAAGGGCTCGGCGCACTTCGCCGCGACCATCGGCGCGATCAGACGAGCCCGGCCCGAGCTGCGGCATCGAGGTGCTGGTGCCCGACTTCCTCGGCTTCCGCGAAGAGGCGCTGCGGGTCGTGCTGGCCGCCGCTCCCGACGTGTTCAATCACAACATCGAGACGGCGGAGCATCTCTACCGCCGAGTGCGACCCAAGGGCGACTACCAAAAGGCGCTCGATCTGCTCGACCGGGCCAAGGATGTGTGGGCCGAGCTTCACCCCGACCGCGAGCCGATCGTGACCAAGAGCGGCATCATCGTCGGAATGGGCGAGACCGACGACGAGGTGATCGAGGTGATGCGCGACCTGCGCGCGCACAGGGTCGACGTCGTCACCATCGGCCAGTATCTGCAACCCACGTCGAAGCATCTTTCACTCGACCGCTGGGTCACTCCGGCCCAGTTCGACGCGCTGCGCGACGTCGGCGAGGAAATGGGCTTCGGAGCCGTGTTTGCCGGGCCGCTGGTGCGCTCCAGCTACCGCGCCGAGGAACAGCGCCTGGCCGCAACCGGCCACGGTGCACTCGTCCCGTAACGGCCGTTAAATGTCACAAGTGGCTCGCGACTCTTGCCATGAAGTGAAAAAACGGAGATACTGACCCACCGCTCATTTGATGTCCGGTCTCGAGGTGGGCTTGAGGCCATGGCATCCACCGACAAGGAGGCCGTGTTTTGGCTGCATCTGATCAGTTCCATGAGCAGACGACGTCAGCAGCGCTCGAGGAGAAGGCCAAACTCCAGAAGCATTTCAGCCGGTTTGATATCTACTTCTTCCTGATCTGCACCATCGTCGGTGTGGACACTCTTGGCCAGGTCGCCGCAAACGGCGCCCAGGGCTTCCTCTGGCTGCTGTTCCTGGCAGTGTTCTTCTTCGTCCCCTACGCGCTTTTGACCGCCGAACTCGGTTCGGCATTCACGGAAGAGGGCGGGGCGTACGTCTGGACGCGCATGTCGTTCGGCCGGTTAACGGCGGCCATCAACGCCATCTTCTACTGGTTCTCGAACCCGATCTGGATCGGCGCGACCCTTGCACTCCTGTGTTGCGCCGCCATCCAGGGCTACTTCTACAACTTCGACAACGGCTCGGTCGTGTACTACCTGGTCGGCCTCGCCTTCATCTGGTTCTCGGTCTATTCCGCAATTCTGTCGTTCGGTATCGGTAAGTGGATCCCCACACTGGGGGCCTGGTGCCGGATCCTGGTGATCGGACTGTTCTCGGTCACGACGGTCGTGTACGCGTTCAAGCACGGCCTGCACTTCCCCTCGGGCGGCGACTTCAGCCCCACCTGGACTGAGTTCATCGCACTGGCACCCCTGCTCTTCTTCAACTACGTGGGCTTCGAGCTGCCCAACGCAGCGGGTGACGAGATGAAGGACGCCCAGAAGGACGTCCCGGTGACGGTGCTGCGAGCGTGCATCACCGCGATCCTGCTGTACGGACTGCCGGTGCTGGCGATCATCTCGGTGATCCCGCCCGAAGACATCAAGGGCAAGGGCGTCTCGGCCTTCCTGGACGCCGTCGCAACCGTGTTCAACGGGGTGTACGGCGGCGCTGCCGACACGATGATCAAGATCTCGGCGGTGATGTTCATCCTGGCGCTGGTCTCCAGTGCGTGTACGTGGCTGATGGGCTCTGACCGCAGCCAGGCCGTGGCCTGCTACGACGGTGCCGGCCCGCGCATCCTGGGCAACTTCTCGGCCAAGCTGGGAACGCCCGTGAACGTGAACTTCCTGTCCGGCTGCTTCTCGACGCTGGTGTTCGTGATCGCGTCGGTGCTGACCTCGGGCAGCGCAGCCTCCGCCTTCAACGTGATGATCGGCGTGGTGCTGACGTTCACGACCCTCTCCTACATCCTGATCTTCCCCTGCTTGGCGAAGCTGCGGAAGTCACATCCCGACGTCCACCGTCCGTATCGTGTCCCCGGAGGCATGACCGGCGTGTGGGTGTGCACCATCCTGACCACGTTCTGGGCGGTGTTCGCGTCTGTCGTGGCGATCTTCCCCGGGTTCTTGGATGGGCAGTTCCTGAATAACGCCGACCTGCCAACCGACGTGTCGCGGTTGAAGTACGAGCTGATCTCGTTGGTCGCAATCGGCGTCACCTTCGTGGCCGGCGTGATCTTCTACTGGCTCGGCAAGCCGACCCGCGACGCAATGGTCAATGTGCCCCTCGAGGGCAACGAGGACCTGGCCGGAATCGCTCCGGCCGCGGGCGACTGAACCACTCCCTGGCCGCCCCTCCGCCCCCCGCTTCTGTGGGGGACGGAGGGGCGCAATCGTGACAGCGCGTTACAATCGCTGCCGGTGACACGGTTTCGCGTGCTGAACTGGGGAGCTGACGACCTTCCGGCTGTGGTGTGTGTGCACACCACCGGGGGCCACGCCCGCCGCTTCGAGCGGCTCGCCCGGATGCTCGAGACCAACCGGCGGGTGATCGCCTACGATCTGCGCGGACACGGCCGCTCGCCATGGTCAGGCCCGCAGACCCCGGCCCAGCATGTGGCCGATCTCGACCATGTACTGGACGCCTCGGGGGTCGACCAGGTGACCATCATCGGCCACGGCCTGGGCGCGCGGATCGCGGTCGAGCACGCGTGCGAGTACGGCGAGCGGGCGACCGCGGTGGTGCTGCTCGACCCGCTGCTACTGACCCCGCCCACCACGCTGCTGCTGATGGCCGAGCGGGAGCGCGGCCGCGGTGGCTACGCCACCGTCAGCGAGGCGATCGAGGCCGAGCGCAGCGAGTCTGGCCTGATGCATACGCCCAACGCGCTGCTCGAGGAGGAGATGGCCGAGCATCTGGTGGCCGGCGAGGACGGCCTGTACCGCTACCGCTATAGCCGCGACGCGGCCGCATCGGCGCTGTCGCAGGCGGCCACGGTGTCGCCCGATCTGCGCGCTGTCGTCTGCCCGACGCTGATCATCCACGGCGAAGAGTCCGAGCTTGTGAGCGAGGATGAGGTCGACCAGGCGGTGTCCGAGCTGCGCCGGGGCCGGCTGGAGACGGTGCCCGGTGGACACGCCGTCCTGTGGGATGCGCTGGCCGAATCCAGTGCGTTGGTGCGCGAGTTCGTGCTGACTGCGACGCCTGCGTGAGCCTTCGCCTGCGCGAGATGACAGGGCCGGAGTTCGACGCCTGGCGGGCGGCGGCTGTGACGGCGTACGCTGCCGACGTCGCCCACTCCTATCGGCTGACCGCGGCCGAGGCCGCGGCCAAGTCCAACCAGAGCTTCGACACGCTCCTGCCCCAGGGTCGGGAGACGCCGGATCACCAAGTGCGCATGATCGAGGACGAGAGCGGAGCAGCGGTCGGGCACCTGTGGATCGCGGCCGAACGCATCGAGGGGCGCGATCGGCTGTACGTGTACGACGTCGCGATCATCGAGTCTGAGCGGGGACGGGGCTTCGGCCGCGAGGCGATGCTGCTGGTCGAGGCAGAGGCCCGCGCCCTGGGCCTCGACCGGATCGAGCTGAACGTGTGGCCGTCTAAACCACGTCGCCCACGCGCTCTACCGCTCGCTCGACTTCGAAGAAACCTCCCTCGGCATGGTCAAGCTCCTGGTGAGTAGGAATAACGGTGCGCACTTTTCGCGGACTGAAGTAATCGGTGCCAGGCACCGATTATCTCACCTCAAGGCGAGGTAGAGCAGGATCAGGATGAAGATCGCCGCGAGGGCGATCAGGGGCACGGTGGCCGAGCCGGATCGGCTGTCGATCAGCTCCTTGCCGGGCGGCGGCGGGGGATACATCGGCTCCTCGCCGGTCGCGATCCGGTGCGCGACCGCCTGTGCCTCGTCGGCCGAGATCAGCTCGGCCACCGCCTCCGGATCGAGACCGAGCTGCGATCCGATCTCGGCGGCGCTTCGGCCCTCGTCGCGAAGCGCGATGAAGCTGCGCACGCCGTCGTCTGAAAGCGCGATCTCATCCGACTCGCGAACGGCGTAGCGCACCGCCATGAAGCGGTTATCGGGGGACGGCGACGGCGTGCTCAACCCAGGCCTCGAACATCGATCGCGCGTGCCCGAGCATCGCCTCGCGCTGATCCGAGAACTCGTCCAACAGCCGATCGATACCGCCCTCGCCGAGCGTGCGATCGGCGTAGTCGACGTAGGCCGGGATCGTGCCCCACTCCTCGGCCATGGCGCCGGACACCTCGACGTGGAACTGCACGCCGTAGGCGCTGCGCCCATATCGGAACGCCTGGTTGGGATAGGCGGGAGAGGACGCCAGCCGCGTGGCGCCGGAGGGCAGGTCGAACGTGTCTCCGTGCCACTGGAGCGTGGGAAATCTCGGTGGCAGCCCCGCGAACACCGGGTCGGCGCGGCCCTCGTCGGTGAGCTCGACATCGAGCACGCCCACCTCGGGCACCCCGCCCGCGTATACCCGCGCGCCCAGGCTGGCCGCGAGCAGCTGCACCCCCAGACACGAGCCCCAATACGGCACCCCCGAGTCGACGGCTTCGCGGATCAGGCGCTTCTCCTCGACCAGCCACGGCAGCTCGGCCTCGTCGTTGACCGACATCGGCCCGCCCATCGCCACGATCGCGTCGAACGACCGGCCCTGAGGCAACGGCTCGCCCTCGTCCAGCTCGACCCGATGGATGGTCGCGCCGCGCTCGCGCAGCACGTCCTCGAACTCCCCGGGCGGCTCACACGCGATGTGCTGGAGTACCAGGACATCCATGGCCAGAACCTTAGATCTCCTGGTTTCCGGCCGCAATCTTGCGCAGATCGAGCGCCTCGTCGAGCACCGACTCCTCCACGCCGTGCTCGAGCGCGACCTCGCGCAGGGAGCGGCCTGAGTCGACGGTGTCCTTGACGATCGCCGCCACCCGGTCATAGCCGATGTAGGGATTGAGTGCAGTCGAGATTACGAGCGTGGACTCTCCCGAACGCTTCGCCCCGGCCACGTTCACCTCGATGCCGTCGATGCAGCGGGTCGCGAACAGGCGAGACGCCGACGTCAGCAGGCACGATCGACTGCAGCAGATTGCGTGCGATCAGCGGGATCTGCACGTTCAGCTCGAAGTTGCCCTGGAGCCCGCCGACGGTGATCGCCGCGTCGTTTCCGATCACCTGCGCCGATACCTGGCACACCACCTCGGGGATCACCGGGTTGACCTTGCCCGGCATGATCGACGAGCCCTTCTGCAGCTCGGGGATGATGATCTCGGAGATCCCTGCCCGTGGCCCGGAGCCCATCCAGCGCAGGTCGTTGGCGATCTTGGTCAGCGACACCGCCACCGACTTGAGTGCGCCTGAGGCCTCCACCAGGCCGTCGCGGTTGGCCTGGGCCTCGAACGGATCGGCCGGCGGCCATGATCTCGAGCCCGGAGTCTGCCACCAGCCGCGCCCGCACGCGGGCGGCGAACTCGGGATGCGTATTCAGGCCGTTGCCGACGGCCGTCCCGCCGAGCGGAATCTGGCCGACACCGGTGAGGCTGTTGCCCACCCGGCGGGTGCCCTCTCGCACCTGCGCGGCGTAGCCTCCGAACTCCTGGCCGAGCGTGATCGGTACGGCATCCATCAGGTGCGTGCGCCCCGACTTGACCACGTCGCCGAACTCAGCCGCCTTGGCCTCGAGCGAGGACGCCAGCGCATCCAGCGCGGGCAAGAGCTCGTTGACGGTGCGATCGAGCGCGGCCAGGTGCACGGCCGACGGGAACACGTCATTGGACGACTGGCCCATGTTGACGTCGTCGTTGGCGTGGATGCCCTCGCCGGCGATGGTGGCGATCACCTCGTTGGCGTTCATATTGGACGACGTGCCCGAGCCGGTCTGGAACACGTCGATCGGGAACTGGTCGTCGTGCTCGCCCGCGGCGATCTGATCGGCGGCGGCGGCGATCCGCTCAGCTTTGGCCGCATCCAGCAGCCCCAGCTCGGCGTTGACCCGCGCCGAGGCGGCCTTGATCCGTCCCAACCAGTGCACCACCGCGACCGGGATCGGTTCCCCCGACACCGGGAAGTTCTCAACCGCCTTGCGGGTCTCCCCGCCCCAAAGCTCTGCCATCTCAGCCTCCATCGCGTTCTCTGCCGAGAGCCTAGATGATTGGTGGACGGGCATACTACGGACGATGACTGTCGCCGGAAAACCCGCGGTGGTGCTGCTCAGCGGTGGTCTGGATTCGACCACCGTGCTGGCGATCGCCCAGAGCGAGGGATACGCGGTGCACGGGCTCAGCTTCCGCTACGGCCAGCGCCACGAGCACGAGCTCGAGGCGGCCGACCGGATTGCCCGTGCCGCCGCGGTTGCCAGCCACGTCACCCTCGACATCGACCTGCGGGCATTCGGCGGATCGGCGCTGACCGACGACATCGACGTGCCCAAGGACCGACGACGACGACGGACGACATCCCGATCACGTATGTCCCCGCCCGAAACACGATCTTCCTGTCGTTCGCGCTCGGCTTGGCCGAGGTGCGCGGGGCAGGCGACATCTTCATCGGCGTGAACGCGCTCGACTACAGCGGCTATCCCGACTGCCGGCCGGAGTACATCGAGGCCTTCGAGCGGATGGCGAACCTCGCCACCAAGGCCGGCGTGGAGGGCACACCCACTCGCATCCGGGCGCCGCTGATGCAGATGACCAAGCAGCAGATCATCCAGCGCGGGCTGGAGCTGGGCGTCGACTACTCGCTCACGCACAGCTGCTACGACCCGGACTCCGACGGACGCGCCTGCGGGCACTGCGACTGCTGCGTGCTGCGGCGGCGAGGGTTCGAGCAGGCCGGCGTGGCCGATCCGACCGCGTATGCCCCCGGCGCGCTGGAGACGGCATGAGCTACGCCGTCAAGGAGATCTTCTACACGCTTCAGGGCGAGGGCGCCAACACCGGCCGGCCGGCGGTGTTCTGCCGGTTCACCGGCTGCAACCTGTGGAGCGGCCGCGAGCAGGACCGCCACGACGCCGTCTGCAGCTTCTGCGACACCGACTTCGTGGGCACCGACGGCACCGGCGGAGGCAAGTTCGAGACCGCCCGCGACCTGGCCGCAACGGTGGCCGCGGAGTGGCCGGCGGCGGCCAACGGACGTTCCCGCCCGCTGGTGGTGTGCACCGGCGGCGAGCCGCTGCTGCAGATCGACGCCGAGCTGATCGACGCGCTGCACGCGCGCGGCTTCGAGATCGCGGTCGAGACCAACGGCACGCTGATGCCGCCGCCGGGACTCGACTGGGTGTGCGTCAGCCCCAAGGCTGGCTCCGCGACGGTGCTTTTGACCGGCAATGAGCTGAAGCTCGTCTATCCGCAGGCGGGAGCACAGCCCGAGCGATTTGCCGAAGCGGAGTTCGACCACTTCTTCCTGCAGCCGATGGACGGCCCCGAGGTCGAGCGCAACACCCAGCTGGCAATCGCCTACTGCCTCGAGCACCCCCAGTGGCGGCTGAGCCTCCAGACCCACAAGGTCGTCGGCCTGCGATGAGCACCGCCGAGATCTTCAAGGAGTTCGGGTTCGAAGCGGCCCACCAGCTGCGAAACCTGCCGCCCGAGCACAAGTGCGCGCGCCTGCACGGCCACTCGTTCCGGGTCGAGGTGCATGTGCGCGGCGAGATCGGGGCCGACAGCGGCTGGGTGATCGACTTCGCCGACATCTCGGCGGCATGGGAGCCGCTCGCCGCCGTGCTCGACCACCGCTACCTGAACGACATCCCGGGCCTGGAGACGTCACCCACCAGCGAGAACCTGGCCATCTGGATCTGGGATCGAATCTCCCCGGCGCTGCCGCTGCTCAGCAAGGTCGTCGTCCGCGAAACCTGCACAAGCGGCTGTAGCTATACGGGTGAAGTAATTGGTGCCTGGCACCAATTATTCACCGTACGAGCTGACGGCGCGGAGGGCGATGCCGCCGCGGGCGTTGAAGTTGACGGTCACCGACAGCTCGACGGGGGCCAGCGCGGCCACGAAGTCGTCGCGGATCACCGTCGCCAGGTGCTCGTGGAAGATGCCCTCCTCGCGGAAGGTCTCCAGGTACAGCTTGACGCTCTTGGTCTCGACCGCCCACTCGCCGGGGCGGTACGTGATCGTGATGTGAGCCCAGTCCGGCTGCCCGGTGATCGGGCAGCGGCAGGTGAACTCGGCGCACTCCAGCGTGATCACCTGGGTCTTGTCGGCGATCGGGAAGGCCTCCAGCCGCCGGTCGGCAGCCGCGTCGGGATTCCCCAACTTGGTCAACTCCATGCCGGAAGCCTATCCAGAAGGCGTCAGCTGCTCACCGATGAACGCAAACGCCGGCAGCGTCACGCTGTCCCAGTACGCCCGCGTGTGGGCGCCGTCGCCGTACGACAGCGGATTGGGCTTCTGCGGCAGCGCCGCGACGAACTGCTGAACGTTTTCGTACAGCGGGTCTGACGTCCCGCACCACACGCCCAGCGGCTGTCCCGCCAGCTGATCCACCCCGGCGAAGGCCTGGTCTCCCGGCTCCACCGCGGGACTGAACGCCGCCACCGCCTTCAGCCAGTCCGGACGCACCTCGGCCAGCCGCAGCGAGCCGTAGCCGCCCATCGACCAGCCCCAGGCCGCCATTCGCGAGGTGTCGAATCCTCGTGCATCGAGCCACCCCGGCATCTCGTCCAGCACCATCGCCTGGGGATTGTCTCCCGGCGCGTGCCCCGGTTCCCAGAACAAGAGGCCGCCGTCGGCGCCGGCCAGCACGAACGGCGGCGCGCCCCTGCGCACGGCCGCGGTCAGGAACTTCCCCAGCCCGAACGGCTGGAAGTCCGGCGGTCGGGCGGTGGCTCCGTGCAAGATCAGGCAGACCGGCAGGCCCACCCCCGCCCCGTAACCCGCCGGCACGGCGGTGAACAACGAGACATCCTGCCCGCGAGCCTTGGAATGCACCGTGTCCAGGTGGATCTGGCCCTCGGGCGCGTTGGGGATGACCGCCTCGGGCTTACCCATGACGTCGTCACGCAGGCGCTTGGCCAGCGTGCGGGGCCCTTCCACCGCCGCCACCCCCAGCCCCACCACGGCCACGCCGGCGGCACCGGTCAGAAGGGTGCGCCGTGTGATCGGAGACGACACGGGCTCGCCGGTCAGGCGGCGCAGTCGCAGCCGTCGCCGTGGTCATGGTCGTGCCCATGACCGGCCGCGACCGGCTCCTGCTCATCCTCGCGCGCCTGGAACGAGCTGCCACACCCACAGGCGGCAACGACGTTGGGATTCGTGATCCTGAAACCGGCCTCCATCAGGCCGTCCTCATAGTCGATCGCAGCGCCTTCCAGATACGGCAGGCTGTGGGGATCCACGATGATCCGCAGGCCGTTGACGACCTCCACCCGATCGTCCTGCTCGGGCGCGCCGTCGAACCCCAGTGCGTACTGGAATCCGGAACACCCGCCGCCCTCGACCGCGACCCGCAACCCGGTCAGCTCCGGGTCGTTCTCGGCGGCCAGCAGCGCCAGCGCCTTCTCGGCAGCACGCTCTGTGATCGTGACCATCACTTCCTTTATCGTACCCGAGGGCTCCGATCCTGAGTCCTACGCTGAAATCCGGCGTCACTCGCGACGACTTTGTGACACTGGTTACTGCCCTCAAAATCCCGGTAGAAAGCGGACATTCCGGCCCCCGCCCGGCCCCGCTTGTGCCGGTGCTATAGTCGGGTTTCGTGCTCGGTCAATGGGCAGCCCTCCTGGTCTTCGCGGTGATCGCATTCGTGATCCCGTTCTCGCTATTGGTGGGGACGTTCACGATCTCGACCCGCAGCCGTCGGCGTGCCGGTGACAAATCGGTGCCGTTCGAGTCCGGCGTGTCGGCCACAACCTTCACACCCGGCCGATTCACGGTCAGCTACTACCTGACCGCAATGCTCTTCATCGTGTTCGATATCGAGGTGGTGTTCCTGTATCCGCTGGCGCTCAAGATGCATCAGCTCAAGTACTTCGGCCTGGCCGAGATGGTCGTCTTCGTCGTGCTGCTCGTGGTCGCGTACGTGTACGTCTGGAAGCGAGGAGCCCTGGAATGGCGGTAACACCGGTCCACATCTCCAAAGCCGTGCGCGCCAACGACCTCGAGCAGTACGTGATGCTGACCACGCTCGAGAAGGCCCTGGCATGGGGACAGTCCAACTCGATCTGGCCGGCCGGATTCGGCCTGGCCTGCTGCGCCATCGAGATGATGGTGCTGCCCTCCCCGCGGTACGACATCGCCCGGTTCGGCTCTGAGGTGTTTCGCTCCTCGCCGCGCCAGGCCGACCTGATGATCGTGTCCGGCCGGGTGTCGCACAAGATGGCCCCGGCGCTGCGCCAGGTGTACGACCAGATGCTTCTGCCCAAGTGGGTGATGGCGATGGGCGCCTGCTCCAGCTCGGGCGGCATGTTCGCCAACTACGCGATCCTGCAGGGCGTCGACAAGATCGTGCCCGTGGACGTGCACGTGCCCGGCTGCCCGCCCCGGCCGGAGGCCGTGATCGACGGGCTCAACCTGATCCAGAAGAAGATTCGCGCGGGTGTCTCGCCGGCCTACGACCAGGAGAAGTCAAAGGCGTGACCTCCACCCAGCTCGCCAAGGCGGTCAACAGCGTGATCAGGGGTGCGGTCAAGCCCGAGAAGCACGCCGACATGCCGGCGCTCACGGTCAAGAAGGAGCACCTGGTGGAGGTCTGCCGGCTGCTGCGCGACCAGCACGGGAAGAACTTCCTGTCGGCCGTATCCGCCGTCGACTATCTCGGCTACGGCGAACCTGTGGCCGGCTACTTCGGCACCGAGCGCGGCCGCGACATCAATGCCACCGGCAGCTGGGGCGCCCCAGAGACGTCCACCCCGCCCGAAAAGCGCTTCGGCGTCGTCTACCACCTGGCCCACTACGCAGCCGGCGGCGGAGCGCCCGACCGGGTGCGGCTGACGGTGGCGCTGGACGACGGCGAGGCGGTCCCAAGCGTGGTCGAGATCTGGCCGACCGCAGACTGGCACGAGCGCGAGCAGTTCGACATGATGGGCATCGAGTTCGCCGGACACCCCAATCTCAAGCGGCTGATCATGCCGTCAGACTGGGCCGGTCACCCGTTGCGCAAGGACTATCCGATCGGCGGTGAGCCGGTGCAGTTCACCGACGCCGTATGAGCGTGACCGAACACGATCGCCCGGCCGCACCGGTGGTACCGCTGGGCTCGCCCGCGATCATCCCCGGCGGCGCACCGTCCAAGATCGACCCGCCCCCGGGCGAGGATCTGATCACGGTCAACTTCGGACCCAACCACCCGTCCACGCACGGCGTGCTGCGGCTGATCGTGACGCTGGACGGCGAGGTCGTGGTCGGCCTGGACGCCGACATCGGCTACGTCCACACCGGCTTTGAGAAGAACTTCGAGCAGAAGACCTACTGGAAGGGCATCCCCTACGCCCCGCGGATGGACTACCTCGGCTTCTTCGCCAACGAGCTGGCCTACGTGCATGCTGTCGAGAAGCTGATCCAGATCGAGGTGCCGGAGCGGGCACAGTGGATCCGCACCCTGTTCGCCGAACTCAACCGCATCCACTCGCACCTGATCTACCTGGGCACGTCGGGCATCGAGCTGGGCGCCATGTCGGTGTTCTTCTACTGCACCCGCGAGCGCGACACGGTGCTCGACCTGTTCGAGATGGTCACCGGCGTGCGTATGCACGACCGCTACCCGCAGTTCGGCGGGGTGGCCGAGGACCTGCCCAAGGGCTTCTACGACGAGTGCAAGAAGTTCGTCCGCGACATGCCCAAGAAGATCGACTCCTACCTCGACCTGCTGGCCGAGAATCCGATCTGGAAGGGCCGGCTCAAGGGCATCGGCACGATCGACGCCGACACCGCCATCGCCATGGGTCTCTCCGGCCCCAACCTGCGCGCCTCGGGTGTCGATTTCGACCTGCGCCGAAACGACCCGTACCTGGCCTACGACAAGATGGACTTCGACGTGGTCACGCGCACCAACGGCGACTGCTACGACCGCTTCCTGTGCCGCACCAACGAGATGTACGAGTCGGTCAAGATCATCGACCAGTGCCTCGAGAACATGCCCTCGGGCCCGGTGATGGCAGACGATCGCAAACACGTGCTGCCGCCCCGCCACGAGCTGCACACCTCGATGGAGTCGCTGATCCACCACTTCAAGCTGGTCACCGAGGGTTTCCGGGTGGCGCCCGGCCAGGTGTACTCGGCGGTCGAGTCGCCCCGCGGCGAGTTCGGCTGCTTCCTGGTGGCCGACGGCGGCCCCAAGCCGTGGCGGATCCACTTCCGCGCGCCCAGCTTCGTCAGCCTGCAGTCGACCGCGATGTGCTCGGTCAACCGCTACATCGCCGACATGATCGCCGTGGTGGGATCGCTGGACGGCGTGATGGGAGAGTGCGACCGATGAGCATTCGCCCCGATCCCGCCTCCGCCGAGACGATGGCGGGCGCAGTCGAGACGCGCCCGCCGATGCCCCCGCCGCTGCCCGAGCCCGACCGCTCGCGGCCGCTGCGCGACCGCATCCTGGACGTGGTCGCGCTCTACCCGGAGCCGCGCTCGGCGATCGTGCCGGCTCTGCGGCTGGCGCAGGAGGAGTACGGCTGGCTCTCGACCGAGGCCTACGAGCAGGTGGCCGACGCCACCGAGTTCACCCCGGCGTACTGCAAGTCGGTGGCGTCGTTCTACGACATGTTCCGGCTGCACCCGCAGGGCGTCCACGAGGTGTGCGTCTGCACCAACGTGGCCTGCGCGCTGGTGGGCGCCGGAGACACCCTGCGCGAACTCGAGGCGCAGCTGGGCGATCAACGTCGGCGAGACAACCCCCGACGGGCTGGTGACACTGCGCGACGGTCGAGTGCTACGGCGGTTGCGGCTGGGGCCCGGTGGTGAGCGTGGACGAGCGCTACCACGAGCCGTGCGGGCCGGAGAAGGTCGCCGCACTGGTGGCCGAGCTGCGAGGAGCCGGGCAGATGACCAGGATCACGCTCAACTTCGAGGGCGACCGCCGCGACATCGACGCCTACGAGGCCGGCGGCGGCTATGCCCAGCTGCGCCGGGCGCTGACGATGGAGCCGGGCGAGATCGTGGCGATCGTGGACGGCTCCGGCATCCGCGGCCGCGGCGGAGCCGGCTTCCCCACCGGGCGCAAGGCGTCGTTCCTGCCCAAGGACCGCAAGCCCGCCTACCTGTGCGTGAACGCCGACGAGTCGGAGCCGGGCACCTTCAAGGATCGCGAGCTGATGCTGCGAAACCCGCACGCCCTGATCGAGGGCGTGCTGACCATGAGCTATGCGATCGGCGCCACCCAGGCGTTCATCTTCATCCGCGGCGAGTACCGCACCGAGTTCGAGGTGCTGAAGGTGGCGCTCGAGCAGGCCCGGGAGCGAGGGCTGATCGGCAACGACGTGCTGGGCTCGGGCTACGACGCCACCATCGTTCTGCACCGCGGCGCCGGCGCCTACATCTGCGGCGAGGAGACGGCGCTTGCTGAGCTCGCTGGAGGGCGAGCGCGGCCAGCCGCGGTCGAAGCCGCCGTTCCCTGCGGTGGCGGGCCTGTATGCCGCGCCGACGCTGGTCAACAACGTCGAGACGCTGTCCTCGGTGCCCTACATCCTGGCGATGGGCGCCGACGCCTTCAAGGCGATCGGCACCGAGCGCTCCACCGGCACCCGCGTGTTCTCGCTGTCGGGCAACGTCAAGCGACCCGGCAACTACGAGCTGGCGCTGACCGACTCGCTGCGCGACCTGGTCGAAGGCTGCGGTGGCGGCGCCACCGACGGCCGCACGATCAAGGGAATCATCCCCGGCGGCTCCTCCGCGCCGATCCTGATGCCCGACCAGCTCGACACCAAGCTCGACTTCGAGGCGATCGCGGCGGCCGGGTCGATGGCCGGGTCGGGAGCGGTGATGGTGATCGACGATCGCGTCTGCATGGTGCAGCTGGCGCTGCGGGTGGCCCAGTTCTACAAGCACGAGAGCTGCGGCAAGTGCACGCCGTGTCGTGAAGGTACTCGCTGGGGCGTCGAGATCATCGAGAAGATCGAGATGGGCGAGGCCAAGCAGGGCGAACTGGATCTGCTGCTGAACGTGTGCGACCGGATCCTGGGCAAGTGCCTGTGTCCGCTGGGCGACTCGCTGGCGATGCCGGTGGTCAGCTACGTCACCCACTTCCGCGAGGAGTTCCAGCGCCACATCGACGAGGGCGGCTGCCCGTTCACCGAGTCCAGCCCGATCACGTCGCTGTACCACCCGCCCAAGGTGGAGGGAATACCGGCATGACCACCTTCCACGAGGCCGTGCTGGCCGCCCGCCGCCGGATCGAGAACGGCGACGACCCCGATCAGGTGGTACCCACGCTCTTGGCGCTGGCCGAGGCACCCGACGAGATCGAGATGGCAGCCGCGCTGTACGGAGACGACCCGAGACGAGGAGCACGATGGCGACGGTTGAGACCAACACGGTCACGCTCACCATCAACGATCGCGAGATCACGGTCGTCAAGGGCCGCACTCTGGTGGAAGCTGCCTCGGAGGCCGGGATCGAGATCCCGGTGTTCTGCTACGAGCCGCGTCTGGGCGCCGGCGTCGGAGCCTGCCGCATGTGCCTGTGCGAGATCGAGGGCATGCCCAAGCTCCAGACCGCCTGCACCACTCCGGCCGCCGACGGCATGGTGGTCAACTCGCACTCCGGCCGGGCCAAGGAGGGCCAGGACGCGGTGCTCGAGTTTCTGCTCTTGAACCACCCGCTTGGACTGCCCCGTGTGCGATAAGGGCGGTGAGTGCCCGCTGCAGGATCTGACCTTCCGCTACGGCCCCGGCGTGACCCGCATGACGCTGCCCAAGCGCACCCACGACAAGCCGGTGCCGGTCTCGCCGCTGATCAAGCTCGACCGCGAGCGCTGCATCCTCTGCTATCGCTGCACCCGGTTCTCGGAGTCGGTCTCGGGCGACATGCAGCTGGTCACCGAGAACCGCGGCGCACACTCGATGATCACCACCTTCGAAGGCCGGCCGTACACCAACGAGTTCTCGGGCAACGTCACCGAGCTGTGCCCGGTGGGAGCGCTGACCTCGACCACCTATCGCTTCAAGGCACGCCCCTGGGAGATCCAGAACGTCCCCACCGTGTGCACCGGCTGCGCCGTGGGCTGCAACATCTCGGCCTCGATTCGCGAGGGTCACGTGGTGCGGGTGCTGTCGCGCAACCACCCCGAGGTGGACGAGGGCTGGCTGTGTGACCGCGGTCGCTATGCCCTGGGCCAGCTGCGCGCGCCCGATCGCGTCACCTCGGCGCTGATCCGCGGCGGCCGCGGGCTCGAGCCGGTTGCCCAAGGCGACGCGCTGGAGCACGTGTCCGAGCGGCTGCGCACCACCGCCGCCAAGTTCGGCGCCGGGTCGATCGCGGTGCTGTCCTCGGCGCACCCAGACCAACGAGGAGTCCCACCTGTGGGCGCGCATCCTGGCCGAAGGCCTGGCGGGCGGCATCAGCGTGTGCGGCCCCGACGGACACTCGGGCCTGGACACGCTGGCTCCCTATCTGGCCTCGATCTCCGACCTCGACACCGCCGCGCGCGATCGTGGTCGCAGGCGACACCGAGCTGAGCCAGCGCGCGCCGGTGGTCGAGCTTCGCATCCGCAAGGCGGTCACCGGCGGGGCGAAGGTGATCACGGTGGGAGTGGGCGGCACCCGGCTGGAGACGCTGCGCGGCGCGCACCACATCTCGACCGCAGCCGGCACCGCGCACGCGACCCTGATGACCGCGACCGATCCGGCCTCCGAGCTGGGCGGTGCGCTGGCGGGGGCCGAGCAGGTGGTGCTGATCTGGAACGGCCGCGTCAGCCAGGCGGCGGCAGACATCCTCGCCCATCTCGCCCACAGCCTCGACGCCCGCGTCTTGATCACCCCCGCCGGCAACGAGTTGGGCGCCCACGCCGCCGGCCTGGGCACGCACTCCCCCAGCGAGGTGCTGGAGGCGGTCGAGTCGGGGCAGATCAAGGCGATCGTGCTGCTGGGAGCCGACCCGGTGGGCGACTGGACGAACGGCGAGCGCTGGCGCGGTGCGCTGGCGCGGGCGCAGTTCGTGCTGCAGGTGACCGCCTTCCAGAACGACTCCTCGGGTTGGGCGACCACCATCGTGCCCGCCTCGGAGAGCCTCGAGCAGGAAGGCACCGTCACCAACCTCGAGGGCCGCGTGCAACGCCTGCGGGCAGCGGCCACGCCGCCGCCGCGGCGTGCCGGACGGCTACGACTGGACGGCAGAGCTGGGAGAGCGGCTCGGCCTGGAAGTCCCCGCCGACGCGGCCCAGGCGTTCACCGAGCTGGCCCAATCGCGAACCGCATTCGCCGGCATGTCGTGGTCGTCTCTGGGCGAGCGGGCCGAGCTGCCCGAGCGTCCACAGGCATCCTCCACCCCGGCCGAGCCGCGGCTGGCCGCCGCCGGCGGTGCCCCCCAGGGCACGACGCTGGTCGCCTACCGAGAGCTGATCAGCGGCACCGCGGCCGACCGCAGCCCCGAGCTGCACTTCCAAAAGCGGGTGGGAATCGAGATCAACCACGACGACGCCGAGGCGATGGGCGTCGCCACCGGCGATCGGATCACGGTCAGCTTGACAGCCGCACCGCATCCGGCCCGGCAATCGCCTCCCGGCGGCTGCGGCCCGGCACCGTGCGAATGGCCCAGCGAGTGCCCTACGTGGGGCCCGCGACGGTGGCCGCCGACCCCGCCGAGGAGCCGGCCGATGCCTGACGGTTTTTGGATCACCCTGGTCAAGGCGGTTGTCCTGGCCAACCTGGTGATGGCAGTGTTCGCGATCCTGACCTGGGTCGAGCGGCGCGTGCTGAGCCGCTTCCAGCAGCGACTCGGGCCCAACCGCGTCGGCCCGTTCGGGCTGCTGCAGCCGATCGCCGACCTGGTCAAGCTGCTGCGCAAGGAGAGCCTTCTGCCCGACGGCATCTCCCCCATGCTCTACCTGATCGCGCCGGTGATCTCGCTGTTTGCCGCCATCTGCGTCTTCGGCGTGATCCCGTTCGACGGCGGCCCGACCACCATCCCCGGCACCTCGATCACCTTCCACTGGTGGATCTCCGACCCCAGCGTCGCCCTGCTGGTGGTGTTCGCGCTGGGCTCGGTTAGCTTCTACGGGTTCCTGGTGGGCGGCTGGTCGTCCAGCTCCAAGTACTCGCTGTTCGGCTCGATGCGGGCCGTCTCCCAGCTGGTGTCGTACGAGGTCAGCCTGGCGCTGGCCGTGATCGGCGTGGTGATGATGAGCCAGTCGCTGTCGCTGACCGGGATCGTGTCCGCCCAGCAGCACGACGGCATGTGGTACATCCTTCCCCAGTTCGTGGGCTTCTGTATCTACGTGGTGGCCTCCACCGCGGAGGTCAGCCGGATCCCGTTCGACCTGCCCGAGGCCGAGGGTGAGCTGGTCGCCGGATACCACACCGAGTACGGAGGCATGCGCTGGGCGATGTTCCAAAACGCCGAGTACGTGTCGCTGATCGCGTTCTCGGCGGTGGCCTCGATCCTGTTTCTGGGCGGCTACGACGGGCCCGTTCCTGCCCGGCCCGATCTGGATGCTGATCAAGATGGCGCTGTTCATCCTGCTGCAGATGTGGGTTCGCGCCACCCTGCCGCGCGTCCGCTACGACGTGCTCATGTCGATCGGCTGGAAGGTGCTGCTCCCGGCCGCCACCCTGAACCTTCTGGTCACCTCGTTCGTGGTGGCCTACCGCGCATGAACCGCAAGGACCGATATGCCCGTAGTCGATTCGGTCAAAGGATTTGGCGTCACCTTCCGGCACCTGTTCAAGAAGCCGGTGACCCAGCAGTTCCCCAACGAGAAGCGGCGCCGTGTACCCGCGCTTCCGCGGCCGCCACCGCCTGCATCGGCACGAGAACGGCCTGGAGAAGTGCGTCGGCTGCTCGCTGTGCGCGGCCGCCTGCCCGGCCGACTGCATCCGCGTGGTGGCCGCCGAGAACACCGCCGAGGAGCGCTACTCGGCCGGCGAGCGCTACGCCCGCATCTACGAGATCAACATGAGCCGCTGCATCTTCTGCGGCTACTGCGAGCTGGCCTGCCCGTTCGACGCGATCACGCTCGGCCACGACTACGAGCTGGCCGAGATGTCGCGCGAGGCGATGGTCTACACCAAGGAGATGCTGCTCGAGCCCGGGCCGGAGTCGCGCCGCACGCCGGTCGCCCCGGTCGATCCCTTCGACGTGGTCGAGGCCGAGTAGCCACCATCCGATGCCGGCACACCTCTTCTACGACATCGTCTTCGTCGCCGCCACCGGGCTTGCGATCGGCTCGGCGCTGGGCGTGGTGCTGTCGGGAAACCCGTTCCACTCGGCGCTTTCGCTGCTGCTCAACCTGGTGGCGCTGGCGACCTTCTATCTGCTGCTGCAGGCCGACTTCCTGGCCGCCGCCCAGGTGATCGTGTACGCGGGCGCGGTGATGATCATGTTCATGTTCGTGACCGCCTACCTGGGCGGTCGCGCCGACGAGCCGACCGCCAGCCGACCGCTGTGGCAGACCGCGCGCGGCGTTCATCGCCGCCGCTGCGCTGGTGGCCGAGGTGATCTTCGCCGTCGGCCACGAGAGCTTCCCGCAGGGCGCCGACGTCAGCGGCGCGTTCGGCTCGCCGATCAACATCGGCACGTCGCTTTTGGGCCGCTACCTGCTGGCGTTCGAGGCCACCTCGATCATGCTGATGGTGGCCGCCGTGGGCGGAGTCGTGCTGGGATCCCGGCGGGCCGCGCCGCGGCAGCCGGGTGAGCTCGGCTCGCTCGAGGACGCCCCGGTCGAGGCCCTGCCGCGCACCGTGCAGTCGCAGGTGATGGACATCGAGACCCGGTTCGAGGTCGGCACCGCGGTGGGCGCCCCCGACGAGGACGAGCAAGGCTCGTGAACGTCAACGTCGAGCTACTTCATCGCGGTCTCGGCCATCCTCTTCGGAATCGGCCTGTTCGGCATCTTCACCCGCCGCAGCCCGCTGATCCTGCTGCTCTCGGTCGAGATCATGCTCAACTCCTGCAACCTGGCGCTGATCTCGTTCGCGCGCCACCACAGCCAGACCGCCGGCCAGTCGTTCGCGCTGGTGGTGATGGCGGTGGCCGCCTCCGAGGTCGTGATCGGACTCGGGCCTGGTGGTGGCCGTCGCCCGGCGCAAGGCCGACCTCGACGTCGACGCCCTCACGAGCCTCAAGAACTGACCGTGCAAACTCTCTCCTGGATCTGTCTGTTCGCTGCCGCTCGCCGGAGTGGTGCTGCTGACCCTGGCGGGCAACCGCGATCTCGCGCACGGCCGCCGCCTGGGCGGGCACGGCCTTCGCCGCCGCACTCGTTCGTGGCCGCCGCCGGCGTGTTCGTGCGGATGCTCTCGCCACGACGCCTCCCAGCGCTCATCGGTGTACACGCTCTACACCTGGGCGACCTCGGCCACGTTCAAGATCCCGCTGGCGATCCAGGTCGACCAGCTGGCCGTGACCGAGATGCTGATCGTCTCGGGAGTCGGCAGCCTGATCGTGCTCTACTCGATCGGCTACATGCACGGCGATCCCAAGGAACGCCGCTTCTTCATCTACCTGAACATGTTCCTGTTCTCGATGTTGCTGTTGGTGATGTCGGCCAACTTCGCGCTGCTACTGGCCGGCTGGGGCCTGGTCGGGCTCTCGTCCTACCTGCTGATCGGGTTCTGGTACGAGCGGCCCGAGCCGGTGATCGCCGCCAAGAAGGCGTTCGTGATGAACGCGATCGGCGACGTCGGGATCGCGATCGCGGTGTTCTTCATGGTCAGCGACGCCGGCACCACCGACTTCTCGGTGCATGCTCTCGCCCCACCAGCCGTGGTCGCAGGGGTCGACCGACGCCAACCTGGTGGCGCTGGACTGCTGGTCGGAGCCGTGGCCAAATCGGCCCAGCTACCGCTCCAGACCTGGCTTCCCGACGCCATGGAGGGCCCCACCCCGGTCTCCGCCCTGATCCACGCCGCCACCATGGTGACCGCCGGCGTGTACCTGGTGGCGCGCACCCACGTGATCTTCGAAAACGCGCCCGACATCCACAACCTGGTGGCGATCCTGGGCCTCGCGACGCTGCTGATGGCGGGCGTGATCGCGATGGTGCAGACGGATATCAAGCGGATCATCGCCTACTCCACGATGAGCCAGATCGGGTACATGTTCACGGCCGTGGGCGTCGGCGCCTACAGCCAGGGCATGTTCCTGCTGCTCGCCCACGCCTTCTTCAAGGCGCTGCTGTTCCTGGGCGCCGGCGTCGTCATCCACGCCGTCTCGGCCGAGCAGGACGTGCGCAAGATGGGCGGCCTGGGCTCGGCGCTGCCCAAGACCAAGTGGCTGATGTGGATCGGCACCGGCCGCGCTGATCGGCTTCTTCCCGCTGTCCAAGGACGAGATCCTGGCGGCGGCGCTGGACGAGCACTGCGACCCTGGCGCTGTGCGTGTGGGCCGGCGGCCTGATCGGCGCGTTCTTCACCGGCATGTACGCGGTGCGGCTGATGCGACTGACCTTCTACGGCGAGCGCTCGGACTTCGCCAAGGAGCACCTGCACACCGACCACGGCGAAGGCCCCTGGACGATGGTGTTTGTGGTCGCCGCGCTGGCGGTCGGCGCCGTCCTGGTGGGCTTCCTCGACCTCGGCTTCGGCACCGTCGACCACTTCGGCGAGTGGCTGGGCTTGACCGCGCCGTCGGCCGCACGACCGTCTCCGACGACGTCATCACCACCGCTCATCTCGTGGTCGGTGGGTATCGCGCGGCGGCCTGCTGATCTGGCGGGCGTACGCCGATCCCGCACGGCTGGAGCGGATCAAGGCGCCGCTGCGCTGGTGGGCCAAGCGTGGCCGAGCACAAGTTCTACTTCGACGAGCTGTATGACCGCATCGGCTACGCCCCGTTCGCCGCGCTCGCGGTCGGCCTCTACCGGTGGGTCGAGCGCTACCTGATCTGGGGCTCGATCACCGTCCTTTCGATCACCGTGCGCAGCGTCTCGCGCGGAGTGGCGGCCGCCCAGACCGGCCTGGTGCGAAGCTACGCCGTCACCCTGGTCGCCGGCGCGGCGCTGCTGGCCGTGTACTTCCTGACGAAGGCCAACCTGTGATCACCACCATCCTGATCCTGATCCCGCTGGTGGCCGCCGGCGTGCTGGTGGTGGCGCCTCTCAACCGCCTCCACATCGAGGTGTTCGCGCTGGCGGCGACCCTGGCCGAGATCGTGGTCGGCGCGGTCGCGCTGGCCCAGTTCTCCACCGGACAGGGCATGCAGTTCGTCGACCGACAGGGTGTGGATCTCCGACTTCGTGCTGGGCACCCCCGTGCGCTACCACGTCGGCATGGACGGGCTGGGCCTGTTCATGATGCTCCTGACCTCCGTCGGCATCGCCGCCTCGGTGGGCGCCGGCATCCGCGCCGGGCGGGATCGGCCGCGGGCCTACTACGGCCTGGTGCTGCTGCTCGAGGCAGCCCTGGTGCTGCTCTTCACCGCCCAGGATCTGGTGCTGTTCTACGTCGGCTGGGAAGTGATGATGATCCCGCTCTTCATCCTCATGGCCGTGTGGGGCGGCGAGGGCCGGCGGGCGGCAACCATCCGGTTTGTGATCTACACCATGGTGGGGTCGCTGCTGATGCTGGTCGCGATCGCCGCCATCGGCATCCGCTACCACACCTTCGAGGTGTCTCAGGTGCACTCCGGAGCGGCTTGGATCTTCTTCTTCTTCGCCGCCGCCTTCTGCATCAAGGCACCGCTCTTCCCGCTGCACGGGTGGATGCCCGCGGCCTACCGGGAGTCGGCGCCGGAGACGACTGCCCTGCTCTCGGGCGTGATCTCCAAGGCCGGCGCCTACGGCTTGCTGCGGTTCTGCCTGCCGATGTTCCCCGGGCCCGCCCACGACTGGCGGTGGCTGTTCCTGGGTCTGGCGTTGGTGGGCCTTTTGTACGGGTCGCTGCTGGCATTCCGGCAGGCCGATGCCCGCGGTGTGGTGGCCTACTCGTCGCTGGGGCAGATGAACCTGATCGTGATCGGCATCTTCGCCCTCAACGACAACGGGTCGACCGGTGCCATCTTCCAGATGGTCAACCACGGCCTGGTATCACTGGCGGCCTTCCTGGTGATCGGCCTGATCGAACTGCGCGCCGGCAAGGACGGCTTCCGCTGGCTGGGCGGCCTTGCCAACGGCCGGCCGCGGTTCTCCACGGTGCTGCTGATCGCCGCCATGTTCATGCTGGCGGTGCCGGGCTCGAGCGCGTTCGTGAGCGAGCTGTACATCCTGATCGGCGCGTTCCAGCAGCAGGCCTGGCTGGGAGCGGTGGCGGCCTGCGCGATCGTGCTGGCCGCGATGTATGCGCTGCGCTGGTTCTCGGCGCTGGCGCACGGCGACAACGGTGAGCGGGTGACCGACGAGACGGCCGATCTGCGCCCGCACGAGCTGATGATCGCCGTACCGCTGATCGTGATCCTGTTGGCGATGACCGTGTACCCGTTCGGCGTGATGAACCGGGTCAAGGACTACCACCCGGTGATCCCCACGCCGTATGCGACCACCCTCGGCGGCCAGAACGGTGGAGGTGACGGCGGATGAGCCTGATCCCCGTCGACCTGACCGCGATCGCGCCCGAGATCATCCTGGTGGTGGCGGCATCGCTGGTGCTGCTGGTCGGAGTGTTCCTGCCCGAGCGGGTCGTGGCCTGGTTGGCGCCCGCCTGGGCGGCGGTGGCACTGATCGCCGCGCGGCGTGGCCTCGGCCCTGCAGTTCGGCGACGCCGCCCACTACAGCTTCGACAACACCCTGCGGATCGATGCGTTCGGGGCCGGCGCCCAGCTGATCATCTTCGCCGCAGGCCTCTTGACGGTGTGCGTGTCGTTCGGGGCGGGCGGGGCGATCCACCGCCGGGCGGTGGAGTACTACGCGCTGCTGCTGTTCGCCACCGGCGGGCATGGCGCTGCTGGCCTCGGCCAACAGCTTCGTGATCCTGTTCGTCGCGCTGGAGCTGTTCTCGATTGCGCTGTACGTGCTGGTCGCGATCGAGACGGAAGAGATCACCTCGATCGAGGCGGGGCTCAAGTACCTGATCATCGGTTCGGTGGGCGCGGCCTTCCTGCTGTACGGCTCGGCACTGGTGTACGGCGCGAGCGGCCAGCTCGAATTCGATCGGATCGCGGCGGCCATGCGCGCCGGCGACCACAGTGACGTGGTGCTGCTGGCGGGCCTGGCGCTGGTGATCGTGGGGCTCGGGTTCAAGGCCAATGCCGCGCCGTTTCACATGTGGACGCCGGATGCCTACGAGGGCGCCCCCACGCCGGTCACGACCTTCATGTCGGCCGCCACCAAGGCGATCGCGCTGGTCGTGATCCTGCGGGTGCTGGTGACCGCCTTCCCCGATCAGTCGCAGGTGTGGTCGAACGGTGTGGCCGCGATCGCGATCGTGTCGTTCGTGGTCGGGAACCTGGGCGCGCTGCGTCAGCAGAACGTCAAGCGGATGCTGGCGTACTCGACCGTCGGCCACAGCGGCTTCCTGCTGACGGCGGTGGCCGCCGGCAGTCCACTGGGAAGCCGGGCGATGCTGTACTACCTGACCGTGTACGCCGCCATGAACGTGGGCGCGTTTGCGATCGTGGCGGTGCGCGAGCGCCAGATCGGCCGGCCGGTGCTGGTCTCGGACTTCTCCGGCTGGGGCTTCCGTCACCGCTGGCTGGGCGCCGCCATGTTGGTGTGCATGCTGTCGCTGGCCGGATTCCCGCCCAGCGGCGGGTTCATCGGCAAGCTCTACATCTTCTCGGCGGCGGTCGACAACGACCAGACGTATCTGGCCGTGATCGGTGTGATCGCCACCATGGTGGCCCTGCTCTACTACCTGCGCATTCCACTGGCGCTGTACGAGCGGGGCGCCACTGAGACCGCCGAGCTGCCGTCATCCACCATCGCATTTCGGCTGCTGGCCCTGAGTGCATCGGTCGCAGCGATCGCCGTACTGGTTGCCGGCATCGTGCCGTCCCCCCTGATCGACCTCGCCCGCACAGCCGGCAACTCACTCTTCAGCTGACCCGTCCCACCCGGCTCCGGAAACGTAGGAACGATGTACGCCAGTATTCGCCAATACCGACTCGACGCGGCCGAGTACCGCCTCCTGGTGCCACGCATCAAAACCGAGCTGCTCCCGCGACTGGAGCAGATCGAGGGCTTCGTCAACTATCGGATCTGGATCGACGACGACGGGCGCGTGGTATCTGCGTCGACCTTTGCGGACCGCGCCGGCTGCCAGCGCTCAGACGAGTTGGCGGCCGAGATGTATCACGAGCTGATGGGCGGGATGGTGATCGAGCTGGTGAGCGCCGACATCGGCGAGATCGTGCTCACGCACCCACCGGCGTAGCCGCCCGGCTGACCGTCACGTCTCCGCTCTTGGTCTCGGCTTTGAGCGTGAGCTGGGGCCCCGTCCTCGCCCCGTCGTCGGTCGGCGTCCAGGTGCGAATGAGCATCCCCCGACAGCGTCTTCAGGTCGAGATAGACGCGCACACCCGGAACCACCGCCGCCTCGATATCTCCCGACATGGAGCTGAGGTCGGCGTCTCCGGTGACCAGGCCACCCACCTCGATGTCCCCGGACATGCTCGAGGCCTTGACCGATCCGGCCGCGGCGGCGATCGAGACCGAGCCGGACATGGTGCGAGCGCGCGAGTCCGGCACCGACCGCGCCGGCGGTGATGTCGCCGGACATCGACCCCGCCTGCAGCCGGCCCCCAACCGAGCCCGCATGGAGATCGCCGCTGGTGGACTCGATCTTGACCGCACCGCCGGCGTCGCCCACGGTGATGTCTCCCGAGATCGTCTTGCAGGCGACGTCGTGCGCCCCCGCGGCGCAGTGGAAGTCGGCCGTGATCGTGGACGAGCGGATATTCGAGCCGAGCGGCGCGGTGATCCGCAGGCGCAGCTCGGGCTGGCGGCCGATAAAACGCAGCTTGCCCGACCGTTCCGGTGCGTGCACGACGATCTCGAGCTGGCCGCCCGAGTCGCGAAGCTCCTGCTTGGTGGCGTCGATGGCGGCCTGGGCGGCGTCACCGGCGGAGATCGCTGTCAGTTCGACGGTGGTGGTGTCGCGTTCCTCCAGCTCGATCTCGATCGAGCCGGCCGGGATCCGCAGGTCGAGCCTGGGCGCGGTGGGTGTTGGATGAGTGGTCATAGGACTCCTTTCAGCTCTGGGCGTAGCCGGTCACCCGGCGGCCCGCTCGTGCAGGTGTGCGCTTGCCGACCGCCTGGGCGACGGCCCGCGCCAGCCAGGTGTTGGTCGAGACGCCCTCGCGGGCGGCGGCATCCTCGGCCTGGGTCTTGAGTTTTTCCGGCAGCCGCAGCGTGATCCGGGCTGTCATGGTGTCGTCGGCCGCGGGCTCTGGCGTTGCCGAGTCGTCCTCGCCGACAAACGCCAGGGCGATGCTGTCCCCGGCCAGGTGCAGCTCGACCCGGCTCGATTCCAGCTGGCCGTTGAGCTCGTGCACGGCCTCGCCGAGCACCTCCTGCATCCGCACGCGTACGGAGGACTCCAGCGCCCGGCCGAGGCGGGCGGCAGCGCTTTTGAGGTCGTCGTCGCCGAGCTCGGCGGCGGCCGCAAGATCGGCACGCACGGCGTCGACGTGTGGTGACATATTCATGACGTCAGTATGACATCATTTCTGACGTCATGCAACCGTCAGGCGTCACACCCGGTGTGTCAGCGGCCGAATCGCTCCTGCAGAGGCGATTTCTCGGTGCGGCTTTCCTTGAGCACCTCGGTCGTCTCCGGCCGGCGCTCTTCGGGGCTGCCCGATCGGGCGACCGCAGCCAGGTCGGCCAGGAAGGCGCGGTCTCCGGCGCCGATCCAGGTGATCTCACAGCCCATGCGATACCGGCCGAATGCCGCCGGATCGACGCGCGCGACGCGCACGTCCATGATCACGTTTCGCCCCTTGAGGATCGCATCCACCCGCATGGTGTCGCCGACGGCCACGGCCTTCTCGGCCAGCAGCGCGACGCCACGCGCGGACACGTCCGCGACCCGCACCTCCAGAGCAGACTTCTCGGGCAGCACCGCCGAGTACCGGATGGTGGCCTCGGCGCGCTCGGATACCGGCGCTCGCGGCGTTTCCCGCTCGCCTGTGCGCTCGATGATCTCAGCCACCGTCATGTGCAGAAGCGCCCGATCGCCGGCCTGGAAATAGCTCTCCGACACGGTCAGCTTGATGTCGTATCCACTGCCCTGGGCGTCGCGCAGTTCGGCGGTGATCTCGAATCCCTCTTCGGTGAACTCCTCCGGCCCGTAGGCGATCACGCGGCCCATGTCGATCGAGGCGGGTGATCTGAAGGTACTCCACTCCACCGGTGGGCGAGAAGACGCTGATGGTACTGGGCAGCTCGCCCAGCATCCCCAGAAAACGCTGCTCGAGCGGCGTCGATTCGGCTCGAAACGCCAGCACGGGAGCGGACTCGGGGGAGGTGACGGCGAGACGTGTTGCGGCTGGTAGCTCGGTTCTGCCGGCGGGAGCGGGCTCTGTGGCCGCGGAGAACGCCGAGAACAAGGGCGGCTCGTCGGCGTCAGCGGCCCGCGACACGGGCTCAGGATCGTCGACCTCGATGGGCTGATCCCACGGAGCGGGTTCCCGGTCACGGTCGGGGAACAGGTCTGATGCCCGGTCGGCACTCGCCGCCACGAACTCATCGTCGAACGCTGCGATCGGATCGACCGGCCGCAGGTCACCCTCGCGCTGGGGCAGGTCGGGCAGCGAGAACATGAGGTTGGCCTCATCCTCGTCATCGTCCCGCTCGGGCTCGGGCTCGGGCTCGGGCTCGGGATGGTGACTCACCGGCGCCACTGACGGCTCCCAGCGGGGCAGGGTGGGCCGCTGCTCGACTGGCTCCGGCGGCTCGACCGGCTCCGGCTCATCGAACGGCTCGGGCTCCTGCGCGGGATCGGGATCGGCTTCGCTTGGGACGTGCTGGCTCACCGTGTCCTCCGGGGCAGGCTCCGGCGACCACCGCGGCTCTTCGCGAGGCGCGCGCGCCTCGTCGTCACCGTCAGCGTCGTCAGAAGGTTTCCAGCTCGAAGAGAAATCCCACATCTGCCGAGATCATCGGTCGGGAGCGCCCTCACCTGAAGGGCTCCGGTCAAAAAGCTGTGTCGATCAGTCGTCGCCACCGTTTGGCCGACCGCTGAAGTGCAGCGCCCACCTCCGAGCGGCCGGTGGAGGCACCGCCCGTGACCTGCCTCAAAAGCGGCGCGAACAGCGGCGCCACGGCTGTGGCGAGGGCAAGTGCCAGAGCCACCTTGGCCAGCGCCATCGATGCACCCGGAACAGAAGAGTCGACCACTGACGGGAACCGCAGGGATGCGTCCGCCAGCACCAGCATGGCAATCACAGCACAGGCCACCAGATCCGTCGCGGCCATCGCCGACGGCCGCTCGACCGCCGTCATGTAGGCCATGAACCCTGCGCCCAAAAGCGCGGCCGCGGCGAGCAGCGTGAGGTAAAGACCGAACCCGGCTGGGAGCACGAACGCCACCAGCGCCAAGGCCGACCCCAAAACCGCAATTCGAGCAGCTGAGACATACCGCATGTGTGCGAGTTCGCCGCCGCTGTGGGAGTTCCTGCCGAAGCGGCGCGGGTGATCTAGATTCCCTCAGGTACCTCGACTGAAGGAGCCTCGATGGCACTCGTCAAACGGCGCCAAGCTGACCTGGTTCGGCCACTCCACATTCCTGTTGGAAACGCCGCGCGGACTGCGGGTGATGCTCGATCCGTGGATGACCGGAAACCCGGCCACACCCGAGGGTATGAGCGACCCCGGTGCCATCGACGTGATGCTGGTCTCCCACGGCCACGCCGACCACACCGGCGACGTGGTGCGGCTGGCGGCAGAGAAGCAGCCCAAGGCGGTTGTCGCGATCGTCGAACTGGCCGGCTACCTCGGCTCGCTCGGGGTCGAGAACGCGGTGGGGATGAACAAGGGCGGCACCGCCGAGGTCGAGGGCATCCGGGTGACGATGACCAACGCCACCCACTCGTCCAGCATGACCGACGCCGACGGGAACATCGTGTACACGGGCGATCCGGCGGGCTTCGTGATCACGCTCGAGGACGGCTATCGCATCTACTTCGCCGGCGACACGGCGGTGTTCGCCGGACATGTCGCTGATCGGCGAGCTGTACGAACCCGACCTGGCGATGCTCCCGATCGGCGACTTCTACACGATGGGCGCGTTGGAAGCCGCCAAGGCGGTCGAGCTGCTGGGAGTCAAGCGGGTGCTGGGGATGCACTACGGCACCTTCCCGGCGCTGAGCGGGACCCCCGGGCGCTGCGAGACGAGTTGGCGGCCCGCGGCGTGACAGGGCGTGGAGGTCGAGGAGCTGGCGCCGGGAGACACCCTCTCGTGACGTTCTCGCTGGTCGCCTGTGATCTGGAGGCGCGGCAGTGGGGCGTGGTGGTCGCGTCCAAGTTCCTGGCCGTGGGGCGCTGGTGCCGTGGGCGGCCGGAGACGTCGGTGCGGTCGCCACCCAGGCGCTGGCCAACGTCGGCTACGGGCCTGCAGGGATCGAGCTGCTGCGCGATGGGCACTCGGCGCAGGAGGTGGTGGATCGCCTGACCGGAGCCGACAGCCAGGCGGCCGATCGGCAGCTCGGCGTGGTCGACAGCGCCGGTCGAAGCGCCGCCTTCACCGGCGAGGCGTGCCTCGATTGGGCCGGCCATCGCACCGGCGTTGGCTATGCGGCTCAGGGCAATCTGCTGGCTGGGGCGGGCGTCGTGGCAGCCCTGGCCGAAACGTTCGAGTCGACCGCCGGGCCGCTGGTGGAGCGGCTGCTGGCTGCCCTGGCGGCGGGGGACGCCGCCGGAGGCGATCGCCGCGGACGCCAGTCAGCGTGCGTGATGGTGCGCCAGGCCGGCGGCGGCTACGGCGGCACGAGCGACGTCCTCGTCGACCTGCGGATCGACGATCACCCCGACCCGATCGAGGAGCTGCAGCGTCTGTACTCGATCCACGACCTGCTGTTCGGATCGACGCCCGAGGCCGACCTGATCCCGCTGGAGCAGGTCGAGGGTGAGCTCTCCCAGCGGCTGTCGCTGCTCGGCTACCCCGGGCCGCCGGCGGCCGCGCTGGAGGCCTGGGCCGACATCGAGAACCTCGAGGAGCGGCTCCACCCCGGCCGCGTCGACCCCGTCGTACTCCGCCTCCTCCGCCACCAATCAGATGAATAATTGGTGCCAGGCACCAGATTATTCACAGCACTGTGAGGGGCCTTTTGATGCGGGTGGCTGCGGGAACTTTCGGGGCGAGGCGGTCGGCCAGGGTTTCGGCGATGTCGGTGATCGCGACAGCCGCCGGCGAGTCGGGCTGCGACAGCACCAGCGGCTCGCCGCTGTCGCCGCATTCGCGCAGGCGCTCGTCCAGCGGCACCTGACCGAGCAGATCGGCGCCCAGGTCGGACGCCAGCTCCGCACCGCCGCCCTGGCCGAACGGGTGGGTGCGCTCGCCACAGCAAGAGCACACCGCATAGCTCATGTTCTCGATCACGCCGGTCGAGCCGCATGCCGGTCTTGTCGGCCACCTCGGCGGCGCGCTTGGCGACCGCCTGGGCGGCCTTCTGCGGCGTGGTGACCAGCACCAGCTGGGGCGACGGCAAGCAGCTGCCCCAGCGAGATCGCGACGTCGCCGGTGCCGGGAGGCATGTCGACCACGCAGATAGTCGATCTCGCCCCAGTAGCACGTCGGTGAGGAACTGCTCCAGCGCCCGGTGCAGCATCGGCCCGCGCCACAGGACGGCGCGTCGTCGCTCGACGAAGAAGCCGATCGACATGATCTTGATGCCGTTGGACGACCGGCGGCACGATCATGCCGTCGACCACCACCGGCCGCTGCGAGATGCCCAGCATGCGCGGGATCGAGTAGCCGTAGATGTCGGCGTCGATCACGCCCACCTCGGCGCCGCCGGCGGCCAGCGACGCGGCCAGGTTGGCGGTCAGCGACGACTTGCCCACGCCGCCCTTGCCCGAGCGCGACCGCGATCACCGCGTGCGCCGGCGGCGAGATGCCGGCTTCTTCCGCCCGCGGCCGGTGCTCGCCGCCGCCAGCGCCCTGCAGCCGGGTGCGCAGCGCCGTGCGCTCCGCCGGCGTCATCACGTCGAAGCTGACGCCGACGCTCTCCACGCCCGCGACGGCGCCGACCTGCTGCTGCACCTGCTGCTCGAGGTCGGCCTTCATCGGGCAGCCGGCCACCGTCAGCGCGATCCTCACGTCCACGTGCGCGCCGCGCACGTCGACCCCCCGCACCATGTCCAGCTCGACCACGCTGCGGCGGATCTCGGGGTCGATCACCCCGACCAGCGCCTCGCGGATCGCGGCCTCGTCGATCACAGGCAGTATAGTAGCCGTCGACGGCGTACACCAGCGACGCCAGCCGCTGCGCCATGCCGCGGTCGCGGGCGGCACCACCCGCGAGCGGGTGGCCAGGTCGAGCGGCAGCGCCGGGCACGTCGGCCAGCAGCACGTCGCGCCCCGGCCTCGCGCACGATCAGTGCGGCGGCGGCGATGTCGACCGAGCGCGACGGCTTCAGCGAGGCCACGCCGTCCAGGCGGCCGTCGGCCAGCTGGCACAACGAGAGCGCCAGCGCGCCCAGCACGCCGGATGCGGCCGACGTGGCCGTCCAGGCGGGCGGCGGCCTCGGCGACCAGTGCCGGCGTTGGTGGCCTCGAAGTCGACGATCCCCAGCCGCTCCTTGGGCCGCACCCCGCCCAGCGGCCGGCCGTTGACGGTGGCGCCCGCGCCGCGCTCGGCCACCCACTCCTCGCCGCTGCCGATGTCGCGCACGAAGCCGAAGGCGACATCGTCCAGCGTGGGCCCGTCGGCGAAGGCGATCGAGATGCAGAAGAAGGGCAGGCAGCGCTTGGCGTTGAGCGAGCCGTCGATGGGGTCGATCACGACCACCCAGGGGCTCGCGCCGTCGCCGAAGCGGCGCTCGCCCAGCTCCTCGGAGACGAGCCGGAAGCCGATCCCGCGCGGCCTCGCAGCGCCTCCAGCCGGCGACGGCCGCCTCGCTCGGCCTCGCTGTCGATCACGGTGGTGTCGTCGCCGCCCTCGCCCTGGCCCACGACCGGCTCGCGGTCGTCGCGGGTGGGCAGCGCCGCCAGCACAGCCTCCACGTCGGAGGCGACCTGGCGGCAGAACGCCGAGCCAGTCGGCTCGCATCACTCGTCGCAGCGGGTTGAGCAGAAACCCGGACTACAGCTTGGGGAAGAAGTAGGTCGACTTCTGCGGCATCACGCCGGCCGGCCGCGGCGACCGCCTGCACCTGCTCGACGGTGGGCGCGCGCAGCAGGAAGGCGGCCGCCGAGTCGCCCGCATCCACCATGCCGCGGCGGTGTCCAGCTCGCGGACGTAGCGCACCGCGTCGGTGGTGCGCGAACTGGTCGGGGTCTTCCAGCAGGCCCAGCATCGGCGCGAGCACGACCGCCTCCAGCACGGCCGCGTCGATCTTGCGCAACGGCGTGCCGGCGCGCCGGACATCGCCATCATCACCGCCGAGCGGTCGGCGCAGCGTGCACAGAAGCGCCGGGCGGTCGGAGCCGCGCCACACACGCGAAGGCGATCGTCTCGGGCGGGATCGCGCCCAGCTCGCGCCTCGAGCTCCGCCGGCGTGGCGGTCGAGCTCCCGCACCGTCGAACGCGTGCAGCAGGTCGGGCGTCAACTCGCGGGCGCCCATCACCACGCGATGGGTGGGAAAGATCGAAAGCCCCTCGCCGTGGAGGTTGGCGAGGTACATCAGCATGAAGTCGTATGGCTGGTCGCCGGACGGGATCGCCGTCGGCTCGCGCCGCTCCTCGCGGTAGTTGAGGGCGGTCTCGTACCGGTGGTGGCCGTCGGCGATCAGGATCTCGCAGTCGGCCAGCGCCGCCTGGGTGGCGGCGATCGCCGCCGGGTCGGTGACTGCCCAGAAGCGATGATCGGTGCCGTCGCCGTCGAGCACGCTGCATGTCCGGCGCTCGTTCGGCCACGCCCGCCAGCGCCGTGCGCGGCCCGCCGTCGGGATCGTCGTAGAGGCCGAAGATCGGCGACAGGTTGGTGCGGGTGGCGCGGATCAGATCGAGCCTGTTCTGCTTGGCGGAGGCGTGGGTCTGCTCGTGCGGGCGCACCCGCCCGCTGTCGTACGGCCACAGCCGCACCGCCGACAGGAACCCGGCGCGGCTTCGCTCGACCCGTCGGGGCCGACGAACCGCTGCTCGTGCCACCAGATGGTCGGCTCGGCGTCTCGCGCGAGCACGCCGTCGCGCCGCCACTCGTGCAGCAGATCGGCGGCGCGGACAGGGCTGCTCGGGCAGAATCAGGTTGACCACGCGAGTGTCGGATCTCGCTGCAGCAGCAGCTCCCGGTCGGCCGGCGAGATCACGTCGTAGGGCGGGGCGACGACCCCGGCGAGGTCGACCCGCGACTGGTCGTAGCGAAGCGCACGGAGGGGCTCGAGCGCTGTCGGCTGCTGCGGAGTCTCGGCCATCGAGGGGCAGTCTATATAGAGTGTCCCGCATGGCCGGAGGCACCTACGTGGCGGATCTCAGCGAAGGCGTGGTGATCGATGCCACCTTCGCCGTCCAGCGCAAACAGACGCGCCGCACCCGCAGCGGCGATCCGTTCCTGAGCGTGGAGCTGGCCGACCGCACCGGCCGGGTGCCCGGGGTTGTCTGGAACGACGTGAACGTGCTGGGCGCGCCGTTTCGCCGAGGGCGACACCGTGCGCGTGCTGGGCCGGGTCGAGTCGTACTCCGGGCGGCTCCAGATCGCGGTGCGCGACATGCAGAAGATCGACGGCGGCGACCCGCTGGAGCTGGTGCCGGGATCGCGCCGCGACGCCGAGACGCTGGACGGCTTTCTCGAGTTCCTGGCCGGTGAGATCCACCATCCGGGCCTGCATGCGCTGGTGGCGCGCTTCCTCAACGACGAGCAGATCCGCGCGAGGATGCGAAACGCCCCTGCGGCCGAGACCCACCACGCCTATGCCGGCGGGCTGCTGGAGCACACCGTGGCGGTGGCGTCGCTGTGCCGCGAGACCGCCCAGCTGCACCCCCGGCTCGACCCCGACCTGCTGACCGCCGCCGCGCTCCTGCACGACCTCGGCCGCACCGAGACGTTCACCGGCGGAGTCACGATCGCGGTCTCGGACGAGGGCAGGCTGCTGGGCCACGTGCTCGCCGGAGTGCGCATGATCGATGCCGCCGCGGCGGACACCGATCTCGATCAAGCGACGCTCTTGAAGCTGATCAACGCCGTCGCCAGCCACCACGGGCCGCTGGAGTCGCGCCGCCAGGAGACCCCCGAGGCGGTGGCGCTGTATCAGGCCAACGCGCTGGATGCCCGCGTCGGCGAGATGTTCTAGACGTTGAAGCGCACGTTCAGCACGTCGCCGTCGGCCACGATGTAGTCGCGGCCCTCGACCCGCACCCAGCCCCGCTTCTTGGCCTCGGCCTCGGAGCCAGCCTCGAGCAGCTGCTCGGTCGGCACCACCTCGGCCCGGATGAACCCGCGTTCCAGGTCGGAGTGGATCCGGCCGGCGGCTCGCTGGGCGTTCTGGCCGCGCCGGATCGTCCAGGCGCGCGTCTCCTTGGGGCCGGTGGTGAAGAACGGGATCAGGTCGAGCAGCCGATAGGCCGCCAGGCTGATCAGATCCAATGCGGGCTGATCGATCCCGAGGTCCTCCAGGAAGGCCTCCGCCTCGTCGGCCGGCAGCTCGGCCAGCTCGGCCTCGATCTTGCCGTTGATGGCGATGCACTCGGTGCCCCGCTCGCGGGCGTAGGCGGTCAGCTGCTCGACCGCCTCGGGGTTGCCGCTGTCGTCCACGTTGGCCACATACAGGGTCGGCTTGGCGGTCAGCAGGTCGACGGAGTCGGGGATCTCGACGCCCGCCGAGCGGGCCGGGTGGCCCTGATCCAGCCACGCGGTCAGCTGCTCCAGCGCCGCCTGCTCGGCCGCAGCGTCACGATCGCCGCTCTTCGCTGTCTTGGCGACCCGCTGCAGACGGCGTTCGATCCCCTCCTGGTCGGCCAGGATCAGCTCCAGCTCGATCGTCTCGGCGTCGTCCAGGGGATCGACCCGCCCGGAGGGGTGGGCCACGGCTTCATCCTGAAACGCCCGCACCACGTGGAGCACCGCATCGGTCGATCGGATGCTGCCCAGAAACTGGTTGCCGAGACCCTCGCCGGTGGAGGCGCCACGCACCAGCGCGGCGATGTCCACGACCTGAAGCTGGGCGGGCACGGTCTTCTCGGAGTGCGACAGCTCTGTCAGCTGTGCCAGCCGGGGATCGCGCACGTCCGCCAGCGCGGTCATCGACTCGGTGGTCGAGAACATGTGTGGAGCAACCACCGCGCCGCCGCCGGTGAGCGCGTTGAACACCGTCGACTTGCCGCAGTTGGGGAGCCCCACCAGGCCGACCTCGAGACCGGCCATCAGACTCCCGCCCCCACCGAGCCGCCGACCATCCCGATCACCGCTCCGGCGGCCACATCGCTCGGCATGATGCGCACCCACATGCACCCGGCTCACGCACATCAGCGCCGCGGCCAGCGCCCACAGCGGGGTCAACCGGGGGGCAGCCCGGGAGAGCACCATCGCGCCGGCCACCGAGGTGGCGGCATGGCTGGAGGGAAATGACGGCGAGCGAGGCAGCTTGATCATCGCGGGGACGTCACCGGCGGGCCGCTCGCGGCCCGACCATCAGCTTGATGCCGTAGTTCGCGCCGAGTGTCCCCCACACGGTGCCGGCGGAGCGCAGCGGGCGCCCCGCCAGCGCTCCGGCCAGGACCCAGCAGACGCCGTAGTTTCCGGCGGTGGTGTAGGCCACCGCGGTACGGTCGAGCCACGGCCGGCTCAGAACCCGACCTTGCTGACCCGCGGCTCACGCTTGACGTAGGCGACCTTGGAGACATCGATGTAGACGTCGGTGCCGTCGTCGGCCGTGACCGTCACCAGCCCGCCCCCGGGCAGCCCTGCGGACAGCTTCGACCACTCCTGCTCCGTCAGCTTGAAGCTCGCGATCAGCCCACCCTCGAAACCGATCTCGATGCGAGTCACCTCGTCAGCCATGCTCTGCTCCAGTTCTCGATTGGGACACCAGTTCCACCAGCACTCCGTCGACGCTCTCGGGGTGGATGAACGCCACCTCGAGACCGAACAGCCCCACTCGCGGCTCGCTGTCGATCAGCTCGGCCCCGGCCGCTGCGGCGTCCGCCAGCGCGGCCCGCAGGTCGGTCACCTCCAAGGCCACATGGTGCATCCCCTGACCTCGTTTCTCCAGGAAACGCCCGACCGGGGTGTCCGCACCGAGCGGGGCGAGCAGCTCGATGCGTGAATCGCCCACGCGCATCGACGCCGCCTCCACGCCCTGTTCCTCCACCGTCTCGCGATGCTCCAGCACCGCTCCCAGCAGCCGCTGATAGGTGCCGATGGCGGTGTCGAGGTCGGTCACGGCGTGCCCGATATGATGAACGGAGAGCGGGTGCATCGCGCCCGCATGTTACGAGACTTCCGATCTCAGGGGGGATAGATGGAATTCCTGGACAAACTCAAGGTGCAGGCGATCGACGTCGCCACCACCGTCGCCGAGAAGACGCAGGAGACGGCCAAGACCGGTCAGCTGCAGATGCAGCTGCGCACGCTCAAGGGTGAGGAAAAGGACGCGCTGACCGAGTTCGGCCGCACCACCTATGGCCTGTACGCGCAGAATGCGCTGGCCGAGCGCTCCGGCGAGCTGGCCGGAGCCGCAGCCAAGATCGAGGATCTTCGCCGTCAGATCGACGAGAAGGTGGCCGAGATCACCGAGCTGAAGGGCGACGCGGACGTCGATGAGGACGACGACGACGAGCCGGTCGAGACGGTGGCAGAGGAGCTTCCCGGCGGAAGACCCCGCGCCGGAGTGATCTAGTCCGTCGGGGCGGGCGTATCGTCGGCAGGTAGGGCTGATCCGCAGCGCCGGCAGAAGCTGCGGCGGCGGCTCCACGACCTCGCCCGGGACGATCTCCACGCCGATCTGGCGGGACGCGTCCGACACCGGCTGAAGATCGCTCAAGAGCTCCTCGATGTCGGTGCGCGTGAGCGTCTCGCGCTCCAGCAGCGCCTGCGCGATCCGCTCGAGCTGTGGACGGTGATCGGCCACCATCCGCACCGACCAGATCAGCGCCCGCTCGGTGATCTCGCGCAGATCGCGATCGCGCATCTGCTTGGTCTCCTCCGACAGCGTGGTGTCGTCGGCGCGCATCTGCAGCGAGCGGGTGGTCGCGCCCATGCCCCAGTCAAACACCATCATGCGCGCGATCGCGGTGGCGTGATCGAGATCGGAGGCGGCGCCGTTGGTGATCCGCCCGAACACCACCTGCTCGGCGGCCCGCCCGCCCAGGCTGATCTTGAGCCAGTCCTCCAGCTCGTCCTCGGAGGCCATGTGCCGGTCCTCCTCGGGCAGGCGCATCATCATCCCCAGCGCGCGGCCGCGGGGAAGGATGGTGACCTTGTGGATCTCCTCGCTGGTGAGGTGGGCGATCAGCGCGTGGCCGGCCTCGTGGTAGGCGATCACCCGCTTCTCCTTCTCGGTGATCAGCTTGCGCTGCTCGAGGCCGGCGACGACCCGCTCGAGAGCATGCGAGAAGTCGGCGTAGGCCAGCCGGTCACGTCCCGCGCGGCCGGCCGAGATGGCGGCCTCGTTGCAGATGTTGGCGATGTCGGCGCCGGTCAGCCCGGCGGTCTGGCGTGACAGCTCCTTCAGGCGCACGTCCGTTGCCAACGGCTTGTTGCGGGTGTGCACGCCCAGGATCTGCTCGCGGCTGACCAGGTCGGGCGGGCTGATCAGCACGTGCCGGTCGAACCGCCCGGGGCGCAGCAGCGCCGGGTCGAGATCCTCGAGCCGGTTGGACGCGGCCACCACCACCAGCCGGTCGTGCTCGTCGAAGCCGTCCAGCTCCACCAGCAGCTGGTTCAGGGTCTGGTCGTGCTCTCGGTTGTTGCTGCCGCCGACCCGCTTGGAGCCGACCGCATCCAGCTCGTCGATGAAGACGATCGCGGGCTGGTTCTCGCGGGCGGTGGCAAACAGCTTGCGGATGCGGGCGGCGCCCAGCCCCGACCACATCTCGACGAACGCCGAGGCGCTCTGGAAGTAGAAGTTGGCACCCGACTCGCCGGCGACGGCCTTGGCCAAGAGCGTCTTGCCGGTACCGGGAGGGCCGTGCAGCAGCACCCCCTTGGGTACACGCGCGCCCAGCTTCTCGAAGCGTGCGGGATCGGACAGGAACTCGACGATCTCCTCGAGCTCCATGCGCGGCTCCTCGAGCCCGGCAACGTCCGCCCACCGCACCCGCGTATCGTCGCGGGGGTCGATGGTGTGGGGCTTGGTGGACGGGATCGACCGCACCAGCTTCCACGAGAAGTAGGCCAGCAACCCGAAGATGATGAAGATGCCCCACTCGACCAGGAAGTGGTGCAACGCGTCCAAGAGTGTTGCCGGCCAACCGTTGAGGTTGATCCAAAGCATCACCACAAGCGTACGGTCAACTGGACAAGTTACAAGGCGGGCTAGCTCATTGAGGGTCGGCGCCCTCGAGCCGCAGCACCTCATTCAGCGCGGTCTTGGCGACCTCCAGCTCCTCGGCGGTCGGCTCGCGGGTGGCGGCCACCCGCTGCAGCTCGTAGCCGGGCCGGCTGAGCGTGCGCGCCAGCCGGTTGTCGGGATGCCGCGTCATCCACGAGAACGTCTCGGCGGCGACGCCCACCGCCGCCATGCCGGTGAGCAGCCGCGCCGGCCCCCGCCGGCTGGCCGGCATCCGCGCGACCAGCGTGCTGCCGGCGGCGGTTGCGACCAGCATCGGGCCGACCATGTGCGAGCCGCAGCGCTCGTGCTCCTTGGTGACGTCGATGGCATCGGTGTCCTGTTCGTAGCCGCCGATCGCCTTGTGCTCGGCGCCGTGATAGCCGGCCACCTGCGAGCCGCGCATCGCCATCAGCGCCGGCACCAGTGACATCCCCACCGCGACCGCCTCGGCAGCCGCCACGGGCAGCTTCGAGCGCCGCGCCACCGTGCTGATCAGCGCCGAGGCCGCCAGCGCAGCGCCCATCCCCGGAGCCTCGAACGGCAGCCGCGCCTCGGGCAGCCGGCGCCGAAGCGTGGGCAGCAGATACGCCACCTCGGCCATCCGCGCGACGCCTCGCACCACCGGCGTTCCCACCAGCACCTCGGGCAGCTCGGGCTTTCGCCCTGACGCCATCTTGATCTCGCCGGCAGGAGTCCGCACCGCCGCCGCCCAGTGGTCGAAGCTGTGCACCAGGATGCCGTTTCGAAGCGCCATCCCGCCCAGGCGAATCTTGTCGTCGGGCTGCGTCGGTCATTCCAGCTCCCCGATCGTGCGTGCGGCATGCAGGAAGAACGACGCGGCCAGCTCCAGGTCGTCCTTGGACACCCGCTCGTCGCCGGAATGCACCAGCGGCCAGGTCTCGAGCGGGTCGGTGCGTTTGGGCATGAAGCCGTAGGCGACGTTGCCGAAGGCCTCGCGGAAATAATGGCTGTCGGTGAACCCCGACGAGATGGTGGGCACCGCGACCGCGCCGGGGACGATCGTGGGCACGAACGCCTGGATCGTCTCGAACAGCGGCGTGTCCGCCGGCGAGCTGGTGCCGCCGACGCTCTCGATGAACACGAAGTCGTGCTCGATCCCGTCCAGGGCGGCGGCCACCGCGGCCCGCAGCTGCTCCTGGGTCTGGCCCGGCAGGATCCTGCAGTCGCAGCGCAGCACACATCGGCCGGGAACGACGTTGAGGCTGGCGCGGGGCGAGGCCTCCAGCCCGGTGGGGGTGATCACCGCCCCCAGCATCGGCCCCAGCACCTCGGTCAGTGCGCGGTTCGACTCGCGCGCCTCGCGCGGCCAGCGCGGAGGCGTCGGCGCCCTCCGCCCCGATCGCCGCCAGGAACGTGCGCAGCTCGGGCAGGTCGTGCGTCGGCCGCGCCATCCGCTCGATCCGCTCGATCACCGGAACGATCTTGGGCAGTGCGTTGTCGGACGATGAACGCACCGGAGGCGTGGCCGCTGCGGCCGTGCACGGTGATCTCGAAGGCCGAGCACATCTTCTCGCCGACATCGACGTTGTACACGATCCTGCCGTTGTGCTCGATCCGCTCGCCGCCGCCCTCGTTCAGGACGTAGTCGGTGCGCACCAGGTCCGGCCGAGCCTCGACGATCCACGACGCTCCGATGCCGACGCTGACCTCCTCGTCGGCGACCGAGCACAGCACCAGGTCGCCGTTTCCCTGCCAGCCCTCACGTGCCAGGCTGGCGAACGCCACCGTCTCGGCGGCTACCTGGCCCTTCATGTCGAGCGCGCCGCGGCCCCAGATGTAGTCGTCGCGGTCGACGCCTCCGAAGGGCGGCACCGTCCACTCGTTGGGGTCGGCCACGACCACGTCGGTGTGGCCCAGCAGCAGCAGCGAGGGACCGGTGCCGCGCCCGGGAATGCGGGCGACCAGGTTCTGCGCGCTGGGGGTCGTCACCGACCAGAGCTGGCGGTCACGCCGGCCTCGGCCAGATAGGCCGCCAGGTGCTCGGCGGCAGCGGTCTCGTTGCCCGGCGGATTGGTGGTGTTGATGCGGATCAGCGCCGAAAGCAGGGCGCTGGTGTCGGTGCGCAGGTCGGTGGTGATCATGGGACCGCGTATAGGCCTTAGCCGTCGCAGAGTGGGCTGCATGCCCCGCGACCTGTTCTCAGATTCGGCCGATGTGCAGCTGGCCACGGCCGCCCCGCTGGCGCAGCGTCTGCGGCCGCAGACGCTCGACGAGTTCGACGGCCAGGCCGACGTGGTCGGCCCCGACAGCGCCCTGCGCCGCGCGATCGCCGCCGATCGGGTGCCGTCGATGATCTTCTTCGGCCCGCCGGGCAGCGGCAAGACCACGCTTGGCGCGGATCGTCGCCCACAGCACCCGGGCGCACTTCGTGGAGCTCTCGGCGGTGCAGACGGGCGTCGCCGACGTGCGGCGGGTGCTGGCCAGGCGAACGAGCGGCTGGGCGCATCGGCCAGCGCACGATCCTGTTCCTGGACGAGATCCATCGCTTCAACAAGGGCCAGCAGGACGCGCTCTTGCCGGCGGTCGAGTCCGGCTTGTGACGCTGATCGGCGCGACCACCGAGAACCCGTACTTCGAGGTCAACTCGGCGCTGCTCTGCGCTGCCAGCTGTTCAGCTGGATGCGATCGACCGCGACGCGCTGGGGCGATCGTGGACCGCGGTGAGGCAGAGCTGGGCGTGTCGACTGACCGACGGGCTGCGCGAGACGATCGTGCTCGGCCGCCGGCGGCGACGGCCGAAACGCACTGAACATCATCGACGCGGCGGCCGCAGTCGCCACCGACGGCGTCGTCATCGGCCGACGACGTGGCGGACGCCGCCCGCAAGCAGCCGCTCGTGTACGACAAGGGCGGCGACCGTCACTACGACACGATCTCGGCGTTCATCAAGAGCATGCGCGGCTCCGATGCCGACGCATCGGTGTACTACCTGGCGGTCATGATCGCAGGCGGCGAGGATCCCAAGTTCCTGGCCCGGCGGATGATCGTGTTTGCCTCCGAAGACGTCGGCAATGCCGACCCGCAGGCGCTCGAGGTGGCTGTCGCCACCGCTCGGGCGGTCGAGTTCGTGGGCCTCCCCGAGTGCCGCATCAACCTCTCCCAGTGCGCCGCCTACCTGGCCCGCGCGCCCAAGTCGAACGAGGCCTACAAAGCGATCTCGGCGGCGCTCGACGACGTGCGCGACCGCGGCGCGCTGCGGCCGCCGCCGCACCTGCGCGACGGCTCATACCCGGGGGCCAAGGCTCTCGGCCACGGCGTCGGCTACCGCTACCCGCCCAGCGACCCCGGCCGCCGCAGCCGACCAGCAGTACCTGCCCGACGAGCTCGTCGGACCGCCGCTACCACGGTGAATAATTGGTGCCTGGCACCGATATTCACCAACGTCGATGTCACCGACGCGGGGCGCCCCTGAGGCGGGCCAGCCTCACAGAGATGCGTTTGCCGAAGGCGGAGCAGGCGAGTTCGACGGCGAGGCTGCCGGTGGCGTTGTGCTCGTCCAGCACCGGGTTTACCTCCACGATCTCCAGCGACGTGATCAGGTCACGGCTGGCGAGGATCTCCATGCGCCAGGTGGGCCTCGCGGTAGGTGATGCCGCCGCGCACCGGCGTGCCCACGCCCGGCGCCTGATCGGGATCGACCACGTCCATGTCGAACGAGACGTGCATGAAGGCGCCGCCCGACGCCACCCGCACGGCGTGCTCCATCACGTGGTGCATCCCGTGGCGGTCGATGTCGTACATGCTGAACACGGTCACGCCGGCTCGGCGCAGGTGCTCGCGCTCGCCGTCGTCGATGCTGCGCACCCCCACCAGCACGGCGTGCTCGCCCAGCACCGAGGGGATCGGCCAGGCGTCGCTTCTGAAGCGCTGGTCGTCCGACAGCCCCAGCGTGACCGCCAGCGGCATCCCGTGCACGTTCCCGCTGGGTGAGCTGACCGGCGTGTTGATGTCGGAATGGGCGTCGACCCAGACCACCCCGCCGGGTGCGCCGTGGGCGCGCGCCAGCCCGCCCAGCGTGCCGATCGCGATCGAGTGGTCGCCGCCCAGCACCAGCGGCACCTCGCCGGCGGTGACGACCCCGCCACCTCGCGGGCCAGCTCCTCACAGGTCTGCTTGATGGAATCCCAGTAGCGCGTGGACGGGTCGCCCTGGTCGAGCCGCTCGACCGTGGGAGCGCCCACGTTGCCGCGGTCATAGCGATCCAGCCCGAGCGCGCCCAGCCGCTCCTCGAGCCCGCCGTAGCGGATCGCCGAAGGCCCCATGTCGACCCCGCGGCGACCCGATCCGAGATCCAAAGCGGCGCCGATCACGGCGATCCGGGAGCGTTCGCTGGTACTGCTCATCGACCCGCAAGCCTACCCCGCCGGGATCGCCCGTGAGAGGAACCCGGGCTAAAGCTGTGCTGCCAGACGCCGATACGGGAAGCACCCCCGTCCTCACCCGCGCCCGGTTTCCCTTCAGGAGGCAGTTCCATGGTCGATCTTGCGAGTATCAGAAATGCGTCATTCACTCTCACCCCCACGGGATACAACCCCGAGGAGGTCGATCAGTTTCTTGCTGATCTCGCCGATCAGCTGAGTGAGATGCCTGTGGCCGAGGCTCCCGAGCCTGTGGTCGCACAGATTCCGATCGAGCAGCCGGTCGAGCAGACCCTGTCCGAGCCCACCGACCGCCCGTCCGCCGATCTGGACGGACTCAAGAACGCCGTGGAGCGCACCATCAGCTCGCTGGACGCGTTCGTCCAGAACGAGCTGGCCGAGGTCAAGGCCGCGTCCGACCTCGAGGTGGAGGAGATTCACCGCGAGCGCGAGCGCCTGCTGGAAGAGGCCGGCGAGGCCGCCAAGTCCCACCTGGACGAGGCGCGCGTGCGCGGCGAGCACATCGTGCAGGAGGCTCAGGGCGAGGGCGAGCAGCTGCGGCAGGCACTGGAAGCCGAGCTGCAGGCCGAGCGCGAGCGCTTCGAGCAGGCCCTCGCCGACCGCGACGCCCAGGCCCAGGCGCGGGTCGCCGAGGTGCTGGCCGAGGCCGAGGAGCGCAAGCGGGAAGCCGACGCGCTGGTCGCCGACGCCAACAAGGTGCAGTCGCAGGTGCTGGGTGCCATCGAGCAGGCCCGGGCCAGCCTGGCGCTGCCCGAGCCGGTGCAGGAGATCGTCGAGACCGAGTGAGATCGAGACCGACACTGAAGCCGAGGCCGAGATCGTGGCCGAGGAGCAGGTTGAGGTCATCGACGCCGAGGTCGAGACCGACTCCGAGCCCACCGCTGACACCGACACCGAGACCGCTGAGCAGTCCGACGAGCAGTCGGACGAGCAGGGCGACGACGTCGACGTGTTCGGCTTCGAGCGCTCGCAGGGCTCGTCACTTCGCAGCATCATCACCGATGCCCGTGGAGAGTCGGAGACGGATGCCGACTCCGACGTCGAGCTCGATGACGCTGAAGATGCCGCAGCTTGATTCCGCAATCCAGCCGTTCGGCCTGAAAAGGCCGGACGGTGAGCCGGTCGGACTCGACTCCCTGGTCGAGCCCGGCCTGCTTGTGCTGGCCATGATGGAGGCCGACACGTCCCCCGACCCGCGGCTGCCGATGCTGCGGGAGCTGGGCCGTTCGGCCGCCACCTACGGCGGGCACCTGGTGGTCGTCTCGCACGGTGAGTGCGGGGCCGGACGCCAGCTGGAGGCTGCCGGGATCGCGCAGTGGTTGAACGACGGGGGCGAGGCATTTCAGCGGCTCGACCTGACCGAACGAAAGCTTGGCCGCACCCGCCGCCAGGGCGGCATCTTCGTGATCGACGGCGACCTGGTGCTGCGCTTCGCCTTCAGTACCCGCAACGCCGAGGAGTGGATCCCGGCGTCGTTTGTGATCTCCCGGCTGAAGCGGCTGAACGCCGCGGCAACTCCCACCGAGCCGCCCGAAGTGTCTGTCCCTGACGAGCTCGAGCACCGCTCCCAGAGCGCGGTCGACACCGAGATGGACGAGCTGGTGCGTCAGGTGGGCGAACGGCTCGGCATGAGCGCCGAGGAGCTGTCGCGGCTGACCACCGCCAGCCGGTTTCGCGACCTGGGCATGGCCATGGTGCCGAACTCGATCATCACCAAGGACGGCCCCCTGACCGACGAAGAGTGGGCCGTGATCAAGCAGCATCCGGAGCGCTCCGCGGAGATGCTCGGTGCCGGCGCGTCGCTGGAACCGGTGCGCGAGGTGGTGCGTGCCAGCCACGAGCACCTGGACGGCAGCGGCTATCCGCGCGGTCTCAGCGGCGAGCGACATCCCCCTTGGCGCCCGCATCCTGCTGGCCTGCGAGTCGTACCTGGCGATGACCCAGGAGCGGCCCTACCGCGAGATGCTGGGAATGCGTGACGCCGGTCGAGGAGCTGCGCCAGTACGCCGGGCGGATCTACGACTCACGCGTGGTGGACGCGCTGGTCACCGTGATCGCCAAGTCCAGCGAGACCTCCCACATCGCCGCCTAAACAGCCTCGAGACGGCTTTCGCACCGGCCGTAGCGTCGGTAGACTCCTGCAACTCTCACGGTCGAGCAGGAGGCAACGTTGGCGACGGTCATCGGAACGCGGCATATTCGGCAGGACGGCAAAGAGAAGGTCACCGGGGCCGGGCGGTACACCGCCGACATGAACCTGACCGGCATGTTGCACGCCAAGTTCCGGTTCGCCGATCACCCTCGCGCGCGGATCGTGAAGATCGATACCGCCGCCGCCCGGGCGCTGCCCGGAGTGTTCGCCGTGATCACCCATGAGGATGTCCCCGCCGTGCGCTACGGCGCGTTCATCCAGGACCGCACCCTGTTTGCCGTTGACACCGTCCGCTACGAGGGGGATGTGGTGGCAGCGGTGGCCGCGTTGACGCCCGAGATCGCAGAGCAGGCCGCGGAGCTGATCGACGTCGACCTACGAGCCGCTGGAGGCCGTGGTCGACATCGAGCACGCGCTGGCCGAGGGCACCGCGCTGGTGCACGACGGATGGGAGTCGTACTCCGCGGCGGACGAGGTCGTGCGCAAGGGCAACGACGCCTCACACTCGTCGATCACCAAGGGCGACACCGATGCCGCGATGGCATCTGCCGACGCGGTGGTCAAGGGCCGCTACGTGGCCGACATGTCACACGCGGTGCCGATCGAGCCGCACGCGGTGATCGCCCAGTGGCAAGGCTCCAAGGTGACCGTGTGGTCGTCCACCCAGGTGCCGTTCATCGCCCGCTCCGGTGTGGCTGAGACGCTCGAGATCCCCGAGAACCAGGTGCGCATCATCGTCCCGTACCTGGGCGGGGGCTTCGGCGGCAAGTGCGAGTTCCACTACGAGGCTCACATCGCCGCGCTGGCCCGCGCCGCCGGCCGGCCGGTGAAGCTGGTGTTCTCGCGCCGCGAGGAGTTCATCGCGCCCGACCATCGCCGCGAGGGCATGGTGATCGAGCTGGAGACCGGCGTCATGAACGACGGCACGCTGGTCGCCCGGCGAGCGCGACTGGTGCTGGACAACGGCGCCTACTCGGCCGACGCGCCGTTCTTTCCCCAGATGGCGATCATGCACGCCAACGGCCCGTATCGGATCCCCAACGTCGACCTGCGCGCCGACCTGGCCTACACCAACCTGCAGCCGTCCGGCTCGGTGCGGGCGCCGGCGGCGCCGCAGGTGTGCTGGGCGGTCGAGCAGCACACCGACGAGGTCGCCCGCGCGGTGGGCATCGACCCGGCGGAGTTCCGGCTCAAGAACCTAGTAGTGAGGGAGACGAGGGCCCGGCCGGACAGGTGTTCGACAAGATCGGGATGCGCGAGAGCCTCGAGCACGCGATGGAGATGATCGGCTACGGCAAGGAGCTGCCCGAGGACGAGGCGATCGGTATCGGCTGCGGCTGGTGGCCGACGTTTGCGCAGCCGTCGGGCGCGCACGTGAAGCTGAACGGCGACGGCTCGGGCCACGATCATCACCGGCGCCCAGGAGTGCGGCACCGGCGCGGTGATGGGGCTGCGCGATCCTGGCCGCCGAAGTGCTGGGGATGCAGCCGGAGGACTTCTCGATCCTCTATCAGGACACCGACGCCGGCCCGTGGGACGGCGGGGCCTCGGGCAGCCAGACCACGTTCAACAACGGCCGGGCCGTGATCGAGGCCGCCACCGACGTGCGCGACCAGCTGCTGGAGCTGGCCGAGGAGGCTCTGGAGGCGTCACGGGATGACCTGGAGCTGGCCGAGAGCACGGTGCGGGTGAAGGGCTCGCCCGACCAAGAGCGTCACCATCGCCGACCTGGCGGCCACCGCCCAGGGCGGCAAGCTGCTGATCGGCAAGGGCTCGGGCACGCCGGCCTAGCCGCCGGAGGTGGACGGCTCGGGATGCGTGGGCCGGCTGGGGCTCGAGTCGTGGGTCGCCCCGACCTTCATCACCCACATCACCCACTGCAAGATCGACCGCGAGACCGGCGTGGTGCGAGTGCTGGACGTGGCCGCGTCGCACGACGTCGGCCGGATCCTCAACCCGATCGGAGCCGAGGGCCAGGTCGACGGCGGGGTGGTGATGGGCATCGGCATGGCGCTGCTGGAAGGCACGCTGATCAGCGCCGAAGGCCACCAGAGTCAACCCCCACCTGCTCGACTACAAGCTGCAGACGATGTCCGATGCGCCGCGCGATCAAGCAGCGGTTCGTGGATATCGTCGACCCCGACGGCGCCCTACGGCGGGCAAGGGCATCGGCGAGCCGCCGTGCGTGCCCACGCCCGGCGCGATCGCAAACGCGATCACGCAGGTCGCGGGGGTCCAGGTGAAACGGCTGCCGATGACTCCCACGCGAGTGTGGGAGGCGACGTTGGGGGTGGACGAATGACCGCCACCTACGTTGCCGCCACCTCCCTCGACGAGGCGCTGGGCGCCCTCGCCGACGGCGCTCGCCCGATCGCCGGCGGCACCGATCTGGTGGTCGGGGCATCGCAGCGGCAAGGCGCCCGCTGCCAGAGCGGCTGGTCGCGATCCACGGCCTGGACGAGCTGCGCGCGATCACCGAATCCGGCGACGGGCTGGTGCTGGGGGCGCTGGTCAACCACGAGCAGATCACCGAGCACGAGCTGATCCGCTCGAGCTACACCGCGCTGGCCGACTCTTCGGCCATCGTCGGTTCCCACGCCACCCGCAACGCCGGCACCATCGGCGGCAACGTCATGAACGCCTCTCCGGCGATGGAGACGGGCGGCCCGCTGATGTGCCTGGGGGCGACGGTCACGCTTCGGTCGACCAGCGGCGAGCGTGTCGTCGCGGTGGACGAGCTGTTCACCGCACCGGGCAAGACAGTCGCGAACGCCGACGAGATGCTGACGTCGGTGACGCTCCCGGCCCAGCCTGCGGAGACGGGCAGTTGCTATGTCCGGTTGAGTACCGCCGCCAGATGGAGATCGCGATCGTCGGCTCCACCGCCGTGGTCACGTTCGACGGCGACGTCGATCTCGCAGGCGCGGATCGCGATCACCGCGTTGGCCCCCACGATCCGGCGGGTGCCGGAAGCGGAGGCCGCGCTGATCGGCACCGACGGCGGCGCGGACGCGCGCGAGCTGCTGCCGATGCCGCCGCAGCGGCGTCCAAGCCGATTTCCGACGTGCGTGGCAGTGACGCCTACCGGCGCGCGATGGCCGCGGTGATCACCCGCCGCGCGATCACCGCGGCGGTCGCCCGCGCTCATGGTACGACCATTCCGATCCCCGCTAGCCCGGCGCTTCACGGCGCCACCGAGTGACGGAGCACCGATGAAACACTCTGCAACCATCATGACCAACGGCGTTCCGTACGACGTCGATGTCGAGCCCAGCCGGTCACTGCTCTCCGTGCTTCGCACCGAGATTGGTCTTACCGGGCCGAAGGAGGGCTGCGACGACTCGGAGTGCGGTGCCTGCATGGTGCTGATCGACGGCAAGCCGGTCAACTCCTGCTCGTACCTCGCACTCCAGGCCGACGGCCACGAGGTGACCACGATCGAGGGCTTGGCCGAAGGCGAGACGCTGCACCCGCTGCAGCAGGCGTTCCTCGACCAGGGCGGCGTCCAGTGCGGCTTCTGCACGCCGGGCATGCTGATCTCGGCAAAGGCGCTGCTGGATCGGAATCCGCGCCCCGAGCGAGGACGAGGTGCGGCTGGCGCTCTCGGGCAACCTGTGCCGCTGCACCGGGTACCAGAAGATCGCCCAGGCGGTGCTCCAGGCGGCCGACGAGATGGCCAACGTTTAGCCCAGATTAAGCACCGGCAGTGTTCTTCGGACGGCCGAGTTACCCTGGGGTAATGAGGTCTGAGAAGAACATGATCATGGTTGCTGTCGACCGTCCCGAGCCGATGCTGGTCGCCGCTGCACGCGATCTGGCGCGCACCTACGGCGCACCGATGCTCCTGATCCACGTCGCCGAGCATCAGCCCGGCGGCATGCGGCTCCGATGCACATCGACGAGCGGTCGCTCGAAGACCAGCTCGACCGGGTGGCCGATCAGCTGCGCGCCGAGGGCTCGACGTCCGCGTCGAACTGCACGCCGCCCCGGTCGGCCGGGCCGCACACGTGCTGGCCGACTCGGCCCAGGCCAACGGCGCTGGGCTGCTGGTGATCGGTGTGAGCCGCCACGGCCGCGTCTCCCGGTTCTTGCACGGCTCCATCTTGCGCCGGCTGGAAGAGCGGGCCGAGTGCCCGATGCTGCTGGTGCCGCTGCCGGCCGCCGCCGAAGAGCCCGAGCTACCCGCGAACCACTCGGGTGGCACGCTCGAGCGTGCTGCTCGCACGGCTCCGCGCCGCACCGCCGCCGTCGCCCACGTCCGCTAGTGAATAATTGGTGCCTGGCACCTATTCGACCACCTAGTCGGCTCTGGGCGTAGCGAAGCACGCAGGCGAGGCGCTGGTTGGCGCGGCCGCCTTCGGCCTGCCAGTGAGCTGATGCTCCGGGCTGCGACGTCGCGCAGATGCACCACCGAGGTGTCCACCACCGTGTTTCCGGGCACGGTCACGAAGTCGATCACCAGCGTGTACTTGCCGGTCGAGCTCGTCTGGTTCGACACCGAACCCGCCATCGTCCAGCGTGCCCGCCGGCTGAGCCAGGCACGACGCGCACGGTGACGGCCTTGCGGGCGTTGCGGTCGGCGTGGAAGACGGGCACGGCGGACTGCGACCGTCGGCTGGAGGCGGGAGCGGACCGCAGTCGGCGCAGCCGAATGTCCTCCGCAGGCGGTGGCGGCCACGGTCAGGGCCGACGCCGCAGCGATGGCGAGTGTGGTTCGGAAAGTGATCATGGCCCGGTATTCGTCGCGCGGCGATCGGACTTTATGCCGCTTCCCGCCACATTCACGACCTGTGAGCTGACGTTGCACGCGGGCACACACCGGCCGGTGGCGAACGCCGTGAGCGCTGCCCGTCCCGATCGATCGGCGCCACAGATCAACGATTGACCAGGCGCGAGTGACGCAGCCGGACAGGCCACATCCCCGCCCTGCGCGCCGCCCACGATCACATGCAGCCGCTCGACCGTCGTCCCCCCGGTATTCGTGATCATGTAGGCGACCCGGTCATCGGTGGCGCCCGCGGTCACGGCCAGCTCCAGCGACGGCACAGCCGCCATCGGCACAGTCGCGCGAGAGACCGCCGAGTGCAGCCGCCCGCCGCTGCTGCCGCCGGTCGCCTCGGCGACGGTGTGCACCGACCCGAGTCGCACGTCGCGCGCTGACACGACGTGCGACATGGTGCAGCTGGTGGTCGCACCCGGCTGCAGCGTCTGCTGGGGGCAGCTGGGAGCGTCGTCGCCACCGCCTCGATCGCTCACCGCAAGGTTGGTGACCGTGGTGGAGCCGGTGTTGAGCACCAGGTAGTGGAACACGACCGTCTCGCCTGCGCGTTCGAACCGGCCGGCCGCCGATGACACCACCAGCATGACGCTACCTGCCGGCGGCGGTGGCGGGGGATGGTGACCACTGTCCGGCGGCGGCGGTTGCACGGGGGTGGGGGTGGGTGTGGGAGCCGGTGTCGGGGCACGGCCGGTGGCAGTGACCACAAACGTCACCGACGGGGCGGTGACCACCAGACCGCGTAACTGCTCGGTCCCCCACGCCGCCACATTGTCCCGCACCCGTCCCACGCTGACGTCCTGGGACGTCACGGTCGACCTGCCGGTGCAGGTCATCGACCGGCCGGGGCCGAGCACATCTGCGGGGCACCTGAGGTTGTGGCGGCTCACTCGGGCATCGCTGACGGCCAGTCCGCCGATGGCAGTCGACCCGCTGTTTCGCAGGTGGTAGGCGAACTCCAGCGGGTCGCCGGCTGCACGGAAATGCGGGGTGGGCGTCGACACGGAGAGGGCGAGTTGGGGCAACGGCGGGCCGGCCGCCACCGCCGCCGCGGTCGGGGAGGTGACGGTCGACGTCGTGAGCGTCCAGCGCGCTGGCAAGCGCGACGTCGGACACCACGGCGGCGCGGAGGTCAGACGCGGTGATGGTGTACTCGCCGGTGCAGGTGATCACGTCGCCGGGAGCGAGCACGGATGCGGGGCACGAAATTGCGGAGGCCACCAGCCGGTTGTCGCTCAGCGCCACGTCGTGCAGCGTGATCGCGCCGGTATTCGTGACCACGATACGAGAATCCGACCCGCGCGCCGACCGCGGTGAACCGACCGCTGGTGACCAGCACCCGCAGCGCCGAGCGACGGCAGCCCGCCCGCCGGGGCGATCGCACTCGACGGCGGCGACAGCACGGCCACGTCGAGCGGGCCGACCGCGTACGCCGAGGCGGTCTCGGTGACCGCTCCGGTGTCGAGATCGTGCTGCTCGGCGGTGTACTGCGAGCGTGCACACGGTCGAATCCCCGGGTGCCAGTGACGACACCGGGCACGACCCGGCGCCCGACAGCGATCCCACGACCCGCAGCTCGGTGACGGGGTCGGGCCCCGTGTTGGTGACCGTGTAGCCGAACCTCACGGATCGCCCGGGGCGGCGAAGCCCGGCGGGACGAACTCGGCTTGGAGCTGGAGCAGCGAGCAGGCCGATCGGGATCACTCCGCTGCCCGAAGCCGTCACCGGCGGGACGCCGGCATCAGCCGCCGTCGGCGGCGACGGCGACGTCGCCCACCGGCACCCCGACCGGGACCGCCACCGGGACGGTGATCGGCGGCAGTGCGTGCCCCGGGGCGAGCGGCGATGCCACCGACAGGTCGTGGGTGCAGCTGACCTCAGACGAACCGACGACCGTGGCGGCGCAGTCCCAGCCGCCGCCGGTCGAAGACGACGCCACGGTCACACCCGCCGTGAGCGTCGCGGTGACCGTCACCGGCGTGGTCTCGGCACCGCCGGCCGGGGCGACCGCCGCCGTCAGCGTGAACGCGCCGAAGCTCCCGGGTGCCATCGGGTCGGCGCTCACCGACACGGTCAGCTGCGTGGCCGCAGCCCGCGCCACCCCCGCGCTTGCCGACACCACACACACAGCCACCACGATCGCCGTGACGCACTTGAGGGTACGCATCGTCAGTCACCCTGCTCCGGGACGTGTGAGCCGGCGAGCGCTCATTTCGTCACTCCGTTTCGGGTGAAGATGATGCGGACGGTGGGAGAGGAGACGGTGCGGCCCTGGGGATCGTCGACGACGGCGCGGATCGCCACCGCGAGCCGTTTCGCGGCCCACTCGCCCTTGGTGACCGTGTGTGAGCCGGTGCAGGTCAGTGACTGTCCGGGTGCGAGCGCCTGGGTCGGGGCAGGAGATCTTGCCGAAGTGCTTGATGGCGATGCCGATGCGGACGGTGTGAACGGTGGTGTCGCCGGTGTTGGAGACGGTGTAGCGGAACGCCAGCTTGCCTCCGGCCGGCGCCAGCCGAGTCGCGGTGGTGGTCGCCTGCAGCCGCACGGCGGGCACTGGGGCGCCTTGGACTGTGACCGCGCCCGACGGCGAGGTGACCGGCTGGTTGAGCGCGTTCACGCCCGCAGCGACCGCGGTGGTGGTCACCGACCGCTCATCGACGTCGGCCTGGGTCACGGTGTACTCGGCCGTGCAGGTCATCGCCGCGCCGGCTGGCGAGCGTGCTGTTGGGGCACTCGATCGAGCTGGCTGGGTAGGTGGCCGGCGTTGACCCACACGCTGCGCAGGGTGGTCGACCCGGCGTTCTGCACTGGCGATCCGGTAGCGAGATGGCCGCTCCGGCATGGGTGAAGCCCTGGCCGGCGATCGCGGTCGGGGTGACGGTCAGCCTCGAGGCAGCCGGTGCCGATCACGGTGACGCTCGAGCTCGGCGATAGCCACCGTCCCGCCACCCGGGCGTGGTCGCTGCCGCAGTCGATGAGGCGGTGATCGAGCCGGTATCGACGTCCTGCTGGGTGACGGTGTGGGTGCCGTTGCACCCCATCGACACGCCGGCGGCAAGCGACGATGAGGGGCAGGACATGTCCCCCGGGGCGACGAGGTCGTCACTGACCACGACGTTGTGGAGCGTGGCGGTTCCGGTGTTGGTGACCTGGTAGTGGTAGGTGACGGTGTCGCCCGCATGGGAGAAGCCGGCGGTGATCGCACTGGAGGCGACGTCGAGGGCCGAGATCGCCACGCCGGTCACCACCACGGCCGAGGGGGCGGACGAGACGGACTGGCCGCCCGAGCCGAGCCCGCTCGCCGTCGCGGTGCTGGTGAGCGAGCCGGCGTCCACGTCGGCCTGGGTGACGCTGGAGGCGCTGGTGCACACCATCGCGCCGCCAGGCGCCAGGGTCGACTGTGGGCAGGTGACCGTGGCTGCGTGGTCGTCGGTGACGGAGAGGCCGTGGAGCGTGCCCGAGCCGGTGTTGGTGACCAGGTAGGTGCGCGCGAGCACGTCGCCGGCGGCGGTGAACCGCGGTGACAGCGACGTTGCCACCAGCGCCATCGACAGCGTGGGCGTGCCGGTGACCGTCACACCCGAGGGCGTGGAGGACACCAGCCCGGCGCGCGGATCGACTCCGAGGGCCTTGGCCGAGACCGCCACCGAGCCGGCATCGACGTCGGCCTGAGTCACGGTATAGCTCGCGGTGCAGTCGACCGACGCGCCCGGCATCAGGCTCGACGACGGGCACGACACTCCGGCGCCGACCGGTGGTCGTCGCTCACACCGATCCCGTGCAGGGTGACGGTGCCGGTGTTCGAGACGGTGTAGCGGTAGGGGATGTGCTCTCCCGCCGCGGCGAAGCCGGTCGCAGTGGTGGAGGTGGTCAGGGCGAGCGCGGATACGGGGGTACCGGTGATCCGCACGCTCGACCCGGCGGACGCCACCGCCGCACCCTGCGGGTCGAGGCCGGCCACCGAGGCGGTGTTGGTGACCGCGGCGGCGTCGACGTCGGCCTGGGTGGTGGAATAGGTGCCGGTGCAGGTCATGGAGTCGTGAGCGTCCAGGCTGGTCTGCGGGCAGTGCAGCTGGGCGCCGGCGACGTGGTCGTCGCTGACCGCCAGCCCGTGCAGCGTCGACGATCCGGCGTTGGTGACCAGGTAGTGGTAGGAGAGCTGGTCGCCCGCGGCGGTAAACCCTGCGCTCACGGCCGACGCCGCGAGCGTGACCGCCGAGGTGGCTGTGCCCACGACCGTCGCGGTCGAGACCGGGGACGTGACCGCGGTGTTGGCGGGATCGAAGGCGGTGGCCTGGGCGCTGCTGGTGAGCGCGCCGGCATCGATGTCGGACTGGGCGACGGTGTAGGTGCCGGTGCAGGTCATGGCGGTGCCCGGCGCCAGCGTGCCGGCGGGGCAGGACAGGTTGAGGGCGGCCACGTGGTCGTCGCTGACGGTGATCCCGTGCAGCGTGCGGGTGCCGGTGTTCGAAACCAGGTAGCGGTAGGCCAGCGTGTCTCCGGCGGCGATGAAGCGAGGTGACAGCGACGTCAGCGTCAGCGCGACCGCCGGGGCCGGTGTGCCGGTGACGGTCACGCTGGAGGGCGCCGACGACACGGTCGCGCCGCGCGGGTTGAGGCCCGACGCCCGTGCGGTGGTGGTGGTCGACCCGACGTCGACCGCCGCCTGGGTCACGACCGCCGCTCCGGTGCAGGTCTCCGAGGCACTCGGGGCGAGGGTGGACTGGGGGCAGCTGAGATCGGCCGGGGCCACCAGGTCGGACGCGACGGCCAGGCCGTGAATCGTGGTGGCACCGGTGTTGGTCACCAGATAGTGGTAGGCGAGCGGATCTCCCTCGGCGCTGAACCCGACGGTCTGCGACGAGGCGGTCACCGCCAGCGACGACGTGGGCGTGCCGGCAACCGTCACCGTCGACTGGGCCGCGGAGACGGTGCCGCCGGCCGGCTTCACCGCCGCGGCGGTGGCGACGCTGGTGACCGCGCTCGCGTCCACGTCTGCCTGGGTCACGTGGTAGCTGCCGGTGCAGGTCTCGGAGTGTCCGGCCGCCAGCGTCGTACCCTGGCACGACAGGTCCTGGGCGGCCACGTGGTCGTCGGACACAACCAGGTTGTGGAGGCTGAGCGCGCCATTGTTGGTGACCACGTACTGGTAGCCCAGCTGGTTCCCGGCGGCTGCAAACCCCGTCGAGGTCGATGAGGCGACGACCGACAGCGACGCCGTCGCCGCACCGGTAACCGACACCTGCACGGCCGAGGATGACGCGTCCACGCCTCCGATGGAGCTTCCCGCGGCCGCGGCGGTCGCGGTCACCGATCCCGCGTCCACATCGGCCGCGGTGACGGTGTAGGTGCCGGTGCAGGTCGTGGAGGTGCCCGGCGCGAGCATGGCAGTGGGGCAGGACACGTCGGCGGGAGCAACGTGATCGTCGCCCACCGTGAGGCCCTGGAGGGTCGTGGCGCCGGTGTCGGTGATCACGTACCGGAAGGCCAGCACGTCCCCGGCCGCGGTGTACCTGTGCGTGAGGGCGGTGGCCGAGAGCGACATCGACGTGGTCAGGTCGCCCGAGACGGTGACACTCGATCCTCCCGAGGACACGGTGACTCCATGCGGATCGGTGCCGGTGGCGGTGGCGGTGTTGCTGACGGCTCCAGCATCGACCTCGGACTGGGTGACGACCGCGGTTCCGGTGCAGGTCTCCGACGCACCCGGTACGAGTTGCGACTGCGGGCAGGTGATGTCTGCCGCGGCCACGCGGGTGTCGTCGACCGTGATGCCCTGGAGCGTGGTCGCCCCGGTGTTCGCCACGTGGTAGCTGTAGGCGAGCACGTCGCCGGCCTGCTGGAAGGGCGGCGAGGTGGACGCGGCCGAGATGGACAGCCCCGACGCCGGCGAGGCCGAGACCGTCACCCGCGATTGCGCCGACGACACTGCGCCGGAGTGCGGATTGGTGGCCGACGCCGTGGCCGTCTCGGTCACAGACCCGGCGTCGACGTCGCCTTGGGTGACGGCGTGAGTTGCGGTGCACGTCTCCGACGCGGCGGGGGCCAGCGTCGACTGCGGGCAGGAGAGGTCGGGAGCGGCGAGGCTGTGGCTCACCCCGATCGCGTGCAGGGTGGTCGACCCGGTGTTGGTGACCAGGTAGCGCAGCGCGACCGTGTCGCCGGTGACGCCGTAGCCGGCGGTCGGCGACGAGACGGCCAGTCCCAGGGACGACACCGGGGTGCCGGTCACGGTCACCGAGGCCGACGACGATGAGACTCCCGCACCGCCCGGCTTGAGGCCGGCCGCGGTCGCCACGGCGGTGACTCCGCCGGCGTCTGCGTCGGTCTGGTTCACCAGGTAGGTGCCGGAGCAGGCCATCGACGCACCGGGAGCCAGCGTGGTCGCCGGGCAGGAGAGGTTGCCGGCGGTGACGTGGTCGTCCGAGACGGCGAGGCCGTGCACCGTCACCGAGCCGGTGTTGTGCACCAGGTAGACGACGCCGAGTGCGTCACCGGCGGCGTGGAATCCGTTCGACGGCGAGCTCATCGCGAGCGTTAGCGCAGCGGATGTGGTGGCGGTCACGGTGACGCTGGACGAGGCCGCCGACAGTGCCACGCCCTTGGGGTCGACCGCGGCCACGGTTGCGGTGGAGGTGATCGCACCGGCGTCCACGTCGGCCTGCGACGCGGTCACCGAGGCGGCGCAGGTCTCGGAGGCGCCGGGGATCAGCACAGTCTGCGGGCACGAGACGCCCGCTCCGGCCACGTGGCCGTCGGCCACCCACACGCCCCGTACGGTGGTGGCACCGGTGTTGGTGACCTGGTAGTGGTAGCCGAGCACGTCCCCGGCGGCGGCGTATCCGCTGGAGGTGGACGACATGGTCAGCGCGATCGTGGACGAGGGGGTGCCCGAGACAGTCACGGTCGATGCCACCGATGACAGGGCGGCGTTGGTGGGGTCGAGCGCGCTCGCGCTGGAGGTGGTGGTGACCGCACCGGTGTCGGTGTCTGCCTGGGTGGTGGTGTAGGTGCCCGTACAGGTTTCCGACGCGCCGGCGGTGAGAGTCGACTGGGGGCAGGAGATGTTGCCGGCCGTGACGTGGTCGTCGGTGACGCCGACGTTGTGGAGTCCGCCGTTGCCCGTGTTGGTGACCAGGTAGTGGTAGGTGAGCGTCTGCCCCGCGACGGTGAAGCCGCTGGAGGTGGCCGAGGCGGCGATCGTCACAGCTGCAACCGGAGTCATGGTCACGGTGGCGCTGGAGGGTGTGGACGCGACCGCGGCGTTTGCGGGTGAGAGGCCGTTGGCGGTGGCCGAGTTGGTGACCGATCCCGCGGTGACGTCGCCGGCTGTGGTGGTGTAGGTGCCGGTGCAGAGCTCGAACGCGAGCGGTGCCAGCGTCGACTGCGGGCAGCTGAGGTTGCCGGCGGTGACGTGGTCATCGCCGATCGAGATGCCGTGCACGGTGACCGAGCTGAGGTTGACCAGCAGGTAACGGTAGGACAGCGTGTCGCCGGTCTTGGTGTAGCCGCCAGGGCCGGCCTGGACGATCAGCGAGAGCGACGGCGTCGCCGAGGCGGTGACGGTAATCGACGAGACCGACGATGAGACGGCCGAGTTCCCCGGGTTGAGGCCGGCCGCGGTGGCGCTGCTCGAGAGCGAGCCGGAGTCGACGTCGCTTTGCGTGACCTGGTAGGTGCCGGTGCAGGTCATGGACGCGGCCGGGGTGAGGGTGGTCTGCGGGCAGCTGAGGTTGGCGCCGGTGACGCGGCTGTCGGTGACGCCCACACCGTGCAACGTGGTCTGACCAGTATTGGTGACCAGATAGCGGTATCCGATGACCGTGCCGGCGGTCGAATAGGACGATGCCAGCGACGAGGCCGTGAGACTGAGTGACGAGCTCGGCGCGGCGGTCACTGTCGCTCCCGAGGCCGAAGACGTCACCGCGGTGCCCTTGGGGTTGGATGCCAATGCGGTCGCCGAGTTGGTGACCGATCCCGCATCCACCTCGGACTGGGTGACGTGATAGGAGGCGGTGCAGGTCTCGGACGCTCCCGGCGCAAGCGACGACTGCGGACAGGACACGCCGCCACCCGCAACGTGGTTGTCCGCCACGCCGATCGACGTGAGCGTGGTCGCGCCGGTGTTGGTGACCGCGTAGTTGTACGCCACCGTTGCCCCGGCGGCGGAGAACGATGCCGTCGGCGACGAGGTCACCAGGCCGAGCGACGAGGCGGGAGTGCCGGTGACCGTCTTCTGCGCACCCGTCACCGAGACGGTTGTGCTCTGCGGATTCGACGCGGTCGCGGTGGCGATGTTCACAACCGCCGCGGCATCGGCGTCAGCCTGCGTGGTGGTGTAGGTCGACGTGCAGGTGGTGGATGCAGCCCGGCGCCAGCGTGGTCGCCCCACACGACGGCGTGGACGCGCCCGAGAGCGACTGGGAGACCGCCAGGCTGGACAGCGTGGTCGCGCCCGTGTTGGTGACCGTGTGGGTGAATGTGAGGCCGTTCCCGGCGGCGGTGAAGCCGGTGGGCGAGGATGTGGTGGAGACGCTCAGCGACGAGGTTGGGTCGGGCGTAACCGCCACGACGTTCGAAGCGCCGACAGGAACGACGAGCCACTCTGCACGCCACCGGCCGTCGCAGACCCCGACAACACCCGACGTGTATCCACATCCGACTGTGTCGTCGTGTACGACGACGTGCACGTCGTCGACGCCCCCGCCGCCAGCGTCGTCGCCTGGCAGGACGGCGTGGATGCACCCGCGAACGAGTCAGTGACCGTGATACCGGTCACCGTCGCCGAACTGGTGTTGGTGACGGTATAGGTGAACGTGCGCGGCTGCCCCGACGCGGAATAAGTCGCGCTCCCGGCAGTCTTGGTCACCGTGACCGGCGGGGTTCCCGGCAGCAGTGCTTGAATCGTCTCCGAACCGGTGTTGGACGATGCGGGCGAGTTGGAGTCGGTGACGGTGTACGTAATCGACGTCGAGCCCGCGGTGGCGGCCGCGGTGAGCGTGAGCGGCACCTCCAAGTCCGGTAGCGACTGTCCCTGCATGAGCAGGGTGGCCAGGGTGATGCTGTGGGTGCAGCTGACGCTGGACGAGCCGGTGACCGTCGCCGAGCAGTCCCACCCGCTCCCGGTCGGGGTGGAGTGAACCACCACACCGGTCGGCAGTGACGCGGTGACCGTGACCGGCGTCGTCTCCGCCAGCGCGCTGTTCTGATTGGAGACCGTGACGGTCTGGTATGACGGCGCCAGCATTGCGAGGTCGTGACCCACCACGCCCACCGACAGCGTCGGCGGGGTCGAACTCAGCGAGTCGGCCTGGATGTTCGAGATGTAGCGGCCATCGCCGGTGTTCCCTGAGACGAATCGCGAATCGATACGTGGTAGATGTTGTTGACTGTCGCGCCCACGTACCCCGCCGGCGAGAGCGAGGACAACGGCACGTTGATCCGCTCGGTCCCATCCACCTTGACGATGAACCGCGGGTTCGAGTCGCCCGTCGGCGATACGTCCACCTCGACCGAGTGCATCGAATTCGATCGCGGCGAGTCGGCCGTCCACGGAGTGGCGTTGGCCGCCGCTCCGGCGATGTAGCAGTACCCGGTGGTCGGCGTGTGGCCAGGCCCCAGCAGCACCACCGTGTTCGCTCGGTTGCCCGGAGCGCCGGTACATCCGGTTTGGAGGGTCGAGCCGGACGCATAACCATACGAGTCCATGACAACGCCCGCGAGCGCGTTCGGAAGGCTCGCAGCGGGATACCCGCTGCCCACGTTGTGAAAATTCAGTATCCGCCGTAGTAATACTGGGGGTAACTGGTGTCCACTGGGACATCGCCGTTGATCAGGGCCATGCTGGCCGGGAGGCGCCGTACCCCGTGTCACCTCGTAGCTGCTTGAAGGTCAGCTTGAGGCCATCGGCAGCCTTGATCGGAGCCGAGACCAGCATCCCGTCCTCGCCGCTCTGCATTGGGCGAGACATCGACCAGCCGGATCACGCCGGAGCCGACCGCGTCGGGCGTGCCGGTGCACGCCTCGACTCCGGCCTGGGTCGTGTCAATCCCCGCGGTCATGCACGGCCACTGCAGGTTGTTATTCGTCGTGGCTTCCAGTCTGCACCACCGTCCACCAGGAGGGGTTCGAAATGCTACGCCCGGTGCCCGGCTCGGTGACGATCTCGACCGCCCCCGCAGGCGCAGCACCGACCGTGGCCGCGAGCGCACACACAACCGCGGCCAGCACAACAACACGCTCTATTCTTCTTGACAGCACACCCCGGTGTTCGGCCGCACCTGTGAATAATTGGTGCCAGGCACCAATTATTCACGCGGGAGCTGGTGGTGAATAACGGTGCCAGGCACCGTTATTCACCGGGCGCCGACGGGAGCCTCAGACCTCGATCGGCACCTGTGCGGGCGCCTCGGACTCGGACGCGGGCGCCGGGGAGCTGCGCAGGTTGCGCAGGCCGAAGAACGACACGCGCGGCCGCCACCAGCAGCAGGCACGCGCCCACGAAGAACGCGCCGCGGACACCGTGCTGGAACGAGTCGAGCGCCGCCTGGCCCACCGCCGGGCGGCCGGTCAGCGAGGTGATCAGCTTGCCCTGGCCGCCCTGCACCAGCGGCGTCAGCGCATCGGCCTTGGCCTGCAGCGCGGTTGGGAGCACCGCCACCTTGTCCGTCCAGCTGTTGGCCGCGAGCGTCGCGCCCACGCTGCCCAGCACGGCGATGCCAAAGGCGCCGCCGACCTGGCGCGAGGCGTTGATCACGCCCGACGCGATCCCGGCGCGGGTGTGGTCGACCGCAGCCATGCCGGTGGACGACACCGCCGGCATCGTCAGCGCCATGCCGGCACCCATCAGGATCTGGAACGGCCAGATTTCGTTGTAGGACGAGTTCACGCCGAGCCGCGACAGCGCGAACAACCCCACCGACGCCATCAGCATGCCGAGCGTCATCAACGCCCTTGGCCCGACGCGCGCATTCAGCCGCCCCCCGATCGGCGCCACGATCAGGATCATCATCGTCATCGGCAGCGACCTCACGCCCGCCTCCTGCGGCGAGAATCCCTGCACGTTTTGGAAGTAGAGGGTGAGGTAGTAGATGATCCCGAAGAGGCCGACGCCGACCAGCGCGACCACCACGCACGAGGTCGTGAAGGCCGTGATCCGGAAGAACCCGAGCGGGATCATCGGTTCGGCATGGCGGCTCTCCCAGATCAGGAATGCCACCATCAGCGCCGCCCCGGCCAGGATGAACGAGAGCGTGTAGGCCGAGAGCCACGAGTGGGCGTTGGTCTTGATCAGCCCCCAGATCAGCAGGAACAGCGACAGCGTCACCAGCACGGTGCCGACCACGTCGAGGCTGTGGGCGTTGGGGTCGCGCGACTCGTGCACCGCCCAGGCGGTCACGCCGAAGGCGATGATGCCGACCGGCACGTTCACCCAGAACACCGCCGACCACGAGTACTGCTCCACCAGGAATCCACCCAGCAGCGGCCCCACCGCGAGGCCCAGTCCCGAGATGCCCGCCCAGATGCCGATGGCGGTGGGGAGCTGCTTGCGCGGGAACGCGGCCACCAGGATCGAGAGCGACAGCGGGTTCAGAAGCGCGCCGCCGAAGCCCTGGACGATCCGCGCGCCGATCAGCTGGTTATCAGTCTGGGCGAGCGCGCAGGCCGCCGATGCCAGCGTGAACACCACCAGCCCGACCAGGAAGATCCGCCTGCGGCCGAACCGGTCGCCGAGCTTGCCGCCCAGCAGGATCAGCGCGCCGAAGCTGACCACGTAGGCGTTGATCGTCCACTCGAGGCTCTCGGGACTGGTGTGCAGCGCCCGCTGGATGGACGGCAGCGCCACGTTCACGATCGTGTTGTCGAGCATGATCATGAACAGCGCGAAACACATCGCAAACAGCGTCCACCATTTGTGGTTGTCCTCGGTGATGGTCATCAAATCTCCTGTGGTTCTGCGATCGGGCGAAGCATGGTGACGAACGTGTCGGCCATCCGCGGCACCAGTTCGCGTGCCTGCTCGGGGTCGAGGGCGTAGGCAAAGCCGCCGGCCAGGGTCAGCCCCAGCCACAGCCACGCCGCGGTTTCGAGGTCGATGTCGCCACGCACACGGCCGCGGGCACGGGACTCGGCCAGCCGAGCCACCATGCCGTTTCGCATCGTCTCGGCACTGCGTTCCAGGGCGTCGCGGATCTCGTCGTTATCGACCAGCGACACCGCCAGCATCCGCAGGCGCACGACCTCGACGATCAGCTCGTCGGTGGCGGCCCGCTGGGCGAGCGCCAGCAGTGGCATGACCAGCGGATCGTCGGCGTCGCGGGTAAGCTCGGCGACCCGCTCGCTGATGCAGCGGGTGGCGTCGTCCAGCACCGCCGCGAACACCGCCTGCTTGGACGGGAAGTACTTGTAGAGGGTCGGCTCCGAGCAGCCCGCGCGGGCGGCCAGCTCGGCCGTGCCGGTGCCGTGATAGCCCTTGCGGGCGAACATGTGCCGACCGGCCTCGAGGATCATCGAGCGCCGATCTTCGGCAGAAACGCGGATGCGGTCGGTAGCCATGGAAGCACTGCAGGCTAGTGAAGACTCACTAGCCTGTCAAACCGGACCCGCGGTGCATGGCCGCGCGCACGCTGCGCCATGCACCGCGAGATACCGCAAATACGCTGTAAATGAGACCTATCTACCGCATGCGGCGGCGCTGGTCGACCACGGTGAAAAGCCCACTTGCTGCACCGCGCGATACCCAACAGCCATCTGCATTCCGACAGGCCAATGTCGCGCGTCCCCCAGTCGGTTGACCGCCGCGCGACCGTAATGAACCATGAACGTCGGGCTCATCTGCAAGCCCCCGTAGTAGGGGCCGGCACCGTTGTACGCATTCCATGCACCTTCGTGCTGATGAATGCAGTTCAGCACCTGATACACCGGCGCCCGCTTGGCAATCGCCAGACGATACGCATGTGCACGCTTGATCCAACCGTTGTGGATCCAACGAAGGTACTTGATGTCAGAACTATCTCGACCACCCGAGCCATGGGTGACGAATCGTCCGAGCCAGAGCCCTCGACGTACAGAAACCACCTGCAAACGGTGGATTTCCTTGTGCAAGGCGGTGAGTCGTGCCTTGCGTGCGGGACTAACTTTGGTGGTGCTTTTTGAGGTTGTTGAAGCTGAAGCGATTG
>CAVRSB010000004.1:0-180807 GCA_963723785.1 uncultured Actinomycetes bacterium | reverse complement strand
ATGGTCGATACCGGCGGCGGCGAGTCGCGGCTGGCCGACCGGCCGGAGCGGCTGCCGCGTTCGTACACTCTCCAGGCCCAGCGCGGGTAGAGGGAGGCGATGACTGCCACCGAAGCCACCGGGGGACGCGCCAAGCATCTGATCCTCGCGGCGATGATCTTCGCGGTCGCGATGACGTTCATCGACCAGACGATCGTCTCGATCGCGGCGCCCGACATCCAGCTCGAGCTCGGCCTCTCCAGCACCGGCGTCCAGTGGGCGATCAACGGCTACCTGCTGTCGCTCGCAGCGCTGTTCGCGTTCGGCGGCCGGCTCGCGGACACGGTCGGCCACAAGCGGATGGTGACGCTCGGTGTGATCGTCTTCGCGGCGGCGTCGGCGATGTGCGGGCTGACCCCGACGGGCAGCCTCGCCGAGGCCTGGATTGTGACGTTCCGCGTGATCCAGGGCGTCGGCGGAGCGATCATGTTCCCCGCCGCACTGGCGATCGTGGTGCAGACGTTTCCGCTGCACGAGCGCGGCAAGGCGCTGGCGCTCTTCTTCGGCATCGCCGGCGGGCTGACATCCGTCGGGCCGTTGCTGGGCGGCTCCTCACCGAGTGGACGTGGCGCGCGATCTTCTGGTCAACATCCCGATCGCGATCATCGCGCTGTTCCTGATCGTGGTGTCCGATCCCCAGACCGACACAAGCCGGCCCGGATGGACTACCGCGGGCTGGTGCTGATCGCCGCCGGCGTCGCGCCTCAGCGTCTTCGGATTTCAGCAGTCGGCGCTCTGGGGCTGGGGCGATGCCCGCACGATCGCATGCATCGTGCTCGGCGCCGCGCTGCTGGTTGTCTTCTACTTCGTCGAGCAGCGCACGGAGGAGCCGCTGATGCAGGTCAGCATCTTCAAGATCCGCCCGTTCTTCGTGGAGAACCTGGTGCTCGGCATCTCGATGCTGGTGTTCGTCCCGATCTTCTTCTTCGCCAGCGAGTACGCCCAGATCTCGTTGGGCAAGTCGTCCACCGAGACCGGGCTGTTCCTGCTGTATTTCTTCCTCGGGTTCGTGATCGCCGCCCAGATCGCCGGGCGCATGATGGACAGAGGCGGCGCCAAGCGCCCGGTGGTGATCGGCTGCATCGTGGCCGCGGTCGGGTTCTACCTGTGGGCCGGCCAGGTCACTCGCTCGATTTCGGCAGCCAGGTCTGGTTCATCATCCTGTCCGGAGCCGGCGTCGGGGCATGCTCGGGCCGGCCAGCACCGACGCTGTCAACCGCGCATCGCGGCTCTCCTACGGCGAGGCCACGGGTATCACCCAGACCGTCCGAAACTACGCCGCGGCGCTGGGTATCGCCATCCTCGGCAATGTGCTCGTGACCAGATGCACTCGCGCCTGACCGACTCGCTGATGGGACTGGGGATGCCCCGCCGAGGCGGCCGACGCCAAGGCCTCCGACCTGTCGCAGCAGCACAGCGGCAACCTCGACAAGATCCCGCACTTCTTCCGGCTGGACTTCGCCTACGCCACCCGTTCGGTGCTGATGGGCATGGCGGGGATCATGGCGGTGGCCGCAATCGTGGCCATCGTCGGGTTGAAGCGAGGCGTCCAGGAGGAGGAGAACCTCACTCCCGAGGATGTGGACGCGCAGGCCTCAACCGGCCCAGAACCCGCCGTCGTGAATAATTGGTGCCAGGCACCAATTATCCACTACCCAGGCATGGGGGCCGAGGCGTCGGTCTGCCACAGACCGAACTCGTTTCCGTGCGGATCGGTGCAGGTTGCAAACCAGCCCATCTCGGGCACTGGCATCGGGTCGCTTGCCTGTCCGCCCAACTCGCGCACGCGCTCGGCTCCCGCGCCGATCTCGTCCACGCTGAAATAGGCCCGGGTGCCCCGCTTGTCGGGCTCCATGTTGGTGATCGCCCCGCCGGTCTGCTCACCGATCTGAGTCATGTGGTACTCGGAGGGTCCGGGGAACGCCTGAAACTGCCACCCGAACAGTCCGCCCCAGAACTCGCGGCTCTGCTGCGTGTTGTCCGCCGGGATCTCGAAGTGCACGATCTCGCCTGCCATGGTTGCTCCTCTCGCCTGTTGATCAGCCGTCATACCTTAGATCCGCCCTGCGCCCAAAACTCATCGCTGCACGCCCTCGTCTACCGTTGCCCGTTGTGTACCCGGAGATCGCACCAAGCAACCACGGCATGCTGGATGTGGGCGGCGGCGACCGGGTGTACTGGGAGACCTGCGGGAATCCACAAGGCAAGCCCGCGCTGGTATTGCACGGCGGCCCCGGCTCGGGCTGCACGCCGTGGCATCGCCGGCTGTTCGACCCGGCCGCCTACCGGGTGGTGTTGATGGATCAGCGCAACTGCGGTCGCAGCACTCCCCACGCGAGCGTGCCGGACATCGACTTGAGCGCCAACACGACACCCAACCTGATTGCCGATATAGAGCTACTGCGCGAGACCCTGGAGATCGAGAGATGGCTGGTGTTGGGCGGATCGTGGGGCAGCACCCTGGCGCTCGCCTATGCCGAGGAGCATCCGGGTCGCGTCTCTGAGCTGATCCTCTTCGGCGTCACCGCCGGGCGCCGCCAGGAGGACGATTGGCTCTTCCGCGAAGGCCTGCAGCCGCTCTTCCCCGAGCAATGGGAGCGCCGCCGCGCCGCTCTGCCGGCCGCAGATCGAGCTGGCGACGTGGTTTCGGCCTACCGCCGCTTGCTGCACGATCCTGATCCGGCCGTGCGGGCACACGCGGCGCGGGAGTGGTGTACATGGGAATCGGCGACGCCCGACTGGCCGCCCAAGCCTGGGCTCGCCAGTCGGTACACCGACCCCGCGTTCGCCCTGGCCTTCGCCCGGCTGGTGACCCACTACGTCGACCACGATGTGTTTTTGGAGGACGGAATCCTGCTGCGCAACATCGCCGCCCTCGACGCCATCCCCGGGATCATGATCAACGGCCGCTTCGACCTGCAGGCGCCGCTGGGTACAGCTTGGGAGCTTGCCCGCCTGTGGCCCGGCTCAGAGCTGGTCGTGGTCGAGGACGCCGGTCACGCCGCCGACGCGGAGGGCATCACCACCGAGCTCGTGCGCGCAACCGACCGGTTCTGTGCCCGCTAGTCTCACGCCTGGTCCGGCCGTCGGTAGCATTGAGCGGGTGAGTGACTACGTGATCCGAGGCGGTCGCGAGGGGTATGACCGACTGCGCGTGCTCGCGCGAGTGCACGGCGCCAACACCTCCACCCTGCTCGACCGGGTCGGTGTGACGCCTGGGATGCACTGCCTCGACGTGGGGTGTGGTGGTGGCGAAGTCACGTTCGTACTGGCGCGCATGGTCGGCCCCGGACGGCAGCGTCACCGGCCTGGATATGGATCAGATCAAGCTCGACCTGGCCGGTCAGCAGGCTGTCGAGTTGGGGCTCGGCAACGTCCGGTTCCAGGAGGCCGACATCACGGGCTGGAGTGAGCCCGGGGCATACGACTTGGTGTACAGCCGGTTCCTGCTGGAGCACCTGCGCCGGCCGGTCGAGCTGCTCAGGGAGATGTGGGCGGCGGTCCGGCCCGGGGGCACGATCGTCGTCGAGGACGCCGATTTCGACGGTTGTTTCACCGACCCGCCCAATGCTGGGCACGAGTTCTACCAGCGCGTGTACAGCGAGGCGTTGCGACGCCGGGGCGGCGACGCCACCATCGGGCGAAAGCTCCACCGCCTGTGTCTGGAGGCGGGCATCCCCGACCCTGACTTCGAGGTCGTGCAGGGGGTGGCGGCCTCGGGTGAGATCGTGGAGCTGCCCCACCTGACGCTGGCCGCGTCGGCCGCGGCGGTGATCGCCGAGGGCACCGCCTCGGCGGACGAGGTCGAGCGTGCCCGGGCCGACATGGAGGCGTTTGGCCGGCTACCTGAGTCCGTGGTCGGCGGCCCTCGCATCGGCCGCGTGTGGCGACGACGGGAGGCCGGCGCATGACGCGCTACGTGGCACTGCTTGCGCGGGATCAACGTCGGCGGAAACAAGCGGATCGCGATGGCCGACCTGCGGGCGCTGTGCGAAGGGCTCGGGTTTGAGCATGTCCGCACGCTGCTGCAGAGCGGAAACGTGGTGCTGGACTCGCGAGTGTGTCGGCGCCCACTGTCGAGTCACGGCTCTCCGGGGCGATTGAGCAGCAGCTCGGAATGGAGGTGCGCGTGGTGGTGCGCACCGCGGCGGAGCTGGCAGCGGTCGTCGAGCACGATCCGTACAGCAGCATCGCCGACCCGCTCAAGTACTACAGCGTCAGCTTCCTCGCCTCGGAACCGGCCCCGCACGCGCTCGCGGATATCGACCCGGCCGAGTATGCACCGGAGCAATTCCAGCTGCACGGCCGTGAGCTCTACATGTGGCGGCCTCCGGGTCAGATCGACAGCCGCCTGGCCAAGGTCCTGACCGAAAAGCGGCTGGGCACCGCGGCCACCAATCGCAACTGGAACACCGTCACAAAACTTCACCAGCTCGCGAGCGGCTAAGCTCTCCGGACATGCGGTCTGCGGGACGATCCATCGTGGTCTTCTGTGCGCTACTGCTCGCGCTGGGGGCGGCGTCCTGTGGGGGCTCGTCGAGCTCCGGCACAACCACGTCCACCGGGGTCAGTTCCACCGCCGCCCGCCGACCACAAGTGCGAGCACTCAGGACACCGTTACGCCGACCGCCACAGGCTCGGACTTCTGTGCTTCGGCCAAGGCCCAGACGGCCGGCCTCAAGCAGGAGCTCAAGCCGCTCACCAACCTCAAGGCCACGCCGGAGCGGCTGAAGGCCACCTGGGCGGCCATCGACAAGGCGTATGCGGGCATCATCAGCTCGGCTCCGTCGGAGATCAAGCCCGACCTCCTGGTCATGTACGGCGCGATTCAGAATCTCGAGAAGGCCTACGCCCAGAACGACTACAACGTCATGAAGGCCTTCCCCAGTTCCAGTCGAGCTTCTCCACGCCAAGTTCAAGACAGCTGTGCATCACCTGGAAGCGTGGGGCAAAGCCAACTGCCCCAGCCTCAAGGAATAGAGGTGCCTGGCACTGTTATTCACTTGGCAGTGATCGGTACGGAGTTGTACAGGTTGTTACAGAACCGGGTGACGCCGCTGAGTGAGTTGGTGGCGGATCCGGGCCGGGGGTTGGTGTACGGCAACCGCGGGTGCCTGCACGATTCCCAGCAGCGAATCCGGCGGCGCTACAACGGCCGCCGCTGGATCGCCTGCAGGCTCGAGTTCCGCGGCTGGCAGCGCGGCCCGATGATGCAGCCCGGCCGCTTCACCGAGCTGTTCTTCCTGGACGAGGCCACCGCCTTTGCGGCGGGCCATCGGCCCTGTGCGCTGTGCCGGCGGGAGGACTACAACCGCTTCGGCGAGATCTGGCGGGAGCATCCATCCCGGCCAGATCGGCGCCGACGCCATCGACGCCCAGTTGCACGTCGAGCGGATCGACACGGTCACGCAGTCCCAGCGCCGTCACTGCGACTCGTGGGAGCGGCTGCCCGACGGGGCGTTTGTGCTGTGCCAGGGGCGGCCGCATCTGGTGCGGGGCGATCGGCTGCTGGCGTGGACACCGGCGGGGTACACCGAGCGCCAACCGCGCGCGCGGCCTGGCGATGCGATCGTGTTGACGCCGCGCTCGCTGGTCTCCGTGCTGCGGGCGGGGTGGGATCCGGTGGTGCCGCTGTTCCACCCGTCGGCGGTGTGACGCGCGTCTTTTCAGACTTATCCGTACTTTATCAACGTTCGATAAATGATGATAAGCGCGATAAGATGCGGTCATGGATCCCCGCCTCAACCCGTACACACCCAACGCCGGCGCGCGGCCGGCGGCGCTGGTGGGCAGGGATGCCGAGCTGGAGGCGTTCGATGTCCTGCTGGCCCGTCTGACCCGCGGCTACACCGAGCAGTCGATGCTGATCACCGGGCTGCGGGGCGTGGGAAAGACGGTGCTGCTGAACGAGTTCGAAGCCCGCGCGCGGTCGGGCGGATGGGTCAGTGTCGAGGCCGAGATCACCAAGAACGAGGAGTTCGGCCGGCGGATGGCGATGCTTTCCCGGCGGGCGCTGCTTGCAGATCGCTCCCCGGGCGGGCTGGGGTGAGCGCATGAGCCGGGCCGCGAGCATCCTCAAGTCGTTTCAGGTGACGGTCTCCAGCGAAGGCACGCTGACCGCCGGGCTGGACGTCGAGGCGCTGCCGGGGATCGCTGACAGCGGCCACCTCAGCGACGATCTCACCGACCTCTTCATCGCTCTGGGAGAGGCCGCCCGCGAGCACCGCACCGGGGTCGCGTTTCTGATCGACGAGGTGCAGTTCCTGCGCCCGGCCGAGCTGGAGGCGCTGATCATGGCGCTGCACAAGACCGTCCAGCGAAGCCTGCCGGTGACCCTGGTGGGCGCCGGGCTGCCCCAGATCCCGCGGCTCGCGGGCGACGCCAAGTCCTACGCCGAGCGGCTGTTTCGGTTTCCCCACATCGGCCGGCTGGGACTCGACCGCGAAGCCCGCGAGGCGCTGACCCGACCGGCGGCCGAGCTCGGTGTGGCGTTCAGCCCCGACGCTGTCGATCTGATCGTGCGCTACACCGAGGGCTACCCGTACTTCTTGCAGGAGTACGGCAAGATCGTGTGGAATCTGGCGCCCGCGGACGCCCAGATCACGCGGGCCTCGGCCGAGGCCGCCCGCCCGCTGGTCGAAGCCACGCTGGACGAGAGCTTCTTCCGGGTGCGGACGCAGCGCACCACCGAGCTGGAGCTCCAGTACCTGCGGGTGATGGCCGAGCTGGGCCACGGGCCTCACCGCACGGGCGATGTGGCCGAGGCCATGAACCGTCGCTCCGAGCAGCTGGGGCCGACCCGCGCACGGCTGATCGACAAGGGCCTGCTGTACACGCCTGGCCACGGCATGACCGCGTTCACGGTGCCGCAGTTTCACCGGTACATGCGACGCACCTACGCCTGAGCGATACCCTTGGGTGGTGCAGACGCGTGGGAATCGGCGGCGGGTGCGTACCGAGGTCGTGTTCGCGATCGGGGTGGCGATGACGGCGGTTGGATTCGTCGCGTCGTCGGTCACCATCAGCCACGTGCTGATCACCGCGGGGGCGGCCTTCATGACGGTCGGCGTGATCCTGTGGGTGTACGCAACCCGGGTCGACTAGCGGCCGTCTAGGCCACGCGCGCCAGCCAGCGACCGTCGTCGTCGCGACGCATCCGCACGGGTGCCCCGAAGCATGTGCTCATCGGCTCGTCGGCCAGCACCGCGGCGATCGCCCCGGCGGCGGTGACGGCGCCGTCGCGCAGCAGCAGCCCGTGGGTGGTGGAGGGCGGAATCTCCTCGACGTGGTGGGTGACGGTCACGGTGGTGCGATCGGGGTGATCGGCCGCGATTGCCTCCAGCGCAGCCACCACGCTCTCGCGACCGGGGAGGTCGAGTGCCGCCGCCGGCTCGTCCAGCACCAGCAGCTCGGGGTCGCCCACCAGCGCCCGCGCCAGCAGCACGCGCTGACGCTCGCCCTGGGACAGGGTGCCCAGCGCACGGGTGGCCAACTCGCCGATACCGAACCGCTCGAGCAGCTGCCGGGCGCGGTCGCGATCGGTCTGACCGAGTCGGTCGGGACGCACCACGAAGGTCGCGGTGACCCCGGTCAGGACGACGTCTGCAGAGCTCAGGATGGGGGAGAAGCGGCGGGCTGCCTTGGGCTCGAGGAAGCCGATCCGCTCGCGCAGGGCGCGCATGTCGATCTCGCCCAGCCGCCCGCCCAGGATGGTGGCGGTGCCCGAACTGGGGTGACCCAGGGCGGCGGCGATCGTCGACAGCGTGCTCTTGCCGGCGCCGTTTGGGCCGAGCACCGTCCAGCGCTGCCCGGCGGCCACTCGCCAGTCGATCTCGCGCAAGATCTGGTCGCGACTGCCGGTGCGCTGATTGAACCGCCAGTACGACACCTGATCGAGTTCGATCGCGCGCATTGGGGGCTCAGGTCTGGTCAACGCGTGTATCCTGCCTGATCGGCGCGTACGTCGCGCCCGTACTTCCCTGTCGAAGAAGGAGTGCCTCCGCGGTGGCCAAGACCGGTGTTCGAGTGGATGTGACGCTTGCCTGCACGGAATGCAAGCGGCGCAACTACCAAACCAATAAATCGAAGCGAAACTCGCCTGACAGGATCGAGTTCTCGAAGTACTGCCGGTGGTGTGGAAAGCACACTCCACACCGAGAGACTCGCTAGCCGCGATCGCCCATGGCTCGAAACAAGAATCGACAGTCGTCTCGCACCAGCTTGGCCGCCCCCACAACCGGGAGGGCCAAGAGCCAGTCCGGCGGGGCGCCGGTTGCAAAAAAGAGCCTGTACCGGCGCACTCTCGCCTTCGCCGGTGAGGTCCGTGCCGAGCTCGCCAAAGTCGACTATCTCAACCGGCAGCAGACGATTCAGGCGACCTTGGTCGTGCTGGGTGCCTGCTTCCTGGTCGGCCTCTACCTGTACGGTCTCGATCAGCTGTTCGCGCGGCTTGCCACGCGACTGATCGATTTCCAAAACTGACCCGCGCCGAAGGACGGACATGTTTCGCTGGTACGTGATCAACACCTACTCGGGGCACGAGAACAAGGTCAAGGCCAATCTCGAGCACCGCGTCAAGTCGATGAGCCAAGAGAATGTCGTGCGCCGCGTGGTGGTCCCCACCGAATCGGTGGTCGAGACCAAGGACGGCCAGAAGGTGCAGACCGAGCGCCGGCTGTGGCCCGGGTACGTGCTGGTCAACATGGATCTCACCGACGACGCCTGGGTGCTAGTCAAGAACACTCCCGGCGTGACCGGCTTCGTCGGCTCCCAGAACAAGCCGGTGCCGCTCAGCCAGCCCGAGGTCGACCGCATGCTGCACGTCGCCCAGGCCGTCGCCCAGGCGCCTCAGAAGAGCCGGGCCGAGTTCGAGCTGGGCGAGAGCGTCAAGGTCACGTCCGGCCCGCTGGCAGACTTCGACGGCGAGATCGCCGAGATCAACGAGGATCAGGGCAAGCTCAAGGTGCTGGTCTCGATCTTCGAGCGTCAGGTGCCGGTCGAGCTGGAGTTCGACAAAGTCAAGAAGATCTAGATTCACTCACGATCGTGGGAGCGTCTCGAGCGAGGCGCGCATGCACCACTAAGGAGACGGAATGGCAAAGAAGATCATCAAGGTGATCAAGCTTCAGATCCCCGCAGGGCAGGCGAACCCCGCCCCGCCGGTGGGTCCCGCGCTCGGTCAGCACGGCGTCAACATCATGGAGTTCTGCAAGGCGTTCAACGCCCAGACGCAGGGCCCCAACAACGGCCGGGTCACCCCGGTCGAGATCAGCGTGTTCGAGGACCGGTCGTTCTCGTTCATCACCAAGACGCCCCCGGCGGCGGTGCTGATCAAGGAGGCGCTCAACATCACCGCGGGCTCTGGCGAGCCCAACCGCGAGACCGTCGGCAGGATCACCAAGGCCCAGCTGCGCTCGATCGCCGAGACCAAGATGCCGGACCTGAATGCCAACGACGTGGATGCCGCTGTCAACATCATCGCCGGCACCGCCCGTTCGATGGGTGTGGAGGTGGTTGGCTGATGGCGGGCAAGGCATACAAGGCCGCCCGCGAGGCGGTCGACCGCGAGAAGCTGTACGCGCCGCTGGATGCTGTGCGCGTGCTCAAGACGCTGCAGACGGCCAAGTTCGACGAGACCGTCGAGGTGCACATGCGGCTGGGCCTGAACGTCCGTCACGCCGAGCAGCAGCTGCGCGGCACACTGTTCCTGCCGCACGGCACCGGTAGCTCGGTGACCGTGGCCGTGTTCGCCCAGGGCGAGAAGGCCAAGGAGGCCGAGGAGGCCGGCGCCGATCACGTCGGCGGTGAGGATCTCGCAGCCAAGGTGCTGGAGGGCTTCTCGGATTTCGATGTCGCCATCGCCACGCCCGACATGATGGGCACCGTCGGCAAGCTCGGCCGCGTGCTCGGGCCGCAGGGCAAGATGCCGAGCCCCAAGGCCGGCACGATCACCTTCGATGTCAGCAAGGCGGTTTCGGACATCAAGTCCGGCAAAATCGAGTACCGCACCGATCGCACCGCGATCGTGCACGCCGCGATCGGCAAGAAGTCGTTCGAGGAGCGGGCGCTGGTCGAGAACTACGGCGCGGTGCTGGAGGAGATCCTGCGGGTCAAGCCGGCCGCCGCCAAGGGCCGGTATCTGAAGTCGGTGACGATGGCGTCGACGATGGGTCCGGGGATCCACCTCGATACCACTCGCACCCGAGATCTGCTCGAGGAGACTCCCAGCTAGACCAACGACTTGTTCACATCGCGTCCGCGCCGAAGACCGTCGGGGCCTGAGGGCTCAAACCGAAACACCCGACGCAGGTGGGGCCTCGTACGACCTTCTCGGTTCGTGCGCGTCCACCACCAGGTGGACGCCCGACGAACCGAAGGAGGTGAAGTGCATGAATGTGACTGAGAAGCGCGCGGCGGTCGAGAAGCTGACCGAGATGATCCGCGGGGCGGAGTCGATGATCGTGACCGACTACCGCGGGCTTAGCGTGGGCCAGCTGGCCGACGTGCGAAACCAGTTGCGGGAGGCGGGCGCAAGCCTGACCGTGGCCAAGAACACGTTGGCCAGGATCGCCGCCGGCCAGGCCGACAAGCCTGATCTGGTGGCGTTGCTCCAGGGCCCGACGGCGATCGCGTTTGTCACCGACGACCCTGCTGGGGCTGCCAAGAAGCTCAGTGAGATCGCCCGCCAGACGCGCATCCTGCAAGTGCGTGGAGCGATCATCGAAGGCGAGACGCTGACTGCCGACGAGGTTCGGCAGCTCGGTGATCTGCCGCCCCGCGACGTGCTCCAGGCTCAGGTGGTGGGGGCTTTGGCCTCGCCGCTGCAGGGCTCGTACAACACCCTCGCAGCACCGCTTAGGGAGTTCCTGGTGGTGCTCGATCAGTACATCGAAAAGCGACAGGCGGCCGAGGCCGCCTAGACAGGAGAGATCATGGCTGTTACAGCTGAGCAGCTCGAGGAGATGACCGTTCTCGAGCTCGTCAATTGAAGAAGGAACTGGAAGAGCGCTGGGGCGTGAGCGCTGCTGCTGCCGCTCCGGTGGCGGCTGCCGCCGGCGGCGGTGGCGGTGCTGCCGAGGCCGCTGAGGAGCAGACCGCGTTCGACGTGGTGCTGGCCGAGACCGGCCCCAACAAGATCCCGGTGATCAAGGTCATCCGCGAGATCACGGGGCTGGGCCTGAAGGAGGCCAAGGCGGTCGCCGACGAGGCGCCCAAGCCCGTCAAGGAGGGCGTCGCCAAGGAAGAGGCCGACCAGATCAAGGCCAAGCTGGAGGAGGCTGGGGCAACCGTCGAGGTCAAGTAGCGTTTGCCCGCTTGATTGGTGCTGGGAGGAGCGAAGTTGCTCCTCCCAGCACGGTTACCCCGTCACGGAGGTGCCTCTCCCAGATAGAATGTAGGGATGGAGAAAGCATCATGTGTGTTGCCTTTCGTTCCCGTGAGAGCGGCGGCAGATGAAGATTCCGAGCAGGTGACGCAGGCGCTTTTCGCCGACCCGCTCGACGTCTCCGAGCGAAACAATGGTTGGGCCGCGGTCACTCTGGCCGACGGATACCCGGGCTTCGTTACGGCCGACTCGGTGGGCGAGCCGTTGCCCAAGGACCGCGCCCACGTTGTCGTGGTTCCGCAGGCAGCCGACCGCTATCTCGGCACGTGGCTGACCGCGCCGGGATTGCGCACCGAGCCGCTGGCCGCAGCCCGTCGTAAGGCGTCGGGTGAGGCCATCGCCGAGACTGCGCTGATGTTCCTCGACGCGCCGTATCAGTGGGGTGGGGTCACGGTCGTGGGACTCGACTGCTCGGGCCTGGTGCAGACCGTGCACCGTCGCTTTGGTCTACTGCTGCCGCGCAATGCCGATCAGCAGGAGACCGCCGGGCGAGAAGTGTCACTGCGCTCCGCCCAGCCTGGCGACCTGCTCTGCTACGGCGACCACGTGGCCATCTTCCTTGGCGGCGGCGAGGTTGTGCACGCCACCGAGGAGTCCGGCAAGGTGGTGCGGGAGAAGCATCCGGCGGAGCTGAAGGCTCGCCTGCGCACCGTGCGGCGGGTGTACGAGGCCGAAGACTGATCGCGCAGGCGGCCGCGAGCGCCATCAAGGTGCTGATCGCGGTCGCCTCCAGCGTTTGAAATCGTTTCACCAACGAATCACCGACTCCAACGTCGTATCACTCCGGAGATCCCTGCTGTACACAGTCGTGGAGGTCACATGCGGAGGTTGTCGGGACCTGCCGCCGTAGCGCTGGCAATTCTCGGGGTCGCCGTTGCAGCCGCAGGCTGCGGCGGAGGCTCGAGTTCCGACAATGCAACTGCACCTTCGTCTGGAGGCACGGGTGGGTCGCACATGGGCGGCACGCTGAAGCTGGAGGCAACCGGCAGCCCCGACTACATCGATCCCGCTCTTGCCTACACCGTCGAGGCGTGGCAGAGCTTGATCATGACCGACGACGGGCTTGTGGCTTTCCACATCACCGACGGGCCCGAATCCACTCAGCTTGTTCCCGACCTGGCCACCGAAATCGCCAAGCCGCAGGACGGTGGGCTCAGGTACGTCTTCAACGTGCGCCCTGGGATCAAGTACTCCAACGGCGCGACAGTCAAGCCGAGTGACTTCACCTTTGCCTTCGAGCGCAGCTTCAAGGTCAACGGCGCAGGAACGTTCTATTGGGCCAACCTGGAGGGGTACGACGCCTGCATCACCAAACCCAAGACCTGTGATCTGTCCAAGGCCATCGTGGCCGACGACTCGGCCGGCACGGTCACGTTCCATCTGACCAAGCCCGACGGCGACTTCCTGTACAAGCTGGCGATGCCGTTTGCCTACGCGTTGCCGCCGAGCACGCCGATCAAGGTCGCCACCACCAAGAGCCTGCCCGGCACCGGCCCATACATGATCACCTCGTACAGGCCCGGGAACTCGTTGGCACTCGAGCGCAACCCGAACTTCAAGGCGTGGGCACCCGAGGCACAGCCGCAGGGCTATCCCGACACCATCAGATGGCAGCTCGGGCTGGGCGGCGACGTCATGACCACCAGCATCGAGAACGGCACCGCCGACTGGATGTACGAGGTACCGCCGGCCGACCGTCTCAACGAGCTCGCCACGCAGTATGCCGACCGGTTCCATGTACACGCCGGCCCGTCCGTCTACTGGATGGATCTGAACACCCGGGTTGCGCCGTTCAACAATCCAAACGTGCGCAAGGCGGTCAACCTCGCGATGGATCGAAACGCGATCGTGAAGGCCTACGGCGGTCCCAAGCTGGCGGCCACCACCTGTCAGGTGATTCCGCGAGGGTTCAGCGGCTACGAGCAGTACTGCCCGTACACCGCCAATCCTGCAGCTGACGGCAAGGGGCAGTGGGCGGCGCCTGACATGGCCAAGGCACAGCGGCTGATCGACGCCTCGGGCACCAAGGGCATGAAGGTGACCGTGTGGACAAACACGGCCGACCAGTCCAAGGCCATGGGCCGCTACTTCGTCTCACTGCTCAAGCAGCTCGGATACGACACCAGCATCAGGTTGCTCGACCGTAGTGTGTACTTCGCCACGATCGCCGACTCGAACAACAAGGCCCAGATCATGTGGGACGACTGGTATCCGGACTATCCCACCGCATCCAACTTCATCAGCCGGTTGCTGTCGTGCGACGCGTTCGTTCCGAACAGCACGTCGAACTCCAACGATGCGGAGTACTGCGACAAGGATGTGGACAAGCTGATCTCAACGGCGTTGACGCAGCAGCTGACCGACACCGCCGCCGCCAACCAGACCTGGGCGGAGGCCGACCGGAAGATCACCGACGATGCGCCTTGGGCATCGATGCTGAATGCCTCATGGGTCGACTTCGTGTCCAAGCGGGTACAGAACTACAAGTACAGCAACCAGTGGTTCATCCTGCTCGACCAGTTGCAGGTGCAATGACCGGCAACGCCTTGATCGGACTCGATCTTCCTGTGATCATGGGCACGGTCATCTACGGTGCGTCGTACGTGTACCTCGACCCGCGGCTGCGGCCGCATTAGGGATCCTCATGGCTGATCCGCTTTTGGAGGTTGAGATCTGAAGGTCACCTTCCGTACGGAGGATGGGTTGGTGCGGGCGGTGGACGGGTTGTCGTTTGCGGGTCGATCCGGGTGAGGTTCTGGGGATCGTGGGCGAGTCGGGGTCGGGCAAGAGCGTGACCATGATGTCGGTGATGCGGCTGATCAACGATCCCAACGCGGTGTTTGAGGGCCAGGTGTTGTACAAGGGCGCTGACCTGATGACTGCCACCGAGTCGCGAATGCAGGACATCCGCGGGGCCGAGATGGCGATGATCTTCCAGGATCCGATGACGTCGCTGAATCCGGTGTACAAGGTGGGTTGGCAGATCGCCGAGCAGTTGCAGGCGCACGAGTCGATGTCGGACAAGCAGGCGCGGGCGCCGCACGGTCGAGCTGTTGCGGGCGGTGGGGATTCCCGATCCCGAGGCGCGGGTGGACGAGTATCCGCACCAGTTTTCGGGCGGCATGCGCCAGCGGGTGATGATCGCGATGGCGCTTTCGTGCAACCCTGACCTGCTGATCGCCGACGAGCCGACGACCGCGTTGGATGTGACCATCCAGGCGCAGATCCTGGAGCTGATCGCGCGGCTGCAAGTCGGAGTTCGACTCGGCGGTGGTGTTGATCACCCATGACATGGGGGTGGTGGCCGAGGTGGCCGACCGCGTGATCGTGATGTATGCGGGCCGGGTGGTGGAGCACGGCACCAAGGAGGAGGTGTTCGACGATCCGCAGCATCCGTATACGTGGGGGCTTCTGCGGTCGATCCCGCGCCTCGATCGGCCGCGGCCGAAGCGGCTGACCGCGATCCCGGGAACCCGCCGTCGCTGGTCAACCTGCCCGAGGGCTGCCATTTCGCGCCGCGCTGCCGGCATAAGTTCGATCGCTGCCTCGACCGATGACCCGAGCTGACCGACACGGTCGGCGCTGGGCATCTGGACGCCTGCCACCTGACGGTCGAGCAGAAGCGCGAGCTTCGCACCGCCGATATCAATCCGGCGCTGGCCGAGGGCATCGCGATGAGCCGCCGAGGCACCGGCGCCGAGCCAGCCGCTGCGCACGCGAGCCGCTGCTGCGGATCGACGACCTCAAGAAGTACTTCCCGATCAAGCAGGGCGTGGTGTTCCAGCACGAGGTCGGCGCGGGTGCACGCCGTCGACGACGTCTAGCTTCGACGTCCAGCGCGGGCGAGACGCTCGGCCTGGTGGGCGAGTCGGGCTGCGGCAAGTCCACGCTGGGCGCGCTGCTGCGATCCGGCTGCACGAGCCTGACCGCGGGCAGCGTGATCTTCGACGGCAAGGACATCTCCAAGCTGTCGCGCCGCGAGATGCGGCCGCTGCGGCGCGAGATGCAGATGATCTTCCAGGATCCCGTACGCCTCGCTGAACCCGCGCAAGCGCGTCGGGCAGATCATCGCCGACCCGCTCAAGATCCACAACCAGCGGCGACCGCAAGGCGGTCAAGGCCAAGGTGCAGGAGCTGCTCGAGCTGGTCGGCCTCAACCCCGAGCACTACAACCGCTACCCGCACGAGTTCTCCGGCGGCCAGCGCCAGCGCATCGGCATTGCCCGCGCGCTGGCGCTCAACCCCAAGCTGATCGTCGCCGACGAGCCGGTCTCCGCGCTCGACGTCTCGATCCAGGCCCAGGTCGTGAACCTGCTCGACGACCTCCAGGACAACCTCGGCCTGACCTACCTGTTCATCGCCCACGACCTGTCGGTCGTGCGCCACGTCTCCGACCGGATCGTGGTCATGTACCTCGGCAAGATCGTCGAGATCTCGCCGGCCGAGGAGCTCTACCAGCGCCCCATCCACCCCTACACCGAGGCGCTGCTCTCGGCCGTCCCGATCCCCGACCTCGCCATCGCCGCCAAGCGCGAGCGGATCGTGCTCACCGGGGACGTGCCCAGCCCCATCAACCCGCCCTCGGGCTGCCGCTTCCACCCCCGCTGCCGCTACGCCACCGAGGTCTGCACCAGCGACGAACCCGAACTCAAACACCACGGCGGCGGACACTACGCAGCCTGCCACCACCCCCTCCAAAACACGCCCGCCATGACCACTGCGGGAGCGCCCACCGCGTAGCCCTGCGGGCGTCTGCGGTGTTGACCGCCGCAGCCCGCGCGGATATACACGCCAGACCATGAGCTCCATGCTCCCTCCCGGGGCGGACTTCCGCCGGCTGTGGCTGGCGACCGCCATCAGCGTGTTCGGCACGTGGGCGGCCGCCATCACTCTGTCCGTTCGGATGTTCCGCGATACCGGCTCGCCGGAGTGGGTGTCGGCGCTGTTCGTCGCCGAGTTCGCGCCGGCGGTCGTGATCGGCGTGCTGTTCGCCGGTCGCCTCGACCGGCTCCCGCCCCGACGGGCGCTGGTGATCTCCGACCTGGTGTGTGCGGTCTGCTTCGCGGCCCTGGCGGCGGTCCACCAACCGGCCGCGGTGATCGCGCTGGCGACGGTCGCGGGTGCGGCGGCGGGCGTGTTTCGGCCGGTCGCCCTGGCCTCTGTCCCGGTGCTGGTCGAGGAGCAGGAGCTGGATGCCGCCAACGGCGCGTTGACGGCGGCCGACACGCTTCATGACCACCCTGGGACAGGCGATCAGCGGGATCGCCTTGACGCTGGTGGGCGCCGGCGCGGTGCTGGTGGGAAACGCGGTCACGTTCCTGCTCTCGGCGCTGCTTCTGTGGGGCTGCCGATCGCTGATCGTGGCGGCCGCCACTGGGCCGGTCGGGAGCGTGCTCACCCACATCCGGCGCAGCTTCAGGACAGTGGTGCAGGCACCGGCACTGCTGCAGGTGGCGGTCGCGGCGCCGCTGATGCTGGTGATGGGCGGCGTGATCAACGCCCTCGAGGTGCCGCTGTTCCTGGGCTCGCTGGGAGCATCAGCGGCGGTGGTCGGGATCGCGGTGGCGGTGATGCAGGTGGGCATCCTGGGCGGCAGCCTCTTGGCCGGAAAGCGGGGGAAGACGCTGGGCCGCCGCTATCCCGCCATCCTCGGCATCGGGGGGATCTGCACGATCGTGGCCGGGCTGGCGGGTCACCTGGGTGTGGCCATCGCTGCCTTCTTTGCCTTCGGCATCGCCAATGGGATCGTGCTGGTGCACAACCGGTCGGTGCTGCAGCGCGAGACGCCCCCGGCGGAACGGGCCGGAACGATCGCGCTTTTGATGTCGCTGGGTGCGGTGGCCACGACGCTCGGGGCGATCGGCGGAGGGGCGCTGGCCGAGCAGTGGTCACCGCGTGCGGTGATCGCGATGGCGGGCCTGTTCGGCGTTTTCGTAGTGATGCCGGCGGCGCTTCTCACTCGCCCGCGCGCTTGACCTGGGCGACATCCTGGGTATAGTGGGCCAAGGCACGTCGCTGCGGAAGACCAAAAAATTCCCGCAAGCGGCCGATTTAGCCGTGCGCATTTGCGAGGATGGGCCCTCCCTGATAGGGTTTGTGGTTGCGCCGTTGGTCCGGATCGTTCCTTTTTAACCCACTTATGCCCCGCGGGAGGCGTCGCCTTGCCTGAAACTCTTGCGCCCCGAAGCCGCCGGACATTCTCCAAGCTGGAGAAAGTCCTGGACGTGCCCAACCTCATCGACATCCAGAAAGCATCGTTCCGATGGTTCATGGGTGACCCCAGCGACCAGGCGTCGCTGGATTCATCCGGCCTTCGCGAAACCATCGATGACATCTCGCCGATCCGGGACTACTCGGAGCGGCTCGAGGTGCGGTTGGGCCAGTACACCATCGGCGATCCGGTGGTGTCCGAGCGCGAGTGCCGCGAGAAGGATCTGTCGTTCGAGGTGCCGGTCAACGTCAAGGTGTCGTTCACCAATCTCGACACCGGCGAGATCCGTGAGCAGACCGTCTTCCTCGGCAACTTCCCCTGGATGACCCAGCAGGGCACCTTCATCATCAACGGCACCGAGCGCGTCGTGGTGACGCAGCTGGTGCGCTCCCCGGGCGCCTACATCATGGAGCCCAAGGACGCCACCAAGCAGGTGTTCACCGCCAACCTGATGCCGTCGCGCGGCTCGTGGCTGGAGCTCGAGATCGACAAGAAGGGCCTGGTCAACGTCCGCATCGACCGCAAGCGCAAGCTGCCCGTGACCACGCTTCTGCGTGCGCTTCCGGCAGAGGACGAGAACACCGGCTTTGTGATCGACAAGTCCGACGAGGGCATCCAGGCGCTGTTCGGCGACAACCCCTTCATCCGCGCGACGCTGGAGAAGGACCCCTCCAAGCGCGAGGAGGAGGCCCTGATCGAGGTGTTCAAGAAGCAGCGCCCCGGCGAGCCGCCGACGCGTCGAGAACTCGCGCAACCTGGTGCGCGCGCTGTTCTTCGATCCCAAGCGCTACGACCTGACCAAGGTCGGCCGCTACAAGCTCAACATGCGCCTCGACGCCGACGTCGCCCCCGACGTGCCGCGTGCTCACCACCGGCGACATCGTCGAGCTGGTGCGGCGGCTGGTCGAGCTGCCCGTCAAGCTGGGCGTGCCCGAGGACTCCAAGGACTTCGCCGCCGACGCGATCGTGATCCCGCGCGACCCGATCGAGCACGACCTGGACGAGTACGAGCACTTCGGCAACCGCCGCCTGCGCACCGTCGGTGAGCTGATCCAGGAAGCCTTCCGGATCGGCCTCTACCGCATGGAGCGGGTGGTGCGCGAGCGCCTCACCACCGAGGACGAGGACGCGATCACGCCGCAGACGATCGTCAACATCCGGCCGGTGGCCGCGGCCCTGAAGGAGTTCTTCGGCTCCTCGCAGCTGTCCCAGTTCATGGATCAGACCAACTCGCTGGCCGGCCTCACGCACCGTCGCCGGCTGTCGGCGCTCGGTGCCGGCGGGCTCACCCGCGAGCGCGCCCCGATCGAGGTGCGCGACGTGCACCCGACCCACTACGGCCGCATGTGCCCGATCGAGACCCCGGAAGGCCCGAACATCGGCCTGATCGGCTCGCTCGGCTCCTACGCCAAGGTGTCGGAGCACGGCTTCGTGCAGACGCCCTACCGCAAGATCGAGAAGGGCAAGATCACCGACGACATCGAGTACCTGGACGCGCTCCAGGAGGAGAAGTACACGATCGCGCAGGCCAACGCCGAGATCGGCAAGACCGGCAAGCTCGACCTCGCCGGTGCTGTGCCGTACCCGCGACGGCGTGCCGGTGCAGGTCGACGCGACCGAGGTCGACTACATGGACGTCGACCCGGCCCAGATCGTCGTCGGTCGCCACGGCGCTGATCCCGTTCCTCGAGCACAACGACGCCAACCGCGCGCTGATGGGCTCCAACATGCAGCGCCAGGCGGTGCCGCTGATGGTGACCGAGGCGCCGCTGGTCGGCACCGGCCTGGAGTACCGCGCGGCGGTCGACACCGGTGACGTCAGCTGGCCGAGCCGCGCGCCGGCACGGTCGAGTACGTCGACGCCGACAAGATCATCGTGGCGGCCAAGGACGGGCCGACGCCCATCGAGCTGGTCAAGTACCGCCGCTCGAACCAGGGCACGATCATCCATCAGAAGCCGATCGTGCTCGCACGGCCAGAAGGTCGACGCCGGCGAGGTGCTGGCCGACGGCTCCTCGACCGACATGGGCGAGCTGGCGCTGGGCAAGAACCTGCTGGTCGCCTTCATGTCCTGGGAGGGCTACAACTTCGAGGACGCGATCATCCTGTCCGAGCGGACTCGTCAAGGACGACGTGCTCTCCTCGATGCACATCCACGAGTACGAGGTGGACGCCCGCTCGACCAAGCTGGGCGACGAGGAGATCACGCGCGACATCCCCAACCGCTCCGAGGAGTCGCTGCGCAACCTGGACGAGAACGGCATCGTGCGGATCGGGGCCGAGGTCGGCTCCGGCGACCTGCTGGTCGGCAAGGTCACGCCCAAGGGCGAGACCGAGCTGACGGCCGAGGAGAAGCTGATCCGCGCGATCTTCAAGGAGAAGGCGCGCGAGGTGCGCGACACCTCGCTGAAGGTGCCCCACGGCGAGGGCGGCAAGGTGATCGACGTCAAGACCTTCTCGCGCGCCAACGGTGACGACCTGTCCCCGGGCGTGAACGAGCTGGTGCGCGTGTACGTCGCCACCAAGCGCAAGATCGCCGAGGGCGACAAGCTGGCCGGCCGCCACGGCAACAAGGGCGTGATCTCCAAGATCGTGCCCGAGGAGGACATGCCGTTCCTCGAGGACGGCCGCCGGTCGACATCATCCTCAACCCGCTGGGCGTGCCTTCGCGCATGAACATCGGCCAGATCCTGGAGACGCACCTGGGCTGGGTCGCCGCCGAGCACGGCGGCGAGAACGGCGAGCCGCAGTGCAATGGCGACGCCGGTGTTCGACGGCGCCACGCCGGAGGATGTCGACGCAGGCCCTGCTCGAGTGGCAGAGCCAGACCACCACGCGCGCTCAAGTTCGAGATCGACAAGAAGGCCGCCGGCCGGCATGCGCTGCTCGGGCAAGCTGCGGCGTCTTCAACGGCCGCACCGGCCAGCCCTACGACCAGCCGATCACGGTTGGCTACATGTACATCCTGAAGCTGCTGCACCTGGTCGACGACAAGATCCACGCGCGCTCGACCGGCCCCTACTCGCTCGTCACGCAGCAGCCGCTGGGCGGCAAGGCCCAGTTCGGCGGCCAGCGCTTCGGCGAGATGGAGGTGTGGGCGCTGGAGGCATACGGCGCGGCCTACACGCTGCAGGAGATGCTGACCATCAAGTCCGACGACACCGTCGGCCGGGTCAAGGCCTACGAGGCGATCGTCAAGGGCGAGAACATCCCCGAGCCCTCGATCCCCGAGAGCTTCAAGGTGCTGCTGAAGGAGATGCAGTCGCTGGCGCTCGACGTCAAGGTCGTGTCCGAGGACGGCGGCGCCGTGGTTGTCCGCGAGGAGGAGGACGAGCTGCTGCGGGCGGCCGAGGAGCTGGGCATCGACCTGGCACCGGTTGCCGGACGGGCCGCGGCTCGCGATCCCGAGGCGCAGGAGCTCGAAGAGGGCGCCGACCGGGTCGATGTCGACGGCGAGCTGACCGTCGCCATCGACGAGGCTCTGCCCGACGAGGTCGACGAGGATGACCTGGACGATCGTCGACGATGGCGAAACCGACGACGACGAGGTCGAAGATCTCGAGCCTCGCGGAGATCGAGGAGTGACCCCGATCTTCCGCTCGACATCTCGACGCTCTACTGCTGATACCACAATTCCAGGGAAAGTGAGAGTCCCACGTTGATCGATATCAACGATTTCGACGCAATCCGCATCGGCCTGGCCTCGTCCCAAGCAGATCCGGGAGTGGTCATCCGGTGAGGTGACCAAGCCCGAGACGATCAACTACCGAACGCTCAAGCCCGAGAAGGACGGCCTCTTCTGCGAGCGCATCTTCGGTCCCACGAAGGACTGGGAGTGCTACTGCGGCAAGTACAAGCGCGTCCGCTACAAGGGCATCATCTGCGAGCGCTGCGGCGTCGAGGTCACGCGCCAGAAGGTGCGGCGCGAGCGCATGGGCCATATCGACCTGGCGGCGCCGGTCAGCCACATCTGGTTCTTCAAGGGCGTTCCCTCGCGGATCGGCTACCTGCTCGACATCGCTCCCAAGGAGCTCGAGAAGGTGCTGTACTTCGCCGCCTCCATCATCACCTCGGTCGACAAGGAGACGCGCGACAAGGACGTCCCCGAGCTCGAGGGCAAGGTGGAGATCGAGAAGGAGCGGCTGCTGCTGGACAAGGAAGAGGCGCTGGCCGCGCTCGAGGAGCGCATGCAGCGACGCCGGCAGTTCTTCGTGGACGGCTCCGACAAGGGCTTCGACGAGGACGACGACTACTGGGCGCGGACGCTCAACAACTGGGCCGAGGAGAGCGGCACTCCGGTGCTGGACGACGCCCGCAAGCTGGCCGGAGGCCTGCTGGCCGAGGCCGCCAAGCGGGTCGCCGGCGAGGATCCCCGCAAGGTCAAGGAGCTGGTGCGTGAGACCGCGATCCGCGAGGATCGCCGGCTCGGCCCCAAGGAGCTCGACAACGTGGCCGCATGGGCGGCCGCTGCGCGCACGCTGATCGGCACCGAGCTGGATGCGATGCAGGAGCTGAAGGGCTCCGAGCGCACCAAGGCCCGCAATGCCCTCAAGCCGCGGCTGAGCTTCCTGGGCGGCGACGAGGTCAACCTCAAGGAGGCCGACTCCGAGTGGGTGGCCAAGCTGATCGAGGCCGGCCCCGGCGCCGCTGCGGCGCTGGACAAGACCCGCCAGATCGGTGCCGGCCTGCTGCGCGAGGTCGTGGAGCAGGGCACCTCGGCCGACAAGGCCGAGCTGCGCGAGCTGGCCAACGATCTGTGCCTGCGCACCGACGGCAAGATGTCGCGCGACGACATCCGCGTGGTCGAGGCCGTGGGCGCTGAAGGTGCGCGACACCTACAACGACATGCAGGCCCGGCGCAAGGACGTGGACGACCACGCCAAGGATGCAGTCGACCGGCTGGATCGCACCTGGATCAAGTTCAAGGAGCTCGAGGTACAGGAGATCGTCGCTGACGAGGCCCTGTTCCGCGAGCTGCGCGACCGGTTCGGCAGCTCGTGGGGCTTCGGTGAGTACTTCACCGGCGGCATGGGCGCCGAGGCCATCCGCGAGCTGCTGCGCACGCGCGACCTCGACGCCGAGGCGGCGCTCGCTGCGCGAGACGATCAAGCACCTCCAAGGGACAGAAGGAGGCCCGCGCGATCAAGCGCCTGAAGGTGGTCAACGCCTTCATCAAGTGCGACAACCGCCCCGAGTGGATGATCCTGGAGACGATCCCGGTGATCCCGCCGGAGCTGCGCCCGATGGTGCAGCTGGACGGTGGCCGCTTCGCCACCTCGGATCTCAACGATCTCTACCGGCGCGTGATCAACCGCAACAACCGGCTCAAGCGCCTGCTCGATCTGGGCGCTCCCGAGATCATCGTCAACAACGAGAAGCGGATGTTGCAGGAGGCGGTTGACGCCCTGTTCGACAACGGCCGCCGCGGTCGCGCGGTGACCGGCCCGGGCAACCGGCCGCTGAAGTCGCTGTCCGACATGCTCAAGGGCAAGCAGGGCCGCTTCCGCCAGAACCTGCTGGGCAAGCGCGTCGACTACTCCGGCCGTTCGGTGATCGTGGCCGGCCCGTCGCTGCGCCTGCACCAGTGCGGTCTGCCCAAGCTGATGGCGCTGGAGCTGTTCAAGCCGTTCATCATGAGCCGGCTGGTCGAGCGCAAGCTCGTCCAGAACATCAAGGCGGCCAAGAAGATGGTCGACTCGATGGTGCCCGAGGTCTGGGACGTGCTCGAAGAGGTCATCGCCGAGCATCCGGTGCTGCTCAACCGCGCACCGACGCTGCATCGTCTCGGCATCCAGGCGTTCGAGCCGGTGCTGGTCGAGGGCAAGGCGATCCAGGTACACCCGCTGGTGTGCCACGCCTTCAACGCCGACTTCGACGGCGACCAGATGGCTGTCCATCTGCCGCTGTCGGCCGAGGCCCAGGCCGAGGCCCGGATCCTGATGCTGTCCTCCAACAACATCCTGTCGCCCGCGCACGGCAAGCCGCTGGCCACGCCGTCGCAGGACATGGTGCTGGGCACCTACTACCTGACCTACTCCAGCGAGGACCTGTCGCAAGGTCACCTGGGAGCAGCTGAAGAAGCGCAAGGCGCGCTACTACGGCGACATGGATCGAAGTGGAGATCGCCTACGACGAGAAGCGAGTGGGGCTGCAGGACGCCATCGGTCTGCGCGAGCGGGGCGATTGGATCGTGACCACAGCCGGTCGCGCGATCTTCAACGACGAGGTCAGCCGCGCGCTGGCGCAACGCGGTCGGCGACAAGTTCGACCCTGCCGCCTACACGTATCAGAACCGCACGTTCACCAAGCGCGACATGACCGATTTCATCTCGGATCTGGTCGATCGCTACGGCGCCACCGCGATCGCGGAGGTGCTCGACACGATCAAGGAGCTCGGCTTCACGTACGCCACCCGGGCGGGTGTGACGGTGTCCAAGAACGACATCATCACTCCTCCCGACAAGGAAGAGATCCTGGCGGAGTACGAGGAGAGCGTCTCTCGGCGGGTGCGCGACTACGGCCGCGGCCTGATCACCGAGGAGGAGCGCAAGGAGCAGGTCGTCGACATCTGGAACGAGGCCACCGATCGGGTGGGCGAGGCCATGCTCGACAACCTGCATGAGCTCAACCCGGTGTTCATGATGGCCAACTCCGGTGCCCGCGGCTCGTTCAAGCAGATCCGCCAGCTGGCCGGCATGCGCGGACTGATGGCCAATCCGAAGGGTGACATCATCGAGCGGCCGATCAAGTCCAACTTCATGGAGGGCCTGTCGGTGCTGGAGTACTTCATCTCCACGCACGGGGCACGCAAGGGCCTCGCCGACACGGCGCTGCGTACGGCCGACTCGGGCTATCTGACCCGGCGGCTGGTGGACGTCTCGCAGGACGTGATCGTGCGCGAGCTCGATTGCGGCAGCGAGGGTCACATCCTGGTTCCGGTGAAGACGCCGGACGGCCAGCCCAACCGGTCGAGCGTGATCGGGCGCGTGGTTGCGGCCGACACCAAGGTCGGCAAGCTGAAGCTGGCCAAGGGCGAGGAGATCAACGGTGCCCGGCTGCGCGAGATCGCAGAGCGGCGCCGGACGGCGCCACGGTGCCGGTGCGGTCGGTGCTCAAGTGCGCCGCCTCCATCGGTGTCTGCCGGGCGTGTTACGGCTGGTCGATGGCGACCGGCAAGATGGCCGATATCGGCGATGCGGTGGGCACGGTTGCCGCCCAGTCGATCGGCGAGCCCGGTACCCAGCTGACGATGCGCACGTTCCACACCGGTGGTGTGGCCGGCGCTGACATCACCCACGGCCTGCCGCGTGTGGTCGAGCTGTTCGAGGCGCGCAAGCCCAAGGCCGCGGCCACTCTGGCCGAGGTCGACGGCCGGGTCGAGGTGGCCGAGACCGAGCGTGGATACGCGGTCACGGTGACGCCCAAGGGCGAGGACGAGGACGCCAAGGAATACGCGTTCCCGCGCCGCACCCGGCTGCGTGTCACGTCGGGCGAGATGATCGAGCGGGGCACGCCGGTCAACGAGGGCCCGCTGGCTCCGGCCGAGCTGCTGGATCTGCGTGACGACACCGAGACTGCTCGCTATCTGGTGGAGCAGGTGCAGGAGGTGTACACCAGCCAGGGCGTGGAGATCCACGACAAGCACATCGAGCTGATCGTGCGTCAGATGCTGAAGAAGGTGCGCATCGACAACTCCGGCGACACCGAGCTGCTGCCCGGCGAGCTGATCGACCGACCCGAGCTGGAGAAGGTCAAGAAGGGGCTGCAAGGCCGGCGCAAGAAGAACGTGGAGCCGACCACACGCCAGCTGATCCTGGGCATCACCAAGGCGTCGCTTGCGACCCAGAGCTTCCTCTCGGCGGCCTCCTTCCAGGAGACCACCAAGGTGCTCACCGATGCCGCCATCGAGGGCAAGACCGACCATCTGGCCGGTCTCAAGGAGAACGTCATCATCGGCAAGCTGATCCCGGCATCGACCGGCCTGCGCGGCTACCGCCAGGTCTCGATCACGGCCAGCCCCGACGCAGAGCCACGTTCTATCTCGACGACATGACCGATCCCGCGTATCTGCGCGGCGTCGGCGGCGAGCGACGGTGCCCCCAACGGCGAGATCGACCTGACGCCCAAGCCCGGCGCCGAGGAGCCGTTCCTCCCGCCCGTCGAAGAGGACTAGAACGCAAGGGGTGAATAACGGTGCCAGGCACCGTTATTCACCCCTGTGCGCGGCGCCATGGGAGAGGCGAATGCAAGCCTGACAGAGCTTGTCACACTCTTGTTACGCTTTGGCCTTGCTGCGATTTACGCTCGAAGATAGTGTCACCGGTATGCCTATCAACTGTTCGTCCCCGAGGCTCCTTGCACTGCCGATTCTTCTTGGAATCGGACTCGTTGGATTGGTTCCCGGTTCGGCGCTGGCGGAGACTCCTGGCCTCAGTCCCCATGAGATCCAGGAGAACACTGCGGCTGCGGTTGCGGACCAAGGGTGGAGCTGCCGGCTAACCCGGTCTCGTCGACCCCCGATGACTTCACGGCTGCGTCGGCAGCGGGACATTGGAGATTCCCCGGGATTCTGACGATGCGGTAACTGCGTCCGGGGACGGGACATCGGTCTCCATCTCACTCCCCACCGACGACGCATCTGCCACCAAAGTCGGAGGCACGATCGTTTACGACGGGCAGACAGCCGCGAGTGATCTCGCCGTCCAGGCGATCCCCGATGGACTGCGTGCACTCGTATCCATCAACGATGCCTCGGCACCTCGACAGTACGCGTTCCCGATATCGGGTGACGTCGCTCGGATCGATCAACAGGCAGACGGAAGCCTTGTCCTCTTCGACTCGACCGGGAGTGAACTCGGGAGGATCGACGCCCCGTGGGCCACGGATGTGAATGGAAACTCCGTGCCGACCCACTTCGAAGTTAACGGAACCACCGTGGTGCAGGTGGTTGATTTCACATCGCAGACGGCGTTCCCCGTGACAGCTGACCCGTCGGTCCACTTCCATTGGACGACTGTCACAGTGGAACTTTACCCACTCGACCAAATCGCCATCAAGAATATGTCCTACGTAGCAGCAGCGCTGGTAGGGGCCGCTGTGTGCACGGAACTCGGGGGTGGCGCTGTCATTTGTGCTGGAGGCGCTGCCGCCGTCGTCGCAGGTCTTCGTACATACGTCGATCATTACTTCAACCCGCACTGTCACCTGAACCTGAGCTTCACCTACCGCGGCAAGTTCGATCGAGCGTGTACGAGCCGTTGCACCTAGTCCCCAAGCGCACACCGAGGTGGATCCATGAATGTACTTGAGTCGAAATGGCGTTGGGTCGTGGTCCCGTTGGCAATGACGGCGATCGTGACCGCGACCAACTGGCTGTGGTTTGGAACGACAAACTACGGAGATGCCGCATTCGGCCTCGTATTCGGGCTCGCCTTCCTGGTGACGACCGACCTGAGGCGCTGTCACGCCGACGGGCTGTAGCTTCACGGAGATCCGGTACTAAGAGACGATGAAGGAGATGAACGTGTTCGAGATTCCTTTGGGAGGCAGGCAGAACCTCCAGGCAGTTGGCACAACCTCACGGCGGACTTCGGTGTCCGGTGCGTCCTGGTCAGCCCTGAGTGGGATGAGGGTCCGCGACGTACTGCGCTGCGTGTTCTCGGTGGGGTTGCTGCTCGTGTGTATGGGAGCGATCACTGCTCGTACAGCTACCCACCCACTGGACGTCGGATTCGATCTGCGCATGGCCGCCCTGGTTGTGCTGGTCGGCGGCCTGCAAGGCACGTGCGCCAGCATGTCCATCCGCTACGCCCTCCGAAACTCGACCACCGGTCACGCCGGGTAGCAAGATTGCCAATGGGCAGACTGGTGGGGCATCCACGGACACTCCTCGAGGCCTTGGCCATCGGCGCCGCTTGCGGCGTCACCGGAGTGGTAGTGGTGACGGCGTTGAGCGCCGCCACAGGGTGGGGATCATTCTCAGCCGAATGGGGTGTTGTCCCGGCGTACGCGGTGAATAACGGTGCCTGGCACCGTTATTCACCCCAGCGCGCGGTTCGCGAAGAGCAGCACGCCCAGCGCGGTGTAGTCGAGCGTCGGCTCGACGCTCGGCCAGGCCCGCGCGTCGTCCATGTAGCGGGCGCCGCGGGCGTCGAACGGGCGGAAGCGGTTGGCGCCTCCCGCTGGGCAGCTGTGCGCTCCGCCGGGTAGCCCCAGGTCGGTGAAGACGTCGGCCGGGTTGGGGCCGTCGACGGTCGCTCCCAGTTGCAGCGGCGGCCGGCCGTTGAGCGACCCCGACAGGTTGGCGATCTGGCTCTGCATGCACTTGGGAAACACCCGCCCGGCGCCCACCACAAACGATGATCCCCAGGCGTTTCGGCCCAGCACCCAATCCACCTGACGGCGGCCGAAGGCCTGGTAGGTGTTGGTGTGGGTGAGCCGGTCGTACTCGCCGGCCTCGTACGCGTACCCGAGCGCGTGCGGCGTCTCGTCCCACGTCCCGTACTGGACGCCGAAGCCGAACGGGTCGGACGCGGACTCGCGACACACCCGCAGCCAGCTTGGATCGCAGGTTTCGGATCAGCGCTGCCCGCGTCGTCTCGAGCCCGGCGGGATGCCCGGCGGCGACGATCGCATCGGCCAGCTCCCCGTGCGCGATCCCCGACACGTCGTACAGGTTCAAAGAGTCCTGATCGGAGGAGGCCATGTACCGCTGCGCCCAGTGGCTTGCCCGCCGCAGGTAGTACATCGGGTCGGTGTGGGCCAGGCCGCTCGGGAGATTCCCAGCCTGCAGCGCGAGCGTCAGCTCCGCCGCCCCGTACTCGAGGTCGTCGCGCCACTGCGTCTCCGGGTAGTAGTCATACGGCGAGGCGGTGCGCAGCCGGTGGATCCCCGAGGTGCGCGCCAGCCCGAACACGTGCTCGGCCGAGCGCAGGCAGTCGGCGGCGAAGCTCGGGTTGCTGCCCCGATAGACCTGATAACAGAGCGCGAAGTCAGCGGCCAGCCGGCCCGCCAGGTTGGGACTGACCAGCTGCCCGGCGGCGCCGGCCCGAAACGCCGGGCGGTTGCGGATGTACTTGAACCGCGGGTCGCTGCCCGCGTAGGTGTCGTCGACCTGCGGCAGGCGCCAGATGTCGTGGTCGCCGCAGATCGATCCGCAGCCGTTGCCGTCGCCGATTCCGACCTGGTAGTAGAGCGTGCCGCTGGAGTCGTCCCACATCTTGTTGAGCCAGTCCAGCCCGAAGCGGGCCTCGGCTCGCAGGTTTCGATTCGGCTGGGAGAGCTTCTGCGGGATGCTCCCGAACGGCGGTCAGGAGCACCGCCTCGGTGTAGCTGGTCGTGTGCACCAGCTTGATGTAGTCGCCCGCGTCGAACCACCCGCCGGAGACGTCGTGCGTCCCGCCCAGAGCGGCGGGTCGCCGGTCAGCGAGTCGTACCGGTACACCGGCGCGCCGGTGACCGCCGCGTGGGCGTCGTTGGCGTGGGAGGGCTGCCGGTCGAGCACGCTTCCGATCACGTTCGGCCCGTCCCGCTGGGACTGGTAGAACCGCACCGCGTTTCGCACCAGCGGTGCGTACAGCACGGCGTTGGTCTCGATCCGAAACCGCGGTGAAGCCGCGGCCCCGCCGGGCCGGTGACCACGATATGGGCGCCGCCGGCGGCGCGCGCCGCGCTGAAGTCGATCACCCGCGCGAACCGATACCGGCCGCTCCAGGCCGGCAGCGCCGCCCCAACCCGACCCCGCAGGATCGTCTTTCCGGCCGCGTTCACCACCGCAAACCGGGCGCCGGCCTCGGACACCGTGGACATCAGCACCGCCCGTTTGGCGTCTCCGGGGCGGTATCCGACCTGATTTACCCTGACCACCGCCCGCGGCCCCGAGGCAGCCGCGAGAGCCGGGCCACCGACCACGAATATGGCCGTTAGCAGGGCAGTTGTCGACACCAGCGCGAGCCTCATCCCGACAGAGCCTAGAGCCTTTCCGGTGTGGCTTGCACGGCCCTTGCGCCGTGATAGAGTTCCCCGTCGCGGCCGGAACCCGGCCCGTGTCTTTCTGCGTCCTAACAGAGAGTTCTCGAAAACCGTATGCCCACGATTAATCAGCTCGTCCGCAAGCCCCGGGTCAAGGCGTCCACGAAGACCAAGACGCCCGCCCTGCGCGGTGCACCCCAAAAGCGGGGTGTGTGCACGCGTGTCTACACGATCACGCCCAAGAAGCCGAACTCCGCCCTGCGCAAGGTCTGCCGCGTCCGCCTCACCAACAACATGGAAGTGACGGCGTACATCCCCGGCATCGGCCACAACCTGCAGGAGCACTCGGTGGTGCTGATCCGTGGCGGCCGCGTCAAGGACCTGCCCGGTGTGCGGTACAAGGTGATTCGGGCGGCGCTGGATACCTCCGGCGTCGGCGATCGTCGCCAGGCGCGCTCGAAGTACGGCGCCAAGAAGGCCGGAGGCTGATCGCAGCATGCCTCGACGAGCAGAAATCACCCCGCGCTCGCTGTTGCGCGACCCGGTGTACGACTCAACGCTGGTCACACAGGTGATCAACCGTGTGATGCTGGACGGCAAGAAGTCGACGGCCGAGCAGATCGTCTACCGCGCATTGGAGTCGGTTGGCGAGAAGACCGGCCAGAGCCCTGTCGAGGTGCTCGAGCGCGCGGTCAAGTCGGTCACCCCGGTGCTCGAGGTGCGGTCACGCAGGGTTGGCGGTGCCAACTACCAGGTGCCGATCGAGGTGCCGCAGCGCCGCGCCCGGACGCTTGCAGTGCGCTGGTTGATCCAGTTCGCGCGGCAGCGCCGCGAGAAGGAGTCTTACGAGAAGCTCGCAGGTGAGATTCTCGATGCCACCAACCAGCAGGGCGGCGCGTTCAAGAAAAAGGACGACATGTACCGGATGGCGCAGGCCAACAAGGCCTTTGCGCACTATCGCTGGTAGGAGTAGAGGAATCGTGGCAGTCACCCAAACACAGTCAGGCACTCGCGTGCCCAAGATGGAAGAGCTCGACCGGGTGCGGAACATCGGCATCATGGCCCACATCGATGCCGGGAAAACCACCACTACCGAGCGCATCCTGTATTACACCGGCCGCAACCACAAGATGGGCGAGGTGCACGAGGGCGCTGCCACCATGGACTGGATGGTGCAGGAGCAGGAGCGTGGCATCACCATCACGTCGGCCGCCACCACGTGTTTCTGGCGGGATTCTCGCATCAACATTATCGACACTCCCGGGCACGTGGACTTTACCGTCGAGGTCGAGCGCAGCCTGCGCGTCTTGGACGGCGCAGTCGCCCTGTTCGACTCGGTTGCCGGCGTTCAGCCGCAGTCCGAGACGGTCTGGCGCCAGGCCGACAAGTACGAGGTGCCGCGGATCGCGTTCATCAACAAGATGGACCGCACCGGCGCCGACTTCTTCAACGCGGTCGCGACCATGGTCGACCGGCTGGGTGCAAACGCCGTGCCGCTGCAGGTGCCGATCGGCGCCGAGGATCAGTTCATGGGGCACGTCGACCTGGTCACGATGAAGGGCATCCGCTACGTCGATCCGCTCGGCCAGTCATGGGAAGAGGACGAGATCCCGGCAGAGCTGCGCGAGCAGGCCGAGGCCTATCGCCACGCCCTGATCGAGGCCGTCGCCGATCACGACGAAGAGATCATGGTGGCCTTCCTCGAGGACGAGCCGGTCGAGGAGCCGCAGCTGCGCGCTGCCATCCGGGCGGCCACGCTCGACAACACCATCACACCGGTGCTGCTCGGCTCTGCCTTCAAGAACAAGGGCGTGCAGCCGCTGCTGGACGCGGTCATCGATTACCTGCCCTCGCCGCTGGACGTGAAGCCGGTGGTCGCCACCGATCCCTCCGACGGGCACGACGTCACCCGCAAGGCCGACCTCAACGAGCCGTTCTCGGCGCTGGCCTTCAAGGTCATGTCCGACCCGTTCGTCGGCAAGCTCACCTATTTCCGCGTGTACTCCGGCAAGCTCGGCTCGGGCTCATACCTGCTGAACGCCTCCACCGGCCGCAAGGAGCGCGTCGGCCGGCTGCTCGAGATGCACGCCAACCACCGCGAGGACGTCGAGCAGATCGGCGCCGGGGCGATCGCCGCGGCCGTCGGCCTGAAGCAGACCACCACCGGCGACACGCTGTGTGATCCCAACCATCCGGTGCTGCTGGAGTCGATCGACTTCCCCGACCCGGTGATCGACGTGGCCGTCGAGCCCAAGACCAAGGCCGACCAGGACAAGCTCACCACCGCACTCCAGCGCCTCGCCGAGGAGGATCCCACCTTCCGCGTGCGCACCAACGAGGAGACCGGCCAGACGATCATCGCCGGCATGGGCGAGCTGCATCTCGAGATCATCGTCGATCGGCTGATGCGCGAGTTCAAGGTCGACGCCAACGTCGGTCGTCCCCAGGTTGCCTATCGCGAGACGATCCGAAACGCCGTCACCGGCATCCACGGCAAGTTCGTGCGCCAGACCGGCGGTCGCGGCCAGTACGGCCACGCGGTCATCAACCTGGAGCCGAACGAGCAGGGCGGCGGGTACGAGTTCGAAAACAAGATCGTCGGCGGCGCCATCCCCCGCGAGTACATCAACTCGGTGGACGCCGGCATCCAAGAGGCGATGAACGCCGGTGTGCTCTCGGGCTTCCCGGTGGTCGACGCCAAGGTGCAGCTGGTGGACGGCTCATACCACGATGTCGACTCCTCCGAGATGGCCTTCAAGATCGCCGGCTCGATGGCGTTCAAAGAGGCCGCCAAGCGGGCCAAGCCGGTGCTGCTGGAACCGATCATGTCGGTCGAGGTGGTCACCCCCGAGGACTACATGGGCGACGTCATCGGCAACATCAACTCGCGCCGAGGACAGATCGAAGGCATGGAGCCACGCGGCAACGCACAGGTGATTCGAGCCCGTGTGCCGCTGGCGGAGATGTTCGGTTATGCCACTGACGTTCGCACCATGAGCCAGGGGCGAGCCACCTATACGATGCAGTTCCTTCATTACGCAGAAGTGCCGCACTCAATCGCAGAAAAGCTGACGGAAGCACAGGGCTAAAGGAGACCCGAATGGCCAAGGAAAAGTTCGAGCGCAACAAGCCACATCTGAATATCGGCACCATCGGTCATATCGACCATGGCAAGACGACCCTGACGGCGGCCATCACCAAGGTCTTGGCCGAGTCGGGCACCGGCACGGTGGCCTCCAACTTCGACGAGATCGACAAGGCGCCCGAAGAGAAGCAGCGCGGCATCACCATCAACTCGGCGCACGTCGAGTACGAGACCGCCAACCGGCACTACGCACACGTCGACTGCCCGGGTCACGCCGACTACGTCAAGAACATGATCACCGGTGCCGCCCAGATGGACGGCGCGATCCTGGTCGTGTCCGCCGACCGACGGCCCCATGCCGCAGACGCGCGAGCACATCCTGCTCGCCCGTCAGGTCGGCGTGCCCTACATCGTCGTCTGCGCTCAACAAGTCCGACGCCGTCGACGACGAGGAGCTGCTGGAGCTGGTCGAGCTCGAGGTTCGCGAGCTGCTGTCCAACGTACGAGTTCCCCGGCGACGACATCCCCGTGATCCGGGTCTCGGCCCTGAAGGCGCTCGAGGGCGACGCTGAGTGGACGCCCAAGATCCTCGAGCTGATGGCGGCCGTGGACGACTACGTGCCCGAGCCCGAGCGCGAGATCGACAAGCCGTTCCTGATGCCCGTCGAGGACGTCTTCACCATCACCGGTCGCGGCACCGTCGCCACCGGCCGAGTGGAGCAGGGCGTGGTCAAGACCGGCGAGGAGATCGAGATCGTCGGTATCCACAAGGAGACCGCCAAGACGGTCGTGACCGGCGTGGAGATGTTCCGCAAGCTGCTCGACCAGGGCCAGGCGGGCGACAACGTCGGCTGCCTGCTGCGCGGTGTCAAGCGCGAGGACATCGAGCGCGGACAGGTGCTGTCCAAGCCCGGGTCGATCACGCCGCACACCAAGTTCGAGGCCCAGGTGTACGTGCTCTCCAAGGAGGAGGGTGGACGACACACCCCGTTCTTCAAGGGCTACCGGCCGCAGTTCTACTTCCGCACGACCGACGTCACCGGCGTGGTCGAGCTGCAGGCGGACGTGGAGATGGTCATGCCCGGCGACAACGCCGAGATGACCGTCGACCTGATTGCGCCGATCGCCATGGACGAGGGCCTTCGGTTCGCTATCCGTGAAGGTGGCCGCACCGTCGGTGCCGGCGCCGTGACCAAGATCCTCACCTAAACCTCGTAAACGATCGACGGGAACGACTGAAATCGTGGCAGCTCAAAAGATCCGCATACGCCTGAAAGGCTACGACCATACTCAGGTCGACCTGTCGGCTCGCTCGATCGTGGAGACGGCTCAGCGGTCCGGCGCTTCGGTGTCGGGCCCTGTGCCTCTCCCAACCGAAAAGAACGTGTACTGCGTGATTCGCGGTCCCTTCAAGGACAAGGATTCACGTGAGCATTTCGAGATCCGCACGCACAAGCGGCTGATCGATATCCATCAACCGACGCCCAAGACGGTCGATTCGCTGATGCGGCTCGACCTGCCGGCCGGTGTCGACATCGAGATCAAGCTGTAGCGCGATGGCCCAGTTTGCTTCAAAAGGCATCATCGGTACCAAGCTCGGTATGACCCAGCTGTTCGACGAGGAATCAGGGCGGGTGACTCCCGTCACGGTGATCGAGGCGGGGCCGTGCCCGGTCGCGGCCGTGCGGACCCAGGACGTCGACGGGTACACGGCCGTCCAGATCGCCTATGGCGAGGTCAAGCCGCGCAAGCTCGACGCAAGCCCGAGACCGGCCACCTGGCGACCGCCGGGGTCGGCCCGCACAAGCATCTGGTGGAACTGCGCGGAGTCGAAGGATTCTCCGTCGGCGAGAGTGTGACGGTCGAGGCGTTCGAGGTCGGCGACAAGGTCAAGGTCTCGGGCGACGTCCAAGGGCAAGGGCTTTGCCGGCACGATCAAGCGCCACCGCTTCCACCGCGGCCCCGTGTCGCACGGCTCGCACAACGTGCGCGCTCCCGGTTCGATTGGCGCCGCGGCCTATCCCGCGCGGGTGTTCAAGGGCATGAAGATGGCGGGCCACATGGGCCATGAGCGGGTCACCCAGCGCGGCCTGTCGAGTGGTCGAGGTCGACGCCGAGAAGAACCTGCTGCTGATCAAGGGCGCCGTCCCGGGCGCTGTCGGCGGCGTGGTCGAGATCCGGAGCGACTCCTGATGGCCGCGCTGAACGCACCCGTGCTGGGCGCCACCACCAAGGCCAAGCTCGACCCGGGCACCTTCGGGGCCGAGCGCAACGACAGCCTCGTGCACGAGGTCGTGCGCGCAGAGTTGGCCGCCAGACGTCAGGGCACGCACGCCACCAAGACTCGCGGCATGGTCGCCGGCGGTCGTTCCAAGCCGTGGCGCCAGAAGGGCACGGGCCGAGCGCGCGCCGGTACCACGCGCGCACCGCAGTGGACCGGCGGTGGCGTGGTGTTCGGCCCCAGCCCGCGCAACTACACCGGCAAGGTGAACCGCAAGGCGCATCAGAAAGCCCTGCAAATCGCGCTCTCGGCGCATGTTGCCGGAGGCACCTTGGCGGCGCTTGACGGCGCTGCCTTCAAGGCGCCCAAGACCAAGCAGGCGGCCGAGCTGGTTGCCGACTGGCACGATCGCGGCCCGCTGGTGGTCGTGGTCACCTCCGAGGAAGACGCCGCCGCCCGCTCGTTCCGCAATCTCGAGCGCACGCACGTGATCGACGTCAACGGCCTCGAAGTCGCAGACGTCGTGTGGGCGCGCCGGCTGGCCATCACCAAGTCCGCGCTGAAGGCGCTGGAAGGGAGCGCGACGTGAACGGTGACGCTCGCAGTGTGTTGGTCTCGCCGGTCGTTTCGGAGAAGAGCTATGGGCTCATCGCCGAGCGTCGCAAGTACACCTTCAAGGTGCTCGCAACGGCGCACAAGACCCAGGTGCGGCAGGCTGTCGAAGAGGTCTTCGGCGTCGACGTGATCGCGGTCAACATCATCAAGGTTCAGGCAAAGCCCAAGCGCCGCGGCACCAGCATCGGAACCCGGCCCGGCTGGAAGAAGGCGGTCGTCACGATCGCCGAGGGCCAGAGCATCGAAGCGTTCGGACCGGGGGTCTGAACAGCGATGGCAGTCAGAAAATTCAAACCAACCTCGCCGGGGCGTCGTTTCATGACGGTCTCGGACTTCTCCGAGATCACCAAGTCCGAGCCCGAGAAGACGCTGCTCGCGCCGCTGCACAAGCACGGTGGGCGAAACGTCAACGGCCGCATCACTACGCGCCATCGCGGCGGTGGCCACAAGCGCCGCTATCGGCTGATCGATTTCAAGCGCACCAAGGACGGCATACCCGCCAAGGTGCACTCGATCGAGTACGACCCCAACCGGTCGTCGCGGATCGCGCTACTGCATTACGAGGACGGCGAGAAGCGCTACATCCTGGCGCCGCTGCGGCTGCGGGTGGGCGCCAAGGTCGAGTCCGGCCCGAACGTCGACATCCGTCCCGGCAACGCATTGCCGCTGTCCAGCATGCCCACGGGTACCACCGTTCACAACGTCGAGCTGCGGCCCGGCCAGGGCGGCAAGATGGTGCGCTCGGCGGGCGGCTCGGCCCAGCTGGTCGCCCGCGAGGGCGGCAAGGCGCTGCTGCGACTGCCGTCCGGCGAGATGCGCCGGGTGGACGAGACCTGCCGCGCGACCGTTGGCCAGCTCGGAAACGTCACCCACGAGATCGAGTCCGGCGGCAAGGCCGGCCGGTCGCGCTGGAAGGGCAAGCGCCCGACCGTGCGCGGAACCGTGATGAACCCCGTCGACCATCCGCACGGCGGCGGCGAGGGCAAGAACAAGGGCAGCCATCCGGTGACGCCTTGGGGCAAGCCGACACTCGGCTTCCGCACGCGGAACAAGAAGAAGGCCTCGACGCAGGACATCGTTAGGCCGCGGCGCCGAGGCAAGGGGAAGAAGCGATGAGCCGATCGAGCAAGAAGGGGCCTTTCGTCGACCCCAAACTGATGAAGCGGGTCGAGGAAATGAACCAGACCCAGCAGAAGCGCATGCTCAAGACCTGGTCGCGCGCGTCCACCATCTTCCCGGAGTTCGTGGGGCACACGATCGCGGTCCACGACGGCCGCAAGCACGTGCCCGTGTTCGTGTCGGAGTCGATGGTCGGTCACAAGCTGGGCGAGTTTGCGCCCACTCGCACCTACCGTGGGCACGGCAATGACCGCACCTCCCGGCTGAAGGGCCGCTAACCGATGGCGACAGTTTCACCCGAACGCGAGACCGTCAAGGCGCAGGCCCGCTACGTGCGCACCTCTGCGCGCAAGGCGCGGCTGGTGCTCGAGCACATCCGCGGCAAGTCGGCCGTGGAGGCTCGCGACATCCTCAGTTTCCATACGCGCGCGGCCGCTCGCGATGCCGGCAAGGTGCTGGCCTCGGCGATCGCCAACGCCGAGAACAACAACGGTCACGACGTGGAGGATCTGGTGGTCGCCGCGGCCTATGCCGACGAGGGGCCGACGCTGAAGCGCTGGCGCCCCCGTGCCCGCGGCCGCGTCAACCGCATCGAGAAGCGCACCTGCCACATCACCATCACGCTGGCCGTGGCCGAGCCCGGCGAGATCAAGCGCCGCGCGCCCCGCCCGGCGGCCGTGCCGGCTGCGCCTCCGCCGCCGCCCGCACCCGAGCCCGAGCCCGAGGTCGAAGCGGCCGACGAGGCCGTTGCCGAGGAGACTGCGGTGGTCGAGGAAGCTCCCAAGCCAAAGCCCAAGCGAAAGCCGCGCGCCAAGAAGCCCAAGGCAGAGCCCGAGGCCGAAGCGGCCGCCGAGGCCGAGCCGGCTGCAGAGCCCGAGCGGCTGCAGAGCCCGAGCCGAGCCCGAGCGCCGAGCCCGAGCCCGAGACCGAAACTGAGCCGACTCCCGAGGCCGAGGCCGAGGATCAGCCGAGCGACACCAAAGACGATCAGGAGGCCTCCAGCTAATGGGCCACAAAGTCCATCCCGGCGGCCTTCGCGTCGGCATCATCCATACGTGGAAGTCCAACTGGTTTACCAGCAACAAGGACTTTGCCCAGTACCTGCGCGAGGACTACAAGATCCGCGAGCACATCAACAGCAAGCTGTCGCACGCGGGCCTCTCCGACATCCATATCCGCAAGGACAAGCAGAAGATCACGGTCGACATCTACACCGCCCGCCCGGGCATCGTGATCGGCAAGTCCGGCGCGGAGGTCGACGCCCTGCGCCGCGAGCTGCACGACATGACCGGCAAGGCTGTGCAGGTCAACATCACCGAGATCAAGCGCCCCGAGCTGGATGCCCGGCTGGTGGCGCAGTCGATCGCCGAGCAGCTCCAAAACCGCGTGTCGTTTCGCCGTGCCATGAAGCGTTCGCTGTCGTCCTCGATGCGCTCCGGCGCTCAGGGCGTCAAGGTGCGCTGCGGCGGCCGGCTGGGCGGCTCGGAGATGAGCCGCTCCGAGACCTACAGCGAAGGCCGGGTGCCCCTGCACACGTTGCGCGCCGACATCGATTACGGCTTCACCGAGGCCAAGACCACCTTCGGCCGGATCGGCGTCAAGGTCTGGATCAACAAGGGCGAGATCATGCCCGAGGGCTTCGAGCGCGACGGTCAGTCAACCCGCCTGGGCGAGGTCGACTCGCGCCGGCGCCGACGCGGCGCTCTGCCCGGCGAGATGGAGCAGCTCGGCCCCTCGCGGCCGGGTAGGCGAGAGGGCGGCGGAGGCGGCGGTCGCGGTCGCGGTCGCAACCGTCCCGGTGGCGGCGGCGGGCCAGGTGGCTCGGGCGGCGGCGGCGGAGGCGGTGGCGGAGGCGGCGGCAGGGTGGCGGCGGAGCCGTCGGCGACCTTCACGACCGGCTCAGGACGCTCCGGCGCCCGAGACCGCAGCACCCGAAGCATCAGCCCCCGAGACCGCAGCGCCCGAGACCGCGGCACCTGAAACTGCCGCTCCCGAGACCGCTGCGCCCCGAGGCCGCGGCGCCCGAGGCTGCAGCTCCCGAGAGCACCGGGGGTGAGTCGTAGTGCTTCTTCCCAAGCGAACCAAGTTCCGCAAGGTGCATCGCGGCCGGCGGCGGGGGATGGCCAAGGGCCACACCCGCGTGCAGTTCGGCGAGTACGGGCTCAAGGCGCTCGAGACCGGTTGGGTCACCAACCGCCAGATCGAGGCCGCCCGTATCGCGATGACCCGCAAGATCAAGCGCGGTGGCAAGGTGTGGATCACCGTGTTCCCGGACAAGTCGGTGACCAAGAAGCCGGCCGAGACGCGCATGGGCTCGGGCAAGGGCTCACCCGAGGGCTGGGTGGCCGTGGTCAAGCCGGGGCGGGTCATGTTCGAGCTGGCCGGTGTGCCCGAGCCGCTCGCCCGCGACGCCATCCGGCTGGCGGCCATGAAGCTTCCCGATCAAGACCAAGTTCGTCTCTCGAGAAGGTGATCTCTTTGAGGGCCAGTGAAATCCGTGAGCTGACCGAAGACGAGCTCGGCCGCAAGCTGGCCGAGACCCGCCAGGAGCTGTTCAACCTGCGATTCCAGCACGCCACCGGCGCGCTCGACAACACCGCCGCGCTCACCCGAGTGAAGCGCGACATCGCTCGCCTGCTGACGCTCGGCGGCGAGCGCAATCGAACCGTGAAGGACGTATGAGCACCGATCCAGACACCCAAGCCCCAGAGCAGGCAGAGCGCGGCCGGCGCAAAGAACGCCGGGGCGTGGTCGTGTCCGCAGCGATGGACAAGACGATCGTCGTGCGCGTGGACGTGGTCAAGTCCCATCCCAAGTACAAGAAGACCATGCGCCGCTCGATCCGGCTGCACGCCCATGACGAGGAGGGCGCTGCCAAGACCGGCGATGTGGTGCGGCTGGTGGAGACGCGACCGCTTCAGCAAGACCAAGCGCTGGCGGATGGCCGAGATCGTCGAGGTGGCGAAGTGATCCAGGTGGAAAGCCGCCTGCGAGTTGCCGACAACACCGGCGCCCGCGTGCTCCTTTGCATCCGCATCAAGGGCGGGAGCCGGCGCCGGTATGCGGGCGTCGGAGATATCATTGTGGGCACCGTCAAGCAGGCCACCCCCAACGGCACCGTCAAGAAGGGCGAGGTGGTCACGGCGGTGGTGGTGCGTACGACCAAGCAACACCATCGCGACGACGGTACCTACATCGCCTTTGACGAGAACGCGGCGGTGATCATCGATGCTCAGCGCAACCCTCGCGGCACCCGCATCTTCGGGCCGGTCGCGCGCGAGTTGCGGGAACGCAATTTCATGAAGATCGTCTCTCTCGCTCCTGAGGTGCTTTGAAGTGGCCAAGGCCAAGGTAAAGATCAAGATCCGAACTGGAGATTCCGTCCAGGTGCTGACCGGCAAGGACGCCGGCAAGCGCGGCACGGTCCAGAGCGTGATCCCCGAGAAGCGCCGGCTGGTGGTCGAGAAGCGTCAACATGATCAAGCGCCACACCAAGCCGCGGCCGGCACCGCGCAGCAGCGGCACCCAGGGCGTCATCCCCGGTGGTGTGATCGAGCGCGAGGCCCCGCTGTACGTCGCCAACGTGGCGCTCGTCTGCCCGGCCTGCGGCGAGCCCACCCGGGTCGGCTATCGGATCAATGAGAAGGACGGCAACAAGGTGCGTGTCTGTCGCAAATGCAAGCAGGACATCGATAAATGAGCACAGTCGAAGTCCCCACGCCCCGGCTCAAGACCCGGTATGAAGACGAGGTTCGCGACCAGCTGATGGAGCGGTTCGGGCTGAAGTCGGTGATGGCCGTGCCGCGCGTTTCCAAGATCACCCTGAACATGGGTGTGGGCGAGGCCAAGGAGAACTCCAAGGCGCTCGACGGCGCCCAGGAGGAACTCGCCATCATCAGCGGGCAGCGCCCGGTGATCACCCGCGCGACCAAGTCGATCGCAGGGTTCAAGCTGCGCGAGGGCATGCCCATCGGCTGCAAGGTGACGCTGCGGGGCGACCGCATGTATGAGTTCTTGGATCGGCTGATGACGATCGCACTGCCCCGAATCCGCGACTTCCGGGGAATCAATCCGGGCTCGTTCGACGGCCGTGGCAACTTCGCCATGGGCGTGCGCGAGCAGGTGATCTTCCCCGAGATCAACTACGACGACGTCACCGACGTGCGTGGGCTCAACATCGTGATTACGACCACGGCTCCAGACGACGAGCAGGCACGCGAGCTCCTGCGCGCCCTGGGAATGCCTTTCTCAGGCTAGGAAAGAGGAACGAGGACGGATGGCAAAGGAAGCACTCAGAGTCAAGCAGGCGAGGCCGGCGAAGTACAAGACCCGCGCGTATTCACGCTGCGGCCGGTGCGGTCGTTCGCGTGCCTATTACCGGAAGTTCGGCGTGTGTCGCATCTGCCTGCGCGAGCTTGCACACCAGGGCGTGATTCCCGGCATGACGAAGAGCAGCTGGTGAGGAGCGGTCATGGTTACTGACCCGATTGGGGACATGCTGACGCGGATTCGCAACGCCAACCAGGCGCTGCATGAGCGTGTCGAGATGCCCGCGTCTGGGATGAAGAAGGAGATCGCCCGAATCCTCCAGGAGGAGGGCTATATCGACGGCTACAACGTGTCCAAGGGCGAGGTGCACGACACCCTCGTGGTGACGCTGCGTTACGGCTCCAGCCGTGAGCGCGTGATCTCGGGTCTGAAGCGCATCTCCAAGCCCGGCCGGCGCGTGTATGCCCGCAAGGATCGGCCCCACCGCGTGTTGGGCGGAATGGGCGTTGCAATTCTGTCGACCTCAAACGGCGTTGTCACCGGCCGTACCGCCCAGGAGCTGGGCGTCGGTGGCGAAGTGCTGTGCTACGTGTGGTGAATCATGAGTCGTATCGGTAGAAAACCCATCCCAGTGCCCGCCGGCGTCGAGGTCGACATCCGGCCCGGCACGGTCTCGGTCAAGGGCCCCAAGGGCGCCGCTCGAGGAGCGCATCTCGCCCGACATCACGGTGGTCGCCGAGGACGGTGTGCTGCGCGTCAGCCGGCCCAGCGATCGCAGTGATCATCGCGCCTTGCACGGGCTCACCCGGTCGCTGGTCGCCAACATGGTGATCGGTGTCACCGATGGGTATGAGCGCCGGCTCGAGATCCAGGGCGTCGGCTACCGGGCGGCGTTGCGCGGCTCTGATCTGGAGATGCAGCTGGGTTTCAGCCATCCGGTCAAGGTGGCTGCCCCGGACGGCATCACCTTCGACGTGCCGGCTCCCACGCAGGTGATCGTGCGCGGCATCTCCAAGCAGCAGGTCGGTGAGATCGCGGCCCAGATTCGGAAGTGGCGCCCACCCGAGCCGTACAAGGGCAAGGGCATCCGGTATGAGGGCGAGCGCGTTCAGTTGAAGGTCGGAAAGAGGGCATAGTGGCGGTCAGGACAAAAGCAGAGGCACGCAAGCGCCGGCACCAGCGGGTGCGAAAGAAGATCACCGGCACCGCCGATCGGCCGCGGCTGGCCGTGTACCGCTCCAACCGCGGGATCGCTGCCCAGATGATCGACGACGCCGCCGGCCACACGCTCGCGGCGGCTTCCAGCCAGGAGAAGGATCTGGCCAAGGTCGAAGCGCGGGGAGGCCCCCGCTGCCGTCGGCAAGCTGCTGGCCGAGCGCGCCCAATCGGCAGGCGTCAAGACCTGCGTGTTCGACCGCGGCGGGTACCTGTATCACGGCCGTGTCAAGGCGCTTGCAGAGGCCGCCCGCGAATCCGGATTGGAGTTTTAACCTTGGCCCGAACTTCTCAGACAGCACGAGGCCCGCAGCCCGAGGGTGGGCGCGAGTTGCAGGAGCGCGTGGTCAAGATCAACCGCGTCGCCAAGGTGGTCAAGGGCGGCCGGCGGTTCTCGTTCACCGCGCTGGTGGTCGTGGGCGACGAGGTCGACCACGTCGGCGTCGGCTACGGCAAGGCCAACGAGGTGCCCTCGGCGATCTCCAAGGCCGTCGAGGACGCGAAGAAGAACATGTTCCAGATCCCGAAGTACAAGAACACCATCACGCACCAGATCGTGGGGCGCTACGGCGCCGGTCAGGTGCTGCTCAAGCCCGCTTCCGAGGGCACCGGCGTGATCGCCGGCGCCGGCGTGCGGGCGGTGCTCGAGCTGGGTGGAGTTCGCGACATCCTGGCCAAGTCTCTGGGTACCGCCAACCCGATCAACCTGCTGATGGCGACGGTCGCAGGTCTCCAGGGCCTCAAGCGGCCGGAGGATCTCGCCAAGCTGCGCGGCAAGGAAGTGCGTGAGGTGATCAAGCCTCACTCCGAGGTGGTCGCCGAGCGCGGCCAGGCCGAGGCTGCCGCACAGGCCGCCGCCGTCGCCGAGGTGGCTGAGGCGCCCGCCCGACCCGAGGTGAAGCCCGCCCCGCCGGCGGTCAAGAAGCTCTCCAAGAAGGCTCGCGCCAAGGCCGCCGCTGCGGCGTCGGCCCGCCGAGGCGGTCGAGGAGGAGGCCGCTGCGGCTCCCGAGCCGGAGGCTCGAGGAGCCGGCTCCCGCGCCGAGGAGGCGCCGTGGAGGAAGCTCCCGCCGCAGGAGCCAGCCGCCGAGGAGCTGCTGCCGAAGAGGCTGCTGCCGAGGAGGCCCCCGCCGAGGAGGCTCCCGCCGCTGAAGAAGCCCGCCGCCGAAGAGGCGCCCGCTGACGAGGCTGCCGCTGAGGACGCTCCCGCGGAGGCAGAGGAAGCCTGATGGCGAAGCTGAAGATCACCCAGGTACGCGGAACCATCCGCACCAAACCCGAGCACCGTGGCACCATGCGCGCCCTCGGCCTGCGCCGGATCTCGGCCAGCGTCACCCATGAGGACTCGCCGGCGCTGCAGGGGATGCTGCGCAAGGTCAACCACCTGATCACCATTGAGGAAGTGGCTGAGTGAGCCCCGAAGACACCACACCCGGACTGACCCTGCACGAGCTGAAGCCGGCTGAAGGCAGCCATCGCCCCCGCAAGCGCGTCGGACGCGGCGCCGGCTCCGGCTCGGGCAAGACCTCCGGCCGCGGCCAGAAGGGTCAGAAGTCCCGCTCGGGCAGCCACAACATGCGCCCCGGTTTCGAGGGCGGCCAGATGCCGCTGTACATGCGGCTGGGCAAGCTGCGCGGGCCCAACCACAAGAAGTCGATGCCGATGGGGCCGTTCCGCACCCACACGATCCCCGTGAACGTGCGCGACCTGGAGCGGTTCGACGCGGGCGTCGAGGTCACCCCCGAGCTGCTCAAGGCCGCCGGCGTGATCAAGCACCTGCGCCACCCGATCAAGATCCTCGGCTCCGGCGAGCTGGACAAGAAGCTGACGGTGCGCGCCCACAAGTTCTCCAAGCACGCGATCGAACTGATCGAGGGGGCCGGCGGCACCGCCACGGTGATCCCCTTCGGCGGTTCCGCGACCGCTGCCGACGAGCAGCCGGCCGCATCCGCCGCAAAGCCCAAGGCGAAGGCCAAGCCCAAGCCCAAGGCCACGCCTGAGCCCGAACCCGAAACCGAAGTTGAGGCGCCGCCCGTATCCGAGGCGGACGAACCCGAACCCGAGGCTGAGACTGACCCCGACGCTTCCTAGGCAGGCCTGATGCTGGCAACACTCGTCAATGCATGGAGAACGCCCGAGCTTCGCACGAAGCTGCTGTTCACGGCGTTCATCTTGGCTGTCTACCGGTTCGGCAGCTTCATCCCCTCTCCGGGCGTCGACTCCTCGGCGCTGGCCAGCTCGCTGGCAAACCAGGGCGGGATCTACAGCCTGCTGTCGGTGTTCTCCGGCGGCGGGTTGTCGCGCCTGAGCCTGTTCGCGCTGGGGATCATGCCCTACATCACGGCGTCGATCATCCTGCAGGTGCTGACGCCGGTGTCGGCCAATCTCCAGGCGCTGCAGAAGGAAGGCGAGCTCGGCCAGCGCCGGATCACGCAGTACACCCGCTATCTGACGGTCGCCCTGGCGGCGCTGCAGGGCCTGGGCTACACCTATGCGTTCCACTCGGGCGCGCTGGGCACCTCCGGCACCACCGGCAGCCTGGTGACCGTTCAACACCGGCAACGTGATCCTGGTGACGATGACGCTCACGGTCGGGTGCGACGCATGCTGATGTGGATGGGCGAGCTGGTCACCCAGCGCGGCATCGGCAACGGCATGTCGCTGCTGATCTTTGCCTCGATCCTGACCAGCGCACCGGCGGCGATCAACGCCTGGTGGAACGGCTCGAGCTTCGAGAAGCTGTCGCTGCCGGTCGTGATCTTCCTGATCGTGCTGGCGGTGGTGTACGTGCAGGAGGGCATCCGCAAGATCCCGATCCAGTACGCCAAGCGGATGGTGGGTCGCCGGATGACCTCCGGCGGGTCGACCTACCTGCCGCTGCGGATCAACATGGCCGGCGTGATCCCGGTGATCTTTGCCGCCGCGATCATGGCCTTCCCGGCCACGATCGCCCAGCTGATGCCGTTCAACGTGGCCCACGACATGGCGGCGTTCTTCTCACCCGGCGGCTGGCCGTTCCTGCATGGGAGAGGCGTTGCTGATCTTCGCCTTCACGTTCTTCTACGTGGCGGTGGTGTTCAACTCGATCGAGCAGGCCGACAACCTGAAGAAGGCCGGAGGTTTCATTCCCGGCATCCGTCCGGGCAGACCCACGGCCCAGTACCTGGAGTCGGTGCTGGTGCGGCTGACCGTGGCCGGCGGCGCGTTCCTGGCCGCGGTGGCGGTGCTGCCGTCGCTCTTCATCCGCTACGGCGGGTTCTCACAGGCGACCTCGCGGGCGCTGGGCGGCACCACGGTGCTGATCGTCGTGGGTGTCGCCATCGACACCATGCGCCAGATCGAGGCGCAGCTGGCCCAGCGTTCCTACCAGGGCTTCCTGAAGTAGTTTCATGCCGCTCGACTTGATTCTCATGGGGCCGCCGGGAGCGGGCAAGGGCACGCAGGCACAGCGGCTGGTGGACCAGCTCGAGATGGATCACATCGCCACCGGCGACATCCTGCGCGCGGCGGTGCGCGAGGGCACGCCGCTCGGTCTCCAGGCCAAGGAGATCATGGCTCGCGGCGACCTGGTGCCCGACGACGTCATGATCGGGCTGATCCGCGACCGGCTGGAGCACGACGACACCTCCCACGGGTTTCTGCTGGACGGCTTTCCCGCGCACCGAGGCGCAGGCCGCCGTCGCTGGACGAGATGCTCGAAGGCGCTGCATCGCGGGATCTCTCAGGTGCTCGCGTTCGACGTCGAGCTGGAGCAGCTGGTGCTCGCGGCTGTCAGGTCGCGCGGTCTGCCGCGAGGCCGAGCATGTCTATCACCTCGAGTCCAAGCCGCCGACCACGCCCGGTGTGTGCGACATCGACGGCTCCGAGCTGTACCAGCGCGAGGACGACAAGCCCGAGGTGATCCGCGTCGCGCTATCAGAAGCAGTGGGTCGAGGCGGCCGCGCCGGTGCTGAGCTACTACCGCGAGCGCGGCCTGGTCGACCGACGTCGATGCCGGCAAGCCGGCCGATCAGGTGGCCACCGAGGTCGACGCGATCGTGTTGAAGCTGAGGAACGGCATGATCATCCGCAAGTCAGACCGCGAGGTCGAGACGATGGCCCGAGCCGGCGAGGTGGTGGCCGAGACGCTCAACCTGCTCGAGCGCGAAGCCCAGCCGGGCGTGACGCTGCTGGCGCTGGACGAGCTGGCCGAGGCCCACATCCGCAGCCGCGGCGGCGTGCCGTCGTTCAAGGGCTTCCGCGGGTTCCCCGGATCGATCTGCGCGTCGCCCAACGCGATGGTGGTGCACGGCATCCCCGGCCCCTACGCGCTCGAGCCGGGCGATCTGCTCTCGCTCGACGTGGGCGTGACCCTGGACGGCTTCGTGGCCGACTCGGCCATCACCATCACGGTCGGCGAGGGCAGCGGCAGGCCAAGCGACCTGATCGACGCCTGCTATGCGGGGCTCGAGGCGGCGATCGAGCAGTGCCACGCCGGCAACCGCCTGGGCGACATCTCCCACGCGGTGCAGTCGGTGGTGGAGGCAGCGCGGCTACGGCGTGGTGCGCACGCTGGTCGGCCACGGCGTCGGCCGCACCATGCATGAGGAGCCGCAGATCCCCAACTACGGCCCTCCCGGCCGCGGCCCCAAGCTGGCCGAGGGCATGGTGTTTGCGATCGAGCCGATGATCACCGTGGGCGACTACGACGTCGAGGGCGGCGACGACGGCTGGGCGATCTACACCCGCGACGGCAGCCTGGCGGCCCACTGCGAGCACACCGTGGCGATCACCAAGAACGGCCCCAGGGTGCTGACTCGACGGGTACCGGTGCAGGAAACGAGCGGCCGATGATAGAGTTCTTCGCTGCTCGCGCGGGCTGCTTCGGCGTGCCCCGTGGGCGATCATCCTTTCAATCGGAGGCCCCTCGTTGAAGGTTCGACCGAGCGTACGTCGCATGTGTGAAAAGTGCCGCATCATCCGCCGCCACGGCAACGTGCTGGTCATCTGCACCAACCCTCGGCATAAGCAGAGGCAGGGCTGATGGCACGCATCGCCGGCGTCAACATTCCCCGTGAGAAGCGGGTCGAGATCGGTCTCACCTACATCTTCGGGATCGGCCGTTCGACGTCCAACAAAGTTTTGAAGGAGCTCGACCTCAACCCCGACACCAAGGTGCGCGACCTGACCGAAGAAGAGGTCGCCCGCCTGCGCAATCACATCGACTCCGAGCTGATGGTCGAAGGTGACCTGCGCCGGGAACGCTCCCAGAACATCAAGCGACTTATGGAAATCGGTTGTTACCGCGGTCTGAGGCATCGCCGTGGTCTGCCCGTGCATGGACAGCGCACGAAGACCAACGCGCGAACCCGTAAGGGGCCCAAGAAGACCGTCGGTAAGCAGCGCAGCAAGAAGTAGTCAGGAAAGGACTGAATGCCTCCCAGCACCACGCAGAGGCGGCACCCGAGGACGGGTACGCCGCAAGGCCCGCAAGAACATCGCCATCGGCCAGGCGCACATCAAGACGTCGTTCAACAACACCCTTGTCGCGCTGACCGATAAGGACGGCGGAGTGATCGTGTGGAAGAGCGCCGGCGCGGTGGGCTTCAAGGGGTCGCGCAAGTCGACGCCGTTCGCCGCTCAGGTGACCGCCGACGCGGCTGCGCGCGAGGGCATGGAGCACGGTCTGCAGAAGGTCGAGGTGTTCGTCAAGGGGCCCGGCTCGGGGCGCGAGACGGCGATCCGCTCGCTGCAGGCGGCGGGGCTGGAGATTCTCGGCGTCAAGGACGTCACCCCCCAGGCACACAACGGCGTGCGACAGCGAAAGCGACGGCGCGTCTAATGGCCCGGATGATCGCCCCCAAGTGCAAGCAGTGCCGCCGCGAGAACATGAAGCTGTTCTTGAAGGGCGAGCGCTGCCTCACCGAGAAGTGCGCCATCGAGCGCCGGGCCTATCCGCCCGGTGAGCACGGCCGCGGCCGCATCAAGCAGTCCGAGTACCTCTTGCAGCTGCGCGAGAAGCAGAAGATGCGCCGCTACTACGGCGTGCTCGAGAGCCAGTTTCGCACCTACTACGAGAAGTCTTCCAAGCGCAGCGGGATCACCGGCGAGAACTTCCTGCGCATGCTCGAGATGCGGCTCGACAACGTCGTCTACCGGCTGGGCTTTGCGGCGTCCCGCACCCAGGCCCGCCAGCTGGTGCGGCATAACCACTTCGTGGTCAACGGCAAGAAGGTCAACATTCCCTCCTACCAGGTGGCGCCGGACGACGTGATCAGCCTGCGCGACGGGGTCGCCCGCCAAGAGCGTCGTGACCGACGCCACCGACCTGACGGCGTCCGTCGCCGCCGTGGCTTCAGGCCGACCACGACAATCTCACCGGCAAGGTGCTGCGACTGCCCGACCGGGTCGACATCGACACTCCGGTGCAGGAGCAGCTGATCGTCGAGTACTACAGCAAGTGATCCGATATCCACGCCGCCCGGGATCGGCCCGGGGGCGCGTGTTCCGACAGAAGCGAGTCCGCACACATGCTTGATTTCATTCCCAAGATCACCTCCGAGGATGCCGATCAGACGATCGGTACCTTCGTCGTCGAGCCGCTCGATCGCGGCTTCGGCTACACCTTCGGCAACAGCCTGAGGCGGGTGCTCCTGTCGTCGCTCGAGGGGGCCGCCGTCACGTCGGTCAAGATCGAAGGCGTCGCCCACGAGTTCACGTCGGTGCCCGGCGTGCGCGAGGACGTGATCGATGTCATCCTCAACCTCAAGGGCCTCATCTGCCGTCTGCACGGCGAGTCGGGCGAGGTCGAGGTGCAGGTGCAGAAGGACGGTCCCGGCACGGTCAAGGCCTCTGACATCGAGGCCCCGGCCGATCTCGAGATCCTCAATCCCGACCTGGTCATCTGCCATCTCGCCGAGGGTGCTCGGTTCGAGATGACGCTGACCATCGCCCGCGGCCGCGGCTACGTGCCCGCTGAGGGCAACAAGGGCCCGGAGACGACCATCGGCGTGATCCCGGTCGACTCGATCTTCTCGCCCGTGCGGCGTGTCCAGTACGACGTTGACCCGGCTCGCGTCGGTCAGCGCACCGACTTCGACAAGCTCAAGCTCGAGATCACCACCGACGGCTCGATGACGCCCAAGGACGCGGTCAAGGATGCGGCTGAGCTGCTGATCAAGTATCTGTCGATCTTCACCGATATCGACGCCGCCGATCTCGCCCTGCGGCCGGAGACGACCGGCGCTGAGGCTGCTGCTCCCAGCGCGCACGGGATGGAGAACATCCTGATCGAGGAGCTCGAGCTGGGTGTGCGCAGCTACAACTGCCTCAAGCGCGTCGGCATCGAGACGATCGGCGACCTGCTCGCCAAGAGCGAGGCCGAGCTGGCGGCGATTCCGAACTTCGGCAAGAAGTCGATCGAAGAGGTGAAGGAGACGCTGGCCACTCACGGGCTCAACTTGAAGGGGTCTGAGTGAGGCATCAGCGCAAAGGACGGAAGCTGGGCCGCGACGCCTCGCACCGTAAGGCGCTCTACTCGAACATGGCCGGCGCCCTGTTCGAGCACGGCCGGATCCGCACCACCGAGGCCAAGGCCAAGGAGCTGCGGCCGATCGCCGAGAAGCTGATCACGCTCGCGCGCAAGGACGCAACCGACGTGCAGGCCCAGCGCCAGGCGGTCGCCTTCCTGCGTTCCAAGGACGCGGTTCACAACCTGTTCCACCAGGTCGCTCCCCGGTTCACCGAGCGGCCGGGTGGGTACACCCGCATCGTCAAGCTCGGCCCCCGTCAGGGCGACGCCGCCCCGATGGTGTACTTGGAGTTCGTCGACCACCAGCCTTGATCTGCGGCTGACCGTCGCCTACGACGGCACCGAGTTCTCCGGGTGGGCGGTGCAGCCGGGGTTGCGGACTGTGTGCGGCGTGCTGGCCGAGGCGCTGGGCGTCGAGCCGGCGGAGCTGTCCGTCGCGGGGCGCACCGACAAGGGTGTGCACGCCGCCGCAAACGTGGTCTCGGTGGCGTTGCCGCGGCTGTTGCCGGCCCAGGCGATCAGCTCGCGGCTGCCGCCCGACGTGGCGGTCACCGCGGTGGCCGAGGCGCCCGGCTTCGACGCCCGCGCGCAGGCCCGCTCGCGCAGCTACGTGTATCGCATCAACCCGGGCCGGGTGGCCGATCCGCTGCGCCGCCGGTTCGAGCTTCACCATCCCCACCGGATTGACCTGGATGTGCTGTCGGCCTGCGCCGCGGCGCTGGTGGGAAAGCACGACTTCACCGCGTTCACGCCCAGCGAGACCAAGCACACCTACTTCGAGCGCACCGTGTACGAGGCGGAGTGGCGCAGGGTGGATGACCGGCTCGAGTTTCACATCACCGCCGACTCGTTTCTGCGCCACATGGTGCGGGTGGTGATGGGCACGATGCTGGAGCGCCCCGACCCCGAGCTGTTCCTGCGCCTGGCCGCCGGCGCGCCCCGCTCGGCCGCCGGCCGCACCGCCCCGCCCCATGGCCTCACCCTCCTCACCGTGGGGTATGAGAATTGGTGCCAGGCACCAATTATTCACTCCGGCCGGTGGCATGAAGATTCTCCTGACCAACGATGATGGGATCACGTCGCGAGGCCTTTTCGAGGCCAAGCTGGCGCTGGACGAGATCGCCGAGGTGGCGGTGATCGCGCCTGACTCCAATCGCAGCGCGATCGGCCGGGCGATCACGATCACCCGCTCGCTGACGATCACCGAGGTCGAACTGCGCGACGGCAGCATCGGCTATGCCACCGACGGCACGCCGGTCGACTGTGTCCGGTTCGCCGACCTGGGCCTGGTCGGTGAGCGACCCGACCTGATCGTCTCGGGCATCAACTACGGCGTCAACCTGGGCGACGACGTCACCTACTCGGGCACGGTGGCGGCCGCCTTCGAGGGCATCGTGCTGGGCATCCCGGGGATCGCCATCTCGCAGCAGAGCGTCGATCAGAAGGTCGACTTCAAGCGGCGCGAGCTGTACGACTTCGAGCCGGGGGCGAGGTTTCTGCGCAGCCTGGTGGAGCAGGTCGCAAGCCGCGGCCTGCCGCCGACGCACGATCCTGAACGTGAACGTCCCTCCGCCGCCGCTCAAGGGCGTCGCGGTGGGGCGGCTGGGCCGGCGCATCTATCGCGACCGGCTGGAGCTCGAGTCCGACTCCGAGGGCCGCCGCCGCTACAGCATCTACGGCGACGACCCTTCCTACCACGACGAGGAGGGCACCGACTTCGAGGCGATCGCGCGCGGCCTGATCTCGGTCACGCCGGTGCATCTCGACCTGACCAGCCAGTCGGCAATCGCAGAGATCGCAGCCTGGTCGCTCCAGGCCGATAGCTAGCTCGACAGCTCCAGCTCGGCGGCGAGCAGCTTCTCCATGTCGTCGAAGAAGCCGTTGTAGCCGATCACCGTCTGTGCGTACTGCTCCTTGGTGAGGTGGCCGCCGGTCTGGGTGAGCGTCATCTCGGTGCCGCCGTCGACCTCCACCAGATCCACCGTGACGGGCTCGTACGCGTCGCTTCCGGCGACGTCGCTCATCGTGAGCGCCAGCCGCGCGGGCGGGTCGACCTCGGTGTACTCACCATGCCAGTCGATCGTGCCTCCGTCGGGGAGGTGCATGATCGCGTGCCATGCCCCGCCGACGCGTACGTCCATCGAGAGCGTCTCCAGCGGCACGGCCAGGGCCTCGGTGCCAAACCACACGGAGAAGTGCTCTGGCCGCGTCCAGGCGGCCCACACGAGCTCGCGTGGGGCCGCGAAGGTGCGGGTGATGGTCAGTCCGTCAGTCATCGGTGTGCTCCTTGGGTGTGGGTGGTTGCTGAAGCGTTTCCAGGTAGCTGCTGAGCGCGTCGACGTTGCCGGCCCAGAAGCGGGCGTAGTCGCCGATCCACTCAGACGCCGCGGCCAGCGGCCGCGCGTCGAGGTGGGCCGGCCGGTACTGGGCGTCGCGGCCGCGGCTGACCAGCCCGGCGCGCTCGAGTACCCGCAGGTGCTTGGAGACCGCGGCGAAGCTCATGTCGAAGGGGGCGGCCAGCTGGCCGACCGTTGCCTCGCCCTCGGACAGGCGGGTGAGCATCGCCCGTCTGGTCGGGTCGGCGAGGGCCGCGAACGTTCTGCTGAGTTGGTCGGTGGGCATCGAGCTCCTTGTATTCAACCGGAGAGTTCTAAACTATCAGGTTGAATACGCTCGGTCAAGCGAGGACGAACGCGCCAGAATCCGACGCTACTCGGCTTCGCGCAGGAGGTCGGCCAGGTCGAGCGGGCCGTGAACATCGGGATCTTGCTTTCCCCGTCCGGCCTTGAGGCCACTGGTCACGCGGCCGGTCCCAGTAGAGCTCCACCCCGTTCTGGTCGGGGTCGTTCAGGTAGAGCGCCTCGCTGACGCCGTGGTCACTGGCGCCGGTCAGCGGCCAGTTGGCATCCCGCAGCCGGTGAGGGCGATCGCAAGCTCGCGCCGGGTGGGGTAGAGCACGGCGGTGTGGAAGAGCCCGGTGGTGCCCCGTGGAGGCGGTGAGCCGCCGCGCGACTCCCACGTGTTGAGGCCGATGTGGTGGTGATAGCCGCCGGCGCTGACGAACGCCGCGGCCGGCCCCATCCGCGCCTGCAGCTCGAACCCGAGGATGCCGCAGTAGAAGTCGAGCGAGCGGTCGATATCGGCCACCTTCAGGTGGACGTGGCCGATCTTTGCCCCCTCTGAAATCACATATCCATCGTCGAGTGCTGCCATCCCCGAGAAGCCTAGCTCGACCCCTACGATCCCGCCTGGGTGACGGCCACGTACAGTCCGAACACCATCAGCCCGGTGGCGATCACGGCGATGCCGACGTCGGTGGGCGAGCGCCGGCCCTGTTTGCGGGCATACATCGGGTACACCGCGAACACCATCGCCTGGGAGATGTAGAGCGCCACCAGCGAGCCGGTGAGGGCGTGTTCGTACACCCCGTCGGGGTCGATCAGCGCCAGCGCTGCCCCGAGCAGGAAGAGGCCGCCGATGGCGAGCGCTCCGCGGTGCAGGTCGATGCCGGTGACGGCTCGCACCACGCGGGTGAGCGCAACGTATTCGGCCACGATCACGCTCACAACGCTGGCGGCGGCCACCGCGATCACGATCACCGCCAGGCGGTGTCCGGAGACGATCTCGGCCACGGTGTAGCCGGGCGTTTCCAGCAGCGCGATCTGCGACTGGGCGAATTGGTTCAGGCCGATCGCGGCGAACAGCAGGATCCCTGCCACCGCGGCCACCGAGATCACCAGCGTGCGGCGGATCGTGCGCGAGCCGCCCTCGACCTCGCCGCCGAGGAACAGCGGCAGGCTGGCGCAGGTGAAGAGCAGCGCCACGTTGGCGGCTCCGCGGGGTAGCTGCAGGCCCGAGCTGTGCGTCCCCAGCGACGAGCTGACCGACCCGGCGTGGCTGAGGATCGCAAATCCGAGCACGATCACCACCAGGATCTGCACCACCGCCACCAGCCCCAGCGTCACCAGCACCCACGCGCTCGACCAATACCAGGCCCAGGATGATCGCCACCGGCAGCAGGATCTGGAGCCATGCCCGGTAGGGCTCCACCCCGGGGAACGCCACCGGCACGATGTCGTACACCACCTGGGTGATCGTGGAGGGCAGGTACAGGAAGTAGCTGACGATCCAAAAGCAGGCCTGGATGGTCGCCCACCGGGGCCCGGCGGCCTGGTGCACGAACTCATACAGGCCGCCGTCGCTCGCGATCCGCTCCGAGTAGCGGTACCAGACCAAAAGCGCCGGCACGAACAGCAGCGATCCTGCGGCCACCACCAGCCCGGTGGAGGCAATCGCATCGTCGCCCACCGCGTCGGGCACGAGCAGCGCGATCAGTGCGAGCGGCCCTCCGATGGAGGCGAGGGCAAACCCGAGATAGACGGGGCGCGAAACCCCTCTGCCTATGACCAGCCGCCGCCGCTCGAGCTGGATCCGCCGCCGTTGTCCTCGGTGGTGGTCGCAGCCGCACCGCCGCCGGATCCGACCGTCACCTTGACGTCCATGCCGGCGGCCTGGTGGCCGGGCACGGAGCAGTAGAAGTCGTAGGTGCCGTCTTTCAGCGTCACGGTCAGGGTCTGGGTGCCCGAAGCAAACGTCGGACGTCGCCTGATTCGAGACCCCGGGGCCGTTGATGGTGAGGTTGTGCGACGACGGACCATCGTTGGTGACGTCGAACGTGTAGGTGCCCGGCGCCATCGCCATCTTCGGCATCGTGATCGAGAAGTCTTTGAGCGTGACCGGGACGGTGGTGCCGCCGCTCGCGGTGGTCGAGCCTGCGGGAGCGGCTGAGGTGGTGATCTGAGCTCGAGCTCGAACCGCACGCTGCCAGCATCAGCGCCAGTGCGCCGACTGCGAGAGCGAGGGTGAGCGAGCGGCTGATGCGAGTTGGCGTTTTCATGCTGGGAGATACGGCGATCCGCCCGCATTGGATTTCGACGCACTCAACTAGCATTCTCGGTGATGGCGATTACCTTCGACTCCGAGGCCACCCGGCGCTGGCGTGACGGTTGGCGGCCGTCGGTGTGGCTGTTTGATTTCGACGGCACCCTGGTCGACTCGGTCGAGCTGATCCTCGACTCCTACCGGTATGCGACCGCCGCGGTGCTGGGTGAGACGCCCTCCGAGGAGGTCCTGCGGAGCTGCATCGGCAGGCCGCTGTCGGACGCGATGCAGACGCTCGACCCCGAGCGCGCGCAGGAGCTGACGGACGTTTACCTTGCCCACAACGTGACCCGCCACGATGCGCTTCTGGCCCGCTACCCCGGGGTGGAGGAGTTGCTGGCGGGTCTGCAGGCGGACGGCCGTACGATCGGCATCGTCACCTCCAAGCGGCGAATCGCCGTCGACCTGGCTCTTGATCTGCTCGGTATCACCACCCGGTTTGACGTGATCGTGAGCTGGGAGGACACCGATCGCCACAAGCCGCTGCCCGATCCGCTGCTGGAGGCGCTGCGGCGGCTGGATGCGGCTCCCACCGACGCGGTCTACCTGGGCGATACCGCCTGGGATATCCGCGCCGCCCGGGCTGCGGGTGTGCTCACAGCCGCGGTGCTGTGGGGCGTGGCGGGTGCCGCCGAAATGGAGGCCGAGCAGCCCGACCTGACGTTCGGGTTGCCGGTGGAGGTGCTGGCCGGGTGAGCGTCGAGAGTCGGATCGCTGCGCTGCGCGAGCAGCTGAACGAGGCCAACTACCGCTATCACGTGCTCGATCAGCCGACGATTGACGACGGCAGTTACGACGCCGGCATGCGCGAGTTGCGCGAGCTGGAGCAGGCCCACCCCGAGCTGGTCACCCCCGACTCGCCCACCCAGCGGGTGGGGGCGACGCCGTCGGGTGACTTTGCCGAGGTGACCCATCGCCAGCCGATGCTGTCGCTGGCAAATGCCCGAAACGATGACGAGTTGCGCGCCTGGATCGAGCGAAACCAGCGGCTGCTGGACGGCGAGCCGGTGGAGTGGGTGGTGGAGCCGAAGATCGACGGCCTGGCGATCTCGCTCACCTACGAGCAGGGCGTGTTCGTGCGCGGCGCCACCCGCGGCAACGGCGAGGTGGGCGAGGACGTGACCCCCAACCTGCGCACGATCTCGAGCATTCCCTTGCGACTGAGGCTGGAGCCCGGCGAGCAGCCGCCGGCGGTGGTCGAGGTGCGCGGCGAGGTGTACCTGCCGCTGAAGGGGTTTGCCCGGGTCAACGAGGAGCGGGCCGCGGCGGGGCTGCCCACCTTCATGAATCCGCGCAACTCGGCCGCGGGGTCGCTGCGCCAGAAGGACCCCGCGATCACCGCGGGACGGCCGCTGCACGTGTGGATCTACGCCGTCGGCTATCGCGAGGGGCTGGAGCTCGAATCGCACGTCGAGGCGCTGGAGTGGATGCGCGGTCACGGCCTGCGCGTGTCGGACATGATCACGACGCACACCGACCTGGAGGATGTGGTCGCCGCCTGCAGCGCCTGGGAGGGACGCAGGGCCGAGCTCGACTTCGACATCGACGGCGCCGTGGTGAAGGTGTCGTCGTTCGAGCAGCAGACCCGCCTGGGCGTGGTCAGCCGCGACCCGCGCTGGGCGATCGCCTACAAGTTTGCGCCCACCACCGCGACCACCACGCTTCGCTCGATCGTCGTGAATGTCGGCCGCACCGGCGCGCTCAACCCGTTCGCGGTGCTCGAGCCGGTGGTGGTGGGCGGCGTGACGGTGTCGCTGGCGACGCTGCACAACGAGGAGGACATCAACCGCAAGGACATCCGCGAGGGCGACACCGTGATCGTGCAGCGGGCGGGCGATGTGATCCCCCAGGTGGTCGGCCCACTGACGCCTGAGGGGGCGAAGCGAAACCCGCCGTGGAAGATGCCCACGCACTGTCCCAGCTGCGGCACCTTGGTGGAGAAGCCGGAGGGCGAGGTCAAGCACCGCTGCCCCAACCCGGCCTGTCCCGGACGCGGGCTGCAGCACCTCACCCACTTCGTCTCGCGCGGGGCGATGGACATCGACGGGGTGGGGGAGAAGCTGGTGCTGCGGCTCGTCCAAAACGGCCTGGTCAGCCAGTCGCCTGACTTCTACAAGCTCACGCTCGAGGATCTGCTGGCGCTGGAGGGATTCCAGGAGCGCTCGGCCACCAATGTGCTGGAGTCGATCGCCGGCTCGCGTGATCGTCCCTTCGGGCGGCTCCTGTTCGGGCTGGGGATTCCGCACGTCGGATTCGTCAACGCCCAGCTTCTGGCTGACTCGTTCGGATCCATCGATGCGCTGATCGAGGCAACGCCCGACGAGATCGCCCAGGTCGAGGGCATCGGCCCGGTGATCGCCGAGGCGGTCGCCACCTGGCTGGCCGATCCCGACAACCTGGCGGTGGTGGAGGGCCTGCGCGAGGCCGGAGTGACGCTGTCGGGCCCGGTGCGATCACCCCAGCAGGCGGCGCCCGACGGGCCGCTGGCGGGTGCCACGGTGGTGGTCACCGGCACCATCGAGGGGCATACCCGTGAGTCGGTGGAGAGCTTCTGACGTCGCTGGGCGCCAAGGTCACCAACTCGATCTCGGCGTCCACCAGCTACCTGCTGGCAGGCGAGGGGGGTGGCTCGAAGCGGGCCAAGGCCGAGAAGCTGGGCGTGCCGGTGATCGATCTCGACGAGCTGCAGCGCCTCACCGAGGGCTGACTATGCCGCGGGCGAGCTCGCCAGGAGCTGGCAGATTCGATCTTGCAGCTTGTGTGCCGCCAGCACGTTCATCGCTGGGCGGTTCATGATCATCGAGAACAGGATGCGGTGTCCGTTGGCGGCGTTGACGTAGCCCGACAGGGCCGAGGCGTCGTTGAGCGTGCCGGTCTTGGCGACCACGTTTCGGTGGGCTCTTCCGGTGCGCATGCGGTGTCTGAGGGTGCCGTTGACGCCGGCTTGTGGCAGCGCGCCGCGGAACGAGGCGGCCCACGGCTGGGCTGAGATCTTTCGCAGCAGACCGACGATCTGGGCGGCCGACAGGCGATCGCCGGTGGAGAGCCCCGAGCCGTCGTAGATGCGGGCGGTCTTGAAGCTCAGACCGAGGTCGTGGATCGCGTTTCGAACGGCGTGCACGCCGTTGGCGGTGGTGCCCTTACGCCCGCCGCGGACGGCCAGGTCTTTGAGCAGCACCTCGGCGTAGTAGTTGACCGAGTTTCGGTCCATCTGGCGCATCAGCCGAGCCATCGTCGGCGACTGCTCGGTCGCGACTACGTGCACTGTGCTGGGCCGGGTGGCGGCGCCCGATCCGCCGGCGACCTTGACCCCGGCGCCGATCAGGGACGTGCGAAACACTCGCGCAGCGTGCAATGCCGGGTTGGGAGCGGCTTCGGGGGCGCCGTACGTCCACAGGTCCATGTTCACCGAGAGCGCCGAGATAGGAGGACAGTCGCGCCAGTAGTCCGGTTTCCAGTAGGGAGCGGTGCGGCGGCTGTCAAAGCGGCTCTCGTCGCCGATGATGCGGCCGGTGACCTTGGTGATGCCGGCGGACTTGACCGCCTGGGCGAGCTGGTCGGTGCGGCCTGAGGATCCGCCCCAGGCTTTGCTCGAGAAGGTGCCGGTGGAGAACGACGGGTCGCCGCCCCCGACCAGCCACAGGTTGCCGTGCAGGGTGCCGTTGGAGAGCGACCCGCCGGTCATCACCTGGGTGCTGAGGCGCGTGTTCGTGCCGTACCGGTAGAGCGCCGTGGCCGTGGTCAAAAGCTTCATGTTGGAGCCAGGCTTCAAGACCACGCTGGCCTTGTGGGCGGCCACGAACCGATTGGTGTTTCGGTCGTACACCAAAAGCGTGGTGCGCGCTCCCGAAAAGGCGGAATGCGCGATCCAGCCGTTGATTGTCTGGTTGAGGGTCGCTGCACCGGCGTGGGGGACTGCGGCCGCCAGGAACATGGCGACCGTTGCTACTGCAGCGCGATGCATACTTTTCAGATTACGCGACGGTGCGGTCGTCGCGTGGGAGAACCGTCGGCTGGGCCCTGCCTAGCCCGAGACGGTCGTCTCCTGGACTACGGTGGAGAACAGGAACTTGTCGATCTTGCCGTGGTAGATGGGGACGGCCTGCTCGTGACAAAGCCGGATGACCTCGTCGCGCTTGATCCCCATCTCCTTGGACAGTTCTTCGGGCGTCAGGTGGTTTGCCATGCTTCTCCCTTCTGTGTGAGAACGAAAAAACCCACCGAGCGCTTGCTCAGTGGGCTTCAGCTTCCCGACATCAGTGAGCGGAGATCGTCCAATGTCAGGCCGTCTCCGCTTCAGTAATCATGCTCACAGACTACCCACTTGGGCGGACGGCGTCAACAATCGCTTACACCCTGTTGGGGATGTCGATGAAGCGGTGTTCGACGCCAAATTGGCGTGACACCAACTCTCCCAGAGCCTTCACCCCGAACACCTCGGTGGCGTAGTGGCCGGCGGCGACAAAGTGGATCCCGGCCTCCTGCGCGCGTGCCATCGCGGGCTCATTCGGCTCCCCGGTGATGAACGCGTCGGCGCCGGCATCGGCAGCCTCATCGACCAGGTCGGCGGCGCCGCCGGAGACGACCGCGACCTTGCGGATTCGCTCGGGACCGTGCAAGAAGGCGATCGGATCGGGGTTGATGTTCGCGCGCACGCGGGCGAGCAGGCGGTCGGGCGAGATCGACGGTTCGGCTGTGCCGATGAAGCCGATGGTGCGCTCGCCGTCGCCTCCGAAGCCCTGCAGATCGCCGAGTTCGAGGGCGTTGCAGATCAGCGCGTTGTTTCCGTCCCGGGGGTGGGCGTCCAGAGCCAAGTGGTAGGCGACCAGCGACAGGTCGTTCTGGAACAAGCTTTGCAGCCGCTCCTTCTGGCGCGAACCGATCCGACGGGGGTCGCTGTTCCAGAACAGGCCGTGGTGGACGATCAGCATCTGGGCGCCGGCCTCGCCGGCTCGGCGAAACAGCTCGAGCGAGGACGAGACGCCGGTGGCGACCCGGCTGACCTCGCTCGCGCCCGGCACCTGCAGGCCCACCGGCAGGTAGTCCGGGTAGGCGTGGACATCGAGGTGGGAGTCCAAAAAGGCGACAATCGCGTCGCGGTCAGCCATCCAAACCACCCTACCCGAACGGGTGGACCAGCCGGCCACCCCTAGACGCGCACTGCACATGCGTTCATAGTCGCCCCATGAAGGCCGCGCGCTCGCTCGGCCAGCGTCTTGCTGGCTACGAGGTACCGCTCGACGATGAGCGTATCGATCGCTCGTCGTTCGACCACGTGCACATGCGCGGCTTGCGACCCCGGATCGAAGCGATGCTCGAGGCCGCGGTGGCCAGGTTCGAACTCGACCGGCTGCTGTACGACATCGAGGTCGAAGCCCAGCACGACTGGCTTCGCCGGATGATGGCGTTCGACGCGTTCTGCGCACGCCGCGACCGAGACGCCCGCCGCGCCGCCGCCGATGGCGGGTCCGGCGAACCTCCTGTGCGATAATCCGCGATCTCCGGGGCGTGGCGCAGCCTGGTAGCGCGCACCGTTCGGGTCGGTGAGGTCCCGAGTTCAAATCTCGGCGCCCCGATGGAGAAGTGAGGAGCGGGGGGCTGTGGTCACGGCGGAGACTGTCGTACCGCAGCCCCCGGGGACTCCGTCTGTGCGCTAAACTCGCAACGTAGGGTCCGGGGTCGCGACATCGATGAAGCCACGTAGCCAACCGCCATTTTTGCTCGTCCTTCTTGCCGCCGTGTTCGCAGGCATCTTCGCCGCGCGGCTGCTCGAGAACGCGGCCCCCGAGGTCGTCCTGGGTGAGGACGTTGAGGCGACCGAGATTGCGGAACCCGTGTCGCAGGCTGAGGAGCACGCTGAGGTCGTCGAGGAGGTCGAAGCGCCTATCGGCGAACCGGAGGAGACCGCCGAAGAAGACGACGAGTGGAACGCCGAGGCCGAGTGGGAGGGCGAGCTCGCCTACCGCGTGTTCAGCGGTCAGGGCGCATTCGATGTGGAAGAGATCGACCTCGAGGCCGAGCCCCAGCCGACCACCAGCGCGGAGCCGCCCCGCGAGCTCGTCAGGGTCGAGGCTGCGCGTGCTGAGGTAGAGGCGGTGGCCGACACGCAGGAGATCGAGATGGTCGCCGAACCGCATGAGGCCGAGGCGACGGATCGGCCGTCGCCCGAGGACAGCGATCCCCTGGCTGACCTTCCCCGTCAGGCGCTCTTCGACAAGGCCAAGGAGCTCGGTGTCCCGATGAAGGACCTGATCGTGATGGATCGCGAAGAGCTGATCGAAGCGATCCACCGAGCCGAGCCAGCGCATTCGCGTTAGGGCAGCCTCCGGCGGTTAGCTCCGCCGTGCCCTCCACGCTCGCACTCGCCGCCAGCCTTCCGCCGAGCCGATCAGCACCGTTGCGATGGCAACTCCGACCAGCAGCCCCAGCCACGGGTTGTCCTCGAAGGCGCGGCCGCCGAAATATCCCGCTAACCCAGCCTGGAGCGCCCAGATGGTGGCGGCGACAGCGTCGAACGCCATGAATCGCGCCCAACGCATCTTGAGCAGGCCGCAGGCGAGTACCACCACGGTACGGCCACCGGGGACGAACCGGCCGATGATGATGAAGTACCCGCCGCGTGTTTCGATCTGAGCCTGGGCCTTGTCCACCTGTTTCTTGCGATCGCCGGTGAGCAGCCGCTGGGCCACGCGGCTGTTGCCGGCGGTGCGGCCCACCCAGTACCCCGAGTTGTCGCCGATGAACGCTCCCACCGCGGCTGAGATCAGAACCAGCTCGATGTTGAGATGTCCGGTGCCGGCCAGAACTCCCGCGAGGATCACCGCCGTCTCGCTCGGCACCACCGGAAACAGCACATCGAGTGCCGCCAGGCCGAGCACCAGCGCATACGTCCAGGGAGAGTCGGAGACGAGGTTTGCGAGTGAATCGAAGGCGTCTGTGAGGGAGAGGACGGTCAGGATCACGCCTGGGAAGGTAGTGGATGGGGTGTGGGGGGATGGTTCGGTCGGGAGAGGGCCGAGGCGTGGTTATGGGCGCGCGGGTGACCGTTTGGTCGTCGCGAGACGGGAGGGTGCCAGGCACCGGTTATTCACCTTCGGTGCATAACCTGGTGCGAGCGAGAGGTCGTTCGTTCTCATCGTCGGTGCGCAGCCTGTCGCGGGCGGCGGGGGCTATTGCGAGTAGCTGCCGAGAAACGCGCCGATGCGGGTGATCGCGTCTTCGAGGTCGTCCACGTTGGGCAGCGTCACCAGCCGGAAGTGGTCGGTGGTGGGGATGTTGAAGGCCGAGCCATGGGCGATCAGGATCTTCTCGGTGCGCAGCAGGTCGAGCGCCATCCGCTCGTCGTCTGCGATCGGCACCACCGCCGGGTCGATCCGGGGGAAGGCATAGAGCGCGCCCATCGGCTTTGCGCAGGACACGCCGGGGATCGCGGCCAGAAGCTCCCAGGCGCGGTCTCGCTGCTCGCGCCAGCCGTCCGCCGGGCAGCACCAGCTGCGTCGATCGCCTCGGGGCTGCTGTAGCGCCGCTGCGATCGCATACTGGGCCGGCACGTTGGGGCACAGCCGCATGTTGGCGAGCACCGTCAGCCCTTCCAGGTAGCTCTGGGCCTGCTCCCGCGGCCCCGACACCACCGCCCAGCCGCAGCGAAACCCCGCCACCCGGCTCGACTTGGAGAGCCCGCTCATGGTCACGCACAGCACGTCGGGTGCGATTGCCGCGGTGACCACATGCTCGGCGTCGTCGTACAGGATGCGGTCATAGATCTCGTCGGAAAACAGCACCAATCCGTGGCGCTCGGCGATCGCGGCGATGCCTGCCAGTACCGCCGCGGGGTAGACCGCCCCGGTCGGATTGTTGGGGTTGATCACCACCACCGCCCGGGTGCGCGGCGTGATCTTGGCCTCGATGTCAGCCAGATCGGGGATCCAGCCGGCCTGCTCGTCGCAGCGGTAGTACACCGGGCGCCCGCCGCACAGCGAGGTGACCGCCGTCCACAGCGGATAGTCGGGCGCGGGGATCAGCACCTCGTCGCCGTCGTCCAGCAGCGCCTGCAGCGACATCTGGATCAGCTCCGACACGCCGTTACCGATGTAGACATCGGCGACGCCGATGTCCTCGACACCGCGGCTGCGGTAGTCGGCCACGATCGCCTCGCGGGCCGACACCAGGCCGCGAGAATCGCCGTAGCCGACCGCGGAGGGCAGGTTTTCGACCACGTCTCGCAGCAGGTCGCTCGGCCCTTCGAAACCGAACGGCGCCGGGTTTCCGATGTTCAGCTTGAGGATCCGATGCCCGGCGGCCTCCAGCCGCAGCGCCTCCTCCAGCACGGGGCCGCGCACGTCGTAGGCGACGTTCGAGAGCTTGCGTGATTGCACGATCTGCATGGCCGCCAGACAGTACTCAGTAGCTGTTCTTGGCATGCGCCGCTCTCTGGATGTGGTGGTCGATCGGCTGGCGGCGTCGCTTTCTCGCGCCACCGAGACCGCTCTGCGCGGTGTGATCACGCGCCGGGGCCCCGCCATCGAGCGGTCGGCCGAGAAGCTGCGCCGAAAACATCCACACCTCGGCCGGGCAAAGCTCGCCCGGGTGGCGATGGGCCGAAAGGCGATCCACCTGGCCGGGTCGGGCGCGGTCAGCGCCATCCCCGCAGTCATCCCCGGGCCGGGCACCACCGCCGAGGTGACCGCCGCGCTCGGCGACCTGGCGTATCTGACCGCCGCTCAGATCGAGCTGGTGCTCGTGATCGCCCACCTGTACGACCGGCCGATGTCCGACCACGAGGCCCGGCGACTGGACGTGCTGATGGCACTCGGCGTGGACGCCGGCGTGGTCAAGCTGGGCCGGCGGTCGGGCACGGTCAGGCTGGCCGGCGAGAAGATCCCCGTGTCGGAGTTCGATCCGGCGTCGATCGACGTGCTCGCCGCTCGCGTCAACCGCAAGCTGGCAACGCAGGTCGCATCGCGGCTGGCCCGGCGCCGGGCGCACGTGATCATCGGCCGCGAGATCCCGGTGCTCGGCATCGGCATCGCCGCCACCTACAACCTGTGGTCAACCCGCACCATCGGCCTGGCCGCGATCCGCTACTTCGAGCACATCAGTTGAGGCTGGGATCCTCGGGCATCGAGGCCACCAACCGGTAGCGGGCGCCCTTTCGCGCCAGCACCCGGTTCCAGAGGGTGGCGCTGTCGTCGGAGAACACGTCGCCGGGCTGCGCCGGCTCGGTGAACCAGGCCTCCTCGTCGAGCTCTCCGTCCAGCTGGCCCTCGCTCCACCCCGCATAGCCCGCAAACAGCCGCACCCGGGCGACGCCGTCGAGCATCTCGTCGATATCCTCGCCCATATCGATCGGGGCGATCGGGCCCACCAGGCTCGAATCGTCGTTCAGCGGCTCGCTGAACTCGGCCAGCGCGATCACCGCCTGGGGCTGCACCGGGCCGCCCACGAACACCTCGTCGTGCTCCTCCACCACCTCGGACAGGTCGGGCACCGCGTCGGCCGCCGACACCCCGCTGGGACGGTTCAAGACCACGCCCAGCGCCCCCTCGGCGGTGTGCTCCAAGATCAGCACCACCGACCGGTGAAAGTTCGGGTCAAGCAGGGACGGGGCCGCGATCAACAGGTGACCCTTGAGCGAGGGAGACTCCGACATACCCGAAGTCTTATGGCTGTGTTACAAGCTCCGCTCCGTCGGGCTTCACATCCAGCAGACCGCGGCTCCACATCCACGTCCCAAACGCCCTCCAGGCCGCCGGGTTGAGCCGCGAGGTCTGCAGCAGCTTCAGGGTCGCGGGCACGCTCTTGGCGATCTCACCGCGATAGTCACGAGAGCTCTGTTTGCGCATGATCGCCACCGCCGCGGCGGGATGAGTTCGGGCCCAGCTGGTGGCCTTGGTCAATCCGGTCACGAACGCCTGCACCTCGTCGCGATAGTTGGCGTCTGACTGCATCCGGTCGCGATTGGCGATGATCACCAGCTCGTCGTAGCTGGGCACGCCGTAGTGGTCGACGGGAAACACGGTGGTCGCCACCCCGTGAGCGCGGATGTCGATGCCCTCGATGTTTTGGAAGCCGCCGGCGATCGCGTCGACCCTGCCCGAGAGCAGCGCCGGCACCAGGTTGAATCCCACCGTCACCAGATGCACCGAGTCGATCGGGACACCTGCGGTCTGCAGCATCGTCTTGACGTAGGCGGTGGTGGATGCGCTTCCGTCCACGCCGATCGTCTTGCCGCGCAGATCGGTGATCTGGTGGATGCCGCGGTCTGTGCGGGCGATGATCGAGTTGAGCGCCGTCGGCACCAGCGCGGCCACCGCGACCACCGGGATGTGCTTTTGGGCGGCGAAGAACACCTCCGGCTCATACGACACGCCCAGATCGACCCGCTTGGCGGCCACCAGCTTGATCGGGTCGGACACGTCCGACGGCGCCACCAGCGTCAGATGCATGCCCCGCGCCGGCGAAGTCACCGCGCTGCATGCCCGCAAAGATGCCGACGTGGTCGGGGTTGGGGTACCAGTCGAGCGCGAGCTTGACGTCGCCGGGGCCCGGGTTCAGGTTGTTGGTGGTTGAGCTGCTGGAGGAGCCTCCGCAGCCCGCCGCGAGCGCGGCGAGACCCACGAGGAGGAGGACGAGAAAGCGGTGTGGCATCGCTGCATCCCTTCGCTGGCATTACCCAGATCAGGTTCGCGGGTCGGCGCATGTGCGCCCTCTCAGCCCCGGTGGGACTCCCCGGCAAACGGTTTCGAGGAAGCCTACCGCGGCTGGCGCGACCAGGGCGCGACCACCCGCTGCACCAGCCCGACCCCCCAGAAGAGGATCAGCGCGAGCAGCGCCAAGCAGCAGCACTGCGGCCCCGATCAGGGCGGTATCGAACTGGTCGTCGGCCTGGCGGATGGTGAAGCCAAGGCCGGCGGAGGAGCCCACGAACTCGGCAAAGAGCGCGGCGATGGCGGTGTAGGAGGCCGCCACCCGCGCGCCCGAGAAGATCGACGGCAGCGCCGCCGGAAACTCGACCCGGCGAAAGATGGCCGACTCGGACGCGTGCAGCGTGCGCATCATCCGCCGGTACTCGGGATCCACCCCCTCGAACCCGTCCACCGCACCCACCGTGATCGGAAAGAAGCACACCAGCGCGATGATCACGAGCTTCGGGGCCAGCCCGAAGCCGAGGTAGACGACCAGCAGCGGCGCCAACGCCACCAGCGGAATGCTCTGGGTCGCGGTCAGCAGCGGGTAGAGCGCTCGGCGAAGTGTCTTCCAGCGATGTAGCAGGGTGGCGGTGGCCAGCCCCGAGGCGATCGCCACGGCAAAGCCCGCCAGCATCTCCGCGAACGTGTGCACCGCATCGGAGAAGAGGCTCGAGCGCTCGTCCCAGAGGGTGGTGGCCACATCGGTGGGTGCGGGCAAAAGGTAGTCGGGGACGCCGCGCAGATCCACCCAGGCCTGCCACAGGGCAAACACCGCGATCAGCACGATCACCCACCCGAACCGTCTCATCGCAGCGCCTCCAAGACTCGGGCGCGGGCCGCTCCCAGTTCGGGCGAGTCGCGCGTCATCCGGCCCGGCGTCTCCATCACCCGGCGGCCGGGGCGGGCCGAGAGCACGATCACGCGGTCGCACACCACCAGCGCCTCCTCGATGTCGTGCGAGACCATCACCACCGTCCGCGGCTCCTGCGCGAGCGCGTCCACCAGCCAGTCCTGCAGCTCGATCCGGGTGATCGCGTCGAGCGAGGCAAACGGCTCGTCCAAGAGCAGCAGCGGCTTTTCGGCCAGCAGCGTGCGGATGAACGCCACCCGCTGGCGCATCCCGCCGGAGAGCTCCCAGCTGCGCGCCCGCTCGAAGTGGCCGAGGTCAAAGCGCGCGAACAGCTCGCGGGCCCGGCCCCGCGCCTGCGACCGGCCGACCCCGGCGTTCTCGAGCGCGATCGAGGCGTTTCCCAGCGCGTCGCGCCATGGCATCACCAGGTCGCGCTGGGGCATCAGGGCGCCGTCGGCTGCGGTCACCGTGCCCTGGGTAGGCGGCTCGAGCCCGGCGATCAGGCTCAGAAGCGTCGACTTGCCGCACCCGCTGGGGCCGACGATTCCCACCACCTCTCCCGGTGCGACGTCCAGCGAGACATCGCGCAGCACCTCCAAATCGCCGTAGCGATGCGACACCGCCGCCACGGTTACGGCGAAGGCGGAATCAGCTTTCGAGCTGGGAGATGTGGCAGCTTGCCGGCTCACGGTCTGTGCGGAAGCGTAGGAGCTTTGCGCCATGGCGGATCCTGTGACCGCTCTTGTGGTCGAAGCTGACCTCCACCACCAGTTCGGGGCGAAGCGATCGCCACTCCAGATCGCGGTCGGCAGTCCAGCGGCTGGGAGCCGCGGTGCCGCTCTCGCCGCTCTCGTATTCGGCCAGCTCATCCACCAGCTCGCGCGCCCGTTTGGCGCTGAAGGCCGAGGTGTGTCCGACCACCCGCAGCTCGCCCTCGGGGTCGTACAAGCCCAGGATCAGCGAGCCGACTGTGCCCTCGGCCTTGCCCGGTCGCCAGCCCACGATCACGGTGTCGATGGTACGCACCCGCTTGATCTTGAACATGCCGTCGCGCTTGCCCGGCACATACAGCGCGTCGGCGCGCTTGGCCATCGCGCCCTCGGCGCTCTGCAGCCACCCCTCGGCAGTGTCGCGGTCGCCCAGTGGCGTCAGCTCGATGCCCTCGGGAGCGAGCGCCTCCAGCCGCTCGCGCCGCTTCGAGAAGGGGGTGTCCAGCAGCGCCTCGTCGCCGTCGGCGAGCAGATCGAATGCGATGAAGGTCGCGGGCGTCTTCTCGGCCAGCATGTCCACTCGCGACTTGGCCGGGTGGATGCGCTCCTGCAGCGCCTCGAACATCTCCTCGCCGTCGTCGTCGCGGATCACCAGCTCGCCGTCCAGCACGTAGCGGCCCGGCGGGAACCGCAGCTCGGGGAAGTAGCGGCTCATCGGCTTGCCGTTTCGCGACTGCACGAACACCTCGTCGCCGTCGACGAAGACGATCGTGCGAAACCCGTCCCACTTGCGCTCGAAGAGCCAGCCGTCGCCGGCCGGAAGCTCGGCCGCCGCTCGCGCAAGTGCGGGCGCGAGCGGCGGTGAGATTGGAAGCGTCAAGCTACCTGCGGCTCTGGGCCAGGAGCCAGGCGAACTGCATGATCGAGATCAGCGCGGCGACCACGTAGGTCATCGCGGCGGCGGTCAGCACCTTGCGGGCCACCGGCACCTGCTGCTGGGAGATCACGCCCTGTGACGTGAGTAGGCCCATTGCCTTCCTGCTGGCGCCGAACTCCACCGGCAGGGTCACCAGCTGGAACAGCAAGACCGCGCCGAACAGGATTGCTCCCACGAGGAAGAACCCTGTCGTCTGGAAGATCAGCCCGAGGAACACCGCGGGCACCCAGGCGTTTGATGCAAATCCGACCGCCGGCACCAGCGCGCCGCGGAAGCGGAAGCTGGCTTCGTGATGGGCATCTTGAATCGCGTGCCCGGTCTCGTGTGCCGCGACGGCCACAGCCGCCACGGAGTTAGAGCCTCCGACCGGCTCGGACAGCCGCATCGTCTTTGAACGGGGGTCATAGTGGTCGCTCAGCGATCCCGAGATGCCTTCCACCGAAACATCGTGGATGCCGCTTGCGTCCAGCATGCGCTGGCTCACCTGGGCACCGGTCATGCCGGACGAGGCCTGGATCTTGGAGCCGGCTGCGAATGAGCGCTTGACCCACGCCTGCGCACCCAGACCCAACACCAGAGGAATCGCGAAGAAACACAATCAGGTATGTCGCTGTCATTTGGCGCCCTCCTTCAAGGCGCTGTACCACGAGGGTGACACCAATTCTACCGCGGCACTTGTGAGCCGGATGTGTGGCGAGGGTGTCACGCTAATCTTCTTCACATGGTGCTTCAGGACCAGGTGCAGGATCTCCTGCAACAGGCTTTCCCCGGTGGTGTCGTGACCGTCACCGACTTCGGCGGCGGCGATCACCTGTCGGCGTATGTCCGATCGCCCCAGTTCGAGGGCGTCTCGCTGATCAACCAGCACAAGCTGGTGTACGCCCCGGTACAGCACCTGCTCGACGATGGCAGTATTCACGCTCTCAAGATCAAAACGGAGGCGGGCTCGTGATCGTGACCGAGGAACAGATTCGCGAAGAGCTACTCAAGGCGATTGGTGAAAACCGGGTGATGCTGTTCATGAAGGGCACCCCCGACCAGCCGCGGTGCGGCTTCTCCGCCCAGACGGTGCGCTGCCTGGACGAGGTCGGCGCCGACTACGCGGCGATGGACATCCTGCCCGACCCGCGCATCCGACAGGTGCTCTCGGCGCACTCCAACTGGCCGACCATCCCGCAGCTGTTTGTGGACGGCGAGCTGGTGGGCGGCTGCGACATCATCACCGAGCTGTACACGTCGGGCGAGCTCGCCCAGGTGGTTGCCGCCAAAGCCGCATAGCTCGGCGGTCGTCGTCGGGGCCGGAATCATCGGCCTCAGCGCCGCTCGCGCCCTCGCCGAGGATGGATTCTCGGTGACCGTCCACGAGCAGCATCGCGTCGGCACGCCACTGGGCTCCTCGCCGGGGCGATCACGGATCTTTCGCCGCGCCTACGACGACCCCGCCTACGTGCGGCTGGCGGTACGCGCCAACGCCGAGTGGCGGGCACTCGACCCGGCGCTGCTGCACACCAACGGCCTGCTGCTGGACGGCCCCGCGGCAGTCGCGTGGGGGGATGCCATGGCCGAAGCGGGGGAGCCGGGGCAGTGGCTCGAACCGGACGAGGCGCAGGGGATGTTTCCCGAGGCCCGCTTCACCGGCCCGGTGCTGCTGGACGCAGATGCAGGGGCGGTCATGGCCGACGACGCGCTGCGCACCCTCGCCGACGGCATCGAGGTACGCGAAGCACAGCCGCATCGACGACCCGCGCGACCTCGACGCCGACGTGGTCGCGGTATGCGCCGGACCGTGGCTTCGGCACCTGTTTGACCTGCCGCTGTGGAGCCGGATCGAACAGGTCTCGTACTTCCGCGGCGCGCCCGATGACCGGCCCGCGGTGGTGGATCTCGGCAGCGGCGGGCACCCCGGCTCCTACGCGCTGGTGACTCCCGGCGTCGGCTACAAGGTGGCCGAGCATGAGGTGCGCGGAGAGTGGGATCCCGATCGCCCCGACCGTCCCGGTGCTGCCCGAGATCACCGCTCGGCTGGTCGAGTACGTGCGCGAACGCTTCCCCGGCCTCGACCCCGAACCGGTGCACTCGGAGGCCTGCCTGTACACGCTCACACCCGACAACGACTTCATCCTGGACACGATCGACGGAGTGATCGTGTGCGGAGGCGATTCGGGCCACGCGTTCAAGTTTGGGCCGCTGCTCGGCCGGCTGGTGGCCGACCTGGCACAGGGCAGGCCGCTGCCGCCCGAGGCGGAGCGGTTTCGGGTTGGGAGGTTGGCGCAATCGCCGAGCTGATCGACCACGACGCCTGGGAAATCGCCGCCGCCGTGCGCACGGGCGAGGCGTCGGCGGTGGAGATCGCCGAGCAGTCGCTCGCGCGGCTCGAGGCCGACACGCTGGGAGCGGTGTGGGTGGTCACCCGCGAGCGCGCGCTGGCCGAGGCGGCGGCGGTCGATGCCGCGCTGGCCGCCGGTCGCGACCCGGGGCCGCTGGCCGGAGTGCCGGTGGGGTGGAAGGATCTGATCGACACCGCCGGCATCCGCACCACCTACGGCAGCGCCATCTACGCCGATCACGTGCCCGAGCGCGACGCCGACGTGGTCGCGCGCCACACCGCCGCCGGCGCGGTCTGCGTGGCCAAGCTGGCAACGCACGAGTTCGCCTGGAGCACCACCACCCAGAATCCGCATTTCGGCGGGTGCCGAAACCCGCACGATCCCGACCCGCGTGCCGGGCGGCTCCAGCGGCGGCTCGGGTGCCGCCGTGGCCGCGGGCATGGTGCCGCTGGCACCCGGCACCGACACCGGCGGCTCGATCCGCTGCCCGGCGTCGTGCTGCGGCATCGTCGGGCTCAAACCGACCTTCGGCCGGGTCAGCCTGGCAGGGATCCATCCGCTGTGCATCTCGCTCGACCACTGCGGCCCGATGGCGCGATCGGTGCGCGACTGTGCGCTCTCGCTGGAGGTCATGGCCGGCCCGTCGGCGCGTGATCCGCGCACCCAGCCGGTGCCGACCGAGCGCTACCGCGACGCGCTCAGCGAGAGCGTGCGCGGCATGACCGTGGCGGTAGCCGAACAGTTCTTCTTCGAACACTCCGCGGCCGACATCGTCGCTCCGGTGCGGTCCGCCGTCGGCATCCTGGCCGACGCCGGCGCGATCGTCACCGAGATCGACATGCAGTGGCCGGTGGCAGGGCCCGACCGGTTCAGCTTCTACGACGCCGAGCAGGCCGCGGCACTGGCTGAGCACTGGCCGGCGCGGCGCGATCAGCTGGGCGAGGACGTGGTGCACTACCTCGCCGCTGCCGAGTCGATGACCGCGGTCGAGGCGGCCGGCTGGTCGATGGCGCTGCTCGACTACCAAGCCCGCACCCGAGAACGGGTCGAGGCGGCCGGGATCGACGTGATCGTGACTCCCACCCAGGCCTTCACGCCGCCCAAGATCGGCGTGTCAGATGTGGTGTTCGGCGGTGAGGACACCGACGTGGGGGTCGCCATGTGCGCGATGACCGACGTCTTCAATGCCCTCGGATGGCCGGCGATCACCGTGCCTTGCGGTACCGACTCTGCGGGGATGCCGGTGGGCCTTCAGATCGCGGCTCTGCCCTGGCGAGAGGCCGATTGCCTCTCGCTTGCGGCGGCGGTCGAGGCCGCGCTGCGCCTGATTCACGCGGCGCTCGCGTGCGCCGTCGGTCGCCGGTATGGGTGCGGATTGGGGTGAATACCCCAGGCACGATGCATCAAATCGTCCAAACCATTGACTCAGCGAACGACAACTGCTATGACTTTCCAGTCCGGACGTCTGGCTCGTCCGAGATACGGCTAAATAGTACGAATCGTTGCTGCATCGATCTCAAGGGAGCTGAACTATGGCCGAGTCGACGGTGGGTGGAAGTACTGCTGGTGTCGGAGGGGCCGGGTTGTTCTCGCGCCAGTCGTCAGGATTGGTGCGCGACTTCTCCCTGGCCGACATCGCCTGGTACGGAGTATTCTCGACCGGCGGTGCGTTCGGCCTGGTGTATCTCTTCCCGACACCACAGTTCGTCTCACCCGGCATCAGCATCTTCCTGCTGATCCTGTTCTCGTTGATCTACGCCGTGGTCGTGTACTTCGTGTACGCCGCCATGGGATCGGCAATGCCCCGGGCCGGCGGCGACTACCTCTTCGAAAGCCGCTCGCTACATCCCGCGATCGGGTTCGTCGTGCCGTGGGCCTGTCAGCTGCTCTTCTGGCTTGCATTCCCCGCCTCCGGAGCGTTCGTGGTCACGTTCTTCGGACTCGTTCCGATATCCGAGAAAGCTGGGTGGACGGGGTTCGAGAACTGGCTGGTCGGCGAGAACGGGATCTTCGTGGTGTCGGCGATCGTGGTGCTCGCGTGCTGGGCGCTGACAGTGTTCGGCCTGCGCGTCTACCGGCCGCTGCAGCGCTATGTGCTCGTCCCGGGAATCCTGATCGGTGCGGTCACCATCCTGGTGGTCGAGCTGTCAACATCAACACCGACTTCGCCGCAAAGTTCGACGCCTACAACGCGTCCTCCAAAATCACCACCGGCACAGTTACCGATGCGGCGACCAAGGCCGGATACCACGCAACATCCTTCAGTTTCACCCACACGGTGATCTGGATGGCAGTGCTGGCCGGGATCATCCCCTACACCATGTTCGCCGCCCAGGGGCTATTGGGTGAGGTCAAGGGCGCCCGCAACATGTGGAGGCTGTTCTACGCCTTCCTCCTTCCGGGAATCCTGGTCGCAATCGTGCTCCTGGCGCTCCCGTTCGTGCTGTTGCAGCACATCGCCGGCGGCGACTTCCTCAACCAGTTCGCATTCGCCTACAACTCCGGCGGCATCGCACCGGTGTACTCACCCAACGTGAGTGTGTTCGTGGCGATGCTCTCCGACAACTGGCTGTCAACGATCTTGGTTGCGGTCGGCTTCATCTGCGGCGGGTTCGGGATCGCCAACGTGGTGTTCCTGAACGCCTCTCGCGTGATGATGGCGATGGGTCTCGACGGCTCGCTGCCGAGCTTCTTCTCTGAGGTCTCGCCGCGCACCCACACTCCGATCAAGGCTGCGACCCTGTGGAGCGCGGCCGCGCTGGTTGTCGCGGCAGTGTTCGCGTACAAGCCCGATTGGGAGACGATCATCCTGGTCGGCGGTGTGATCACCAGCTGCCTTGTGGTCGGCGTCACCTGCCTGGCGGCGACGGTGTTCCCGTACCGCTCCAAGGAGATCTACGACGCGTCTCCGGCTGCCCGCTATCGCGTTGCGGGGCTGCCGCTGATCACCCTCGCCGGAGCCGCGGCCGGCCTCTTCAGCGGATTGCTGGTGTGGATCGCGCTGACGAACTCGGCGCTGGGCCTGACCTCGACCGACGCGCGGCTGACGATCGGCGGTGCGTTCGTCACCGGGATCGTGGTGTACGTGCTGATGCTGATGTACCGCCGTTCGCAGGGAGTCGATACGTCGCTGGCCTACCGCTACGTCCCACCGGACTGATCGACCGCGTACTCACCTGCACTGACACCATTCTCGAAAAGGAGCACGAACCATGGCAACAACTCCCGACATCGGACGGTATTACCACACGTATGGGCGGCTGGAAGGAGAGGACGATTTCCCCAACTCGCTGATCTCGGGGATCTCGACCTTCCTCGGTGCGCAGGTGATTCCCCCGGTCAAGGAAGATCTCCAGGCGGCCGGCGTCAAGGCAGCGGTGCTGGGCCTTCCCTGGGAGCACACCGAACACCTGCCGGCCGGGTGCGAGCTACGGCCCGCGTTCGATCCGGCGGGCGACCGAGCACTATCTCTCCTATCACGGTGAGTATCAGGTCGACCTGTTCGACGAGCTCAACCTGACCGACTGCGGCGACGTTGCGATCGTGCCGGGCAACGCAGCGCGTACGTTCGAGCGGGCCGAGCGGTGCATCACCGAGATCGTCGAGGCGGGCGCCTTCCCGATCATCTTCGGCGGGGACGACTCGTGCCCGATCCCGGTCACTAGTGCGATGAGCAAGCTGATCAACGGCAAGATGGGCTACATCCAGATGGACTCCCACATGGATACCGCCGAGGACGTCGCCGGTGAGCGTCTCAACCACGCCTGCCCGGTGAGTCGCGCCGCAGAGCTGATGGATCCCAAGAACCTGGCGCTGGTCGGGATCAACGGGCCGCTCAACCCGCGCAAGGAGCGCGAGTACGTCGATCGCACCGGCATCCAGATGATCACCATCTGGGACATCGACGAGTGGGGCATCGAAAAGACGGTGGAGCGGATCCTGGACATCGCCTGGGACGGCACCGACGGCGTGGTGCTGCACACCGATCTGGACGTCATGGATCAGGGCTTCACCACGGGAATCACCACTCCCGAGTGCGGTGGCCTGTCGCCGCGTGAGGTGATCAAGATGATCCGCGCATTCGTCAAGGAAGGCGTCGACGCCTACGTGATCACCGAGTGCTCGTCGGTCTATGATCCCGCCGACAAAGCGGCACGGGTGGCTGTGCGGCTGGCGATGGACGCCCTCGGCGTGCGCGCCAACCCCAACGGCACCGGCCGGGTCTAGGCATCGATGGGGCATAGGTGAGGTTCGGGGGCCGCAAGAAGAACACACGTGCGGGTCGGCAGCGGATCATGTTCGCTACCGACCTGCACGGCTCCGACCTGGTATTTCGCAAGTTCCTCAACGCGGTCACCGTGTACGAGGCGACCGTGGCCATCCTCGGCGGCGACCTCACCGGCAAGCGCCTGGCGCCGATCACCAACCACGGGTCGCAGTACTCGGTCGCCATCCTGGATGAGCAGCTCACCTTCGAGACCGAGCAGGAGCTCGAAGAGGTGCGCTCGCGGATCCGAAACCTCGGGCACTACCCGGTGGTCGTCACTCCCGATGAGCTGGCTGCAATGGAAGCCGACCCCGCGATGGTCGAGCGTCGCTTCGAACAGGAGTGTCAGCAGCAGGTGGCCGACTGGATGCGGCGCGCGGCGGAGCGATTGGAGCCGCTCGGGATCCCGCTCTACGTGACCGGTGGAAACGACGACTACTTCTCGATCGAGGCGATCCTGGACGAGTCGCCGTGGATCACCAACGCCGAAGGACAGGTGCTCGAGATCGCCCCCGGCCTGCAGATGATCTCCACCGGCTACGGCAATCCCACTCCGTGGCAATGTCCGCGCGACGTGACCGAGGAGGAGCTGGCCGAGCGCATCGACGTGATGGCAGTACGGCTGGACGGCGAGTCGCGTTCGATCTTCAACCTGCATGTGCCGCCGTACGGGTCGGGGCTCGATCGCTGTCCCAAGCTCGACACCAGCTTCAATCCACCCAAACCCGTCACCGGCGCCGAGATCTCGGCCGGGTCGACGGCGGTGGCGGCCGCGCTACAGCAGTATGGGCCGGTGCTATCGCTGCACGGCCACATCCACGAGTCGGCCGGGATCTGCGAGTTGGGTCGCACGTTGGCCATCAACCCGGGAAGCGAGTACGGCGAAGGCATACTGCGGACCGCGGTGATTGACATCAATGGCGAAGACCTCTCCTCGCAACTCCTCACAGCCTGAGCCCGTCGGCGGCCTCGACGGCCGCGGCCGGTCGACGCTGAGCGCGTTCGATCGCCGATTGTTCCAGGAGCTGCAGAAGGACGGGCGGGTGCCGTTCGTGGCGCTGGCCGACAAGCTGGGAGTGTCCGAGGCGCACGTGCGAAAGCGCGTGGCCAGACTGACCGGCATCGGGAGTGTTCTCGATCACCGCCATCGCCGATCCACAGGTGCTGGGGATCGACTCAATGGCGCTGCGTCGGGCTGAACGTGCGCGGCGGCCAGGCAGCCGCTGTGGCCGAGACGCTGGTCGGCATGGCCGGGTTCGACTACGTGGTGCAGACCGCCGGCGGGTTCAACGTGCTGGCCGAGGCGGCCTGTCGCTCGTCGTCTGAGCTGTACACGCTGCTGCGCGCGGTGCGCGCGATCCCGGGCGTGCAGCGCACCGAGACGTTCGTGTACCTGAACCTGATCCGCCAGCAGTTTCAGTGGTCGCTGGACGGCGCCCGCGGAGGGGTGCAGAGCGAGGGGGCGTGCTCGTTCGATGCGCTCGACATCGAGTTGATCGACGAGCTGCAACGCGACGGCCGGGCGCCGTTTCGGCGGATCGCCCGGAACCTGGGCGTGTCCGAGCGGGTCGTCTCCACCCGGGTGGCGCGGCTGCTCGACCAAAACGCGCTGCAAGTGATCGCCGTCGGAAACCCCGCCACGCTGGGCTTCGAGGCGATGGCGTGGCTCGGCATCAAGGTCAACGAGGGAGTCCGGTTGGAGGATGCTGCGGAGCTGCTCTCAAAGGTTCCGGGGATCGACTACGTGGTGATCCCCGCCGGCCGCTACGACCTGATGGCCGAGCTCGTCTGCCGTGACCAGGCGGAGCTCCTGAATGCGCTCGAGCACGGCATCGGCGAGATCCCCGAGATCGCCCACGTCGAGACGTTCGTGTATCTCCGGCTGCTGTATCGCAGCGCGATCGGGGCGTGGGGCGCGAGCCGCTCGTTGAGCGCGATTCCGGGGAAGCAGGCGTGACGCCGCCGGCGACTGGTTTTACACGCGACCGGTGGCGCCCGGGGTTTGGCTGATCGCCGAGCCGCAGCACGTCTACACCTGGCTGGTGGCCGGCGACGAGCGCGCCGTGATCCTGGATACGGGCATGGGAGTGCTTCCGATCCGGCCGGTTGCCGAGAGCCTGACGCCGCTGCCGGTGACGGTGGTCAACACCCACTCGCATTTCGATCACATCGGCGGCAATCACGAGTTTTCGGAAATCGCTATCCATGAGCTGGGGGCGCCGCTGATCGAGCAGCCGGTGCCCAGTGATCTGCTCCAGGCCTATCTCGGCTACGTCGATCGTCAGTTGGATGCCGCCGAGGCCTACCGCCGGCTCGACTGGGAGTACTTCTGGCTGCTCACTCCTGAGAGTGACCCCCGGCCGCTGCCTGCGGGATTCGATCGCGCCGGCTGGGCGATCCCCGGCACGACCGCTACCCGGACGCTGGTGGACGGCGACCGCGTCGACCTCGGCGGTCGCGAGCTCACTGTCATCTTCGCGCCCGGGCACAGTCCTGACGGTATCTGCCTCCTGGACGAACACGCGGGTTTCCTGTTCGGCGGAGACACCGTCAACGCCGGGCCGATCTACGCGCATTTCCCCGACTCCGATATCGACGAGCTGGCGCAGTCGGCCGAGCGGCTGGCCGAGCTGGAGGATGCAGTCGACGTGGCCGTCTTTCACCACTACCCGCGCCCGGTGGCCGAGCCTGGGCTGCTGCGGGAGTTCGCTCGGGGAATCGGCGCAGTTGCGGCACAAGAGGTGCCGCTGGTGAAGGGTCGCGACGTGCTGGACGGTCCGCTGTTGGAAGCGCGGTTTGACCATTTCACGGTGTCCATCGCTGACCCGCAGGCGTGAGGTCAGCCGTGTTTCGGCATCGGCGCCTCTCCTTTGCGCAGGTGGCTGAGGCCGCGCTACGCTGATCTGAACCGGGAATCCGGGCGACCCGGTGGACGTTAAGACAGACAGCGGCCTTTGCCGATCATCACAGGGGGCGCTGTAAACCCCTGCCCGAAACAGAAAATTGGCATGACCACCACATTGAACACCCCAATCAGCCCCGCAGTCCGCCGCCTGGCCATCAGCCAGGGGCTGTCGCTGGCCGGCCGCGGAGCGGCCACCACGGCACTGATCTGGGTTGTGTTCGAGTCCACCCACTCCTCGTGGTGGGTGTCGGCTGCGATGCTCGCGATCTTCGGGGTGTCGACGGCGGTGTCGCCGTGGACCGGGCACATGGGCGACCGCCACGACCGCCGCCTGGTGGTCATGATCTCGGCCGGATTCGCCGGCGCCGCCTTCTTCGCCTGTGCCGGCCTGGTGGGCGTCGGCCTGGTCGATCTCGTGATCGCGATGATGGTGGCCGCCGCCGCCACCCAGGGAGCCCTGGGAGCGGCCGTGCAGGGCGCTGTGCCAAACCTCGTGGCCGAGGACGATCTGGGCCGCGCCAATAGCCTTCTGGGCGTCTTCAAGAGCGCCGGGTTCATGCTGGGCCCGGGCATCGGCGGCATGCTGCTAGCCGTGATCAGCCCGGCCGGCGTGTTCGTCGTCTCAGGCGTGATCATGCTGGCCGCATCCGCGCTCATGATCGGCGTGCACGAGCGGCTGCAGTCGCACAATCGCGACGAGTCGGTCGGCGGTCGCCTGGACGGCTACCGCCAGCTGATGGCCGACCGCTACATGCGCCGGCTGACGGTCGCCTGGGCGCTGGTGATGGTCGGCATCGGCCCGGTGATCGTGGCCGAGGTGACGCTTGCCAACCAGTTCAAAGTGGGATCGCTCGGGTACGGCCTGATCGCCGTGGCCTGGGACGGTGGCGGCGTGATCGGCGCGCTCTTGGCGGGCCGCTACGTGCTGCGCCGGTTCGAGCAGCCGGCCGTCGTGGTCGGCAGCGTTGCGATCGCCGGCGGATTCGCCGTGGTCGGCCTGGCGCCGGTGTTCTGGCCGGTGCTGGTGGGCATGATGATCGCCGGCCTGTTCGACTCGCTCGGCACTGTGGCCGCGCAGAACATCATCCAGCGCCGCACCCCCAACATCATTCAGTCACGCGTATCGGCAGCCCTCGACGCCGTCGTGCTGGGGGCGATGGCGGCATCCTTCGCGCTGGGCGCGCCGCTGATCGCCGTGTTCGGCGCCCAGGGCACATACCTCGTAGCAGCCGGCATCACGCTGGTCGGCGCGGTGATCCTGCTGCCGACCATGCGCGACATGCCCGAGCCGGTCAACGTCGCCCACAGCACGCCGGCTCGGCGGGCCGCCCTGCCGCGGGTGCGCGTACCCATGCAGCGTCGCCCGGCCTCGTCTAAGCCGGCGAAGCAGGTTGGTCGGCGGCGATCGCTGCGGCGGCGTCCCCGGGACCGCTAGAGCCGGCGCCGCGGCGGCTGCGGCGGCGACCCTCGGCCACCATCGGAAACAGCAACACGCTGATCATGCCGGCGCCGATCAACGCCGACGCGGTGTACGGGCGCATCCGGTGCGTGGCCAGGCCGATCTCGGCGATCGCGACCACGATCGGCAGCTGGGTCGCGGTCAGCAGGGAGAAGTCGATCCGGTCGGCCAGCTTGGGCAGCGCCTGTCGGTAGTAGAAGAGGGCCGGAAGGCCGCGGGCAACCCAGAACATGACGAGAAACAGCGGCAGTCGCCACAGCGCCGGCGCGGTGCCGAGCGCCGACAGATCAAACGTGACCCCGGTGACCACAAAGAAGATCGGGATGAACACCCCGAAGGCGATCGCATCCAGCTTGTGATCGAGCTCCGGCCGATCCTTGCCCGCGGCCAGCGACACGATCACACCCGCTGCGAACGCCCCCAGCACCGCGTCCAATCCGACATGCGCGGTCAAGAACACCAACACCACCACCAGGCACACGGTCAGCCGGATCGGCAGCTGGGCGCTGGTGTGCATCGAGCGTCCGATCACGCGCATCACGTTGGGCGGGTGCAGCTTCAGCGCGGTCACGGCGATCACCATGGCCAGCGCCACGAAGGTCAGGATCGCACCCATCGACGATGCCAGGCTGCCCGACGAAAGCAGCGTCGAGACAAGCACGATCGGCCCGAACTCGCCCACGGCGCCGGCGCCCATCACGAATGTGCCGAACGGCGTCGACAGCTCGTCGTTGTCGCGCAGGATCGGCATCAACGTCCCCAGCGCCGTGGTGGTGAGCGCCACACCGACCAGTAGCGACGACAGCACCACACCTGTTCCCTGGAGGATCGCACCCAGGGATAACCCGATCGCAATCGACGTGAACCACGTCACCAGCGCCAGCGTCAAGGGCGATCCCTGGATCCTCTCGAAGTCGATCTCCATGCCCGCCATGAAGAACAGAAACGACAGCCCCAGCGTCGAGAAGAACGCGACCACGGTGGTCTCGTCGGCCAGATCGAGCACCTTCGGCCCGATCAGGATGCCGATCACGATCTCGATCACCACCGGGGGCACCTTCGGGCCGAACACCAGCCCACCCAAAAGCGGGGCCAATGTGGCCGCCACAAAGATCACAACCATTGCCTGCTCGTCACCCACGGGCCGTCCACCATACTCTCTCGCATGCCTGCGATCATTGGTGTCGACGTGGGCGGGACGTTTACCGACGTCGCGCTGATCCACGAGCAGCGATTGGTGCTGGCCAAAGTCTCGACCACGGTGCCCGATCAGTCGGTTGGTGTGCTCGAGGCGGTCGCACTGGCGCTGGAACGGGCCGGGCTGCCCCCCAAGGCCGTCTCGCACCTCGGCCACGGCACCACCGTCGCCACCAACGCACTGCTGGAGCGGGGTGGGGCGCACACGGCGCTGGTGACCACCCGCGGCTTCGGGGACCTGCTGCACCTCGCCCGCCAGACCCGTCCCGATCTCTACCGGCTCGACCGCTCACCGCCGCAGCCGCTGGCCTCGGTGACCGCCGAGGTGGACGAGCGGACGGGCCCCGACGGCGTGATCACCGCGCTCGACCCGGACTCGGTGGACACCGCTGCGCGCAGGCTGCGCCGGGCCGGAGTCGAGGCCGTGGCGGTGTGCCTGCTCCACTCCTACGCCCACGACGGGCACGAGCGGGATGTCGCTGCCCGGCTGCGTGAGCTGCTCGGCAGACGTGCCAGTGGTCGCATCGGTCGACCTGGCGCCCGAGCTGCGTGAGTACGAGCGCGCCTCGACCACGGTCGCCGATGCCTACCTCGGCCCGGTGGTGGGGCGATACCTCACGCGGCTGGGTGAAGCCGCGGCGGCCGGCGGGGCTGCCCGACCCGCTGGTGATGCAGTCAAGCGGCGGGCTGGCCGAGCTCGCCGACGCCGCCGATCACGGCGCGCGGCTGCTGCTCTCGGGGCCTGCCGGCGGGGTGGCGGCGGTCGTCGCCGGAGGTGCCCGTGACGCCGTCAGCTTCGACATGGGCGGCACTTCCACCGACGTCTGCCTGATCCGCGGCGGCTCCGCCGAACGCTCGCCGCAGCGACTGGTGGGAGGGCTGCCGGTGCGCCTGCCGCAGCTCGACATCGACACCGTCGGGGCCGGTGGCGGCAGCATCGCTTGGATCGACCGGGGCGGCGCGCTGCGAGTCGGTCCCCGGTCGGCCGGCGCCGATCCCGGCCCCGCCTGTTACGGCCGCGGCGGCACCCTCGCGACCGTCACCGATGCCAATCTTGTGCTGGGCCGGCTTGACCACCGGGTAGCGCTGGCGGGCGGGCTTCGGCTCGACCGCGCGGCCGCCCGGCGGGCGGTGGCGGGCGTGGCGGACGGGTTTCGCAGCGTGGCTGCCGCTGCCCGCGGGATCGTGGCGGTGGCAAACCAGGAGATGGTGGCGGCGATCCGAGTGGTCACAGTCGAACGCGGCCACGATCCCCGCGACCTCGAGCTGGTGGCCTTCGGCGGCGCCGGGCCGCTGCACGCGTGCGAGGTGGCCGACGCGCTGGGAATCCGGCGGGTGGCGGTACCGGCGGCCGGGGGTGTCTACTCCGCCCTGGGGATCGCGGTGGGAGACCGCCGGCGAGACGCGGTCACCGGGGTCGTGGTCTCGCTGGGGTCGCTGTCGGTGGCCGAGTTGCGGAGGCTCACACCCGCGCTGCCGCGCGCACGGGCGCAGAGGTGCTGGTGTCGTGTGACCTGCGCTACCGCGGGCAGGCCTTCGAGCTGACCGTCCCGCTCGAGCCGGCCCGGACGCTGGCCGACCGGTTTCATGACGCCCACCGCGACCGCTACGGCTTCGCCGATCCCGACGGCGAGGTCGAGTTGGTGGCGATGCGGGCCTCCTCTACCGTCGCGGGGCCGCGGCTCGAGGTGGCGCCGGCCCGAGGGCGGCGGGTGGTGCGCGGGCCCCAGTCGGTGGGCATGGACGGTGCCACCCTGTGGGTGGCCGACGGCTGGCGGGCGCGACCCGTCGGCGCCGGCTGGGAGCTGCGACGATGACCGATCCGGCCACCCTGCGGGTGATGTCGGCGGCGCTCTCGGGCGTGGCCGAGGAGATGGGCGCGGCGCTGGTGCGCGCCGCCCACTCGGCCAACATCAAGGAGCGCCGCGACTGCTCCACGGCGATCTTCGACGCCCGCGGCCGCATGGTCGCCCAGGCCGAGCACATCCCCGTTCACCTGGGCGCGATGCCCGACGCCGTGGCCGCCTGTCGCGCGCTCGACCCCCGCCCGGGCGAGCTCTTCATCCTCAACGACCCCTACACCGGCGGCACCCACCTGCCCGACATCACGCTCGTCTCGCGGGTGGACGATCTCGGCTTCGTCGTCTCCCGAGCCCACCACGCCGACGTCGGCGGGATGCAGCCGGCCAGCATGCCTGTGGGCGCGCGCGAGCTGATCCAGGAGGGAGTGGTGATCCCTCCGGTGCGGCTGACCGACGACCTGCTGAGAGTGCTGGTGGCAAACATGCGCCGGCCGCAGCAGCGGCTGGCCGATCTGCGCGCCCAGATCGCCTGTCAGGAGCTGGGGGCGCGGCGGCTGCGCGAGCTGGCCGAGCGGCACGGTCATGCCCAGCTTGAGCGGGGCATGGACGAGCTGTATCGCTACTCCGAGCGGCGCATCCGCGCGGCTCTGGCCGACCTTCCCGACGGCCGCGGCAGCGCCCACGACGTGATCGAGGGCGACGGCATCACCCGCTCCGACATCCCCATCCACGCGACTGTCGAGATCCGCGGCGACCAGCGTCTCGGTCGACTTCGCCGGTACCGCCGACCAGCAGCCCGGAAACGTCAACTGCCCGATCACCGTCACCCGCTCGGCGGTGTACTTCGTGGTGCGGGCGCTGTGTGATCCCGACATCCCCGCCTCGGGCGGCGCCTTCGAGCCGGTGACCGTGACCGCGCCGATCGGCTCGCTGGTGAATGCGCGGCCGCCGGCCGGAGTGGTCGCCGGCAACACCGAGACCTCCAGCCGGATCGTGGACGTGGTCACGCGCGCGTTCGGGGAGCTGATCGATACCAACGCCGACGGGCAGGGCACCATGAACAACGTCACCTTCGGCACGCCCGAGTTCACGTACTACGAGACGCTGGCCGGCGGTCAGGGGGCCTCGCCCGCCGGCGATGGGCCCTCGGCGGTGCACGTGGCCATGTCGAACACGCTGAACACGCCCATCGAGGCGCTGGAGCGCGAGTATCCGCTGCGGATCGAGCGGTACTCGTTGCGCCGCCGTTCGGGGGGCGGCGGCCACCACCACGGGGGTGACGGGGTGGTTAGGGTGTACCGCGTGCTCTCCGATTGCACACTCGGCCTCATGACCGAACGCCGCCGGCACCGCCCGCACGGAGCGGCCGGTGGTCGAGGCGGGGGCGGCCGGAGCGAACCTGCTGAACGGCGCGCGGCTGCCGGCCAAAGTCTCGCTGGAACTCCGCGCCGGAGACGTGCTGGAGATTCGCACGCCAGGCGGTGGGGGATGGGGGAAGGCATGAGCTACGACGGCGGCGACCCAGGTGTCCCGCACGCTGTCAGCCGGATCGGTCGAGCGGGTGATCGTGATCGGAGCCGGCATCGCCGGGCTGACCGCCGCCAACGCGCTCACCGCCGCCGGCGTGGAGACGGTCGTGCTCGAAGCCCGCGACCGCATCGGCGGGCGGTTGCACACCGTCGACGTGGGCGGCTCGCCGATCGACATGGGCGGCTCCTGGATCCACACGCCGATCGGGAACCCGCTGCGCGAATTCGCCGACCAGGCGGAGATCGCGTGCCGCCCGGGCAACTTCCTGGACGAGATGTCGATGTTCGACCGCGGCGACCTGCGGCTTCTGACCGACGCCGAGGCCGATGAGCGTGATGGAGCACATGCTGGCGGGGTTCCCGGCGGCACAGCCCGAGCTGGCCGCCCGGCTGGGGCCGCAGGCGACGCTGGCCGACGCGATCGACGCTGTACGTGAACGAGGCCGGCCTCGAACCTGGTCGCGCGCGAAGTGTGTCCTCAGGGCTCAGGTTCTACCACGAGGCTGACACCACGGGCTACCTCGATCAGCAGCCGGCGATCGACGAACGCCGAGGTAGTCGAGTACGACGGCGACTACCTGGGCGACATGCCGGTGGGCGGGCTCGGCTGGGTCACGGCGGCGATGGCATCCGACGTGGACGTGCGCCTGAACACGCCGGTAACTGCCGATCTTGGTCGCACCAGAAGGAGTCTCGGTGACCACTGCCGACGGCGCGGTGTACGAGGGGTCGCACGCGATCGTGACCATACCGCTGGGGGTGCTCAAACATCGCGACATCGAGTTCTCACCGCCGCTCGACCCGGAGCGGCTGGCGTCAATCGAACGGCTGGGGTTTGGCCGCTTCGAGAAGATCGCGCTGCGATTTCACGCATCCGTTCTGGCGGGACGCGGGAATCATCCACGTCACCGTCCTCCCGCCAGACCGGAAGGGGTCGGGGTGCCGCTCTTCGGGATGGACGCGTTCGGCCATGGCCCGACGCTGGTGGCGTTCGTCTTTCGCAGCTCGATCGAGCGGTTCGATCAGCTCGTCTCCGGAGCAGGCGGCCGCCTGGGTGCTCGAGCTGATGTCGGAGGTGATCGGTGCGCCCTGCCCCGAGCCGGAGGTGGTGGCGGTCTCGTCCTGGGGCGCCGACCCCTACACCCGCGGGGCGTACACCGCGATTCCTCTCGGTGCAGCTCGGACGACATCCGCACGCTGGCCACGCCGGCCCATGGCCGGCTGCTGTTTGCGGGAGAGGGCACAACCGTCACGCGCATGGGCTACGCCGACGGTGCGATGAGCACCGGGGTGCGCGAGGCCAAGCGGCTGTTACAGACTGCGACGGTGGAGCTGACCACCTGAAGCACCGTGGTCAGCTGTCCATCCCGAAGCGATTGCACGACACCGCGCCGAACCCGCCGGCCAGTCCATCGGCCTTGTCCGCCAACGCGAGCGCATAGCTGTACTCCATTGCGGCGTTGCCACCGTTGCCCTTGTCGAGCTCTCGAAGAACGAGTCCGTGAACGATCGCGCTCTGCTTGTACATCGCGATCATCTTCGCGTACGAGTCGGCGTCTGCGCCGGTGGGAGCACCGAGCGCGTCGAGCTTCGAGCCGGCATCGACGATCGACATGCCGTGTTGCTTGACGTGCCGCGAGTCGAGATGGCGCACCATCTCGTGGCCGGCATCGGGAAGGGCGTGCACGCAGATGGCGTTGGCCCGGTCAGCCCAGTCGGGCCGGGCATCCGTCGCGGCGGAGAGCGCTGAAGTCGAGGTTTCGGTGCCGCCGCAGCCGGCGGCGAGGCAGCACGTGACGGCAATCACCGCGAGTGGTGCAGCCCCTCCATGGACGGTCCTGAACAACATGATCTCGAGCCTCCTTGGTCGCCTACCGTCCCAGCATCGGACGATGGGCGCCCCCTGGCATCAGGGAAACCCCGACGCTGCGATCCCGCCGTAGAATCGAGCCGTGAGCACCGTTGCCCCGCCCGAGCGAAAGCAGCGCCCCCGCTCCGGCGATCCCGGCAGCGGCAGCGACCGCCCGTGGCTGGTGGTGGTGCTGAACGACAACCACAACACCTTCGACGGCGTCGCCTTCGCACTTGCCCGGACGATCCCGGGCGTGACGTTCGACCGCGGCATGGAGCTGGCCAACACCATCCACACGGCCGGTCGCGCGGTGGTGTGGTCGGGGCAGAAGGAGCAGGCCGAGCACTACCACGAGCAGCTGCAAGGCTTCGGCCTCACGCTCGCCCCCCTCTCGAGCTCGGGGTGAATAACGGTGCCAGGCACCGTTTATTCACCCGTGGGTGTTCGTGTTCGACTGGGAGTGGATGCTCGCGATCGCGATCGTGGCGGTCGACTACGGGCTGGTGGTGCGGGCGCTGGGCCGCCGCGGCGAGCCCACCCCGTGGTATCGGATTGCCGCCTTCGCCGCCGGACTGGGGCTGATCGCAGTTGCCCTGCTCTCCCCGATCGAGCATCTCGCGCTGACGTCGATGGTCAGCTTCCACCTGCTCCAAAACGTGGTCATCGCCGACTGGGCGCCGCCGCTTCTGGTGCTGGGGCTGACTCCTGCGATGTTCGCGATGGCCGAGCGTCACACCGTGGTGCGGGCCGCCACCAACCCCGTGTTCGCGCTGGTCTTCTGGCTGGCCGCCTGGTACGGCCTGCACGTCCCCGCGTTCTACGACTACGCCCTGCGACACCACTGGGCGCTGGGTGTCGAGCACGTGATCTTCGTGCTCGCCGGGCTGGTGTTCTGGTGGGCGGTGCTGTCGCCCGGGCGGATGCGGCCGCCGGCCCGGCTGGGATACCTGCTGATCGCCTTCTTCGCCGCCTCACCGCTGTCACTGGTGCTCGCACTGGCCCAGTCGCCGATCTACCACTTCTACCTGGACACCCCCAAGCTGTGGGGCTTCTCGGCCCTGCGTGACCAGGAGGTGGGGGCGATCACGATGGCACTCGAGCAGGCCGCGATCCTGTTCGTGGCCTGTGCCATCGCCTTCGCGGCAGTCATCGACCAAGAAGAGCGAACCGGACTAGGCTTCCACCATGACCATCGTCCGCGCCGCCTGCATCCAGTTTGCCGCCCGCCCCGAGAAGAGCGACAGCGTGCGCGACATGGCGCCGCTGGTGGCCGAGGCCGCCGGCCGCGGCGCCGACGTGATCCTCTTGCCGGAGAAGTGGAACGCCTGGGTGGACGGCGAGGGCATGCGCCGCGAAGCCGAGCGGATCGACTCCGGCGAGACGGTCGAGGCGATGGCGGGGTGGGCCCGCGAGCATCGCGTCAACCTGATCGGCGGCTCGATCGCGATCGAAGCCGGCGAGCGCGTCGGCAATGTCGAGATCGTGTACGACCGCGACGGCAACCGGATCGGCAGCTACACCAAGATCCATCTGTTCGACGTCGATGTGGGCGGCCACAGCTACCGCGAGTCGGACGGCACCGAGCCCGGATCAGACCCGGTGGTGGTCGATATCGAGGGCGTCCGCTACGGGCTGACCGTCTGCTACGACCTGCGTTTCCCCGAGCTCTACCGGCTGCTCACCCTGGGCGGCGGCGCCACCGTGCTGACGGTGCCGTCCAACTTCACGCTGCACACCGGCATGGCCCACTGGGAGGTGCTGCTGCGGGCGCGCGCGATCGAAAACCAGGCCTACGTGCTCGCCACCGGCCAGCACGGCTTCCCGGGCGGTCGCAACAAGCCGTCCTACGGCCACAGCATGATCATCGACCCGTGGGGCACGGTGCTGGCACAGTCGCCCGACGGCGACGGCGTGATCACTGCCGACCTGGATTTCGAGCGGCTCGCCCAGATCCGGGCGTCGCTACCGGCGCTCGATCATCTCCACCCGAGCCTCAGGCCGCAGTCGGAAGCGTTGGATCCGGCAACACGCCCTGGCTGATGAACCAGGAGCGCACCGCGCTCAGATATGCCTTGGGCTGCTCCACATAGGTCATGTGGGCGGCCTTCTCGATCACCACCAGCTCGGAGCCCTCGACCTCGGCGTGGATCTCCTGTGACCGCGCCAGCGTGCAGGTGCGGTCGTACCGGCCGGCGATCACCAGCATCGGCTTTCGGATCCAGCGCAGGTGATCGACCCACTCGAACGCGCCGTAGCCGTTGGCGGCGAAGTGGGCCAGCACCTCGGGGGCGTACAGCGTCTTGTCGGCCTGCACGAACGCGCTGTAGGCATCGCCCAGCTCCCAGAAGTGGAACGGCATCTGCGCCTCTGAAACGGCCCGGGCCTGCTCGACGGTGGTGAGCGTTGCCTCCGCCTCGAAGCTGCGCTTGATCTGATCGCGCATGGAGGCCGGCTCGAACCGGCCCAGCTCGCGCTCGATGTCGGCCACCAGCGCCTCGCTGGACGCCGCCCCTGACGAGATCACATACTGCGAGGCGGTGCCCCGCTCGAGCGCATGGCTAGAGCGCGACCACGGCACCGAACGAGTGGCCCAGCACCGCGTAATCGTCGAGCTGCAGCGCCCGCGCCAGCCGGTCGATGTCCTGGGCCAGCTTCGAGATCGTCAACTCGGCCGGGTCGACCCGAGGGGACGCACCCTGGCCGCGCTGATCCACCATGATCAGCCGCAGGCCCTGCTCGGCCAGCGGATCCAGCCACGGCCGGAACTCCTGGTGATCGAGGCCGGGACCGCCGTGCAGCAGCACCAGCGGATGCCCGCTTCCCAGCTCGACGACGCTCAGCACGCCGCCGTCGTCCAGTTCCACCAGCCGCTGATCAGCCATTGAGCTTGCGATATCCGAGTGCGTGCTCTGCCTGCATCATCTTGTGGATCTGGGTGGTGCCTTCGTAGATGATCGGCGCGCGGCTGTTTCTGAAGTAGCGCTCCACCGGGTACTCGGCCGAGTAGCCGTAGGCGCCGTGCACCTGGATGGCCTTGTTGGCGGCGTCGAACGCGCTCTCGGTGGCGTGCCACTTGGCCAGCGACGTCTCGCGGGTGTTGCGAACGCCCTTGTCCTTGGCGGCGGCGGCCTGCATCACCAAGAGCCGCGAGGTCTCATAGCCAAGCACCATGTCGGCGATCATGTCCTGCACGAACTGGTACTTGCCGATCTCCTGGCCGAAGGTGCTGCGCTCGTTGGCGTACTTGACCGACGCCTCCAGGCACGCGCGGATCACGCCGACCGCGCCGGCTGCGACGGTGAAGCGGCCCTGGTCGAGTGAGTTCATCGCGATCTTGAAGCCCTCGCCCTCCTCGCCCACCCGGTTCTCGGCGGGGATGTGCACGTCGGAGAAGAACAGCTCGCCGGTCGACCCTGCCCAGATGCCCAGCTTGTTCGGGATCTGGCGGGCCTCGACGCCCTTCCACTCGCGCTCCACGATGAATGCCGAGATGCCCTTGTGGGCGGCGCTGGGATCGGTCTTTGCAAACACCAGCTCGTAGTCGGCCTCGGTCGCGTACGAGATCCAGTTCTTCTGTCCGTTGAGCACGTAGGTGCCGTCCGGCTGGCGGATCGCGTTGGTCAGCATCGCCGCCACGTCGGATCCGGCGGCCGGCTCGGTCAGGCCAAAACAGCCGAGCTTCTCGCCCTTGGCCATCGGCACCAGGTACTTCTGCTTCTGCTCCTCAGACCCGAACTTCAAAAGCGACAGCGAGTTCAAGCCGACATGCACCGAGATCAGCGTGCGGAAGGCCGACTCGCCCCGCTCGATCTCCTCGCAGATCAGCGCCTCGCACACGAAGTCGAGCCCGGCGCCGCCGTACTCGGTCGGGATTGGCGCTCCCAGAAGGCCCAACTCGGCCATGCCCTCGATGATGCCCATATCGAGGTGATGATTGATGTCGTTTTCCTGTGCCACCGGTAACACCCGGCGGTCGACGAACTCGCGCACAGTCTCTTGGATCGCGCGTTGCTCGTCGGTGAGATCGAAGTCCACCTGAGCGGCTCCCCTCGAAGCGGTCGGATTGCCGTGGGATCCTATCCGCGAGCGGGTTTGGCCGCGTACATGGCGGCATCGGCGGTGCGTACCAGCCGGTGCGGGTCGCCGCCGTCCTCGGGATACACGGCCAGCCCGAAGGTGGCCGTCACGCTGCCGATCTCGAGATCGTGCTGCAGTGCTTCGGAGATCCGGTCGATCACCGCCAGCGCCTCGGCCCGGTCGGTTTGGGGCAGCAGCACGGCAAACTCGTCGCCGCCGATGCGAAACGCGGAATCGACCGTGCGGACGGTGGCCTGCAGCGCCGCTCCGACTCGCTCCAGCGCGAGGTCGCCCGCGGCGTGACCGTGATCGTCGTTGAGCTGCTTGAACCCGTTGAGGTCGCACAAAAGCAGCGCCAGCGGGTGCTCGTAGCGCACCGCCCGGGCCATCTCGGCGTCCAGCTCGGCGTCGAACGCGCGCCGGTTCAAGAGCCGTGTGAGCGGGTCATGCTCCGCCAGAAACTGCATCTCCTCGTACTGGGCGGCGGCATCCAGGGCGGTGGTGGCCTGGTTGGCGAACACTCGCAGGGCCTGCAGCTTGCGCGCCGACGGCAGCAGCCGGTCGCGGGGATCGTCCACCCAGATCACACCGATCACCTCGCCGCTGCGCGACCACAACACCACGAACAGCCAGTGATCGTCCCAGGCGTGGGGGCCGTGTCCGCGCAGCTCCGAGTGATAGGTGACGTGGTGGTCGCCGATCAGCTCCTCGGCAGTCACATGATCGATCAGGTGGCAGCCCTCCACCTCGAAGCGCGCGGCCATCAACGGCCGCAGCTCGGCCGGCTGCATCGGCAGGTTGACGGCCGCGTCGTCGACATTCCAGCCGTGGGCGGCGCGGGTGCGATACGCCCCGGTCTCGGGGTCGGGCAGGTCGATGCAGACGTTCTCGAAGCCCAGCGACGTATGGATGCCGTCGCACACCGCCTGCAGGATGGCGTCGATCGCAAACGTCTCGGTGAGCTTGGACGACACCGTCAGCAGCTGTTCCAGCGCGGTGCGATGGCGGGCGGCGGCCGCAGTCTCCTGGGCCCCCTGGATTGCCAGCGCGGCGTGTTCGGCCATGGCCGACAGGATGTCCAGTTCGTCGCCGCCGGGTACTCGTCCCGACACCGGCTCGTGCACGGACAGGATGCCCACCAGCTGACCCTGGGAGTGGCGCAGGGGCACGATCAGCTGATCGTCGGGATGCCAGGTGTTGGGGTCCTCGGTGGAGCTGATCGAGGGCAGGTCGGCTACGTCGGTGCGGCCGCGGGGCACGAAATACGCCCCACCGCGGAGGAACCGGTCGTCCAGAAGCGGCGACCACCGCTCCCACCCGTTGGTCTGCTCCAGCTGCGCAGCCCGTGCCTGCTCGTCGCCGTGCACCGTGGTGGCTTCGAAGTCGTCCCAGGCCGGCCGGTACATGTGCACCACCACCAGGCGAAACCCGAGCGCGTCGGAGATGGCCGCGGCCATCTCGTCCAGCAGCAGCGACAGCTCTTCCTCGCCGCGCACCAGCCGGGTGACCTGGAGGAATCCGCGCAGGCGCTTGATCGATGTGAGGTCGTCGCGGAGCACGTCAGGCCGCCTTGCCCTGTTCACGCCGGCCGTCGCGCTTGTCGTCGTACATGGCGGTGTCGGCGGCGTGGAACAAGCCGTCGGCGTCGGTGCCGTCGTCGGGGTAGATCGAGGCGCCCAGGCTGGCCCGCAGCGGTGTCTGGTCGTCTGCCGCCGAGCTCAGGCCGGCGGCGATTCGCTCCGTCACCGCGGTCACGGTGGTGGCGTCGGCGGAGGGCAGCAGCAGTGCGAACTCGTCGCCACCGATGCGAAAGACGGTGTCGGAGCCTCGCACCGAGCCGGACAGCTGGATCGCGACCCTGATCAAGGCGGCGTCGCCGGCCTCGTGGCCGTGCCGGTCGTTGGTCTGCTTGAGGTCGTCGAGGTCGCACAACACCAGTGCGAACTGCTCCTCGTAGCGCTCTGACCGCTCGATAGCGGCCTGGAGGCGGGTGGTGAACGCGCGCCGGTTGAGCAGTCGCGTGAGCGGGTCGTGCTCGGCCAGGAATCGCATCTCTTCAAACCGTGCGGCCGAGTCGAGCGCCGCAGTGGCGTGGTTCGCGAACACCCGCAGCGTCTGCAGCATCGGTCGCTCCGGCATCAGCCGATCGAGTGGCTCGTCGGCTCGGATCAGGCCGCTCACGTTGCCGTTTCGATCCCACAGCGGCACCAACAGCCAGTGGCAGTCCCACGCCCACGGGCCGACCCCGTTTCGCTCCGACCGGTACACGCTGAGTCCCGAAGGCAGCCGGGCCAGCGCCTCGTCGCGGGTCATGACGTAGCAACCCTCGATCTCGAACGCCGGATCCAGCAGCGGCTTCAGCTCTGCCAGTGAGGGCGGTGTCAGGGCGGCCAGCTCCTCGGCCCCCCAACCGACCCCGGCGTGCATCTGCATCACTCCCGTCTCGGGATCGGGGATGTCCAGCGCCACCTTGGCAAACCCCAGTGCCTCAGAGATGCCCTCGCAGATGGAGGTCAGCACGGCGTCGGCTGCCAGCGTCTCGGTCATCTGCGACGACACCTGCAGCAGCTGCCCCAGCGCGGCCTGCTGGCGCTCGGAGGCGGCGTGCTCGTGACTCGCTTCGAGTGCCATGGCCGCGTGTTCTGCGACCGCCACCAGCACCTGGAGCTCCGCGTCCTCGGGACGATGTCCCGACAGCGGCTCGTCCACCGAGATGATTCCCAGGATGTGGCCGCGGGAGTGCTTGAGCGGGGCGAACAGCGCGTCTCCCGCCCGCCACGACCCGGTGGGGCTCGAGGTCGCGGGCACGTATGTGCGGCTTGCGCTCGACTCCCAATCGAACTCACCTTCGGGAATCAGGTAGGCACCGCGGCGCTCAAACCGCGCGTCCAGCAGCATCTCCCACTCCGACCATGGCAGCCGATCGCCCATCAGCGCCTCGCGGGCAGCATCGCTGCCCACCACCGCGGTCACCTCGAAGTCGTCCCAGGCGGGCCTGTAGGTGTTCATCACCACCGAGCGATATCCCAGCGATTCCGACACTGTCTGGGCGATCGCGTCGAGCAAGCGGGCGGGGTCGGGCTCTTCCCGGATCAACCGGGTGGCATCGAGCAACCCGCGCAGGCGGGTGATGGGGGTTGGGTCAGTATGCGCCACGGGAGAATCGGTCCACGGCTGAGCGGTGAACCCGGAAATTGGGGGGTGTTCTATGTTTTTCGGCGTATGTGGGCTTCTATTGAGCGATTTCGGACGGTGCTGGGCACTGCGGTGACAGTGGTCACTGTCGTGGTTGCATGTGCCGGCTGTGCAAAATCGGCCGAGTCACCCGTGGCGATGCCGGGCCGGGCAGGTGCGGTTGCAGTGGCGCCTGACAACTACGGCACCCTGTGGATGACCACACCGGCGAGAGCATACCGCTCTCAGGACGGTGGCCACTCCTGGAAGACGGTGGCCGGATCGGCCGGCGGCGGTGCGATCGCGTTCGGGGAGAAACACACCTACCTGTACGGTGCGCTGGGCGCCCGGGTGGGGCCGTTCACGGGCCTGGTGGTGCGGCCGTTTCGCCCGGCTCCCCAACCGCTGGTGGCCGTCACCTCGCCCTACTACGTGACCCATCGCCTGTACGCCCTGGATGGAGAGGGCGGCCTGTGGCTCTCGGTCAACGTCGGCCGGTCGTGGGTGCCGCTGCGTGCCTCGGGGCTGCCCGCAAGTGGCGTGGCAGTCGCCGCGCGGCGACCCGACACCTCTCAGCCCGACACCATCTACGTTGCCGCCGGGCCTGCGGGGCTGTGGAAATCGACCGACTCCGGGGCCAGCTTTGAGCGGGTCGCGGGCGTGGCCTCCGCCACTGCGGTGGCGACCTCGACCCCGCACGACGAGGTGCTGCTGGTCGCAGACGCGACCGGTCTGATGCACTCCGGCAACGACGGCAAGAGCTTCACCCGAGTGCTCGGGGAGCCGGGTATCACCGCGCTTGCGGTCGACACCCGAAACCCCCAAAATGCCTTTGCCGGGACGGCGTCGGGGCTACTGCTGCGCTCCGACGACGGCGGCGTCAGCTGGTCGCGGTAACGATCTCGCGCAGCCACTCGGGCAGCCGCACCGGTCGCATCAGCTCGCGGTTGACGCAGGCGTGTCGGGTGGTCGCCCGCGCATGCACACCTGCGTCTGATACGAGCTCGTAGTCGAAGGTGACCGTCGCTCGGGTGATCTCGGCGCAGCCGCAGTCGATCTCGAACTGATCATCGAAACGCAGCGGCTTGAGGTAGCGGACGCTGGCCTCGGCCACCACCAGGTCGATCCCGCCGTCGTGCACGTCGCGATAGCTGTGGCCCAGGGCGCGCAGGTATTCGATCCGGGCGATCTCCAGCCACGCCAGGTAGACGCCGTTGTTGGCGACTCCCATTGCGTCGGTCTCCGAGAAGCGCACGCGCAGCGAGACGCGGTGGCGGCGGGGGGTGCTCACGCACGGGAAGCTACTGGAAAACTCGGCCTCCGGACTGATACGGTGCCCGCGACGGAGTAGTTTCAGGCCTTCCCAGGAGGGAACGATGGAAGACGACGATCGCAAGACTCTGGTCGAGCGCGTGGTGGATGCCACCAACGAGAAAGTGACCCGCGTTCAGAACGAGGTCAACCCGGTCGTCTCGGCTACCCGCGATCGCGCCAATGCGGTGCGCACCAAGGCCCAGCAGGCGGCCGGCGCGCTGCCCCTGGCCACCCGTGACGACATCGCGCGGCTGCAGGAGTCAGTCGACCGGATCGAGGCTGCTCTGGCAGAGCTGACCAAGAAGCCGGCCAAACCCGCCGCGCGCCGTCCGCGCACCACCAAGCCGAAGCCGCCGGCCGCAGAGCCCGCTGCCGAGGCGTCCGAGACTACGTAGGGCTCACCCCGGTACGCGCAGCCGGAGTGCCTGCTTGCGGATGGTGAACGTCACCGGCGTGAGGCCGGGCAGTTCCCCGTCCAGCTCGATCGGTAGCGGCTGTTCGGGCGTGACCGTGACTTCGCGAGCGCGGCTGATGCTGGCCTTGGGGTGGTTGATGTGGGTGCCGCGATAGAGCTTGGGGAGCGTCTTGACCAGATCGGCTTTGGAGATGTCTCCCCACACCAGCACGTCCAGCTCGCCGTCGTCGGGCTCGGCCATCGGCAGGATCTTCATGCCGCCGGCCCAGCTGCGGCAGTTGGCCACGATCACGTTGTTGGAGACGAGCTCGCGTTCCTGGCCGTCGATGGTGACGCGCATGCGGCGGTTGGTGTAGGAGATCAGCGAGCTCAGGCCCGCCCAGGCGAAGGTCACGGTGGCGCCCAGGCGCTTGGAGGACTGGTTGGCCTTCTCGGCGGCAAAGCCGGTCATGCCGGCGCTGGCGACGTTGACGAACAGCCTCTCGGCCGGCAGGCCGTCGGGGCCGGTGAAGCGGGCCACACCCACGTCGATCGTGCGCGCGGTACCCCCGGCGGCCACGTCCAGAGCGCGGTCGGTCTTCTTGGAGATGCCGAAGGTACGGATGAAGTCACACCCCGAGCCGCGGCAGACCACCGCCAGCTCCGCCTCCGGCGCGATCGCCCGCTCGCCGTCGAAAAAGCCGTTGGCGACCTCCGAGATGGTGCCGTCGCCACCCACCGCCACGATCAGCCGGGCTCCCTCGGTGAGTGCTTCGCGGGTGAGCTCGGTGGCGTGCCCGGGGGCGGTGGTGAGGCGCACGTCGGCGTCGATCCCGCGCAGCTTCGCTCCCTCGGCGATCCCCGGCCAGGCCTTGGCAGTGCCGCCGCTGTCGGAGGCCGGGTTGACGATCATCACGGCGGTCACTTGGGGTCGACCGCCGCCGCGATCGCCAACCGGCACATGCGCTCGACACCGGCGGCCAAGTCGTCGTCGCCGATGCGTTCGAACGTCTCTCCGTAGACCAGGTCGGACACGGTCAGAAGGCACGCGGTCTGCACCTTGCGCAGGCCGCCGATCGTAAACAGCACCGCAGCCTCCATCTCGACTGCCAGCACGCCCCGTTCACCCCAGCGCCTGTGCCGCTCGGGGTCGGGGTCGTAGAAGGTGTCCGAGCTCGCGATCGCACCCACGTGGGGCCGCACGCCGAAGCCTTTGGCGGCGTGGATGATCCCGTGGGTGAGCCCGAAGTCGGCGGTGGGGGCGTGCGGCTCCCCGGCCGTGTAGGCCCGCGCGGTGCCGTCGGCGGGCACCGCCGAGATGCCCACGATCATGTCTCCCAGTGCCAGCTGGGGCTGCAGCGCTCCGCACGTGCCCACGCGGATCAACCGGGTGCAGCCGAGCTGGATCAACTCTTCGATCACGATCGCAGCGCTGGGACAGCCCATGCCGGTGGCCTGCACCGACACCGGCGTGCCGTCGAACGAGCCGGTGAATCCCAACAGGCCGCGTTCGCCGTTGACCTGCCGGGGCGACTCCAAGAACGTGTCAGCGATCCAGCGAGCCCGGAGGGGATCGCCGGGGAGCAACACCGCCGGGGCGTAGTCGCCCGGCTCGGCCCGCAGGTGGATCGGCATCGGCTGATCCTATCGGGCGGCCGCGACGCAGAGAGCCTGGCCGGTGACGCGGTAGCGCCCGTCGGCGAGACGGAATTCGGCCATCCCGTCGCGCACGCTCTCGATCAGGTGATCGCGCTTGGCCTGGGTCAGCGTGGGCAGCAGCCGCGCAAGGCCGCCGGCCAGCGCCGAGTTCGTCTCCCAGTACTCGTTGAACGACGAGTACTCGAACTCGATGTCGATCGCCTCCATCGCCGTCTGCGTGAGCCCGGCTCCGGCTATCAGCTGCGACAGGTGTGTGCGGTCGGCCAGTGAGAACATCCCCGGCGACCCGGGCGGTGATGCGGGAATGTCGACCAGCCGCTCCAGCACTCCCCAAAGACGGGTGGCCCACGGATTTCGGTCTTCGTCGCCCCACACCACAAATCCGCACACCCCACCGGGCTTCAAGACCCGCTGCGTCTGGCTGAGAACCGCGGCCTGGTCGGGTATCAGCATCAGCCCGAACCGGCACACGACCGCGTCGAAGCTGTCGTCGTCCACGTCGATCGCCTCGGCGTCGACAACCCGGCATTCGATCACGTCGGTGAGTCCTGCGGCGGCGGCTGAGCGGGTCGCAGCCGCAACCATCCCCGCGGCCCGATCGGTCGCCACGTAGTGGCCGCCGGGGACGATCGCCGGCGCCAGTTCGATGGCGGTGTCGCCGGGACCGGCCGCCAACTCCAGCACCTGCTTGCCCGGGGCGAGCATCGTCTGGGCTCGCAGCCACTCGGTCAACGGCTGGAAGGTCTTGCGGGTGTACTCGCGCTTCTGCTCCCACGAACCGGCTGCTTCTTCCCAGTTCTGGGCGCTGCGCGCCCGGTACTCGTCAGCGGTCTCGGTGCTACCTTCCGACATGTGAAGAACCGTACACTCTCGGTCGACGGGCTGCGAATCAACGTCACCGAGTGGGGGTCCGGGCCTCCGGTGGTGCTGGTCCATGGGCTCACCGGGTCGCTCGATTACTGGGCACCGTTCGCCGAGCGCCTGTCGCGGCGACACCGGGTAATCGCCTTCGACGTCCCCGGTCACGGCGACAGCGAGGCGCTGGACCCGTTCACGTTCGACGGGCTGGTGACGGTGCTGGCCGACGCCGCCGATCAGCTCGAGGCCGAGAACCCGGCGATTGTGGGTCACTCGTTCGGCGTGCCGATCGCAGTCTGCTGGGCGGCCGCGCGGCCGGTGTCGGCGCTGGTGCTGGCCTCGCCCGTGGGAATCACGCCGCTGCACATTCGGCGGGCGCGGGCGGTGATGCCGGTGCACAAGGTGCTGGCCCGCAGCGAGCGGTTGTGGGAAGCCGCCGCATCGCGTTCGCGGTGGCCGCGAAGGGTGATCTTCGGCTGGTTCGTCGGCATGAACGACCTGGACGGCTTGGAGCCGGATCAGGCCCGGTCACTGCTGCGAGGCGCGGCCCGGGCTGCGCCGGTGGTGCCGTCAGCCCTGCCTGCGCTCGAAGATCTCGACTTGCGCACGATCGCCGCTGACGTGGACGTGCCCTGCCTGGTGGTGTGGGGCGAGCACGACCAGTCCGGCTGGGACAACGGCCCCGAGTTCGCCGACCTGCTCGGCGCCGAGGAAGTGGTGCTTCCCGGCGTCGGCCACATGCCTATGATCGAAGCCCCATACTCCTTCGGCGTCGCCGTCTCCGACTTCCTCTGAGGCTGGCCCGTTGGGTCTGTGGCGGCGTCCCACGCCGCGTGCGGTGCTCGCCGTGGCTTTGCCACGCCTGCGCTCCGCTCGCGGCTCGATCCTTGCCACAGACCCAACGGCCTGCGCCTCAGGGCGCCTGTCGTGACTCACCACCTGGGCGTCGGAGTGAATAATTGGTGCCAGGCACCAATTATTCACCGGCTGCTCTACGCTTCACGGCGTGAGTTCGATCACCACCGCCCGCACCGATCCATGGCGCTGCAGCGATTGCGGGGCCGCCGCCGATCTGGCCCCGCTGTCGGCCGAGATCGGGCTGGTGCGGCTGGCCGATCACGGCGCCGAAGGGTTTCGACTGGGCAGCGCCGGGGTGGAATCCGAGATCGCACCGCTGTTGGCGGCGTGTGAGTGCGGCGGCCGCTTCCAGCCGGGCGGCTCGGACGGTGAGATCGCGGTGCCACGCTTCGATGCAGACGCGCTTCGCCCGTTCGCGATTCGCGGCTTCGACGTGCTCAACGCCGAGCCGAAGCTGGCCGAGTTGGCCGTCGTGTGGCAGGCACGCGGGCTGCGTGCGACCGGGCGCGGGGAGGAGCTGTCGGGTGAGCAGGTGCTGGAGCTGCGGCTGGAAGAGCGCCTCAACGACCTGCTGATCCAGATCGAGCGTGCCCACCGCGCGGGCGACGAAGACGCCGCCGAGACCGCCCACGCTCGGTACGTCGAGCTGGCCACGACCTATGCCACCCGGGCACTTCGTGACAGCCGCCCTGGCTGAGCGAGTCGCCGACTACATCGCCGGCGGTCGGCTGCTCGAACCCGGACAGGAACTGGTCGCGCTGGTGTCGGGCGGCGCCGACTCGCTGTGCCTGTGGACGCTGATGAGCGAGCTCGGATACCCGGTCGACGCGCTCCACGTCGAGCACGGGCTGCGAGGCCAAGAGGGACATGCGGACGCCGAGTTCTGCGCCGAGTTGGGGGCGGCGGTGGTCAACGTGGAGATCCCGCCCGGCGGCAATCTGGAAGCCCGCGCCCGCGAGGCCCGCTACCGCGCCGCCCGCGAGTACGCCGCGGGCAGAGTGATCACGACCGGGCACACGGTGTCCGATCAGGCCGAGACGGTGCTCTATCGGCTGGCGTCGTCGTCCGGGCCCCGGGCGGCGGCCGCGATGCGCCCCCGCGACGGCGACCTGGTGCGCCCGCTGCTGTGCCTGACCGCCGGCGAGACGCGGGCGTGGTGCGATGCAGCGCGGGCTGGAGCCGCGGGTCGACGCCACCAACCGGGACACGCTCCATCGCCGCAACCTGATCCGGCACGAGGTGATGCCCGCACTTCGTCGGGTGCATCCCGGGGCCGAGGTCAACCTGGCCCGCACGGCTGAGCTGCTGGCCGAACTGGACGACCTGCTGAGCGAGCTGGCCGAGGAGCACGTGACCGACCAGCTCGACCTCGACTCGCTCTCACAGCTGCCCCGCGGGCTGCGGGTGGTGGTACTGCGGGCCGCCGCCGAGCGCGCCGCCGGGCGCCCGCTGCGGCTGCCCCGCGAGCTGACCGGCAGGCTGGAACAGCTGGCGACGCGCGGGGACGGCGTCGAGCGGTTATCGCTGGCACGCGATCTCGAAGCCGTGCGCGACCGCCGAACCCTCAGCTTCACTGCGCCGACGCGGTATCCTCACTCGAGATGAGCGCAGACCTCGAGCACGCCGGCCAGGAGAGTTTGATCGCCGAGGTGCTGGTCACAGAGGAAGCGCTCGAGGCCCGCGTCGCCGAGCTCGGTGCCGAGATCTCGCGTGACTACGCCGATACCGACCTGCTGCTGATCGGAGTGCTGAAGGGCGCGGTGTTCTTCATGGCCGACCTGATCCGACGCCTCACGATCCCCTGCGAGATCGACTTCATGGCCGTCTCCAGCTACGGCAACAGCACCGACTCATCCGGGGTGGTGCGGATCCTCAAGGATCTCGATGCCAGCATCGAGGGGCGCAATGTGGTTGTGATCGAAGACATCGTCGACTCCGGCCTGACGCTCTCGTACCTGCTGCGCAATCTGGAGGCCCGCAACCCGGCATCGGTCGAGGTGTGTGCGCTTCTGACCAAGCCCGACCGCCGGGTTGCAGACATCGAATGCCGCTACGTCGGGTTCGAGATCCCCAACCGTTTCGCGATCGGATACGGGCTGGATTACGCCGAGCGCTACCGCAGCCTGCCGTACGTCGCAGCCCTCGATGAAACGAAAATTGTGGGCGGGCTCGCATAAGTCGCACTTTGCGGGCATCCTTGAGTGAGATGCCGTCAATCCGCTTCAGACGCGTGGACGTAGTGCCGATGACGCGGAAATCCACCGTGCTAGCATCCGGGATGGGTAATTGGGCGAGCTCCCCGGCCGCACTCTGGACGACATTAGAAGCAGCTCCCGGGGGAGGTATTCGAAATTTCTGCGAGTCGATTCTTCAAGAGCGCGGCGTTTCCGATCCTGATCGTGATCGTGCTGGCGATCTTCGTCAGCAGGCTCCTTTCGGGCGGTTCGAGCACGCAGGCACCCAGCTGGAACACGCTCCAGGACATGGTGCAGAACAACCAGATCTCGAGCTGCGCGGGGACTACCCCGGCTCCAGCGTCACCTTCAAGCGCAAGAGCGACCAGAAGTCGTTCACGATCGGGATCCCGTCGCAGCAGCAGCTGGACACAGATCACGCGCGACGCGATCAACGAAGGCATTCCCACCACCGGTACCCGCACCGGCGGCTCGCCGTGGTGGAGCGCGCTGATCACGCTGCTGCCGTTCCTGCTGTTCTTCGTGTTCTGGATCTTCCTGATGAACCAGATGCAGGGCGGCGGCTCCAAGGTGATGAGCTTCGGCAAGAGCCGCGCCAAGCGGATGTCGGTCGACTCGCCCAAGATCACGTTCAAGGACGTGGCCGGCGTGGACGAGGCGGTCGAGGAGCTGCACGAGATCAAGGAGTTCCTCGAGAACCCGCAGAAGTTCCAGGCGCTGGGCGCGCGCATCCCCAAGGGTGTGCTGCTGTTCGGGCCTCCCGGCACCGGTAAGACGCTGCTGGCCCGCGCCGTCGCCGGCGAGGCCGGCGTGCCGTTCTTCTCGATCTCCGGCTCGGACTTCGTCGAGATGTTCGTCGGCGTCGGCGCCAGCCGCGTGCGCGACCTGTTCGAGCAGGCCAAGCAGAACTCGCCGTGCATCATCTTCATGGACGAGATCGACGCCGTCGGCCGCCATCGCGGCGCCGGCATGGGCGGCGGCCACGACGAGCGCGAGCAGACGCTGAACCAGCTGCTGGTCGAGATGGACGGCTTCGAGATGAAGGACAACATCATCCTGATCGCCGCCACCAACCGCCCCGACATCCTCGATCCGGCGCTGCTGCGCCCCGGTCGGTTCGACCGCCAGGTCGTCGTCGACCGGCCCGACCGCGTCGGCCGCAAGAAGATCCTCGAGGTGCACAGCCGGGGCAAGCCGATGGCGCCGTCGGTCGACCTCGAAGCGCTGGCCGGTCAGACGCCCGGCTTCACCGGCGCCGACCTCGCCAACCTGGTGAACGAGGCCGCGCTGCTGGCCGCCCGCAAGGGCAAGAAGCAGATCGGCAACCTGGAGCTGGAAGAGGGCATCATGCGGGTCATCGCCGGGCCCGAGAAGAAGACCCGGCTGCTCTCGCCGAAGGAGCGCGAGATCACCGCCGTGCACGAGATGGGCCACGCGCTGGTCGGCCACTACCTCGAGCACAACGACCCCGTGCACAAGATCTCGATCGTGGGCCGCGGCATGGCGCTCGGCTACGTCGTGACGCTGCCCTCCGAGGACAAGTTCATGCGCTCGCGGCTCGAGCTGATGGACGGCCTGGCCAAGAATCTCGGCGGCCGCGCCGCCGAGGAGCTGGTCTTCGACGAGGTCACCACCGGCGCCGAGGACGATCTCAACAAGACCACCGATACGGCCAAGCGCATGGTCACGCGCTGGGGCATGTCCGAGAAGCTCGGCCCGCGCACGTTCGGCCGCGACTCGAGCCAGCCCTTCCTGGGCCGCGACTTCGGCCACGAGGCCGACTACTCCGAGGAGATCGCGCGCGAGATCGACGACGAGATCCGGCGGATCGTGGAGCGTGCCCACGAGCGCGCCCGCGAGGTGCTGACCGAGCACATCGACGAGCTGCAGCAGATGTCTCAGATGCTGATCCAGTACGAGACGTTCGATCGCGAGCAGTTCGAGCGGCTGCTGACCGGCGAGGCCCCCGAAGAGGTCTTCAAGGACGTCGAGAAGAAGCCCGAAGAGATTCCGGCCGAGGCCCCCAAGAAGGACCCGGTCGCGACCTCGTGGGCTCGGACTGCCGCTGCCCGGCAACATCGCCAGCGGTCAGCCGCCCGAGTCTCCTCAGCCTTCCTGACGCAGCACCGCGCCTAATCACCCCTTTGGTGGAGCGGGATCCCCCTCAGGGAGGTGAGATTGCGGCCTCTGCCGGCCGATTGTAGGAAAGCGCGTTTGTTTTCTTCAGGACGGACTTTTCATGCGATTTCGAGGCAGGGGGGTCGTGCTTGCGGCCCCGGCTGTCGCGCTGCTGGCGTTTGCGCCGAGCGCGGCGGCTGGGCCGCTGACCCTTCACGGTAGTGGGCCGATCACCAAGTTGAGCTGCGCTTCTTCGCCCTGTGTGAAGACGCTGCGGCGCGCCGGTGGACACCCCGTGGTGACGCTCACTCGCCTGCACGCGGCCATGCGCGGCGGCCCCACGCAGAACATCTACCAGCTGTCGTGGAAGGTGGGCGATTCACACGTGCACCTGGACGCGGAGGCGCTGCGCCCCCTGAGCCCTGTGGGATCGATCGCCCTGGCCACCATCTCCAGCTGGACGCGCAGCGGCCCCAAGGGCCTTGTGGGTGCCCTCAACGGCGATTTCTTCGGGTACAAGGGCTGGTACGGCGGCTACCCCAGCGGAATGCTGGTGCGCGCGCGAACGGTCGATGCGTTCGGTTGGGGCGGTCCCGGCGTCGGGTACGAGACCAAGGGCCTCGGCGGCCAGCCCGGCGGGATGGTGTTCGGCAACCCTCGGGCGGTGCCTGCCAACATTTCGCTGCCCCACGGCGGGCTGACTACCATCGGCAGCTTCGTGTCGTCCCCCGGCAGTCTGGCCTCGAAGACCGGCGACCTGCCGGGCGATCAGGTGGCGGTCGCGACCGCCCACAATGTCGCCTTCAAGATCCCCTCGGGGATGATCGGAGTGATACTGGGCAGCGCAGCGGTCCCCAGCCCGTTTGGCTCGATGCTGCAAGGCACCAAGACCGGCTACCACAATCCCACCAACAGCTCGACCTCGGCCAAGGAGACGGTGGTGGGGTTCCGGTTCGGCGAGCGCGGCGTGGCCACCCGTTCTCTGCTCCTGCCGATCTCCATGACCGCGTGCGCCGGCGGGGTCTGCTCCGCGGGCACGTCGATCACGCTGCACACCGGCCAGGCGCTGCTGGTGGCGCGTGCCGACCGCTTCGCCGCCACCGGCCTGGAGGACGCTGCGGCGGCGCCGGCCGCGGCCGTGAAGGTCGCAGTCGACTCGGCCAAGTGGGCGCATGTCGCCGAGGTGATGGGCGGGAAGCCGCTGCTGGTCAAGAATGGCGTCGCCCGCTACACGACCCCCTGGGCGGATCCGCCGATGATGGATCAAAACCCGTGCTACCAGTGGTGCGGCCGGTTCTGGCGGCCGGCGGTGATGATGGGCACCAACGGCTGGGGATCGATGCTGATCACCGGCTCGGCCGACTCCGGCGTCTACGGGTGGCAGTGGACATCGATGTTGCGCCAGCTGGGCGCCCGCGATGCCATCGGCTTTGACAACAACTCCTCCACCGAGCTGCTGGTGCCGGGGCTCAGCCCTTCCCACGGATGGACGTTCGACAGTGCCAACCACTGGGAGCGCGACATCCCCGAGGCGACCGCCCTGTCGTTCAGATAGCCCCCTCGCCCACGAGAGCGTCGGGGCGAGCTGCCCGCCCCGGCGCCCCCGTCGGTAGTGTCCCGACCGATGAGCGTTCTGGATCGGTTCCCCGGCCCCGCGGTGATGGGCATCGTCAACGTCACGCCCGACTCCTTCTCGGACGGCGGGCGAGTTCCTGGACGCCGCGGCGGCGATCGCGCACGGCCGGGCGGCTGGCGAGCGAGGGCGCCGATCTGCTCGACGTCGGCGGCGAGTCGACCCGTCCGGGCGCACAGCCGGTGGCGCTCGCAGAGGAGCTGCGCCGGGTCATCCCGGTGATCGAGGGGATCGCGGCGGTGACCGACGTGCCGGTCTCGATCGACACGATGAAGGCCGACGTCGCCGAGGCGGCGCTGGCGGCGGGCGCGAGCTTCGTCAACGACGTGACGGCGCTGCGCGGCGATCCGCGGATGGTGGAGGTGGTGGCCGCCGCCGCGGTGCCGGTGTGCCTGATGCACATGCTGGGCGAGCCGCGCACGATGCAGCACGACCCGCGCTACGACGACGTGGTCGCCGAGGTCGTCGGCGTTCCTGGCCGAGCGGGCGGAGTGGGCGCTGCGCGCACGGTGTCCAGGCCGACCGGATCTGCGTGGATCCCGGCATCGGCTTCGGCAAGACGCTCGCGCACAACCTCGAGCTGCTGCGGCGGCTGGACGAGATCGTCGCGCTGGGCTACCCGGTGGTGGTCGGGGTGTCGCGCAAGCGCTTCCTGGGGTGCAGTCACGGGTGCGGATGAGGGCGACCGGGGGCGGCCTCGCTGGTGGCCAGCCTGGCCGCCGTGCGGGCCGGTGCGTGGATGGTGCGGGTGCACGACGTGCGGCCATGCGCCATGGGCTGGCGGTCGAGGCAGCGATTCGGGGGATCGGTGAGCGGCCCGCTGATCGAGATCCGAGGGCTGCGAGGTGTTCGCCCACCACGGCGTGTTCGAGCACGAGCGCCGCGACGGGCAGCGGTTCGTGATCGACGTGACCCTGCGGGCCAGTGACGCCGAATCCGGGCGAAACGACGAGCTGGCCGGCACCGTCGACTACGGGGCGGTGTGCGACCGCGTTGTGGAGCTCGTCAGCGGCGGCCCCTACAACCTGATCGAGAAGGTCGCCGACGTGGTCTGCGCCGCGCTTCTGGCGGAGTTCCCGGTGGATGAAGTAGCGGTGCGGGTGGCCAAGCCCGACGCACCGATCGAGCATCCGTTCGATCACGTCGCCGTGACCGTCTCGCGCGTCCGCTGAAACCCACGTATAACTGAACCAATGGGGGCTCCCATCCGGATTGTTGTTGTTGACGATCACCCGCTCTTTCGACGGGGGCTGATCACGCTGCTCGAGGGCGCCGGCATGGAGGTCGTGGGTACCGCTTCGAGTGTGCTGGAGACGATCGAGCGGGGTGTGCGCCTGCGTCCCGATGTGGTGCTGATGGATCTGGAGCTGAAGGACGGCAGCGGCATCCTTGCCACCCGGCGGTTGCTGGACGCCGTCGGCGCAGGCGTCAAGGTCGTGATGCTGTCGGAGTCGCACGACCCACAGGTGATGCTGGCGGCGGTGCGCGCCGGCGCGGTGGGCTACCTGACCAAGGATCAGACGCCCGACCGGCTGGCCGAAGCGATCGCTGGGCGTGGTCGGTGGCGAAGCGGCGGTGTCACGCCGGATGGTGTCCTACCTGCTTGACGAGGTGCGCGGCGCGGAGCAGCGCCTGGAGCTGGCTCCACGGCCGCAGCAGCGCGAGAAGCTGACGCCCCGCCAGCTCGAGATCCTGCGGCTGATCGCCAGTGGCTACACCACCGGGCAGATCGCGGCCGAGCTGTACCTGTCGCCCGAGACCGTGCGCTGGCACGTGAAGGCGATCCTGCGCAAGCTCAACGCCCGCACCCGGGCTGAAGCCGCAGCGGCCCTCCACCAGGTAGCTATGGCGTGAATAATTGGTGCCAGGCACCAATTATTCACGCCTGAGCGGTGGGTTGTGAATAACGGTGCCAGGCACCGTTATTCACCCCGAGCCTAGCGGCGGGTGCGAGCGGTCTCGGTTGCGAGCCGCACGACCCACAGCGACACCATCAGGCAGTACGTGATGGCGATGCAGGAGATGCACAGCGCGGTTGCGCGCCCGGCGGGGCCGGACAGCAGCTGGAAGATCTCGCTCAGCAGCGGCTTCATCGCGACGAACGCGATCAGGCCGGTCATGCCGAGGTGGATCGTGGTTCGCCGGATCTCGCGCGGCCGCAGCTTGGGGTACCGTGCGTCGGCCCACGTGGCGAGGGCGGCCGGACAGATCAGGAGCACGACGGTCAATTCCATGAGGGTCGACATGGTCATCCTTCGTCAGAGCGTGGGAGCTTTGGTACGGCCCGCGAAAAGCCGTCCCCCACGAGCATCGGCAAAGATGAGCAAATTCGTCAAGGTCGCGAAGGAAAGTGCACCCCATCGGGTGACTGTTGCGCTCGTAGGATTCGGCGCGAATCTTGGGGATCCTGCGGACACGCTGCCCCGGGCGGTGAGTGCCTGCGAGCGTCTCGGTGAGGTCCGGGCGGTGTCACCGACCTACCGCACCGCCGCCATCGGAGTGACCGACCAGCCCGACTTTCTCAACCTCGTGGCTGAGCTCGAGACGCCGCTGGCTCCCGCCGAGCTGCTGCGCCGGCCTCCAGGCGATCGAAGCCGAGTTCGGCCGCGTGCGCGACCGGCGCTGGGGCCCGCGCACGCTCGACCTCGACCTGATCTGGTACGACGGTGTCGAGTCGCGACGATCCCGCGCTGGAGCTGCCGCATCCGCGTGCACACGAGCGCGAGTTCGTGCTGCGGCCGCTGGCCGACATCGCCCCCGGGACGATCATCCGCGGACGCACCGCGCCGCGACTGGCTGTCGCAGATCGAGCCCCAGGGCGTCGTGCGGGTGTGATCGGCGTGCGCGACCGCCGCATTTATGCGTAGACTTGGGGCATGTCGTTTCTCGAGGACCTCGAGGAGTTCGACGCCGAGCTTGAGCTCCGGCTGAAACGCGAATACGCAACCGTCTTCGGGATGTTTCGCTACTGCGTGCTCACGGCCGAGGCCACCTACCTGTGCAACCGGCTGGTGATGGAGTCCCAGCACACCACCGCCTACCCGATGGTGCACCTGTCGATGGAGGACGTGTGGGTGTGGGACAAGAACCGGCCCAGCCGCATCATCCCGCGGGCAGAGGTGCACACCACCCAGGACGTGACGGTCGAGGAGCTGCGCCCCGAAGGCACGATCGACACCGTGCTGCCGCCCGGCTTCGAACTGTCGGACGACTAGCCACGCCGGCAGTGCTGCTGGTCATCGACGCAGGCAACTCGGACACGGTCGCAGGCCTGTTCGACGGCGACGAGTTGATCGCCCACCGGCGGATCCCCACCGACCATGACCACGCCGATCGCGAGCTGGTGGGGGTGCTGATCGGCGACGGCATCGACGGCGTGGTGGTTGCGACTGCCGGGCCGGCACTCGATGCCGGCTACCACGCGGTCGTGACCGAGCTGACCGGTCGCCCGCCGATCGTGGTGCCGGCGGCTCCGGTGGGAGCCGACCGTCTGGCTGACGCGGCCGCCGCGTTCGCGCTGGTGGGCGGGCCGTGCATCGTTGTCGACATGGGTACCGCAACCACGGTGGACGTGGTGTCATCGTCCGGCGAGTGGGCGGGCGGTGCGATTGCCCCGGGGATCGGTATCTCGGTGGCGGCGCTGACCGAGCACGCCGATCGACTCCCGGTGATCGAGCTGCGACGCCCCGGCCCATGCCATCGCAGCGCGACACCGCCGAAGCGATCCGCTCCGGGGCGGTGTTCGGGCACGCGGCCATGGTGGACGGCCTTGTCACCCGGTTTCGGGCCGAGCTGGGCGCGGAGCTGCCGGCGGTGGCGACCGGCGGGCACTCGGAGGTGGTCGCTCCCCACTGTCGCACCGTCTCGCATGTCGATCCGTGGCTGACGCTGCGCGGGTTGGCGCTGCTCGCGCCGGTAGCGTCTAGCGCCGCTCCCACACGACCGGGAACAGCTCGTCCTGCATCGCCGCGCCGGCCGGCAGTCGCTCGGCCAGGCCGGGAAACTCGGGCGAGGTCTTCCAGGCCCGCGGCGCGTGGGTCACGTCGTCGCCGATGAAGCGGATCGAGAAGGCACGCCGAAGACCGTTGCTGGGGCCGGAGGCGTGCAGCGTCAGCATGTTGAAGAAGACGGCATCGCCGGGCTCGAGCTCCCAGCCGATGATCGGGAAGGCGCCGCGGTCGGCCTCGATGTCGGGCAGGTCGGCGAGCGCACCCTCGGGGAACCAGCTGGCCTGGCCGTCCATGAATGTCCGCGGCATCAGCCACGGCCCCAGGTGGGAGCCGGCCACGAACTCGAGCGTGGCCGATCGCGGCACCGGGTCGACCGGCATCCACACGCTGCAGGTCTGGCGGCCCTCGACGTTGTAGTAGGGCTGATCCTGGTGCCAGGGAGTCGGCTGGCGCGTGGCAGCCTCCTTCACGAGCACGTGATCGTGATAGAGCCGGATCTGCGAGCTTCGCGTCAGCTCTCCCGCGATCGCAGCGGCATGGCTCTCGCGAATCACCTGCTCGAGTTCGGGAAAGCGGCTCCAGTTGCAGAAGTCCTCGAAGAACCTGCCCGGGATCGTCATCCCGTGACGCCACCAGCGCCCGCGGGCTGGGCTCGGCCAGGTTCCGCTCGATCCCGCGTGTGACCTGCTCGACCTCGGCGGGCGTGAACGCGGCCCGCACCACCACCGCCCCGTCTCGCTGAAAGTCGTCCACTCTGCCCATGCCCGGCACTAGTCGTGAATAACGGTGCCGGGCACCGTTATTCACCTATCATCGCGCGATGCCGTTGCTCGAGACTGAACGTCTCCTGGTGCGTCCACTGACCGGCGGTGATGCAGCGGGCGTCCAGCGGGTGCTGGGAGAGCGGCGTGACCAGTGGCTCGAGTGGACCGTGGCGGGATACGCCCAGCTCGCGGATCTGAACCAGCCGCCCTACGGCGAACGGGCCGTGGAGCGCCAAAGCGATGGGGAGCTGGTCGGACTGGTCGGGCTGGTGCCGTGCCTGGCGCCGTTCGGGCTGATCCCCGGCCTCGGCGACGGCAGCGATCCCCACCGGTTTCGCCCAGAGGTCGGTCTGTACTGGGCAACGGCGCCCGCCGAGCGCGGCCAGGGTTACGCCACCGAGGCGGCTGCGGCGCTGATCGCCTTCGGCTTCGACCACCTGCAGCTGGCCCGGATCGTGGCCACCACCGAGCACGCCAACCTCGGCCTCGATCAGCGTCATGCGCAAGCTCGGCATGCGAATCGAGGTCAATCCCGGCCTCAAGCCGGAATGGCTCCAGGTCGTCGGGGTGAATAAATGGTGCCAGGCACCGTTATTCACCCGCCGCCGTAGATCGAGATCGGCAGGTCGAGCAGGCGATCGGACTCGGAGGTCGGGCAGCAGGTCGATCTCGGCCGCGTGGGCGATCAGCAGCTCACGGGCCTCGGGGCAGGCATTCAGCAGCACCTGCTCGGCGGCGTCCACCGTCTGGCACAGCATCAGCTCGCCGCGCACCGCGCGGGCGCCCTCGGTACCGCGCAGGTACCAGCCGTAAAACTTGCGCAGGAATCCGACCGAGCGCTCGTCGCCCATCTCCCGCACCACCTCGCGCATGAACCGCACCAGCTCGGCGTAGAGCTCGGCGCGATCGGGCTCGGCCGACTCGCCGCCGGCCATCTCGCTCAGCGCCCACGGCCGCCCCTGCGCGCCGCGGCCGACCATGACCGCGTCGGCGCCGGTCGACTCCAGCACCACCTGCGCCCGGGCGCGGTCGGTGATGTCGCCCGAGGCGATCACGGGAATCGACACGCGCTCGACCAGCTCGGCCGTGAGCGTGTGGTCGGCGGTGCCGGTGTACATCTGCTTGGCCGAGCGCGGGTGCAGCGTCAGCGCCGCGACCCCCTCGGCCTCGAGCTTGGGCCCCAGGTCGAGAGCCGTGCGCGAGCCGTTCTCGAGTCCGCGGCGCATCTTCACCGTCACCGGCACGTCGACCGCGTCCACCACCGCCCGGGCCAAGCGAGCAGGCGAGGTCGTGCTGCTCGAGCGCGCTGGCGCCGGCCCCGGTCTTGGTCACCTTGCGAACCGGGCAGCCGAAGTTGATGTCGACGATGTCGGCGCCCGCCGCGACCACCATCTCGGCCGCCTCGGCCATCCGCTCGGGCTCGGAGCCAAAGATCTGGACGGCCAGCGGATGCTCGTCCCGGGCGATCCGCAGGTACCCCAGAGTGCGCTCGTTGCCGTAGGACAGCCCGCACGACGAAACCATCTCCGAGCACACCAGCCCGGCCCCGAATCGACGCCCCTGGCGGCGGAACGCCTGCACCGAGACACCCGCCATCGGCGCCAGCACGATCCGGGACGGAATCTCGACATCCCTGATGTACCAGTTCTCGGTCAGCGGGTTCATGGCAGGATCCTAGCCAGCGTGCTCGAATGCGACGTTTGCGGTGCACATGGAAACGGGTATAATCCGGCGTTCCTCGGTGTCAGCCCAGAGGAAAAGTGCTGCAAATCGCACACTCTGGGGCGACACCGTTCGTGTTTGCGAGCGAGCCCGGATGGGCCCCAACTAAGGACGTCAGCGTGGAAAAGGACGTAATCCTCACCCCAGAAGGCTACGAGCGGCTCAAGGCGCAGATCGAAGAACTCGAAACAACCAGGCGTCGCGAGGTTGCTGATCGGATCCGGGAGGCGCGCGAGTTCGGAGACATCTCCGAGAACTCCGAGTACGACGACGCCAAGAACGAGCAGGCGCTGCTGGAGCATCGGATCGCGCGCCTGAAGGAACAGCTGCGGTCGGCCCGGGTGATCGACGCCAAGGACGTGCCCACCGACGTCGTGTCGGTCGGGTCGAAGGTGCGCGTCAAGGACGTCGACCACGGCGACACCGACACCTACGAGATCGTCGGATCGGCCGAAGCCGACCCGGGAGCAGGGCGGCTCTCCAACGAGTCCCCTGTCGGCCGTGCCCTGATCGGCCACAAGAAGGGCGAGACCGTCGAAGTGGCGGCGCCGGCCGGCGCGATCCGGCTCAAGATCATGGACATCAAAGCCGCCTAGGCGGCGCCTCTCGTGAGCACAGACGCCGAAGCCCAGATCCGGGCGGATCGCCTGGCCAAGCTCGACGTCCTGCGGGAGTCGGGGGTCGATCCCTACCCGCCGCGAGCTGTCGATCGGGAGCCGGTGCAGGACGTGCGGGCCCGCTACTCCGAGCTGGAAGCCGGGCGCCGAGACCGGTGAACGAGCCCGGCTGGCCGGCCGCATCACCGCTCGGCGCGGCCACGGCAAGGCCATGTTCCTGGATCTCACCGACCGCAGCGGGCAGCTGCAGCTGCACGCCACCCTGGACGGGCTCGGAGAGGATCGGTACGACGCGCTGTCGGACTCCGACCTGGGCGACGTGATCACCGCCGAGGGAGAGGTGTTCGTCTCCCGCCGCGGTGAGCTGTCCCTGCGGGTGGCCGAGTGGACGCTGCTGGCCAAGTGCCTGCGGCCGCTGCCCGAGAAGTTCCACGGGCTCACCGACGTCGATACGCGCCACCGCCGCCGCTACCTCGACCTGGCGGTCAACGAGGAGTCGCGGACGCTGGCGATGGCCCGTCCGGTGGCGATCGCGGCGCTTCGCCGGGTGCTGGACGCCGACGGCTTCGTGGAGGTCGAGACGCCCGTGCTGCAGCCGCTCTACGGCGGCGGCGCCGCCCGGCCGTTCACCACCTACTACAACGCGTACGAGCGCGACTTCTACCTGCGGATCGCGACCGAGCTCTATCTCAAGCGGCTGATCGTCGGCGGCCTCGAGCGGGTGTACGAGATCGGCAAGGACTTTCGCAACGAGGGCGTCAGCTTCAAGCGCAGCCCCGAGTTCACGATGCTGGAGTGGTACGAGGCCTACGGCGACTACCAGAGCGGCATGAACATGACCGAGCGGCTGGTGGCCGCCGCCGGCGAGGCGGTGGGCAGTGAGATCGACCTGACTCCGCCGTGGCCGCGGCTGCCGTTGCGCGACGCGATCATCGCCGACGCGGGGATCGACCCGATGGCCGACCGTGACCTCGACCGGCTGATCGCACACATGCGCGCCGACGACATCGACACCTCCGCCGACCACACCTGGGCGCAGGCCGTCGACCACCTGCTGTCGCACTACGTGGAGCCGAAGATCACCGCCCCGGTGTTCCTCACCGAGTATCCGGTCGAGCTGTCGCCGTTTGCCAAGCGTGCGCCGGACAAACCCGGGCTGACCGAGCGGTTCGAGGCATTCTGCAACGGCATGGAGATCGGGAACGGGTTCACCGAGCTGAACGACCCGGCCGAGCAGCGGGCGCGGTTCGAGGAGGCGCGCGTGGCCGCCGCCGCCGGCGATGACGAGGCGGCGCCGATGGACGAGGACTTCCTGCTGGCACTCGAGTACGGCATGCCTCCCACCGGCGGGGTGGGCATCGGCATCGACCGTCTGATGATGCTGCTGACCGGGATCCGCTCGATCCGCGAGGTGATCCTCTTCCCTCCCAGCCGCGAGGGGAGTTGACCAGTGGGCAAGGTGCACGAGCACATCGATCAACGGCTGTCGGAGTGGATCATGCACCAGCCGATGTTCTTCGTCGGCTCGGCGCCCTCCGGCGACGGCGGGCACATCAACCTGTCGCCCAAGGGCCCGATCGGCACCTTCCGGGTGCTGGACGGCCATACGGTCGCGTACCTGGACGTGGTGGGAAGCGGCGCCGAGACGATCGCGCATGTGCGCCAGAACGGCCGCATCGTGATCATGTTCTGCGCCTTCAGCGGGCCGCCGCTGATCCTGCGACTGCACGGCACGCGGCACGATCGTGCAGCGCGGAGACGAGGGCTTCGAGCAGCTGGCCGCAAGCTTCGATCACCCCGATTCCCCCGCCGGCGGGGCTGATCGCCGGGCGGTGGTGGTGGTCGACGTGCACCGGATCGCCGACTCGTGCGGCTTCGGCGTGCCGCTGATGGAGCAGGTGGGAGAGCGCCCGCAGGCGGCGGCATGGGTCGAGACCAAGCTGCGCAAGGGCGGCGACCGGGCGTTGATCGACTACATGCTCGAGAAGAACACCTCCAGCCTCGACGGGCTCGCGGCGGTCGACGCAGAACTGCTGGGTGACCCGTGCGCTAGGCGGGCGCACCCGTCACGGCCTCGTCCTCGCCCAGAACGCCGTACAGATCCTTGCCGGGGTTGTACGACACCACGTCGAGCTCCTGCAAGTCGTCGCGGGCCGACAACGCGATGGCTGCCGCGGCCGGCTCGTCGTGGGCCTCGACCCGGTCGATCTGGCCGGTCGAGACGTACTCGATACCGAGCGGCGACTCCGGCGCGTCGATCGCGCGGAAGTGTTCGACCGCGAAATTCACGACGTCCATCTTACGCCCATTTGCAGGCAGATTCCCCAGCGGTGCGAAAAACCCCTCAAGCGCCCGTCACAGAAGGTCGATTAGGGGGCCAACGAACGTGCAATAAACCACACCGGGAGCCCGTTAAGGTGGGTGCTATAGTGCGATCCGTTCCCTCGATACCGGAATGCCACCGAGCCATCCGCGGCCGGTTTGGCAGGCCGGCCTTCAGCATTTCATGACATCCAACTTTTTCCAGATCAGCGACAAGGGGCACGAACATGTTTGAACGCTTCACCGAGCGTGCCCGCCAGGTCGTCGTGCTTGCACAGGACGAGGCCCGCACGCTCAAGCACAACTACATCGGCACTGAGCACATCCTCCTGGGTCTCCTGCGCGAGGAGGAAGGGCTCGCTGCCCGTGTCCTCGACTCGCTCGATATCACCGTGGAAGAGGTGCGCGCGCAGGTCGCCCGCATCGTCGGCCAGGGTGACGAGGTGACCACCGGCCAGATCCCGTTCACGCCGCGCGCCAAGAAGGTGCTGGAGCTGGCGCTGCGCGAGGCGCTGTCGCTGGGTCACAACTACATCGGCACCGAGCACATCCTGCTGGGGCTGGTGCGCGAGAACGAAGGCGTGGCCGCCCGCATCCTGCTCGACTTCGACGCCGACGCAGAGAAGATTCGCAACGAGATCATCCGGATGCTGTCCGGCCCCGGCCGCCGTCAGGGCGCGGGCACCGGCGCGACCGGCGAGAAGGGCGGCAAGAGCTCCAAGCTGCTCGACCAGTTCGGGCGCAACCTGACCAAGCTCGCGACCGAGGGCAAGCTGGATCCGGTCGTCGGCCGTCAGAACGAGATCGAGCGCGTGATGCAGATCCTGTCGCGCCGCACCAAGAACAATCCGGTGCTGATCGGTGAGCCCGGTGTCGGCAAGACCGCGGTGGTCGAGGGACTGGCCCAGCGGATCTCGTCCAACCAGGTGCCCGAGCTGCTCAAGGGCAAGCAGATCTACACGCTTGACCTGGCCGCTCTGGTGGCCGGCTCCAAGTACCGCGGTGAGTTCGAGGAGCGGCTCAAGAAGGTGATGAAGGAGATCGGCCAGCGCGGCGACATCGTGCTGTTCATCGACGAGCTGCACAACCTGGTCGGCGCGGGTGCTGCCGAGGGCGCCATCGACGCGGCCTCGATCCTGAAGCCGGCGCTGGCCCGTGGCGAGCTGCAGACGATCGGTGCCACCACCCTGGACGAGTACCGCAAGTACCTCGAGCGCGACTCAGCGCTGGAGCGGCGCTTCCAGCAGATCAAGGTGGAGGAGCCGTCGATCGAGGACACCGTGCAGATCTTGCGCGGGCTGCGCGACCGCTACGAGGCCCACCATCGCGTCGCCATCACCGACGAGGCGCTGCAGGCCGCTGCGGAGCTGTCGGATCGCTACATCCAGGAGCGCCAGCTTCCGGACAAGGCCATCGACCTGATCGACGAGGCCGCGTCGCGCATGCGCATCAAGCTGATGACCGCACCTCCGGTGCACAAGGAGCTCGACGACGAGATCGAGACGGTGCGCAAGGAGAAGGAGTCGGCGATCGAGTCGCAGGAGTTCGAGAAGGCTGCGGCGCTGCGCGACTCCGAGCGCAAGCTGACCCTCAAGAAGCGCGACCTCGAGGAGAACTGGAAGTCCTCCGGCGAGGCCGACCATGCCCAGATCGGCGAGGAAGAGGTCGCCGACATCGTGTCCATGTGGACCGGCATCCCGGTGTTCAAGCTGACCGAGGCTGAGTCTCAGAAGCTGATCCGGATGGAGGACGAGCTGCACAAGCGGATGATCGGCCAGCACGTGGCGATCGAGGCCGTGTCCAAGGCCATCCGCCGCGCCCGCGCCGGGATCAAGGATCCCAAGCGGCCGACCGGCTCGTTCATCTTCCTCGGCCCCTCGGGTGTCGGCAAGACCGAGCTGGCCCGTACGCTCGCCGAGTTCCTGTTCGGCGACGAGGACGCGATGATCCAGGTCGACATGTCCGAGTACATGGAGAAGCACGCGGTCTCCAGGTTGGTGGGCTCGCCTCCTGGCTACGTCGGATATGACGAGGGCGGCCAGCTGACCGAGGCCGTGCGGCGCAAGCCGTACTCGGTGGTGCTGCTGGACGAGATCGAGAAGGCCCACCCCGATGTGTTCAACATCCTCCTGCAGATGCTGGAGGAGGGGCGGCTGACCGACGCTCAGGGCCGTCAGGTCGACTTCAAGAACACGATCGTGATCATGACCTCCAACATCGGAGCGTCGTCGATCGCCAAGAACAGCCAGCTCGGCTTCCAGGTCGAGGAGGCGGAGACCGGAGTGTCCTACGAGGACATGAAGAGCCGCATCATGGGCGACGTGAAGAAGGTCTTCCGGCCCGAGCTGCTCAACCGCATCGACGAGATCATCGTGTTCCAGAAGCTGACCAAGGACGAGATCAAGCTGATCGTCGATCAGCTGATGAAGCGTCTGCGCGAGCAGATGAAGGTGCACGAGGTGTCGATCGAGCTGACCGATGCCGCCAAGGACATGATGGTCGACAAGGGCTACGACCCGACCATGGGTGCCCGACCGCTGCGCCGGGCGATCCAGCGCTTCATCGAGGATCCGCTGGCCGACTTCGTTCTGGGCCGCGCGCTTCAGCCCGGATCGACCGTGCTGGTCGATCATCACGAGGGCGACGAGGAGATGACGTTGCAGCTGATCGAGCCGGTGGATGTGCCCGATTCACTGCCTGCCGATCTCGTGCCCGCAGAGGGTCCCGCCGACGACGAGCCGACGTCTGAGAACGGCGACGAGGCATCGTCTGAGGACTGATTTGGCATTCGCACCCCGGCGTTCGCGCCGGGGTGCGATGATTGCCACATGATCGACCTCGGCGACGGGGCGGTATCAGCGTTGATCCGCTCCCATCTCGATCGGCTGTCGCCGAACGACCGTCGCATTGCGACCTATGTGCTCGAGCACCCGGCGGAAGCGCCGTTCGAGACAGCCGAGTCGCTGGCCGCCAAGACCGGGGTCAGCAAGGCGGCCGTGGTGCGGTTCTCGACCAGGGTGGGGTTCGCCGGGTTCGCAGAGCTGCACGACGCGCTGGCATCCGAGGCGATCACCCGTCTGCAGCCCGCTGTGCGCGGCACCGTCCCCTCGGCCCACCCGATCGAGCAGATCGCCTTTCAGGCAGCCGGTGATCTGGAGGCGCTGGCTGCGGGCGTTGATCGCCGCCAGTTCGACGCCGCCGTGGAGATGCTGGTTCGTGGACACGGCAAGATCGGGATCTTCGGACACCGCAAGTCGGCGGCGCTGGCCGAGTACGCCTACTACCTGCTCAACCCGCTGCTCTCGAACGTGTGGCCGATCGCTGCCGGCGAGCCGACGATCGCCGACCAGTTGATCGACCTCGAGCCGCGCGACCGCCTGATTGCCTTCACGTTCCAGCGCTACGCGAAGGTGACCGCCGACGTGGTGCGGCTGTTCCGCGCGGCCGGGGCGCCGGTGGTGCTGATCACCGATGACCTGCTGGCGCCGGCCGCGGGTCAGGCAAATCACGTGCTGGTCTGCCAGGGAAAGCGCGACGGCTTCGCCAGCGCGGCCACGGCCATGGTGGTGCTGGAGGCACTGGCCGCAGGTGTCGCCTTGCGCAAGGGCGGCGCCCGCAATCGGCGCATGGATACCGCCGAACAACTCTGGAAACAGTTCGGCACGTACTAGTGAATAACGGTGCCAGGCACCGGTATTCACCGGGGCGGCCGGAGTGAAGAATTGGTGCCAGGCACCAATTATTCATGCTGGGCTGGGTACGACCGGGGCGGGTGTCACAATGGGGGGCCGTGCCCAAGACGCTCACCATATTCACCTGCAGCCAGTGTGGCCACGAGTCGCCCAAGTGGCTGGGCCAATGCTCCGGCTGCGGCGAATGGAACACGCTGGTCGAGGAGGTGCGCGAGCGCTCCACGTCTCGGCGGGCACCGGTGGGGCGGCCGGTCAGGGCCCTGTCTGATGTCGCGCTGACCGATTCCGACCGCATCTCGACCGGCCTGGAGGAGTTCGATCGGGTGCTGGGCGGCGGTCTGGTGCCGGGGTCGCTGGTGCTGATCGGGGGTGAGCCCGGCGTGGGCAAGAGTTCGCTGCTCCTGCAGTCGCTCGGGCGGATCGCGGCCGCGGGCAGGCCTGTGCTGCTGGTGGCCGGTGAAGAGTCGCCCGCCCAGGTGCGGCTGCGGGCCGAGCGGCTGGGAGCGATCGACGGGATCTCGATCCTGGCCGAGACAGAGCTCGAGTCGGTATGTGAGGCGATCGTGGCCACCGCGCCCCAGGTGTGCGTGGTTGACTCGGTGCAGACGATGCACTCCGCAGATCTGAGCTCCTCGCCCGGCAGTGTCGGCCAGGTGCGGGAGGCCGCCGACCGGCTTGCCCGAGTGGCCAAGAGCCATGGGGTCACCATCATCCTGGTCGGGCACGTGACCAAGGACGGCAACGTCGCCGGGCCGCGCGTGCTCGAGCATCTGGTGGACGCGGTGCTGCAGTTCGAGGGTGATCGCTACCGCTTCCTGCGAGTGCTGCGGGCCGTCAAGAACCGGTTTGGATCGACCAACGAGATCGGCATCTTCGAGATGACCGGCCTGGGCTTGGAGCCGGTGGACGACCCCTCGTCGGCGTTCGCCGGCGACGGCGAGCCAGCGCCCGGCTCGGTACTGCTGCCTGCGATCGAGGGCACCCGCCCGATCCTGCTGGAGGTGCAGGCGCTGGTGGCCGACTCCGACCTGGCGATGCCGCGGCGGGCGGCCACCGGGTTTGACCGCAACCGACTGTCCATGATCGTGGCGGTGCTCGGACGCCACGCCGGAGTGCCCCTGGGGTCGAGCGACATCTTTGTGAACGTGGCCGGCGGCGTTCGCATCGACGAGCCCGCAGCCGACCTGGCGGTCGCGCTGGCGATCGTGTCAGCCCTGCGCGGGCGTGCGCTGCGTCCCCGGCTGGCCGCGTTCGGCGAGCTCGGTCTCACCGGTCGAGTGCGGGCGGTCGGACATGTCGGGCCGCGCCTGCAGGAGGCGCGCAAGTTTGGCGTCACCGAACTGGTCGTGCCGACCGAGACACCTGCGGCGTCTCGGCTCAAGCTGGTAACCGCGGACACGGTCGGCGCCGCCATCGATGGAGCGTTCTGATGTCAGAGCGGGTTGCGGTCGTGTACGACATCCACGGCAACCTCAGCGCTCTCCAGGCAGTGTTGAGCGAGGCTGAGGCTGAGGGTTTCGATCGGCTGCTGTGCGGCGGCGACATGGCCATGCTCGGGCCCGAACCGGCGGCCTGTATCGACCTGCTTCGCTCCTACGGCGATCGCCTGATCGCGATCCGCGGCAATACCGACCGCTGGGTGGCATCCGACCAGCCCGACGATTCGCCCGCGTGGACACGGGCAGCTGTGGGGACGGAGCGCAGCGCCTGGCTGGGCTCGCTCCCGCCCACGGTTACGCTGGAACAGCACGACCTGCTCGCCGTCCACGCCACTCCGCGGTCGGATGAGGACATCATCGCGCCCGACACGCCCGATCAGGAGGTGGAGGCCGAACTGTCCGGCGTCGCCCAGCACACGGTGCTGTACGGCCATATCCACATCCAGTACCGGCGGTCGGTGGGCGGCATCGAACTGGTCAACCCAGGATCGGTGGGACTGCCGTTCGACGGCGATCGCCGGGCCGCCTGGGCGATGGTCGAAGACGGCGTGGTGGGGCTGCGGCGTACCGAGTATCGCGGTGGACGTCACCATTGCCGCCGTGAGCGCCCGCGAGGTGCCGCGCGGCCGAATGGATCACCGAGACGCTGCGTACCGCTCTACGCGCAGCCTGAGAGCCCTAGCCGGTAAGCTCTCGGCATGGCAGAACTTGCTCCGGATGTGCGGTCGGATCCCGTGCTCATGGACGCTCTTCGCCGGATCGCGCCCGGCACGATGATGCGCCAGGGGCTGAACGACATTCTGCGCGCCGATCTGGGGGCATTGATCGTGATCGGCGAGCCGGCCGAGCTGTCGTTTCTGTTCTCCGGCGGCATCCGGCTGGATCAAGCCTTCTCGCCCTATCTCCTGTACGAGCTGGCGAAAATGGACGGCGCGATCATTCTCAGCGCCAATGCCAGCCGGATCGTGTACGCCAACGTGCAGCTGATGCCCGACCCGACCATTCCGTCGTCGGAGACCGGCACGCGCCATCGCACCGCCGAGCGGGTCGCCAAGCAGACCGGGGCGCTGGTGATCTCGATCTCCCAGCAGCGCGACGTGGTCACGATCTACATCGGGGACGTGCGCTACCAGCTGGAGGAGATCTCAGACGTGCTGGCAAAGACCAACCAGGCCGTCACCACGCTCGAGACCTACCGCACCCGTCTGGAGCAGGTGTCGACCCGGCTGACCGCGCTGGAGTTCCAGGGGGCGGTGATGCTCGACGACGTGCTGGTGGCGCTTCAGCGAGCCGAGATGACCACCCGGATCAGACGTGAGATCGAGCGAAACGTGGTCGAGCTGGGGGTGGAGGGCCGGCTGATCAAGCTCCAGCTGGACGAGCTCAGCGAGTGGGTGCCCGGCGACGAGGAGTCGATGGTGCGCGACTACCACGTGCCCGAGGTCACCGGCGGCCATGAGCAGGCCCTGCGCGGCCTGCGAACGCTCCCCGACAGCCGCCTGCTGGAACTCGAGGATGTGGCCGAGGTGCTCGGGTACCCGCGCACGGTCAACCCGCTCGACCACTCGGTGGCGCCGCGCGGCTATCGAGTGCTCTCAAACGTCCCGCGGCTCCCCGAAACGGTCATCAGCCACGTGGTGGAGCACTTCGACGGGCCTCGAGTCGTTCATGCGCGCCTCGCCAGTCCGAGCTCGAGGAGGTCGAGGGCGTGGGTACCGTGCGCGCCCGCGAGATTCGGGAGGGCCTGCGGCGGCTGCAGGAACAGAATTTGGTCGACCGGTACCTGAACCTGTAACTCTCGCAGCACAGGTTGACCGATTCTTTGCAATGTTGGCACGAACGGCAAGAATCATCCTGGAAGTGTTGCAAATGAGGTCGATTCTTTCATCCTCGCGGGAGCCGCTCTCTGATAGAATGTTCACTCTGGGCGCCTGTTGGGTCGCGGTTCTACAAGCGCTCGCACGGGTCTTTTCACGGCACCAATGGAAGGGTTATTTGGCCTTGTACGACATCGGCGATAAGGTCGTGTATCCGCACCACGGGGCGGGCACAATTGTGACCAAGGAAGTGCGTAAGGACTCCGAGTCCGAACGCGAATACCTCACGATCAAGATTCTGCACAACGACATGACCGTGATGATCCCGTCCGACAGCGCTGACCGGGCAGGTCTGCGCAAGGTAATCGGCGAGGAGACGGTCGAAGAGGTTTTGGCGGTGCTCCAGGGCGACGGCACCAAGATGCCGAAGAACTGGAATCGGCGGTTCAAGCACAACCGGGACAAGATGAAGACCGGCGACGTGTTCGAGCTGGCCGAGGTTGTTCGCAACCTGGCCCAGCGCGACCAGGAGAAGGGCCTGTCGACCGGAGAGAAGCAGATGTTCTCCAAGGCCAAGCGGATTCTTGCGTCCGAGTTGATGTACGCCAAGGGCATGGATGAGGATGAGGCCCGCGAGTATCTCGAGGAGGTGCTGGACGACATTGGCTCCACCCGGAAGGCGCGGGCGTAGCCGATACCTTCAAGGAGTCGCGGTCGGAGGCCGATAGCCCAACCGACACGTTGACATAGAGAACACATCAGAGGAGTGAACAGACGATGGTGGTGGTATCCCGAGTCGTTCTCTCGCTCTTGGCTGTGCTGGGTGCCATACAGGCGGGCCTGTATTCCAGGCTTCGAGATCATTTTTCGGCTTCTTACGCGTACGTCGCCGCTGGCATCATCATTCTCCTGATCTTCGCCGTTGGCTGGATGGTTGGCGGATTGGTCGGGAAGGGATTACAGCGCTCCTTCAAGCGACTTGAACGCGCAGTCCAATCTCGCAGTGCGGGTGAGCTCACGGTGGCCGCGGTCGGCCTGCTGGTGGGCCTGCTGGTGGCTGTGCTGCTGTACTTCCCCGTGCACTCGCTGCCGTACATCGGCGACTGGGTGCTGCTTCCGCTGTTCCTGATCCTGGGGTACGCGTTTGCGGTGGTGGGCGCCAAAAAACATCGCGGCATCCTCCGGCTGGTGGGCGTCCATTCGGTGGGTGAGCCCGAGATGGACGCCGCCAACCGCGACTCCGCCACGCTGGTCGACACCTCCGCGATCATCGACGGACGGATCGCTGACATCGTCAAGACCGGATTCCTGTCTGGCGAGCTGGTGGTGCCGGAGTTCGTGCTCAAGGAGCTGCAGCAGGTGGCCGACTCGGCTGACCCGCTGAAGCGCAACCGTGGCCGCCGCGGCCTGGAAGTGGTGCAGGGGCTGCGCGGCGAGGTCACCGTCTCGGTACCCGACGTCGACTTCCCCGACATCCCCGAGGTCGACTCCAAGCTGCTCAAGCTGGCCAAGCAGCGCAGCCTTCGGATCCTCACCACCGACTACAACCTGAACCGCCTGGCGCGGATCCAGGACGTCGAGATCCTGAACGTGAACGAGCTGGCAAACGCGCTCAAACCGGCGGTGCTCCCGGGCGAGCAGTTCACGGTGCGGCTGATCCGTGAAGGCAAGGAGGCCGACCAGGGCGTCGGCTATCTGGACGACGGCACCATGGTGGTTGTCGAAGGCGGTCGCTCCCAGGTCGGATCGAGCGTCTCGGTGCAGGTCACCTCGGTGCTGCAGTCGCCGTCGGGCAAGATGATCTTCACGCGCATGACGGAGTCGTAGTTGGCGCAGACGTGGGCGATCGTCGTGGCGGCGGGAGAGGGCAAGCGGTTTGGTGCCGACCGGCCCAAGGCGTTCGTCGGTTTCCAGGGTGACGTGTTACTGAAACGCGCAATTACCCTGATCGAGGACCACGACGACGTCCACCGGATGGTCTTGGTGGTGCCGGCGGGGTGGGAGGACCCGGCCCAGCTGCTGGCCGATCAGATGGTGGCGGGCAAGGTCGCAAGTGTGATCGCAGGCGGTGCCACCCGGGCCGAATCGGTGGCAGCCGGTCTGGCGGAGCTGCCCGACACGGCTGATCTGATCCTGGTGCACGATGCCGCGCGCCCCCTGGCCTCGCACGATCTGGTCACGCGCGTGCTGGCGGCACTCACCGATGCGGACGGAGCCGTGCCCGCCCTGCCGGTGGCCGACACGATCAAGCGCACCGCCGGCGAGGCGATCGCCTCCACGCTCGAGCGTGACGGTCTGGTCGCAGTGCAGACGCCCCAGGGATTTCGGGCCGACTGCCTGCGGCGAGCCTACGATCGACCTCTGGCGGAGCTGCACGCCGCCACCGACTGCTCGTCCCTGCTCGAGAATGCGGGCATGCGAGTTGTGTGGGTACCGGGCGAACGGACGAATCTCAAGATCACCGAGCCGGACGACCTGCGTCTGGCCGAGGCCCTGGCGTGAGCGACGATCTCCGTGTCGGCATCGGCTTCGACGCCCACGCGTTCGCGGACGGGCGTGCATTGGTGCTGGCCGGGGTTACGATCCCCGGCGCCCGCGGTCTGGCAGGGCACTCTGACGCCGACCTGGTGTGCCACGCCGTCACCGACGCACTGCTGGGTGCGGCGGGCGGAGAGGATATCGGCGCGCTGTTTCCCTCGGACGATCCGGCGCTGGAGGGCGCCTCGTCATTGGAGCTTCTGCGGATCGCGTGGGCAGCCCTGGCAGGGCAAGGTTGGCAGATCCGAAACGTCGACGCGATCGTGATCATGCAGGCTCCCAAACTCGCCCCTCACCGCGATGCCATGCGATCGGCGCTGGCGGAGGTGCTCGGAGTGGAGGTCACACGAGTGACGGTGCGGGCGTCGACCACGGACCACCTGGGCTTCGCCGGGCGGGGTGAGGGAGCGGCCTGCCACGCGGTCGCACTCTTGGGGCGGTCGTGAGCGGTACCAGCGTCGTGTCATTCGACCTCGACGAGACGCTGTGGGAGTTCTTGCCGATGATGGACGGCGCGCTGCGGGCGACGCTGGCCGGATTGGAAGAGCGCCGGCCGGATCTCCGTGGCGCGATCGACGTGGCGGAGCTTCACCGCGTCCGGGCGCAGGTGGCGGCTGAGCAGCACGGCAGCTTCGAAGACCTCCGGCGGGAGTCGTTTCGGCGGGTGCTCGGCCGACCACGGGGTGGTCGAGGAGGGCCTGCCCGAGTGGATGGTGGCCACCTGGATGGATGCGCGCGTGACCAGTGTCGTCCTGCATCCCGATGTGGAGCCGGCCTTGTCGCAGCTGGCCTCGGCCGGGCACGTGCTGGGGGCGATCACCAACGGCAATTTTCCGGTCGATCGGCTGCCGCTGGCGGAGACGTTCACGTTCATCGTTCACGCCGAGCGTGTGGGCGATCCCAAGCCGGCCGCCGATGCCTTCCTGCACGCGGTGGAGCTCTCGGGCGGCGACCCGGCCAGGTGGGTGCACGTGGGCGACGATCTCGACACCGACATTCGCGGTGCGCAAGCGATGGGGATGCGGGCGGTGTGGATCAACCGAAACGGGGCGGAGCTGCCCGCCGACGTCGAACCCGACGCGGAGCTGGCCTCACTTGACGGTCTGGTTGGCGTGGTGGAGCGGCTGCTCGCTCCGGTTCGCTGAAAGCATCAGCCCGCAGCGCTCCAGGCGAGTGAGAGCCCGGAGTTGACGACGCCGAGGTTCTTGAGCGTCCGGGGATGGCTGCCGTCGGTTCGCGTGATCGCCACGATCAGGGGCGACAGCGAGTTCGTGAATGCGACCTGGTGACGATCGGGTGAGAATGAGGCGCGAATCGGGCAGAATCTCGCCGGCCCCCAGTGCCGGAGATGCGTGCCGTCGGTATTGACCGTCAGCAGGGCGCAGTGGGTCGTGCTCTGGTTGAGTGCGATGAACAGGATCCGCTTGCTGCCCGGAAACCACCCCAGCGCGGCGATCTGGTTGGCGTCTGGGTGTCCGGTGAGGGCTGCGATCGCCCGTGGAGTTGCGAGCGCCCGACGGTGGGTGCCGTCGCTGCGCATCAGGCTCAGTCCGCCGTAGACAATCGCGGTTCCGTCGGGTGAGAGCTGTCCCCCCGTGAAGTCCGGAAACCCGAAGCCGGACCCCGCCGGTCGCTTGACGATGACCTCGGCCCGACCTCCGCCGGAGCTCACCTTGTAGATGGTGTGGTTGTGTTCGTAGACGACGTGTGAGCCGTCGGGTGTGAACGACCCGCCGGTGGAGCCGTCCGGGGCGACTCGAACCCAGCGGCCGTCTCCGTGCAGCACATACAGGCCCTCATCGCCTGCGACCGCCAGCAGCTTCGATCCGTCCCGTGACCATGCCAGGGGATCTCCGAACCTGGGTGCGAGCAGCACCCGCTGCTTGGGGTGATCTGGGTCGAATGCCACGATCCCCTTGACTCCCCGCACGGCAATCCACCCGTGGACCTTCGCGAACAGCCCCGGCGCCCCCGTGGCGCTACCCATGCCGACCGCGACCACCGCGGCGATGGCCACCAGAGTCACGATCCCGAGGAGCAATGCTGTGATCTTGGAGTTCATGGCGCAATCATGCGCCTCGCCGTTTACGGCGCGATTACGGTGGACTTACGGCGTCGCCGGCGGCGGTTCGACCGTACGCAGCCACAGCGAAGCCTGGCTTGGCTGGAGCGTCTCTGTGACCACGCCGAGCACCTCGCTCTGCAGCGCGTCCAGGTCGATCTGCTCGCGGAGGCGACCGCTGAAGGCGTCGAGCGTCACTGCGGCGTCGTACTTGCGGCGATAGAAGCGGTGATCGACCGTGCGCTGGATCCGGGAGCGGAGCGGCTGGAACGCGGCCGCCACCAAAAGTGTCGAGAGTGTCACCGCAAGCGCCCCGGACTGACCGGTGACAGAGCGGAAGATCCAGCCCAGCAGGGCGACACCACCAAGGTACAGCGCTGCCAGAGCCGCGATCAACGCGGCGTAGACGACCGTCCGCCGGATGATCACGTCGATCTCGTACAACCGGTAGCGGAGCATCGCCAGCCCCGTGGCAACCGGGATGATCGAGGTGCCGATCAGGAAGATCGCATCGCTGTAGTCGTCGCCGGTGGCCTGGTAGGCGGCAAACACCACCACGATCACCGCGAGCACGGTCATGACCGCCGCCGCGAACCACTTGAGCTGTTGGCGTTCGATCCCACGCGACCGCCGGAATCGCAGCGCCACGCACGCGATGCCGGCAAAAAAGCTCCCGATCAAGAGCGGTCCGGAGATCTGGTAGAGGCCGCCGATCACGCTGCCGGCCGCTCCGGTGACCAACAGCGGGTTGTGGTAGCCAGCCAGCGGCGCTTCCAGTGGGTAATCGACGAACGCCTCGGAGAGACCGAGCGCGGCACCCGCCACCGCGATCCACACCGCGAATCGCCAGCGACGTGTCAGCGGTCGGCCGTTGGGAAACAGCAACAGCACCAGTGTGACGACCAGGATGAAGAGCGAGTCGAGCGCCGGTGAACCCAGCCAGAGAGCGGCTTTCGGGTACGGCAATGAGCCGGGATCTGCCACCAGCGAGCGCACCGCGTACTGCTCGGCGAAGATGTTCAGCGAGGTGGCGAATCCGATGGCCAGATACAGCCACCCGATCGGGTTTCGCGGCTGTCGTCTTGCAACCACGGCACCCATGACGGCGTAGGCAAGCAGCACCAGCAGCTCGAACAGCTGGGGGAACGCCGCCTGGCTGGAGCGATCGAGCACGCCCAGCAGCAGCGAGCCCGCGTTCAACACCAGTGTCGCGGCCAGGCCGGCCCACGCAACTGCGCCCAGGCGTCCGCCTTGAATCGATCCACCGGCATTGGTCGGGATCCTGTCGATGGTTCAGTCTGTCAGAGGGACCGTCCCGAACTCGTTACGGCTGAGGCTGGCCGCGCCTCAGGGCGTCAGTCGTTGATCGGCGTACGGTGAATAATTGGTGCCAGGCACCAATTATTCACCGCCAGAAGGCGTTGAGCGGGCGGACGCGGGAGGCGTGCGCGATCGGCTTGAGCCGGAATCCGCTCTCGATGGTGCGCAGCAGCGAGTATGCGGTGCGAGGTTTATGCAGTCTCGAGCGATGCCGGTGGGAGGTGATGGCGATCAGCACCGTGCGGCCCCCGTGAACGCCGCGCAGGCAACAGCCGCTGGAGTCGTTGTGGCCCTCGTCAAAGGTGATGAAGAGCGCACTTTGATGCCTGAACTTGCGCGAATGGATGATCTTCGGGATCCAGTGGCGGAGCCATTTGTCGGACTTGGCAATGCTGCCGGTATGCATGTTGTGCTGATTGTCGGGAACCACGAGGCTGAACGCCGGCGGATGGCGCAGGCTGCGCCGTAGTGACGTCAACGGGCGGATGTTTCGCCGGGCGTGGTGAGAGTTGGTGATCGACTTGAAGTACGCGAACGGGTTGTGGTGCCGGACGTACGAGCCTTTGTCGCCACCGATGTATCCCGCGTGCGGCAGTCCCTGGAAATATCCCCGCCAAGCCAGGTGGCGATGTCGCAGTTGGCGCGTCAAGAGCGGGCCGCCGTACCCCGGCTTGCAGCTGTCCGATCCGCACCCCTGCGTGGATCCTGAGATCAACGCAAGGTAGTTTGGAAGACTGGGATGGTCGAGGCTGTAGTACCGGGTTGCCAGGCCGTTTCGGCGGGCCAGCTTGTTCAGGTACGGCGCCTGCGGATTCCCCAGGATCTGGCCGGTGCTGTGGTTCTCGAGAACGACCACCCACACATGCTTCAATCGTGGTGCTGCGGAGGCCGGCGAGGCGATCGCCAAAAACAACGCGCAGGTCGTTATTAGTCCGATGACTGCCACTCGTATTTGGGAGCCCATTACTCACAAGCTAACGGTCGAACATGAGAGACCCATGACGAGTTGTGTAGACGGTGTAAGTATCCGATCAATAGATCGGGGCGGGTGTAACCGAGCCTTCGTGACCAAGCAGCGGCAGACCGAAGTTCTGCTCGATTGCAGCGCCCACGCTGTACAGGCTGTAGAACGCCGAAGTCGGCCCCTTCGGCATCCGTGCCGAGATCAGGATAGTCGCGACCTGGCAGGTCTTCGTGTTTGCGAGGTACACAGTGTGGTTCGAGCAGTCGATGCCCCAGTTGCCCTTGACCTGCGTGGACAGATAGTTCGACTCGTCGAACGTGAACACGATCAGCGTTTCCCCAGCCTGATAGCTCGGAGTGGCGGTGATGGCCGAGACGACCTGCTGGACGAACCCGTCGCCAACGTTGATGCGATCGTCGTGGGTCTTGCCGGGCACGACGTTCTCGCACACGCCGTTCATCCAGTGCAGGTCGCGGCAGTCATCGGGCGCGATCCACGAGAAGCTGGGCAGGTTGTCGGCGGCGACGTCGTTCCAGAAGTACGGATCCAGCGGCACGTCATATTTGGCACATGAACCGTCGCCACCGGTCTTCGAGCCGAGATTTGTGTACCAGAACGCCGGATTGTGGCCGTCACGGTAATACGAGACCTTGCTGGTGTTGGTGGCACAGTTGGACGGCATCGACTGGTTGTAGTCGCGCCACGTCAGCCCGGTCCCGTTCATCTGGTGGAAGATGTTGTCCGCGGTGGTCGTGCAACCCAGGCAGGTCGAGAACTGGCCGCTTGTGACCGCCTCGTAGTTGGGGAAGCTGGGGTGCGTCTCGCCTGCCGAATCGGTCAGGAACCGGCAGTTGTTGGCGAGCGCGTGCATCTCGGGCGCGTCGGTGGCGGCGATGAAGTCGGAGTAGGTGAGGTTCTCCTCCATCAGCACGACCACGTGCTTGTACGGCGCGGTCGAAGCCGGCAGCAGCCCGCAGGGGCCTGAGCCGCCACCGCCGGCGAGGGTTGTGCCGGTGGCGGTTGCGGAGTGGAGGGAGGTGTTGGGTACTGCGTCGAAGGCGTCGACGGAGTAGGTGTAGGGCGTGGATGCTGCCAGGCCGGTGTCTTCGAAGCTGGTGGTGGTGCCGGTGAGCGTGGCGATGGTGGTGGTGCCGCGGTAGACGTGGTATCCGGCGACGGTGCCGCTGTTGTCGGTGGAGGCGTTCCAGGTGATGTGGACGCTGGTGGGGCTGTCTCCGGTGGCAGCCACGTTTTGAGGTACCGAAGGGGCAACGGTGTCACCGCCGCCACCGCCGGCGAGGGTTGTGCCGGTGGCGGTTGCGGAGTGGAGGGAGGTGTTGGGTACTGCGTCGAAGGCGTCGACGGAGTAGGTGTAGGGCGTGGATGCTGCCAGGCCGGTGTCTTCGAAGCTGGTGGTGGTGCCGGTGAGCGTGGCGATGGTGGTGGTGCCGCGGTAGACGTGGTATCCGGCGACGGTGCCGCTGTTGTCGGTGGAGGCGTTCCAGGTGATGTGGACGCTGGTGGGGCTGTCTCCGGTGGCAGCCACGTTTTGAGGTACCGAAGGGGCAACCGTGTCGCCACCTCCGCCACCGGTACCGGTGCTGAGTGTGACGTTATCGAGGTCAAACGACGCGTTCGAGCCGGGCGCAGCGTCGATCACGTCGATGGTCAGTGAGTCTCCCGCCGTCTTGGTCGTGTAGTTGACCGCCGGGAACGACTGCCACGCCGACGTTGCGGTTACACACTGTTTGGCCGAACCGACCGCGGAGCTGCCGCCGGCCGGTACCTCTTTGATCTGCAGACACACGGACTGCCCGGCGGAGATGCTGGAAACGCGACCCCCGGCGGTGTAGGGCGCTCCCGCCGCGATTGACTTCGCCGGCTTCGAACTGGTGTAGATGTACATCTGCCCGGTGCCCGATGCTGTCAGACGCGCGGCGTGGCCACCGCCGTCACCGGTGACCAGCGTGAGCGTGCCGGCGCTTCCGCCCCAGCTCGAGAGTGCGCCCGCGCCCGACCCCTCGAACCCGGGATTTGCAACCAGGTTGGTCGCCGCAGGTGCAGCCGCGGCACCGATCAGCATGACACTACACACACCAAACACAACCGCAGTAAAAGTGCGCATTGGAGCCCTCCCCGCAACTACATTACAGCGCAGTTTCTGAGAGTTCTCTGAGAGTTTTCCAGAGCTACGTGCGCGGTTGAGGAACTTCGAGTAGCGCCGGCAGCCGAATGGAGAAGCTCGCGTCGTCGATTGTGAGCGATCCGCCGTGTCGCTCGGCAGTCGATCGTACCAGTCCCAGCCCCAGCCCGGCACCCTCTAGCCCGGCGCTGTTGGAGCCGCGCCAGAACCGTGTGGTGGCCTCGTCGAAGGTGGCGCCGGGGATGCCCATCCCGGTATCGGTGACGGTCAGTACCACCTCGCCCTGGTCGAGCGCCGCGCTGACGGTGATCAACCCGCCGTCGGGCCCGTACAGCTTGGCGTTCTCGATCAGGTTGGTGAGGGCACGCTCGATCGCATCGGCGTCGGCGCGGACGTAGAGCTCGGGATCGAGGGTGACGCGCAGCCGCGGGTCGGTTCTGAACCGGTCGAGGATGTCGTCCACCGCCACCGGCTGGGTCGGCTGCGCGGCCGCATCCTCGCGGGCCACAGCGAGCAGACGGTCGAGCAGCTGCGCCAGCCGGGCCATGTCGTTCTCGAGATCCAGAAACGCCTCGGCCTCGGCGTCGGCACCGTGCCGGGCCAGGTACGCGGCGTTCCCCCGCAGCGCGGTCAGCGGGGTGCGCATCTCGTGCGAGGCGTCGGCCAGGAACCGCCGCTCCACCTCCCGGGCCCGTTGCAGCGCCTCAAGCATCGCGTTCAGCGCTGTGCCCAGCTGCTCCAGCTCGTCACCGGTGGGCTCGGTCACCACCCGCCGGCTGGGATCGGCGGTGCGCTGCACCTCCATCACCTGGGCGTTGAGGTCGGTCAATGGCCGAAGCGCACGGCTGGCCACCAGCAGGCACACCCCGGCCGCCACGCCGGCGGCGACGATCCCGGCCACAAGGGTCAGCCAGCGGGCCTGGGAGAGGCCGTCCTCGATCGCATCCGTCGACGACGCGACCAACACCGCGCCGCTGGGCTCCAGGGGCTGCATGAACACCCGCAGCTCGCGGCCCTGGATGGTGGTCGTGACGAAACGAGACTTCCCGCTCTTGATTACTTCGTTCACAACCGGAGTGATGGGGACCTGGCCCTGCTTGTCCTTGGGTTTGGGTTGAACCACACGGCCTTGCTCGTTGACTACCTCGACCGTCGTCCCGATCGCGACCGGGTCCGACTCCAGGGCGCGTGCCGGCGGGATTGTCCCCGGGTACGACTCCGCGATCTCGTCGATGTCGGCTGCTCTCTGCTGCAGCGTGTGGTCGAGCTGCTGGTGCAGCTCGCGGGCCAGCAGTGCCTGGACGCCGATCTCCATCAGCGCAACCCCGACCAGCATCGCCAGCGCCGATGCCAGCGCGATACGGGTGCGGAGCTTCCAGCGCCTCATTGCCGGAGCTGGAAACCGACGCCTCTGACCGTGTGGATCAGCGGCGGATCACCGAGCTTCTGGCGGAGATAGGCGACGTAGCGGTCGACCGTGTTTGCCGTCGGCATCCGTCCCTCGCCCCAGACCGCCGCCAGCGCCTGCTCGCGGCTGACCACCTCGCCCGCCCGGTTTACCAGCAGCGTCAGGAGGGCGGCCTCGCGGCCTGTCAGCCTCACCTCTCGCCCGGCCCGCGAGGCGGTGCGGGCGTCCGCGTCGACCGTCAGATCGCCGTACGAGATCCGATTGCGGGTACGACCGCGCCGGAGCAGAGCGCGCAGGCGTGCCTCCAGCTCGTCGGTCGCAAACGGCTTGACCAGATAGTCGTCGCCCCCCGCGTCCAGGCCGGCAACCCGGTCGGAGACCGCATCCCGCGCGGTCAGGAACAGAATCGGCACCCGCTGCCCCTTCTCCCGGAGTCGCCGTGACACCGCCAGTCCATCCATACCGGGCATGGCCACATCGAGCACGATCACGTCGGGCACCGAGGCTTCCGCCCGCACCAGCGCCGTGGCCCCGTCCGAGGCTGCATCGGTCTCGTAGCCCTCAGCTTCCAATGTCCGCACCAGCATGCGCAGGATGGCGGAGTCGTCGTCGACGAGGAGTACTCGGGGCCGCATCACGGAGTGATCTTCACGGGGTCGTCACCAGCCACAACCATACCGCCAATATCCGCTCGCAGGTCGCGTATCGAAACGCCACTCGTGAGAACGTATGAGAGATTCGTGAGAGGTTAGGTCGCTTGAATAGTACGAGCAGAGGTAACTGTCTCGCGGTTTGTACATCGCTCGTATGCTGTAAATGGACGGTGAACGCGAGCAGGGAGTGATATGGAAACGACGTTTGTGGAGTGGGTCAACCGGCTGATGCATGCACACCCGCTGCTGGCCGGCGTCGTTGTGGAGTTTTCGACGTGGGGCGTCCCGTTGTTCGGCATCCTTGCGGTCGGCCTGTGGCTGCTCTCCCCTCCGGGCGACACCACCTGGAAGCGGGCGTGCGCAGCCGGGCTTTCGGCCGCCGCGCTGGGGCTGCTCGCAAACCAGGTGATCTCGCACCTATGGGACCGCGCGCGGCCGTACGAGGTCCACCCAAGCATCGTCCCGTTGCTGCCACGCTCCATCGACGCGTCCTTTCCGAGCGATCACGCGACCGCCGCGCTGTCGATCGCCTTCGGCGTGTACTTCGTGTCGCGTCGCGCCGGTTGGTTGCTGCTCGTGTTCGCCGCCGTGGTTTCAGCGTCTCGGGTGATGGCGGGAATGCACTACCCCACCGACGTGCTCGGCAGCCTGGTTGTGTCGGTCGCGAGCGGCTACTTCGCCGCGCGAATCGCGATGGAGCGCGTGCTGGTGCCGGTGATCAACGCCTGTAGCCGCGCCACCGACCCGCTGCTGGCTAGGGGGTCACTCCTGCGCCCGGTGCGCATCACGATCATGAGCCCCAGATTTCGCGGTGCGGTTGTCGGCGTGGTCTGCGCCGTGGTGCTCGCCCGGATTGTCTCGGCTGAGCGGGCGCACCTGCTGGACGAGATGGAATTAACGGTCGTGGCCACCTGGATCGTGGTTGCGGTCGTAGCCGTCAAGGTCAGCTCGCACCGGTTCTGGCGGATACCGACGGCGGGGTGAGTCCGATGGCCCCGGCGGTACTCGTGCTGGTGTCGTTCTTGGCGAGCGGGGTGGAGGCAGTCGAGGCGCTCACAATCGTGCTCGCCGTCGGCCTGACGCGCGGCTGGCGGTCGGCGATGGCAGGGGTGCTGGCGGCGAGCGTTGCGCTGGCGGCGGTGGTTGCCGTGCTGGGCCCGGCGTTGACCGCGATTCCGATCGACGCGCTGCGTCTGGTTGTGGGCGGGCTCTTGCTCGTGTTTGGCCTCCAGTGGCTGCGAAAGGCGATTCTGAGAGCCGGCGGCTACCGCGAGTTGCACGACGAGCGAGCGATCTATCAGCGCGAGGTCGAGGCGGCCCGGACGGTTGCGGCTGATGAGCGCGCTGAGGTGGATTGGTATGCCTTCACCATCGCCTTCAAAGGGGTGCTGTTGGAGGGGCTCGAGGTCGCCTTCATCGTGGTCACGTTCGGCAGCAACGGCGGGAGCGTGGCCCTGGCCGCTGCGGGAGCGATCGCGGCGGTGCTGGCGGTGGTCGCAGCGGGGCTGTGGGCACGCGTGCCGCTCGCGCGCGTCCCCGAGAACACGATGAAGTTCTCAGTCGGGTTGATGCTGGTGACCTATGGGTCGTTCTGGGCGGCCGAGGGCGCCGGCGGGGACTGGCCGGGCGGAGATGTGTTCCTGGTCGTGCTGCTGGTGCTCTACGCCGTCAGCGCGTGGCTGATGGTGCGGGCGCTGTCCGCGCGCGCCGGACACGTCGTCGGAGCGGTGCAGCGATGAGGGGAGTGGTTGGGTTCGCCAGGTTCGTCTACCGGTTCGTGGTCGGAGACGACGCCGCCGTGGCGGCTGGTGTACTCGTGGCTATCGCCGCCACGGCAGTGCTGGAACACGCGGGCGTGGCGGGGTACTGGATTCTGCCGCCCGCGGTGGTGAGCCTGTTGGCGATGTCGATCTGGCGGGAGAGTCGCGAGAGCCAAACGGCTGTGACGACGCGCGGTCGGGTGGCCTTGGTGTGCTTTGGGAAGGACCTCGACCACCCGACCGGTGTGTCCACGGTCGCTGTTGCTACGCGGGGGTAGGTACGGCGCCGGGCGGTGATTGTTCCATGCCGGTCGTGAGAAAACTGTGAAGTCTCGAGCGGCTCGGCGCGGTTACATCATTCCGTAACAATTGGCCGAGCGGCCACCTTTTCGGCTCTGAGCAGGTGGCCGCCCGAGACGATCAATTTAGCTAACGTTTTATGAGAAAACTCTGAGAGTTAACTCACGTACTTGACATATTCCACTGCGCACTGCTGTAGTGCAGGTGTGCGTATAGCCACAAACGCTCGCAGGCTCTCGTCTGTACTCGTCGTTGCTCTGGGAGTTACCTCCGCAACCGGCGCGATCACCGCGTCGATTGCCGTAGCGGCGACCAACGCGATCTCCAACGGAACCTTCGAGGGCTCCGGTGCGGGATCCACCAGCGGGTGGGGCGGAAGCAACGGCACGCTCAGCGTGGTGGCGGGAAACGGTGGTGGTCACGCCGCACAGCTGACCGCCAATGCCGGCGCAACCCAGACCTACGCCTACACGACCTCCAAGCCGGTCACCAATGCCGTGGCCGGCACCGCGTATCATTTGGATGGACAGGTGCAGAGCGCGACCTCCGGCCAGAGCGTGTGTCTGGTGCTGAAGGAGCTCACGGCGGGCACGCAGACGTCGGTGGGAAGCGCCCAAGCGTGCACGACCGTGACTTCGGCGTGGCAGAACTTCCCGACGGTGACGTATTCGGTCAAGACCGGGGGCGATTCCCTGACGGTCAACGTCCTGGAGAAGCCGGCGATCACCGGCGCAAAGTATTCGTTCGACAACCTCGTGCTTGCCGCAGGTGCGGCCGCGCCGCCGGATCAGACGGCGCCCGACGTGCCCACAGGAGTGACTGCTGTGGCCAATAGCGCCACCTCGGTGACGGTGTCGTGGGCGGCGAGCTTCGACGCCGTCGGGACTGTGGGCTACCACGTTTATCGAAACGGTTCGAGCACGTCGATCAAGACCGTGACCGGTGGAGCGACGTCATGGACTGACACCACCGTGCTGCCGAACAGCACCTACACGTACACCGTCGATGCCTTCGATGCGGTGCCCAACACCTCATTGCAGTCGCAGCCGTCCGTTCCAGTGACCACGCCCTCGCCGGCGCTTGATACAACCCCGCCCGATATGCCCACGGGCGTAAAGGCCGTGGCCAACAGCCCGACCTCGGTGACGGTGTCGTGGGCCGCCAGTTTCGACGCGGTCGGCACGGTCGGGTACGACGTCTATCGAGACGGCTCGACCACGGCGATTCAGAAAGTGACCGGTGGGGCGACGTCGTGGACGGACACCAGTGTTCAGCCCAACACCACCTACTCCTACACCGTCGATGCGTTCGACGCGGTGCCGAACACATCGACCCAGTCGGCCCCCGCCCAGGTCACCACTCCACAGAGCGGCGGGAGCGGGGGCGGGCCGTCCCATCCGATCATCGTGATCATGATGGAGAACAAGCACTACGCGGACATCGTCGGCAACTCCGCCGCCCCCTACATTCAGACGCTGCTCGCCAAGGGAACGAACTTCACGAACTATCAGGCCCAGCCGGGGAGCCTGCCCGACTATCTGCTCAACACCAGCGGGCTGAACGGCTCGACCAGCGGCTCGGACAACATCTTCCACCAGCTTCAGGTCAAGGGCGTCAGCTGGGGTGAGTACGTGGAGTCGATGCCCAGCACCTGCTACACCGGCGGGGACACCGGCTCCTACAAGAAGGCCCACAACCCCGCCGTCTACTACAACGACATCACGTCCAGCCCGACCGCGTGTGCCAACGTGCTGCCGTTCACCTCGTTCTCGGCCTCGAACCTGCGCGCGTTCTCCTACGTCGTCCCCAATCTGGCCAACGACATGCACGACGGCGCCAGTCGCACCGCCCAGATCCAGGCCGGTGACGCCTGGCTGGCCGCGCACATGCCCGCCATGCTCAATGCCGGCGCCGAAGTGATCCTCACCTGGGACGAGGGAAGCAAAAGCGATGAGCACATCGCCACCATCGGAGTGGGCGGCTCCTTCGCCGCCGGCGCCACGGATTCTCACCTCTATACCCATCCGGGATTGCTCGCAGGGCTGGAGGACGCCTGGAGCCTGCCGCGCCTGAACGGCGCCCAGACGGCAGCTCCGTTCCCAATCTAGAAGCGGCGTTATAGTCGTACGGGTCGTGCCGCGCGCCCTCGTAACAGGCGGAAATTCGGGAATCGGATCCGCCACAGCCGATCTGCTGGCCCAGCGAGGGGTGGATGTCTGGATCACCTACGGCGGGCGCAGGGAACTCGCCGAGCAGGTCGTGAGTGCGTGCCGGGAGCGGGGCGTGGAGGCTCGTATGTCGCAGCTCGACGTGCGCGATCCGGCGTCGATCGACGGGCTGGTGGCAGAGGTGGCCGATGCCTGGGGCGAGCTCTCGATTCTGATCGACAACGCCGGCATCTGTCCCTACACGCCGCCGGACGACATCACCGTCGACGAGTGGGATGCCGTGCTGGAGACGAACGCCCGGGGAACGTTCTTGATGACCCGGGCGGCGCTGCCGCTGCTTCGGGCTGCAGCCGGAGACCGGTCGGTGGTCAACATCTCGTCGATCGCGGGGCAGACCGGCGGATACACCACCAGCGTTCACTACGCGGCCAGCAAGGGCGCGATCCTGGCGATCACCCGCTCCGACGCCCGCCGCCTGGCCGGCGAGGGCATCCGGGTGAATGCGGTCACTCCGGGCCCGATCGATACGTCGATCACCGATCAGCTCCACCCCGACGCTCGCGAGCGGATGGCCACGGGTGCCCCGATGGGCCGCTTTGGCCGTCCCGAGGAGGTCGCTCCCGCCATCGTGCTGCTGGCGATGCCGGACTCGTCGTTCACAACGGGCGCGACCTATGACGTCAACGGCGGCGTGCGGATCGACTAGATACGGTTCAGCGTCATGCGCACCTCGACGTGTGCACTCTCCCCCGGTGCCAGCGTCCGGTGCGTCTTGGTGGTTGCGATCACGCCTCCCAGCCCGGCTCCCGGGTAGCTGGTGCAGGGCTCGATCGCGATCACGTATGCGCGGCCGTACCAGGGCCAGCCCGCCTCCCCTCGGAACTCCTGCCACACCCACGCATAGGGGAACACCTCCAACGGCCAGCTGAGCGTGCAGGCCAGGCCCAGCCGCGGATTCTCGACGGTGGCCTCCCCGGCTGTGAACCTCGACAGGTAGCCGACCAGACTGCGCCGGTGATCGGTCGGCGGCAAAACCGAGAGGTCAAGGTCGGCACCGTCGCGGCCGGTCACCACCGGCCAGCGATGGCTGCTGCCCAACACCAACGGGTTCCATTCCGCGTCGATCTCGGGGTCGGCCTCCAGCGACGTGGCCGAGGTGATGATGCGCACCCCCGGCTCGATCAGCGGCGCACCGAACGACGGGTGGTGACACCACATGTAGTCAACGGGCGAAGCACCCTCGTTGGTGATCCGTTCATCCACCACCACACCGGCGCCGTCGGTCGACAGCCGCACCTCTCGCTCGATCCGAAACGGCGTGTCGATCAGCCGCACGTCCAACGCCACGCAGGCATCACCGCCTGCGGTGCGCGCCTCCCGCCACGACCAGCCGCGCATGCACGCCTCGCCGTGATACGGGTGGGTGATGCCGCCGTGCTCCGACGGCCCGCCACCGGAGGGAAGCAGCACCTGCCAGCCACCGGAATACCGGTTGACCCACGCCGTGATCGAGTCGCCGGCGTTGGTCGGGCCGTCCGGCTGAAGCCCCCAGGGCGTCTTCCACAGCACGTCGACTCCGGTGCGGACGTCCTGCACCGAGTAGATGTCCCCACCGAGGCCGGGGAGCATCGTTACCTGGATGCGGTCGTTCTCTAGCACGACCGCGTGGTGGGTTCCAGCCAAAAGTGCGGTTTGGACAGTCGCCTCAGCCATCGCCGGCCACCCGTACGAAGGTCGCGGGGACCCCGGGGAGGCGCTGCACCCGGCCGCGGGCTTGAAGGTCTTCGAGGTGGCCGACCACCGGCCCGGCAAGTGTGATGTCCATGGCGCTCGGCCAGGATCTCACGCTGGGGGCCGCCAGGTCGATCAGCTCACGCACGGTGAGCGGCGCAGAGGACTCCAGGGCGGCTACCGCCGCTGCCTCGAGGGCGTCCACGAACGACTCGGTGGTGTCGAGGAACGCGCTCACCTGGGATCCTCCCTCGGCCACCGGAAAATGCGACCCGAGCAGGAAGTGCGGTGCCAGGTCGCGCAGCGTGGCGACCGTCGCTCGGTAGTCGCTCACGTATCGGTAGGTCGGTGCGTAGACGGCGTTTCCCGCGGCATCTGGGGTCGCCGCTCCGAGCACCGCGTCGGCCACGATCGCCGTGCGGGTCGCTGGGTCGAAGACGGTCAGGTGTCCGCGAGTGTGTCCCGGGGTGTGCAAGAGCTCGACCGCGCGTCCACCCAGATCAACCGTCTCGGGCGGCGTGACCGCGTGATCGACGCGGCCTCCGTCGTCGTTTTGGCGCACCCACGAGCAAAACTCCTCGTCCTCGTCGATGTCGTACTCGTGTCGGAACTCCCGGTAGCGGTGGTCGATCAGCGCGTCGACCGAGTCGATCCATGGCCGATCGGCCTGGGAGCACAGCACCTGTGCGGCCGGAGCGATCGCTCGCATGGCCGTGATCCCGCCGCAATGATCGACGTCGGCATGCGAGACGACCACGTGTGAGATCTCGACCCCCAGATCCGGCGCCAGCATGCCGACGGTCGCCTCGGGTGAGTTCGCAACACCGGTGTCCACGACCAGTGCGGACGTCTCGCCCACCACCACGAAGATGCATACGTACTGCTCGCCGAGAGGCGCCTCGAGCCGGTGCACTCCTGCAGCGATCTGGCTCATCGCACCGGCGAGGGCGACATCGAGAAGCAGCTCCCAGTCCAGCTCGAACCCCAGCCCGGGCCGGTCACCGATCACCGCTGAGCCCGCAGCGAAGGCGGGTCCGCCGGAGATCAGCCGGTCGGCCGGGTCGCAGTGGGTTGCCGCCGGGGAGATCGCGCTCGAACGACTCGATCAAGGCTCCCGAGGCTGCAGCCACGTGCGCGCTCATCTCGGGGTAGACGTGGAACGACACCTCGACTCCGTTGTGCTCGGCCAGCTGCAGAACCTCACGGGCGGGGGTGACGCCCCCGATGCAGACGAGATCGAGCCGCAGCACGTCCAGCGCCGATGCCTGCAGCAGGTCGCGATACACCAGGTATCGAGCTGAGCTCGTCGCCCGCCCCGATCCGCTGCGGCAACGCTTCGCTGAGGGCGCCGTAACCCTCGATGTCCTCGGGGACGAGCGGATCCTCGAGCCAGGCCAGTTCCGGTGCGTCCCACAGCGCCACCTCGGCGATGGCGGAGGCCGCGTCCGCCCAGGCGTAGCCGGCGTCGATCACGAGCCCCGTCCCGGCCGGAAGCGGCGTTTTCAGCGCTTCCAACAGCTGGGCCATGCGGGCGGGGTCGGGGTCGCGGGCGATCTTCACCAGGCGATGGCCGGCGGCGGCGTTTCGCAGCACGTCCTCGGCCAGCGACTCGGGTGTTCGGTCAGGGGTGGGGTAGGCGGCCACCGACATCACCGCTAGCCGGCTGTGCTCTGCCCCCAGCAGCTTCCACAGCGGCACGCCGTGGCGTTGGGCGGCGATGTCCCAAAGGGCGATGTCCGCCAATCCCACCGCCCGTACCACCAGACCCACCCGGCCAGGCATGATCGTGGCCCGGGACGCGTGCCGCCATGCCGCCTCCGGATCGGCGCTGTCGCTGCCGATCAGCGCCGGCGAGACCAGCTGCTGTACGCAAGCCGCGACCGGCGCCTCGCGGGTCAGGCAGTACGCCTTCCCCGAAAGCCCCTGTTCGGTGGTGATTCGGACGGCTGCGTACTCGCGCGAGCGGATCTCGCCGGACGCGATCCGGATCGGCGCGGGCAGGTCGAGTCGGGCGGTTCCAACCTCGATGGCGGCGATCGGGTCGATCACGGAGGTGGATCCAGCGCGGTGGTGGGGATGCCGTAGTCACTCAGGAAGCCGCCGTCGGCGTACAGCACCTGGCCCGTGATGTAGGACGCTTGGGGTGACGCGAGAAAGCTGACGGTGGCCGCAATCTCGTCGGCTGCCGGCGGCCCGCCGCATCGGTATCCGCGCCCATCACCGCGGCTTCGTCCAGCTCCCCGCTGGCAAGGCCTTCCCGGAACACCCCGGTGTCGACGTAGCCCGGCCCGACCGCGTTTACCCGCACGCCCCGGCTCGGCCCACTCCACTGCGGCGGTGCGGGTGAGTGAGACGATCGCGGCTTTGGTGGCCGCGTACGGAGCACGGCCGGGAGCGCCGCGGGCGGCCGCCACCGATGCGATGTTCACGATTGAGCCGGCACCGTCGGCCAGCATGATTCGGCCGGCGGCCTGGAGGCAGTTGAATGTCCCGTGCAGGTTGACGTCGACTACCGCCGACCATGTCTCCCAGCTGAGCGTCTCGGTTCGGCCGTGAATCTGGATGCCGGCATTGTTGACCAGCAGATCCAGCCCACCTTCGCTACTGCGGATGTCGGTGAACACCTGGTCGACCTGGTCGCGGTCGCGGATGTCGAGGTTTCGGTAGACGACGCCGGTCGCTACCGCGGGCGGTCTCGCCGGGGTTGATGTCGGCCGCCACCGTCGTCCATCCTTCCGCCGCCAGCCGCGAGGCGATCGCCCACCCGATCCCGGAGGCACCCCCGGTGACGACTGCGATACGGGCCCTGTTGGGGGTCATGGATCTCCTCTCGAAGCCGGTGTTCTCGGCCCTTGACCGCTGCTGGATTTCGCTATAGTATCTAGCGCCATGCTTGGTGGCAACCCATCCGTGATGCGGCCCGCGCTGTGACAGAGCCGCTCCGCCCGCTGTCTCGTCAAAGCGTCGCGGACGATGCCTACACGCAGCTGCGAACGGCCATCCAGGACGGATCGCTGCAGCCCGGTACCCGCCTGGTCGAGCGCCGGATCGCAGCCCAGTTCCACATCAGCCATATCCCGGTGCGCGAGGCGCTGGCACGGCTCAGTGACGACGGCCTGGTCGAGCGCGCCGCCGGGCGGGGAGCCCGGGTCGCCTCGCTGGGCAGGCGCGAGCTGGAGGAGATCTCCAGCGTGCGGGTGGTGCTCGAGCAGCTGGTGGCGGTGCGCGCCCAGACGCATGCACCGCCCGGCACCGAGGACGAGCTCCGGGCGGTGGCGGCAGCCATGGCCGCCGCTGCGGTCAAGGGCGACCGAGACCGGGTGGCGGATCTCGACCGGGAGTTCCACGAGCGGCTGTGGACGGCCACCGATCACCAGACGCTGATTCAGCTGGTCGAGGGCCTGCGTGGGCGGATCGCCGCCTTCCTGCGCCGGGCCACGTATCTGCTGGAGCAGGGCCAGCTGGTGGCGCACACCGCCTCGCACGTTGAGCTGATCGACGCCATCTTCAGTGGTAACCCGGAACGGGCCAAGGCCAAGATGGCCGAGCACATCCAGATCGCCGCCGCGCGCGTCGATCATTCGTTGGTCTCCGACGAGGATGAATCCGATGGGGAGTGACCTGATTGTCATCACCGACTCGGATCTTCCCGGAAATGCGACCGAGAATGTGCTTTCCGACGCCGGATACCGGGTCGTCCGGGCATCATGCGCGACCGCGCAGGACGTGCTCGACGTCGCCACCGGCGCGCGGGCGCTGATCGTGCAGTGGGCGCCGATCACTGCAGCGGTGATCGACTCGCTCGATACCTGCGAGTTCATTAGCCGCATCGGAATCGGTCTCGACATGATCGACCTGGACGCCGCCACCAGTCACGGCATCGCGGTTGCCAACACACCGGACTATTGCGTCGAGGAGGTGGCGGCGCACACAGCCGCGCTGGTGCTGGCCGGCACTCGGGGCCTGCCCACACTCGACGCGGGCATCCGCCGAAACCAGTGGGAGCCGATCGAGCATGCACCGCTGGCACGCCGGCCGTCGGCCATGACAGCGGTGGTACTCGGATTCGGTCGGATCGGCCGCCGGGTGGCTCGGATCCTGGATTCGGTGGGTTTCCGCGTGATCGTCAGTGACCCGTACGTCCCGCTGGGCGACATCGGCGATCTCGGGTATGCGACCGCACCCTTGGAGCAAGCGCTTCTGGCTGCCGATGTGCTCACCCTGCACGTTCCGTTGACGCCGGAGACACGCGGCCTGATCGGCGAGCGGGAGCTGGCCCTGATCCCCCCGGGGAGCCTGATCGTCAACACCTGCCGGGGCGGGCTGATCGACGAGCAGGCACTCGCCCGTGCACTCCTCTCGGGGCACGTCGGCGGCGCCGGCCTGGACGTGTTCGAGCACGAGCCGCTGTCGGAGTCGAGCCCCTTGCGGGATGCACCCAACGTGATCCTGACCCCGCACGCAGCCTGGTACTCCCCCGAGTCGCTGGCCGACCTGACGGTGCGCGCCGCCCACCAGACGGTGGATTTCCTGGCCGGTCGCCGGCCTCAGGCGATCGTCAATCCACGATACGTCGACGCTCTCCGATCGGGGCGGCCATGAGCGAGTTGTGGAGAGGGGCGCGGCGGCCCAGTCAAGTCGAGCGAGCCGACATCCCGGAGCGGGCCTGGTCGACGCCGTGGGACGCGCCTGCGGTGCCTCCCTTCCCGGTCGGCTTTCGTGACGTCACGGTGCTGACCGTCTGCTACCGCAGCGACCGCGAGGCCATTGAGCAGCTGGTGCCGGCGCCCCTCGAGGTGATCAGCGACGTGGTCGTAGCCCACATCTATCGCATGCCCGACGTCGACTTCATGGGGCAGGTGAACGAGTGCAACGTGATGGTGGGTGTGCGGCTGGGAGCCGACACGATCGGTGGCTACACCACCGCCCAGTACCTCGACTCGCCCGAGGGGGTGGCCCACGGCCGCGAGGTGCACGGCCAGCCCAAGAAGCTCGCCCAGGTGAGCCTCGAGACGCATGGCGACCTGGTTGTCGGCCGGGTCGCCCGCAACGGCATCGAGGTGCTCACCGCCACCCTGCCGTACAAGCAGCGGGCGTGTCCGCACAAGGACATGCTCGCGCACTACGACTTCAGCGAGAACATCAACCTCAAGCTGATCCCGTCGATCGAGGGATCGCTCGCCATCCGTCAGCTGACCGCCCGCAGGCTGCAGGACGTGCAGGTCTCCGAGTGTCACACCGGCCCCTGCACCGTCGAGCTGCGCCCCAATGCGCAGGCCCCGGTGTTCCGGCTGCCGGTGCGAGAACCGCTGGACGGGTTCCTGTGGCGGACCGACTTCACACTCACGGAGGGACGCGTGCTGCACGACTACTCGGCAGGCCGGTCATGACGCGGCGAACCGTCACCGGCAGCCTGCTGGCGGGAGTCGCGCGCGCGCCGCACCGGGTCACCGCCGGGATGCCGATCGGACCGTGGGGCGCACGCGCGACCCAGACGTCGACCGGTGTGCACAAGCCGCTGACCGTAACGGCGCTGGTACTCGGCCAACTGGATACCGGCCCCGCGGCGGTGGTAATCGCAATCGACACGGTCAGCTGGCCCACCGACCTGGGAGCCTCGGTGGCGGAGGAGGTTGGCGCGGCCGTGGGAGTCGATCCCGCGGCGGTGTTCCTGGCGGCGTCTCACACCCACAGCGGGCTGTCGCTGGACGAGACCTACCTGGCGCCGTGGGATCCCGACGGCAGCGCCCGCGAGCGGCGGGCCGAGCTGATGGCCGAGATCCCCGGGATCGCGGTCGCGGCGGCGAGCGCGTGCCGACCGGTGCGGGCAATCGCGACCCGCGTCCCCTGTGCGATTGCGCGCTCGCGCCGGCAACAGGCATTCGGCCGCCGGCTGGTGGGAGTCTCCGATGTGCCCTCGGATGAGACGCTGGACGTGGTCGATCTGCTCGCCGAGGACGGTTCGAGCTTCGCCACCGTGGTGGCGTTTGGCTGCCATCCCACCGTGCTGGCGTGGGGCAACTTCTTGGTCTCTCCCGACTACATCGCCGAGCTGCGTGAGGTGGTCGAGCGTGAGACCGGCGGGCCGGCACTGTTCCTGCAGGGCTGCGGCGCAGACCGCGCGCCGGCCGCGGGGTTCTCGAACCAGGTGGCCGACGCCGACGCGGTCGGCAGGGCGGTCGGGCACGCGGCTGTGGCTGCACTGCTCGAGAGCCGCCAGGCGCTGCTCGAGATCGAACCGGTCGAGGTGAGGGAATCCGGCGCGGCCCTGTGCATTACCCGAGCCTCGCTGCCGCAGCGACCGGACGTCGACGTCTCGGTGCGGGTGAGCGAGCTCGATCTGCCCTTGCGGCCGCTCGATCGCCGCCGTCGCCCGGCACCGCGCCGAGCAGGCTCGTGAGCGCGTCAGCGCAGGTGATCAGTCGGCGTCTGTGGATCTTCAGCGGGCGCTGATCGAGCAGGATCTGGCCGAGCGATTCCCCGACGGTGACACCGGCCGGGCCCGCCCGGTGGTGATCCGGCTGGGCGACGAGCTGGCGCTGGTCGGCTGGCCCGGAGAGCTCTCCGGCGCCTATGACCACGCGTTCCAGGCCGCCGCCCAGCCGGTGCACGTGATCACCGCGACCAATGTGTGCGACTCGGTCGGGTACCTGCCGGCCTATGAGCAGTTCGCGGAGGGTGGCTACGAGGTCGATGCCTCGCCGTTCCTTCCCGATGCCTCGGCCCGTGTAATCGACGGTGTCGCGCGTCTCGTTCTCAGTCCTTCATCCCACGACGAAAGGGAACTCCAGTGAAGACGTCTCGAAGATTGACCCGCGCTGTCGGTGCCGTGGTGGCGCTGCTCGCGGTGGTCGGTGTGACCGCCTGCGGGGGTGGCAGTAGCAGTAGCGCCAGCTCGGCCACGGCACCGGCCACCGGCAACCCCGCGCCGGCCACGGTCACGATCGGCCTGCCGCTCAAGGTCTCGAACCTCGATCCCTGACCTGGCGCTGGAGCCGTCGAACCTCGACGCGCTGCACCTGCTGAGCGGCACGCTCACCACCATCCCGGGCAAGCCCGGCGCCCTCCAGCCCGGCCTCGCGTCGTCCTGGGAGGTTGCCTCCGACCAGTTGTCAGTGACCTTCCGGCTACGGCCGGGACTGAAGTTCTCGGACGGCTCGCCACTGACCTCCGCCGACGTTGTGGCCACCTTCAAGCGCGAGCTTGCCGACGCCGCCAACGTCAACGCCGGTCTGCTGGCGCCGGTCAAGTCGGTGCACCGCGCCGGACGCCAACACCGTCGTCTTCAACCTCAAGTCCACCTATCCGTCGCTTCCCACCGTGCTCGGAGAACCCGCATTCCTGGTGTTCCCGGCGAGCGGTATGGCGGACACCAAGACGTTCCTGAAGAATCCGATCTCGGCCGGGCCGTACAAGATCCAGTCGTGGGACGGGTCGGACATCACGCTGGTCAAGAACCCGAACTTCTGGGGCCCCAAGCCGGCCGTGAACACGATCAAGCTGGTCACGGTGATCGATCCCAATACCCGGCTGGTACAGCTCAAGGGCGGCGAGCTCAACATCGCCGATTCGCTGTCGTCATCGGTGATCCCGCAGCTGACCGGAAACCTGCGCCCGTCGATCACACCGCTGTACGGCGCCGTGTACCTGTACGTCAACAATCGAAACGCACCGCTCAACAACACCAACGTGCGCCAGGCGATCAGTCTGGCCATGGACCGCGATCAGATCAACCAGATCGCGTTCTCCGGCAAGAGCTCGATCTCGGACGCGTTCTTCCCGCAGACGTTCCAGTGCTGCTACCAGTCGTCATTCCCGGCTCAGCAGAACATCGACAAGGCCAAGAGCCTGCTGGCCGGGACCCCCTGCGCGAACGGGTGTAACCTCAAGCTGATGTTGCGTAACGGCTTGGACTACGCCGATCGCGCCGGTGTCGTGGTGCAGCAGAACCTCAAGGCGATCGGGATCAACGCCTCGATCCAGCAGGTCGACCCGTCGGTTGCGGGTGAGGCCGAAGGCAACGGTACCTTCGAGCTCGAGGTCAACTCGCTGTACGACTACGTGGACATTCCGGACGGGATGCTCACCTACGGCCTGATCTCAGACGGCGGTATCAATGCCCTGTTCTCGGGCTACGACTCGCCTCAGATGGATGCGGCGGCCAACCGCGCGATTGCCTCAGCGGGCGCCGCTCGAACCGACGCCCTGTCGCAGGTCAGTCAGATCTTCGCCAAGGACATGCCGTATGTCCCGCTGGTGGGTCTGTCGCAGATCAACGGAACCGGGCTGGCCCAAGACTGGGTCTATCTCGGGGCGTCGAGCTTCTACGATGTCCAGCCGGCCGGAAGCTGACCGGCGCTTCGCAGTCTGGACGGCGCGGCTTGCCGGTCGCGCCGTCCAGCTGCTGGGCGTGATCGCCGCGGTCGTGGTGATCACATTTCTGCTCGTGCACCTGGTGCCGGGAGATCCTGCGCGGACGATCCTCGGCACCAGAGCCACGCCCCAGACGCTGGCCGCGCTGCGGCATGAGATGGGGATCGACCAACCGCTGGTGCGTCAGTTCGGAAGCTTTGTGAATCAGCTTGCCCACGGCGATCTCGGTAACTCGTTGGTGCTCGGCGGGCGTCCGGTGGCAGACATCATCCTGCCGGACTTCGCGGTCACGCTGTCTGTGGTGGCCTGCAGCGTGCTGTTTGCGATCTTGCTGGGTATCCCGCTGGGATTGTGGGCGGCCCTCAGCCGGTACCGCCCGGTCGACACGGTGGTGCGCTCCTCCTCGGTGCTGCTCCTGTCGATGCCGCCGTTCTTCGTCGGATTGCTATTGCTGCTGTTCGTGTCGCTGGATGCGGGGCTCGCCCCGGCCGGCGGCTGGGGCGGAGGCTGGCCCGACAACGCCAGATACGTCTGGCTTCCCAGCCTGGCGCTGGCCGCCTACCTGATCCCGATTACCGCTCGGGCGGTGCGCCAGACCGCCCACGAGACCGTGCGCGAGCACTTCATCGAGGCGGCCACCGCTCGGGGTCTTCCCAGCCGCACCGTCACGCTTCGGCATGTGCTGCCCAACAGCGTGTTGCCGGTGATCACGCTGCTGGGATTCAACATGGGCGCACTGATCGGCGGCGCGGTGGTGATCGAGGCGGTGTTCGCGCTGCCCGGTGTGGGCACCGACCTGGTCAACGCCGTCGCCACCCGCGACTACCCGGTGGTTCAGGGAGTCGCACTTCTGACCGCCATCTTCGTGGTGTTCATCAACTTCGCAACCGACGCGATCTACGCCCTTGTCGACCCCCGCATCCTCAACTCTCGCTGACGCTTCACTCGGCCGCTGGCGCCTCCTGCGCGGAGGCGTGGTCGGTGCCCATCGCCGCCGCAGCCTGATCGCTGGAGTGGTGCTTTTGGCGGTGATCGTGGTGCTGTGTGCGATCGTCCCTGTGATCAGCAGGTACTCCCCCGACGCGCTGGTGGCCACTCCCGACCAGCCCCCGTCGACCGCTCACCTGTTCGGTACCGACTCGTTCGGCCGCGATCTGTTCGTGCGGGTCTTTGCCGCCGGCCGCATCGATCTGTTCGTCGCGCTGGTGGGGGTTGCGGTGCCGCTGGTGCTGGGCACGCTGATCGGCACCGTCGTGGCCGGATCGGCGCGGCGCTGGCCCGACATCATCACCATGCGCATCATCGACGCCATCGTCGCCTTCCCGTTCGTGATCTTGGTGCTGGCGCTGGTGGTGGTGTTCGGGGTGGATCGCACGGTGGGGCCGCTCCCGGCCGGCCTGCCATCGCTGTTCGTGGCCATCTTTCTCACCAGCTGGGCGCTGTATGCGCGCCTGGCGCGCGCACAGACGCTGGCGCTGCGAAACCGGGAGTTCATCGACGCCGCCAGGCTGCTGGGGTTCTCGCACTCGCGGATCGTGCGCCGCCACCTGCTGCCCACGGTGTTCAAGACCACTGCCACGTACGCGGTCAGCGACGCCATCTTGATCATCATCGTGACCGCCTCGCTACCGTTCCTGGGCGCCGGAGTGCAGCCGCCCACACCCGAGTGGGGCGCGATCATGTACGAGGGCCGCACGGTGATTCAGACGGCCTGGTGGATCATCGTCTTCCCCGGCATCGCGCTGGCGCTGACCGGCCTGGCAGCGAGCCTGATCGCCGACGCGCTGGTCGGCGGCAGGGAGTCCTGAATGGCCGGGGCACTGTCGGTTGAACACCTGGCGATTGCCATTCGGGGGCAAGAGGTCGTGAGCGATATCAGCTTTCAGCTCCCCGAGGGCGGCTGCATCGGGATCGCGGGTGAGACCGGGTCGGGCAAGACGGTTGCCTGCCGGGCGCTGACCGGCACGTTGGGTCGCATCGGCGGGTCCGTGACCCGCGGCTCGGCCCGGTTTGGCGATGTCGATCTGGGCGCCGCCCGCGAGGCCGACTGGGCCAAGCTGCGTGGCCGTGAGGTGGCGCTGATTCCGCAGAGCTCGCTGTCATCGCTCGATCCGCTGATGCGTGCCGGCGACCAGCTGGTCGAGACCGTGCGCCATCTCGACGGCAGGGCGGGGGCGAGGTCACGCGCGTTGGAGCTGATCGAAAGCGTGCAGCTGTCAGATCCCGAGCGGGTGTTTCGCTCATACCCACACCAGCTCTCGGGCGGGATGCGGCAGCGCATCATGATTGCGCTTGCGATCGCGGGTCGGCCGCGGCTGCTGGTCGCCGACGAGGCCACCACTGCGTTGGACGTCACCGTCCAGCGGGGGATCCTGGAGTTGCTGACGGGGCTTCGGCGTGAAACCGGGATGAGCCTGGTGCTCGTCACCCACGATCTGGCGGTGGTGGAGGAGACCAGTGACCACACGGCGATCGTGTACGCCGGCGTGACCGTCGAGACCGGACCCACCGAAGCGGTGATCGGAAATCCCACCCACCCGTACACGAAGGCGCTCCTGTCTGCCCGTCCCGCCAGCGTCTTGTCCGGCCAGCCGCTGGTCGGGATCCCCGGAACTCCCGCCGGCGGTGGGCGAGTTTCCGGTGGGGTGCCGGTTCGCGCCGCGCTGCACGTTCTGCCGGCCGGCGTGCGAAGAGGCACCGCCGCCGCTCGAGACTGTCGCCATTGAGCAGGCGTGCGCGTGCATTCGCTGGAAGGAGGTGGCGCGTGAGTCAGCCGATCTTGACCGCGTCTGAAGCCGGGGTGCGCTACCCCGGCGCAGCCACGCCGGCACTCGAGAACGCCACCATGGACGTGCATGCCGGGACATCGGTGGGGATCGTCGGCGAGAGTGGTTCGGGCAAGACCACCTTCGGGCGGGTGCTGGTTGGGCTGCTTCATCCCAGCTCGGGCTCGGTGCTGGTGGATGGACGCGCGTGGAAGGATGTCCGCCGCACCGACGCGCAGCGCCGAAATGTTCAGATGATCTTCCAGGATCCGTATGGCTCGCTGAACGGCGGGATGTCGGGTCTGGACGCAGTCGCCGAGGTGCTCGAGCACTGGGAGGGCCTCGGCCGGCGCGAGGCGCGCGACCGAGCGGGAGAACTCTTGACCCAAGTCGGGTTGCCCAAGGATGCGATGCGCCGCCGGCCGCGGGAGCTAAGCGGCGGCCAGTGCCAGCGGGTCGGCATCGCGCGGGCGCTGGCCTGCTCGCCCAGCGTGCTGATCGCCGATGAGCCGACCTCGTCGCTGGATGTATCGGTCCAGGCACAGATCCTGAACCTGCTGCTGGAGCTGCGCCGCCAGCGCGAGCTGGCGCTGGTGCTGATCTCCCACGACCTCGCGGTGATCCGGTACATGACCGAGGAGGCGCTGGTGATGAAGGAAGGCCAGGTGGTGGAGCGAGGCTCGACCTACCAGTTGCTGGAGGCGCCCGGTCACCCGTACACTCAGTCGCTGGTCGAGTCGATTCCGGGTTGGGCGGGTCGGACGCGTCGCGACACACCTGAGAGGGAGCATTGATGTCGTTGGTGAATGGACGCCGCGCGCTGGTGACCGGAGGGGCGATGGGGATCGGCCGGGCGGTGGTCGATCGGCTCACGGCCGAGGGCGCCGCGGTCGGTGTGATCGATGTCGAGGCTCAGCCTGTCGAGAGCGCTGCGCGAAGCTGGGTGACCCACGATCTCGCTGACGCCGGCGGCCTCCAGGCGGCGGTGGAGCAGATCGAGTCCGAGCTGGGGCCGCTGGACGTGCTGGTGAACTGCGCCGGGATCCCTGCCGGCGCAGGGGTGCTCGAGTTCGAGCGGGACGAGTGGCGGCGGGTGCTGGCGGTCAATCTCGACGCTCCCGTGTTTCTGATGCAGATCGTCGCCCGCGGCATGGTCGAGCGCGGGTACGGGAGGATCGTGAACGTCACATCCGTGCACGCCCGGCTGGGTGCGGTGGGGACTGTCGCTTACGACGTCGCCAAGGCGGGGCTCGAGAACGCGACCCGCAGCTTCGGCGTCGAGCTCGCGCCCAAGGGGGTCGCCGTCAACGCGGTCGCACCCGGATTCGTGCGCACCCGACTGGCCGATCTGGAATCCGACTGGTTTCGCAACGACTACCTGCGTCCCGCTCGGCTCCCGGCCGGCCGTGGGGCGGAGCCCGAGGAGATCGCCGCCCATGTGACCTGGCTGGCCAGCGAATCGGCGGGCTACGTCAGCGGCAGCGTGCTGACCGTCGACGGCGGGCTGACGGCGACCTTCTGATGGCGGAGATCGTGGTCGTGGGAGCGGGAGCAATCGGCCTCTCGAGTGCCTGGGCGCTGGCGCGCGACGGTCACTCCGTGACCCTGGTCGAGGCTCGCACTGTGGGAGCCGGCGTCTCGCGGGTGAATGTCGGCTGGGTCACTCCCAGCCTGAGCACGCCGCTGGCCGCGCCCGGGATGGTTACCGCTGGGCTGCGGTCGGCGTTCGATCCTCGGGGCGCGCTGGTGATCCGCCCTCGCGTCCAGCTCGATTGGCTGCGCTGGCTATCGCGGTTCACCCTCAATAGCCGCATCACCACGTTCAACTCTGGGGTGGAGGCGCTGCTGCGGCTCAGTTCCCGCACCCTCGCCGACTTGGACGCGATGCGAGCCGACGGAGTGGAGTTCGAGATGCACTCCCAGGGGCTGATGGCGGTGGCGTTCTCGAAGGATGGCCTGCACTGGTTCGACCTGACGTTCGCGGAGTTGGGCAGGCTCGGCTTCGAAGGTACTCCGCGGCGGTTGAGTGGCGATGAGGCGCGTGAGCTCGAACCCGCGGTGAGCGACCACGTCACCGCCGCGATCCTGTCGGACAGCGATCGCCATGTCGATCCGGTGCTCGTTCATGAACGGCCTGCGCGCGGCGATCGAGCCGCGCGGGGTGACAGTGCTCGAGGGCCGCCCGGTACGGTCGCTCAGCCCGGTTGGCGGGGGCTGGCGAGTGGACGCCGACGGGCTGCAGCTCGACGCGGAGAAGGTGGTGCTGGCAACCGGGCTGGGCACGCCGGCGCTGGTGCGGCCCCTCGGGATCCGGCTCCCGCTGATCGGCGCGAAGGGCTACGCAGTCGATGTGGCCACCGGCCCGGAGGTCGGCCGGGCGCTGTACCTGTGCGAGGCCAAAATCGGGCTGAGCGCGATGGCCGACCACACCCGCGTGGGTGGCTTTTTCGAGATCGGGGCGACCTCGGCCCGGCCCAACCGGCGGCGGGCGCTGCAGCTACTCACCGACACGGCTCGCTACGTCCGCGACTTCCCGACCGATCTCCCGCCGGACGACGAGGGTCTCGCGGGCTTGCGGCCGGCGACTCCCGACAGCCTTCCGTACCTGGGCGAACACCCGCGTGCTCCGGGCGTGATCGTGGCCGCCGGCCACGGCATGCTCGGCATCACCTTGGCAGCCGCCACCGCAACCGCCGTGGCCGAACTCGCCTCCGGCCCCCGCCCCGCCTGGCTCCACCCCTTCCGCCCGGATAGGTGAATAATTGGTGCCAGGCACCAATTATTCACCCAGGCAGGCGGGCGGTGTCGGCACCGATCTCGACCAGGCCGTCGGCTTGGAGCGAGACAAGCACCTCGGCGTCCACCAGGTCGAGCGGTAGCTCGCCGGCCGCGGCGATCTCGCGCAGAAGTGTGCTGCGCCGCTGGCGAAACGATCCCTCGAAGCGTGATTGCTTTCGCAGCGGCGCGTACGTGCGGCCGCGGGAAGGGCAGTCGCTTTGCAGCGGGCAGCGTTCGCAGCGCGGCGTGCGGGCGATGCAGATCTCGCGACCGAGGTCGAACAGGGCCTGATTCCACTCGTATGCCCGACCCTTCGGCACGGGTACATCCGCTGTCCCGAACGCGCGCTCCAATACCCGATTGGCGTTGGTGTCCGGCGCCGCGATATCGGCGCCGAAGGCAAAACACGCCACGGCGGCGGCGGTGTAGGGGCCGATCCCGGGCAGCCTCTGCAGCTCCGCCGGCTCTCGGGGAAAGCCGCCCCGCTCGACCACCGCCTGGGCGCAGCGGTGCAGCGACACCGCACGGCGGTTGTACCCGAGCCCCGACCAGGCGACGATCACGTCCGCGGACGAGGCTTGCGCCAGCGCTTGGTAGGTCGGCCAGCGCTCCAGCCACTCGCGGTAGCGCGGGAGGACGCGGGCGACCTGGGTTTGCTGCAGCATCACTTCGCTCACCAAAATCGCGTAAGGGTCGTGGGTCTTCCGCCACGGCAGATCCGCCGCATTGTGGCCGTACCACGCCAAAAGCGCGGACTGGAGAGCCGACTCGGTACCGGCGTTCACAGGGGAAGAATACGATCCCCCAACCGAAGGACCCGCGATGACTGACCTATCACCTGACACACCCGCGCCCGACCGCCCCCCCGGCGCGGTGCTCGTGCTGAGCGAGAACTGGACGATCGTGGATCCGCGGGATCTCGACGACCTGGTAGAGGTGGCGGTCGAAGCAGAGCAGGCGGGGGTCGACACGGTGATGCTGTCCGAGCACGTCGTGATGGGACCGTCGTCAGGCTCGAGCGGCGTGATGGGGAACCCGCGCGCGTACGCCGCACCGGGCAACCAGGATCCGGCCACGCCGTGGCCAGACTCGATGCTGCTGGCGGCGGCGATCGGCTCGCGCACCGACCGGATCCGGATCGCACTGGCCGCCATCATCGCTCCGCTGCGGCATCCGCTGCTGCTCGCCAACCAGCTGGCGACGCTCGACCTGCTCACCAAGGGCCGCCTGATCGTCCAGCCGACCGTCAGCTGGCATGAGGACGAGTACCGGGCCTTGGGAGTGCCGTTTCGCCGCCGCGGCGCGATCCTCGACGAACAGCTCGAGGCGATGCGGATTGCCTGGACGGATACCCCCGCGAGCTTCGCCGGACAGTTCTTCAACTTCGAGGACACCTACCTCGAGCCGAAGCCGTGGCGCCCCGAAGGCCCGCGAATGTGGTTCGGTGGAATGCAGCTGCGCCCCCCGGTGCTGCGCCGGCTGGTGCGTTACGGCAGCGGGTTTCATCCCTTCGGGTCGCCAACCGCTGACGAGCTGGCGACGCTTCGCAGTGCCATGGCCGCGGCGGGACGAGACACAGCCGAGCTGGAGCTGATCGGCGGCATCCAGGCAACGTTCCCCGACGGCTCGTCGGTTGCCGATCTGGACGTCGCCCTGGCCGGCGCGCGCCCGCAGGTCGAGCAGGGGTACACCGCGATCTGCTTCAAGCCCAACCAGTACACCGACGACCGCTCCGAGGTCAAGGCGGTCTGCGCCCGCGTCGTGCAGCACCTGGCCGGACTCTCGCGCCGGCCGGACGGCAGCGCCCCGTAGGCAGACAGCCATATACCCTAGGCGCATGTCTGTCCGCGTCCGCTTCGCGCCCAGCCCCACCGGCTCGCTTCACCTGGGAAGCGCGCTCACAGCCCTGATCAACGTGCTGTTTGCGCGATCGCAGGGCGGCAGCGTGCTGCTTCGTATCGACGACACCGACAGCGACCGGTCACGCCCCGACCTCGAGGCGGGAATCCTGGACGATCTGCGTTGGCTCGGTCTCGGCTGGGACGAGGGCCCGGTGCGCCAGAGCGAGCGCTTCGATCGCTACCGCGAAGCCGCCACTCAGGCCACCGGCACCGGCATCCGCGACGGCGCCATCGAGCTGCGCGGCGAGGGTGTGCCGCCGTTTGTGATCCTGCGCTCCGACGGCCGCGCCACCTATCACTGGGCGAGCGTGGTCGACGACGCCGACTTCGGCATCACCCACGTGATCCGCGGCAACGATCACCTGCCGAACATGCCGCTGCACGTGGCCGCCGCCCGGGCGCTGGGAGTCGAGCCGCCGGAGTTCATTCACCATGCGGTCGTGCTGGGCGAGCACGGCAAGCTGTCCAAGCGCGAGGGGGCATCCTCGATCGGCGAGCTGCGCTCCGACGGCTACCCGCCTGCCGCCGTCGTCAACCAGCTGGGGCTGGTGGCCACCTCGGGTCCGGGCGAACTGCTGACGTTGGACGAGCTGGTACAGCGGTTTCGGCCTGAGCGGATCGCCCGCGGTGAGGTACGCCTCGACCCGGCCAAGCTGCGCTCGCTGTCGGCGGCCTACATCTCCGCCCTCTCGCCCGACCGGCTGGCGGATCTGGCGCTGCCCTGGTGCCCGGCGGGCACTCCCCGCGAGACGGTGGTGGGGATGGCCCCGGCACTGCACGGTGCCCACACCCTGGCCGAGGTCGGCGACCTGGTCGCCAGCGTGCTGGAGCCGCCCGAACCTCTGCCGCTGCCGGCGCTCGCCGAGGTCGCGCGGCCGAGTATCCCGAGCACCTCGACGAGGCTCAGGCCCGGGCGCTGGTGGATGAGCTTCGCCGCCGCGAGATCCCTCTGCGACAGGCGCGGCTTTCGCTCACCGGCCGCACCGCGCGGGCCGGAGTTGTGGTCGGTGCTGGTCGCACTCGGTCGCGACGAGGTGCTTCGCCGTGCCAACGGCGTCGTGGCGGCGGGAGGACATGAGGCTGCGCGACTCCCTCACCGGCGAGCTCAAGCAGGTCGTGGCGGGAAGCGACGGCGTGATCGGGATCTACACCTGCGGCGCCACGGTGTACGGCCGGATCCATGTGGGCAACGCCCGCCAATACGTCGTCTTCCAGCTGATGCGCCGCTATCTCGACTGGGTCGGGCAGCCGGCGCTGCTGGTGGAGAACATCACCGACGTCGACGACAAGATCATCATTGCCGCGCGCGAGCGCGGGATCAGCTCGGCGCAGCTTGCCCAGGAGATGACCGGGTGGTTCTTCGCCGACACCGACCGGCTCGGCATCGGACGCCCCGACGAGGAGCCCCGGGCCACCGAGACGATCGCCGAGATCATCGCCCTGATCGAGGAGCTGATCGAGCGCGGCCAGGCGTATGAGGCCGGGGGAGACGTGTACTTCGCGGTGCGGTCGTTCGAGCCGTACGGCGCGCTGTCCGGTCAGCGGCCCGACGAGCTGGAGTCGAGCGGCCGGATCGAGCCCGGCGAGCACAAGCGTGATCCGCTCGACTTCGCGCTGTGGAAGGCACAGAAGCTGGACGAGGACGTGGCCTGGGAATCGCCCTGGGGCAGCGGCCGGCCCGGATGGCACATCGAGTGCTCGGCGATGGCCGAGAAGTTCCTGGGCCGGGAGTTCGCGGTACACGGAGGCGGGCGCGACCTGATCTTCCCCCACCACGAGAACGAGCTGGCCCAGTCGTGCGCGGCCGGTCGTCCCTTCGCCCAGGTGTGGGCGCACAACGGCATGCTGCAGCTCTCGGGCGAGAAGATGTCGAAGTCGCGGGGAAACATCGAGCGGTTGCATGACGCGCTTGACCGGATGCCGGTGGAGACGTTCATCATGTTCCTGTTGCGCGGGCACTATTCCGGCCCGATCGACTACACCGAGGACGCGCTCGCCCAGGCCGGCGCCGCGTGCGCGACGCTCCGCGAGAAGCTCCGCTCGGGCAGCGGCAGCGACCCCGATCTGATTCGCCGGGTGCGCGAGGTGCTGGACGACGATTTCAACACCCCCCGTGCGCTGGCACTGCTGTTCGAGGCTCCGCCCAGCGCCCGCGACTCGATCGTCGAGGTGCTGGAGGTGCTTGGGCTGGGCGGTCTCGCCCGCGAACCGGAGGCACCCGCGGAGGTCGTGGCGCTGGCCGAGGCCCGGCAAGCGGCCCGCACGGCCGGCGATTACGCAGAGTCCGATCGCCTGCGTGACCAGATCGGCGCCGCCGGGTGGGATGTTCGAGACGGCGCTTCCGGCTACGAGCTGTATCACCGTGACTGAGCTGATCCACGGCCGCCAGGCCGTTCGGGAGGCGCTTCGTGGCCGCCGCGAGGTGGGTGTGGTGTGGTGCTCGCGCCGGGCCGGGGAGACGCTCGAGTGGCTGCCCGACTCGGCCAGGGTGGAGGATGTGGCCAGGCTGGACGCGCTGGTCGATACGCCCGATCACCAGGGCGTGGTGGCCGAGGTGGCGCCCTACCCGTACGTCGACGCGGCCTCGCTGTTCGACCGCGAGAATGCCTTCCTGGTGGCGCTGGACGAGGTCACCGATCCCGCACAACTTGGGCGCCGTCGCCCGGGTGGCGGAGTGCGCGGGAGCCCACGGCATGGTGATCACCCGGCGCCGTTCGGCCGCTGTCACGGCGGCGGCCTGCCGGGCATCGGCGGGGGCGGTCGAGCACCTGCCGATCGCCCAGGTCGAGAATCTCGCCGATGCGCTGATCCGCAGCCGGCGGCCGGGCCTGTGGAGCTACGGCGCTGCCGCCGACGGCGACACCCGGCACGACCAGGCCGACTACCGCAGCGGCGGGACGGTGTTCGTGCTGGGGGCCGAGGGAGCCGGGTTGAGCCCGCGGGTGCGCAAGGCCTGTGACACCACCGTGTCGATCCCGATGCGCGGCCGTATCGATTCGCTGAACGTGTCCACCGCGGCCGCGGTGCTGATGTTCGAGGCGGCGCGCCAGCGCGATGGCTGAACCGATCTGGATTATCGACGGAGACAACGTCACCCATGCCCGGGGCGGCGGCGGTGAGTATGCGCTGCTGCGCGAACGATTGGCCGCCGACGTCACCGACTGGGCGGCTCGGCTGGGAGTTCGCGCAGTGGTGGTGTTGGACGGCGAGGGCAACGACCGCACGGTGGGCGCGACCGTGATTAGCCACTCCCGGGGAGAGACCGCAGACTCCGTGATCGAGCGGTTGGCCTACCGTCACGCCGCCGATTCCGAGGTCACCGTGGTGTCGAACGACACGGTGGTGCGCCACGTCTCCCAGCGGGGTGGAGTGCACGCAATGAGCGCTCGAGAGTTCCTCGATCGGCTCGCTGCCGCCCCCGAACCACCTCGTGGGGATGCCCAATCGCGCCAGCGCTACCAGCTGTCAGACGCTATGGATCCCGCTACCAGAGAGGCTTTGGAGCGGATTCGGCGCGGCCAGTAGTAGCTTCTGGCGGCTCCGTTTCTTGACATGACCGCCCGCCTGGGTATAGTTCGTTCCCTCAAGTTAAACTTGAAGGTCAGCCTCAAGGTGCTTGAGCGTTCTTTTCCCCCTATTGTCAGTCCCGGAGGTCGATCGGTGTCCCCAGCCCCACAGGCAGCCCGTCAGATGCAACGAACGGTGCGGGAGCCAAGCGAACTGGCCTTGATCGCATCGGCACGGAACGGAGACGAGTGGGCGATGGACACGATTCTCCGTCGGTATCAAGGTTTCGTGCGGCTCAAGGCGAGCTCGTACTTTCTCGCCGGCGGCGATTCCAACGATCTCATCCAGGAGGGCCTGGTCGGCCTGTATAAGGCCGTTCGAGACTTCCGCGCCGACAAGGAAACGTCGTTTCGGTCATTCGCGGAGCTGTGCATCACCCGCCAGATCATCACTGCGATCAAGACCGCGACCCGTTTCAAGCACGCGCCCCTGAACACGTACGTGTCGTTCAGCCACACGCCCGCCGGCCAGGAGGGCGACACCGACTGCACGCTGGGCGACGCGCTGCCCGGCCCCACGGTCGACGATCCGGCCTCGTGCGTGATCTCCACCGAGGAGCTGCAGAGCCTGCTGGATTGTCTCGGCACAGCGCTCTCGCGGCTCGAGGCACAGGTGCTGACCCTCTACCTCGAGGGCCATAGCTACGAGCGCATCGGCGAGCGGCTCGACTGCGACCCCAAGACGGTCGACAACGCGCTTCAGCGAGTCAAGCGCAAGGTGCTGGTGCACCTCGACTCGCGCAAGCTGCCCGTCTAGAACCTCCTGCGAACGCCACCCGCTGCCGATATGAGCCGGATGCAGTGGCATACTCCTGCCATGCGTGATCCACGCTGGGTGACTGGTGCAGGCCTCGCTGCCGTTGCGGCGGTGGTGGCGCATGCCGGCCCGGCGGGTGTGACGGACGGTCGCTCACTGGCTGCGGCCGCCGTCGGTGCGCTGGTCGCCGCAGTCGGACTGTCGTTCGCCGGCTCGCGCATTCTGGCCGCGCGGCGCAGCGCTGCGCTCGCGATGGAAGGCGGTGGCGGCGACGCGCCCGGGTACGACCGCGCTCCGTTCGCTGCCGTGGTCGCCGCGATGCTCGTGCTGCAGGGCGCGGCTCACATCGGACTGCTGGCGGCCGGTGTGCATGCCGGTGCCGGCGCCACCGCGGCTCCGGCGCTCCACATCGTGCTCGCCATCGTGGCAGCCTGGGTGGTGGTCTCGGCCGACCGCGCGATCGCCTCGGCGCACGCCGCGCTTCAGGCCGTGATTGCCGGGATCCTCGAGCTGCTCACCGCGCTTTCCCCGGCGGTTACGCCGCTGCCCATACCGGTCCCGGTCCGCCGGCCGGTCATCCGCCCGTTCTCGGGCCGCGCGCCGCCCTCTCGGTTCTGACCGTGCCCGTGCGCCCTTCCGCCATTCGCGGCTGGGGCGCTCGACCGACGAGGAACCGAGCAACATGACGTCCGCAATGGCAGTCCTGCTCGCCGTGTTGTCCGCGGCGATCGGGGTGCTCAACCAAAGCACCACCGCGGTGCCGACACCGATCGGAGTCGGAGCCGCCTATACGCTCGCACCCGGGCCACCGCTGAGTGGCGCCGGCGACGCGTGCACCGCCGGCCGCTCCGCAGTCGCTGCGGCGCACGTCGAGCTGTTCGCGCAGGGGCGGGCGCTGCTGATCCCGGTCGGGGTCGGGGTGGGGCGGGGGTGCCGGCACTCGCTGTGGACGAGCGAGCCCACCGGAGTGATCCACATCTCCGGTGGCGGGGCGACGCTCGGTCGGCTGTTCGCGATCTGGGGCCAGCCGCTGGCGCACAACCGACTGGCGGGCTTCACCGCCGCCGGCCCGGTGCGGGTGTATGTGGACGGTGTACGCGTCCACGGATCCCCGGCAGTCGGTCGGGCTGCGACCACATTCCGAGGTCGTGGTCGAGCTGGGCGGATACGTCCCGCCGCATCGGTTCTACATCTTCCCGGAGGGCACATGAAACGGCTGTTGAGTTCAGGGCTGGCGGCGACGGCTGTGGCCGTCGTGCTCGCAGGCTGTGGCGGCGGGAGCTCCTCGCCGGCGCCGCCGTCGATCGCCCCGGCGCGCCAGTACTCGCTGGCCGGGTTCCAGCCGGTGGCGCCGGTGCGCCCGGGCAAGCCCACCGTCGTCTCGTTCACGGTCATCCAGCCAGACGGCAAGCCCCTGATCCACTACCGCACCGGCCCCGGTCCTCACACCGGGGTGCACGTGATCCTGGTACGCGACGATCTGTCCACCATCGTCCACCGCCATCCGCCGATCGCACCGGACGGTCGTGTGCGTGATCCGGTCACCCTCACAGAGCCGGGGCCGTACCACGTGCTGGTGGATATCTACCCCGCGTCCAAGGGCCCTGGATACACAAACGTCCAGCTCACCCAGAGCCTGAGGGTTCGGGGCAAGTACACCCCTCAGCCGTTGCCGCCGTTCTCGCGAACCGTGGTCACCGAGGGCTACCGCTTCACCATGCAAAACCCTCCCAAATTGCACGTTGCGGAGGCCGCATTGGTGACTGTCACGGTGCAAGATCCGGACGGGCGGCCGGCCCACTTCACCCCGTGGTACGGAGCACTGGCGCACGCCATCTTCTTCCACAAGGACGACCTCGCCTACTTCCACACCCACGTGTGCGCTCCCGGCTTGGCCGGCTGCACCAACGTCGCGGGAGGGGCGAGCATCTCGGGTACCTCGGCCAAGCCGGGGGTGCTGCACGTGGGGGTGCTGCTGCCCGAGGCGGGCATCTGGCGGCTGTTCCTGCAGTGCCAGGTGGACGGCAAGATCCTGACCGCACCATTCACCCTCACCGTCCGGTGAGGTCGACGAGGAGATCCACACATGTCCAAATTCATCCGCCGGGCGATCTCAGTGCCGGCACTCTCGCTGCTCGCGACGCTCGGATTCACATCAACCGCGTGGGCCCACGCCGCGATCAGTCCACCGACCGCAGAAACCGGCGTTTTGCAGCAATTTACGCTGGCCGTGCCGACTGAGGAAGAGGGTGCCACGACCACCGAGATCCAGCTCACCGTGCCCGACGGAGTGGCCATCGACTCGTTCGAGGCCGCGCCGGGATGGACGCGCACAGTCAAGGCCACCGGCTCGGGCGAGGACGCGGTCATCAACCAGGTGACCTGGACCGGCGGGGCGGTGCCGACCGACGAGGACTCGGTGTTCCGGTTCCAGGCCGATCTCACCGGCGGATCCAAGACCTACACCTTCGGCGTGCGCCAGACCTACTCCGACGGCACCGTGGTGGAGTGGACCGGTGCTGAGGACTCGGATACGCCCAGCCCCACCGTCAACGGTGTGTCGTCCCTGGGAGGCTCGTCCAACACGCTTGCGATCGTGGCGCTGGTGCTCGGCGCAGTGGGCGTCCTGCTCGGTGGGATCGCGCTCTTCTCGGGGAGACGATCTCTGACGTGAGCCACCGGGCACGGGCCGCACTGATTGTGGTGGTGCTCGCGGCCGCCGGGGCGTTCCCGGCGGCCGCCTCGGCCCATGCCGTGCTGGAGAAGACCACTCCCCTGGCGAGCGCCACCGTGCCGGCGTCGCCGGCCAGGGTCACGCTCACCTTCGACGAGGCCGTGGAGCCGCGCTTTGCGGTGATCTCGGTGACCGACGCGAACGGCAACCAGCAGACTCAAGGGTCGCCCTACGCCGTCCCGGGCGACCCCGACACGCTCGCGATCAACGTCCGCCACCTGCCTCAGGGCTGGTACCTGGTGTACTGGCGCGCGATCTCCGCCGACGGCCACCCTGTGCGCGGCGCGTTCACATTCGCCGTCGGGCCGGTTCCCGGAGCGGCTCCGCAGTTCGTGATCCCTTCGCTCTCAGAGTCGGCCGCCACGCCGCAGCTGGTGGCGGCACGGTGGCTGATGTTCCTGGCGGTGATGATCGCCGTGGGGCTGTTTGCCTTCCGCACGCTGATCGCCCGCCGGGCGCTCGCCGGGTCGGCGTCCGCCGCCGGCGCGATCACGGTCGCGTTCGTCGTCTCGGTCGTGGCGGGCCTGCTGGCTTCCCCGCTCTACATGTTGGTGACCACCGCCGAGTTTGCTCAGAAGTCGGTCGTCGATGTGATCGGGGTGGTGCCGCTGATCCGCGACTCGGCCTTGGGCCGGGCATTGGTCGACGTCGAGCTGGTGCTGGTGCTGTTTGGGCTGGCCGCCCTGGTCGCGATCAAGCTCGACCGGCCGGATCGCGAGCAGCGATCGGTGGCCGAGCTGCTGGCGCTGACCGGGGCGATCGTCGCGGCCGGGGCGCTGCTGGTGATCCCGGGTCTGGCCGGCCACGCCGGGCAGACCTCGCCGGCGGCGCTTTCGCTCGCGCTCGACTGGACGCATCTGGTCGCGGGATCACTGTGGCTCGGCGGCCTGGTCGCGGTTACCCTGACCGTCGCGCGTACTCCGCCCGAGGCCCGGCTGCGGGTGCTGGGTGACGCGGTGCCGCGATTCTCACTGGTGGCCCTGGCGTCGGTGATCGTCCTGATCGCCTCGGGAACCGGCTCGGCGATTGTCCACCTGCCGACGCTGCAGTCGCTCTGGCAGACCTCCTATGGGAAGGCGATCCTGGTCAAGATCGCCATCCTGGCGATAACGATCCTGGTCGCCGCCGTCAACAACCGGCGGTCGGTGCCGCGCCTGAAGGCCGCGCTGGAAGCAGAGGATTCCGAATCGGGGTCGGCCGCGATCGGCCTGCTGCGGCGGGTGGTGGGCGTCGAGATCGCGCTGGTCACTGCCATCGTGCTGGCGGCGATGGTGCTCACCAGCCTGCCGCCGCCGGCGAGGGCGCTGGCGGAGATCGGCACGGTGGACGCTCATGTCGGCCCGGGAGCGGTTACGACCACAGTCGATCACGGCTCGTACCGGGCGACCACCACCATCGCTCCCAACAAGGCTGCGGCGCCCAACAAGTTCGAGCTGCAGCTGACCCGCGACGGCACACCCGTCCAGGACGCGACCGTGATCCAGCGGTTCCTGATGCTCGATATGGAGATGGGGACGCAGAGCTACGTGATGCGTGAGCACGGCCCCGGCGTCTACCGTCTCGTGCGGCCGGCACTGGTGATGGTCGGCCATTGGGCCCTGCAGTTCCAGATCGAGCCGCGCGGCTCCCCGGCGTTTACGATCGTGCTCGAGGATCACGCGGAGGGATAGGCCGGATGCCACCACAGCCGCCGAACAACCAGCGTCAGGGCCGGGTGCTGGGCGCCGCCGTCGCAGCGTTCCTGGCGGGCGTAGCCGCGGTCGCGCTGGTGCTGTTCCTGGCATCGGCGGTGACCGGCTTCGCCGACGGCGACCCGCCCAGCGACTACCTGCTCACCCAGCAGGTGTACCTGCCCATCAACGCTCCCTCTGCTGCCAGCGGCGATCGGCTGAAGGCCTTGGTGGCGGCGGCCAACGACGATGGCTACACGATTCGCGTGGCCGTGATCCAGGCACCCCAAGACCTCGGCTCGATTCCCCAGCTGATGGGGAAGCCGCGCACATATGCGAAGTTCCTGGGAGCCGAGCTCGCGTTCGCGTATCGAGGGCGGCTGTTGACGGTGATGAGCAACGGCTACGGCATCTCCCAGAACGGGGGCAAGCGCGTGCCCAACGGCTACCAGCAGCTGCGCTCTGTGGCCGCCCCCGGCGGATCGTCCCCGGACACACTGACCGATGCTGCCAGTGCGGCGGTGCGCAAGCTCGCGACCGCCAACGGCCACCCGCTGCCGCAAGACCTGCCCGCGCTGGAGGGCTCCTCGGGTCAGTCGTTCATCTCGGCCAACCGCACCGCGATCATCGCGGGTGCACTGGTCGCGGCCGGGGTGATCGGGGCGGGGTTGGTGCTGGTGCTCGCGCGTCGCCGGGCGGCGTGACCTAGCGCGACCGCGTTTGGCTCTTCGGCGACCGCCGGTGCGGCCGGTTCGTCCGCCCGCGTCAGCAGCCGGTGGCGAGGCACCCGCTCCAGCCAGGCACCGGCGGCGAGTGACGTGAGGATTGCCAGCAGCACCAGCACGGCGAAGAAGTTCTGGTCGATGATGCCGGCGGCAAACGCCGTCGAGGCGACCACGATCCCCGGGCCGCCGCGGGCGTTCATGGCGACTGACAGGTTCAGCGAGCTGAAGTTGTCCTCGCCTGCGGCGCGGGCACCCAGGTAGACGCTGGCGGCCTTGATCGGTGCACGCGGCCACCAGGAACCAGACGAAGAAGACGACGTCGAACCCGTGGATCAGGTCGAGTCCTAGTCCGATCCCGGCGAAGTACACGGGGATGAAGAAGGCGAGTGAGAAGCTGCGGATCGCGAGCGTCGCCTGCGACGGCTTGTCCTCGGTGGCGGCGACCACGATCCCGGCCACGAAGGCGCCGAAGAAGGCCTCCAGGCCCAGCATCAGTGCGGCGGCGGTGGCGAGGATCATGAAGGTGAGCTGGTGGGCGATCGGGGTCGCGCGCTGGATCACGTTCATCTCGAGGTTTCCGATCCAGCGATAGGCGGGCGGGCCGGCGATCAGGAACACCGCCAGGAACGCCAGTGTCATCGCGACGTGGTAGATCATGTCCGGCGTTCGAGCCGCCGGTGATGTTGAGCGCCGACGGCAGGCCGAACAGCGTGCCGCCTGTTCCACCGGCGTAGCCGATGGCGATCGCGAGCACCACGTACAGCACCAGATCCTCGAGTACCGCCACGCCAAGGACGACCCGTGCGAACGCGGTGTCGAGGATGCCGAGGTCGTGCATGATCCGCGAGATCACCGGGATACTGGTGATCGCCAATGCGATCGAGAACACCAAACACGAATGAGGTCGAGTTGCCATTGGGGCCCCACAGGCTCTGCTGATCGATCACCTGCGAGATGCCCAGGCCGGCGACGAAGGGGATGCACATGCCGGCTGCGAATACGGCCGCCACGGTGCGTCGCTCACCCCGGTGAAACACGGTGCGAAGCTCGGAGCCGGCCATGAACAGCAGCAGCAAGAGGCCGAGTTGGTACACCGCGCCAAGGATGATCGAGGTGGAGCCATCGGTCGGGAACATCCAGGCCTGCGCCGAGGGCCAGATCCAACCCAGTACGGTCGCGCCCAGCAGCAGGCCGCCGAGGATCTCACCGATCGCGCGGGGCTGGCGGAATCGCACGAACAACGAGCCCATCCCGTGCGCGCACAAAAGGATCGCGGCCAGCGCGATCAGCGTATGGGCGAGGTCAGCTGTTGCGAGAGACGTCATGCGGCTGCGGTTCCTTGATTGAAAGTTCGTCGTCTGAGTAGAACAGGCCTGCCACATCGGCAGTGCGTTCGATCACAGCCTCCTGCTCGGCAGGGGTGAGGCGTTTGCGCCAGGCCCACGCGTTCGCGCGGCTGTCCATCGGCTGGAAGGCGGTCTTGGACAGTCCGACCCGGCCCCAGGGGTTGCTCCGCCGCGAGTCCTGCGGGCTGGTGGCGGTCCTGATCGCCGTCTCGGCCTGTTCGCCGAACTCCATGCCCAGGCGACCGTACAACTGCCGGAACTCGGGCACCGGCTGCTCGGCCAGATCCTCGTATCGGACGACGATCGCATCCGGATGGCGCTCGGCGTCCTGGGCAATCGCGGAGTGGATCAGCCGGTAGAGCAGGCAGCCGTGCTCGACCACGTCGAACGGCTCGCTCAAGGTGCGGTCGATGTCGTCGCTGAAGTCCGAGAGATACGCCTTGATCAGCTCCGGCTGGGCGGCGATGTCGGGCAGGTTGTCGCTCCAGCGCGTGCCGATCCGCTTGAGGCTGCTGACGATGCCGGCCGGGTGTCGCACCAGGTAGACGACGCGGCAGAAGTGCCGATCGGCCAGCCAGCGGGCGGCGAACACCGCGTAGGGGTCGTCCAGGATCGGGCGCGAGTGGCGGATCCGGCCGGCGGTGAAGGTCGACAGGTACTTGGCCATCTTGGCCAGGTCGTAGGGTGATCGGTTGGCCCGAAGCTCCGAGCCGACGTGGTAGTGCAACCGGAACATGTCGGTGAAGCCCGGCCCGTACTGGGCGTCGTTGTGCTCGCCGATGTACTGGTAGGAAAGCGGAGCGGGCACCCGCAGGATTCCGGGCGAAAGGCCGGGTGGGTGACGCCGGTTGAGCGGCTCGTTGAGGTGCACTGCGCCGCCGCCGGCCACCAGCATCAATGCCATCCAGCTGCCGCCCGATCGCGCCATCCCGGTCGCGAGCACCGGTTGGGTCAAGAGGCAGCCCTGATCGACGACGGGGCGAACAGGTAGGTACCTGACTTGCGCGGATCGGGATCACTGCGATCGACCGGCTGGGCCAGCGAGATGCGATCGTCGGTGACGTCGAACACCACGGCCGATGCCGTCGGCATCGCAAACTGCCAGTCGTGCTCTGTCGCACCCGCGACGCGCAGCACCGCCAGGCGCACCATCACGCCGTGCGAGACAGCTGCGACGCTGCTGCCGTTGGCGTGCGCCTCGCCGATCTCCTTGAGCGCGGCCACCACCCGATCGGCGGCGTTCGCGACGGCTTCTCCCTCGGGGCAGACAGCAACTTCGGGCTGCTTCAGGTAGAGGTCAAAGGCCTTCGGGTCGTGCTCGATCGACTCTTCCTTGGTCAACCCTTCCCACACGCCGTAGTCGAGGTTCACCAGGTTCGGCAACGGGATCACGGAACCGGCGTCTGACACCGACGTGATCGCCTCGCCCACCTCGACCGCACGCCGCAGCGGGCTGCTGTAGACGGCGCTGATGTTGGCATCACTGAGCCCGTGCGCAGCGTCCCACGCCTCTTGGCGACCAACTTCGTCGAGCGGAACTTCGAGGCGGCCTCGGAACCGCACCTGGGTGTTCATCACGGTGCGTCCGTGGCGTACGAGAAAGATGCGACACGTCTTCGGTGCCACAGCGTCGAATCGGGTTGTAGCGTCCATCTACAGGGATCCTCCGGTCGGAGCGAACATTTGGGGCTATCGGTTAACCCTACGAGCGTTTGACCAGGAAGTCGAGATGTGTCCAAATGGTTTCCTGGATCTGTCGCACGGTACGCCAGCTCACCGAAAAACACCAGGGCGGAGGCGCGTGCGAACTGCCGCTCCTGCGGAGCGATCGTCCCGAGGGCACCGCCGGAGTAGACCACGCACCCGGGAATGTGTCAAGTTGGTAACAGCGGCCGCGTTCGCAGTTAGCGGGAGTTGGGATTCGGCCGTCGGAGTCCGTAACGTTCTCGGGACGCTGCGATGGCAGAATCGGTGCGTGAGGTTGATCACGAGACAGCGGTTCGCGTGGTCGGTGTGGGCGATTTCGGTCGCCGCGATGGTGGGTGCGATCGGTCTCGCCGTGCGGGCGGATCTGCCTCTCTCATGGGTGGTGATCCCCGTGGTGCCGACGTTGGGATGCGCGACCGTGGGTCTGATCCTGTGTTTGCGGATGCCTCGCAACCCGATCGGCTGGCTGTTTCTGTCGATCGGGATCATCGTCCCCCTGGGAAAGCTGTTCGACTCGTACTCGGCAGCATCGCTCGGCCTCCCCGGCCGGGAAGCGGCTGCGATGGGCGCGGCCGTGTTCGAACCGCTGGTGTTGCTCGTGTTACCGCCGTTGCTGGTGCTGTTTCCCGAAGGCCGGCTGCCGTCTCGCAGGTGGCGGGTGGTGGGCGTGCTCTGGCTGGCGGCAGTGGTCGCTTTCGTGCTCGGCATCGTGTTCGCCAACGACACTGTCAGCCTCGACTCGGGTGCGGTGCTCGATCGCAAGGACGGCCTCGGCGGGACGTTCGGTGCGGTCCCCAGCTTCCTCGGGTTCATGGGTCTGATGGCCGTGTTCGTGATGACCGTGGCAGCGGCGGTCTCGCTGGTGGGACGCTACCGTCGGGCCACCGGGGCGCTGCGACAGCAGCTCAAGTGGTTTGGCGGCGCAGCAACCGTGCTTGCCCTGGTCGTGGTCTCGGCTCCGCTGCTGTGGTCGCTGTCGGAGACCTGGTCGAACTTCCTGTTCTCAGTGCTCCTTTCTGCCGCCGGAACCGGCCTGGTGGTCGCCACGGGGATCGCGATCCTCCGATATCGGCTGTACGAGATCGATGTGATCATCCGCCGCACGCTGATCTACGCGGCGCTGATCCTGGTGCTGGCCCTCGTCTACCTCGGCGGGATCTCGCTGATGGGATGGGCGTTTCGGTCGCTCACCGGCCAGTCCGGTGCGCTGGCGGTGACGATCTCGACGCTGATCGTTGCCGCCGCATTCCAGCCGCTGCGGTCGCGCATCCAGCGGGCGGTCGATCACCGCTTCTACCGTGGGAAGTACGACGCCACCAATACGCTCGACGCGTTCGCCGGCCGGTTGCGCCACCAGATCGAGCTCGACTCGCTGTCCGCCGGAGTGTTGGACGTCGTCAACACCACCTTGCAACCCAGCCATGCGAGCCTGTGGCTGCGGCCCGGCGCCGCGGTGGTTCACCCCGACGACGAGATTTGAGAGACGTCCATCGTCCCGTAGGTATACAGTTTATTCCGGCTCAGCTCCTGCAATAGCCAAAACGTCTTGGGGAGGGCGCGATGAGGAAGAGTTTCGGGGCACCGCTGGCCGCGGTGCTGGTTGTGGGCGTAGCGTTTGTTGCACCTGCATCCGCGGCCACGCTGGCGGATTGGGAGATGAATGAGGGGCCCGGAGCGCACACCATGACCGACAGTGGGCCCAACCACTACAACGGCACGATCGGGTCGGGCCTTCAGACCGGTGTGAGTGTGATGGGGTCAACTGGATATCGGTGGGCGTTTGTGAGTCCCACTGCGCCGCCGGCCAAGCCTGAGCGCCTGGTACAGGTGGCAAACCACTCGAGTTTGAACCCGGGGACGGGGAATTACACGGTGACGATCCGGTATCGCACCACCCAGCATTTCGGAAACATGGTTCAGAAGGGCCAGGCGGGGTCATCCGGCTACTGGAAGATCGAGAATCCGAACGGCCGCATCAAGTGCCTGATGAAGGGCTCCAGCAAGACTGCCTCGGTTCAGTCGCCGGCGGTACTCAGCGACGGCAACTGGCACACCGCTGTGTGCGCTCGCACGTCGAACAAGCTGACGCTCAGCGTCGACGGCCAGGTCGTGAAGACCGCGTCGGGCAGCCTCGGCACGATCTCCAACTCACGTCCGATCACCGTCGCAGGCAAGCTCCAATGCGACCAGATCACCACGACGTGTGACTACTACACCGGCGACATCGACTACATCAAGATCTCGAACTAGAGGTCGCTGAGTCGGGCGGTCGCAGCGAGTGCGGCCGCCCGACCGTCGGCGGGTCACGGTGGGTGGATATGCTCACCGCGACGTGAGCGTCTCACCCCAGCTGTCAGTGCGGCGTGGTCGCGCAGCGATCGGGTTCTACGAGGCTGCGTTCGGTGCCGTGGAGCTCTACCGCGTGGGCGGAACGGATGCACACGAGGAGGTCGTCGCCCAGCTCTCGGTGGGCGACGCGTCCTTCTGGGTGTCGGACGAGTCGCCACCCAACAACCACTTCAGTCCGGAGTCGCTCGGTGGCACCACCGTTCGGCTGCTCTTGATCGACCCGGACCCTCAGAGCGTGATCGACCGCGCGGCAGCCCTCGGCGCGACCGTGATCCAGCCGGCCGAACGCGCGCACGGCTGGCTGCTCGGCCGGATCGAGGATCCGTTCGGGCACCACTGGGAGATCGGGACGCCACTGGTGGAGTGGCCGCCTCGCGACTCTCCGTGAATTAGGCGGTAACGGCCGCGCCGTTGTCGACCAGTGCCGATACCTCGGTGAACTGCACCCGCGGCTCCACGCCGTAGAGCTCGATCACCTGTTGCACCAGGTCTGGCGTGAAGAACGCCCGGGCGGCCTCTTCGGACTGCCACACGTACACATTGGTGACCGTCGCGGCCTGCTCGTCCCACATGAACACCTTGCTGCGCAGGCCCGGCATGCCTTCGAATACCGGCCCCGCCTTCTCGGCGACGGTCGACGCGCGACTGCGGTCGAGGGTGTCGCTCGGTCCGATGCTGACAATGGTGCCGATCATGGCTCCCCCCATCTCGTGGCAATGGACACGCTTTTCGACATCATCCCACAACTGGTCATCGCACCACCAGCCCGCGGAGGTTGTTGTGGGCGATCCGAAGGCCCGCATCCACCAGGTCAGGGGAGCCGCCCCACACCGGGTCCTCATGCTCGACCGAGAGCACGCCGTCGAAGCCGCCCTCGTACAGCGTGTCGACGTAGCGGCCGAACTCGACTTGCCCGAGACCGGGGATTCGGTACCGCCACCAGCCCATGTCCCACGGTGTGTCCTCGCGCGTGGAGATGCGACCGAAGAAGCCGTACCGGTTGCGCTCGCTCGGGAACGTCTCGGCGTCCTTGGCGTGGGCGTGCGCGACTCGATCGACGTAGGGCCGCAGCGCCTCGACCGGGTCGATCCCGAGCCCCAGCAGATGCGACGGGTCGAAGTTCAGATAGAGGCCAAGCCCGAACATCCATTCCCACAACTCGGGCGAGTAGGCGAGGTTGCCGGGGTAGCCGTCCGGATGCCACCCTTCCATGGCACAGTTCTCAATCATCAGCCGCACGCCGCGCTCGCCTGCGTAGTCGACCAGCGGCGGAAACACGCGTTCGGCCTCACGGAGATTCTCGGACACGCTGAGTCCGGGGTCGCGGCCGATGAACGTGCCGACGGGGACGCTGCCGAGCGCGGCCGCCGCGTCGATGCACGCCCGCAGATGCGCGTGGTAGGCCGTGCGCTCAGAAGCGACCGGCGCCAGGTTGTTGTCGTAGTAGGCGAGCGCGGAGAGGATCAGCCCGTGATCGTCGAGCGTGCGGCGTACCCGCTCGACCTCGGCTTGGTCGAAGGGATCCACCCGGATGTGGCTCGCCGTGAACGGTCGGTCACCGACCTGAGGCCACGCGGCGAGCTCGAGCGCCTCGTAGCCGTTGCCCGCTGCCCAGGCGGCGATGTCCTCGAGGCGTCGCTCCGGCATGCACGCTGTCAGAAACCCGAGCTTCACGTTGTGATCATTCTGCCGGACCCTCGAGCCAGGTGGGGATGTCGAACCGTGCCACCAGGTCGTCGACTGTCTCGCGCTTGCGGGTGATCGAGGAGCGGCCGGCCGAGACCATCACCGCGGCCGGAATCGGCACCGCGCAGTAGTCGGTGGTGATCGCCTCGCAGTAGGAACCGTTGTCGAGCACCGCGATCAGATCACCTCGGCGAAGCTGGGGCAGCGGCGCGTCGATGGCGACGTCGTCATCGGTGCAGACCGGCCCGGCGATCGAGGCCTCACCGATGAGCGGGTCGTGCATCCGGTTGGCCGCCACCACCTGGTGATGGAATCCGTACATCATGCGCCGCACGAAGTGGTAGCTCGAGGTGTCCTCGAGGAACATCCAGCTGCGTTGCTCGGTTCCGGCACGGCGCGTCTTTGATCCGCCCAGCCGGCCGATCAGCGCGACGGCGTCGGAGACCAGGTAGCCGCCCGCCTCGAGGATCAGCTCGGGCGAGCCCAGCTCCCACTCGGCACACAGGTCGCGCGCACAACCGGCGATCGCCTCGGCGTAGTCGTCGACGGTCGGGAACTCGGTGGGCTTCCCGGGCCCGAACCCGGCCGGGTTTCCCACCCGATAGCCGCCGCCGACGTTCAGGACCCGCAGCACGTCGCCGTGTTCGCGCAGGCTGCGGGCGACCTCCAGTGTCTGGGTCAGGTAGGCGACGTGACGCTCCAGGTCGAGCGTGGGCGAATAGGTCTCGCCGTAGCCGGGATAGCCGATGTGGTTGTGCAGCCCGGCCGGCTCGATCCCGGGATGACGGCGGGCGATCTCGGCTGCGGCCAGCACGTCGACGGCGTCCATGCCGAACTTGCCCAGATGCTCGTACCCGGCCAGCTCGGCGTCGTCACCGGTGACGCGGGTGTTGTCAAAGGCCACCCGCAGGCACACCGGCTGAAGCCGGTCGCCGACGGCCGGCCCTGCCAGCTCTGCGATCAGCTGCATCTCGGCCAGCGAGTCGACGTTGATCATGGCGATGCGATTGTCCAGCGCGAATCGCAGCTCGGCCTCGGTCTTCGAGTTGCCGTTGAACACGATCTGCTCCGGCCGGCCGCCGGCGCGCTCGATCAGGCGCATGTGCCCGAGTGTGACGGCGTCCACCATCGCGCCCTCCGACAGCGCCACCCGGATGATCGCCGGCTCCGGATTCGCCTTGGTCGCATAGAGCACCGTGGTGGCCGGGTGGACGCGGCGAAAGGCATCTCGCAGCCGCAGGTAGTTGGCCCGGATGGTCGCCTCGGAGATCACCCAAAGCGGCGCGCCGTGCTCAGCCACCAGATCGACCACGTCGCAGCCGTCGATCTCGAGGTGGCCGCTGGCGGTGGTCTCGAACGCGCCCGGCACCGGCCGAGCCTACCACCCGCCCGCTGCTGTGCTCAGTGTGGTTCGCCGAGTGTCAGTTGGATGGAGCCGCCTGCGTCGCGCAGGGTGAAGCCGGTGGCGGCGGCCTCGACCGTGGTCGACCGTTCCAGCGCCTGGAGGAACGCCGTCTCCTGCTCCATCACGCCCGCGGGCGAGTTGCAGGCCATGCTCGTGGAGGCGACCGGATCGACCACCAACGCGTCGCCGTGGAGTGTGTAGCCGCCGGTGTAGCTGTTACACCCCGCGGTGCCGGTGACCCGGCCATCCTCACCGAAGGTGGCGGTGACCTTGCTGCCCACAATTGGCGAGCTGACGGCGGTGCCGGTGTTGATCCCGGTCACCTCCCAGGTCGTGCCGACCAGCGCAGAGGCGCTCAGGTGGGTGTAGGTCAGAAGCGTCGCTCCCGAGGCGTCGAGCAGCGTCAGCGTGCCGCTCTGCTCCGTGAACCCCGCGGTACTGGGGAGCGCCGCGAGTACCGACCGCTCCTGTGCATCCATCGGCGGGGGACAGCCGATCCGAGTCGTGGGTCCGAGCGTGATCTTGAGCGAGTCGCCGGACTGCTTGTAGGTGCCGCCGAACGAGTTGCAGCCGGTCTCTCCCGCCAGCTTGCCCCCGCTGAAGCCGAGCATGCCGCCGGGAGCGCGCTTGCGTCGCCCACCGTAATCAGGCGCCACGATGTGTTGTCCAGTGACGGCGGCGATGACCCGCCGCCGTCACTCGCACAGGACGGGAGCACGAGCAACATCAGCGCACCTGTGAACATGATCGCGGGGCGGAGCATCGTGCCCGACTGTACCCTCGGCTTCAGGGCCGCGCACCGGTTGACATGATTGGCGACTGTCAACGACGCGTTGCACACCTCGCCACCGCGAGGATCGCCTTAGCGTTTGATGGTGTTGTGGATGTCGATGATCTCTGGCGGTCCAGCAAGCTCGACGCCGCCCTCAGTCAAGATCGGCATCAGACGTTCACCAAACGCCTCAAACTGCTCCCGCGAGTCCCACACCTCGCTGACCCGGAAACTCCGCCAGCCGCAAACGCGACGTGATATTCGAGCCCGTTAGGCGGCCACTCGCCCGACGCCTCGATCGTGGGCAACACCGCGTCGTACCTCTCTGCCGTCATGCTCGGCGCACCAATAAAGCGGACAAGAATACTCACGGTATTCCCCCTCAGTTCGGATGACGCCGACTCTACAACGATCGTGGCTGAGATGGGGCGAATTTCCGCGGACGACGCCTCGGCTTCCTCTCCCCGAGAAAAGAGCCGAGGCGGGGACTCGAACCCCGAACCGCCTGATTACAAATCACCTACAGCCGTTTCGGCTGGGATCGGCCTAGCTGGAAATCGCCCGTAAAAGAGCCGTTTCGGCCATGGCCACGGGTTTCGCGCTTCGGCCGATTTCGGCGGGATCGGTGTCCACTTTGTGTCCACCTTCGATCCACAACGAGTCGAACACGTCTGCTTCCGGCACGTCCTTTTCGAGCAGGTGGACGTAGATCCCGAGCGTCGTCACTGGCGAGCTGTGACCAAGTAGACGTTGCACCTGCGGCGCCGTCCACCCAGATCGGAACGCGTGCGTCGCCGCGGTGTGTCGCAGGGTATGCCAGGATGCCCAACCGACGCCCGCGCGACGAGCAGCAGGCTTAGAACGTCGCGTGCCACGTTGTTTCGGGCCAGGCGCTCGCCAGTCGGCGTCGTGAACATCGGCGCTGTCGGAGATGCCGCGCCGCGCCTCGACCACAATGCTTGGACGGTCGACGCGGTCAGCGGTACGCGCCGACGGGAAGCTTTCGTTTTCACAGGCCCGACGTCGCCGCGGTAGACGCGCCTGTGGATGGACAGGCGGCGTTGTCCCAGGTCGAGGTCGCGCCATTCAAGGCCGAACGCTTCAGAGACGCGCAGACCCGTCTCGCTCATCAGCGTTACCAGCAAGCGGTGCTCCTCCGGCACTCCCGCGACCAAGCATTGCAACTCCGCGGGTTCGAGCGCCTTTACGACATCCTCGTCGTCATCGTCTGGCAGGGCGTGGACGCGAAGCCCGAGTGTCGGGTTTTGGCGAAGGTCGCCCATCTCAACCGCGTCGGCGAAGAGCGCGCGAACAGGCGCGACCGCGAGCCGCACAGTGTTCCTTGACACGGGTCGCGGCTCGCTGTCCTTCACCAAGACGGTGCGCCGCTCAAGGTCGGCGATCCACCGCTTGATGTCCCGCGGCGTGACTTCGCTGAACCGCATCGCGCCAAAGTAGGGGATAGCAGTCGATTCGAGGGTGCGCTTGTATTCGGCGATCGTCTGGGGTCGAGCACCACGCTTCGTGCGGCCGCGATAGTTCTCGACCCAATCTCGCGCGTACACCTCGAACGTCACGTTCGAGGAGTCGTGGAATTCGCCGCGAGCGACGTCGACCTCTGACGCCTTCTTGAGGAGACGCGCTTCGGCGAGAGTCCGCGCCGACCGTTTCCGACTCCGGCCCTGCTTGTCCCGAAAGCGGACGACATAGCGGCTTCCACGGCGGTAGATACCGGGGTCGCCAGTGCGTTCCTCAGGAGCGGGCACGTCGACCACGCTACCGGGCATCTCGGATGACTCCCTCAAGCTCGCGGCGATCAACCAATGCGCGCCGACCCTCGCCATGCCGAGACAATCGTCCCGAACTTCGCAGGTCGTAGACGCGCTGCTTCGAGCACCGCAGATAGTCGGCGGCCTCAGGGATCGACAACCACCGCGAATCGCCGGCGCCAGATCTGGCACAGGCGGTTTCGGCGGCGATGATCTCGGCGACGCGCTGAGCGATCGCTTCCAACTGATCATCCGAGAGCGCAATCGTGATCTCTGCCATCACCTGAGCACCTCGGCGACAGATTCAACGTCATCTGGATACCAAAGAAACACTTCTACGCCAGCGCGCTCCAAAAGCTCAAGCCACACCATCTGGTCGCCATCCGGCTTGTCCCGGTTCACCTTCAACTCAGCCGCGACCAGGCGGTTGTCTCTGACCGCGAAGATGTCGGGCCAGCCGATACATCCCGGCCCCTGGATGCCGGACGCCAACCATGCCGAGTTCGGAGCGGAATCATGTGGATGGCTTTCCACTGGAAGAGGGTCAGCAGTTCCATCACGTTCTGAGTCCACTGCATCTCGGTCATGTTCGTCTCCGCTCGTGCCAGGCGATCATTGCGGCGACGACATGCGAGCACACTCCCCGGCCTGGCGATCGCCCAGCCGGGCAGGTACAGACGACGCCGTCACTGGAGGCTCTTACGAGGTAGGCGCCTTCGTCGCCGGCCACGAGCGCCCGATCCGATTTCAGCAAAATCACGCAGTTCTGGGTGAGCAGGCGTGCGTTTTCGCGCACACCTGGTCTGACGGAGTGGTGGTCATTCGCGGCTCGCGACACGGTTTTCGCGGGTTACAGGCTCGACGTCGAACAGCGCCAGCGATGGCTCTTCGATGGCGGCTTTGATCGCTTCGAGCGTCTCGACGGCAAGGTGCGGGTCGTCGGAGTCCCCGGCGAGCGCTTCGGCGAGGTCATCGAAGTCGACTTTCGAGATCGCCCTGTAGCCGGTCTGTTCGAGCTGCCGGCGGATGTCACAGACAAGCGTTTGAATGTCCCCAGAACCGTTCGACCCGCTAGTTTCGGGGTGTGAGGTGTCCAAGGTGTCCAAAGCCGCGTGGTTAAGCGGTAAACCGGAGTTCCCCAAGGTGTCCACGCCTTCGTTTTTGGACACCTTGGAATCACCTGTAATCGCGCTCTCAGATTGAAAATGGACACCTTGGACACCTTCGATGGCGGTTCTGACGTATCTGGCCCATGCGTCGTTGAAATCCGACCGCTGATATCCACGGAACCCGCCGATGTGTTTGGGTTTGATCCCGTAGGGTTTGAGCCAGTATGCGACCTTCATTCCGGTGACTGGTTTGCCGCGGTAGTCACCCCACGGCGCGTCCTCCAACGCGACGAGGTATTCGATCAGGTCGCCCGTCTTGAATCGCTCGGCGCCGGTCGTTTCGAACACCTCGCGGCAATCGCTCAGCAATCGGTGCCCGAGGCTGCCGTCGTCATCGTCACGTCCGTTCGCGAGCGCGACCGCAGCCGCGCGTGCCAGCCGCGGCCAATCGCCACCAGCGAGCTCGGCGATCGCGAGTAAGGGCTCCCAATGGTCTTGAGCACGATCACTGAGCGCATCGGGCAGCACCGGCTCGGCGTCGGTCAGTGCTTCTACCGCGTCGGTCATCACGCCGCTGATCGTTTCTTTGATCGGCGCTGCGGCGGCTTCGACCTGGCGGCGCCGCCACCGCTCGATCACGTCGCTTTTTGTCTTTCGCTGCATCCGGATCGAGATTGACCTGTCAGCGACCGTCGCTGGCAGCGCGCCGATCCCGCCCAACGCTTTGCAACAGAAGACTTCGAACTCGACGATCTCCATCGACTGGCCCTTGATCCGGGGCACCGTGGTACCGCGTTGGTTCCCGGCGTTCAACAGTGCGCGTAAGCCCTCATGCTCGTTGCCCCTCGCCCAGATCGTGTCGACCTCGTCGAGGAACAACGTTGGCTGATCCTTCGCGATTTTCCGATACGTCACGGCCTCCGATGGCGTGACAACCAGCCACGGCCGCGGCGTCAGCATCGCGATCGTCTTGATGAGATTGGTTTTCCCCGATCGCATCTCGGGGCTGGTGATGCTGAGGTAGGGCGTTTCGTCGCACGCCGCAAGGCAATGCGTGTGAAGTACCCATAGCGCGATCGCGGTGGCCTGGTCGGTGGTGACGACGATGTAGCGCTGGATGTGTGCGATCACGGCGGCTAGGCACCACGCTGCGTCCGCCGGCGCATTAGCGTCTCGGATGGCTCGTCTGGCGTCTACCACCGCGCGCCGCCCAGGAACTCGCGGAACTCGGCGAGGGTGGGCGAAGCCTTGATCGCCGCATGCGCGATCGCGGCCGCCTCGGCGTCGACGATCAACTCCTCGATCTGGTCGCCGCCAGCACGCTCGATCACGTCTCGAACGTCGAGGCCGGCGGGGATCTGGACGCGAATGACATGTGGCACGTCGCGGCTGACGTTGTGGGCGAGGCGAGCGCCCGCCTCGTCGCCATCGGGAAAGAGGTACACCGCGGTGTACCTACGCAAGTAGCGCGCCCATTCGGGCCGCCATGTCGCCGCGCCTGGGAGGCCGAGTACATCCAGTGGCTGGCCACGCCACTCAGCGATCTCGCCCCTGAGCGACAAGCAGTCGCTCTCACCCTCGGCTAGCGCCACGGCGCGATCGGCTCGTCGGTCGCTGTCAGGGCCGACCAGTTCAAGCCCGAGCGGAATTAAGGGAACCCTTGCTTTTCCCACCACTGTCGGGCGCCAACGTCGATGACACGATGATTGTGGACGCCGCCGCTGGGGAGTCGGTAGGGGATGCGGAGTAGGCCGTCATCAATAACGACGCCCGCGGTGATCAGCGCCAGGTCAGAGACGTTCTTCCAACCCCACGGAACTTCAGCGGTCATTTCGCACCGCGGTGGGCTAGCGGGTCGTCACCCGGCGGCGGCGGCGGGTCGTCCCCTCCCGCTGGGGCTCGCGCACGACGACGCGACGCCACACGTGGCCGCCGCTCCGTGCCGCCTCGATGACGCCGCGCAGGTCTCGACGACCTCGGCCGTGACACGCCCGGACGAGCGCGGGCGAGCATGACGGCTTTGCGGATCTGTGCGGCTCGTATGTTTTCGATCGCCGCGCGAAATCCGGCGAACTGTTGCCGAGCCAGATCGTGGAAGGGTGCCATCATCTCGGCGAGCGCGCCCTCTGGCATTATGCGAAACGCGCCGAGCATCGGCTTAGCCGTCTGGTGCTTAGGTTTCAGCGTATCCAGAGCGGGTTGTATCACTTGGCGTCCCAACTCGTTCAACGAGTTCAGGGTTGGCTGCATAGCGATAGATAACGCGCCGTCAACGGCAAGGGGGCGATCGGCTCGGGAGCGCAACCCGGAGATGTCGATATTGTGAATGTTCGATCCGGAGCCGCGCGCGTACGAATCGGCGTTAGCACTCATCGTCTGTCCATCGTGGGCCGTGACACCTTTCGCAAAGGTATGTAGTTGGGCTGATTCATGCTAGACGCGGCGAACCTTTAAGCGCAAACCGCGATGAGCCCACTGCGTTCCGTCTCGATACGTGCGCAATCGTCGGGGGGTGCAAATAGTTACGGCCGGGGAGAACCTTTGCGAGAAGCTCCCCGGCCGCGTAGTGCCGAACCAGCGACACCATCCTAACCACGCCGCGGCACGACCCGCAGCAATCAGAACGCTACCATTAATCGTGGCGCTCGCGACTTATGAATCCGGTCTGGAGTATCCTTGCGCAAGTTATGACAGACTCGGTAAACTATAATGATGGACGACGATGCCTATCTCGCTCAGCACCTTGTCACAGCGCGCGAGTCACGCTCACCGACCTGGGCGTGTACGTGGTGACCGCGATCGAGACGACGGATGCAGGCGGCGTCTGGGTAATCCACCAACTATGAGGGCGTTACGTCGACGCTGCGCCTCGGTGAACGCGCCCACGGTGCTCCCCTGCTCGAACAGTGGCAGCAGGTGGCCAGCAGATGAGTAATCGGACGAAACTGGACGAAATCGGTCGCTCTGGCGAGGATCGCGCCGTGGTCGCGCTCGCCGCCGGTACCTCCAAAGAGGACGCCGCAGCAGTCGCGGGCATCAGCCGCAGCACCCTTTTTGAATGGCTGAAAGACCCCGAGTTTCGCGAGCGTGTACGCCATGAGCGGCACCGCCTCGTCGACCGTGCTTTGGGTCGTCTGGCTGATGGGAGTGTCGCGCGCTGCAGACGTCCTTTTGAGCGTGGCCGAAGATCGAGATGCGCCGGCTTCGGCTCGGGTCGCTGCGGCTCGAGGTGTGCTTGAGATCGGCACCCGGCTTCGAGAGGAGGCCGAGTTGACGTCGCGGTTGGACGAGATCGAGCTGGCCCTCGACCAGCGAGATTCGCGGTGAGCGTGCGCAGCCGGATCGACCAGCTCGAACAGCGGCTCAAAGCACAGGGTGGGTGCCCGCACTGCTGGAACTGGGTTCCCCCGTCCCCGCTCGACAACCTGTTCTCGGACGACCCGGCGCCGCGAGCGACCCCGAGGTGTGTCCGCGGTGCGGTCGCGTGAACAAGGCCCAGCCGGTGGACATCGCTTACCTGTTCGCGCATCTCGACGACGTCAAGCGGGAACTTAGAAAACCAGGAAGGTCGGGCCGGGTCGGAGTGACCGCGGGCCAGTCGTGGCGGTGTGGCTGTGGCCGTGTGGCCGCCACACTAGTTGGGGGAGGCCGAGTAGCGGTGCGCGGCCGCGACATCGATGGGGTATCGCCAATAGTCACGGTTTTTGGTTTTCAGCCAGCGCCGTTGGCCGGATAGGTAGGGGCTGCCTGCCCGCTTGGAGACGACGCCTTCCATGCCACGCTCGCATACCCATTCCCATAGCATCGCGCCGTCGCTGGTCACCGGCGTGGCGACTCCGAAGTTTGCGGAAGATCGTCGGCACCACAGCGCAAGGGGCCGACTGGGTGGCCTCCTGGGTTGGAGAACCACACCACCCAGCCGGTTTGATGCGAACCACCACCAATCGCTGTGGGCAGCTGGCGGCAGCCACGTTTGAGTGTCGCCGACTAATCGTGAGAGATCAGTAGCATTACTTGTTGAGTTTCCAATGAGTTGCGGAGCGCCGCGATCCGGGGTGCCGGTGGGTGGCCCAGGATGCTCCACCTTGCAGAAGAGCAAGACCACCCAACCGGCGTGTCCGAAGCACGTCGCGCTGCGATCCATTTGGAGGGCGCGACGACGTGTGGAGTTTCCCACCTTGACCGTGAGAGCATCGTGAAACTGCAACGCTGCGCGCCCTCGTGCCGATTCGATAAGAGCCACAGGCCGCGGCGTGTCGCTCGTCGTCGAACCGTGGTTCGTGAGCCGGATGTGAGCGGGCGACACCTGCCGGGTATACCCTTGCCGGTGTGGATAGAGACTGTCCTTATTGTGGACACTCGGGTGGTCCGCACATGAACGAGATTCGCTTGGAGGCGGCCACTGGCCAACCGATTCGCTGCCAGGACTGCGTCCGCTGCGCCGATGAGATGTTCGCGCTCGCCGAAAGCGACGCGGCGCAGTTGTTGGCCAGGGCAGACCACCGTGCGGCTGACCTGCTCCGCGAGGCAGGTTGGCACCCGACCGACGAGCACAAGTGGACGCATCCCCATGGCTCGCCTGGCGATCCAGTCGACCTCAACCAGGCGCTCGCCGTTGTCCTCCTCGAACGGCTCTGGCGGCCACTAACAAGCTGAGTGAACGAAGGGTGAAGTGAACCCCGAGGCTTGCGAAGTCTGCGAACACTGGCCCAAGCTCCCCCAGCAGTTCGCTCAGATCACGAGCCTTGACCCGGAAACTCGCCGCCAGTGGAACCCATGGGTCGACTACGGCAACCGTTGTCCCCAATGCGGCCGGCGAGGGCCGACGATCAGAGACATCGCCGCCGAAGCCGAGCAAGAACGTAGAAACCGCCACGAGGACGACGAGTAGCCGCAGGCTGGTTGCACCGCTCGACCTGGAGGCGTACGCTGGCCGGCCGACCTCGCACCGCGAGAGCCAAGCGCAGCGAGCGAGGCGGAGGCTGATAGGCAGGGGACTCGGGCGGGTCGCGTACCCGTGCGAAACCACCGCCCGAGCCCTCTATCTTCTCGGTTAACCGGTCGATCGAGGTAGGTTCGAATGGTGCTGCCGCAGCGACGGATCCGAGCAACGCTCGCGTTCGATACCCTGAGGAGGCAGAAGACGCGTTCCGGGGTGGATCGCGCTGCACGTCCAAGGGCTTGACCCGACAGCCACCGTTGGCCTCGAAGCGGTCGATCTCACCGTGACAGTCACCGCGACCGAGACGACGAGACCATCGAGGAATTTATGCGCCGCGCGGAGGACATCATCGAGGTGCTCACTAGCATTCGCGGCGTGAGGTACGCGGAGCCTCCAGGACTTGAACCGCCGTCCACCAGCTCAGAGCGCTTGATCACTCGGTGGTCCGGACGCGATAGCGTGTGCCACACCACTGGCAGGTACCGACGCGGGATCGCGGCTGGGGATCTCCCGGTCGGCGTGTGCTCGATCCCCTCACCAGGATGGCTCTCTTTGGACTGCGCGACTCGCGCGATTTCCCACATGACGGGGCCACCGCAACCTTCGCGAGCGCACGTGCTGATCTCCTCGGAGGCGGGGACGTTCACCTGCCTGAGGATACAACGACGGTGTCAATTCTCCCGCTGTCGGTATAATCCTCGACTAGATCGGTTGCGCCCGAATTCGGCGGGAGTAGAGTCTGAGGCGCGACCCAGACTTGTCAGGGTCGAGGCCCGACCGGCCCCCACCGCCTCGCTAAAGACGCGGGAGCCGGTCAGACAAAGGAGAGCCTACATGGCTGCCACTACTAACCCGTGGACCGAGCGCATGGCTGCGATGTGCGCTCAAGCTGCCGAGATCGCCGAGATCTTGGCGAGCGAGCTAAGTGTGGCCGAGCGCGCTGACGGCGTCGGGCCCAAGTGGTGCGGCGACCAGCGGTCTCTGTAATGGGAGCGCGGAGACCGCGACGACGCTGGCTGAGATGCTCAGGCGGCTCGCTTCGCACCCGCCGATCGTAGAGGCATGACGTGCCATCGCCCGATCCAGCCGTGCTTGACGATACCCGCCGCGATCGTGAGTGGCTCGCTCGTGATCTCGCGACGCTTGCCAGCGTCGCGCTTATGCGAAGCCGCAACGTCCTAGAGGGTGAGGATGTTCCGATGCCTGGTGAGTATGATTTGTGGGAGTCCCAACCGCGCCGCGCGACCATGAAGGTGACGTCACGGGAGGCTCCGACGCCTCCTACCTCCAAGCAGCGATTGCCTATATCGGGTCGGGTGGTACGCGATGACCGCCGGCTGATGGACTATCGCGACTCGTGCAGGTGCCTTCGAGCCGTGTAAGGAGTGGGATTGGTCGGTCGGCCCGCTCCCCGCTTGGGACGGCCGACCGACCTGGAGCGTTCGGGAGGCGTCTGCGTGCGGAGTTAGCGGGCGTACTTCTGGCGGTTCTCGGCGAACTCTGCCCATGCCTGCCAGATCGCGAGTTCGGGCGTCAACGCGTACACCGCGATGCCCTTACCGCCTTCTGGCGGAATGGCGGTGAGCACATATTTCTCAGCGCTGTCCTCATCGTCGAGTTGGACTTTCCACCCTTCGCGAGCGAAGAGTGCTTTGGCGTCGAGGTAGCTCTGACGCTCGTCCACGTGGTCATCTCCGGCATTGGA
>CAVRSB010000003.1:0-398580 GCA_963723785.1 uncultured Actinomycetes bacterium | reverse complement strand
TCCTGCGCCTCGGCCAGGTGGACACCTCCCGGGCCGACGGCACCCAGGACGCCTTCCTGGTGCGCATCCACACCGACGCGGGCCTGGTCGGGGTGGGAGAGGCCGACACCTCGCCCTATCTCGCCCGCACGATCGTCGAGATGCCTTCGTCGCATGCGGTGGCACGCGGCCTGGCGGAGCTCCTGGTGGGCGAGGATCCGCTCGCGATCGACCGGCTGTGGCAGGAGATGTGGATGGGCTCCTACCACTACGGGCGGGCAGGGGCGGCGCTGCACACCATCAGCGCCCTCGACATGGCGTTGTGGGACATCGCCGGGCAGGCCGCCGGACTGCCGATCGCGGAGCTTCTCGGCGGCCGTCGAGTTGACGCGATGACGGTCTACGCCAGCCAGGTGATGCCCGAGACTGTGGCCGAGGTGCGAGCGATCGCCGAGCGGGCGGTGTTGGACGGCTACACCGCGCTCAAGCTGGGGTGGGGGCCACTCGGGCGAAGCCTGGCCTCGGACGTCGAGCTGATCACCGCGGCTCGCGAAGTGCTCGGCCCCGATCGTAAGCTGATGGTCGATGGTGGCATGGCCTACTCGGTCAAGAGCGCGCTGGCACTGCTGGCGGCGGTCGAGCCGCTCGATATCTACTGGCTGGAGGAGCCGCTGGCCGCAGACGACTACCGTGGGTACCGGCGGCTGTCCGACCGAGCACCCGATCCGGATCGCGACCGGCGAGGCCGATTCCGGCGTGGCTGCCTACCGCAGGCTGGTGGAGCACGGCCACGTGGACGTGTTGCAGCCGGATCTGGCGCGCTGCGGCGGGTTCACGGTCGGCCGGCAGATCGCCGATCTGGCCCGGGAGACCGGCGTCGAGGTGGTGCCGCACTGCTTCTCGACAGGGGTGTTGGTGGCGGCGTCGCTGCACTTCACCGCGGCGCTCGATCGGCCCACGCTGTCGGAGTTCTCGGTGGCCGACTCACCCCTGGTGGGCGAGCTGCTGACCGTCCCGTTCCAGCTCACCGAGGGTAAGCTCGCGATTCCGACCGGCCCGGGACTCGGCATCGAGCTGAACGACGAGCTACTGCAGCGGCTTCGCTACGACGGCTAGCCGCGCTACTTGCCGACGCCTGCGGTGATCGCCCGCACCAGGTGGCGCTGGAAGATCAGGTACACGCCGATCACCGGCAGGGTCGCGATGCAGAGGCCCGCCATCAGCGCAGTGGGGTCCTGGTCGAAGCGCCCCTGCAGCTGCTGCACGGCGACCGTCAGCGGCTTGGTGCTGGTCGAGGTGCAGGATGAACAGCGCGAACATGAACTCGTTCCACGCCCACAGGAAGTTGAAGATCGCCAGCGTCGCCAGGGCCGGCCGCGCCAACGGCACCATCACCATCAGGAATGTCTGGGGAATGGTCGCCCCGTCGATCCGGGCAGCCTCCAGCAGTTCGTCGGGAAGCGACCGGAAGTAGGCGGTCATCAGGTACACGTTGAACGGCAGGTTGACCGCCGTGTACACCAGCACGATGCCGAACTTCGAGTCGAGCAGATTGTTGTGGAGCAGCGGGATGTCGGCCAGCTCGATGTACACCGGTACCAGCAACACCAGCGGGGGCACCACGATCCAGAACAGCAGGAACAGGAACACCACCTGGCGCGGCCGCCACGCGATCTTGGAGCACGCGTAGGCGGCCATCGTCGCCACCGCCAGCGACAGCAGCACGGTGCCGAACGAGATCTCGATCGAGTTCACAAACGACGATCCGATGCTGGCCCCCTCCCAGGCCCGCCTGAATGCGCCCAGGCTGGTGGTGGTGGGTAGCCCGATCTGGCTGTTGGCCCAGTCCAGGTTCGATCGAAACGCGTTCGAGGCCATCACGTACAGCGGGAAGAAGGCCGACAGGCTGAGCAGCGCCATCCCGATCACGATCGGCCAGCGCTGGGCCGGCGGCAGCCGCATCAGCCGGCCGGTGGTGCCGCGGTCGCTCATCCCGCCCTCCGTGTCAGCACCCGGATCTGGATCACGCCCAGAATGGTGGTCAGGATCAGCAGGAAGGTGGCCATCGCGCAGGCATAGCCGGCGTTGCCGTTGGTGAACCACTGGTAGTAGATCTGGAACTCGGACACGTTGGTGTCAAAGCCCGGCCCGCCGTTGGTGATCACGTAGATGTAGGTGAACATGTAGGCAAAGGCGGTCACGGTCGAGGTCACCAGCACCAGCTCCATCACCCGCCGCAGGTTGGGCGAGACGACCGACATCGAGGGTGCGCCAGGGACCGGCGCCGTCCATCCGGGCGGCCTCCTCCAGGGCGGGATCGAGCGCCGACATGCCGGCCAGATAGATCAGCACGTTGTATCCGAAGTTGGCCCACACGACCACGAACAGGATCAGCGGAATGGACGTGTGCGCGCGTGCCAGCCAGTCATGCTGAAGTGCGTCCAGGCCCACCGCCCCCAGCAGTGAGTTGAGCGCGCCGGTGACCTGGAAGGTGCTGTAGGCGACGATTCCGACCACGACCGTGGCGATCGTCGCGGGGATGAAGAAGCGTCGCCCGGAAAAACGACCAGCCGGTGATCCGCACGTGGATCAGGTACGCCAGGATCAGCGGCAGCGTCATCTGGATCGGCACCGACAGCGCGAACAGGAAGTTGTTGCGAAGCGCCAGCCGGAACACGGGGTCGTCCGCCAGCACCCGGTAGTTGTGAAAGCCCGACGAACTCCGGCGGGCTGAGCCCGTTCCAGCGGGTGAAGCCGTAGTACACGACCGTGCCCAGAGGGTAGGCGACGAAGTACAGGATCAGCAGCATTGCCGGGGAGGCGAACAGCACCCCCCACAGCCATTCCGAGCGGCCGATCCGCCGCCAGAGCGAGCGCCGGGGTCCCCCGGCGCTCGCTTCCGGACGTCTACGGATTGAGCTGCTTGCGCTCGTTGTCAACGTTCTGCATTGCTTCCTGCGGCGAGGTGGTACCCGCGAAGGCCGCCTGAAGCTGCTTGTAGTAGTACAGCGCGAGGTTCACCGGAATCACGCTGTCCAGCAGCGGGATCCCCGGGTCGGCGCCGAGCTGGGCAAAGAACTTGACGTTGGGATCCTTGAGCGACGCCAGCGCTTCCTTGTTGGCCGGCGGCGATCCCACCATCGAGGCCAGCTGCGCCCCGGCGGTGCTGTCGGTTGCCACCTTGATGTAGGCGAAGCCGAGGTTGGGGTTGCCCGCGTCCTTCGGGATCACCCAGTTGTGGAACGAGTTGCCGGCCGACTTCCCGGCCAGCGGCCCGTCACCGAACACGGGCAGTGTGGTCACGCCCAGCTTTGAACCGAGTGCCTTCTCGAAGTCGGCGATGATGAACGGGTACATCTGCACCATGGCCGCCTTGCCCGAGGTGAAGTACTCGTTGGCGCTGGCGTTCTCGCGGGTGCTGGCATCGGAGTTGACGCACGCGTTCTTCTTCAGCTGGGTGAGCTGCTCCAGCGGCTTGACCAGCTTGGGGTCGGCGTACGGCAACGTGCCGTCGTTCACCTTGGAGACATCGCCGGTGTCCATGTAGGAGGCGTATTCGTAGGTCGCCCAGTTGTCGGTGGAGTAGCCGTCGCGGTCGCCGTAGGCGATCGGGATGATGTTGTGGGCCTTCAGCGCTGTGCAGGCTGCGAGCAGATCATCGAAGGTCTTGGGCGGCCCGGACAGCCCGGCCTGCTTGAGCAGATCCTTGTTGTAGAAGAGGCCGTAGGAACCGAAGTCGATCGGTACGCCGTAGATCGGCCCCGATCCTCCCTGGCAGTTGAGATCGCCGCAGGAGAGGTCCCAGTTGGAGATCGAGTCGTACATGCCCGGGCTGGCGTCGATGTAGGGGTTGAGCTGAAGCAGCGACGGGATGTACGGCGTGGTGTAGCCGCCGGAGTAGATCAGCATCACGTCGGGCACGTTGCCCGAGGTGAACGCCGCCTGGAGCTTGGCCGAGAACTGGTCGTTGTTGGTCGGAAGCAGCGTGATGTTGACCTTGGAGCCGGGGTAGAGCTTCTCGAACCGGGTGTTCTGCGCGTCGATCCAGTTGCGATACGGACTCCCTGGGGTGGCGCCGGCAAACAATCCCGCCAGCCACACGTTGATGGTGCCGGGAACCGGCTTCAGCGAGTCGGATGAGGCGGCAGTGGATGAGTCGCCGCTGCTGCTACTTCCGCCGCACGCAGTGAGTGAGGCGACTGCCACGACGGCTGCCGTCACCGCCAGCATTCGCAGCCATCGGACATTTCTGGAGCCACTCATTGGTCACCTACCCTGTCGGGATCAATCGATTGAGCTTGGACCGGCGGTAGTGTTTCACGAACTTGGCCTGGGCGCAAGGAGCCGAGATACGCGCCGGGGTCGTCGGTCAGGTGGGAGAGATCGGCAGCGCTGTACACCGCTGCCACCTCGGGATCCAGCAGCAACGCGGCGTCCAGCGAGAGGTCGTCGGCGGCTGCGCGGGCGCTGGCCTGCGCCACCATCTTGTGGGCGCCTTCGTGGCCCCACCTGCGTGCAAATTCCATCATCACAGCCTCGGCCATGATCGCACCGCGGGTGGCATCCAGGTTCACCAGCATGCGGTCGGTGTCGACCTCCAGGCCCTGCAGGATCCAGGCCAGCTTGGACGCCACTCCGGCGGTCAGGATCAGCGCCTCGGGCAGCGCGATCCACTCCACCGCCCACAGGCCCATGTCCCGCTCGCCGGCGTGCGCGCCGGACTGGTTGAGCACGCTCGTCGAGGCGTGCACCAGCCGGGCCGAGGCGATCAGGTACTCGCTGGTCATCGGGTTTCGCTTCTGCGGCATGGTCGAGGAGCCGACGTGGCCGGCCGCTGCCGGCTCCCGCAGCTCGGCCACCTCGGTGGCCTGCAGCCGCACCACCTCGGCGGCGATCCGCTCGCCGGCGGCGGCGATCTGGGAGAGCACGTATGCGATCTCGCGGATCCGGTCGCGGGCGGCGTGCCAGGCCACCTCTGGCTCGGGCAGCCCCAGATTGGCAGCGAACTGCGCCCGCACGGCGGCCGCGTCGTCACCCAGTGCTGCCAGGCTGCCGGCGGCGCCGCCCAGCTGCACGCACGCGACCTCGTCGGCCAGCCGATCGAGCCGTGCGATGCACCGCTGCAACTCGTCTGCCCACGAGGCCGCCTTCTGGCCGAACGCGATCGGCACCGCGTGCTGACCGTGGGTGCGGCCGGGCATGGGATCGTCGCGGTGGCGGCTCGCCAGCCGCTCGGCCGCGGCCGCTGCTGCCGCCACGTCGTCGCGGATCAGCCTGGTCGCGGCCCGCACCTGGAGCATCGCCCCGGTGTCGATGATGTCCTGGGTGGTGGCGCCCCAGTGCACGTATGCGCCCGCCTCGCCGCAGCGCTCGACCAGCGCGCGGATCAGCGGCACCAACGGGTGTTGCGAGTCGGCGATGCCGTCGCGCAGCCGGTCGAGGTCGAAGTTTTCGGCGTCGGCTTCGGCAGCGATCCGCTCGGCGGCGGAGCTGGGGATCATGCCCACGTCGGCTTCGGCCTGCGCCAGCGCGGCCTCGGCGTCGAGCCAGCCCTGCACCAGCGCTCGCGAGTCGAGCAGCGCACGGATGTCGGGTGTGCCGTACAGGTCGCGCAGCACCGTGCAGCCAAGCCCGACAGCGGAGTCGGTCATGCCACCACGCGGCCGTCGCGGCCGACGCCCGAGACGCTGCCGACGCCTGTCACCGGGCGCAGCACGATCCACGGCTCGGCCACCTCGCCGGGCTCGATCCGGCGCGCCTGGCCCTCCCGCTCGGCCACCTGCCAGTCCCAGGCTGTGGGGGATGGTCGACGGCTCCACCACCAGGATCTCGGCGGCCTGCGCGCCAGATGCCGGCGGTGACGCGGTTCTCGTGCCACACCCAGCAGTGCTTGAACCAGTCGATGTCCCAGGCCATCGCGAGGCCCTGGTCGCGGGTGCCGTTGGCGATCACGCCCCAACCCTCGGGCAGATCTGCGACCACGAACAGGCGGCTGCGCGGCTCGGAGATCGGCCATCGATCGCCGCGCTCGGTGGAGCCGTCGAGCAGGCCGATGGTCGGGTAGCGGGGCGCGCCGTCGGGCGGCCGCAGCGGCCCGGTCTGCTCGCTCAGCTCGTAGGCGTAGCCGGCGGGCAGCTCCAGCCGCACGTCGGGCTCGAGCAGCTCGAGCCCCACCGACATGTGCTCCAGCGCGACCAGCGGCGCCCCGGTCGGCGAGGTGATGCGGTACGACACGCGCACCGCTCCGTCGTCGAGCGAGACCCGCTTCTCCACCTCCAGCCCGTGTCCCCGCCAGCTCAACGTGGCCTCGGTGGCGGTCGTCTCGACGACGTCCCACGGGTCGTTCGAGGCGCGGCCGTGGAAGCCGTGATCGCCGGTCTCCGTGCGCCCCCGGTTGCCGGCGTTGGGGAGCACCGTCTGCCAGCCGCCGCGGTAGGACTGCGTCCACCGATCCTCGTCCAGGTCGCCGCCAAGGATCGGCTCGCAGCCGAACGGCGGCCGGCCCAGCAGCTGGCGTCCGGTGCCGAGGTCGACCAGATCGAGCATCTCGCCGCCGTGGGCGGGGTCGAGCCGCACCAGCAGCTCGGGCGACCGCAGCGTGATCACGCCAGGAACCCGCCGTCCACCGCCACTGTCCAGCCGGTCGTGAAGGAGGACGCGTCCGAGGCCAGCCACACCGCCGCCTCGGCCACCTCCTGCGTGGAGCCCATGCGGGCCATCGGATGCATCCCCACCAGCTGCTCGCGATCGGCGGCGTCGGTGACGGTATCGGTGAGCCCGCCGTCGATCACCCCGGGCGCCAGGCAGTTGGCGCGGATGCCGGCGGTCGCGTACTCGACCGCGATCGTCTTGGTCATCTGGGTCACGCCGGCCTTGGACGCGTTGTAGGCCACGTCCTCGGCCCAGGCCTTGAGGCCGGCCACCGAGGTGATGTTCGACGATCGCGCCGCCGCCGGCTGCGACCATCAGCGGCAGCGCCGAGCGGCACACGTAGTAGGTGCCCGAAAGGTTGATGGCGATGGTGGCGTCCCACATCTCGCGGTCCATGTCGGCCGAGGGCGCCCAGCCGGTGTCGATGGCGGCGCCGTTGAGGACGATGTCCAGCCCGCCCATGCGCTGGTGGGCGGACTCGACCGCAGCCTGCACCGCATCGGCGTCGGCGACGTCGCAGCTGCACGGCGACGGCGGTGCCGCCGCCAGCCGAGATCTCGTCTGCGACGGCCTGCACCTTGGCCTGCGTGCGGCCGGCCAGCACCAGCTCGGCGCCCTCGGCGGCAAACGTCCTGGCGATCGCTGCCACCAGGCCGCCGCCGGCCCCGGTGAGGAACGCTCGCTTGCCTTCAAGCCTGCCAGAACTCATACGATTGACCATCGTAGGGGATGGGAATTCAGCGTGTCAACTCAACTCCGCCTACACTGCCGAAAATGGCAGGGACTCCGAAGCCGCCGCGCAGGGTGCGGATGAAGGACGTGGCCGCCGAGGCGGGGGTCGACACCTCGCTGGTGTCGCGGCTCTTGAGTGGTGACGAGACGCTCAGCGTGCGGCCCGAGACCGAGCAGCGGGTGATGGCGGCGGTACGGCGATTGGACTATCGCCGCAATCCGGCGGCGCGCACGCTCAAGACGGCCCGCACGATGGCGCTGGGGATGGTGATTCCCGACCTGCGCAACGTGATCTACACCGAGATCGCCCAGGGCGCAGAGGAGCGCGCGGTGGCCGCCGGGTACGTGCTGCTGATCACCGGCGGGGCCGCCAAGCTGCGCACCGAGGTGCTGGAGGATCGGGTGGACGGGCTGCTGTACGCCATCGCCACCGCCGAGTCTGTCCCGGCGATGAACGCTCCCGGCTCGCCGCCGGCGATCATGATCAACCGCCGCGGACCCGGCGGGAGTCCCAGCGTTGTGGTCGACGATCAGGCGGGGGTCGCTTTGGGGACGCGCTATCTGATCTCGCTGGGACATCGCTACATCGCCCATATCGCCGGGCCCCAGAACGTCGACACCGCCCGTCGGCGACGGCGGGGCTTTGTCAATGCCATGGCCGAGGCGGGGCTGGACACGCCCGCCGATTACATCGTCGAATCGACGTTCAACGAGGTGGGCGGCGCCACCGCGGCGGCCGCGCTGGTACGGCTCGACCCCTCGCCCCACTGCGATCATCGCCGCCAATTCGGTGTCCGCGGTGGGGGCGATGGCGGCGGTTCGAACCGCCGGGCCTGGACGTTCCCGGCGACATCTCGATCGTGGGGCTGCACGACATCCCGCAGGCGGCGTACCTGAATCCGCCGCTGACGACGGTGCGGATGCCGCTGGCCGAGCTGGGCAGTCGCTCGGTCGACCTCCTGCTGAGCATGATCGCCGGCACCGCCGGCGACGACATGATGGTCGCCACCCCACCAGAATTGATCGTGCGAGGCTCCTGCCAGACGCTGTGAATAATTGGTGCCTGGCACCAATTATTCACTTCAGGCCGTCGTGGTGAATAACGGTGCCTGGCACCGTTATTCAGGCGTGAGGGCGAGGCCGGTCTCGGCGTCGAAGAAGTAAAGCGAACCGGCGGCCAGGTCGAGCTCGATCGCCTCGCCCTCGGCCACGGGCACGCGCGGGTCGAGACGGGCCACCACCGTCGCCTGCTCGTCGCGGGAGAGCTCCTCCACCTCGGCGGCGTCCTCCACATCGTTGGCCAGCGCCGACTGGGCGTCGCTGAGCGTCTGCGAGCCCTCGATGGTCACGTACGCCAGCGAGTCGGAGCCCAGCGCTTCACACATCAGCACGCTGCCGCGCAGCCGCCGCTCGGGGGGCGAGTCGCTCTTGCCCAGCCGCTCGGGCCGGAACCCCACGACCACATCGCCGCCGGCGTGTGACTGCAGCTCGGGGTGCGCGGCCCGTTCCTGTTCGTCGACGCTCAGCCGCTGATCGCCGATCACCAGCGAGATGCCGTCGCCGTCCTGCTCGATCCTGGCCTGCAGCAGGTTCATCGGGGAGACCCCACAAAGCTCGCCACAAACAGGTTGGCCGGCCGGTCGTAGATCGTCTGCGGATCGCCCACCTGCTGCAGGCGGCTCTTGCGCATCACTGCCACCCGGTCACCGATCGTCATCGCCTCGACCTGGTCATGGGTGACGTACAGCGTGGTGACCCCAAACTGGCGCTGGATCGTCGAGATCTCGGCCCGCATCTGCACCCGCAGCTTGGCGTCGAGGTTCGACAGCGGCTCGTCCATCAAAAACACGCTGGGCTCGCGCACGATCGCCCGGCCCATCGCGACCCGCTGGCGCTGACCGCCGGAGAGCTGCGGCGGCTTGCGGTCGAGGTGAGCCTCCAGGCCCAGCACCTTGGCCGCGGCGCGCACCTTGGCATCCCGTTCGGCCTTCGGCACCCGCGCCAGCTTTAGCGGGAACGCGATGTTGCCGTACACGGTCATGTGCGGGTAGAGGGCGTAGTTCTGAAAAACCATGGCCACGTCGCGCTCACCCGGATCGAGCTTGTTCACCACCCGCTCGCCGATGTGCACCGTGCCGCTGGTGATCTCCTCCAGGCCGGCCACCATCCGCAGCGCCGTGGTCTTGCCACAGCCCGACGGGCCGACGATCACCAGCAGGTGGCCGTCGTCGATGCGAAGGTTGAGCTCGGTAACCGCGCGGGTGCCGTCGGCGTACACCTTCTCGACATCAGTCATCACCACCTCAGCCATGCGTGCCCTCCCTCATTGGTCGATCCGGTGGAATTCGATGTAGTCGCGGTCGAGCTGCCATCCGAGCCCTGGCGCCGTGGGAAGCTTTACACACCCACCGACCGGGTCGGGGCGATTTTCGATCATGTTCCACCAAAACGGGTCGCGGTGGGGATGGAAGCACTCGGCATAGGTGCCGTGCGACTGGCTTCCGATCAGGTGAAGTGCCACCTGTGGTTCCTCGTGATGGCCCATGGCCACGTCGTAGGCGTGCGCCACGGCGGCGCACCGGCGCCAGGCCGTGGGGCCGCCCGACCAGGACGAATCGAAGTTGCAGACGTCGATGGCGCCGGCCTCCATCAGATCGCGGCAGCCGCTCACGCTCAGCTCGCGTCTGCCCGGCGCACACCGGGATCCCGCCGATCGCCCGCACGTCGCGCAGGTCGCGGCGGTCGTTGTGCCACCGGCACGGCTCCTCGAACCAGCGGATGCCAAGCCCCTCCAGCCGCCGGCACAGGTCGATCGCCTGTGCCACGTCGTAGCCCTGGTTGGCGTCGACCATCAGCACGAAGTCGTCTCCGGCAGCCGTCGCGGGCCTCGTGCACGCGCGCCGCATCTCGCTCGGGCGTGTCTCCGCCGACCTTGAACTTGCAGCCGGCCAGGCCCATCTCACGGTAGGCCGTGATCTCATCGGTGATCGACTGCTCGCTGTCGTAGTAGCCGCCGATCACGATCAGCTCGACCGTGTCGCGATATCCGCCCCACAACCGCCACAGCGGCTCGCCCAGCGCCTTGCCGACCGCGTCCCAGACGGCGGCGTCGGCGGCCGCCAGTGCCACCAGCCCGATCCTGCGGTCGCGCAGGATGTTGAAGGTGACCGGATAGGCGAGCTCCCAGCAGCGTTCCACGGCGAAGCAGTCCTGCCCGATCAACCTGGGAGCCACTTCGGACTGGATCACTGTCGACGATCTCGGCCAGGGAGGCGTCCTCGTCGCCGGCGTAGGCCTCACCGACCACACCGCCCGCGGTGACCACCCGCACGAGCACGGTGGCGCGGTGGGTCATGTGGTAGGTGCTGCCGTGGTAGACGCCGCTCCAGCGGCGCACGGATGGGGATGGCCTCGATCGACTCGATCAGCAACGGGTCGGTCACGCGGCGACGACCGTTCGGATGGCGCCGGCGATCTGCTCGACGCTGGGAATGGTCGCGTCCTCCAGCGACTTGGCGTACGGCATCGGGATCGGGTCGGCCGCCACCAGGGCCGGCTGGGCGTCCAGCAGCTCGAAGCCCTCGACAGCCACCGTCGAGACCACCGCCTGGCTCCAGCTCCCCGCCGCGGGAGCCTCCTGCACGCACACCAACCGTCCGGTGCGCCCCACGCTCTCCAGGATCGTGTCGGTGTCCAACGGCGCGATCGTCCGCGGATCGATCACCTCACACGAGATCCCGTCCGCATCCAGCTGCTCGGCGGCCTCCAGGGCGCGGTGCCGCATCAACTGGGACGCGACCACGGTCACGTCGCTCCCCGAGCGGACGATCTCGGCCTTGCCGATCGGCAGACCCTCCCCGTCGGGCAGCTCACCCTTGACGCTGTAGAGCGCCTTGTGCTCGAACACGATCACGGGGTCGTCATCGCGGATCGCGGCCCGCAACAGCGTGTACACGTCGCCGGGTGTGGCCGGCACGCACAGTTTCAGGCCCGGGACGTTCAGAAACCAGTTCTCGACGCACTGCGAGTGCTGGGCACCGAAGCCCAGACTGCCGCCGCCGGCCATCCGCAGCGTGGCCGGCACGGTGCGCCTGACCACCGCTCTGGAACCGGAACTTGGCCAGCTGGTTGGCGATCTGGTCGTAACAGACGCCGGTGAAGTCGGCGAACATGATCTCGCCCACCGGGCGCAGGCCGGCCACCGCCGCGCCGATCACGGTGCCCACGATCGCCTGCTCGGAGATGGGAGTGTCGCGTACCCGCATGCCGCCGAAGCGCTGGTAAGACCCTCAGTGGCCTTGAACACGCCGCCGGCAGCACCCACGTCCTCACCAATCAGCACCACCCGCGGGTCGCTCTCGAGCTCGTCTCCGAGCGCTTGGATGACTGCGTCGCGATACGTCACCTCGCTCATTTCGCCTCCGCCCATACGTAGTCAAACCGGTCGCCCGGATCGGGCTCTGGCCAGGCCACGGCCCGTTCCAGCGCGCCTGCCATGTCGGCGACGGCCTGCTCGCGAACGCCGTCGAGATCCGACTGTGAGATCTCCGGGTGGTCGGCCAGCGCCTGTTCGAACAGCGTGATCGGGTCGCGCTGCTTCCAGCGCTCCAGCTCGCCCTCCGGCCGGTAGGTGGCCGGATCGCTGCGGGAGTGGCCCATGTGGCGATAGGTGAGGGCTTCGATCAGCGTGGGGCCGTCGCCGGCCGCGGCTCGGGCCCGGGCCTCGCCGACCGCTGCCCGCATCGCCATCAGATCGTTTCCGTCCACCTGCACGCCGGGCATCGCGTAGGCCGCCGCCCGATCGGCCACCCTGGTCACAGCCGTCGTCGCGGCGATCGGTGAGTACTCGCCGTACAGGTTGTTCTCGCACACGAAGATCACCGGCAGCTTCCACACCGAGGCCAGGTTGAGCGCCTCATGGAATGCCCCGATATTGGTGGTGCCGTCCCCGAAGAAGCACACCGACACCGAGCCGGAGTCGAGGATCTGCGCGGCGAACCCGGAGCCGCAGGCAAACGGCAGATGCGCACCCACCACCGCGAACGACCCCAGCGCACCCACCGAGAAGTCGGTCAGGTGCATGGAGCCGCCACGACCTGCGCAGAGGCCCTCTTGCTTGCCGAGGATCTCCGCCATGGTGCGGTCGAGCGGTGCGCCCATCGCCAACACGGCACCGTGGCCACGATAGGTGCAGGTCATGGTGTCGCCCTCGTCCAGGGCCGAGCAGGTTCCGACCGAAACCGCCTCCTGGCCCTGGCAGAGATGCGTCGAGGCCCGCACCATGTTGCGGTTGAAGAGCCCCATCACCTCGTCCTCGAACAGCCGGATTTCGATCATCCGGCGGAGCAGGTCGAGCAGGGATTGGCGGTCGAGGCCGCCGTAGCGGTCGTCACTCATTCGCCCGACCTGTTCGGTGGCTGGAAGATCTCCACCACGATCCCGTCGGGGTCGCGCAGGTACACCCCATAGCCGCCGGTGTTGATGCCGGTGTCGACCAAGACCGGCGGGCTGACGAACGTGTCCACGCCTGCGCTTTGCAGCTGCTCGTAGACGGCGGGCAGATCGTCGACCACGAAGCACAGATGGGCTGTGCCGACGTCGCGGGGCTCGATCCGGCTGGGATGGACGCCCTCAGGGGCGAAGTACTCGAACAGCTCGAGCGCATGCTTGCCTCCCGGCACGCGCAGGTGCGCCATCCGCACGTGCGCATCGGGATATCCGACGACCTGTCCCAGGTAGCCGCCCTGCTTCTCCTGCTGGGCGATCACCTCCATGCCCAGCTGGTCACGGTAGAACGCCAGGGATTGGTCGAGGTCGGAGACCGTGAATCCGGTGTGGTGAGTGGAGCCGAGCTCGATCATCGGGCGCCCATCACATCGCGCAGCTCGAGGCCGCCGTCGGGGGTGACCAGGAAGATGTTCTCCACCCGCGCACCGGATGTTCCCGGGAAGTACACACCCGGCTCGACCGCCAGCAGCATCCAGTTTTCGAACGGTGTGTGATCGGTCGGGATCAGATGCGGATCCTCGAATGCCGACACCGAGATGCCGTGCCCGCCGTGGTGGGGGAACTCGCCCCCGGGGAACGACTCGAGGATGCGCCGGTTCATGGCGTCGAACACCTCCGCCCCGGTGTTGCCGGGTACCAGCTCGGTGCCGGCTTGGGCGAGGATCTCGAGCAGGCGTGCGCGCTGCTCGGTGGCCTCCGCGTTGGAGCCCACGACATGTGTCTCGGCGGTATCGCCGAAGTAGCCGTGGGCTCCCAGGGCGATATCGGCGACCACGACGTCGCCGTCCTGCACCTCGCGGTGGCTGGCCACATGGATGGGACAGCAGACCTTGGAGGTCAGCGGTCCCGAGAGCATGTCTGTGAGGAACTCGATCGGCGCCCCGTTGGCGTTCTGGGCCGCCGCCAGCGCTCCCGAGAACAGCTCGATCTCGGTGATGCCCGGCTGCTGGGCCATCTCGCCGACGGTGCGCTGCCCCAGCCACGACAACTCGTAGCTGTGCAGCACCTTGACCAGTTCGTCCTCGTCCTTGAGCAGCCGGATCTTCCACAGCTCCTTGCTTGCATCCACCTGTTCGGCGTCGACGTTCGACCGCAGCAGCTCCGCCATGCCGCCGATCTCGTCGCTGAAGCCGATCCGGCGAGCGGACTTGACGACCGGCACGTTTGCCACCACGGCCGCCAGTCCCGGCAGGGGTTGAGGTTGAGCCCGAATCCGCGCTCGCCGTAGGGGAGCACCTCGTCGGCATCGCCCAGCTCCTGCGCGACCGGTACCTCGTCGGGGATCACGACCAGCGTGCGGGTGCGATCGCGGCCCACGATCACCGCACCCGGGCTGCCGTAGTAGCGCGCATAGCCGGCCAGGTGGGCGGCATTGACTGCGCCAAACGCCACCGTGGCGTCAAGCGAGTTCTGCTCCATCCAGGCGATCAGGCGGTCGACCCGATTCGGCAGCCGCTCCATTGAGACCCGGTCTCCGAGCGACGCGTTTGCAGTCAATTGTGAAGTTCCTAGAGCCATGAATCCTCCTTTGAGCCGGCTGGGGGGCTCGTCACCACCAGCCGCCGTTGAGAATGAACACTTCGCCGCTGACGTAGGACGCGTGGCCGGAGCAGAGGAAGGCGACGGCCCCCGCCACATCGTCCGGCTCCGCCAGCCGTCCCACCGGAATCATCTCGTCCATGCCCTCGACCATGCCGTCCAGCATCGGCGTCAGCACCGCCCGCGGCGCGACCACGTTGACCAGCACCCCGTCCTGCACCGATTCCTTGGCGATCGCCTTGGTGAGCGCGATCACGCCGCCCTTGGAGGCGGCGTAGTGGGCGCACGACTCGGTGCCCCCGTCGATACCGGCGCCCGAGGAGATGGTCACGATCCGTCCGAATCCGGCAGCTGCGCATGGGAGCGAGAGCCCGCTGGGCGCAGATGAACGTCCCGGTCAGGTTGATGTCGATGGTGCGTTGCCACTCGGCCAGCGTCAACTCTGCGATCGGTGCCGGCTGGAACACGCCGGCACAGGTCACAAGCATCTCGACCGGCCCCAGTTCGGCCTCGGCGGTCGCGAACGCGGCGTCGACCTGAGCCTCGTCGCGGACGTCAGCCGAGACCGTCAGGTCGAGACCGCCCGAGGCCGGCGCCAAGTCGAGACCGACCACGCGGGCCCCCAGGGTCTGCAGTGTCTCCGCCACCTTGGCGCCGATCCCACTGGAGGCTCCGGTCACCATGGCCACGTGGCCTTCGATGCCCTCCAGCCGCATTGCGTTGGCGGGCGCGGGTTGTGTCGCCGCCATCTCTCAGCCTGCCGGGATTGCGGTCAGCGCGCCGTCGATGGGGATGATCGATCCGTTCACGTAGGAGGCGACGTCGGAGGCCAGGTAGACCGCCAACCCACCCACCTCGGCAGGCATGCCCAGCCGCTTGGCCGGCACCAGATCGAGGTAGAACGGCTCGTCGATGGCGCCGCGGGCGACGTCGGCGTCCCACATCGGCGTGCGCAGCACTCCCGGCGCGATGGCGTTACACCTGACCCCGTGCTCGGCCCACTCGCCTGCGGCGATCTTGGTCATCATGATCACCGCGGCCTTGGGTGAGCAGTAGGTCATTCGCCCCGGGTTGGGCGAGTAGCCGCGGATCGACGAGATGTTGATCACCGACCCCGAGCCCTGCGGGATCATGATGCGGCCGGCGGCGCGCATGCAGAAGAACACGCCGGTCTGCATCACGGCGATCGATTCCATCCAGTCCTCGTCGGACACATCCTGGGTGTGCGGCCCGATGCGGCTGATGCCGGCGTTATTGACGACTACGTCCAGCCGCCCGAGGTCGGACACGCACGACGTGAATGCCCGATCGACCTGATCGCTCTTGGACACGTCGGTGGGGTAGGCGCGGGCGCGCACTCCCAGTTCAGCCAGCTCGCCGGCGGCCACCTCGGCCGACTCGGCGTTGATCTCGGCGACAGCGATGTCGGCGCCGGCCTCGGCCAGCGCTTGCGCGATGCCGCGCCCGAGGCCGGTGCCTGCACCGGTCACGAGCGCGACCTTACCTTTGAGGATTCCGGTCATCACACACCTCCGATCGCAAGATGTACGGTCATGCCGATGCCGACCGCAGACTGGGGTTGATGGTCTTCGAGCTGATCTCGACGACCATCCCGATCAGGTCGTCGCGGTACTCGCGGAAACGCTCCGTCGGCGCCGAGATGCCCATCGCCATGGTGCCGTCGGCGACCGGCGCGGCCACGCAGGAGACGCCTTCGGCGAACTCCTCCTCGTCGATCGCGTAGCCGGCCACCTGCACCGTCGCGATGTCTGCGCGCAGTACGGCTGGGTCAGGCCCGCCGTCCGACCCGTCGATCTGGTGGCGCTCGATGTAGTCGTCCAGCGCGCCGCCCGCGCAGAACGCGAGCAGCACTTTGCCCGACGCGCGGGCGTGTGTGAGCCCGGAGTAGCCCAGGTGCAGGCCCGAGACGCGCACCGCCCGGCGACCGTCGATGATCGACAAGAGCACCGCGTCGCCGTTCCGCCAGGCGGACAGATACGCGGTCTCGCCGGTTCGATCGGCCAGCTCGCGGAGACAGGTGAGCAGATACTCGGGAGCCGAGATCTGGGCTGCGAAGGCCTCGGCCAGGAGCCCGACTTTGGGACCCAGCTGATACCGGCGATCGTCGAGTTTTTCCAGCAGGCGGCTGTCGGTCAACGTGCTCAGCAAATGGAAGGCAGTGGGCAGCGGGATCTCCAGCCGGGTGGCGATCTCGGAGGCGCGCAGGCCGCCGCTCGAACGGGCCACCATCTCGAGCACTTGGGCGGCCCGATTGACCGACTGAATCTGTGTGGGAGTTCTCTGGGCTTTCATATAGTGAAATGTGCTTTGGTCAAGTGATAGCTCTATCACGGGGTCGATCGCCGGTCAAGGTCAGTACGTGATCATGCCGCCGGTGACGTTGATCGACTGCCCGGTCATGTATCCGGCGGCGTCCGAAAGCAGGAATGCGACCACATCGGCGACCTCGCTCGCGGCGGCTGTACGCCCCAGCGGAATGGCTGCCGTGCGGGCCTGCTCGATCTGCTCGCGGGTGATGCCGCGGGCGGCGGCGATCGAGTCCAGCACAACCTCGTTCATGGGCGTCTCGATGACGCCGGGGCAGACCGCGTTCACCCGCACGTTGCGCGCTGCCCAGGCGGCGGAGAAGGTGCGGGTGATCGAGAGCACCGCGGCTTTGGTGGCCGAGTACACCGCCGCCTCCACGGTCGTTCCGGTCTTGCCGGCCCCCGAGGCGATGTTGACGATCGCGCCGCCGCTGGGAAGCCGTGCACCCACGGCCTGGGTGAGGAAGAACATGGCGCGGGCATTCACGCCGAAGATCGCATCCCAGTCGTCCTCGGTCACCTGCTCGAGCGGCCGCAGGCGGATGATGCCGGCGGCATTGACGAGGTGGGTGACTCCCTCGACCGCAGCCAGCTCGGCCCGAGCCGCAGAGCTGGTGACATCGGCGGTGATCGTCTCCACCCCGGTCAGCTGCGACAGCCCCTCGCCGTCACGGTCGACCGCTGTCACGCGCGCGCCGTCGCGGACGAGCTTTTCTGCTACCGCGCGTCCAATGCCGCTGGCCGCGCCGGTCACGATGCAGTGCGATTCCATCAGCCCTTGACTCCCCCGGCGGTGAGACCGCGGATGAAGAAGCGCTGGCCGGCCAGGTAGAGGATCACCATCGGCACGGTTGCCCAGAGCATCCCCGCCATCACCAGCGGCACGTTCAGCTGGTACCGCGACTGGTACACGGTCAGTCCGACCATGAGGGTGCGCAGGTTTTCTTGTTGCAGGAACACGAGGGCCAGGAGTACCTCGTTCCATACCCACAGCGCCTGGACGATGATCACGGTCATCACCGCGGGTCGCGACAGCGGCACGATCACCGAGATGAACGTGCGCAGGGTGCCGGCTCCGTCGATTCTGGCGGCCTCCAGGAGTGCTCGTGGGAGGGTGCGGAAGAACGTCACCAACAGGAACGTCGAGAAGGGCAGCAGCAGTCCGGTGTAGATCACGATCACGGTCGAGTAGGTGTTCAGCACCTTGAGGTTGACGGCCTCTTGGAAGAGTGGGATCACCAGCACGATCGGTGGCACCACCATCAGTGCGACCAGTACTCCCAGCAGGTAGCGGCCGACACGCCATTGCATCAGCGCGATCGGGTAGGCGGCCAGCGCTGCGAACACTGTTGAGATGCCGACCGAGACGGCGGTGATGAACAGCGAGTTGCCCAGCCATCGGAACAGCTCGCCGTCGGCGAGTGCCTTTCGCATGGTCGAGAGTGTGAAGTCGTGGGGTGGAGCGAAGGCGTTGTTGATGTATTCGGTGTTGGACTTGAACGCGTTGATGAGCATGAAGTAGATCGGGAACGCGGCCAGCAGCGCGAACGCCATTAGCACCACCTGGCGGGCAGGAATGCCCATGGCGGTGATGGTCGCGTTGTGCGACGGACGCCGAGGGGTGGGGACTGTCTCAGGACTCGTAGCCACTGATCTCAAATCTCATCGCGACCCACATGCGCACCACGATCAGCACGCTCACAACCGCCAGCAGGGTGACGCCGGCGGCGGCGCCGATACCCACCACGTTGTTCTGGAAGACGGCCTGGTAGATGTAGTACTCCGACACGATCGTGCTGTTCTCGGGGCCGCCGCTGGTCATCACATAGATGTAGGCAAACACCCACGACAGCATCGTGATCAACTCGACCACCGCATAGAAGGCGATCGCCGGCGCGAGCTGGGGCAGCGTGACGTGCCAGAGCGTCCTCCACCAGCGGGCGCCGTCGACCCTTGCGGCCTCGAATAGGTGCTCGTCGACGCTCATCAGCCGGGCCAGGCACAGGATCACGCCGAAGCCCAGCTCCTTCCACACGATCACGGCCATGATCGTCCAAAGCGCCCAGTGGGGGTTGCCCAGCCAGTCGTGGGCGAGGGTGCCCAGCCCGACCTTGCGCAGCGCTTCGTTGACGATCCCGTTCTCCTCGAACACGTAGCCGAACACGACCCCGACCACCGGGATCGAGAGCACGTACGGCAAAAAGATCATGGTGCGGTAAAACCGCCAGCCGCGGCGGCGGTCAAACAGCATCGCCGAGATCAGCACCGCCAGCACCACCAGGATCGGCACCGCCAAGAAGAGCTTGACGTTGTTGCCGATCGCGGTGCGAAACGTACTGTCGGTCCAGACGAACCGGAAGTTGTCGAGGCCGACGTAGGTGGACGGGATGTACGGCGACGGTCGAGACGTTCTGCAAGCTATAGCGCACCAGCTGCGCCATCGGATAGAAGTACACCGCGGCCACGGCGATCAGCATCGGCGCGGCGTACAGCCAGGGCTTGAAGAATCCGACTTTCATGTGAATCTCCGCTGGGGGCAGGACACGGTCCTGCCCCCAGCAGATCGGGTCGGGCTAGTTACCTGCCGCCCAGGTCGTGTAGTTCTGGAGATCCTGGGGATGCAGTTTGCGCTACTTCTCGATCACGGACTGATACGTCGCGGCCGCCTGATCGACCGTCATGTCGCCGCCCAAAAGACCCTGGAACACGACGAAGTTGCCGTTCACGTCGAGGTCCGTCGGGTAGTAGTTGGCGGGATAGTTGACGTTCTTCTCCGCCAGCCAACCCAGCATCTCCTTGTCGGTGTCCGACGTTGGCCTGGGCGCTGTCCCAGCGGTCGTCTGCCGGGAAGATGCCGGTGTCGGCATACAGCGACTTGAGGTTCGCCGGCGTCGTGCATGAACGCCATGAAGTTGCCCGCGACCTGCGGGTTCTGCGACCAGCGGGTGACCTGGAAGCCGTTGCCGGTGTTGACCAGCGAGTCGGCGTATCCGGCGGTACCGAAGATCGGCGGCTTCATCACGCCGACGTCCTTGCCTTCCTTCTCCATGGCGATGATCGTCTGCTGCGCGCCCGGCGTACCGAACACCATGGCCGCCTTGCCGGCCTGGAACTTGGCCAGCCCGTCGCCGAAGTTGACGGAGTTGACGTCGTTGTTGACGTACGGCTTGAGCTCAGCAGCCTTGGTGATCCACGACTTCCAAAGCGGCGCGTCGAAGTTGCCGTCCACCGTCATCTGGATCAGGTCGTTGTAGTTGCTGAAGATCTGCTTTTGGAACGTGGCAGATCCGAGGATCTCTCCACCGAAGCCGTCCTTGAGGCCCAGCTCGATCGGCTGGATGCCGGCGGCCTGGAGCTTCTTGTCGGCGCTGATGAACTCGTCCCACGTCGTCGGCGGCTTGGACGGATCGAGACCGGCCTGCGTGAACAGCGCCTTGTTGTACATCAGCGGGTACACGAACCGATACAGCGGGTAGAGCCACGACTTGCCCTGCTACTGGGTCTCGGCCACGTTGGGGTTGTGGCTGATGTCGCTGGCCGAGAGCACGTCCTGGTTGGGCGACGGTGCAGCCCGGCCACGCCTGCTCGAGCGACCAGGTTCCCGACCAGTTGTACCAGAGGTCAGGCCCGGACTGGCCCTTGCACGCGATCGACTGCGTCTGGGTCCAGTTGGCGGTCGACTGGATCACGGACTTGATGGTGACGTTGGGGTACTTGGCCTCGTAGGCGGCGATGATCTTCTTCATCCACGCCTGGATTCCGGGTACCTCCTGGTCTCCCAGCCACCACATGGTCAGCGTGACGTTCCCGGCCTTGGAAACGTCGTAGTCGCTGCCGAGGCCGGAAGGTGCGCTGGACGATCCACCGCCGCCTGATCCGCTGTCGGATGAGGAGCTGCCTCCGCATCCGGCGGCCATCAGGCCGAGGGCGAGGGCGGCCAGCAGCAGCGCCACCAGTCTCACCGATTTCAATCGCGTCATCTTCCCTCCCGTTCGCACTTTCACAATGTGAAACTGACTTTGCACCGGTGATAGACCTATCACGGCGCTCTTGCCTGAGTCAAGGCGCTCGCGATCGGTAGTATCGAGCGTTGTGGCGCTCTCCCAACCATCCCAGACCGCGCGTGTGGCCGTGGTCACAGGCGCGGCCAACGGCATCGGCGCGGCGATCGCGTCGCGGCTTCGCGACGACGGGCTGATGGTGGTCGGCCTGGACGTGGAATCGTGCGAGTTCGAGCCGTCGCTGACCTGCGACGTCTCCCAGATCGAGGGCCACCAGGCCCTGATCGAGGGGATCGTGTGCGACCACGGGCCGCTGTGGGCACTGGTCAACGTGGCCGGTATCTCCATCCCCGAGGCACTCGAGGATCTGACCGTCGAGGCCTATCGCCGCCAGCACGGGGTGATGCTGGACGGCCCCATCTGGCTGGCCCGCGCAGCCGGGATGGCGATGGCCAAAACCGGCGGCGGCCGGATCGTCAACATCACCTCGATTCACGCCACCAACAGCGAGCGGATGGCACTTGGCTACGACTCGGCCAAGGGTGGGCTGGACGCCGCCACTCGCACGCTGGCGTTGGAGTTGGGCGGCCACGGCGTGCTGGTCAACAGCCTCGCTCCGGGCTTCGTGAACACGCGCATGTCGATTGTCGACGGCCAGAGCGAGCTCGAGACCGACTGGTTTCGCGACGGCTATGTGGCCAGCGGCCGGCTACCGCTGGGCCGGGCGGCCGAGCCGTCCGAGATGGCGTCGGTCGTCTCCCACCTGGTCTCGCGCGACAACACCTACATCAACGGCGCCAGGATCACCGTGGACGGCGGAGTAACCGTGGGGTTCTAGTGAATAAAAGGTGCCAGGCACCAATTATTCACGGCGGGCCGAGCATCGGTTCGACCAAGAGCTGGAACGGTTTGCCCGCCCGCTGGACGACGATCCAGTTCGGTCGTGGCTGAGTCAGCATTCCGTTTACCTTCGGTCCGTGGCCGGTGATGATGATGTGGTAGACGCCCGGCGGTACGTCAAAGGCGAACCGTCCGTGCTCGTCGGTGACGACCTTGAGGGACTCAGCGCCGCCGGTGACATCGAATCGCAACCGCGTCAGCGGGCTCGGAGGGGCGCTTGTGCCTCCAATCACGATGACCTCACCGGTGACCTGGGTGTCACCGTGGGTAGCGGTACTGCCACTGCATCCACAGAGCATCAGTGCAGCGACGGCGGCGAGACACTTTGTGACGAATGTCATCTACCCAGCGTAGTGGGCGGGTCAGCTGATGTGAATACCCCCAACCGGGTTCGAACCGGTGTTACCAGCGTGAAAGGCTGGGGTCCTGGGCCACTAGACGATGGGGGCAGGGCATGGGCAGGATACCCGTCAGTTGAGGGTCAGCGGCGCGGGCGTGTCCAGGTGCCGCAACGCTGCCTGCAGCTGTTCCCACGCCTCGTGCTCGACCTGCTCGTACTCGTCCCCGGTGAGTCCCTCGGTCTGCTCGAGATAGCGACGCCACACGACTTCCGCCGAGAGCGGGAATCTCGTGACGATGTCGGTGTGGCTGGTCAACGGGCTCACATTTCTACTACGGTCGGGACGGTCAAATGGTTCCCAAAATGGTGAACTTTCTATCTCGATCTGGAGTCCAGCCGGGGAGTGACTGGTCGGCCGCTGCGTCGCAGGCCCAGGCCCGAGAGGGCCTCGAGCACCAGCCGGTGGGCGTTTACGGCGGTGATCTGCGTGGGGTCATACGGCGGTGAGACCTCCACCAATTCGAATCCCACAACCGGAAGCTCGGCGGTGATGCGGCGCACCGCCGCGCCCAGCTCACGGGTCGTCAGGCCACCGATCTCGGGTGTACCGGTGCCCGGCGCGTAGGCCGGGTCGAGCGAGTCGATGTCGACCGAGAGGAACACGTGCTCCCACTCCTTGGCGGCCTCGATCACCTCATCCAAGCAGGGCAGAAAGCCGCGCTCGTCGAGCTCGTACATCGTGTACCAGCGAAAGCCGTTCTCGCTCATCCAGCCGAATTCCTCGTCGCTCGGGCCACCAGCCGCGCAGCCCGATCTGGATGAACTGGTCACCCCTGATGGCGCCGTTATCGACCACCACGCGCATCGGCGAGCCGTGGGAGAGCTCGAAGCCGTGCAAGGCCGAGGCGGTGTCGGCGTGGGCGTCGAAGTGGATCACGCCGACGGTGCCCGGGCCGTGGTGTTCGGCCACCGCGCGTCATGTCGGGGATCGCCACCGAATGGTCGCCTCCGAGAATCACCGGGATGGCGCCGGCAGCGCAGATCTCCGCCACCAGCTGCTTGACCGCAGTGTGGCTTTGAGCGGTGTCGCCCGAGACCGTCTCGGCGTCGCCGTAGTCGACCACCTTCAGCTCGGCGAACGGGTCGACGCCCAGCAGCATGTGCGGCCGGCTCGGCGGCACGCCGCCGGTGTCGTCGGCTCCACGGATCGCCCGCGGCCCGTACCGGGTGCCGGGTCGGTTGGACACCGCCTCGTCGAACGGCGCGCCCACGATGGCCACGTCGACGCCCTCCAGCTCAGCCGGTGTGAGCACGAGCGGCAGTTTCGAGAAGGTTGCGATGCCGGCATAGCTCGGCTCGCCCTCTCGGTTTACTCGAGTCAATGCGTGCCTCCGAAAAACCGTGTTTTGCCTGGGTCGATGTGCCCACGACCCCCCACGGATGAACCTACCACCTTCGCCGGCTGCGGGCGCCGCTGGGATCTAGGATTGCTGCAGGGCCGTTAGCTCAGTTGGTAGAGCAGGGGACTTTTAATCCCAAGGTCGTAGGTTCGATCCCTACACGGCCCATCCACGAATCACGTGATCAGACGCACGACGCCGTCCACCGCCAGCGCCGCGCCGATCCCCAGTGCGAGCCACACGCGCAGCACCGCCGCGTGCGTGGTCAGCCACTCTTGGCCGCGCTCCAGGATCACGGCCGCGCGCTCACCCGCGATGATCACGATGCCAACAGGCACCGACACGAGCGCCGTGGCGATGGCGATATACATGACGACTAGCGTGGCGTCGGCGACATCGCCGACACCGGCCCCAGTCACGCTCGCCATCGCCAGCACCGTGAGTACGAGCCGCTTCGGCCCTCCGAATCCGAGCAGTCCCGCCATCGAGAACGCCGCTGCCGGGCGCACATTGCCCAGACCTGCGAGGATCGCGCTTGCACGGCCGCCCTCGGTCTGCGGACGGGGCGACCGCTGTCGCGCCTCGAGCCCAACCGCGATCAGCGCACCACCGAGCAGGAGGGTGAGAACCGCTTCGACCGTTCCGTGCGAGTCGAGCCGGTCGACGGCGGCTTGTCCGAGAGCGAGCCCGACAACGCAGGCGAGCACCGTTCCGACCAGGAAGCCGCTCAGGAACGCGATCCCGTTTGTGCGCGGGCGCTCGCTGCGGATGACGACGAACGTCGCCGTGAGCACCAGCGGGCTAGCTGCTGCGGCGATGGCATACAGCAGGACGTGAAAACCGGCGTTGATCACACGCTGCTTCGTCCCTAGGCGCGCGCGATGGCCGGGTCGGCTGTGTTGGGGACGGGTGGTTCCTCCTTCGCTCCCTCACGCGCGAGCGAGATGACGACCGCGCCGGCGAACGTCAGGCCGAGGCCGGTCACGGCGACGAGGACGTGCCAGGCCGGCCGGCTGAGCCGCTCGTCCAGCAGCAGCGATCCCGATCAGGATCGCGACGACGGGGTTCGCGACCGAGACCGTGGCGACCGACGGGGCCAGCCGCCCCGTCCCGAGCGAGACCTGCTGGATGACGAAGCCGAGCACGCCGGCGACCGCGAGCGCATAGCACTCCCAGTGCGAGAGCATCGTGCCCACGCCCTCGTGGAGGTAGTCGAGCGTGGGTATGGCAGCGACGAGGCGAGCCCGAACAGGACCCCGGCGACGGTGCCGTAGACCGCCGCCTTCATCGAGAGGCCGCCGCCTGCCGAAGACGCAGCAGAACGCACGCACAGCAGCGCGAGTAGGCCGATCGTGATCGCCCACTGCGGGTTGGACGCGTTCTCGTTCCCGCCGGCGGGGTCGCCGAAGTACACGAACAGGCCGAGTCCGACGACGATCGCAACGGCGCCGACACCTCCCGACGGCCCACGTGCTGCCTCGTCAGGAAATAGCCGAGCGGCAGGGCGAAGACGACGGTCGAGACGAGCAGTGGCTGGATCACCGAGAGGCGGCCGCGGTCGAGCGCTGCCGCCTGGAACAGGTAGCCGGCCCCCAGGACCAGCGTGCCGAGCAGCCACGTCGTCTGGCCGACCAGCCGCACGAGCGACATCGGCTGGGCCAGCGAGACCTTCGGGAGGTTCATCGCCCCCTTCTGCTGGAGCGTGGCCGCCAGCGCGAAGAGCAACGCCGCGACGAGCGCGAGGGCCGCCGCCATGCCAGGGGACGTTACGGCGCGATGCGGTCGGCGCCCGGCGGCAGGCTCCGCCTATGCTGGATGGCGGATCGTATGAGCCAGATCTTCTTGCCCAACACCCGGCGCTCCCCGTATCACGCCGCCACCCAGGCGGCGGGCGCGACCGAGTACATGGTCTACAACCACATGTACGTCCCGCTGGCCTACGGCCGCCCACCGCTCGAGGACTATCGCGCCGTCCGCGAAGCCGTCACGCTCTGGGACGTGGGGGGCGAGCGGCAGGTGCAGATCAGGGCTCGGACGCGGTGGCGTTCGCGAACTACCTGGTCACGCGCCACCTGTCGGATCTTTCCACCGGCCGCTGCCGCCGAGAGCGCGACCCCGTCGCGCATGGGGATGCGCACATCGCGCTCGAGCACGACCCGGCCTCCGGTCAGCAAGGTTGACCTCACACGCCCTCCCGCGGGATGCGTTCTTTCCATCGCCGCTCCGCGAAGGGCTCGCCGTCGGCCTTGACCTTGAGGGTCAGATCGACCACGAACTCCTCGTCAGTCGCTTCGAACCGGGCTTCCGCCCGCACGTCCGCATCCAGACCGGGCCGCTTCAGGTGGTAGTGGCAGTGTCCCCACGTGGCCGCGCTCAGCGGGTCGTCGTCGCGCGCCATCGCCCACCTCACTCCCGACTCCGACACCCACCAGCCCTCTCCCGGAATTTCGTCGTGTGCGCGCATCGACGTGCCGATCCCCGCGCGGCCGGTCAGCACGTCGGTCACCACCCGCCACTGCGAGCGACCCTTGGTGTCGGCGCCCGGTTGCTCGATCTCGACCACCGGGTCGTGGTGCGGGACGAACGGCGTGGCGTCTTCAGGCAGGCCGGGCAGCTCCAGCGCCACCGGGGAGGTGATCTCGAGTGGGGCGATCACCGGGCAGCGGCCACAGATTTGGCCAGTCGCTGACCGCCACCGCGACCCGGATCCTGTGTCCCACCGGGAACGCGAAGCCGGTGGTCATCAGCGGGAGCTCGAGCGAGGCGTCGCCGCTGACCTCGAGGTTCACTGCCGCGCTCGTGATCGGCTGTGACGAACCGTCCGGAGCCACGTTCTGGAGTTTGACCGAGACCAGCGTGCGTGGGCCGGGATGTCGCAGGTCGAAGCGCACGACCGGCTCACCGAACACCGTCACCGGGGCCGTCAACGGATCGCTGTCGAAGGTTGCGCTGAGCGCGTCGTCGCGGCGCTGGTCGAGGAACTGCCCGGTCGCCGGCGGCGGCGGACACCACTGGCCGGTCATGATCCCGGTGGTGACGCCGGCCGGGGCCACCGCCGGCCCACCCAGGGTGAGCGACGTGCTGTGAACGCCCTTGGGCCACTGCTCCGAGCCCAGCCACTCACCCGACACCGCCGAGTGCGGTCGCAAGGGCGAGTCCGGGCTGCCGATGAAGAACACCGATCGCGGCCGATCCACGCCGTCATCGGCAGGCGCATCGTCGAGGTGGTGATGAAAGAATCTCGCCATCTCGGCCAGGAACGGGTACCGGGGCCCGGAATACCCCGGTCGGGCAGTTTGTGGGCCCAAGGGCCGGAGATCAGTTGCCAGGGAGCCTCCAGCTTGTGCGCCATCCGCAGTGCCGCGGTGCGGTATCCGTCGCGCCAGCCGGCGCAGATCAGCACCGGGCAGATGGATCCGCTCGAACTCGGGTCGCAGCGAGCCGTTTCGCCAGTACGGGCCGTCGTGCTGCTGGCGGATCCACTCGACCACCCAGGCGGGAGTCGACTCGATCCGCTCGCGCCAGCGCGCCGTCGAACTCCGGGCTCGCGCTCGCCCAGCGGCGGCAGCGCGTTCATGCGCGAGCATCGACGTCGGATAGGCCGGCAGGCTGCTGGCGTTGAGGGCACCGCCGTGGAAGTGCATGTCGTCGGTGTAGCGGTCGTCGGTGGCGTACACCGGCGCGATCGCCTTCAGCGCGGGCGGACGCAGCGCGGCCAGCTGGATGCACGTGAACCCGCCGTAGGAGACTCCCCACGACGCCACCGCTGCCGGTGCACCACGGCTGCTCGGCCATCCAGGCGACGACATCGAAGCCGTCGCGCTGCTCGGCCTCGGTGTACTCGTCGGCCGCCACCCCACCGGAGCTGCCGGTGCCGCGCACGTCCAGCCGTACGCATGCGAAGCCGGCGTTTGCCAAGAACGTGTTCTGCGAGCGGTCCTCGATCGCGCGCAGGTCGTCCTTGCGGTAGGGGATGTGCTCGAGGATCGCGGGGAACCGGCCGGGCCGGTTGGGGCGGTAGACGTCGACCGAGAGCCGCACGCCGTCGCGCACCACCACCCCCGCGTCGCGTTCGAGGATCACCTTCCCGTCATCGAGGGTGATCGTCATGGAACCATCATGGACAGCGAGGGTAGCACTCCGGCGAGAGGGGGTGATTCGGTCGGTACAATGGCTCGATGGACGCCGTCGTAGCACTGTCGGGATCAGGCGTCTTCGCGATCGATGGTGTCGGGACTCGTGGCGTGCCCCGCCCGAACCAGCACGCCTGGCTGATCCCCGCGTCGGAGGGTGAGGCGCGTGTCGGGATTTGATGATCCCGCCTTCTTCGGCGAGCTGTGGGCAGACGACTACGACAAGGGTGAGGTGCTCGACCCGGCTCCTGCAGTGGAGTTCTTGACCGGATTGGCCGGCGCCGGCCGGGCGCTCGAGCTCGCGATCGGCACCGGCCGGGTGGGGCTGCCGCTGGCCCAGCGGGGGATCGAGGTCGACGGCATCGAGGCATCCGAAAAGATGGTGGCAAAGCTCCGCGGCAAGCCGGGCGGCGACCAGATTACGGTCACGATTGGAGACATGGCCGACGTGGAGGCGACCGGGCCATTCAGTCTCGTCTACCTGGTGTACAACACGCTGTTCAATCTGCTCGACCCGGACCGGCAGGCGGAACTCTTTCGCAACGTCGCGCGGGTGCTCGCCCCAGACGGCGCGTTCGTGATCGAGTGTTACGTCCCCGACCCGTCCAAGTTCGCCAGGAATTCCATCCGGACGCTGTCGGTGACCGACGACTCCGCGACGATTGAGGTGTTCTCCTTCGACACGCCCGCGCAGCGATTCAAAAGCCAGAAGATCACGTTCACCGCTGACGGAATTCGGCTGCGGCCGCACGCCGGGAGGTACTGCTGGCCGAGCGAGCTCGACCTGATGGCGAGCCAGGCCGGTCTTCGACTGGGCGAGCGCTACTGCAACTGGGATCGACGGCCGTTTGACTCCAAGAGCACCGATCACATCTCGGTGTACCGGCCAAAAGACGGAGCCTAGGTCTCGGGCACGATCCGCGTATCGCCGGTGAGCTCGGGCGGCAGCACGCCGCCGGTCTCGAGCTCGGGTGCGCGCTGCGAGTCGCGCACCCGCAGGTCGTGGTAGAGGTACATCCGCATCGCCGCTGCGAACGGCAGCAGGCACAGGAACGCGAGCGTGGAGAGGAAGTTCGCGAGTTCGAACGAGACGCCCAGGGCGAAGATGATCAGTGCGCCAACCAAGGGGCCGAGGAATTCGGGCAGGAGCGCGCCGACCACGCCGATGATGGCGGTTTTGATCCACGATCCTCTGACCAGCCGCGCACTTCGCCGGAACGCATCTCGCACTCCTCGCCCTTCCAGTGCGATCACCTGTTGTGACATCGCCCAGCGTACGGCCAGCCACAGGGCGATGGGGATGCCCACGATGGTGATGAACAGCAGCGCCGCGATCGCGACGTAGAGCAACCATGCCCTGATGGCAGTCCACGCGACCGCCCGGGTCGCGCGGAAGAGCTCCATGAAGGTCACGTCCTGGCCGGCATCGACCCGCTCCATCGCCAGGGCGACAACGACTTGTACCAGGGCAAGGGCGAGCAGGTCGAGTGCGACCCCGAGCAGTGCGGCGATCACGCCGATCGTCTCGAGCGCGGTCGAGCTCCCGCTGCCGTAGTTGACCAGCACGCTGGAGCCGGTGATCAGGATCGGGATCGGGAGCAGCAGGGCGGTGATGTGGATGAACACCCACGGCACACGCCCGTACAGCCGTCCGGTCGAGAACACGATCTGGCCGAGCCCTCGCCGGCGGGCCAGGTGCAGCGGCGCCGACGGTTGCCACCGCGTGCGGGAGAGCAGCCACAGGATCAGCGTCACCAGGGCCGAGAGGGCGAACAGCACCACGTCTCGGCTCTGCTCCCACAGCGTGAAGATCTGGGACGAGGAGCCGACCACGCTGCAGAAGAACTTGGCGGGGTCGTTGCCCAGCCGGACCGTGCTGGCGGGGATCTTCACGCTCGCCGACCGCCAGTGATCCGACCACGTGATCGGGTGGGTCCACTGGGACTTCTCGTTGGGCCCGGTGGGGCCGTTGAACACCCACGACTGCTTCTCGCCCCACGACCCCAGGTAGCCGAGCCATGGGTACTCCGACAGGTACTGCGACGGCGCCTCGGGCACGTAGGCGACGGTCGGAGTGATCTCGTGATGTGGCGCCTCGGTGTCGTCACAGCCCACGCCCTGCTGAGCGGTGCGGCCCAGCCAGATGGCCGAGTCAAAGTAGTTCGCATGCGATCCCGATGCCGGGTAGACCACCGGGTGGGTGCCGTTGACGATCTGCAGCTTGGCGGCGCCCCAGTCGGCCTTCTCCGCGCCCTCGTGCTGGCTGTAGCCGATCATCGACGGGCCCTTCGCCAGCGCCTGCTCGGGCGTGGCGGCATCGAAGTTGAGCTGAATCATCTCCCAGTCGCCTTCGTGCAGGTTGTTGAAGTCGTTGAAGGCGTAGAAGAACCAGTATTGGAGCGCCAGCTTATTCGGCACGCCCGCCTGCTTGGTGATGTGGGCGTAGGTGGTCGGCGGGCTGCCGGCGGTCACCCGCTTGCTGAACCGCTCGTACGTGCAGCCGGGGTCGAGCGCGTCGCCGGGGAAGTCGAGGTGGTAGCCGACGGCGGCGTGCTCCAGGTCATCGGCCGTGGGAGCGATCTTGACGGTGGTGGTGGTGTCCCACGGACCGCGCAGCACGACCTCGTCGTTTCCAAGGATGCTGTCGATGTCCATCGGCACGTACGGCTCCCCTTGGCCGCACGCCTTCGGCTGGGCCACCAGCTGCAACACCGGCGCGTACTTCGCGGCCAGCTGATCGCCGGCGTCAGCCCGAGCGATCGCCGGCGCCGCGGCGAGCAGCACGATCGCCGCGAACGCGGCGGTGAATGCGAGCCGCGTTGATCTCACGAATGTTTGTCCGCCTCGGGAGGCACGTTGCGGTGCGGCGCCCCGCCGACGAGATCGTAGAACCGTACGAGTCGCTCGTCCCAGCGCTGCTGGCGCTGCTCGGCGCGTTTAATCGCGCGCGCGTGCTTCTTGGCCGCCCGCCCGCCTCGCTCGGGGTTGTAGAACCTGCGCGCCCACCACGAGTCCGGCTTGGCCAGCCGGCACGCCGCCACCAGGCTGAACACCATGAAGATGATGCCGAGCACCGCCATCTTCAGCTTGCCCTTCAGCACCGCGATGATGGCCAGCGTGGCGATCGTGAGGATGCTGAAGACCAGCGCCCAGCCGCCGGCGTCACCCTCGAACGACGACGTCGAAGAGATCAGCAGCATGATCGTGATGACCACCACGAAGATCACGGCGTCCACCGAGCTGCGGCCCTCGGGCGACCAGTACACGTCCTCGATGTGGAAGATCATCGCGAACTCGTCCAGCATCAGCGCCGCCCCCGCGCCGAACGCGATCGCGAGGAAGTCCCTGACGACCTCTCCGGGGGTGAAGGCGAAGTCCATCAGCCCGACCGACAGCATCAGCAGCACCCCGGGCACGACATGGTGCATGTGGACGCCGCCCACGTTGGCGCTGCCCCAGCCCCGCACCCGCGCGATGCGGGTGTAGGCCCGCGTCAGCGCAAACGTGACCAGGAACCCCAGCAGCAGGAGAAACAGAGGTTCCTTGCCGTCGTCGTAGATCCCACTGGTGTAGCCAGGAATGAACCGGAACAGATCCATTGCGCCATGCTACAACGCGAGCAAACGACGCTCTGTGCCCAAGACCAAGCCGGTCACGGGGCTACCAGTTGGGCACGAACTCGCTGTTGGGGATGCCGCCGACGCTCAGCACCTGCAGGCCCTCGGGGCCGGCAATCAGCTTTCGCTTGGCAGCCGGCCCGACCCGCACCATGTGGCCCTTGGCGATCGGATGGGGCTCGCCGTCGATCGTCAGCGTGCCGCTGCCCTCGAGCACCACGTACAGCTCCTCCTGGCCGTCATCGGAGTGGTCGTGCTCGGGATAGTCGTCGAACCCCGGCGGTGACGTCTCGAGGGTGATCCCGAAGGTGGTGATCCCCATCTCCTTGCGGACCAGCTTGAAACCGCCGTTTTGATCCATCTCGTCGACGTGCTTGATCGTGAAGTCGGCCATCCGAGGACAGAGACTACCCGTCCGCTGGATGAAATACTGAGGCGGATGGATGAGCGCAGTCAACGAGTCGCGCAGGCGATACGAGACGCGAAGGCCGACTGCGCGATTCTCTGCGGGTTCGACAACATCTGCTACGCGACCGGATACGTCGCCGACCTGGAATCCGGCCCGTCGCCGTTCAGCGGTGGGCCTGCGCTGGCGGTTGTCTCGTCCGAAGGCCACGCCACCGTCGTGTGTTCGAATGCCGAGGAGGCTGACGCGTCGTATGCCGCCGCGATGGTCACCTACGAAGGGTTTTCGATCGAGCGGGAACCTCCCCGCGCACAGCTCTACCTGGATGCGGTGCGCGGCGTACTTGCCGAACTCGAGATCGGCGGCGTGGTCGCGGTGGAGCCCACCACGCTGCCACTGGCGGTGGCGGAGATGGTGCAGGCACGATCGACGGGGCTGGTCGATATCAGGCCGCCTCTCGTACAGCAGCGCGCGACCAAAACCGACGCCGAAATTGACGCGTTGCGGGCCAGCGCCCACCTGGCCGGTGTCGGTCAGCAGGCCGCGGTGCGGCTGGTCCGTGCCGGCCTGGCAGAGGTCGAGGTGTTCGGGAACATCCGCACCGCGATCGACCGTCACGCCGGCAAACGCATCCAGGTCGGTGCCGACCTGCTGTCTGGGATCGATCGCACCGCTGAGGCGATGGGTGCTCCCGGCGATCGGGTGATCCGGGTGGGCGACCCGGTGATCTGCGACCTCGTTCCCCGCCTCGACGGCTACTGGGGCGACTCGTGCAATACGCTTCAGGTCGGCGAGATGACGCCGCAGTTCGGCGGCCTCTATGCGGCCGCGGTGCGCTCGATGGAGACGGTCGTGGAGACACTCCGGCCGGGCATCTCGGCGCGCGACTTCGACCACTCCATCCGATCGATCTCGATCAGCGCCGGCTACGAGGTTCCGTTGCACAGCGGCCATGGCATCGGCTGCTCGAATTTCGAGTACCCCCTGATCGTGCCCGAGGAAGCTGCCGTGCTGCGGCCGGGGATGGTGCTGATGGTGGAGCCCGGGGCGTACGCCGCGGGGATCGGCGGTGCGCGGCTGGAGTGGATGTTCCTGGTGACCGAGTCGGGGAACGAGCCGCTGAGCACGTTCGCGTTTGATTCCGCGGCGGGGTAGATGTTGCGCAGCGAGGCGCCGCTGCCATACGATTGCATCATCTCGCGAATGGAGTTCACATGGTGAAAACTCTCAACAGTGCGTCCGAACTCGCCACCCGCGCCCGCGGCGTGATCGCGGGGGGCGTGAACAGCGGTCAGCGCCGGATTCCTGGACTCGAGGACATGGTGATTGCGTCGACCTCGGGTGCCACTCTGACCGATGTGACCGGGCGCACGCTGGTCGACTTCCACGGCGCCTACGGCCCCACCATCCTCGGCCACAACGACCCGGATGTCGATCGCGCCGTCCACGAAGCGACGCGCAGCGTCGATCACGTCGGCATCGGCGTCAGTCTGCCCGAGATCGAACTGGGAGAGCTGATCTGTGAGCACATCCCGTCGGTCGAGCGGATCTTCCTGACCGCGTCGGGGAGTGAGGCGACCTACCACGCCCTGCGGCTCGCGCGGGCGGTCACCGGGCGCCTGAAGATCGCCAAGTTTCAAGGCTGCTACCACGGTTGGCACGACTCAGTCATCCTCAACGTCATTACGCCGGCGGAACGGCTCGGTCAGCTCGATCCCCATTCCGCCGGATCGATTCCCGCGGTCACCGAGGCGACCGTCGTGCTGCCGTTCAACGACCCCGACGCGGTCGACGCGGCGCTGGCCGATCGCGACATCGCCGCTGTCATCATTGAGCCCATCCCGCACGCCGTGGGCGTGCTGCTGCCCCATCAGGAGTTCCTCGATCGTCTGCGCGCGGCCTGCACCCGCACCGACACGGTGCTGATCTTCGACGAGATCGTGACCGGCTTTCGCCACTCGCTGGGTGGCTACCAGTCGGTGGCGGGGATCACCCCCGACCTCACCACTGTCGGCAAGGCGATGGCCAACGGCTACCCGATTGCCGCGCTGGGCGGCCGCGCCGACCTGATGGAGAATCTCGGCACAGTCCCCGGCGGCACGGTCTACGCGACCGGCACGTTCAACGGACATCCGGCCATGGCCGCTGCGGCCGTTGCCACCATCCGCAAGCTCGACTCTGAGCCGGTGCTGGATCATGTGTTCGCGTTGGGAGAGCGGCTCCGCGCCGGTCTCACCGAGCTGTACGCCCAGATCGACCAGACCGCCACGGTCACCGGCTACGGCTCGATCTCGGTCGCCTACTTCATGGACGGCCCGATCGTTCGGTACGACGACATGCTGCGAAACGACGCCGAGCTGTTCGTCGCGTACCGGAGGAAGCTGCTCGAGCTGGGATTCCTCGAGCTGCCCCTCAACCTGAAGCGAAACACGTTGTCCTACGCCCACACCGCCACCCAGGTGGACGACCTGTTGGCCGCCACCGAAGCTGCCGTGCTGGCGGTGCGAGCCGGGGGCTGAGGGATGCCGAGCCAGGATGGGCGAACGGTGATCGTCACCGGCGGTGCCGGCGGAGTCGGCACCGGCATCTGTGAAGTGTTCGTCGATCAAGGTGCGAACCTCGCCGTGTGGGATCTCGACGGCGATCGTGCCGTCGAGCTGGCCGATCGTTTGCCGAGCGCTCGTGCATACCAGCTCGACATCACCGACAGCGCAGCGGTGGACGCGGCCGTCGACCGGGTCGAGGCGGATTTCGGGCGGGTGGACGTGCTGATCAACAACGCGGGATCTGATCCGGGTGGGGGATCCCACCCATGAGTTGTCCGACGAGCTCTGGCATCTCTCGATCGGGGTGATGCAGACGGCGGTCTTCTACTGCTCGCGGGCGGTCGGCCGGAAGCTGATCGCTCAGGGGTCGGGCCAGGTCGTGAACATCGCATCGATCCGCGGACAGCAGGGGCACCCCGGCCGGCTGGCCTACTGCGCCGCCAAGGCGGCGGTGATCATGATGACCCAGGTGATGGGGGCAGAGTGGGGGCCGCTGGGGGTGCGTGTCAACGCCGTCGCACCCGGGTTCATCGCCACCGCGGCCTGGGATCACGAGGTCGAGCGCGGCTTCTACGACGAGCAACAGTATCTCTCCGCGATTCCGGCTGGCCGGCTGGCCACGCCGCACGAGGTCGGACAGCTGTGTTCGTACCTCGCATCGGACGAGAGCGCCTACATCGTCGGCTCGTGCGTCACTATCGATGGTGGTATGTCCGGAGTGCCTTCGGGGTAGGGATGGAACACGTGACCGAACATCCCCCGTCTGCGAGATCTGCTCGGCCCGGGCGGCCCGAGGCAGCTCGCCTACGTGGACGGCGAGTACGTCGCCGCGGTGTCCGGTGAGACGTTCAGCTGCGTCAGCCCGATTAACGGCGAGGTCGTCGCCGAGGTGGCGTCATGCGACGTGGCCGACGTCGACCGGGCGGTGCGCGGTGCCCGGGCAGCGTTCGAGTCCGGCGTCTGGTCGAGGGCGGCGCCGAAGGACCGCAAGCGGGTCTTGGCCCGCCTCGCTGAGCTGATCGACCGCGACCGCGAGCAGCTGGCGCTGACCGAGACGATCGACGTGGGAAAGCCGATCGTCAAGAGCCGTACGGTGGATCTTCCGTCGGCGATCGACGCGATCGACTACTACGCCGAGGCAATCGACAAGGTCTACGGCGAGGTCGCCCCGTCAGGACCTGACGATGTCGTCACGGTTGTGCGCGAGCCGCTCGGTGTGGTCGGGGCGGTCGTTCCTTGGAACTATCCGCTGGTGGCCGCGACCTGGAAGGTCGGCCCGGCGCTGGCGGTCGGCAACAGCGTCGTGCTCAAGCCGGCAGAACAGTCGCCACTCTCGGCGCTTCGATTGGCGGAGCTCGCTACCGAAGCCGGCGTGCCCGACGGCGTGCTCCAGGTGCTCCCCGGGTTCGGTGAGACGGCAGGTCGGGCGATCGGCCTGCATCACGATGTTGACATGGTCGGCTTCACCGGGTCGAGTGAGGTCGGCAAGTTCTTCCTCAGGTACTCCGGTGACTCCAACATGAAGCGCCTCGGTCTCGAGTGCGGAGGCAAGTCCCCGCACATCGTGATGGCCGATTGCACCGACCTGGACACGGCTGCGGCCATGGTGGTGGCAGGGTTCAACGCCAATCAGGGCCAGCTGTGCTTCGCCGGCACGCGGTTGTTAGTCGACGAGCGCATCCATGACGAGCTGCTCGCCCGGATCACGGACATCGCCGGTGCGATCCACCCCGACGATCCGCTGGACGATGCGACCCAGATGGGGGCGGTGGTGGATCGGGCCCAGCTCGACCGTGTGCTGGGGTACATCGATGCCGGCCGGAGCGAGGGGGCGGCGCTGCATCTGGGCGGGAATCGGGTGCGCACCGAGACCGGTGGTTTCTACGTCGAGCCGACGATCTTCACCGGTGTCGACAACCGGATGACGATCGGGCGAGACGAGATCTTCGGACCGGTGCTCTCGACCATGACGTTCGCGACCACCGACGAGGCCGTCGCTCTGGCCAACGACACCATGTACGGGCTTGCCGCGGCGGTGTGGACGAACGACGTCAACACCGCCCATCGGGTCGCTCGTGAGCTCCGAGCGGGCACCGTTTGGGTCAACTGCATCCTCAACGGCGACATGTCAGTGCCCTCGGGCGGTTTCAAGCAGTCAGGCTTCGGGCGGGACAAATCGCTGCACGCGTTGGAGCAGTACACCGACCTGAAGGTCACCTGGATTCACCTGCATCACAACGATCGTTAGGCGTCGCGGGGAAGCTTGACCGCCGAGAATCCACCGTCCACCCGCACCGTCTCGCCGGTTACGTAGGCGGCCGCGTCCGAGAGCAGAAACAGGATCACGTCGGCCACCTCGCGGGGTGCGCCGAACCGCTTGAGGGCGTGGAGGTTGCGATACGTCTCCCCGTCGATCACGTCGCGTTCGATCAGATCGGCGACGAGCTTGGAATCGACGTAGCCCGGTGCGACGCAATTCACCCGGATGCCGAGGTCGGCCCACTCGACAGCGAGCGTGCGCGTCATCGCACCGATCGCGCCTTTTGCGGCGGCGTAGGCCAGCCGCTCCGGCCAGCCAAAGAACATCGCCACCGACCCCATGTTCACGATCGAGCCGCCGCCGCTGGTGGCCATCCGTTTGGCCACCTCCTGGCTGGCCAGAAACGTCCCATCTACGTGCACTGACAGGACTCGGCGCCAGGTGGCATGGTCGAGCTCGAGTGTGGGCGTGTGGTTGACGGCTCCCACCGAGTTGACCAGTCCGACGATCGGCCCTCCCCACGCGGTGGCGGCGGCGACCGCCCGGGCGACCTCGTCCGGGTCGGTCAGGTCGGCTTGGATCAGCATTGCCCGATCGTGGTCGGCGAACTGCTCAGGTGTCTCCAGGTCGATCGAAACGCAGCGGTGATCGGTGGTCTCGAGCAGCGCTGCGATCACGGCTCCAGCGATCCCGCCGGCCCCGCCGGTGACGATCACGGTGCCGGGCCCGCGGCAGTCGGTCATGCCGTGAGAGTTGACGTGGTGCGCAGCAGCGCTGCGATCAGCGCGTCGCCGTCCCGTTCGAACCGGTGCTGCGGCACCGAGATCGTGACTGCCGCGGTGATGTGCCCGTTGTCCAGCACCGGTGCCGACGCACACGCGACGCCTTCGGCGTACTCGGCCACGTCGGTTGAGTAGCCCTGCTCCCTGATTCGCTCGAACTCCTCCTCGAGCTTGGCCGGATCCGTGATCGTGTGCTCGGTGACGACCCGGATCGGGTGGGTCGAGAAGTACGCCTCTCGGGTTTCGGGCCGGGCGTGGGCGAGCAGAAGCTTTCCCGAAGCGCGGGCGTGTCCGTCACCGCGCATGCCGCGGTGAATAGCCCCAACCCGGACCGCATGGCTGCCCTCGATTGATGCCAGTACCACGATCTCGTTGTGTCGCCACGCGCTCAGGTGGGACGTCTCCCCCGAGCTGTCGGCCAGCTCACGCAGTCCACTCAGCAGGTTCGCCGGTGGCGACAACTGCCTGTCGAATGCGTCGGAGAGCACCCCGACCTTCGGGCCGAGCGTGTACCGCCGGGCCGAGTCCTTGGCCACCAGCCCTTCGGAGACCAGCGTGTTCAGCAGGTGGTACGTGGTTGCCACGTGCATGCCGACCGCGGTTGCAGTCTCCTTGGCCGTGATCGCCTCGCCGTGATTTGCGAGGTGCAAGAGGATCCGCGATGCCCGCGACACCGACCGGATCAGCGTGGGCTTGGTGGCGGTTGGAGCCTTCTCCGGGGATTTGTCGGTAGTGGTCTTGCGTCGAGTCTCAGGCATCGTCTACGGTGACCTCCGATCGCAATCTCATTTCATTATATGGAATAGTCGGAGGATGACCGTTGACTGCAAGCCCGCTTCCGATGCGTGAAGGACGACTGGTCGTCGACGACGCCGGCCATAGCATCACCTATCAGATTCACGGAGACGCCGATACCAGCCTGATCGGGTTGCACGGGGGGCCGGGAGCAGACATGACCACTCTCAGCCGGCTGGCCGAAATCGCGGACGAGTCGGTTCAGGTGGTGCTGTATGACCAGCTCGGCGGGGGACGATCTGACCGCCCCGACGATGACTCCCTGTGGACGATGGAGCGGTTTGTGGCGGAACTCGAGGCGGTGCGCAGCGAGCTTGATCTCGGCCGGGTGCATCTCCTGGGGCGCTCCTGGGGAGGGTTCCTCGGCTTGCAGTACACCCTCGACCATCCGCAGTCAGTGCGGTCGCTGGCGGTGTGCAACGCCGGCGCCTCGGTACTCGAGGAACTGCGCGGCATCAACCGGATGCGGTCGTTGCTCGATTCCGGGACGCTGGCCACGCTGTCGCGTTATGAGGCCACCGGCGAGTATGAGCACCCCGACTACGTGGATGCGGTGCATCGGGTGTATGCCCGGCACTTCCGTCGATCGGCGGCGCCGTTCGACCTGGAGACATCGCTGGCCGAACTGAAGTCCGACGTGCTGCCACACCTCACCGATCTGGGGCGGCCCTACTTCGTGATGTGGGGCCCGAACGAGTTCGTCTGCAACGGCAACCTGCTGGACTGGGACGTCACCGATCGGCTCGCGGAGATCGCAGCACCGGTGTTGATCGTCGCGGGCTGGCACGACATCGTCTCAGTGGATGCCCACCGGGCGATCGCCGATCGGGTCGCCGACAACGAGTTCGTGATCTTCGGCAACGCCGCCCACGCCCTGCTGGCGGAGAAGGACGCCGATCTCTACCTGGCTGTCGTGAAGGACTTCATTCGCCGCCACTGACGTCGTCGGCGAGCGGCGGGTAGGCCGGAGGGAATTGGCGGGAGCTGGCTGCGTACCCGCTCTCGCCGGCCAGCGTGACCGCATCGGTGAGAGCGCCGCGGAGGTTCCGCTCGACGGCTTCGGTGTTCCACCGCAGCCCGAAAACGCAGCGGTCGGCGAACAGACGAGCACCTCGATCAACCTCGTTGAGGGTGCCGAGCAGCTCCAGTGCCACCACCGGCGTCATCACGTTGAGCTCGAGTTCACCGTCGGCGACGGCCGACTCGACGGTGGTGGTTGCTCCGCGCACGCGGTGGCTGAGCTGGATGATCAACTCCGGTACCACCGGGTTGATCTTTCCGGGCATGGCAGACGAGCCCACCTGCACCGCGGGTAGCACCAGCTCCCCGATCCCGCCGACAGGGCCAGAGGACAGGAACCGGAAGTCGCGGGCGACCTTGGCCATCACCAGGGTCGTCCGGCAGAGGGCCTGCATCACCGCCAGGTGCGGGTCGGCGTGGGCGAGGGCGTCGAATGGGTCGTCGACCGCGGTCAGCTCCAGCCCGGTCTCTGCCACCAGCGCGGGTAACGCCGCTTCTCGGTAGCCGGCGGGGGCGCCGAAGCCGGTACCCACCGCGGTCGCGCCCAGCGGCACGGCCCGCAATCGGTCGACGCTTTGGATCAGGTCGTCACGGCAGCGCGACAGCCCGTGGGCGTGCGTCCGGTGGGTGGCGGCGGCGATCGGCACCGGCAGTGCATCCTGGACACAGGTGCGGCCGAGTCGCTCCAGTTCGGCGGGGATGTGATCGGCCTGTGCTTCGCACGCCGCGATCAGGTGGGAGATGCCCGCGGCCGCCGCTGTTCCCGCCAGGAGCACCGCGATGTTCATCGCCGTGGGGTACACGTCATTGGTCGACTGGGAGCGGTTGATGTGGTCGAGCGGATGCACCGCTTCGGCCTTGGGAGTGCGCTCCCGGATCAGCTGAGTCGCGCGTGTGGCCAGCACCTCGTTCATGTTCATGTTGGCCGCGGTGCCGCCGCCGCCCTGCATCACCGGCAACGGGAATTGCTCGTGCCAGCGGCCCGACGCCACCTCTCGCGCGGCGGTCACGATCGCCTGGCCGTTTTCGACGGAGAGTGCCCCCACCGCGGTGTTGGCCGTTGCCGCCGCCGCCTTCGTCCACGCGAGTCCGACCAGTAGCTCGGGCCGATCGCTGAGCAGCACCTCGGACACGCCTGAGTTACCGAGAGCTCGGGCGGTTGCCGACCCGTACAACGCGTCAACCGGCACTTGAACCGACCCGAGGGAGTCAGTTTCCTCGCGTGTCGCGCTCACATCGGCCTCCGGGCGGTTCGAGAAAAAAAATCGCCGGGACCATACCATCTGTGGTCTAGAAAGGGTACCGTTACACGGACGCTCGTCGGCTTGACTCCATGACGAGAGATCGTTTAGGATCGCAGTATTACGAAATTCATTTCAAATGATGAAATGACTTGGCGACAGTGAGCCCCACATTTGGCGCTCAGATCCCCTGAAATGGGAGGCGATACGCGGTGAACAGTCACACGGTTCGAAATTCTCTAGGCAGGTTGGCTACGCGATGGGCGGTGCTGCCGGTCCTGGCTGTAGTTGCCGTAGCCGCGGGCTGTGGGAGCTCGTCCTCATCGTCATCGTCGGGCAGCGGGGGCGCGAGCGGGCCGGCCCCGCCGGCCGTGTTCAAGGTCGGATTGGCCGAGCAGTTCCGAGACCTCGACCCCGACACCGCGCTTCAGAATGACGAGCTGGAGATCATCAACCTGATCGGCGGGACGCTGACGCAGTACTCGTCCGACGGCACGGAGGTCGAACCGGGACTGGCGGCCAGCTGGAAGGTCAACACCGCCGGCACCGAGTACACCTTCACGCTCCGGCCGGGTCTCAAGTTCTCTGACGGCTCCCCGCTGGCGGCGTCCGACGTGGTGGCGTCGTTCAACCGGTACATGACCGACAAGAACAACGCCAACGTCGGCCTGTTCTCCGGCATCAAGTCGGTCACGGCACCGGACGACACCACGGCGGTGATCACGCTCAAGGCCCCCTCGGGGTCGTTCCTGGCGTTGATCGCGCAGCCCAACTTCATCATCTCGCCCGCGTCCGGCCTGGCTGATCCCAAGAGCTTCTATCAGAACCCGATCTCCTCCGGTCAGTACATGATCAAGTCGTTCACGCCTTCCACAACGACTCTGGTTCGCAATCCCAACTACTACGGGCCGAAGCGGGCCGTGGCGCAGATGCAGTTCATCTACGTCAAGGACACCAACACCCGCATCATCCAGGTCAAGAGCGGACAGCTCGACCTCGCCCAGAACATTCCGCTGAACACGGCCGGCCAGCTGACCGGCTCCTCGACCGCGGTGTACACGCCGCTGTACGGCGGGTTCTACTTCTACACAAACATCCGCAAGGGTGCATTGGCCAACGTCAACGTCCGCCAGGCCATCTCGCTGGCCGTTGACCGGCAGCAGCTGAGCACGTCGGTGTGGGGCGGCAAGGCAGCTCCGCTGTACAGCTTCTATCCCTCCACCATGACCCCGTGGCACATGGATACCGTCACCCAGGGGCCGGATGTTGCCAAGGCCAAGGATCTGCTGAAAGGCACTCCCTGCGCCAGCGGTTGCACGATCGACCTGATCGTCCGCAGTGACGCCTCGTACTACCAGGACATGGCGGCGATCGTTCAGCAGAACCTGGATCAGATCGGCATCAAGCTCAACCTCGAGTCAGTCGATGCCGCCACGGCCGGTGAGGATGAGTACAACGGCGACTTCGAGTTGGCCATCGGTGGACTCACCGACTATGCCGACATTCCGGACGGCTTCCTGGTGTACGGCCTCCAGTCTGACGGCGGAATCTACGCCCTGTTCTCGGGTTACGATTCCAAGGAGATGGACAACCTGATCGTCACCGCCAAGGAGACCGTCGACCAGCCGCGGCTGGACGCCATGACCTCGATCAACAACCTGTACGGCAAGGATCTCCCTTCAATCCCACTGATCGACTGGGTTGCGGTCAGCGGACAGCGCACGGACACCGTGCAGTGGGTGAAGCCATTGCCCTCCGTGTTCCTGTATGTCGCCCCGGCACCCACCGGCTCGGGGTAGACGCTTGACGTCACGTTCAGCCGGGCCGGCGCAATCGCCGGCCCGGCGGAGCTGCCCGTGAGCATGGCGGTGGCCAAGCCGGTGCTGTCGCGCCTCGGGCAGGTGCTGGTGGTAGGCCTGGTGGTGATGATCATCACCTTCATGCTGGTGCACATCGTGCCCGGCGATCCGGCAGTGACCATCCTCGGCCCGCGGGCCACGCCCGAGACGCTCGCGCACCTGCGCCATCAGATGCATCTCGACGAGCCGCTGCTGCAGCAGTTCGCCACCTTCGTGACCGGTGCGCTCCACGGAGACCTGGGCACGTCGCTGCTGCCCGGGAGCACACCGGTGACCGACATCGTGGTACCCGCGCTGAAGGTGACCCTCACCCTGATCGCGTTCTCCGTGGGGATCTCGCTGATGCTGGGAGTGCCGCTGGGTGTGATCAGCGGGATCACCCGCACCCCGGGACTCGACCTCGGCATCCGCGGAGTGATGATGGTGCTGCTCGCGATGCCACCGTTTCTGGTCGGCTTCCTGCTGCTGCTGTTCGCGCTCAACACCGCCGCGTTTCCGGCCGGTGGCTGGGGCACGAGCATCTCGGACAGCTTTGACTACCTGCCGCTGCCCGCATTGGCGCTCTCGGCATACCTGATACCGATCATCGCCCGCACGCTCCGGCAAAGCATTCACGAGATCCTGTCCGAGGACTTCGTCGAGGCGGCGATCGCACGCGGCCTTCCGCCGTCGCGGCTGGTCGCCCGCCACGTGTTGCCGAACAGCCTGCTGCCGCTGATCACGCTGGTGGGATACAACATCGGGGCGCTGATCGGTGGTGCGGTAGTGATCGAGGCGGTGTTCAACCTGCCGGGCATCGGATCGGCGCTGGTGTACGCCGTCAGCGCGCGCGACTACCCCGTGGTGGAGGGTGCGGCCCTGGTGACCGCCATCGTGGTTGTGATCATCAATGCGGTTGCCGACGTGCTCTACCAGTTCGTCGATCCCCGAACCCGGCCGACGCGATGACTGCCGAAGCTCCCACCACCCCGCTGCGAGTCCGGATGCGCGTCCGCCTGGGCTCGGGCGAGCGGCCCCGCCGGTGGGGGCTGATCTGCGGCGTCTCGATGATCACCGCCATCGTGCTGGCGTGTGCGGTGATCCCGATCGTGTGGCCGTACGGCCCGGACAAGATCGTCGCGCCGGCGCTTCAGGCGCCCTCGTGGAGCCATCCGTTCGGGACAGACACGATCGGCCGAGATGTCTTCCTGCGGACGTTCGCGGGCGGCCGGATCGACATCCTGGCAGCCACCGGCGCGGTGCTGGTGGCATCGCTGATCGGATCGCTGGTGGGGATCACCGCGGCGTACTCCGGCCGCTGGGTGGATTCGGTGCTGATGCGGATCGTGGATGCGGTAATCGCGTTCCCGTTCATGGTGCTGGTGCTCGCAATCGTGTTGCTGTTCGGGCCCACGACAACCTTTGGCCCGCTGCCGCCGGGTCTGCCGTCGCTGCTGTTCGCACTGATCGTGACCGATTGGGTGATCTATGCCCGGCTCGGGCGTGCCCAGACGCTCACCCTGCGCCGGCGCGAGTTCGTAGTCGCGGCCCAGCTGCTGGGGTACTCGAGCCGGCGCATCATCGGGCGCCACCTGCTGCCCAATGTGGTCGGCGCGATCGGAGCCTACGCCGTCGCCGACGCGGTGCTCCAGGTTGTCGTGATCGCCTCGCTGCCGTTCCTCGGGGCCGGTGTCCAGCCTCCCACGGCGGAGTGGGGCGCGATCATGTACGGCGGCTCGACCGTGATCGCTACCGCGTGGTGGGTCACCATCCTGCCGGGCGTGATCCTGGCACTGACCGGCGTCGCGCTCAGTATGGTCGCCGACACGCTGCTGACGCCCGGCTCCCGCGGGGGGCGATAGTGGCCGCTGGGACCGAAGAGGCCATGCCCGCCGATGCGATCCTGACGGTGACCGATCTGGCGGCCACGATCGTCAAGCGCGAGGTGCTGACCGCGGTGAGCTTTGCGGTACGACCCGGCGAGGCGCTGGGCGTGGTGGGCGAGACCGGATCGGGCAAGACCCTCAGCTGTCGCGCTGTGATGGGCCTGCTGCCCCGCTTGGGCGGCCGGATCACCGGCGGCAGCATCGTGTTGGACGGCACCGACACGGTGGGCTACTCGGAGCGCCAGTGGCACCGCTTGCGCGGCCGCCAATTGGCGCTGGTGCCCCAGAGCTCGATGTCCAGCCTCGACCCGGTGATGACCATCGGCAGTCAGCTGAGCGAGACGATCAAGCTGCTCGACCCCGGCGTCAACGTGAAAGAGCGCGCACTCGAGCTGCTCGATCAGGTCGAGATGCCCAGGGCCCAGGAGGTGTTGGGGACGTACCCCACCAGCTCTCGGGTGGCATGCGCCAGCGGGCGATGATCGCCCTGGCCATCACCGGCCGGCCGCGGGTGCTGATCGCCGACGAGCCGACCACCGCGCTCGACGTCACGGTGCAGCGCTCCATCCTCGAGTTGCTCGGCGAGCTCCGGCGAAGCACCGGCATGTCGCTGATCATCGTCACCCACGATCTGGCCGTGATCGAAGCCGTCACCGATCGGGTCGCGATCGTGTACGCCGGCATGACGGTGGAATCGGGAGTCACCGCCGACGTGCTCACCCACCCGGCGCATCCCTATACCCGCGCACTGCTGGCGGCCCGCCCCAGCGCCCGCAAGCAGAACGAGCGACTGGCCGCCATCGCCGGCGTTCCCCCAACGCCCGAGGACTGGCCGGTGGGCTGCCGGTTCGCACCCCGGTGCGCCCATGTCCAGGAACGCTGTCTGGCCGCACGGCCGCCGCTCGAAATCGCCAACACCGGGCAAGCGGTGGCCTGCGTGCGCCACGCGGAGCTGTCCGGTGTCTGACCCGATCCTGACCGCACGCAGCATCACCGTGCAGTTTCCGGGGAGTACCCAGACGGCCGTGGCCGATGCTGACCTGGTGGTCGAGGAGGGTGCCGCCATCGGGCTGGTGGGGGAGAGCGGAAGCGGTAAGACCACGCTCGGCCGGGTGTTGGTGGGCGCCCTTGAACCTACCGGGGGCGCGGTCGAGATCGCCGGCCGCTCGTGGAGCTCGGTCAAGCGCAACGATCCGCTGCGAAGCGCCGCCCAGATGATTTTCCAGGATCCTTATGGCTCCCTCAACCCGATGCTGACGCCGCATCAGACGGTGGCGGAGGTGTTCAGGGTGTGGCGCAAGATGGGCAAGGCGGAGGCGGCCAAACGCGCTACAGAGGTCTTGCAGGAGGTGGGGTTGAGCGGCCAGGTGATCGACCGCCGGCCCAAGCGGCTCAGCGGTGGCCAGTGTCAGCGGGTCGGCATCGCCCGCGCGCTGGCCTGTGAGCCGCGGGTGTTGATCGCCGACGAGCCCACCTCGTCGCTGGACGTGTCGGTGCAGGCCCAGATTCTCAATCTCCTCCTCGACCTGCGCGAGCGCCGGGATCTGGCCCTGCTGCTGATCTCCCACGACCTGTCGGTGGTCCGGTACATGACCGACACGGCTGCGGTGATGTACCGCGGCCGGATCGTCGAGCGGGGCCGCACCGACCTGCTGATGACTGCGCCGATGCATCCCTACACCCGCGCGTTGGTCGACTCGATCCCCGGCGCCGAGGCCCAGGTCGGGATCACCCAGAACGACGTCGACGACGACCTCGGGTGCGTGTTCGCCCGCCGCTGCCCGAGAGTGCAGGATGACTGTCTGACCGGCGTGGTGTCTCCCCGCCAGATCGGTGACCGGGAGGTCGCGTGTCTGCACACGATCGACCCCGAAGCCGCGGCCGAGGCACAGCCTTCCGGTGTCAGTGAGTGACATGCAGGTGATCGCCGCTGCCTCCGCCGGCCCGTCGCTGACAGCGGAACGGCTGTTGGATCTGCGGCGTCCCAGCGAGGCGGTTGTCTCGGCGAGCGGGGGCAGGGTTGCGATCTCGGTGCTCGATCCGGTGGGACCGGGTCCGGCCGGCGCTCCCAGCGGCGGCATCTGGGTTGCCGACGTTGGTCGGCCGGCGGTTCCGCTGATCGCCACGGGGGGCCTCGACACCCAGCCGCGGTGGTCTCCCGACGGGCGTGAGTTGGCGTTCGCATCCGACAGTGGCCATCCCGGGCGGATGTCGCTGCACGTACTGGCCGAGGGGCATGACCGGCCGCTCCCGCTCGGACATGTCAGGGGTTCGGTGGAGCAGATCGCCTGGTCGCGAGACGGCGGATCGCTGCTGGTGTTGGCGGCGGATCCGGGTCTGGATACCGCCAGCGCGCACAACGCGACCACGATTCGAGGAGAGCCTGACGGTGGTGGCGATCCCGATCCCCTCGTGTTTCGTCCGGTGTCGGCCTGGCGCCGCCTGTTCCTGATCGAGCGGGCGACGGGCGTCACCTCGCAGGTGGAATTCGACGGGCTGACGGTGTGGGAGTTCGACTGGGATGGAGGTGCGACCCTCGCAGCTGTCGTTTCGAACGACTCCTCCGAGAGCGGGTGGTACACCGCCCATCTGCTGGTGGTCGGGCTGGATGCGGAGGCCCGTCAGCTGGAACGGATCGACTCCGACTGGCAGCTGGCACTTCCGCGGCTGTCGCCTGACGGCGCCAGGATCGCGTTCCTGGAAGGGGTGTGTAGCGATCGGGGGATCCTCGCCGGAGTACCGATGGCGGCCACCATCGGGTCGGGACAGGCGCGTCCGATCGTGGGCGGCGTCGATCTCGACGCGACCTGGCTGCAGTGGCGGGATCAGCGGTCACTGTGGTGCGCGGGGTGGCGCGGAATCGGCTCGGCGGTCGGCATGGTGGAGCTCGACGGTGGGTACACCGATGTGTGGTCGGGCGCGGCAACGCTCGGCAGCCGGCTGCAGGCGCGGGTATCCGTGGATGCCGACGGCGCCCGTGCGGTGGCGGTGCTCGAGCGGGCCAATCTCCCGCCCGAGGCGGTGCAGCTGGACCTCGGCGAGGCCGAGCCGAGCTGGACGCCGCTGACGACGTTCAACGCCGAACTGGGCGCTCACGCGTTGCCGGAGTGGTCGCGTCTGCAGTGGACGTCGACCGACGGTCGTGAGATCGACGGGCTGGTCGCACTGCCCTCGGGCGTGCTTCCGCAGCACCTGCCGTTGGTGGTGGTGATTCACGGTGGGCCGTCCTCGTCGTGGACAGCTCAGTGGACGAACTTCGGCTTGCCGACGCTGTGGACGGCGGCCGGCTACGCCGTGCTGATGCCCAACCCGCGGGGCAGCGTCGGCTACGGCCAGGAGTTCGCCCGCAGCACGATCGGCGACATGGGCGGGGGAGAGCTGCAGGACATCCTCACCGGCGTCGCCGCGCTCGTCGCCGATGGGGTGGTCGACGACCGGCGCGTGGGCGTGCTGGGCGCGAGCCACGGCGGCTACCTCACCGCCTGGGCTGTTACCCAGACTCATCGGTTTGCCGCGGCGGTCGCGATCGCTGCGCCGAGCGATCGTCTCAGCAAGCTCAACGGCGGCAACATCGGCTACCTCGAGCAGCTGTTCTGGGATCCCGACCCGTACGACCCGGCCGGCGCCGTGATCGGCCGCTCGCCGATCATCCATGTGCGCAGCATCCGCACGCCGACATTGATCGTGCACGGTGAGATCGACCAGTGTGTCCCCGTCGGCCAGGCACACGAGCTGTACCGTGGGATCGCGGCGCGAGGGGCGGGCGGAGGTCGAGCTGGTGATCTACCCGCGAGAGGGGCACAGCTTGCGTGAGCGGGGACACGTGATCGACTTCTGGCACCGCGCCCGCGCGTGGTTCGACGAGCATCTCTAGGCGACGACACCCTCCGCGCGCAGCTGCTCGAGCTGGTCGTTGTCGATTCCGAGTTCGGCACAGATCTCGGCGGTGTGCTGACCGAGGCTGGGTGGCGGGCGACGAGTGCCGGGGCGGTGACCGTCGAACTCCATCGGCGCCGCCACCAGCCGCAGATCGTCGATCGCGTGTCCGGGGACGTCCTCCAAGATCCCCAATGCGGTGGTCTGGGCGCTCTGCACGACCTGGGCAGCGTTGAGCACCGGTGCAGCGGGCAGCGATGCCTCGGTGAGGCGATCCAGCCACACCTGCACCGGCTCGGCGGCGATCCGCGCACCGATCGCCGCGGCCAGCTGGTCGCGATTGGCGACACGGTCGGGGTTGGTGGCGAATCGCGGGTCGGTCGCTAGCTCGGGCAGGTCGAGAACGTCGCACAGCACCTGAAACAGCGGATCGTTGGGCGCGGCCAGCACCATCCATCCATCCGCCGCCTCGAACGCCTCGTACGGGGCGATGCTGGCAAATCGCGACCCGCCGGCCTGGGTACGAGCCCAGTGGCCAGGTGGCTGACCAAGTGGTAGCCCATCCAGCCGATCGCGGTCTCGTACAGCGAGGTGTCGACCTCGCAGTCCGCCCCCGCCCTGATCGCGCGTCCGCAGCGCGGCCAGGATGCCGATCGCTGCCCACAACGACGTTCCCTGATCGACCAGCGAGACGCCCACCCGCACCGGCCGGCCGTCGGGCTCGCCGGTGACGCTCATGATCCCGCCGGCGGCCTGCATCAACGGGTCGTAGCCGGGCTGGTCGCTCAGTGGTGACCGGCTGCCGTAGGCGCCGATGTTGCAGTAGATCACCTCGGGGTTACCAGCCTTGATCCCCGCGTAGTCAAGTCCGAGCTTTTCGACCAGTCCCGGCCGCATGCTCTGCACCACCACGTCGGCGCCCTCGGCCAACTGCAGGGCGAGGCCGAGCCCCGCTCAGACCTCAGATCCAGGCCGATCGAGCGCTTGTTGGCGTTCATGGCCAGGAACATCGCGCTCTGGTCGTCCCAGAACGGCGGCCCCCACGCGCGCGTGTCATCGCCGCGACCGGGACGCTCGACCTTGATCACATCAGCGCCGAGCGCTCCCATCAGCTGGGTGCAAAACGGGCCGGCCACGGAACTCGTCAGGTCGACCACACGCACACCGGAAAGGGGCAGGGAGCCGGGTGGTTGAGGAGGGTGGGACGACGACACGACGAAGGCCAACGATTTCAAATAGCCTACCAGCATCTCGCCATCTTGATATTTGGGAAAGGACGGACTCGATGGGATCTCCTACTGAACGGCGCCGGACAGCCGCAGCCAAGCGCCCGTGGGCCAAGGTCGTGGGGTACTCGCGGGCGGTTCGCGTGGGCCACCAGGTGGAGGTCGCCGGCACCGGGCCGGCGGACGAGCACGGCGAGATCGTGGCGCCCGGCGACGCCTACGCCCAGACCGCGTTTTGCCTCGGAGTGATCGGCGAGGCCCTGGCCGAGGTCGGCGCCGGGTTCGAGGACGTCGTGCGCACGCGCGTGTACCTCCGCAACATGGAGGACTGGGAGGGCGTCGGCCGCGCTCACGGGGAGGTGTTCGCCGAGATTCAGCCGGCCAGCACGTTCGTGGGTGCGGGCGATTTCCTGCTTCCCGGGTTCCTGGTCGAGATCGAGGCCAGCGCGGTCGTGATCGGCGACTAGTTCAAATAGTGAAATAAAACGCCAGGATCTTGACACATCGGACGGCGGTCACTACGATTGCCGGCGGTGGAAGACGTCGAAAACCTTGCTGTCGGCCTCGGCACGATGTGGAGAATCCGCCTGTTCGAGGACGCGGTCCAGGCGCTCTTCCTGCAGAATCTCGTGTCGGGCAGCACCCACCTCTGCCAGGGCCAGGAGGCCGTGTCGGTGGGTGCGTGCGCAGCGCTCGAGCCGGGCGACACGATGACCTGCACCTACCGCGGCCACGGGGCGATGATCGCCATGGGAGCGCCGCTGGACGCGTGCTTTGCCGAGATCGTCGGCCGGTCGCTGGGACTGTGTGGCGGCAAGGGCGGCTCGATGCATCTGGCCGACGTCGAGCGCGGGGCGCTGGGCTCGTTCGCAGTCGTCGGAGCCGGCCTGCCGGTCGCCGTCGGGGCCGCGCTGACCGCGCAGGTGCGTGGTGACCAGGGCGTGGCGATGACGCTTCTTCGGCGATGGATCGACCAATATCGGCGCGTTTCACGAGAGCCTCAATCTGGCGTCGGTGTGGCGGCTGCCGGTCGTGTTCGTGTGCGAGAACAACCTGTACGGCGAGTACTCCCCGATCGCCGCCACCACTCCGGTCGCCGACATCGCGGCGCGGGCCAGCAGCTATGCCATGCCCGGTGTGATCGTGGATGGCAATGATCTGGCCGCGGTCGACGAGGTGGCCGCCACCGCGGTGGCCCGCGCGCGCGCGGGTGACGGCCCGACGCTGATCGAGGCAAAGACCTACCGCCAGGCTGGCCACTCGCGGTCCGACCCCGGCGCCTACCGCCCGGACGGCGAGCTCGACTCGTGGCTGGAGCGCGACCCGCTGGGAGTCACCGAGCGGCAGCTGCTCGAGTTGGGAGTCACGGCCGACCGCGATCGAGCAGATCACGCAGGAGGCGCGCGAGGACGTCGCCGCCGCCCGCGAACGGGCGCTGGCCTCACCGCCGCCGTCACTCCAGTCTCGGTTCACGGACATCCTGGCGTGACCACGCTCACCTTCAGAGGCGCGGTTACCGCTGCCATCGGCGACGAGCTGCGCCAGGACAGCCGGGTGCTGCTGTTCGGCGAGGACGTGGCCGCGGCCGGCGGGGTGTTCAAGGCCACCGACGGGCTGCTCGAGGAGTTCGGGCCGGTGCGGGTCAGGGACACGCCGATCTCGGAGGTCGCCATCGTGGGGGCGGCGATCGGCGCCGCGATCACCGGAATGCGGCCGGTGATCGACCTGATGTTCGCCGACTTCCTGGCCGTCTGTTTCGATCAGGTCGTCAACCAGGCCGCGAAGCACCGCTACCTCACCGGCGGTCAGTGCTCGGTGCCCATGACCGTGCGCATGGCCAACGGCGCGGGCGGCGGCTTCGGCGCCCAGCACTCGCAGGTGGTCGATTCGTGGCTGTACGGCACCCACGGCCTGATCGTGGTTGCGCCGTCGAGTCCGTCCGAGACCTATGGCCTGCTGCGCACGGCGATTCAGAATCCCAATCCAGTCGTGTTCCTGGAGCACAAGATGCTGTACGGCATGTCGGAGGAGATCGCCGGCGAGCTTCAGCCGTTGGCGCTCGGGCAGGCCAAGATCGCGGCGGAGGGGACGGACGTCACGGTCGTCGCCAGCCAGGTGATGTTGCACCGGGCGCTGGACGCGGCTCAGACGCTAGCGGCTGAAGGGGTATCTGCTGAGGTGATCGACCTGTGCACGGTGTGGCCACCCGACATCGAGACGGTGACGGCGAGCGTGGCCAAGACCAACCGCCTGGTGGTGGTCGAGGAGTGCCCCGCCGCGGCCGGCTGGGCTGCACGACTGATCATGGATGTGGTCGAGCACTCGTTCGACGAACTCGACGCTCCGCCGCGGCGTGTCAGTGCCGATCCCACCCCCATTCCCTATGCGCCGGAGCTCGAGCGGGCGTGGATCCCCGACGCCGACAGGATTGCGGCGTCGGTTCGATCAGTTGTAGGTTGAACCGGTGACCCTCCCCATCCGCAACGCAACGCCATCGTGGGACGACTTCGTGGTCGGGGAGAGCTTCCGCAGCCGGTTGGGCCGCACCGTCACCGAGATGGACAACGTGTGGTCGACCTGTCTGACCCACAACACCAACCAGCTTCATTTCAACGACGAGTACGCAGGTGCGTCTCCGTTCGGCAAAGTGCTGGTCAACAGCGTGTTCACCCTGGCGTTGATTACCGGGCTGACCGTGGCCGACACCAGCGAGGAGGCAATCGCCAACCTGGGATGGGACAACGTGCGCCTGCCCAACCCGGTGTTCGTTGGAGACACCCTGCACGCCGAGACCACGATCGTGGCCAAGCGCCGGTCGGAATCGCGGCCGGAGCGCGGCATCGTCACCGTCGAGACCTCCGGGGTGAACCAGCGCGGCGAGGTCGTGATCAGCTTCACCCGGACGTTCATGATGCAGGCGCCCGGAGTCGACGATGGCTAATGCCGGCCGGTGGGAGCCCAGTGCGCTGGAGCCGCCCGGTTGCTCGACCATCCGCGAGGCCGTGCGGGAGCTGTGTGACCGCTTCCCCGCCGAGTACTGGCGCGGGCTGGAGCCCGATAGCTACCCCTCGGAGTTCGTATCGGCGCTCAACGACCACGGCTGGCTGGCGGCGCTGATACCCGAGCAGTACGGTGGGTCCGGCCTCGGGATCGCCGAGGCCAGTGTGATCCTGGAGGAGATCAACGCCTCGGGAGGCAACGCCGCGGCGTGTCACGCCCAGATGTACACGATGGGCGCGCTGCTGCGCCACGGCTCGGACGAGCAGCGAGCCGAATATCTTCCCAAGCTGGTGTCGGGCCAGCTGCGCTTGCAGGCCTTCGCCGTCACCGAGCCTACCGCGGGGTCTGACACCACCAAGATCCAGACCACCGCTCGACCGCACAGCGATGGGTTTGTCTTGCGGGGGCAGAAGGTCTTCACCTCCCGGGCGGAGCATTCGGATCTGATGCTGGTGCTGGCCCGCACCGACCTCGATGATGGGGAGCGGAAGGTCAAGACCGACGGCCTGTCCCTGTTCCTGGTCGACATGGCCCAAGCCGGGGAGCGGTTGGTGGTGCGTCCGATCGAGACGATGATCAACCACTCCACCACCGAGGTGTTCTTCGACGACGTGGAGGTGCCTGGCTCCGCCTTGATCGGGGAACTGGGCAAGGGCTTCCGGTACATCCTCGACGGCTGGAACGCCGAGCGGATCCTGATTGCCGCCGAGTGCATCGGCGACGGTCGCTGGTTCACCGAGCGGGCAGCCGAATACTCGTCCGAGCGGATCGTGTTCGACAAGCCGATCGGAGCGAATCAGGGCGTGCAGTTTCCGATCGCACGGGCCTACGCCGCGATCAGAGCCGCAGACCTGGTCCGGTTCGATGCCGCGAATCGGTTCGACCGGGCCGAGCGGTGCGGCGCCGAGGCGAACATGGCCAAGCTGCTCGCCTCCGAGGCCTCCTGGGCGGCTGCCAATGCGTGCCTGGATACCCACGGCGGTTACGGGTTTGCCCGGGAGTACGACATCGAGCGCAAGTTCCGCGAGACCCGTCTCTACACCGTCGCTCCGGTCTCCAACAACCTGGTGCTCGCCTACCTCGGACAGCATGTGCTCGGCATGCCGCGGTCGACCTGACGCATGACCACCGGCTGGGTCTGGCACGAGCGGTACGCCTGGCACGACACGGGGCGGCGGGGGCGATCGCTCGAGGGCGGCCAGTGGATCGAGCCGGAGGATCACGCCGAATCGCCGGCCACCAAGCGCCGCTTGCGCAACCTGGTCGATGCCAGCGGATTGCTGGCCGAGCTGGTGCAGATCGAGCCCCAGCCCGCCGGCCGCGAGGCGTTGGAGCGAGTGCACTCGGCGACCTATCTCGACCGCATCGACGCCATGAGTGCGGCTGAGGGCGGGGATGCCGGTGAGAACACGCCCTTTGCTCCCGGTGGCGGCGAGATCGCGAAGCTGGCTGTGGGCGGCTGTATCGCCGCCGCCGAGGCGGTGCTCGACCGGCGGGTCGAGAACGCCTATGCGCTGGTGCGCCCGCCGGGGCATCATGCCGAGTCTGACCGTGGGCGGGGCTATTGCATGTTCGCCAACGTCCCCGTCGCCGTGCGTCACATTCAAGCGACCCGGGGCGTCGAGCGAGTCGCGATCGTCGACTGGGACGTTCACCACGGCAACGGTGCCCAGTCGATTTTCTGGCGGGATCCCTCGGTGCTGGCGCTGTCGGTGCACCAAGCCGGTTACTACCCGACCGACGTGGGCTCCGTGGAGGAGATCGGCGACGGCCCGGGCGCCGGCGCGACGGTCAACGTTCCCCTCCCGGCGGGATCAGGGGTGGGGGCCTATACCGAGGCGTTCGCGCGGGTGGTGGTGCCGGCGGTGCGGGCTCACCGCCCCGACCTGATCGTTGTCAGCTGCGGCTTCGACGCGGGCATGTTGGAACCGCAGGCGCAGATGATGGTGCACAGCGAGGGCTTTCGCGAGATCACTCGGATCGTCATGGAGCTGGCAGCGGAACTGTGCGACGGCCGGCTGGTGCTCTGCCACGAGGGCGGCTATTCGACGACCTACGTCCCGTTCTGCGGGCTCGCGGTGCTCGAGCAGCTGTCGGGGATTCAAACGGCCGTGAGCGATCCGTATCTGGCAGCGTTCGCGGCAGTGGAGGGGCAGGAGTTGCAGCCCCATCAAGCTGCCGCGATCGACGCGGCGGCCGCCCGCTTCGGTTAGGTGTCGGCCCGCAGGAACACCGGCGCGGGCCGGTGGAGATCGCGGCCCAGCACGTCCTCGCAGATGTCCTCGAGGTACCGCAGGTGGGCATCCATCGCCGCCTCCACACCGTTCGGCTTGCCTTTGCGCAGGGCGGCCAGCGTCTCCTCATGCAGCCGCAGCGAGTCCTCGTGGTCGGTATCGGTGCGGGAGGTCATGTCCAGAGCCACCTCGAGGCTGTCCCAGATCAACCGCATCGCTGCTTCGAGCACCGAGTTGCGGGCCGAGCGCCACATCGCTCGGTGAAAGAGGGTGTTGGCCTGGTTGAGCTTGTCGCGGTCGTTGGCGACATTCCGCTGCAGCTCGATCGCGCTGCGCATGGCGGCGAAGTCGGTGTCGGTCGCCCGCAGTGCGGCCAGCTGAGCCACCCGCGGCTCGATGGTGCGGCGCGCCTCCAGTACTTCGATCACGCCGTCGGGTGAGAGCGGTACACCCTGCTCGACCATCTCGGCCGGCAACCAGATCGACCGCACCCGGATGCCGCCTGAGGGGCCGGGCTGGACGCTCAACACTCCGGCCTCAGCCAGCACGCCAATCGCCTGGCGGATCGTTCGCCGGCTGACCTCCATCTGGGTTGCCAGCTGTCGCTCGCCGGGAAGCGCGTCCCCCTCGTCCAGCTCGCCGTCCTTGATGTGCTCGACGATCTGCGCAACCACATTCTCCACCGTCCGCCGGGTTCGAACGGGGCGAAACAATGTCACCGGCGTGCGGCGTTTCCCGGGATTGGGATTGGCTTCATCGACGGCGGGCATCTGGCCAAGTGTACTCGTCCCCGCCTTCGGAGATACCGCATACGGTCCCGTCCGAACGCCGTCGAGAGGGAGGCTTGACCACGATCGATCCTGGCGTGTAGGGTGCCGTCAACGGTTTCGTATAGGTACCAATAGAGGACCCTACCTCCCTCGAACGGAGTGTCACTTGGCTGTTGCATCCACAATGGAAGGGTTGGTCGCCGGTCTCGAGGCCGACGTTCGCCGACGAACCCCCGGAAGCGTTGCCCTGAGTCAGCGCGGGACGGTTGTCATGCCGGGAGGCGCGAGTGGCGACGGCAAGACCTGGTGGCCGTTGTTCTTCGCCGGCGCGCACGGGAGCCACGTCGTCGACGTCGACGGGAACGACTACATCGACCTGGTGCTCGGGATCGGTCCCAACATGCTCGGGCACACCGACTCGGCCGTGGTCGACGCCGTGCATGAGTGCTTCTCGTCGGTCGGTGGTGCTGTCGCCGCAGGAACTGCGCTGGAGGTGGAGCTGGCCGAGCGGATCGCGCGCGTGATCCCGGTGATGGAGCAGATGCGATTCGTCTCCACCGGGACTGAAGCCACCCTGATGGCGATCCGTGCCGCCCGCGCGTACACCGGCAAGCCGCGCATCGCCAAGTTCGAGGGCCACTACCACGGACAGCACGACGAGGTGCTGGTGAGCGCGTTCGGTGGGGTCGCCGGAGAGCCGCGCGCTCCTGTGGCAGTATCGGATTGCGTCGGTCTCAACGACTCGGTCGAGCGTAACGCGATCATTCTCCCCTGGAACGACATCGAGGTGGTCGAGCAGATCCTGACCGATCGCGTGGATGACATCGCGGCGCTGATCTGTGAGCCCATTCCGTGTGTCCCGCAGGGCGGCGAGCCGCCCGAGGAAGGGTTCTTGCAGGCGGTGCGGGAGCTGACCGAGCGGCTCGGCATCCTGCTGATCTTCGACGAGGTCGTCACCGGACTACGCATGCGGGAGGGCAGTGCCGCGGCCCACTTCGGTATCGCGCCCGACCTGATGACGCTGGGCAAGGTCGCGGGAGGGGGGCTCCCGGTCGGGGTGTTCGGAGGCCGGGCCGATGTCATGTGCACCGTCCTCGGTCCCGATGCCGACCCGGATCGCAAGATGTTCCAGTCCGGGACATTCTCAGGCTCACCGGTGGTGATGGCGGCGGGGATCGCGTTGATCGACCGGTTGGCGGACGGCGTCGCACATCAGCGGGCGGACGCCACCGCGGAGCGACTCCGCGACGGGCTGCGGACGGCCGCGGCGGCGGTCGATCTGCCGGTGCAGGTGACCGGCATCTCGTCCTGGTTCGGGGTGTACTTCACCGACCGTCAGATCCGGGGCCGGCGCGACATCCTCTCCAACAACGCTTTGCAGGCGCGGGCCTTTTCGATCGGGCTGCTCGGGCGGGGAGTGTTCTACAAGCCTGCCCATCCCGGCTTCACCTCCGCGAGCCACACCGACGCCGACATCCAGCACGTGCTCGACCACAGTGCCGAGCTGTTCGCTGCGATCGCAGAGCACGCTCAGGCGGGTACGTGAGCGCCACCGAGTGGGCGGTGTACGACGCCTATGTGGACGGGGCGTCACGGAAGCCGGCCGGAGGGCTGTACCTCGAGTCCGTGAATCCTGCGGTCGGCCGGCCGTGGGCGGCGGTGGCCGACTGCAACGCAAACGACGTGGACGCGGCCGTCACCGCGGCCGACCGGACGTTTCACAGCGATCCGTGGCGAGGCTTGAGCGCGACCAAGCGAGGCCAGCTTCTGTACCGGTTGGCCGACCTGATCGGCGAGTCGGCGGACGCGATCGCCGCGGTCGAGACCCGCGACAACGGCAAGCTACTGCGCGAGATGACCGGGCAGCTGACCTCGATTCCCGACTGGCTGCGCTACTACGCCGGGCTTGCGGACAAGATCGAGGGCCGGGTGATCCCGATGACCGACCCCCGGGTGCTGAACTACACCGTGCGCGAACCTCTCGGGGTGGTTGCGGTGATCGTCCCGTGGAACTCGCCGGTGTTCACCGCGCTGATGGCGGTCGGCCCGGCCATCGCAGCGGGTAACACGGTGGTGATCAAGCCCTCCGAGATGACCTCCGCCTCGATTCTCGAGGTGATGCCGCTGGTCGAGCAGGCCGGGTTCCCCAAGGGTGCGATCAACGTCGTCACCGGCGGCCCCGACACCGGTCGGCTGCTGGTGGAGCATCCGCAGGTGGCCCAGGTGACATTCACCGGAGGCACCGACACCGGCTCGAAGGTCGCAGCCGCTGCCGGCAAGCGCTTCTCCCGGTGCGTGCTCGAGCTGGGCGGAAAGAGCCCGAATATCGTCTGCGCCGACGCTAACCTCGAGGCCGCCCAGGCGGGTGTGCTAGCCGGCATCTTCTCGGCCTCGGGACAGATGTGCACAGCCGGTTCGCGGGTGTTTCTGGAGAGCTCCATCGCCGACGACTTCCTGTCCGGGCTGGTCGACCGGGCGGAGGGGATCCGGCTGGGCGACCCGATGGCCGTCGAAACCGAGATGGGGCCGATCGCGTCGGCCTCGCACCGAGACAAGATCGAGCGGATGGTGGCGGGCGCGATCGACAACGGAGCGCTGCTGCTGTGCGGCGGAGCGCGGCCCACCTCGGCGGAGCTGCAGGCGGGGTCGTTCTACCAGCCGACGATCCTCACGGACGTCGCCAACGGCGACCCGATCTGCCAGGAGGAAGTGTTCGGCCCGGTGCTGACAGTCCAGCGATTCGAGGACGATGACGAGCTGATCGCCCGTGCGAACGACACTCGTTACGGGCTCGCCGCCGGAGTGTGGACGCGTGATCTGAATCGTGCCCACACCATGGCCGGTCGGCTCGATGCGGGCATCGTTTGGATCAACACCTACCGCGCGGAGGCGTTCAGCTCCCCCTTCGGCGGGCGCAAGCACAGTGGATTTGGCAGCCAGAACGGGATCGCGTCGATCGACGGATACCTCCAGACCAAAAGCGTCTGGTGCGATCTCAGCGACCAGGTGCAGGATCCATTCGTGCTGAAGCTATAGGTGAATAACGGTGCCAGGCACCGTTATTCACCTCGGCGCCCGCGGGGGGTGCTACCGTCGTTTGCGGAATGGGTGACGCGTGAGCGAGCTTCAAGGCCTCTCTCGGGGATCGTTTGTCGAGCCGGAGATCCAGCAGGCGGCCCGGAATCACGGGATGCTGCTGGAGGCGCTGCGCTACGACATCACTCCCCCCGGCCTGCACTACCTGCTGACCCACTTCGACATCCCCGAGGTGGACGTCGATACCTGGATGCTCGAGATCGACGGCCTGGTGGAGAGGCCCGCCGGTTTCAGCCTGGAGGCACTGCGGGCGCTGGGCTCAGCCGAAACGACGGTGACCATGGAATGCGCCGGTAACGGACGGGCGCTGGTCGATCACCGTCCGCTGAGCCAGCCGTGGCTGCACGAAGCCATCGGTACCTCGCGCTGGGGCGGAGTTTCGTTGGCGGCGGTGCTTGAGCAGGTGGGGGTGTCGCCGGCCGCAAATGAGGTCGTGTTCACCGGACTCGATCGCGGGGTGGACGGCGGCGTCGAGCAGCACTACCAGCGCAGCCTGCCGCTGGAGCTCGCGCTGTCGGGCGAGTTGCTGGTCGCGCTGGACATGAACGGCGCGCCGCTGCCTCCCCAGCATGGCGCCCCCGCTCGGCTGATCGTGCCCGGCTGGTACGGCATGACCAACGTCAAGTGGCTGTCGCGGATCACCGCTGTTGACCAACCGTTCCGCGGATATCAGCAGGAGGTCGCCTACCGCATCCGCCGTGACCCGGACGAGCCCGGCGAGCCGATCACGCGCATGTTGCCCCGATCGCTGATGATCCCACCCGGCCTGCCGGACTTCCCCACGCGCGAGCGCACCGTGACCGGCCCGTGCGTGTTGCGCGGGCGGGCATGGTCTGGGCAGGCACCGATCGCTTCGGTTGATGTCAGCGTCGACGGCGGGGTCACCTGGGAGTCGGCCCAGCTCGACCACGGTTCGGGTGACGGCCACAACCGCTGGTGTGGCTGGACCTACCGATGGGACTCGCCGTCGCCCGGCCGCCACGAGCTGATGTCACGGGCCACCGACGCCGCCGGCAACGTCCAGCCGCGCGATCCCGCCTGGAACCTCGGCGGCTACGTCAACAACTCGATCCAGCGGGTGGCGGTGACGGTGGCGTGAACAACGGTGCCAGGCACCGTTATTCATCCGCCAACTAGCTTTCTGTCAAGCTTGCCAGAAAGAAGTCTCGTCGAATACACTCGCCACCGCAATGGCACGCGATCACATGGATAGGATCACCTCCGACTGGGCGCGGGAACTCCCGGAGTTGGATACTCAGGCAATCGCAGTTGTCGGTCGGCTGGAGCGTCTTACGCGGCTCCTGGAACGGGAAATCGACAAGGAGCTGGTGCGCTTCGGGCTCACGATCGCGGAGTTCAACGCGCTGTGCGCGCTGCGCCGCTCGGGTGAGCCTTACAGACTCTCTCCCAAGCGTTTGGGAGAGGCGCTGCTGTTCAGCTCCGGCGGACTGACGAAGCTCCTCGAACGTCTGGAGGCTCGCGATCTGGTCACGCGAGAGCCCGATCCCAACGACGGCCGCGGGGTGCTGGTCGGTCTCACGCCGACGGGCAAGGCACTTGGCGAAGAGGCGATGAACGCTCACCGCGTCAACGAAGCGGCGCTGATCGCGCCGCTCAGCCAATCGCAGCGAGAGGCACTCACCGATATCCTCCGCGATCTGCTGGTCGCCTTCGAGGCCGGCGCCGGACGAGTGCGCCCGTTGGTGACGCCCCTGACTCTCGACTAGTCGGCATCCCGGGAGAGCGGCAGCGCCACGCACCGAACGGCGCCGCCCCACGCGCTGAGGTGATCCACGCTCACGGGTACCGGCTCCACCCCTCGCCGGTCGAGCTCGCCCATCAGGCGCTCGAACCGGCGGTCGATCATATGCCGGTTCTTGTCGATGTTCATCCCCACCGAGGCCAGCATCAGCGCCTCATCTTCGGTTGTCTCGATCACGTCCCAGTCGGCGATCCGGTCCGGCAGCTTGCCACCCAGCGCCGGCATGTGCGCGATCGCGAGCCCGTCGCGAACCACGCACATCACTCCCAGCAGGTGCAGCCAGGTGCCTTCCACGTTGACGTCGTGGACGGTGTAGCCGAACGGCTCGAGGTAGCGCCGAAGCCACGACCGGCCGGCCTGGTTCGAGGTCAGGTCGGTGGCACCGCACAGCACGTCGTTGCCAACCATGATGATGTCGCCGCCCTCGAGAAACGGTCCCGGGCCTTCGGCTCCGGCGGGGAACGGCTGAGCGCGCGGAATCGCCACGTGACGGACCTCGGGGTCGCGCTCGATGTAGGGCATCAGCACGTCCCGCGTGGCCCACGTCTCCTTGCGCCGGAACGGGCGCCGGATGCACGTCTCGATCACGTGCTTCCCCAGCACGTAGGTCGGGTCGGCCGGGTAGAGCAGGCTGTGGCCACCCTGGAGCTCGTCCACATACGTCAGCTCACCGGGGAGGTACGTGCGCGGCCGCAGCACCTCCACACCATGTGCCTGGAATGTCTCGACCACGCCCTCGACGTCACGGTAGAGGGCCTCCCACAGGTGCGGTGCCTGCTCTCGGATGTTGACGGCTGGGCCGGTCGCGCTCGACAGCACCTCTTTGATTTCCCCGGTGAGGTACCGGATGTTGGGGCTCCAGGCGGGATAGGCGAGGTCATCCAGTCGTCCGACCATGACCGAGTGGAGCGTGCCGTACTCGCTGAAGCACCCCAGCTGCCATGTCTGCTCTGGGCTGGCGTGATCTCCGTCCTTCAGTGGTTGGGTGGCGCTCATCGTGCTCCTTCGATTGCGTACGGGCGAGGACGTCAATGTAGATTGCTTTCTATCAAGAAAGATTGTTCGAGTCCAGGTTCTCTCAGGCACCGTCATTCACCCGGTTTCGGGTATGACTCCGGGGCATGACTGAGTTCGGTGAGACGATTGCAAAGGCGTACGCCTCCGAGGGGGCGGCGGTCGAGCTGGGCAAGGGCATGCTCGCCGGCCAGATCGATGCCGACGCCGCGGTGCGGATGCCGCTGGCGATGCTCAACCGCCACGGGCTGATCGCCGGCGCCACCGGCACCGGCAAGACCGTCACCCTGCAGATGATCTCCGAGCAGCTCTCCAAGGCGGGTGTGCCGGTGTTTGTGGCCGACATGAAGGGCGACCTGTCAGGCCTTTCGGCTGCGGGCGCTGCCGACGGCCCCGCACCCAAGCGCTCCGCCGAGCTGGGAGTCGAGTACGCGCCGACCGCCTGCCCGGTCGAGTTCCTGTCGCTGGGCGGGATCGGCCCCGGCGTGCCGGTGCGCGCCACCGTGTCGGACTTCGGGCCGCAGCTTCTGGCCAAGATCCTCGGTTCCAACGACACCCAGGAGCAGAGCCTCTCGCTGGTCTTCCGGTATGCCGACGAGAAGGGCCTGCCGCTACTCGACCTGTCCGACCTGCGCACGCTGCTGGCCTATCTCGAGTCCGACCAGGGCAAGGCCGAACTGACCGGTCTGGGCGGTGTCTCCAAGGCCACCGTGGGAGTGCTGCTGCGCGCCCTGGCGATGCTCGAGGACGGCGGCGGCAATGAGCTGTTCGGAGAGCCGCAGTTCGCCATCACCGATCTGCTGCGGGTGGGCCCGGACGGTCGCGGGATCATCTCCAGCCTCGAGCTGCCGGCGGTGCAGGACAAGCCGGGGCTGTTCTCGACGGCGCTGATGTGGATGCTGGCCGAGCTGTTCGAAGAGCTCCCCGAGGTGGGCGACCTGGAGAAGCCCAAGCTGGTGTTCTTCTTCGACGAGGCGCACCTGTTGTTCGACGGCGCCACCAAGGCCTTCCTCGAATCGGTCACCCAGACGGTGCGGCATGATCCGGTCGAAGGGCGTGGGCATCTTCTTCGTCACGCAGATGCCCAAGGACATCCGCCCGACGTGCTCGGCCAGCTGGGAAATCGCATTCAGCACGCTCTGCGGGCGTTCACGCCGGAGGACGCCAAGGCGCTGAAGGCGACCGCCTCGACCTTCCCCACCTCGCCGTACTACAAGGTGGAGGAGTTGCTGACGGGGCTTGGCATCGGCGAGGCCGCGGTCACGATCCTGTCGGAGTCGGGCGTGCCCACGCCGCTCGTCCAGACCCGGCTACGCGCTCCTCAATCACGCATGGGAGCGGTCGACGACGTCGACGCCAAGGCCAAGGCCTCCCCGCTGTACGCCACCTACGCCACCCGGGTCGACAACCAGAGCGCCCGCGAGATGTTCGCGGCCCGGCTCGACCCACCCGCCGCGGGTCCGGCCAAGGCGCCAAGGCGAAACCCAAGAAGCCGGCCAAGCAGCACAAGCAGGCGGCCTCTGCCACCGGCGGCCTGGACGCCCTCGGCGGATTCCTCAACAGCCGACAGGGAAAGCAGATCCAGCGTCAAGTCACCCGCGGCGTCTTCGACATGCTCAAAAAGCAGTTGTGAAGAACGGTGCCAGGCACCGTTCTTCACCTCAACCCAGCGGGCCTGTCAGCGTGAGCTGTTCGACGGTTTCGACGAAGTCGCGGCCGCCGTCTCGTAGCCCCTGGTAGTACTGCTCGTTCTCATCGCTTCCGTCCATGGTTGCCGCCTCACCCTTGGCCCGGGCGCCCTCGACGATTGCGTGCACGCGGGCCATTCGCTCGGCCTCGTAGCCATGCAGCGCCTGCTCCACGTCATTGCCGGCCTGAGCGAGGTAGCGGGTCAGCACGACCGCGTCCTCGACCGCCTGTGAGGCGCCCTGGCCGAGGAACGGTGTGGTCGCGTGCGCCGCGTCGCCGAGCAGCGCCACCCGGCCACGCACGAACGAACCGATCGGGTCGAGATCACACAGGTTCAGGTGGTTGGCCGACGCCGGGTCGATCGATTCGATCAGCCGCTGCACCGGATCACACCAGCCTTCGAACAGCTGCTCGAGCTGCGCTCGCATCTCCAGTTGCTCGAGCTCCGGGGTCGTCTGGAAGTCGAAGAAGAAGTAGAACCGGTCACCGGCTACCGGCATGGTGGCCGCCCGTCGGCCGTTGCCGACGAAGAACGCGAATGTGTCGGGGTCGGCCAGGCTCACGTCGGTGAGGCCCTCCCAATCCCACGAGAGGCTCCGGATCTTTGCCTCGGCGACCACGTGGGCACGCACCGCGGAGCGCAGGCCGTCGGCAGCGATCACGAGATCGGCGGTTGCCCGCCGTCTGTCAGCGAACAGAACGGTTGCCGAGTCGTCCGACTGCTCCACCGCCACGCACTCGGCACCGAGGTGCACCCGGTCCGCGCCGTAGGCCCCCAGCAGCGCCATCTGCAGGTCGGCGCGGGCAACCGGATACGGACGCTGACCGGTGGTGGTCACCAGTGGCTCCATGGAGATGTCGGACAGCAGCTCGCCCTCGCGGGTGTAGAACCGCACTGCTCGCATTGGCGGGCTGATCGCCTCCAGCCGCTGCTCCAGCCCGAGGGAGTTCATGGCCTTCGCGCCGTTGCACCACATGCACAATCCCGCGCCCACCGGGGCGATCTCCGGCGCCCGCTCGTAGATCTCAACGCGATGCCCCGCCTGCTCGAGAGCCAGCCCGGCGCTGAGTCCGCCGATGCCGGCTCCGACGATGGCGATCCGAAGGTGGCTCATCCTGCCGTCATCCAACCACATGTAGGACAACTAGTCAACCACTTGACTCACGCCCGCCCCAGGCTCTAGGGTGGGCACCGTGGCGAGTGGCGCAACACCGGCGCAATCTCTCGATGTCGTGCAAGCGGCCTACGACGCGTCGGGCCGCGGCGACGGTGCGGCGTTCCTGGCGCTGTTCGCCGACGGCGCGGTTGTACAGCAGGGCGCCGGCTTGCCCTGGGTCGCAGTCCCCGACGGTGAGCCGTTTGAGCAGTTCGCCGCTCGCGTCGGCTCGTACATCCGCTCGCGGCAGACGATCGACGAGATGTTCGTCTCGGGCGAGGACGTGATCGTGATCGGGCGATCTCGCGGAGATGCGGTGCGGACGGGCAAACAGTTCGACGTGCGGATCGTGCATCGCTGGACGGTGCGCGATGGGCTCATCCATCGCTGGCAGCTGATGGTGGAGCAGGCGCCGCTGCTCGAGGCACTCGCCCCGTGAACGGCCCCGACCGCGACTTCGTCGGCTACGGCCGCCGCGGCATCACCGTCAGGTGGCCGGATCACGCCCGCGTCGCCGTCAACCTCTGCATCAACTACGAAGAGGGCTCCGAGCACTCGTACTGGGCCGGCGACGGTCGCAACGAAGGGCCACAGGAGCTGGGGTACCGGCCGCCGGAGATCCGCGACCTGGCCAACGAATCGATGTTCGAATATGGCAGCAGGGCGGGGATCTGGCGCCTCCAGGCGATGTTCGACGAGCTTGGCATCGGGGTCACGTTCTTCGGCTGCGCCCGGGCGTTCGAACTCAACCCCGAGGTCGCCTCCTACATCCGCGAGGCCGGCCATGACGTCTGCTGCCACGGGCTGCGCTGGGAGGACGTGTCCCAGCTCGACCGCGACACCGAGCGGGCGCACCTGCATGAGGCGGTGGCGTCGATCACCGCGACCTGCGGTTCCCGACCGGTGGGCTGGTACGCCAAGGCCCCGCCGTCGCTCAGCACCCGCGAATTGCTGATCGAGGAAGGCGGGTTCCTGTACGACTCGGACTCGTTTGCCGACGATCTGCCGTACTTCGTGGAGGTGACCGGACAGCGGCATCTGGTAATCCCGTACACGTTCGTGACCAACGATTCCCGCTACCTCCCCGGGCAGGGCTTTGGCAGCCCCACAGACTTCCTGGACAACTGCCGGCGGGCGTTCGACGTGTTGTGGCACGAAGGCGCCGAGCGTCCCAAGCTGCTCACGATCGGCCTGCATCCACGTTGGATCGGCCAGCCGGCACGAGCGTCGGCTCTGCGCGAGTTCCTCGAGCACGTGCTTACGCACGAGCGGGTGTGGTTCGCGCGCCGCGAGGAGGTGGCGCGATGGTGGATCGCCCATCATGACTCGTTCAGCTGAAGCTCTGGCCGAGCGGCGACGCGCGCCGGCGGGATCGTGGGGCTGGTCACCGGAGAGCCGGGTCGCCGCGATCGATGTTGCTCTCGGCCTGAGGCCTGCGGACCTGGCGCTGGTCGGCGCCGGGTGGTGGATGTGCACGGCGGAGGTATCCACCGGCGCGACGTGGCGGTCGCGAATGACCGGATCGCCCTGGTCGGTGACATCGCTGCGGCGGTCGGTCCCAGCACGCGTGTTGTCGATGTCTCGGGGTTGGTGCTGACGCCGGGCCTGGTCACCCCGCACTTCCACCAGTGGCACAGCAATCACAATCCCACCACTGTCGCCCAGTGCCTGCTGCAACAGGGCACGACCGCATTTGCAGACGGGTTCTACGGGCCCGCGATCGTGGCCGGTCCGGCGGCGGTGCGGCTGCTCGCCGAGGAGTTTCTGGCAACGCCGCTGAAGCTGATCCTGCTCGCCCCGACCCATGCCTATGTGCAGAATCGCGCGGCCGGGTTCCCGCCGGCCCCGGAGAGCCCCGATATCGACGATCTCCAGGCGATGCTGGACTGGCCGATCTGCCGCGGGCTGGAGGAGACCTTCTACGACGTGCTGTGCGACCCTCAAAGCCGCGATCCGCAGCTGCTCGAACTGGTCTCCCGCGCCCTCGCCCGGGGCAAGGTCGCGACCGGCCACGGGGTCGAGCCGGAGTCGCCTGCACAGCTCGCGGCCTGGGCGGCCGCCGGAATCACCAATGACCACGAGGGCATCGACGCAACGGCGGTGGAGCGCCGCCTCGAAGCCGGGCTGCACGTGCTGCTGCGCCACGGACCCGGGTTTGCGAACCTGCCGGAGACGGCCGGTGGCGTCGTGTCGGGGGCGCATCCGCTGGATGCGTTCGCCCTCTGTAACGACATCGCCTGGGCCGACACGATCTTCGACCACGGGTTCGACGAGACGCTGCGGCAGGCGATCGCGGCGGGCATCGATCCGGTCGATGCGGTTCGCTTGGCCACCATCCTGCCGGCGCGCTACTACCGCGTCGACCACGATATCGGGGCGTTGCTGCCGGGCAGGTTGGCCGACATCGTGGCCGTGTCAGACCTTGCGAGTTTTGAGATCCATTCCGTCTATGCCGACGGGCTCGCGGTCGTGGAGGATGGTCAGCCGGTGCTCCAGCTGGAGCCGCCCGACCGGCCGGCGTGGGCGCTTCGGACGATGCGCGTGCCCAGCGTGCCAACCGCGTCCCAACTCGCACTGGCGGCGCCGGTGCAGGACGGCGAGGTGACCGTGCGGGTGATCGAGATCACCGACGGCGCCTACCTCTCCGGCGAGGAGCACGAGCAGGTGCAGGTGCGCGACGGGATCGTCTGCCCGAGCGCGGGGGACGGGATCAACCATGTGGCCGTGCTGGAACGGCTCGACGGCTCAGGAGCGTTCGGCGTTGGGCTGGTGCGCGGGTTTGGCCTCGAGCGCGGCGCGATCGCTTCGGCCTCGAATCCGTTGACCCAGGCGGTGGTAGCGGTCGGCGCCGATCTGGACAGCCTGGCACTGGCGATCGCGGCGGTGGTGGAAGGCGAGGGGGCCTTCGTGGCCGTCGACCGCGGGTCGGTGGTGGCCGACTTTCCCACGCCGCTCTTCGGGCAGACCGGCTCATTGGGCTGGGCACAGTCACGGGAGCGGATCACCGCGCTGGTTGGGGCGTGGCGAGACCTGGGGTGCCGGCTGGAATACCCGTTCGCCTACCTCGAGTTCGTGGCGGCCACGTCGGAGCCGTATCTGCGCGTCTCAACTCACGGGGTCGTGCGAGCCGAGCCGTCGGGCTCCCCCCGCGTGCGTGTCGTTCCCGTGATCGTGGGAGAGCAGTCGTGACTCTGCGGGATCCCGGGTTGCACAGGCGGCCGGCCGATCGGGTGCGCTTCCGGCTGGCGGCCGACCGGGTGACGGTGCGGATCGATCCCGGCCGAAACCTTCCGGTGGTGGGCGAGTCGCTGGCCGTCGGAGTCGAAGTCTCTTCGGGACGAGCGGGCGATCGACCAGATGGCCACCGCCACGGTCAGCTGGGTTGCCCGGACTGGTCGGGCGCTGGCGATCGACGACGCCCTCGCCGAGCAGCCGCGCACCCCGTCCGCGATGATCGAGGGTGGGCTGCGGTCGTTCATCATCGCGCCCATTCTCAGGTCCATGCGGACTGGTGGGAACAGTCTCGGTGCACACCTTTGTGCAGCGCGATTGGACGCCGCAGGAGGTTGCCGAAGCTCAGGCGGCGGCGGATCTGGTCGCCGAGCAGGTCGTGGAGGAGCATTCATGAGCTGGTTCTTTACGAGGATGGTTACGCGTGACTGCTGGCTGGTGTGTGAGCCCAGTCAGGTCAACTCGTTCCTGGTGGCCGGCAGCGAACGTGCGGTTGCGATCGATACCGGCCTCGGTATCGCCCCGATTGCGCCGGTGCATGCCCAGCTGACCGATCTGCCGGTCGAGGTCGTCAACACCCACTACCACGCCGACCACGTCGGCGGAAATCATGAGTACACCAATATCGCGATCCACGCCGACGGCGCAGAGGCGATCACCAATCAGGTACCCAACCAGCTGCTGCGCGAGTACATGGCCTTCTCACACCGGCTGATCGCCGCCGGCAGGGCCTACCGCGAGATCGACCTCGAGTACTTCCATCTGCTGAACAACGACAACTCGCCACGTGACTACCCGCCCGGCTTCGACCCGCGCACATGGACGATCATCCCCAGCCGCGCCACCCGGATCCTGGCCGACGGCGACCGCATCGATCTCGGCGGGCGCGTCCTGACGGTGATCCATACCCCGGGGCATTCGCCGGACAGCATCTGCCTGCTGGACGAGCACAACGGGCTGCTGTTTGCCGGTGACGCGGTCGCAACGGGGCCGATCTACGGGCATTTTCCCGACGGCGACGTGGCCGCCTTCGCCCGCTCTGCCCGTCGGCTGGCCGACCTCGCCGACTCTGTGCAGCTGGTGTTGGTGGGCCATTTCGGCGCCCCGGTGGTCGAGTCGAGCATCCTCGCCGAGCTCGCTTCTGGGCTCGAACGGCTGCTCGCCGGCACCGCCCCGCTGGAGCCGTTTTACGACCTTCACCTCAACCCTGTTCAGCTCGCGTGGTTTGGCCGGATCGGGCTGACGGTGGCTCCGGATTGGGCGCCGTGAGCGCGTCGCGGCTGCATCCCGAGCTGGTGTCGGGCCGGCGGCGGCTGGCCGAGGACGTGCGTGAGCTGATCGAGCGCGAGTATCTGCGGGGCGCCGGAGCGGTGTCTCCGGGTGAGCTGCTTCCGAGCGAGAACGTGCTGGCCCGCCGTTACGGCGTCAGCCGGGTGACGGTGCGGGCGGCGCTTCAGTCGTTACAGCAGTCCGGGCTGATCGCCTCGCGTCAGGGACTCGGTGCGGTGGTGCTGCCTCGCTCACCAGCGATCGTCCAGGGCCTCGACCGGCTCGCGTCGTTGGAGTCGCTGGCCAGGGAGACTGGCGTTACGGTGGGCAACACCGAGCTTTCGATCCGCACCGGCACTGCAACAGAGGAGATCGCTGCAAAGCTCGAGATCGCGGCCGGAGAGCCGGTGCTCGAGGTGCGCCGGGCAAAGCTTCTGGGGGAGGAGCGGGCGGCCTGGGTGGAGGACACGCTGCCGCTCTCGAACCCGCTCGCCGACCGGATCCGGGCGACCGTCTCGGGATCCGTGGTCGACCTGCTCCTGAAGACACCGGAGGCGATGGTGGCCTATGCCGACGCGGAGCTCGAGCCGGTGGTGGTGGGGAGCACCATGGCCCGCCGCCTGGGCACGCGGCCGCGCTCCGCGGCCATGTTCGTGGAGGTGGTGCTGCACGACGTCGCGGGGACGCCGGTGGCGATCTCACGCGCCTGGATGCGGCCGGAGTTCTTTCGCTTCGCCGTCCGCCGCCGGCGCTCGCGCGGCGAGTAGAACCACGAGATCAGGCGGGCGGGTGTGCGGCCAGCCGGGTCTCGGGGGACGAGAACCGCTGGCCCATCTGGCGCCGCCGTCTCACCGAGAACCGGAAGTGGTTGGGCAGATACCAGCATCTGCCCCAGTCGACGGCACGGCCGTCGACTGTCCACACAACCGTGTCCAGCAGCAACACCGCTGTGCCTGGCTCGGTGTTGAGGCGCTTGGCGGTGGCACGGTCGAGGCTGCAGGGAACGATGTCCGAGTCGGCGTACTCGGCGCCGACCTCGGGGTGATCGAGGATCACATCCAGTGTCGATCCGTGGAACTCCGAGCGCAGTGACTCGAACGGCAGCACTCCAGCCGGGATGTGGTCGTGGATCAGTCCCACGCGGACTCCCCCGAGTGACTTGATGCGGCGCACGATCAGTACCGGATGGCCGACCTCGATGGCGAGCTTCTCGGCGGTCTCCGCGTCGGCCTCGACCTCTTCCCACTCCAGCTCGTCGGTCTGCACCACCTGGCCCGCCTCACGCGCGAACGTCTCGATCGAGCACAGCCGGTCGAGCCCGTTGGTGAGCGTGTGGGAGCGGGGCAGAACGTAGGTGCCCACCCCGTGGCGGATGCCGACGAGCCCCTCGTTCTGGAGCATCAAAAGCGCCTCCCGAACAGTCGGCCGGGACACGCTGTAGCGGGCACTCAGCTCCTTCTCGCTCGGCAGCACCTCCCCGGGAGGCACCACATTCGAGAACACCAGATCGCGTGCGATCGCGTCGCAAAGCTGCTCTGCGAGCGCCGGCCGGTGCCGTCGCAGACTCGACCGGACTGCGGTATCGGGGATGTTGTCCGTCGCCATCAGTTCAGTAGTAGTACCACTTGCCTGGTCACCTGTCCACTCCTTGACAAGTGACCAGGCAAGTGCTTGAATGGCCCGTGGTCGGTGGGACGGCATTTGCTCCCGAACGGAGGAACGTGTACATGCTGGGACGACGTCAGTGGATCGCGATCTCGTTGGTCATCGTCGCACTCGCGGCGTGCGCGTGCGGGTCGAGCAGGTCGAGCGGTGGTTCCGATACCGCCGCCTCGAGCACAGCGACGGACAAGCCCCCCAAGGTCGCGGTCGTGCTCTACGGCCCTGCCAATGATGGGGGCTGGAACACCACCTGGACAGCGGCTGTGGACAAGCTCAAGGCCGCCGTTCCGGGAGCCCAGGTGACGGTGGTTCCCAACGTCAACCCGGGCGCGCAGGCCCAAAAGACGTTGAGCACTCTCGGTCAGCAGGGCTACGGCCTGGTGGTCGTGACCGGTGGGTACACCACCGCCGACTTCAAGAAGGCAACCGCGGCTTACCCCAACACGCAGTTTGTGAACCTGTTCGGCACCGACGTCGGCTCCAACCTCTCGCGGTTTGACATCGGGCTCGAGGACAGCCGGTATCTGGACGGGATGCTGGCCGCGATGGCCACCAAGTCCAACATCATCGGCGAGGTCGGGGGATACCCGATACCGGTCGAGATTCGCACCCTGGACGCCCTGGCACTGGGCGCACAGAGCATCGACAAGGACGTCAAGGTCAAGATCCTTTGGGTCAACTCGTTCTACGACCCGGCCAAGGAACGCCAGGCCGCCCAGGCGCTGGTCGACGCGGGTGCCGACGTGCTGGTGATGGACTCCAACACCCCGGCCGTGGCCTCGGTGGCGAAGGCCAACGACGTCAAGTTCATCGGGTATGGCATCTCTCGCAACGCGGACGCGCCCAGCCAGTGGCTGGGAGCCTTCTCGTTCAACTGGGCGCCGTATCATGATCGACTGGACGAAGAAGGTGCAAGCCGGCACGTTCAAGCCGGGCCTGTTCTACTGGGGTCTGCCCAACGGCGTCGTCGGCCGCACGGAGTACGGGTCGAGCGTCTCTCAGAGCCGAGATCGATCAGATCGATCAGACACTGCAGCAGATCAAGACCGGAGAGCTGGTTGTGTTCCAAGGGCCGATCACCGACAACACGGGCAAGGTCGTGGTGCCCGAGGGCGAAGCAATCGACACGCCCGCTGAGTTGGCTGCGTGCTGCACCTGGTACAACGAAAACGTCGAGGGTAACTCCTCCTCGAGTTGACCTCGCGCGGCACTCAGTTGGTGCGGCTGGAGGGCATCTCCAAGGCGTTCTACGGTGCGCTTGCCAACGACGGCGTGGATCTCGCTCTCAGCGAGGGGGAGATCCACGCCGTCCTTGGCGAGAACGGCGCGGGCAAGACCACCCTGTGCTCGGTGCTCTCGGGGATGTACCGACCCGACGCCGGCCGGATCGTGATCGGCGGAGCCCAGCAGGAGTTCCGCTCGCCGGCGGATGCGCTCGCGGCAGGGGTCGGCATGGTGTACCAGCACTTCAAGCTGGTGCCGACGTTTACCGTGGCTGAGAACATCGCATTGGGGCAGCCCCAGACCCCGAGGTTTCTGAGCCGCCCCGAGCTCGAGCGCACGGCCGCAGAGCTGATGGAGCGATACGAGATCTCGGTTCCCCCGGGTGCGGTGACGAGCTCGTTGACGGTCGGAGAGCAACAGCGCGTCGAGATTCTCAAGCTGTTGCATCGCGGCGTGCGGGTGCTGATCCTGGACGAGCCGACGGCGGTGCTGACTCCCAACGAGGCTGAGGTGCTATTCCGGGCGATGAAGGCGCTGGCGGCCGACGGCCGGGCGATCGTGTTCGTTTCCCACAAGCTCAACGAGGTGCTGGCGGTGTCCTCGACCGTGACCGTGCTGCGCGACGGCAGGGTCGTGGCGACGGTCGATACGGCCGATGCCGACGAGCGCATGCTCGCCCGTCTGATGGTCGAGCGAACCGACGACGCCGAGACCGAGGTCGCGGTCGAGTCGCACGTTCCGGTGCGGCCCGCCGCAGCCGAGCTGCGGCACGCGAGCCCGCGGCGCGCTGCTTGGAGATCCGTGACCTGGAGGTCGCGGATGACCGTGGGCACGTGGCCGTGCGCGGGCTGTCGGCGCACGTCAATCGCGGAGAGATCGTGGGAGTGGTCGGCGTTGCCGGAAACGGCCAGCGCGAACTGGCCGAGGCGATCGCCGGAATCCGCTCGGCGGTCGGCGGGTCGGTGGCGATCAACGGCGAGGACGTGACCAAAAAGACGGTGCGTGCGCGGGTCGAACGCGGGCTGGCCTTCATCCCCGAGGACCGCATGAGTATGGGAGTTGCCGCAGGGCTTGCGATCGAGGACAACCTGCTGCTGCGTTCTTACTGGCGCTCGCCTGCGGCCCGCCGCGGCCTCCTGCACCGCAACCGGATGCGCCCGATCGGCCAGGAGCTGGTCGAGCGCTATGGGGTTCGCGGCGTGCGTCCGGGTTTCCCATCCGGATCCTCTCCGGTGGCAACGTGCAGCGCGTGATCCTTGCCCGCGAGCTGGCAGGCTCCCCGGCGGTAATCGTGGCCGCCTCGCCGTGTCGAGGCCTGGACGTGCACGCCGCCGCCTGCGGTGCGCACCGTGCTTGCCGATCAGCGTGACCAGGGCTGCGGCGTGCTCCTGATCTCGGAAGACCTGGACGAGCTTTTGGCGCTGTCCGACCGCCTGGTGGTCATCTACGAGGGCGCCGTGGCGGCGGAGCTCGATCCGCGTAGCGCCACACCCGAGCAACTGGGCTTGCTGATGGCGGGAGTGGCGGCATGACGCTGATCGACTCCCCGCCACCCCCGCGCACGCTCCCGCGGCGGGCAATCGTGATCGAGCCGCGCGCATTCCCGACCGCCACCGTGCGCGCCGCTGGTGGCACTGGGCTCGCTGGTCGGCGCGCTGGCTGTGGGCGCGCTGCTGCTGCTGGTCACCGGCAGCGATCCCTGGACCGCCTACAGCACCATTCTCGACTCGAGCTTCGGGTCACCTGCCGCGTTCTCACAGACGCTGGTGCAGACCACGCCGCTGATTCTCACCGCGCTGGCGACGATCGTCGTCTACCGGCTGCAGGCTGTGGTCGATCGGCATGGACGGCCAGCTGATCATCGGCGCCGTCTGCGCCTCGGGCGTGGCCCTCCAGTTCGGAGCAAACGCGCCATCGTCGGTCGCGATCGTTGCCTCCTTCACCGCCGGGGTGCTCGGCGGGATGGCGTGGTCACTGATCGCCGGGGTGCTTGCGGGCCTACCGGCGCACCAACGAGGTGATCTCGACGCTGATGCTGAACTTCATCGCGCTCAACCTGATCGACTACCTGGTGGTCGACACGGCCAGCCTGTGGCGCGACCCGCTCAGCGCCGGGCATCCTCAGGGGGCGCCGCTTCCCGACGCGGTGCTCCTGCCGCTGCTGTTCGACCAGGCCGACCTGGGGATCGTGATCGCGGTGGTCGCGGCGATCCTGGTGTGGCTGATGCTGCGCTACAGCGTGTGGGGGTACAAGGCCAGCGTCCTGGGAGATTCCGAAGGTGCCGCCGCCTATGCCGGCATCGACGCCCGCCGGGTCACAGTCGCGGCGTTCGCGCTCTCGGGCGCGCTGTGCGGGCTGGCCGGAGCGATCCAGGTGACCAACGTGACGCTGTCGCTGGACAAGGCCGGCCTCACACCGGGCCTCGGCCTGGGGTACACCGGAATCGTGGTGGCAATGCTGGTGCGGCTGCAGCCGCTGTGGTGCGTGCCGATGGCGATCGTGATGGCGGCGTTGATGAACGCCGGTCCCGCCCTCGAGCTTGCCGGCATCACCCCCGACGTGATCCTGGTGCTGCAGGGGATGCTGCTACTGCTCGTGGTCGGCGGCCAGTTCTTCACCGAGCTACCGGATCGCACGGCCGTCGCAGCCCGGGGGCGCCGTGTGAACAACTCGACCGTGATCCAGTTCATCGTGATTGCGATCGCCGCCGGAACGCCGCTGGTATTCGGATCGGTGGGCGAGATCCTGTGCGAGAAGGCCGGCGTCATGAACCTGGGGATCGAAGGCATGATGCTGCTCGGCGGGGTGGTCGCCTACGCCGCGGCCGTGTCGACGGGGAGCCTCTTTCTGGGAGTCCTGGCCGGCGCCGCCGCGGGCGCCGCGCTCAGCCTGGTGCACGCCGTGCTGACGATCACGCTGCGCGGAAACCAGGTCGTCTCGGGGATCGGCCTGGTGCTCTTGGGCAGCGGCTTGGCCGCCTACCTGGGAGATATCGGCTCCACGCCGCTGACCAACCGGCCGCTGACCTCGTCGATCTCGCCGATCTTCACCGCCGGCCCCGCCGACCTGCCTGTGGTCGGGCCGATTCTGTTCGGCCAGGATGTGCTCGTGTACGTCTCCTGGGCGCTGGTCGCCGCGACCGCGTTCTACCTCAACCGCACGCGCAAGGGACTTTCGCTTCGGGCGGTCGGAGAAGACCCCGCGACAGCCGATTCCACCGGCATCTCGGTCACCGCCACCCGCTACGTGCACGTGCTCATCGGTGGCGCTCTGTCCGGCGTCGGCGGCGCCTATCTGACCCTGGCGTTGTTCGCCGCCTGGCAGCCCGGGATCTCGGCCGGCAGCGGCTGGATCGCGTTTGCCCTGGTGATCTTCGCCGGCTGGCGGCCGTGGCGGGCGCTGTTCGGCGCGTATGCGTTCGGCGCGCTCACCAGCATCGGGTTCAACCTCCAGCTGCTCAACATTCCGCTGTCGCTGGCCTTGCTCTCGTCGCTGCCGTATCTGTTGACGCTGATCGGCCTGGTCGTGATCTCGAATACCCGGCTGGGGCGAAACGCGACCGCCCCGATCTCGCTGGGCGTCCCCTACGCACGGGAGGAGAACTGACGGTGAGCGACGCACTCCAGGAGCATCTGCGGGGAACGGTCGTCACGCCCGCCGACGCCGCCTATGAGGAGGCCAGGAAGGTGCGAAACGCGATGTACGAGCGCCGTCCGGCCGCGATCGTGCAGTGTGCAGGAGTCCCCGACGTTCAGCACGCGATCCGACACGCACGGGAGCACGAGCTGCCGATCGCGGTGCGCTGCGGCAACCACTCCGTGCACGGGCACGGCTCGTGTGACGGTGGGATCGTGCTCGATCTGCACACCTCCATGCGCGGCGTCTGGGTCGACCCCAAGCTGCGCATCGCCCGGGCTCAGGGCGGCGCCGACTGGGGCGACTTCGACGGGGCCACCCAGCTCCACGGGCTGGCCACCACCGGCGGCCGGGTCAGCGACACGGCATCGGCGGGCTGACGCTCGGCAGCGGCAGCGGTTGGCTGGAGCGGAAGCTGGGACTGACCTGCGACAACCTGATCGGCGCCGAGCTGGTCACCGCCGACGGCGAGCTGGTGCGCGTCGACGAGCACGAGCACCGTGATCTGTTGTGGGGGCTGCGGGGCGGCGGCGGCAACTTCGGCGTCGTCACCGTGTTCGAGTACCGGGTCGACCCGGTCGGCCCGATCGTGCTCGGCGGCAACCTCGTCTACCCGGCGGATCGCGGCCTGGAGGTGATCTCGGCGTGGCAGGAGCTGGTCGACTCGGCCTCGGATGACCTGGGAACCGGCATCCATTTCTACGTCATGCCCGACATCCCGTACGTGCCGGCCGAGCTGCGGAACCAGCCGGTCGTCTCGATCTTCGTGTGTCATGCCGGGACGGTGCAGGATGCCGAGCGAGAGATCGCCCCGCTGCGAGACTTGGCACCGGCGGCCGACATGCTCGAACCGATGCCCTACACCACCGTGCAGGCGCTCTCCGACGCGGTGCTGCCGCCGGGTCAGCGCAACTATTGGAAGGCCGAGAACCTGACCGACCTGACCACTTCCGGGGATCACGGCGCTGATCTCGGGCGCCGTCGATCTGGCGGTGACCTCACCGCTGGGTGTGGTGGCGCTGTACCCCAAGGGCCGGGCGATCACCCGGGTGGACGGAGACTCGGCTGCGCTGGACGGCCGCGCCTCGCCGTATTCGGTGTACGCCTGGTCGCTGTGGCCGTCGGCTGAGGACGACGAGCTCAACATCGGCCGCACCCGCTCCCTGTTCAACGGGATCGCAGAGCACCTCGACACCGGTGTCTCTGCCAACTTCTCCAGTGAGCAGGACGCCGTCGGTTTCCGGCAGTCGTTCGGGCGGGCCGAGCGGTATCAGCGCCTGGTCGACCTGAAGCGTCGGTTCGATCCGGAGAACGTGTTCCATCTCAACCACAACATCGATCCTGCGGCGGCGCTCCAGCCCGCGGGTGATCAGGGAGGCTCGCAGTGACATCAACCGCATTCGCCGTAGGCACGCCGTTCGCACCCCGCACCGAGAGCGCGAACCGGTACGCGATGTGGCTGCAGTGGTTCGGATACCTGGTTGCCGACGTCTACACCTCCTACGAGGAGGAGCTCGACGCGATCCGAAACCGGGTTGCCATGAACGAGATGTCACCGCTCCAGAAGTACCGCTTCACCGGCCCCGACGCCCACCGTTTCACCGACCGGCTGGTGACCCGCGACCTGTCGGCGATGGAGGTCGGCCAGGTGATGTACACGCCCTGGTGCGATCACGACGGCAAGGTGGTGTGCGACGGCCTCGTGTTTCGCATCGGCGAGCAGGACTTCCGCATCTCCGGCGGCCGGCTCTCGCGCTGGCTGGAGCAGCTGGCCGAGGGCTTCGATGTCGAGATCACCGACGAGACCGCCGATCTCGCAATCCTGGCGCTGCAGGGTCCGGCCGCTCCCGACGTGATGGATCGCGCCACCGGCGAACAGTGGGGCGATTTCGGGTTCTCCCGCCGTCGGCTGACCACGATCGGCGGCGTCCAGGTCGACGTCGCTCGGCAGGGCTTCACCGGCGAGTTGGGATACGAACTGTGGGTGGGCGCCGGTGACGCCGTCGCGCTGTGGGATGCCGTCCAGGAGGCGGGCCAGGAGTTTGGGATCCAGCCGGCGGGCGAGTGGGCGATCGACGTCGCCCGGATCGAGGCCGGCCTGCTGATTGCCGGCTACGACTATGACATGTCCGGCCCCGATCCCGGTCAGGACGGCCTGATCACCTCTCCCGAGCATCAGGCCACCCCGTACGAGTTGGGCATGGGCCGGTTCGTCGACCTCGACGCCGGCGACTTCGTCGGCAAGCAGGCTCTGGCCGCGCTCGCCGGGACGCCGGCAAAGACGCTGGTCGGCCTCGAGCTCGACTGGCGCGGCATCCTGGCGGCATACGCACAGCGAGGGCTGATGCCGCCCGCCGAGCTGCGGCGGGTGTCCTGGTATCCGCTGCCCGTGTGGGACGGCGATCGAGCTGTCGGTCGCGCGTCCAGCGTGACCTGGAGCCCGACGCTGCAGACGATGGTCGGATTCGGCCACGTCCCGCCGGCGCTGGCGGCGACGGGCACGAGCCTGTCGGTGGTCTGGAGCGACCACGCGGTGGGCGAGGTCTCGGTGGGAGCTACGGTGGTGGAGCTCCCGTTCGTTCGGCAGCGTCGAGCCACTGCGATTGGCGGTGTATGAGCTACCGGCTTTCAGCGGACATCGGAGGGACGTTCACCGACCTCGTGCTGCTCGATCCGGCGGGCAATCTGCACGTGCACAAGACGCCGTCCACCCCGCGCGACTTCACCGAGGGCATTCTCACCGGCGTCGAGCGGATCCTGCGCGAGCAGCAGGCCGAGTTGGGCGCCGTGGACACGTTTGTGCACGGCGCGACTGTGGTGCTGAACGCGCTGCTGCAGATGCGCTTGCCGCGCACCGGCCTGATCACAACGGCCGGCTTCCGCGATGTGCTCGAGATCATGCGCACCAACAACCCCGAGATGTACGACCTGAGCTACGTCAAGCCCGCCCCGCTGGTTCCGAGGGCAATGCGGCTGGAGGTGCGCGAGCGGATCCGTCACACCGGTGAAGTGCTGACCGCGTTGGAGGAGTCCGAAGTGCGGGATGCCGCTCGCAAGCTCGTGGCCGACGGCGCCGAGGCGGTGGCCGTCTGTCTCCTTCACGCCTACGCAAATCCCGTTCACGAGCAGCGGGTGGCGCGAGATCCTGGGACAGGAGGCTCCCGGCCTCACCGTCTGCCTGTCGTCCGATGTCGCGCCGGAGTGGCGCGAGTTCGAGCGCACCTCGACCACCTGCGTGAATGCCGCCACGATTCCGATCATCACCTCCTACCTCGACCGCTTGGCTGCGAAGCTGGCCGGTGAGGGCCTCACCAACGAGCTGTTGGTGATGCAGTCAAACGGCGGTGTGATGACCTCGCGGGCGGCTTGCCGGTGGCCGGTGCGCACGGTTATGTCCGGCCCCAGTGGCGGTGTGGTGGGTGCGCTGGCGCTGGCCGACGTGATCGAGACGCCCAACGTCGTCACCATCGATATCGGCGGCACTTCCAGCGATATGGGAGTGATCGCCGGCGGCCAGGCGGTGACCGTGGTCGAGAGCACGGTGGCCGACGGCTGCGCGATCCTCGCGCCGATGATCGAGATCCTCTCGATCGGAGCGGGGGGAGGCTCGATCGCCTGGCAGGATGCCGGCGGGGCGCTGCGCGTCGGCCCTCAGAGCGCCGGCGCCGATCCCGCCGCCGGTCTGTTACGGCCGCGGCGGCACCGAGCCCACCGTCACCGACGCGAACGTCGTTTTGGGTCGGATCGACCCGGGCTACTTCCTCGGCGGCGAGATGCAGCTCGACGTCGACGGCGCCCGGCGGGCGATCGACGAGCGGGTGGCCACACCGCTGCAGCTGAGCCTGGAAACCGCCGCCGACGGCGTGCTTCGGATCGTCAACACCACCATGGCCAAGGCGATGCGGTCGATCCTGATCGAGCGTGGCCACGATCCGCGCGACTTCGTGCTGATGGCGTTTGGCGGAGGCGGCGGACTGCACGCCGCGCCGCTGATGCGGGAGCTGAACATTCCCCGCGCGGTGGTGCCGAGCAACCCCGGGGCGCTGTCGGCGACCGGGATGCTGGGCACCGACTACCGCAACGACCGCTCCCGCACGATGGTGCGCGCGGTCGAGACGGTCGCGGCGGAGGAGCTCGAGCGGGTGTTCGCCGAGCTGGAGCAGGAGGCTGCGGGAGCGCTCACCGCCGAGGGCGTGCCTGCCGCCACCATCACGGTGCAGCGCTCCGCCGACCTGCGCTACACCGGCCAGGAGTACCACCTCAACATCGCCTGCCCCCCGCCTGGCGCGGCGGTCGAGATCGCCGGCCTCGCCCCCGCCTTCAACGCGGCTCACGAGCGGGTGTATGGGTACAGCACCCCCGAGTTCAGCGTGCAGCTGGTGGGCCTGCGGGTGATTGCGATCGGGCACACCGAGCGTCCCCCGATCCCGCATATCGAGGCTCGGCCCGAGGGTGGCCCGCCGAAGCGCCACGCCGTCCGTAAGGTCTACTTCACCGACGACGGCTGGGTCGACGCCGCCATCTATGTGGTTGGCGACGTCGGCGCGGGAGACGTGATCGAAGGGCCGGCGATCCTCGAGGATCCGCGATCGACGATGCTGATCCTGCCGGGACAGGCCGGCACCGTCGACCGGTTCGGGAACCTGCACATCGAGGAACGGGCTCAGTGAGCATCACCGGCGCATCCGGCACCACCCGAGCGGCCACGGGCATCGATCCGGTCACGCTGGAGGTGATCAGGGCCGGGCTGATCTCGATAGTGCGCGAGATGAGCGTGACGCTCACCCGCACTGCCTACTCGACAATCATCCGCGACGTCCACGATTTCAGCTGTGTGGTCTTCGACGCCTCAGGCAGGTTGATCGCGCAAGCCGAGGGCATCCCGTCGTTCAACGGCGGGATGTCGTTCGCGTTGGAGGCGACCACCTCCAAGTTCCCGCTGGCCGAGATGCGGCCGGGGGACGTGTACCTCTCAAACGACCCCTACTTCGGCGAGGGCGCGTCCTTCCACAAGAACGACATCAACGTGATCATGCCGATCTTCGTCGACGGTGAGCTGGCGATGCTGAGCGCCAGCAAGGCGCACTACCTTGACATCGGCGGCAAGGATCCCGGCAGCTACTCACCCGATGCCGAGAACTCCTACCAGGAGGGCCTCACGATCCCGCCGGTGAAGCTGTTCGACCAGGGTGTCGTGAACGATGCGGTGCTCGATATCTTCTTCGCCAACGTGCGCGTGCCGCACCTCGAGCGGGGCGATCTCGTCGGCGCAGCTGGCGGCCGGGAAGACTGCCGAGAGCCGATCGGTCGAGCTGATCCAGAAGTACGGCCTGGCCACGCTGGATGCCGCGGTCGAGGATCTGCTCGATCACGGCGAGCGGATGGTGCGGGCGGCTGTCGACCGCGTCCCGGACGGGGTGCACCATGCCTCCGGCTTCCACGACGCGGACGGCCGCAGTGACGAGCCGATCCCGCTGACGGTGAAGGTGATCGTGAGCGGCGGTGAGGTCACCATCGATCTCGAGGGCTGCGCCCCGCAGCGGGCATCGTCGTCGGGCAACTGCCACTGGCTGACCACCGTGGCCGCGGCCCGTGAGGCGATCATGTTCCTGGCCGACACGTCTCTGGGCACCAACGAGGGCTCGTACCGGCCGATCACGGTGCTCGCCCCGCCGGGCTGCGTGTACCACCCGGTCGCTCCCGCCCCGACCACGACTGGCACCGCCGACCTGGGAGTGCGCCTGATCGAGCTGATCCTGGAGGCGCTGGCACCGGTGCTGCCCGCCGACGTCATCGCCGGCACGTTCGGAACCGTGAGTGCGCTCGCGCTGGCCGGGGCGAGTCCTGACGGCGAGGAGTTCGTGCACTTCTCGCCCTACGCCGGCGGCTGGGGAGCGCGGGCGGCCGCCGACGGCAACAGCGCCATGGTCTCGCTGCTCTCCGGCGACAACTTCAACATCCCCTGCGAGGTGATGGAGACGCGGTTCCCGGGCCTCCTGGCAGAGAGCTATGCACTGCGGGAGGGATCCGCCGGCGCGGGTGCTCATCGCGGGGGATGGGGTGTGCGGTACGACTACCGCACGCTGGTGCCGGTCGAGATGAGCGTCTGCCTCGACCATTACGCGTTCCCGCCGCGCGGCCTGTTCGGGGCGGGCGACGGTGAGGGGCAGCGCGCTGGTCGTGGGCGAGGGCGACGACTCGCGGGTTTACCACCAGGCGTCCGGGATCCGGGTGCCGGCGGGCACGCTCGTCAGTCACCGCACCGCCGGCGGCGGCGGATACGGCGATCCTTACAGTCGCGACCCGGAGGCCGTCGCCGGCGACGTCCAGAACCAGCTGCTCGGTGCCGACCAGGCCGCCGAGCAGTACGGTGTGGCGATCGACCCGGCCACGCTGGCGGTTGATCGTCGAAGCGACCGTCCGGCTGCGGAGCATCTCGAAGTGACCGATCCTGGAAACGCAGAAACGCCCCGGGCTGATCGGAAAGCGGATGCCGCGGGTCGAGGACACCCGGTTCCTGCAGGGCCGGGCGACGTACGTGGCCGACGTGCGACTGCCCGGCATGCTGGAGATAGCGTTCGTGCGCAGCCAGATGCCGCACGCCGTAATCGACTCGATCGACGCCTCCGAGGCTGCGGCTGCGGACGGCGTCGTGAGGGTTGTCACCGCCGAGGATCTCACCGACGTTTCGCCCGTGCCCGATTTCCCCGATTGGGCCCGTCCGGTGGCCACCTTCCCGCTGTGCCGGGGCCGAGTCAGGTACGTGGGTGCGCCGCTGGCGGCGGTGGTGGCGACCGACCGGTATCTGGCCGAGGACGCCGCCGAGCTGGTGTACGCCGAGCTCGATCCGCTCCCCGCTGTGGCGTCGGTTGCCGCGGCGCTGGCTCCCGATGCGCCGATTCTGTACGACGGCTGGCCCGACAACAAGGTGGTGGACTATCAGGACGAGAACGCGGCCGCCGACGCTGCGTTCCAACGGTTGCGCATTGTCGGCGAGTCATTCGAGATCGGCAGGCACGCCGCGGCACCGATGGAGTGCCGGGGCGTGGCGGCGGAGTACCGCCACGGCCGGCTTACCGTATGGACGTCCACCCAGTTCGCGCACATCGCCCGGTCGATGTATTCCTACGTGCTCGGCCTGCCCGAGCGAGACATCCGCGTGATCGCACCCGATGTCGGCGGCGCCTTTGGCCAGAAGGCGGAGGTGTATCCGGAGGACTACGTGGTGGCCTGGCTGGCGATCAAGTTGGGACAACCGGTGAGGTGGATCGAGGATCGGTATGAGCACCTGATCTCGGCCTGCCACGCCCGCGACGTGCGAATCGACCTCGAAGCTGCGGTGCACGATGACGGCGCGATCGAGGCCATCCGCGGCACCATCTGGCAGGACCTCGGTTCCGGCGAGATCTTTCCCAACGGCTTCAATCCGGCATTCGTCGCCGCCGGGTCGCTTGTCGGCCCCTACCGGATCGCCGAGCAGAAGATCTCGGTGGTCGCGGTGGCCACCAACAAGGTTCCGGCCGGCGCCTACCGGGGGTTCGGCATCCCCGAGGCGGTGTTTGCAATGGAGCGCCTGGTCGACAAGATCGCCCGGGAGCTCGAGATCGACGTGCACGATCTGCGCCGGCTGAACATGATCCGTACCGACGAGCTGCCGTTCGAGACGGCGGCGGGCTCGGTGATCGACTCGGGCAGCCATCATGAGGCATACGAGAGCGCGGTCGCCTGGGGAGAGGACGCTCGTCGCAAGTGGCGCGCCGTTTTCGGAGACGATCCCGCCCACCGGGTCGGCGTTGGGTACGCGACCTACGTGGAGGGAGTCGCGGCGACCTACTTTGGCACGAACGGCAACTGGACGTCGCAGGACTCGGCCGACATCCGGTTTGACCGCGACGGAGGAGTGACCGTCGCGGTCGGCCTGGGCGCCATGGGGCAGGGGCTGTGGACGATGGTCGCGACTCTCACCGCCGATGCCCTGGGCCTCCCGATCGACCAGGTGCGAGTGGTGATGGGCGATACCGATACCTCGCCTCACGGGCTCGGCAGTTGGGCGAGCCGGTCGGTCACGGTCGCGGGCGGAGCGATCGAGCAGGCGGCCGGGGACGATCCGAGACAAGGGCCTGCGCATCGCCGCCCACCTGCTGGAGGCCGCTCCCGACGATCTCGAGCTGGCCGACGGGGTGTTCTCGGTTCGCGGCAGCCCGGGGCACTCGGTGACCTGGGAACGGGTCGCCAGCGCAGCGCTCGCGCGGACGCTCGACCTGCCGCCCGACATCGAGCCCGGACTGGACGCACGGGTGACCTACGACCCGCTGGGCGTGGACGGCCGCCGGCTCGACCATGTGCCCGACGAACGCGGCCGCGTGAACGCCTGCCCGACCTACACCAACGCCACTCATGCCGCGGTGGTCTCGGTGGACGAGGCCACCGGCGCGGTCACCATGCTCGGGTATTTCGTCGCCCACGATTGCGGCGTGGTCATCAACCCGCTGATCGTTGCCGGGCAGATCCACGGCGGGGTGGCACAGGGCATCGGCGGTGTGCTGCTCGAGGACATCGCCTACGACGAGGCGGCATACCCGCAGACGACCACCTTCATGGCCTACCTGGTACCGACGGCGACCGATATCCCGACCATCTCCAGCGCGCATTTCGAGAGCCCGGCGCCGCACCTGGCCTGGGGTGCCAAGGGCGCTGGAGAGGCCGGCATCGTCGGCCCGGCAGCCTCAATAACCTCAGCGGTCGACGATGCCCTCGCTCATCTCGCGCTCGACCCGATCCGATCAACGCCGGTGACGCCGTCGAGCGTACGCGCGACCATCGCCAAGGCCACCGGGAAGGTGGTCTCGTGAAGCCCGCTCCATTTCTGTACTCACGGGCGGCGACCGTCGACGAGGCGCTCGCGGTGCTGGCCGAGCACGGCGACGAGGCCAAGGTGCTGGCGGGAGGTCAGAGCCTGATCCCGATGCTCAACTTCAGGCTGGCCCGGCCGGGCGTGCTGGTGGACGTCACGCGCATCCCCGAGTTCGGGCGGATCGAGCGGCACAACGGGACGCTGGTCGTCGGCGCCGCCGTCCCCCAGGCGGAAGCCGAGCACTCGGCGATGGCCGCAGAGGCGTGTCCAATGCTCGTCCAGGCCCTCCACCACGTCGGCCACCCGCAGATTCGCGCGCGCGGCACTGTGGGCGGAAGCCTGGCCCATGCCGACGCGTCCGCCGAGCTGGCCGCAGTCGCGCTGGCACTCGATGCGACGCTGGTGGTGCGCGGGCCGGCGGGAGAGCGCACGGTTCCAGCGGCGTCGTTCTTCATCGGTCCCTGGATGACCACGATCAAGGATGATGAGCTGCTGACCGAGGTTCGCCTGCCGGTGCTGTCCGCACCACCGCACCGCGTTCGTGGAGCTTGCCAGGCGGAGTGGCGACTTCGCTGTGGTGGGGCTTGCGGTGGCTGTTCGCATGGATCCCGAGACGCACGCGGTCGCAGACGCTCGGCTGGCTGCAATCGGGGTGGGAGGCTGCGCCCAGCGGCTGCACCGGGCCGAGCAGGTGCTGGGCGGCCAGGCCGTCACCCCCGGGCTGCTGACCGCCGCGGGGGAGGCCGCCGCCGCGGAGGTCGATCCGCCGTCAGATCGTGTGAAAGGCGATTCGGACTACCGGCGTCAGGTGCTCTCGACCCTGGTGCGGAGATCGCTGGTCGAGGTGGCCCAGTGACGTCGATTCCCGCCGCCATCGTCGATGTTTCGATCACCGTGAACGGCGAGCCGGTGCGCCGCGAGCTTCCCGCGCGCCGGCTGTTGGTGGACATGCTGCGTGATGATCTCGGACTCACCGGCACACACGCCGGCTGTGAGCACGGCATCTGCGGGGCCTGCACGGTGCTGCTCGACGGCGTTGCGGTGCGGTCCTGCATCACGCTGGCGGCGCAGGCTGACGGGCGTGAGGTGACCACGGTGGAGGGGATCACCCCGCCGGAAGGTCTCAATCAGATGCAGGAGGCCTTCCGCACCCAGCATGGTCTCCAGTGCGGGTTCTGCACGCCCGGGTTTCTGATGACCCTGGCCGCTGCAACGCCCGAGGATCACCCCGACGATGACAGCATCCGCGAGCTGTTGGCGGGGAACCTCTGCCGCTGCACCGGCTACGAGCACATCGTGCGGGCGGTCAATCAGGCTTGGGGCCGGCCGGTGGAGCACGATGAATGACGCCCGCGACATGGTCGGCTACGGGCGTCACCAGCCGCGGGTGCGGTGGCCCGGCGATGCCAGGGTTGCGGTCAACCTGCACGTCAACTACGAGGCCGGCGCCGAATACACCTCCCGAGCAGGACGGGCGGAATGAGCCGGTGGGTGAGTTCCCGATCGGCCTGGACGGCTCGATTCCTGACCGGGCAACCCAGTCCACCTTCGAATACGAGTCGCGCGCCGGGTTCTGGCGGGTCGTGCGGATCTTCGAGGAGTATGGGGTGTCGGCGACCATCAATGCCTGTGCGGTGGCGCTCGAGCGAAACGCGGACGTGGCCGGCTATCTCCGTCACTCGCCCCACGAGATCTCGTGTCACGGCTGGCGATGGGAGGAGCTGTGGACGCTGGATCGCGACCAGGAGCGCGACCATCTGCAACGGGCGGTCGCCTCGATCGAGCAGAGTTGCGGGCGGCGCCCGGTGGGCTGGTGCTCGAGGCTGATGCAGTCCCAGCACACCCGCGAGCTGCTGGTCGAAGACGGCGGCTTCATGTACGACTCGGACGCGCTCAACGACGACCTGCCCTACACGGTGGCGGTGGAAGGCGGCGAGCACCTGGTGATGCCGCTGTCGTTCACCTACAACGACGGCCGGTTCGTACTCGGCGGTGCCGACGATCCGGTGGCGTTCGGTAACTACCTGCGGCTGGGCCTGGACGAGCTGTGGCGGGAAGGGCAGACCTCGCCCAAGCTGATGACGATCAGCCTGCATCCCCGCTGGATCGGCCAAGCCGCGCGGGCGGCGGCGCTGCGGGAGTTCCTGGAGCATGCCCTGGACAAGGGCAACGTGTGGATCGCACGCCGGGATGAGATCGCGCGATGGTGGCTCGACCACGTCGAGGGGTTCGGCACGGTGGACGCCGCGACCGGCGCAGAAGGAGCGGTTCTGTGACCGGCCCCGCCCACCGCGAGCTGTCGCGACCTGATGGTGACGCTGCGTGACCGGCTGGCGCTTTCGCGGGCAACCCTGCGGCTGGACGTCCCGGCCGACCAGCCGATGCCGATGACTCACGAGGCGCTCGCGCCCGGGGTGGCAAGCGTGGACGGCCTGGTGGTGGCCGCGGAGGGATCCCCGACCGTTACCACGATTCTTCGCACCCGAGCGGTGCTCGCCATACCCGACACCGGTCGTGCAGCGGAGGTCGATCCTGCCTTCGACGACGACGGTTTCCGGGCGATGGTACGCGACTACGGCGGACTCGCGGCCTTCGTCGCCGCGCCGGTGTTCGAACAGGATCGGCTGGTCGGGATCCTGTCGTTGCACCAGCTCTCGGCTCCCCGCAACTGGACCGGGGACGAGCTCGAGGCGACCCGCCAGGCGACCGGACGGATCGCCCAGTTGCGGCCCGAGCTGGCAAAGGAGCGGGAACGATGAACGACCTGCGGATCCTGGTGGTGGGCGCGGGTATCGGCGGGCTCGCGGCCGGCATCGCCCTGCGGCGGTGCGGATTCGATGTCGAGGTGTACGAACGCGCGTCCGAGCTGCGTCCGCTCGGCGCCGGCATCTGCATGTGGCCGAATGGCGCCAAGGCCGCGAACTCGCTGGGATTGGGCGCCGAACTCGAGCAGCGCAGCCCGATGCTCACCGAAGTCCGGTACCACGATCGGGCGGGGACGCTCACCTCTGCGATCGGCTGCGAGCAGCTGGTCGAGGTGGCGGGCGCCCGGCCCTATCCCCTGGCGCGGGCTGATCTCCATGTCGCGCTGCTCGGCCGGCTTGGGGATACTCCGGTGCATCTGGGCAAGGAATGTGTCGGCGCCTCCCAGGACAACGAGTCGGCGACGGTGGAGTTCAGCGACGGGACATCCGCGACCGGAGACGTCGTGGTGGCGGCCGACGGGGTGTGGTCCACGCTGCGAGCCCACGTCACCCAACGCGCCCGTTTGTGTTACCTGTACACGACTTGGCTGGCGCTGGTCGGCGACGATCTGAGCCTGGCCCAGCCCGGTACGTTCTCGTTCTACGCCGATGTCTCGCAGAGGGTGGGCGTGCTCCCGGTCAGCGATCAGCGGCTGTACGTTTTTCTGGACGCGCCGGTGGCCGAGGACTGGGGCGGCGGAATGGCTGCCGGCGATCAGCTGCGGGAGCTGTTCGGCGATTGGGGCGGCCCGGTTGGGCGGCTGGTGCAGGGCGTCGATCCCGACTCGGTCGCGCGGCTTCCGGTGTGTGATCTCGATCCGCTCGACTCGTTCGTGCGCGGCCGGATCGTACTGATCGGAGACGCGGCCCATGCGACCGCTCCCACGCTTGGCCAGGGCGGTGCGCTGGCGATGGAGGACGCGATCGTGCTCTCCCGCCAGCTGGCCGCCACCAGCGTCGTCGGTCGCCGATGCGCTGAACCGGTACGACGATGCCAGCCGCGCACGCGCCCAGCCGATCGTGAAGGCGGCCCGCGCCCGGGCGCAGGCGATGGTGCACGGCGTCGCGCCGGCGGTGACGGACGAGCCCGCGATCGTCCAGGGAGCGGCTGCTCCCGAGGCGTTCATGGACGTGCTCATGACCATTTCAAACACTGGACCCTTGGGATGAAACGACACAATGAAGAGAGGCGAGCATGAGCGGTGAAGAGCTGGCCTGGGAACAGGTGATCCGAGTGCCACCGGTGGAGATCGACTACGCCAACTCGGCGCTGGTGGTGATTGATCTGCAAAACGGGTTTGCCCGGCGGGACCAGGGGCTGTTCAAGCGGCTGCGGGAGACCGGGCTGGGGGAGGAGTCCGAATACGCCATCGCCAGGCTCGAGCAGGTGGTGGTGCCGGCGGTGCACAGCCTGGCCGCTGCCTTCCGTGCGGCCGGCCGGCCGGTGGTGTTCGCGCGCTGCGCGTCTCTGCGCGGTGACGGCTCCGACCAGACCGCGCGGCATCGCGCGCAGGGACTCGCGTTTCCGCACTGGTCGCAGCTGGCGCAGATCATCGACGATCTGGAGCCGGAGCAAGGGGACATCGTTCTTACCAAGACCGGGTCCGGGTGTTTCACCTCCACCAACCTCGACCATCTCCTCCGCAACATGGGAGTTCGCAGCGTCGTTCTGACCGGCATGTGGACGAACTCGTGCGTCGAGACCACCGCCCGAGATGCTGGTGACCTCGACTACCAGGTGGTGATCGTGGAGGACGCGTGCGTGGCCATGACACCTCGAAACCACGAGTGGGCGTTGCTCTACCTGGGCGACAACTTCGCCGAGATCCGCAGCGCCACCGAGGTGGCCGCCGCCGTTGCGGGCGATCCTGTCACGCTGCGGGAGGTCTAGCGACTTGCCCACCGCTGACGTCGCCGTGGCGGCATCAAACCGTGTCGAGGCAGCGATCGAGCTCACCCGCGCACTGATCCGAGTGCCGACCGTCGACCCTGCCGGCTGCGCCGCCGCCGCCGATATTGTCGAGACCGAGCTGCGCGCTCATGGTCTCGTGACCGAGCGCCACGATGTGATGGGGCCAGAGGGCGGGCCGTATCCCACGGTGCTTGCGTGGCTGGGCGAGCGCACGCTCGCGCCGGGGCTGATTCTGAGCGCGCACCTGGACACGTCGCCACCCGCGCCAGAGTCGACCCGCGACGCGTACGCCGCCGAGCGCAGCGGCGGCCGCATCTGGGGTCGCGGATCAACGTTTGCCAAGAGCGACGTGGCCGTATACCTGAATGCTGCGGTGGCAGCCAGAGATCTGGGCGTCGGCGCGTCGGCGCTGGTCTCGATCACCGCCGACGAGGGTCGGGGTGGTGCCGCGGGGCCCGGTCACCTGCTCGAGGCGCTCGGCGTCAGCCCGGCGCGGGCAATCACGCCGGGGATCACCCGCGCGGTGGGATATGCGACCAACGGGGCGGTGCAGCTGCACGTCACCGTCACCGGGCGAGCTGCCCACCAGTCGCTGATCGACCCCGGCGAGGAGGCGATGAGGCACGCCGTGGCACTTGGCGCCGCGGTGGCCGCCGAGTACGACCGGCTTTCGGAGCTCGGCTGCACCGTACCGGGCATCGCCCATCCCACCATCAACGTGACCAGGCTGCACGGCGGCGTTGGGTTCGGGATGGCCGCAGGCACGGTCGAGCTTGATATCGATCGCCGGGTCACGCCAGACGAGGACGTGGATGCTGTCCGCGCGGAGCTGGACGCGTTCTTGGCACCGTGGACGAGTCCTCGACGGTGTCTCGGTCTGCTACCGCGTGGTGGCGGCGCCCAAGCCGCTGATGCCGACTACCGCCGGGCATGAATGGGCGACGGCTGTTGCCTCCCAGGTGGAGTCGGTGACCGGCAGTGCGGCGGCGGTGGTCGGTCTGCCGTTGTATACCGATGCCCGCTGGTTTGGTGCCCACGGGATCCCGACGGTGCTGTTCGGGGCCGGTCAGACCGACCTGGTCGAGGCCGGTATCAACGGCGCGAACGAGAGCGTGGCTGAGGCCGATATCGAGGCGGCGCTGCACGTTGTGACGCGACTGGCTGCCGCTCCGGCAGCCTGATGATGGCAACAAGGGAGAATCCTCAATGGCTCTGGTGATTTCACGTAGCGACGCCGCCCAGGTGATCGAGATGCAGGACGTGATCGACACGGTCGCCGCGGCGCACGGCGAGCATGCGCTCGGAAACGTCAAGATGCCCAACCGGTTCGCGGTGCATATCCCGGGGGGCGATGATGCCGTGTTGCCGATGGTTGCGGCGATGCCGAAGCTCGGCGCGGTGGGCGTGAAGCTGCTGTCGATCTTCCCCGGCAACCGCGCCAAGGGCAAGCCGGTGCTCGATGCGACCGTGCTGCTGGTCGACCCCGACGACGGCAGCTGCCTGGCGGTGGTCGACGGCGGCCTGCTGACCGCGTATCGAACCGCCTCGGCGTCCGCGATCGCCACTCGGTATCTGGCCCGCAGCGACCCCACCGTGCTGGGGCTGGTCGGGCTGGGTGTCGAGGGCCGCTCACATTTTGACGCGCTTCGCCTGGTCCGCGACATCACGCAGCGTGGTGGGCTGGACTCGCAGCCAGGCGACCGCCGACCGGTTTCGCGAGCACGTCGGCGGGGCCGTCCCCTTCGAGCTGATGGAGAGCCCCGAGGCGGTCGTGCGGGAGTGCGACATCTTGTGCACGTTGACGCCCGTCCACGACGCCGATCGTGCTTGGGGAGTGGCTGTCCGAGGGCATGCACATCAACGCTGTGGGCACCCATGAGAACAGCGCCCGCGAGATCGATACCGAGGCGGTGCTGCGCTCCAAGGTGGTGGTCGACATCTTGGCTTCGGTGCTGGACGAGTGTGGAGATCTCAACATCCCTGTAGCCGAGGGAGCGATCATCCCCGACCACTTCGGCGTCGAGCTGGGGGAGCTCGTCAACGGCACCGCACACCCGCGGACGGAGCGATTCCGACATCACGCTGTTCAAGTCGGTCGGGGTGGCCGTCCAAGACATCGCCACCGCGCATCTGATCTACACCCGCGCGCGCGAGCAAGGCCTTGGCACCGAGGTCAGCGCTCGGGTGAATAATCGGTGCCAGGCACCGATTATTCATCGTGTCGCGGTGGCGCATAACGGTGCCAGGCACCGTTATTCACGAGTGGAGGTGGCGTGATCCGGATTGGCTGCGCAGGCTGGAACTACAAGCAATGGAAGGCACCGCTGTACGACGGCGCGCCGCAGCGTGAGTGGCTCATGCGGTACGCGCAGCGCTTCACCACGGTTGAGGTGAACTCCACCTTCTACCGGCTACCGCTCGAGAGCACCGTCCAGACCTGGGCCGACCAGACGCCGGACGGCTTCCTGTTCGCCGTCAAGGTGGGCCGCTACCTGACCCACATCAAGCGGTTGGCCCCGCCCAAGTCGGGCAGCTTCACCATGCTCGAGCGGCTCGCGCCGATCGTGGAGGCGGGCAAGCTCGGGCCGCTCCTGTGGCAGCTTCCCCCCGGCCTTCAAGCGCGACGATGCGCGCCTGGCCGACGGGTTCACGCGCTTCCCCAGCGGGCACCGGAACGCCATCGAGTTTCGCCACCCCTCGTGGTTCTCTGAGCCGGTGATGGAGATGATGCGTGAGGCGGGCGTGGGGCTTGTGATCGGCGACCATCCCGAGCGCGAGTTCCAGACGCACGAGTGGACTGCCGACTGGACGTACATCCGCCTGAACCACGGCAAGGCCGGCGCCGACGCGCGCTACTCGGCGGCCGAGCTGGCGGCGTGGGCCGAGCGGATCGCGGCCTGGCGCCAGCGGGGCGATATCTACGCGTACTTCAACAGCGACGAGGACGTGTTCGCGGTGCAGGACGCCGACGCGCTGGAGCAGCTGCTCGGCTAAGACGCTGTCAGAACGTCTGCGAACTCGGCTCCCCTAGCGACGCCGATCCCGATCCGCCCCGCAGCGACGTGAACCCGCCGTCCACCACCAGCGACTCGCCGGTCATGAACGACGAATCGTCGCAGGCAAGAAACAGCACCGCCTTGGCGATCTCTCCGGGCAGCCCCATCCGCCCCAGCATGATCGACTCGTTCCACTCCTTCAGCAGCGCCTCGGTGTCGGTGGAATCCTCCAGCCACTTCATCATCGGCGGCGTCTCGCACGGCCCGGGGCAGATGCAGTTCACCCGGATGTTGCGCGAAGCCGAGTCGCAGGCCATCCCGCGGGTCATCTGCAGCACCGCGCCCTTGGTTGAGATGTAGGTGGTTTCGTCGGGGTAGCCCACCAGCGAGGCGACCGAGCCCATGTTGACGATCGCACCTCCGTCGGGCATATGCGGATAGGCGTACTTCGCCAGCAGCCACCCACCGCGCACGTTGACCGCGAATGCCCGGTCCCACGCCTCCGAGGTGATCGCCCAGAACGGTCCCAGAATGTCGACGCCCGAGCCCGCGTTGTTGACCACCACGTCGATCGCTCCGGTGCGCGCGCGGGCCGTCTCTACCAGGTTGATGATGTCGGACTCCGACCCCACGTCGGTGGGCACGAAGGTGGCCTGACCGCCGCGCTCGCGGATGTCTGCCACCACCTGCTCCCCGGTTTCGCGCGACCGGTTGGCGGCGTACACGTACCCGCCTTCGGCCGCCAGATTCATGGGCAATTGCCTCACCCAGGCCAGAGCCGGCTCCGGTCACGATCACGGTCTTTTGGTCGAGTTTCCCCATCTGTCCCTCCCTAGAGATTGTTGGTCATCGATCTCGCCGCTACGATCTTGCAATGGCCGAACGGGGTGTTCGCACTGCGAAAGAGAGTGAGGAGCTTCCCCGCTATCGGATCGCGGCTGTCGATCGGGCGGTCGCGATTCTGGAGACCTTCACCGACGGCCGGGCATTGACGCAGGCAGAGATCTCGCGGGCTGCCGGCCTCAGCGAGGCCACCACGCTGCGCTACCTGTCCACGCTCAACCGCAATGGGCTGGTGGAGCGTGACGCTCACTCCGGTCGCTACGCCCTCGGCCTGCGGTTGTTTCAGCTGGGTGAGCGAGCGCTGGGTACTGACGTTCGCCACGCCGCCCTGCCGGTCATGCGTGAGCTCTCGGAGCGGTTTCACGAGACCGTCAACCTGGGCGTCCGAAACGCCAACAACCTGGTGTTGATCGAGGCGGTGGAGAGCACTCAGCCGATCCGTCGAGGCGCCAATATCGGTGACCTGGACGCCTGGCACGGGTCGGCGCTGGGCAAGGCGATCCTGGCTGCGTTGCCCGATGCCGAGGCGCGTGAGATCGTCGACCGTGCCAAGTGGGCCCGGCGTACCAGCCGTACGCACACCACCTGGCGGGCGCTGCACCAAGATCTGATCGAGATCCGCGAGCGCGGGTATGCCGTCGACGACGAGGAGGGCGAGGACGGCCTTCGCTGCGTCGGCGCCGCCGTCCACGACCGGCACGGGCGTCCGCACTACGCCGTCAGCGTCAGCGGCCCGGTGAACCGGATCAACCCCGACGCGGTGGGCGAGATTGGGCGAGCGGTACACGCGGCGGCGGCCACCATCTCCGCTCGCATCGGCTTCACACCCTCGAACCAGTCGGCACACTGAGCTCACGGTGACGGCTCCGCCGGTTGCGGGCTGTCGCCGCCGAGCGGGTGGATGCAGGCGACCTGAGACTCGCCCACCATGATCCGAGCAGGCGGCCCGGCGGTGCAATCGGTGTCGGCACGCGGACAGCGAGGAGCGAAGATGCAGCCGTCGGCCGAGACGGCGTTGGCGGCGAAGCGATAGTCGCCCTCCACGCCGGGCACCGAGTCGAGCAGCACCCTGGTGTACGGGTGGGCGGGTGCGGTCAGCACTGTCTGGGTAGGCCCGCGTTCGACCAGCCGCCCGGAAAACAGCACCATCGTCTCGTCGGTGACGTGGTTGACCACGCTCAGATCGTGTGAGATGAGGATGATTGCGAGTCCTCGACTGACCCGCAGCGCATTCAGCAGGTTGAGGATCTGGGCCTGCACCGAAACGTCCAGGGATGACGTCGGCTCGTCGGCGATCAGGATGCTGGGATCCGCCGCCAGCGCTCGTGCGATCCCCACCCGCTGACACTGGCCCGCCGCTCAGCTGGCCGGGGCGGCGCTCGACCGCATCCGGAGTCAGCCCCACCTCCTGGAGCACGCTCGTCGGCCCGCGTCCCGGCCTCACGGCGGCCGAGCGAATGCCACACCTGAAACACCTCCGCCACGGCCTGGCGGGCGGTGATCCAGGGGTTGAGCGCACCGTAGGGATCCTGAAACACCATCTGGATCTCGCGCCGGATCGGGTCACGCCGATCGACCTTGGACCATTCCCGGCCGTTCACCAGCACCCGACCGCGGGTGGGGGTGAGCGTTCCCACCAGCAGCCGCCCCAGGGTGGTTTTGCCGCTACCGCTCTCACCCACGATTCCGAGCGTCTGGCCGGCCTCGACTTCGAGATCGATATCGGCCAGTGCCTCGGTTTGGGCTCGCGGATAGGTGACTCCGGCGCCCGCGACTTGGAGGGTGGCGGTCACGACATCAGCTCGTTCCACCGGAAACACGCCGACTCGCGCCCATCTGCCACCGGCATCAGCCGTGGCACCTCCGCCCGGCAGCGATCCTGGGCCAGAGGGCAGCGAGGAGCGTACGGGCAGCCACCCGGCCGTTCGCCCAGGCCCGGCGCCCGGCCCGGGATCGTCTCCAACTCACCCCGGGAGGCACCGGTGCGCGGCCGCGCCGCAATCAGCGCCTGGGTGTAGGGATGTGCCGGCCGTTCCAGCACTTCGCGCGACCGTCCACGTTCCACCACCATGCCGCTGTACATCACCGCGATCGCGTCGCTGGTCGACTGCACCACCGCCAGATCGTGGGTGACCAGCACGATCGCCATGCCGGTTTCGGCGCGCAGCTCGGACAGCAGCTCCAGGATGCCGCGCTGGACGGTGACATCGAGTGCGGTGGTGGGTTCGTCGGCAAACAGCAGCTCGGGGCGGCCGGCAAGCGCCAGTGCGATCATCACCCGCTGGCGCATGCCGCCCGAGAGCTCGTGCGGGTAGAGCCCCATCACCTCACCGGGTCGGGGCATGTGCACCAGATCGAACAGTTCACGCACGCGCTCGTCTCCCGACCCGCCACGGTCGAGCTCGCGCACCGTCTCGGCCAGCTGACGTCCGACCTTCATCACCGGATCGAGTCCCGACATCGAAGCTTGGGGTACGAGTGCGATGCGGCGTCCTCGCAGCTCGTGCCAGCCGCGCTGGTCGAGCGCCACCAGGTCGATGCCGTCGAAGGACATCGTGCCCCTCAACACCCTTCCGTCGATCCGGGGCAGCAGGCCGATCAGCGCCCGGCAGGTGATGCTCTTGCCCGATCCCGTCTCGCCGACCAGCCCGACGCACGAGGAGGCCGGCACGCTCAAGGACACGTCCGTGAGCGCCTCGTGGCCGGCCAGCTCAACGGCCAGGCCGTCCACCTGCAGGAGGTCGGTCATCGCTGCCGCCGATCGCCCGACAGCAGCGCGTCGGCCAGCAGGCTGAGGGCCACCCCGGTGATGGCCAGCATCAGCCCGGGTGCGACCGTGATCCACCAGGCGGTGCCCACGAACGCGCGGCCCTCGTACATGATGTTTCCCCACTCAGGCGTGGGCGGTTGCACACCCGCCCCCAGGAACGCCAGTGAGGCGATCACGACCACCGCCAGGATGGCGTCGCCGACCGCATAGGCGGCGGTCACGCGGGCCACCCCGGGAGCCAGATGGCGCACCACGATCCGCCGCTGCGAGTACCCCAGAATCTGGGCGGCGACGACGTGGTCGCTGCCGCGCAACGCCAGGGTCTGTGCCCTCGCCAGGCGGGCGTAGTAGGCCCATCCGACCAGCAGGAACGCAATCACCGTGGCCGGAAGCCCCGCCGGCATCGGCCCCAGCTTTCGATCCGGCCCCACCAGCACCACCAGCACCAGAATCAGAATCACGAAGGGGAACGCGATCAGCGCATCCACCAGCCGCATCAGCAAGGAGTCGACCCCTCGCCGCTTGCTGGCACCGGCGAGCGTTCCCACCAGCGTCCCGAGGATCAACGACACCCCGACCACCAGGGTGGCGACGATCAGGTCGATGCGCCCACCGGCGAAGGTGCGCACGAACAGGTCACGGCCGACCGAGTCGGTGCCGAACGGGTGCCGCAGCGAGGGCGCCTGATACGGCGGGGCCACCAGTGCGTCGGTCGAGTCGGGCCACACCACCGGGATCACGAAGCACAGACCGACGATCACCCCCAGCATGATCCCTCCCACCCAGAACGAGCGTTGGCGCCCAACGCCGTGGCGCCGGGCGAATCCGCCCAATCGCGTCCCTCGTGCCGGTGCCAGGTCAGTCATCCGCGCCGCGTCCGGGGATCGGCAACCACGTACAGGGCGTCCGCCGCTGCGTTCGAGAACACCACAAACAGCGCCGAAACGACCGCGATCCCCTGGATCACGGGATAGTCACGCTGGCTCACCGACTGCACCAGCTGGGAGCCGATCCCGGGCATCCCGAATACCGCCTCGACGACCACCGCCCCGGCGATCAGCGCCCCCATGTTCAGGCCCAGCAGCGTGATCACCGGCAGCAGGCTATTCGGCAGGATGTGCTTGAGCACGACGGTGCGACGCGACATCCCGCGGGCGATCGCGGCCTCGATGAAATCCTGGCGTGAGGTGTCCAGCGCCACCTGGCGGACGGTGCGGGCAATCTGGGGCATCAGGAACGCCGACATCGCGATCGCCGGCAGCACCAGGTACCGGAAGTTGTCCGGCCACGATCCCGCCCAGCCTCCGGCCGGGAAGATCGGCCACCGCAGAGCGAAGGCCAGGATCAGTAGCAATCCCAGGAAGAAGGGGGGCGTGGCCAGCAGGATCACCAATCCCACCCGAGTGGTGTGGTCGACACTGGAGCGTGGAGTCAGGGCCGACACCAGGCCGACGGGGACTCCCACGCACAGCGACAAGATCATGGTCGCCAGCACCAGCTCGAGCGTCACCGGGAGCGTTCGCCCGACGATGGCTGACACCGACTGGTCGCTTTGCACGATGGACGTGCCCAGGTCGCCGTGCAGGAGCGCTCCCAGGTAGCTGACGTACCCGGTCAAAAGGGGCTGGTCGATGTGCATCTCGTGCCTGAGCGCCGCCACCGCCTGGGGCGTTGCTCGCGGGCCCAGCACCGCCTGCGCCGGATCTCCCGGGACAAGTCGCACGAGCAGATACGACACCGTCACCACCACGAACGCAACCAGCAGCGCCTGCCCCAGCTCGAACCCGATCCGACGCCCCCAACCTGCCGCCGAGGAGCCGCGCCGGCGGACGTCGGCGCGTTCCTCGGCGACGATGGGGACTGCGTCGTCTGTCATTTACATGTGTGGGCGGCGGCTCAGCCCGCCGCTGTCTGTACGTCGATGAACTCCGAAGCGGTCAGGGTGATCATGTCCTTGGGCAAGCGGGTTGCGAAGACCACAGCATAGGTATTGATGGTGGCGTACGGCTGATCCTTGAGGAACTCCTGGTTGACGCCGGCAAGCGCCGCGTCGCGCTCAGAGCCGGTTGAGACGATCGCCTGGTTGCCGTCCGCGATGGCGGCCTTGTTGTCCCAGCCGCTGTAGTTCGCGTTCAGTCCGCCGTTGGGATCGATCGCGTAGGCGACCATGCCGTCGGGGACATTGGCGTAGTCGTACAGGTTGGACACCGACAGCTGATAGGTGCCGTTGTACATGTTGTTGAACCAGATCGCGTTCTCGAGCTTGATCAGCTGCGTCTTGATCCCGATCTGGTTGAGGTTGGACTGGATGATCAATGCCGTCTGCTCCGACGACGGGTAGGAGTCGGTGTACTGCATCTTCAGCGTGCAGCCACCGGCGCAGGGCGAGTCGGCCACCAGTTGCTTGGCCTTGGTGATGTCCTGGGCGGTCGAGATGGAGCTGTCGTAGCCGTCCATCGTGGGCGGCCAGAAGCCGGCATAGGCCGTGTTCTGCCCGTTCCACACGTCCTTGGCGATCTTGTCGCGGTCGATCGCCAGCGAGATCGCCTTGCGCAGGTTGAGGTTATCCAGCGGCGCCTTGGTGATGAACATGTTCAGCACCCCGAATCCATAGATCTGAACGACGCTCGCGGAGATCGTGCCGTTGCCCTGCAGCTGGGGCAGCACGCTCGGCGGGAGATCGACGACCGACTGGATCTGGCCGCTCTGCAGCTGCGACAGACGGCTGTTGAAGTCGGGGATGGTGGTGAACTTGAGCGTCTTGATGACCGGCTTGGGGCCCCAGTAGTTGGGGTTGACGACGAATGTCGAATCACCGCCGCCACCCCAACTCTGGAGGGTGTATGGGCCGGCCGAAGTTGGTTTCTTGAAGAAGCTCTTGCCCTGTGCGAGCCCGGCCGCCGGCATGATCAGGAACTCGGGCTCACCGAGCACGGTGGGTAGGGAGGGGTACTTGGTGGCGAGGTTGAACACCGCCGTCTGGGGGTCGGGCGCATCGACGCTTGTGATCGGGGCGAACAGGCCGGCGTAGCCGTTGGCCTTGTCGGCCTTGGCGCGATCGATGGTGGCCTTGACGTCAGATGAGGTCAGTGGTGAGCCGTCGGAGAACTTCAGCCCCGGGCGCAGCTTGAAGGTCCAGCTCAATCCGTCGGCCGAGGTGGTGCTCGACGCGGCCAAACCGGGGACCGTCTTGCCGTCGCGGTTGATGTCGTACAGGTTTCCGCCGATCAGATGGAACGCGGCCAGCGCCTGGTTGGCGAACCCGTTGTCGGGATCGAGCCCGTCGATCGGGGCGGCCCAGGCAACGGTGGCGGTGGCGGGCGCCGGCGTGGCCGACGAGGTCGCCGCCGTGGTGGTGCTCGACCCGCTGCCACATGCGCTCAGCGCGGACAGAGGACCAAGAGGCAAACGGCCGCCGGAACCGTCCGGCGGACCTTGGAGTGAACGCGCAGGGACACGGTCTTCATCACAATCCTCCGGCTTTTTGGAGTGCACGGTTGACGGCCGCCTCGGTCGAGGCGATCAGGTGGTCGCAGTCGGCTTCGGTATGGGCGTAGGAGATGTGGTTACGTTTGAGGTTGAGTGGAAGTTCGAAGATCCCGGCCTCCAGCAGCTCCAGCCGGTACCCGACGAACAGCTCGGTGTTGTTGCGCAGCAGGTCGTCGTAGCTCTCGGCCGGCCCGTCCATGAAGTAGGTCACCCAGACCGAGCCGAACCCGGTGACCACGTGGGGGACGCCGAGTCGCGTCCAGCATCTCGTCGAGCTCCGATCGCGACCCGCTCGCCGAGACGGAAGATGTGCTCGTGCACCGGCTCGGCTGCGGAGCTTGTGGATGGTGGCGAGCGCGGCAGCGGCGATCGCGGGGTGCCCGTTATAGGTACCCGCGAAGAACACCGGCCGTCCCGGTGTGGTGGAGAACTCGTCCATCAGCGTCGCGGCTGCCGCCCAGCGCGCCGATCGGATAGCCGTTGGCCATCGCCTTGCCGAGCGTGGTCAGGTCGGGCGTCACGCCGCTCAGCTCCTGGTAGCCGCCCAGCGCGTGGCGGAAGCCGGTGATCACCTCGTCAAAGATCAGCACCGATCCGTGCTGATCGCACAGCCGCCGGGTGGCCTCGAGGAACTCCTGCTTGGGCAGCAGCGCTCCGACGTTGTGGGGAATCGGCTCGAGGATCACCGCGGCGATCTCGTCGCCGAGCTCGGCGAAGGCGGCCTCGAGCGCGGCGACGTCGTTGAACGGCAGCACGGTGGTTGCCTCGGTGACCTCGGGCAGCGTGCCTTTGGACAGCGGATCGTGGTGGCCGACCCGCTCGGGGCGCGAGATCACGTTCAGCGAGACGGAATCGTGCCAGCCGTGGTAGCAGCCCTGGAACTTGACCAGGCGCCGGCGGCCGGTGACCGCCCTCGACAGCCGGATGGCGTGGAAGGTCGCCTCCGATCCGCTGCTGGTCAAGAGCACCGTCTCGATCGAGGGCACGCACTCGGTCAGCGCCTCGGCCAGCTGGATCTCGATCGGCGTGACTCCCACTCCCGGCAGGCCCAGCGTGCGCGCCGTCTCCGCCGCGGCGGCGTCCACGTCGGGATCGTTGTGCCCGAGCACCGGCGGGCCGAAGGCGGCGTGATAGTCCGTGTACCAGTTGCCGTTGTGATCCTTGATGCGTGAGCCGGAGGTCTCGACGATCACCAGCTCGTCGACTCCGGCCACCCGCCGCTGGCCGCTGTTGACGCCTCCCGGGCATTACCCCGACTGCGCGGGTCGCCAGCCGCTCGGCGGTCACGATGCCACCACCATCTGGGTGTCTTGACAGGCCGGCCGTCGAGACATAGTCTTGCACCCAGTGAAAGGCACCATTCGCATTGCGCAAGACACTACCTTCTCGGTGCGGCAACTACAAGGGCGCTTCGGAATCGAATGACGGTGCTGTCGTTACGGGCCGGAGTCGCTCGGGCGTGATCGAGCCGGCACTGGGAACGCCTGTGGGTGGGTGGGGTGCGCGGGCCCAGCACGACGCCGTCGGCCGCCATTCCGAGCTGTCGGTAACGGCGTTGGCACTGACGTCGGGCGACGCTGCTGAGGCGGTGGTGATCGTCGCCTGCGACGTCGTTCTGTGGCCCGGCTACGTTGGCGCACGGGTGCGGGAGCGGATCGCCGAGCGCTGCGGTGTGCAGCCCGGGCGGTGCAGCTGGCGGGGTCGCACACGCATTCGTCGGTGATGATGGACGACCCCACCATCGAGAACTGGGAGCACGACGGGCTGTGCGCTGCCGCCCGCACGCTGGTGGAGGAGCGCACTGTGGAGGCGGCGGCGGGGGCGGTTGCCGACCTGCGTTCCGCGCGCGTGGAATCCGTGCGTCGGCCCTGCCCGGTGACGCGCAGCCGCCGACAGCAGGTCGGGGATCGGCTGGTGGTGGGAGTGGACGTTCCCATCGATGACGCGTTCCTGGACGTGCTGGCGGTCAGCGAGCCGGACGGCACGCCGATGGCCTCGGTGGTCGTCTACGGGATGCATCCCACGGTGCTGGCCTGGGCCAGCCTGGTGTTCTCGCCCGACTACGTCGGCGCGATTCGCGATGTGGTGGAGGCGGGTCTCGGCGGCCCCTGCCTGTTCCTTCAGGGCTGCGGTGCCGACCGAGCGCCTGCGCGCAGTTTCTCGAACCAGCCGATCGACGCCGACAAGGTCGGCACCGCGGTCGGGTATTCGGCGGTGGCGGCGGTGCTCGAGCAGCGAGAGCGGACGCTGGTCGCGAGCTTCGAGCGGGTGCTGGAGTCGGGCGCGTCGCTGGCAATCAACTCGCTGGCAGCGCCGATCGCGGTGCCTGTGCCCGTTGCCAGTCGATCGGGTGTGGTCGAGATGCCGTTGCGCCCGCGCGATCTGGAGGCCACCCGCACGCGGGTTGCGGCAGCGAGATCGGCGGTTGCCGGAGGCGACGCCGGGTCGTCGGTGGAGCTTGCTCGGGCGGTGATCGAGCTGGACATCTCCCAGCGCTTCCCCGAGGACGAGCACACTCGGGTGCCGGTGGACGTGGTCGACGTTGGCCCGCTTGCCGTCGTGTTTTGGCCGGGAGAGCTGGCCGGTGCCTACGAGCAGCTCTGTCAGGCCGGGGCTGATCGGCACGTGGTGCTGGTCACCAACGCCAACGATTACGTCAACTACCTGCCCGCGCCGCACCAGTTCGCCGAGGGCGGGTACGAAGTTGATGCGACACCGTTTGCTCCCGAGGGGGGCCCGGCGTTCGTCGCCGGTATCACCGATCTGGTCGCCCAGGGGGCGTAGTGCTGGACATTGCCATCCGGGGTGGGCTGGTGGTCAACCCCGAAGGCGCGATACCGGCTGACGTCGGCGTCGAGGGCGGTCGGGTGGTGCTGGTCGGCGACGCCTCCGCTGTCTCGGCTCGCCTGGATCTCGACGCCACCGGCCAAAACGTGATGCCGGGATTCATCGATGCTCACTCCCATCTGGACATGGCGTTGTGGGACGAGCCGGTGCACCTGCCGACGTTGCACCAGGGTGTGACCACCGTCGTGCTGGGCCAGGACGGCACCTCGATCGCTCCCGGGAGCGCCGCCACGATCGCCGGCATGCGCCACTACTTCTCGGCGGTCAACGGGCGGCATCAGAGCGTCGCCGCCGACTGGGGCTCGGTGGCCGAGTATCTCGAGCGGGTGGACGGGGCGTCCACGCTCAACGTCGCCTACCTGGTGCCCAACGGCAACTTGCGGCTGGACACCGTCGGCTGGGATGACCGGCCGGCCACCGCTGAGGAGTTGGGCGAGATGTCCACCGCGCTGGCGGCGGGCCTCGAGCAGGGGGCGGTGGGCCTCTCCAGCGGCCTCGACTACGTACCGAGCATGTGTGCAGACACCTCCGAGCTGGCCCATCTGTGCGAGGTCGTGCGGGACGCGGGCGGGGTGTATGTGACGCACATGCGCGGGTATGACGAGCGCAGCCCGGCGGGGTTTGCCGAGGTGGCCGAGATTGGGCGCCGAAGCGGCGTCAAGCTGCATATCTCGCATCTGATGGGGCGGGCCGAGCGGCACCTGCCGGTGGTCGACCGGCTCGCCGCCGACGGCCTCGACCTCAGCTTCGACAGCTATCCCTACCTGGCCGGTTGCACCACCCTGGCGATGCTGGGCCTGCCTCCCGAGCTTCAGCAGCGCGGCCCCGAGCAGACGCTGGCGGCATTGGCAGATGCCGACACCCGAGCGGCCTTGCGGCGAGACTGGTTCCCCGGCATGAGCCGCAACATCGGCGCGTTCCGGCTGACCTACGTTGCTGCTCCGGGACTCGAATACCTGGAGGGAGCGAGTGTGTTCGAAGCGTGTGACACGCTCGGGCTGGACATCGCCGATCTGGTGTCCAGGCTGCTGGTGGAAAGCGACCTGGCGATCGGTGTGGTCGAGCCCAACGGGCTGAGTGACGACGACCTTCGCGCCACCCACCGCCATCCGCTGCACATGGCGGGCTCGGACGGGATCTACGTCGGCTCCAGTCCGCATCCGCGCGGGTGGGGGACGTTCGCCCGCTACCTGGGCCGCTATGGGCGAGACCGCGAGGATTTCTCGTGGTGCGAGGCGGTGCGCCACCTGTCGACGGCCGCCGCTGAACGGTTCGGCCTGAGCGATCGCGGGCGAGTGGCCGTGGGGCAGTTCGCCGACCTTGTCGCACTCGACCCCGGCACCGTCATCGACACCGCCACCTTCCAGCGCCCAGGATCGAACGCAGTGGGGGTGCAGCACGTTCTGGTCAACGGCGTGGCCGCGCTGATCGACGGTCGCCCCACGGGCAACCGCCCGGGGCGGGCGCTGCGGCGGGACGGCCGGTAGGCGGACGCGGAGAGCTTCAGCCCAGCTCGCGCGGAACGACGTAGTCAGCCAGCCGCGCGTCCTGGTCACACTCAGCCCACGTCTCACCGCCCAGCTCGAGCGTCGCCAGCGCCGCCGTGGGGAATTTCGCCGCCAGCTGCGGTAGCCGTTCCCCAACTGCCGCCAGCCGCAATGCGAGGTCGTGCATGCCGGGGTTGTGGCCGATCACCAGCACCGATCGGGCCGAATCCGGCACTCGCCGCAGGCGATCGATCAGCTCATTGTCGGAGGCCCCGTACAACTCGTCTTCGAACTCGACCGGCGGATCGCCAAGCGCCGGGATGATCAGTTCGAGCGTCTGGCGGGTGCGAACCGCGGAGGAACACAGCACAAGATCCACCTGCACGTCGCGGCTCTTGAGGTACGCGGCGATCGCCGCTGCGGCGTGCACGCCACGCGGCGCCAGCGGCCGTTGGTGGTCGGTCAGCGAGCTGTCGTCCCAGCTCGATTTGGCGTGGCGCAGGAGATACAGGGTGTGCATCGTGTCCGGGTGGTCGTTGCCGGGGTGTCTCTGGAACTGTACGGTGTGCCGACTGCTTCTGGAGGGTGTCTGGTGGCCGACCATGCTCAGAGCCGGCGTCGGCCGGCGGCGATACTCGCGCTGATCGCAGGGATCGCGGCGGTCGTGGCCGGCGTGGCGTCGCTTTCGCAGGGCTCGCTGGGCCGGTTTGTGATCGTGGCGGTGGTCGCCGCAGCCGCGGTGGTGGGTATCTGGTACCTGATCGCCGGCCGGGGAACGGTGCGGATGGTTGGGGCTGTGATCGCGGTGGCGGCGCTGGTGGGGTTGCTGGTGTCGGTGCTGACCGCCCACAACAACGGCTGGCTGCTGGAGCTGTCGCTGCTGCTGGTAGTGATCTCGGCCGTGGCTGCCAGGAGCGCGCTGCGACAGCCCCCCGATTCGCCTCCACTGGAGGGAAACTCGGCAGTGGTGGGTGGCCGGCCGCGCCACCCGGTGCTGATCATGAACCCGTGGTCGGGCGGCGGCAAGGTCGAGAAGTTCAACCTGGTCGAGGAGTGCCGCAACCGCGGGATCGAGCCGGTCGTGCTCGAGCGGGGCGACGACCTGCTGCAGCTCGCACACGACGCGCTCGACCGCGGCGCCGACGTGATCGGCATGGCCGGCGGTGACGGCTCGCAGGCACTGGTGGCGTCGGTGGCGTCCGCCCGCGACGTCCCCCACGTGTGCATTCCTGCCGGCACCCGCAACCACTTCGCCCTGGATCTCGGGCTTGATCGAGACGACGTGGTCGGCGCCCTGGATGCCTACGGGGACGCGGTGGAGCGGCGGATCGACCTGGCCACCGTCAACGGGCGGGTGTTCGTCAACAACGCCTCGATGGGGGTGTACGCCAAGATCGTGCAGTCGCCCGAGTACCGCGACGCGAAGCTGAAGACGGCCGCGGCGATGCTGCCCGACATGCTCGGGCCGGACGCCGAGCCGTTTGACCTGCGCTTCACGGGACCCGACGGTGAGCAGCTACCCACCGCGCACATGATCCTGGTCTCCAACGACCCCTACGAGCTCCATCACCTCGACGGTCGCGGCACCAGGCCGCGGCTGGATGCGGGCACGCTGGGGATCGTCGCCGCCAGGATCGCGAGCGCGGCCGAGGCGGTCGAGTTCACCGGCCTCGAGTCGGTCGGCAGAATCCGCAGTTTCCACGGCTGGCTGGAGTGGGAGACGCCTCGGTTTCAGATCGACTCAAGTGACGCCGTCGAGATCGGGATCGACGGGGAGGCGATGTCGCTGGAGCCGCCGCTGGTGTTCGAATCGCGCCCGGGAGCGCTGCGGGTGCGCATCCCCACGCATGCGGTCGGGGTGTCTCCGGCGGCTCTGAGCGTGCCGGGGCCGCGCCTGGTCGTGCAGGAGTTGGTGGCGATCGCCACCGGCCGCGATTAGCGGCGCTTGGCCACGGCAAACGTCGCCAGGCTGACTCCGCCGCCCAGGAGCGCGCCCGCGGTCACGTCCGTCAGCCAGTGCGCCTGCAGGTGGGTGCGGCTCCAGCCCATGCCCAGAGTCCCGGCAGCGGCGCCCACCCACATCCACCGCTTGGCCGGCCGCTCTTCCGACGCCAGCAGCACCAGCGCGACCGATGTGGCTGCCGCATATGCGGCGTGACCCGACGGGAACGACGTGCCGAACGGGTCGACCCGCGCGATTGCCGGGCGCTCCCGGTCGACCACCAGCTTGACCGCGTTCACGGCCAGTGGAGTGAGCGCTTCGGTGGCGGCGAACGCGGCCAGCCCGCGCCATCGTCGGCGGCGGGCGAGGAGCAGTCCGATCGTCCCCATGGTGGCGCCCCGCACCGCTCCGCGGCCGCAGCGATCGAACGCCAACGCCACGCGATCCAGGGGCCCGGCGGGGGTCTTCAGCATCGTTTCCGACCACTGCCGATCGAGCCTCGTCATCGGCCGAGCGTATCCGGTCAGGCCGCGTCGGCGATGCGGACGCCGCTCTTGCCGGTGGTCTTGGCCACCCGCAGGGCGTTGTCGGCGCGGCCCACGATCTCGAGATGCGACTGGTTGGCGGCCGGGTTGACGGTGATCCCCACCGACGCCGACAGCCCGGCGGTGTCCTGCAGGCTGGTGATCAGACGCTGGGCGATCATCTCGACGTCGGCAGCGCTGGCGTTGGGGAACACCAGCGCAAACTCGTCGCCGCCGATGCGCCCGGCGATGTCGCCGGATCGGGTCAGATGCACCAGCGCCCGGGCCACCCGGCGCAGCGTCTCGTCACCGTGCAGGTGCCCGTACTGGTCGTTGTGGGCCTTGAAGTCGTCCAGGTCTGCGACCAGCACCGCCATCGGCTCGCCGGTCTCCAGCGACCGCTGATGCTGGAGTTCCAGCGCCTCGTAGAAGGCGCGGTGGTTGAGCAGCCCGGTGAGCGGGTCGCGGTCGGCCAGGTCACGGAGCTCGGCAACCAGCTGGGCGTTACGCACCGAGACGGCTGCCAGGGTCGCGAGTGCCTGGCACAGGCGCACGTCGGTGACCGCCCACGGCTCGGTCGAGTCGTAGTCGACCACCTCGATCACGCCCACGGCGTCACCTCGAACGACCAGCGGAAAGGACACCCAGGTCTGCCACTGCCACTCGGCCAGCTGCTCGCGCACCCGGTCGGGCAGTCCCGCATCCGCCGCCCGGTATTCCAGGTAGCCGTCGCGGTGATGCAGCAGGTCGCGGACGCCCGGATAGTCGTCGAGCGGGTAGCGCTTTCCGCGCTCCTCCTCCTCGGGCCAGGTGTCGGCGTACCCCACGGCGACAACCACCAGCTGGTCGCCCACCGGGTCCCAGGTCGAGATCGTGCACTCGGAGGCTCGGGCGACCGTGGAGGTCAACTCGCGCGCGAGGGTATCCAGCACTCCGTCCACGGTGTTTGCCTCTGCCAGTGCGAGGGCGATCCGGACCAGCACGCCGTCGCCGTCGACAAACGGCGGGGCCGGATCGCGATGCCGTCGAATCCACATACGGTCTCTATCGGCACGACCGCGACTTCAGTGGAGTTGTGAATAGCGGTGCCAGGCACCGTTATTCACCCCCTCCGACGGGTGATGAGGGCAGGGGCGCCGGCGGCCGACATTTACGGGTATGAGTACGACCGCTCAATTGATCCTGTTCGGCTACGTGGCGTTCGGCGTGGTCACGGCGATAATTGCCGATCGCAAGAACCGAAATGTGATCGGCTGGGGGATCCTCGGATTCCTCTTCGGCGTGTTCGCGCTGGTCATCTGCGCAGTGCTCCCGCGGCGGCAGCCGTCGGGCATGTACTGAGTCTCCGGTAGCCCATTCGCTCCCTCAACCTCGCCCTGGCTCGGGTTGTACGATCAACGCATCGAGCCACTGTTGAAGGGAGCGTCCCCATGTCCAATCTCAGCACCGCGCCAAAAGTATCTGTGGCCGAGTTCGAAGCGATCTTCGAGTCGGTCAAGAACTGGGGACGTTGGGGTGACGACGACGTCATGGGCACGCTCAACCTGATCACTCCCGAGCACGTCAAGCGGGCCTGTGCGACCGTCACCGAAGGTCGCACGGTGTCGATGGCGATCCCCATCAATACCGTCGCCGGTCCCGACAATCCCAGCCCGGCCATCCATCACATGACCCAGATGCACGACCTGGACATCGGGTCGGGAAGCCTGCATTTCTCGATGGACTTCCTGGGCATGGAATGCCACGGCGACTGCCACACCCACATCGACGCGCTGTGCCACATCGCCTACGCAGGCAAGCTCTACAACGGGCTTCCCGAGATGGAGGTCACCAGCCGCGGCTCGCGCGTGCTGTACATGGACCACTACGCCCAGGGCATCGTCGGCCGCGGCGTCCTGCTGGACGTCCCCGCGCATCGCGGCGTCCCCTGGCTCGAGCCGGGCGAGGCCGTCACCCGGGCCGAGCTCGAGGCCGTGGAAGAGGCTCAGGGCGTGCGCTCGGCGAGGGCGACCTCCTCGTGTTTCGCACCGGCCACCACGGCCGCCGGCTGGAGTTCGGCGGTTGGGACAACGGCTACCCGACGGCGAGGGCAAGGCCGGCCTGCACGTCGACACCATCCCCTGGATGCACGAGCGCGGCATCGCCGGCGTTCCTGCCCGACGGCGACGGCGAGGCTGTGCCCAGCGTGGTTGACGGCATCCTTTACCCGATCCACCCGCTGCAGGTCGCGGCGATGGGCATGATGGTGTCCGACAGCCTCGCGCTCGAGGACATCGCCCGCGCGTGCGATGAGCTGCAACGGTGGGAGTTCATGGTGTCGATCTCGCCGCTGCGGATCGTGGGCGGCACCGGCGCGCCGTTGAACCCGATAGCGATTCTCTGAGCGCGAGCACGTCCTGCAGCTGCTCGGTGGAGATGTTTCCGCCGCTGCAGATCACCGCAACTCGCCGACCCGCCAGCCGATCGCGCAGCTGCAGCGTGGCCGCCAGCGACGCTGCGCCCGCGGCCTCCACCAGGTTTCGGGTGCACTCGATCATGGCCAGCATCGCCCGTCGCATGTCGTCGTCGGAGGCCAACACGAAGTCGTCCAAGAGCTCCCACAGGATCGTCTGGGGAAGCTCGAACGAGGTGCGGGTGGCCAGCCCTTCGGCGAACGTGTCGGTGTCGTCGGAGACCAGCCGCCGCTCTTTCCACGCGCGGTAGGCGGCCGGCGCGGCCTCGGCCTGGACGCCGATCACCTCGATCGACGGCCGCAACGCCTTGGCCACGATGCACGCTCCGGCGGCGCCGCTGCCGCCGCCCACCGGCACCACGATCGTGTCGATGTCCGGCTGCCGCTCCAAGAGCTCCAGCGTGTAGGTGCCCACGCCCGCGATCAGCGCCGGCTCGTTGGCCGAGTGCACGTACCGGTGGCCGTGTTCGCGGGCGGTGGCCTCGCAGTATTCGCGGGCATCGTCGAAGTCGTCGCCGTGGAACACCACCTCGGCTCCCAGGCCGCGGATCGACTCGACCTTGATCGGGTTGGCGTGCTCGGGCACGCACACGATCGCGCGCGCACCGAACAGCCGGGCCGCGTAGGCGATCGACTGGCCGTGGTTTCCGGTGGAGGCCGTGATCAGGCCGCTGGCCCGCTCCTGGTCGGTCAGCTGGGCCACCAGGTTGACTCCTCCGCGGACTTTGAACGCACCCACCGGCTGGTGGTTCTCATGCTTCACCCACACCTCGGTGCCGACCAGTGCGCTCAGCGCCGGGTAGGTGAAGAACGGCGTCTCGCGCAGATGTGGGGAGATCCGCTCGCGGGCGGCCACCACGTCGTCATACGTCGGCATCGGCATCTCCTATCGCGGCCGACTGGGGCCGGCGCTCGGGGTATCGCGGCAGGCCATCGTCGGGGATCGGCTCCCACGAGGCGGCGTAGGCCACGAACTGGCGGGCCTGGGGCGCGATCCCGGGGTCGCCGTCGATCGTCCCCAGGCGCACGTTGCGCTCGGTGGGGTCACCCTGGGTATGGCTCCAGAGAGCGGATCCACAGGCTGAGCAATAGCACTTGGGCGACCCGTCCTGCGGGTCGTAGCAGCGCACCAGCTCTTCGCCGGCGACGATCCGCATCGCACCTGGAGCAACCCGGGCGCTGGCTGACGCGGCGCTCCCGGTGCGCCGCTGGCAGCGGGTGCAATGACAGTAGACAGCGCTGACCAACGGCTCGCTGATCTCGAACCGCACCTCGCCACAGAGACAGCCGCCGGTGAGCGTGGTGCCGGGCAATGTCAACCCGCCTTCGGCCGCTCGGTCGCCAGCTTGGCCGTCAGCTCCGGTCGGCTGCGCACCCCGAACTTCCCAAAGATCGCCTTGGTGTGATCGCGCACGGTGTGCCGAGAAATGTACAACTTGGCGGCGATCTCCTCGGTCGTGAGTCCGTGCAGCAGCTGCTCGGTGACCTCGCGTTCGCGGGCGGAGAGTTCGTACAACGTGACCAGAAGCTGGCGCCAGCTGGGCAGGCGCTGGCGGGCTCCAGGAACACGGCGCTCTGGCGCTCGCTCTCACCGGGGCGCAGCAGCGTCGTACCCCGCACCAGCAGCCAGTTGCCGTCGCGCAGCCGGATCCGGGCCTGCGCTGGGCGGCCGCCCTGGGCCTCCCCATCGGCCAGGGAGCGGGCCTGGCGGGCGATGTAGTAGATCGAGGCGGGGAGCTCTGCGTGGCCGTTGCCATCGGGTGGGATCTGCGAGATCCACGCCTGCGCCTCTGGAGTCAGCGACTCGATCTGTTCGCTTTCGCCCATGATGATCAGCCCGGGTACGTCGGGCAAGCCGCGGTCGCCGCCCGCGGCCTCACTGAGGAGCGCCAGGCGCAGGCCGTTGGCGATGTGTTCACCCACGCTCGCCAGGAACGCCACCTCGTCGGCGGTGTAGGCCGGGTGGCCCTCGAACCGTCCCAAGCTGGCGGCGCCCCACGACGCGCCGTTGATCCGAAAGATCGCCCGCAGTTCGTCCACGATCCCCATCGGCGCGTTGATCTCCCGCTGGCGCGCGCTGCGCTCGATCTCGCCGCCGGTGGCGTGCAGCAGGGAGGCCACCGGCGTTTCGGTGCGGGCCAGGTCGCGCAGCTTCAGGTAGTCCGGCACGAACACCTCGTTTTCGCTGAAGCGAAGGTGCAGCGCCATGGTGGCTTCGCCGCTGTCGGCACCGATCAGATGAGACCCGGTGGGTGCCATCGTTACCGGGTCGAGTGACATCCATGCACCGCTCTGGTACGGCACCACCGACGCGACCCGGTCGGCGACCTCACGCAACAGCTCGAGCGTCGTCAGGCCACTGGCGCAGGCTGCCGCGATTGCGTCGGCCGCAATCAACCCCTTGGTGCCGAGGTTGTGACTCATCGGACGAGGATAGTCCGCCCGCCAGGGCCGGTGCCATCCCGCAGATGCGGGGGGTGCCCGAACCCCCAAGCGGCGGGATGGCCGCGCCGGCGAGCGCTGGGCAGGATGGCATCCACATCAACGACGGGGCATCAGCCCCAAGAAGGAGCACACCACCAATGTCCAGCGCAACTGCTCGACCGGGCGACATCGCGCCCAAGTCCACCATCCTGCTACCTCCAGGCCACGGCGAGTCCGTGCGCTGGGCGCAGGGAGACGACATGCGGATCAAGGCGTCCGCCGAACAGACCGCGGGTACCCTCGCCGTGGTCGAGTACAGCATGCCCGCTGGAACTCCGGCTCCACCGCTTTCACGTCCACCCCGGGACCGATGAGGCCTGGTACATCCTCGACGGCGAGCTGACCATGGATCTCGGTCGCGAGCAGGTCACCATCGCGCGAGGCGGGTTCGCGTTCGTGCCCGGCGATGTTCCGCACACGTTCTCGAACCAGTTACCCGCCGAGCTTCGCTTTCTGCTGATCTGCACGCCTGGCGGATTCGAGGGCTTCTTCCGGGAGATGGCGACCCTGACCGCCTGCGGCCAGCCGGACTTCCCGGCGATCCTGGCAGTTGCGGCGAGCTATGGCGCGTTCCTTGCCCCGGGGACGGAGGGCTGATCGATGTCGCAGTCAGAAGCGGCTGTACGGGTGCGGGGTCTACGGAAGAGCTACGGCCGCGCCGAGGCCGTGCGGGGGATCGACCTCCAGGTCAGGCGCGGCGAGATCTTCGCCTTCCTCGGCCCGAACGGCGCAGGAAGACGACCACCGTGGAGATCCTGGAGGGTTTCCGGCCACGGTCAGACGGCGAGGTGTCGGTACTCGGGGTCGACCCGCGACCGCCGGCAGCGCGTGGCGCGACCGGATCGGCATCGTGCTGCAGGACTCCGCCCCCGAGCCGGGTCTGACCGTGCGCGAGTCGCTGATGCTGTATGCGGGCTACTTCAGCCGGCCGCGCTCGGTCGACGAGACGATCTCCCTGATCGGGCTCGACGAGAAGCGCAACGCCCGTGCCGCCAGCCTCTCAGGCGGGCAGCGCCGGCGATTGGATTTCGGCGCTGGCCCTGATCGGCGACCCCGAGTTGATCTTCCTGGACGAGCCCACGACCGGGTTTGATCCGTCGGCTCGGCGAGCGGCGTGGGACGTGATCGAGGGCTTGCAGGAGCTCGGCAAGACGATCTTCCTGACCACCCACTACATGGACGAGGCCGAGCGGCTGGCCGACCGGATCGCCGTGGTCGTGGCCGGTCAGGTGGTCGCCGAGGGCACCCCGGCGACCCTGGGTGGGCGCCACCAGGCCGCCGGTGTCATCGGGTTCGCGCTGCCTCAGGGCTGCTCGCTGACGTGCCTTCCGCCGCAACTGGCCGAGCGGGCCACCATCGGCCCGGGGTCAGCCGTCGCAGTCCGCAGTGAGCACCCGCTCGCCGACATGGAAACGCTGGCCGGTTGGTCGCGTGAAACGTCGGTCGAACTCGCACAACTCGCGCTGACCAGACCGACCCTCGAAGACGTCTATCTGCAACTCACCGACGCCACCCAGGAGGGCTGACCAATGTCCACACGACTCGTGGCCCACCAGTTTCGCTACGACCTGCGTAGCTTCATGCGCGACAAGCAGGCCCGCTTCACCACGCTGATCCTGCCGATCATCCTGCTGCTTGTGCTGGTGAGCGTCGGCGGAGGTAACAAGACGGTGGTGGAAGGCGGCCGGCATATCAAGGTGGCGGTGTTCTACGTCCCCGGGCTGATCGCCCTGGGAGTGGTGTCGGCGTCGTTCGCAAACCTGGTGGTTGACCTCGTCACCCAGCGTGAGGCAGGCGTACTCAAGCGCCGGCGGGCAACGCCCGTACCCGCCTGGACGCTGATCGCGGGGCGCGTCCTGACCGCGGCCACGGCCTCGCTGGCAACCGCCGGGGTGCTGCTGTTCGTGGGCGCCCAGATCTATGACTTCACGGTGCCGAACTCGGCCCTGCCGGCGGCCTTCGTCACCATCGCACTCGGCTCGGCGGCCTTCTCGACGCTGTCCTACGCAGTGGCTCCGACGATTCGCACGGCGGCTGCGATCCAGCCCTTCGTCCAGCTCGTGCTGCTGCCCCTGTACTTCATCTCCGGAGTGCTGATACCTCAGTCCAAGAACCCGGATTGGGTCAACGACATCGCCACCGTGTTCCCGCTGCAACACGTCGCTCACGGCCTGCACCGGGCCTTCGACCCGACCCATTCCGGACTTGGCATCAGCGGTGTCGACCTGCTCGTGCTGGCGGTCTGGACGGCGCTCGCCTTCGCCTTCGCGGTCAGGAGATTCACCTGGCTCCCGCACGGAACCTCCGGGTAGCCGGTACTGTTGCCCGCGATGGATGACTACGCCTACCCCGTCGGCTTCGGCGTCTCGCTGTGCCCGGCCGAGGCGGAGCCGGGGTTCGAGACGCCGGCCCAGCAGCGGCTGGTGTGGGGCGGCGAATGGGGCGCCTGCGACGAGGTCGGCCCGCTGCGCAAGGTGTTGGTACGGGCTCCCGCCGACGAGTTTCAGCGGGTGCGCGCCGATTGCTGGGATGAGCGGGCGCAGGCGTTGGTGGATCCCGATGGTGGCTGGTACTGGGAGGCCCGGGAGGCCCCCGACATCGACCTGATCCATGCCCAGCACGCCGGGCCTGGTGGCTGCCCTCGAGGCCGAAGGCGTCGATGTCGTCCACGTCGAAGGGCCGACTGCGCCTCACCTCTCCAGGCCGATCTACACCCGCGATCCCCTGTGCACGGTGCCGGGGGGCGCGATCATCGGCCGGATGGCTCCGGCCATGCGTCGCGGCGAGGAGGGCATGGTGACGCGGGCGGTGGTGGCGCAGGGCATGCCGATCCTGCGCACCATCCACGGCACGGGTCTGCTCGAGGGTGGCAGCTTCGTCAAGCTCACTCCCACGCTGGCCGCCTACGGCACATCGTTTCGCTGCAACGACGAGGGCGCACGGCAGCTGCGAGAGGTGCTCGATGTGCTCGGCATCGAGCTGCTGGTGATGCCGATGGTGGGATGGTCGATTCACATCGACGGGCATATCGGCATGGTCGACGTCGACAAGGCGCTGGTCGACGTGGCCGGCCTGCCGTTCTGGTTCCTCGAGCGTCTCGCGGCGGAGGGCATCGAGGCGATTCCGTGTCCCGCCGGGGAGGAGTGGGCGATCAACTCACTCGACGCTGCGACCGGGACGGGTGCTGATGTGCGACGGCTATCCGCGTGCCCGCGAGGCGCTCGAACGGCGCGGGGTCGAGGTCGTCTCGATCGCCTACGACGAGGTGCAGAAGGGCGGCGGCGGGGTGCACTGCTCCACGATGGAACTCGTGCGCGAACCCGCCTGACCCCTCAGCGCTACGTGTTTTGAATCGTCATCGTGGCGGCCCCGGTGATGCCGGTGCCGGCGGTGTTGGTCATCAACTTGCCGGTCGTGTCGGCGGCGTTGATCACCGACAGCTCGAGCGACTTGTCGCTCATGATGTCGATCTGGAGAAAGCCACATCCGCCCGGGCTGAGGTTTGCGAACTGCAGCCACGACTTCTGCGACGTGTTGCTCCCGCCGGCCGTGCGTGCGGCCGGGGAAGTGGAGCACAGGCCGATCACCGCGCTCACCAGTCCCTGGTACGAGCCGCTGGCAAGCTGCGGCTTCATCAGCTGCATGTTGTGCGAGTGACCTTGCACGATCAGCCGCGAGTGGGGCCCGGACGAGTTGTTCTTTCCGGTGATCTCATCGATCAGGTTCTGCATCCCCCGGCAGTCGAACGGGCCGCCGTAGTACGCCCAGCGGGGATGGTGGGTGATCACGACGTTGGCGGTCCCCGGCGCCCACACCGATCGCAGCCAGTTGACCCGCGCGTTATCGGCGACCGATCCGCCGCTTCCCGGCACCGGCAAACCGCCGGAGCTGTTCTTGACCGCCGCCGGAGTTGATGATGATGAAGCGAATACCCGCGATATCGATGTACTGATCGGTGAGCGGAATCCCCTGGGCCTGGTTGATCCACGCGCCGCTGGTATTGGACAGCGTGCCCTTGGACTTGTTGTAACTGATCCAGGCCGCCACGTCCGGTTCGCTGGCGGAGCCTCCCGGGCCGTTGGTGTGATTCCCCGGTGTCATCACTGTCCGCGCTGGTGCGATGTTGGGTTCAGTGAGGAACTTGTCGTAATGCTTCATGGTGGCGGTCGAGCACCAGTTGTATTCGTCGCCCCCGATGATGAACCAGGTGGCCGCAGGGTTTGAGAAACGACCGAAGGCAGCGTTGATCGCGGCCGCCACCTTGGGGCCTTTGGACGACGGCGCGCCGCCGCAGTCGCCGGCATACGCAACGCGAGCAAGTGCAGTCGCCACCTAGATCCCCTCCATCAACTCGTGCAGCAGCTCCAGCTGCGCGGAACGATCCTCGGCGGTTCCGTACCGGCGGAGGTGATAGAGCGACGACATGGTCAGCACCGCCCCGGGATAGAGCCCGAGTGTGCCCTCGCCCTCGGCAGCGCCGCTTGCCAGTCGCCGCTCGATCGCATCCGCGACCGCAGTGAACGCCTCGGCGTCGGCGTGGCCGTCGTTGACGTAGTCGCGCAGACGCTCGACCGTTTGCTCCCAGGAAGAGCAATGATCGAGGTACTCCCAGAGCACGAGTTCGGCTTCAACCTCGACGTCACTCGCCGCCGCGGCCGCTGTCGGCTCACCCAGCGCGCGTCCCAGCACGCCACCGATCAGTGGCAGGGCAAGCAGCCCAGCAATAAACCCCCGACGCTTCATCGCCCCCTCCCGAAACGACGCCGTCAACCAGCCAACCGTACAGCCAATTTGACATGTTCGCCAGTGCCAATTTTCGGCGAAATCGATAGCGCATGTCTCGGGGGTGAATACCGTCAGTCGGGATCGGTACTCGCCGTCAGTTGTAGCTGCTGCCTCCGCTGCTTTCCCACTGGCGGTTCAGCAACACCACACTGAGTGCGTTGAACAGCGTGAGGCGCTCATCGGGCCCCCACACGGGAAGCTGCCAGCGACCGTCGGCGGTCTGCAGGTAGCCACAGTCGTGCAGCAGCGCGACGCCCCCGACGGTGTCGACCTCGCTGAGCCGGTGAGCCTCGAGGCAGACCTGCTCGGTTGCCTCATGGCTACACGTGGCGCAGCGGCGACAGCGCTGCGTGCCGGTCGGTGTGGTCACCTGGCCGGCAGGCGGATGCGTTCCGTGATGTGAACACCAAGCGCAGGCCACGAGATCACCATCCTCTCACACTCTCCGGCTCTGCTATGACTCGGCCGATGCGTTACTCCATCGCACGTGTGGAAGAGGTCGAGCCGGCCGGCCCGGCGGGGGTGGTGCGGTTCATGCGCCGTGAGCTTGAGGCCCAGGCATTCGGCGTGAACTGGTTCGAGTTGCCGCCTGGAGCCGAGGGTCGTGAGCATGACGAGAGCGGCTCTGGCCAGGAGGAAGTCAACGTGGTGGTGGCCGGTTCGGGTGTGTGGCGAATCGACGGGGAGGAAGTGCCGGTGAGCGTTGGGACGTTCCTTCGCTTTGATCCCGCCGCCGTGCGTTGTCCGGTGGCAGGTGACGACGGGATGACGTTCATCGGTATCGGTGCCCGTCGGGGGAGCTACGAGCCGCGCGGCCCGTTCTAACCGACCGCGGAATTCTCACCGCAGTTTGACCGATTATCTGAGACCGCATACACTGCGGCGTACTTGTGGTTTATTCGTCTGACCACAAGCTACCGGCCCCGGCTCACAGGAGCATCAATGAAGATGTTCGTCACTCGTGCCTCCGCCCTTGCGGTGATCGTTTCGTGCGTCGTGATCGCGGGCGTGTCTTCTGCAGCGGCAGCCTTGCCCGTGACCCCGGACCTGGCGTGGGGCACCAACGGCAAGGTCGATGTGGTGTTGCGGGTCGGTAACACGATCTATCTGGGAGGCAACTTTTCGAGCCTCCAGGATCCGAACAGTTCACAGACCAAGCCTGTCTCAAATCTTGCGGGTATCGATGCAACCACGGGTTTGCCAACGTCTTTTGCGCCGGCCATGAACGGCGAGGTCTTCGGGCTCGCGCAGTCGCCGGACGGGTCGCGCCTGTACGCCGTGGGGAACTTCACGACGGTGGGCGGCGCGACCCAGCGCAGAATCGCAGCGTTCGATACGAGTACCGGTGCGCTCAGCGCCTGGAAGCCGTTCGGCTGGCCAAGCAACGTGGTGCGTGCGGTCGCCGTCACCTCCGATCATGTGTATATCGGCGGATCGTTCACAACGATCGGCAGCACTCCGGCTGCGCGGATCGCGTCCCTCAGCCCGGTGGACGGCTCCGCCTCGATCGGGTTCTCGGCCTCCGCCGACGACATCGTCCGCGACATCGTGCCCGCGGCCGGGAGGTTGTACATCGCTGGGAACTTCAGCAATGTCAACGGCACTATTCAGGGCAAGCTGACCGCGATCGATCCGCTCTCCGGCGCATCGATCGCCGGCGTGTATCACCCGAGCTACCCAGTGCTTGATATCGCCGCCGGCACGCGCCTGTACGGCGGGGGTGGAGGTGGCGGGGGCAAGGCGTTCGCGGTCAACCTCGCGACTGGCGCAAAGATCTGGGAGATCAAAACTGACGGAAACGTCCAGGCCGTAGACGAACTCAACGACACCCCGTACTTCGGCGGGCACTTCCTCAAGTACAACGGCGTTGCGGTTGGGCAGCTGGTGCGCGCCAATCCGGCCACCGGCGCGCTCGACACCACCTGGCTGCCGCAGGTCACCGCCGGGTTCCTGGGCGTGTTCGCGATCGACGGCTACAGCCCCAACAAGCTCTACATCGGCGGCGACTTCACGCGCGTGCAAGGGATCAAGCGCACCAACTTCGCCGAGTTCACCGACGGCGCCGCTCCGGCGTCGGCCGATGTGTCAGTTGCGCTCACAGGTGTGCCTGCCAGCGCCACACTGGGTCAGAACGTGACCTACACAGCACAGATCGGAAACGCTGGACCCGATACGGCACTGAATACGACCGTGACCGATGTACTGCCGGCGACGCTCGATTACGTCAGCGCCCCGGGGTGCACGTTGCGTCTGCAACGCGCACGATCACCTGCAACCTGGGTGCGGTCAGCACGGCGGGTACGTCGGTAACAATCACGACCACACCAAACGCAGCCGGTTCGATCACCAACACCGCTTCGGTCACCGCATCCACGGCCGACGTCAATCCGGCGAACAACTCGGCGACGGCGACAACGCCGGTGGCAAGCGCCGGCGGTGCCGACCTGGGCGTCACCACCGCGGTGGCGGCTAAGGTCGTCAAGTCAACCCCGTTTGCGATCGTCCTGACGGTCACCAATCACGGGCCAATGCGTCCACCGCCACGCTGGCGGACTCCCTGCCGGCCAATGCGGCTGCCAACGGCGCCGCCAGACCACGGTGGGCAGCTGCTCAGGCTCGACGGCGGTGACCTGCGAGCTCGGCTCGATGGCGTCCGGAGAGACACCGCCACGGTCACGATTCCGCTGACGGCGCCGGACTCGGCCCAGACGCTGTTCAACACCGCGTCAGTGAGCGGCACCGAGGTCGATCGCCGTCGGCAGACGACGTCCGTCCAGCGTCAGATCGGCGGCCGACTCGGGTTTCGTCGGATATGACCCCGCCGGCGTTGACGGGCATGAAGATGCTCGATCAGGACCACGATGGGTTCGTGGACACCGTCACCGTGACCTTCAACGAGCCGCTGGCAACCTGCGCGGCGCCCTGCACCACCGGCTGGACGGTGGCCAACGTGCCCGGCGGCGGGCTCGTTGCAGTCGGTTTCGACTGCGGGCAGCACCGCGGCGCTGAAGCTCGCCGGGTGGACCGATCAGCCCGACACCGCCGTCGGCCTGTTCATGATCGCACTGAACACGAGTAGCGGCATCCAGGATCCCGCCGGTAACCATCCGAGCTTCGCCGCCACCGCGCCCGCCGACGGTGCCGGCCCGGTGCCTGTCGGATTCCGGCATCAGCACAACAGCGGCGGCGCCTGCGCTGGGCTCTCAAACGTCGGTGGGCGGGCGGAGCCGTGTGATGAGCTGACCTCGGAATGGAGCGAGCAGCTGCTGCGCTCGTCGATCCCGACAACCACGCAGTATCGGATCACCGACCCGGTGGGTGCGGGCAATCAGACGGTCGACGATCCCGGGCTTTCTCAGCGGCACGATGAATCTCGGCAGCGCCGGATATCTCACGGTGGACGGCTCGTCGGCCACGTGGGCGTCGTCGCTGCTGGTACTGAACAGCTCCGCCGATGCGCTCGACGGCGCGCATCTCGGGAGCGTGCACCGGCACCGGCTGCGGCGCGCTGGCGGTCGTGCACAACGTCACGGTCACCTACGTGCCCGCGGCCACGATCACCGACGCGGCGGGAATCCCGCCGGCGGGAGCTTCGTCAAGACTCAGACGATGTACTGATCTTGGGCGAAAAATCTCCTGAAATTGTCACATGCGCCGTACGCATTTGACGATTTGCGATCGTCTACGTACACTCCGAAATCCTGCTGGGTATTGTTTTCAGTGGGTATACCTGCCCCGGCCTTGAGGAGCGTGAATGACGGTGTTCCGTACCCGGCGTTGGTCCTTGTCGTGATTGTGGCCTGCATGTCGCTCGGGGCGGTTTCGTCGGCGGTGGCAGCGCTCCCGGTGAGCCCGGATGTGGCGTGGGGTACCGACGGCAAGGTCGACGCGGTGCTGCGCGTCGGCAGCACCATCTACGTCGCCGGCACGTTCTCCAACCTTCAAGATCCCAACAGCGCACAGACCACGCCGGTAACGAACCTGGCGGGGATCGATGCGACCACCGGACTGCCGACCTCATTCGCGCCGGCGGTGGACGGCGAGGTGTTCGGGTTGGCAACCTCCCCCGACAAATCTCGGCTGTACGCGGTCGGCAACTTCACGACCGTCAACGGGCAGACGCAGAAGCGGATCGCGGTCTTCGACACCGACACCGGCGCGCTCGACAGCTGGCGGCCGTACGCCTGGCCGAACAACGTCGTTCGCGGCATCGCCGTCTCTTCCGATCACGTGTACATCGGCGGCGCATTCACCGCCGTCGGGACCACCCCGACTGCGCACATCGCGTCGTTTCGGCCCAGCGATGGAGCCGCATCCCCGGGCTTCACCGCCTCGGCCAACGACCTGGTTCGGGATTTCGCGCTGGTCGGCGGGCGACTGTACCTCGCCGGTGACTTCACCACGGTCAACGGCACCACTCAGGGCAAGCTGACTGCGGTCAACCCTGTGACCGGCGGGTCGATCGCCGGCGTCTACCACCCCAACTACCCGGTGCTCGACCTGGCCGTGGGTACGCGCCTGTACGCAGCCGGCGGTGGGGGCGGTGGCAAGGCGCTCGCCGTGAACCTCGCGACCGGCGCAAAGATCTGGGAGAAGAAGACCGACGGCAATGTCCAGGCGGTGGACGTGCTCAACGACACGCCCTATTTCGGCGGGCACTTCCTCAAGTACGACGGCACGGTCGTGTCGCAGCTGGTGCGGGCGAATCCGGCCACCGGCGCACTCGACACCTCTTGGCTGCCGCAGGTGACCGCGGGCTTCCTGGGCGTGTTTGCGATCGACGCCTACGGCGGCAACAAGCTCTACGTCGGTGGCGACTTCACCCGGGTCGGCACCATCAAGCGCACCAACTTCGCCGAGTTCACCGATGGGGCAGCCCCGTGTCCGCGGATGTTTCGATGACGCTCTCGGCCGCGCCGGCGAATCCGGCCGTCGGTCAGAACGTCGTCTACACGGCGAAGATCGCGAACTCCGGCCCCGACACCGCGGTGTCGGTCACCGTCACCGACGTGCTGCCGGCGCGCCTGGATTTCGTCAGCGCTCCCGGATGTACGTACACCAGCTCCAACCGCACGGTCACCTGCGACCTGGGCTCGGTGACGAAAGCCGGCGACTCGGTCGCGATCACGGCCGTGCCGACCGGCGCCGGATCGATCGCCAACACGGCGTCGGTCACCGCTGTGACCGGCGACCCCAACGGGGCCAACAACTCGGCCACCGCGACGGTCGTTGCCGGCGCCGGAGGTGCCGATCTGGGCGTGACTGCCGCCGCTCCCGCCAAGGTCGCCATGGGCAAGAAATTCCCACTGGTGCTGACCGTGACCAATCATGGGCCCACCGCGGCTTCGGCAACGCTGGTCGACACGCTTCCGGCGGCTGCCACCCGCACGGGCGCGCTCAAGACCACGCGCGGGAGCTGCTCGGGAAACCCCACGGTCACCTGCAACCTCGGTTCGATGGCGCCGGGTGCAACCGCAAAGATCACCATCAAGCTGATCGCGCCGGGCGTCCCACAGACGCTCTTTAACGCCGCCTCGGTGAGTGGCTCGGTGGTTGATCCGGTCACCTCGAACGACGCTGCTGCGACCGCTGTCAGCGTCACCTCCGGTGGAGCGGACACGACCTCGCCAACTGTGACGGGGATGCGGATGCTCGACACAGATCACGACGGGTTCGTGGATACGGTGACGGTCAGCTTCAGCGAGCCGTTGGCGGTGTGCGCCGGACAATGCACGAGCGGGTGGTCGCTGACCAACGTGCCCGGTGGCGGGTCGTTGCAGTCGGTGGCGGTGGCCGGGTCTGCCGCGACACTCAAGCTGGCAGGCTGGACCGATCAGCCTGATACGGCGGTCGGGCCGTTCAAGACCGCACTGCAGGCGGCCAACGGCATTCAGGATGCTGCGGGGAACCAGCCAGCTTTGCCGCATCTGCGCCGGCCGACGGCGCCGGGCCGGTGCCGGTCGGCTTCCGCCACCAGCACAACAACGGGGTCAGCTGCAGTGGCTTGCCGAATACACTCGGCCTGGCAGAGCCGTGCGACGAGCTGACGTCGGAGTGGAGCGAGCAGCTGCTTCCCAGCTCGATCCCGGCGATCACGGCATTACACCATCACCGACCCGCTGGGCAGCGGGCAATCAGACGGTGGCGATCCCCGGATTCACCCGGGGGCCAGATGGATCTGGGCAGCGCCGGGCTATCTCACCCTGCACGGATCGACGGCCACCTGGGCGTCCTCGACGCTGCTGCCGAGCAGCGCCGGCGACGCGCTCACCGTCCGGATCGTCGGCCCCTGCACGGGCACCGGCTGCAGAGCCCTCGCGATCGTGGCAACGTGACGGTGACCGACGTCCCCGCCGCCACCATCACCGATCTCGCCGGCAACCCTGCCGGCGGCAGTTTCACCAGAACCCAAACCACGTACTAGCTGAGTATTCGTGCCAGGCACCAATTATTCACGGCGGGCGTCTGTGGTGAATAACGGTGCCAGGCACCGTCATTCACCGATCGGTTCACCGAGTGCGGCCTCGCGTACCGCCACACCCAGGCCGGGGCCGTTGGGCGGTGCCAGCGCGCCGGCCTCGACGGCCGGAATGCCGTCGGCGTTGTCGATGGTCACCCACGCGTTGAAGTCGACAGTGTGCGCCCGGGCGTGCTCCGGCGTCGACAGCGACAGGTGCAGGATCGCTGCGGTGTCGATACTGGCACCGCCGGTGTCCTCGACCGTCACCTGCAAGCCCAGCTCGACCGCCATGTCGCGCATCTGGGCGGCCCGGGTCACCCCGCCGACACGGGCGATCTTGATCGTGATCCCGTCGACAGATGCGATCGTGCGCGACCGCCGTCAGCGCCGCCACCGAGTCGATCGACTCGTCCAGCACCATTGGGTGGGGACAGTGGCGCCGGACCACGGCGCATTCGTCGACCGTGGCGCACGGCTGCTCCAGCGTGAACTCCGCGGCCGCCGCGGTCCGCACAAATGTGAGCGCCTGACCCGTCGTCCAACCGCCGTTGGCGTCGGCATACAGCACAACTGTCTCCGCCGACCGCCTCGCGAACCGCCGCCAGCCGCCGGGCGTCCTCCTCGGGATCGCCCCCGACCTTGACCTGCAGCCTTCGGTAGCCGGCGGTCACATACCCACACGCCGCGGTCGCCATCGCCTCCGGCGAGTCGGGCGGGATCGAGCGATACAGGTCGACGCTGTGGCCAAACCGTCCACCCAGTGCCTCACACAGCGGCCTGCCCACCGCCTTCGCGGCCACGTCCCAGCAGGCCATGTCGAACGCCGATTTCGCATACGCATGCCCGCGCAGTGCCCGGTCGAGCAGCTCGGTGCGCTCACGGTGCAAGCCCGGGTCGATGCCATGCAGCGCTTCCGACACGATTCCCACCGCTGCTCGCGCACCGCCGCTGAACGCCGGGTCGTAGAACGACCCCAACGGTGCCATCTCACCCCAGCCGGTCATCCCCTCGTCGGTGTCCACCGCCACCACCAGCGAATCGAACCCGTCGGCAGCGCCGGCGGAGGTGGCATAGGTGCCGGGGACGAACGGCTGCCACTGGCGGTAGCAGCGGATGCCGGTGATGCGCATGGCGACAGTCTCGCATCCACACGCGCGGGAGGGCGAGCCGGTCGGCCCGCCCTCCCGAGAATGCGTGTCCCAGCTGTCGGTGATTTAGCTTGCGCACGTCCAGGTGACCGTGCCCGCCAGCACCTTGCCTGCCAGCTTGGGATAGATGATCCCCGGCAGCGTGCGGGAGAAGGAGGACTTGCCGCCGGCCTCGGTGAGCGACACCTTGACCCCGGCCACCGTCGCCGCCACGGTTCGACCCGGCGCGTGGGCAACCACGGTCAGCCGACCGCGATAGTCGCCGGCGCCGGTATAGCCGCGCACCGTCAGCGCTCCCTTGAAGGTGACGTGATTGGGCGTGGTGCGCCCGAACTTCGCGACGTACACACCGTTCTTCGACCCACGTGTGATGTTGGCGCTGTGGCCCTTGCCCTGGAACACCTTCGGGCTGGTCAGGGTGACCTGCACCGACCCCGGGGTGGACGCGAACGCCGCTCCGGCGGTGACCGCCGTGATCGCGAGAACCGCCACCGCAACTCCCATCCACTTTCGCATCTGTGCTCTCCTTGTCGCTTCGGCCCACCCCGTGCGGGCCACCTGCATCCCACGGTAGGAGCGGTCGGGACGGCTGGGGTAAACCGGACGTAAAACGTGCCCGGCGGCGGTTCGTTAGAGTCGCGCCGGATGACCACCGCTGCCCGCTTCGAGACGCTGACCGCCCACGTCGACCGCTTCACCCCCGACGACCGCAGCGACCGGCCTGCGCTGGGAGCGATCCACGGCGACTCCGCGACGCTGCTGGTGGAGGGCGGCGCCTCGGTCGCGCACCTGCGCAGTTTCGTGTCCGAGCTGACCGCCCGGGGACGGCCGCCGGTGACCGCGATCGCGCTCACGCACTGGCACTGGGACCACAGCTTCGGATCCGCCGCCGTTCGGGTGCCGGTGATCGCCTACGCCGACTCGGCCGCCGAGCTCGAGCTCCAGGCCGGGTACGACTGGTCGGACGCCGCGCTCGACGCCCGCGTCGCCGACGGCCGGGAGCTGGCCTTCTGCCGCGACATGATCAAGGTCGAGATCCCCGATCGCAGCGATCTCGAGATCGTCGTCCCGACCGTGATCGTGAACGACCGCCACACCGTGGACGTGGGCGGTGTCACCGCGGTGATCGAGCATGTCGGCGGAGACCACGCGCCCGACTCGTGCGTCGTGTATGTCCCCGAGGACCGCGTCCTCTTCCTGGGCGACTGCCTGTACCAGCGCCTGCACGCACCCGAGCCGCTGCTGACCATCGCCGGGGTGCGCGCGCTCACCGAGCAAGCTCAGCCGGTTCGACGTGGCCGTCGCGGTCGAGGGCCACGACGACGACGTGGCCGATGCCGCCGGGTTTGCCGCCCGGCTGGCCGAGTTGCGCCACGCCGCGGATCTGGTCGAGGCCGACGGAGCCGGCGCGGTCGCCGCCGCCGGCGGCGACGCCGAGCTGGCTGAGCTGGTGGGGTTTTTGATCGTGGGCGAGCGCCTCGGCGCCTGATCACGCCGCGGGGGGCGCAAACCCCGCGATTGTCTTGTACCGCGCGGCGATCTCCTCCAGCTCGGCGCGCGAGATCACATCCTCGATCTGGCGGAATCCTCCCGGAGCCCGCTCTTCTGCGAGCTGCATCACCTGCTCGGGGCCGTTTTCGCGGTTCGCCAGCACGATCCTCGACGTCGCCGGCCGCCGGGCGGCCTCGTATGCAGCAAATGCCTCCGCCGGGTCGGAGTGCTCGAGCATCGATTCGGCCAGGCACTCGGCGTCGAGGATGGCCTGGGACGCGCCGTTCGAGCCGATCGGATACATCGGGTGAGCCGCATCACCGGCCAGCGTCACCACGCCCATCGCCCCAACGCTCCAGCGGGTCCCGATCGGCGAGTGGGAACTCGTACATAACCTCTGCCCCATCGATCAGGGCGGGGACGTCCAGCCAGTCGAACCGCCAGTCCGCGAAGGGTTCGCGGAACCGGGCTGCGTCGACCTCGCGTGGACCAATCCTGCCGCGGTGGAGTGCTGCCAGCCACCGGCAGCTCAGCGACCCAGTTGATCACCTGGATGCCGCCGGCGTCGGGCGGCGTGATCGGGTAGCACACGAACTTCTGATCCCGGTGGCCGGCCATGATCATGGTTCTGTGCGAAAGGAAGCCCGGCGCCGTGAGTCGTCGCTCGCCACAGCATCCGGCCCGAGTACCTCGGCGGGCCCTCGCCCGGGTGCAGCACCGCCCGAGCCGCCGAGTGGATGCCGTCGGCAGCCACCAGCGCGCTCCCGGAGGCGGGGAGCCTGGCGCCGTCTGATCGCCGCAGGAACGTTGCCTTCACTCCATCGCCTCTCGCGCTGAACCCCTCCAGACGTGGCCGTTGGCCACCGCGTCGGGGCCCAGTCGCTCGTGTACCGCATCCAACAGGGCGATGTGCAGCACGCCCTCGATGGACCGAGAACTGCGGGTGGTCGTATCCGGCGGCGAGCCCCCGCGGCTCGCTCCAGATCAGCTGTCCATGGCGGTTGTAGTAGGCAAGCTCTGCAGTCTCGATCGCCGTTGGCCGTAGCCGCTCGACCAGGCCAAGCGTGTCCAGTACGCGCACGGCGTGCGGTAGCAGGTTGATGCCGACGCCCAGCGGACGGATCTCGCGGGCCGCCTCGAACACCTGAACCTGGCGTCCCGCGCGGCTCAGTAGGAGCGCGACGCTCAGCCCGCCGATGCCGCCACCGGCGATCAGGATGCGGCCGTCGGTGGTCATCCACTCACGATATCGAGTCCGGGCACCCCGAAGTATGCGTAGCCCGAGATCCCTCCGCTAGGGGACATCGATTCACCTAGGTGAGGATCACGTTGGGTCCCGCCAGCGCCGAAGCACATGGGCATATCGCCGGAGCGAGGGGTCGCTTCGGCACGTGTGTTTGTCATGGGGTCAACCAATGGGGTCGGCATGTCTGAACTTGCTTTGCCGACGCGCGCCTCGGCGCGCGTCGATCTCACCCGCGCTGATGTATTCAACGCCTCGATTCGCGACCGCTCTGCGCTGATCGGCGTGGTGGGGCTCGGCTACGCCGGGCTGCCACTGGCCGTCGGCTTTGCGGAGGCCGGCTTCGAAGTCGGAGGCGTCGACACCAACTCGCGGCGGGTGGCCGCGGTCAACGAGAGCCACAGCTACCTGCCTGACGTCAGCTCGGAAACGCTCCAGGAGCTGCCGGAGCTGACGGCCGCCGCGGCCTACGGGCGGGTGCACGACATGACCGCACTGACCATCTGCGTGCCCACGCCGCTGTCCAAGACGCGCACCCCCGACCTGTCGTTCGTGGTCGCCGCCGCCGAGAAGGTCGCCGCTCACATTCGTCCCGGCGCGCTGGTGGTGCTGCAGTCCACCACCGTACCCGAGACCACGCTTCAGGTGCTGGTACCGATCTTCGAGCGAGCCACCGGCGGCCGGGTCGGCGTCGACTTCTACCTCGGGTACGCACCCGAGCGCGTCGACCCGGCCAATCGCTCGGGCTGGACGCTGCGCACCACGCCCAAGATCGTGTCGGGCGTGACCGACGAGTGCCTGCGGCGCACCAAGCTTCTGTACGAGACGGTGGTCGACACCGTGGTGGAGGCGTCGTCACCGACCGTGGCCGAGATGGTGAAGCTGTATGAGAACACCTTCCGCCAGGTGAACATCGCACTCGCCAATGAGTTGGCGCTGGTCTGCGGCCGGCTCGGAATCTCGGCTTGGGAGGTGATCGACGCCGCCGCCACCAAGCCGTTCGGCTTCATGGCCCACTATCCCGGCCCGGGTCTCGGCGGCGACTGCATCCCCGTGGTGCCGCACTTCATCAGTCACCGACTGAAGGAGTACGGGTACCAGACGCGCATGATCGAGGTGGCCCACGAGATCAACACCGGCATGCCCGAGCACGTGGTGGGACGGGTGGCCGAGGCGCTCAACGACCGCGGCCGCGCCATCCAGGGCGCACGCATCCTGCTGCTCGGTGTGGCCTACAAGCCCAACGTGTCGGATCTGCGCGAATCGCCGGCGATGCGGATCTTCGTCGAGCTGGCCGCCCGCGGCGGAGATGTCCGCTACTGCGATCCGCACGTCGCGTCGGTCGGGGTCGGCGGTCGCATCTACGAGTCCGAGTCGTGGACTCCGGCGGCCGTTGCCGACACCGACTGCGTCGTCATCCTGACGCATCACGACGAGTTTCTGGATCAGCCGCTCTGGCGTGATGCAGACGCTGTGGTGGTCGACACCCGAAACGTTGCCGGAACGGTCAGCGCCGGAGTGATCAGCATTTGATGGCGGTGCTCAAGAACATGCGGCGGCGCCATCCAGGGGCCGGAATGCTGCTCGACATCGTCAGCCTCAGCGCCGAGATCGCGCACCAGCCTCATGACGGCCACGCCCGGCCGGTGCCGCACATCCAGGCAGACCCGGAGCCGGCTGTGGTGGCCGCGCCCCGGCCGGCCGTGCCGGTGCCCGCGCCGGTCGCCGAGGAACCGTCGCCCTGGGACGTGGTGGCGGTCGTACCGACCGCCGCGGGAGCGACGGCCGAGGCTGATGACGTGACCGTGGTGGGGCCGGAGGTCGACCCGCTGACCGAAGCCAAGTCGTTTGAGGTGATGGACGAGAGCACCGGTGGCCTCGACCCGCATCTGCGCGGCTCGCGACTGGTCAGCGTGATCTCGCGAGGGCTGCAGCTGGTCTGCATCGTGTACGGGATCGCGCTGCTCTACTGGATCTGGATGGCCAAGGACCTGTCGGTCGGCCTGGTGCTGCACGACCCGGTGTTCGGCACCTACTCGCTGCTGGTCACCCTGTACGTGCTGGCTCGGTTCATGCTGGCCCCGTTCTACCGGCCGACGCCGGACACCGGCCACCGCCCGACCGCATCGATCGTGATCCCGGCGTTCAACGAGCACGCCGTGATCGGGCAGACGATCAACGCCTGCTACGCCGCCGAGTATCCCGAGGGCCGGCTCGAGGTGGTGGCCGTCGACGACGGCTCCTCCGATGACACCTGGCAGGAGATGCTGGCGGCTCGCAAGCGCCACCCCAGCCTGGTGTGTATCCAGTTCTCGCACAACCGCGGCAAGCGGGCGGCGATGGCCGAGGGCATCCGGCACTCCACCGGCGACGTGTGCGTGTTCATCGACTCCGACTCGGTGATCGAGCACGACGGCCTCAACCACATCATGGCCGACTTCCGCGACGAGCGGGTGGGGGCGGTGGTCGGCACCGCCGACGTGCTCAACAAGGGCCAGAACCTGATCACCAAGATGCAGCAGGTCCGCTACTACGTGGCCTTTCGAGTGATCAAGGGCTCAGAGTCGATCTTCGGGGCGGTCACGTGTGCTTCGGGCTGCTTCTCGGCGTACCGCCGCACCGCCCTGATGGGCATCATCGACAAGTGGGAGAACCAGCAGTTCCTGGGCCGCAAGGCCACCTACGGGGACGACCGCGCGCTGACCAACATGATCCTTCGAAACCACCGGGTCACGTTCCAGTCGACGGCCAAGAGCCACACGATCGCGCCGCACGACCTGCGCACCGTTCCTGGTGCAGCAGCTGCGCTGGAAGAAGAGCTGGCTGCGCGAGTCGCTGTACGTGGTGCGGTTCATCTGGCGCAAGCACCCGGTCGCGGCCGCCATGACCTACATGTCGGTGATCTTCCCGTGGGTCGCGCCGATCGTCGTGTTCCACGCGCTCTACTGGCGCAGCCTGGGAGCCGGCGACCCGTGGTTCTACATCGTGGGCGCATACGTGATGGCGCTGCTGTACTCGCTCTACTACGCGGTCAGCCGGCGCAGCCCGATCTGGTACCACGGCATCACCTTCATCGTGATCTACATGGCGGTACTGGTGTGGCAGACCTACTACGCGGTGATCACGCTGCGCAACACCAAGTGGGGGACGCGCGCGTCCAGCCACAATGAGGGCGCCGGCGAGGTAACCGTGGTGGGCGCGCACGACCGCGACCTCGAGGTGGCGGCATGACCTTCGCTCTCCCTCGCCGCCGTGCTCGCACCGAGGTCGAACGGCAGCGCCGTCGCTGGTTTCGGCAGACGGTGCTGGGCGTGCTCACCCTGGCCCTGACGCCGATCCCGATCATCTTCTACATGGCTCACACCTCCGACGGGTACCTGATGTACCTGAAGGCCCGGTACAGCCTGTGGGCGCCGTCCACCCCGCAACTTCCGCCCGATCAGATGCGGGTCGCGATCGCCGATCAGTCGCATCCCAACTACGGCGTGCCGGTGCTGGTCTACCACGGCATCGGCCGCAATACGACCGACACCGCCGACGCCAAGTACGTGATCAGCCGCACCAATTTTGCCGAGCAGATGCGGGCGCTGCACGCGGCCGGCTACCACGCCATCACCACCTCCCAGCTGGCCGAATATCTGCAGACTGCGAATCCGTCGCTGCTGCCGGCCCGCCCGATCCTGCTCACCTTCGACGACGGCCGCGAGGACGCAATGCTCCAGGCCGACCCGATCCTCAAGGCCACCGGCATGAAGGCCACCATGTTCGTGATCGGCAACGACCCGGGCCTGTCGAGCTTCTACTACGCCACCTGGAGCGCACTCTCCAACTACGCCTCCAACGGCCGCTGGGAGCTGGCCAACCACACCGACGAGCTGCACCACATCGAGGATGTCAACGGCCGCCCCACATCCGACCTGGTGCGGCTGGAGCCGGGCGAGTCGATCTCCCACTATCAGCAACGCATCGGCGATGACCTGGACGAGGCCGAGTCGCTGATCGACCAGAACTCGCCCGACCACCCGATCGCGTTCGCCTATCCCTACGGCGACTGGGGCCAGGTGGCAGCACCGGGAGTTGCCGCCGCGCTCAACCACGTGCTGCGGCAGCGCTTCCAGCTGGCATTCGACCAGGACGGAGAGTCGGGCTGGCGCCCGGCGCTTCCGGGGGACATGCCCATGCACCTCCATCGCCTGCAGGCAATGGACTGGACCGGTGCCGGGCTGATCGATCGGCTGCGGGCGGCCATGAGGCTGGCCCGCACCACCTACGAGCAGCGTGGCCTGGACGTCCGCTACACCAACACCCAGCTGGTCGCCGCCGCCGCCGCATACCGGTGCGCACGCCGTGTCCTCCGAGCCGGTCTCCTCCGTGGACACCCATGTCAAGCAGATCGCGCTGACCTTCGACGGAGGGCCGTCGGCGTACACCGCGCAGGTGCTGGACGTGCTGCGCACGCACGGCGACAACGCCACCTTCTTCGTCAATGGGGCCCAGCTCGACGGCGTGTCGCGCCTGATGGCGCGGATGGTGCTGTCGGGTGACGAGATCGGCAACGGAACCTGGCAGGGCACGGCGCTGGACGGCGCCGACGACTCACAGGTACGCGCGTCGATCTCCGAGGCCCAATCTGCGATCCGGGCGGCGGTGCCCATCACACCGTGCCTGGCCCGGCCGCCGTACGGGCTCGACCGCCCGCGGTTCGCCCGGATCGCAGCATCGATGGGGCTCGGCACGGCGCTGTGGTCGGTCGACCCCAGCGACTTCCGTACCACCAAGCCGGGCGTGATCGCCCGGCGGGTGCTGAAGGCCGCGAAACCGGGCGCGATCGTCGTCCTGCATGACGGCGGCGGCCCGCGCTGGGCCACCGTTCAGGCCCTTCCAAGGATCGTCGCGGAGCTGCGCAGTCGCGGCTACCAGATGGTCACCGTCTCCCAGCTGCTCGCGTCGCGGGCCGGCTGAACGTCAAGCATCACCGCTGGAGGAATTACATGTGTGGAATCGTCGGATACGTTGGTCACCGGGAGGCGCTGCCGCTTCTGGTCGACGGGCTCGCGCGGCTCGAATACCGCGGGTATGACTCGGCGGGAGTGAGCGTGATCGACGAGTCGGGCGTGCAGTCGGTGCGCTCGGTCGGGAATCTGGACGCGCTGCGCACGTCGCTGAGCGAGGCCTGGAGCCGGCCGTCGCGTGCCCGCACGGGGATCGCGCACACGCGCTGGGCGACCCACGGCGACGTGACCGCCTCCAATGCACATCCGCATACCAGCTGTGACGGGGCCACCCATATCGTGCTCAACGGCATCGTCGAAAACCACGAGCAGCTGCGCGACGAGCTGATCCGGCGGGGCTGCACGTTCACGTCCGAGACCGACGCCGAGGTGGTCGCCCACCTGCTCGGCTGCCGGTTTGCGGGAGTCGACCTGACCGCGGCGGTACGGCTGACCTGCGAGCTCTTGCGGGGGCACTTCGCGTTTCTGGCGATGCGCGCCGCCGACCGCGACACGCTGGTCGGCGCCCGCCGTGACTGCCCGATGGTGATCGGCTGCGCTGCCGGCGAGACGTACGTGGCGTCGGCGATCGCCGCGCTGCCGATGGAGATGACCGAGGTGGCCTTCATCGGCGACGACGAGATCGTTACTGTGCGCGCCGGTGAGCTGACCGTGACCACCCGCTCCGGGGTGCCGGTGGAACGCGTCGCCGAGACGGTCGAGCGCGACGCGGGCAGCTCCGATCGGGGCGCCCACAGCTCGTTCATGCGCAAGGAGATCACCGAGCAGCCCGACGCGCTGCGACGTACCGTGGCGGCCCACGTGGGCCGAAACCCGGTGTTCGGCGCGGTCACCCAACAGCAGCTCGCCGAGATCTCACGAATCACGATCACCGGCTGCGGCACCTCGCACAATGCCGCCATGGTCGGCAGGCTGCTGCTGCAGCGCTGGGCCGGGATCCCGACCACCACGGCGATCGCTTCGGAGTGGTGCGGCTGCGGCGCCGCTGCTGGATCAGGGTGAGCTGGTGGTGGGCGTGACCCAGTCGGGAGAGACCCGCGACACGGTTGCGGCTCTCCGCCTTGCCCGGGATCTGGGAGCGCCCACCATCGCCCTCACCAATGCCGGTCTCAGCCAGGCGACGCGCGAGGCAGACTCGGTGCTGCGCACGCATGCCGGGCTCGAGGTGGGGGTCGCGGCCACCAAGACCTTCACCAGCCAGGTGGTCGCCTTCGCACTGCTCGCGCTCTATCTGGCGCGCCTGCGGGGATCGCGCTCGGCTCAGGATCTCGATCACTTCGAGTCCGAGCTGTGCCGTCTGCCCGGCCTCGTCACCGAGACGATCGCCGACGTGTCGGACTCGATCGCCGCGGCCGCGGCGCGCTATGCCGACCGCGAGCTGTTCATGTATCTGGGGCGTGATCTCGCCTACCCGGTGGCGTGCGAGGGCGCTCTCAAGATGAAGGAGATCTCCTACATCCCGGCCGATGCGTACCCGGCCGGGGAGATGAAGCACGGGCCACTGGCGCTGCTGTCGGAGGGCACGCCGGTGGTGTGTGTCGCGACGGATTCCAGCGTGCTCGAGAAGCTCCTTTCCAACCTCTCCGAAGCGCGGGCGCGAGGCGCGACCACTCTGGTCGTCGCATCTGCAGGCCAACACCGCGTCCGTGAGTACGCGGACGCGGTGTGTTGGCTTCCTCCCGTGCATCCCGATCTGCAGCCGGTACTGGCCGCGGTACCGCTGCAACTCCTGGCCCTCGAGGTGGCCGAAGCCCGCGGCCTGAACGTCGACCAGCCTCGTAATCTCGCAAAGACAGTGACGGTGGAATAATGAAACGACTCGCAACCGTGATGGCGGCCGCCGCAGTGATGGCGGTGGTCACGGGTGCATACGGCGCCCAGCTCGCCTTGGCCGGCACCTGTACCGGCAAGGTTCCGACAAAACTCGGGTGGACGAGACAGGCGGGGCATGCCGCCGGCGTGCTGCACTGGACTCCACCTGCCTCTCACCCCGAAGCGGTCTCCTATCGGGCCTTTCGCGACGGTGTCGTGATCGGCCAGACGACGAGTAACAAGATCGCGATCAAGGTCACACCTCGGCGCACCTACGTGTTCGCTGTCAGAGTGGTGTCGCACGCCGGCGTGGTGTCACCGTGCCGGGCGGCGATCCGCCAAACCGTGCGGTACTTCAAGCCGGTGGCTCCGGCCAAGCTCACGCTGGCCAAGCGCTCGGCCGTCCAGATCACCGTCAAATGGCCGGCAGGTCATCGCGGTGACGGGGGCCTGGCCGGCTACCGGGTGCTGCGCAACGGCGTGGTCGTGGGGCAAACGCACGCGCGCGTCTACACGCTGCGGAACCTGCGGGCGTCCACCAGCTACACGATCACCGTGCGGGCGGTCGACTCGGCCGGGATCCTCAGCACGCGCGCCCCGACGGTGAAGACGGCCACGCTCGCCCCGATCGCGAGCACGGGCACAGCCCACGCGTTCCTGCTGGCCAGCACCGATCGCAGCTTCGAGGACTTCCGTTCGCACTACCGGCGGATCGGGGTGGTGTACCCGACCTACTACGGCTGCCGGGCCGACTACACCATCGCGGGCACCAACGACAAGCTGATCAGCGACTGGGCGCAGGCCCGCAAGGTCAAGCTGCTGCCGCGGATCAACTGCCAGGCGACGGCGGTGCTGCACGCCTTCCTGACCGATCCGACACGACGCACCAACGTCCTCAACCAGCTGATGTCGATCGTCACCACCAATAACTACGACGGACTCAACATCGACTTCGAGAGCGGATCCGACAAAGACCGGGCCGCGCTGACGACGTTCATCCAGATGCTCGGCACCCGGTTGCACGCTGCCGGAAAGAAGCTGTCGGTGTGCGTGGCTCCCACCACCTACAACCAGACCGTGGGTCGCGCGGGCTTCTACGACTACACCGCCCTGGCGGCAGCCTCCGACTACATCTTCGTGATGGGTTGGGGCCTGCACTGGGCGGCCTCGGCGCCCGGGTCGATGGACCCGATTGCGTGGGATCGTCAGATCGTCACCTACGTGCACAGCTTGCCGAACGCCTCCAGGTTCGTGCTCGGCCTGGGCATGTACGGGATGGACTGGCCGGCCGGAGGTGGCCCGTCGCACATCGCCAAGGCGCTGGAGTACTCGTCCATCACCGCGCTGGCGCATCGCATGAAGGTCAAGCCGGTGTGGGACGCAACCAACGGCTCGCCGCACTTCTCGTACACCGAGGCCGGCGTCCACCACGACGTCTGGTTTGCGACCGCACGGTCGCTGAACCTGCGCATCTCGTTCGCCCGCAGCCACGGGTTGAGCGTGGGCTTCTGGCATCTGGGAGAGGAGGATCCGGCGCTCTGGAAGCTGAAGGGGATCGGCTGACCACACTCCATTGAGCACGAGTGCCTATTGATGCGAATCGTTCTGGCATTCGTGTGTCTATGCTCTGCTCGGCTCCGGGATAGATGTGAAGTACCAAGTCCAGGATCCGGTCGGGGGTGGAGTGATGATGAAGCGGCGAAGGTTCATCGGTGTCTGGGTGGCGCCGCCGTTGTTTGGTTCGTGGGTGGGGCGCGCTCACGCAGGCGAGCTCCGCGGCCTGGAGGCTGAGAACGCGCCTGCCCACGACGATGTCGCCCACAACCTGTGGGCCTATCTCGATCACGTCTCCTCGTGGGAGGAGGCGGTGGAGCGGCTGCGCCGGTATGCCGCCGACGGCAATTCCGACGGCGAGGTGTTCTCGGACATCGCCGACGTGATCGAGTCGGCGGTGACGGACGATCGCGAGCACGAGCCTGCCGGCGTCCTGGGTCTGTATCCGGCCGTGGTGCTGGTGCTGGACGCCCTGCGGGCGATCCGTGTGTACGGCGACGAGCGCGACAACCAGCGCCAGCGCGAGCTGGTGTGCCGCCTGATCGGGGCGGTGTAGATGGCGCGGGCGGTGGCCCGGGTGGCGTTCGCCTCCGATACGGGCGGCGGCCACGGCAGCCGCACACCGAGGGTGGCCAACGCCATCGACGCGGCCTTCGGGCGGTTCGGAGACAGCTCGGCGTGCTGGCTGATTGTCGGCGGCGACGAGTACTCGCCGTTCTGCACGCGAGACACCGTGCGGCACTACGACGCCTTCTTGGATCAGCCCAACGTCTCGCCCCGGCGCACCGTGATGACGCCCGGCAACCACACCAACGGGCCCGGTGGGCGGTATCCCGACGTGCAGGCCTGGCTCGACTACAACGAGTCGCGAGGAACACTGACCACCACCGACGGCGGCTGGATCGACAGGCAGCGCGGGATTCCCCTGACCGACCAGTTCGTGGACATCGGCGGGATCCGGTTCATCCTGATCAACTCGGGCGCGGTGCTGACCCTGGCCGACACGCCGGGCTGGCCGGTGCCGGTCAAAGGCGGCTCGGTCGCAGGGCGACCCCAGGGTGGCGTGGCTGCGCCGGGTGTGGGCGCCGGGGACACGCAACGTGGTCGTCACCCACCATCCCCGCTGGAGCTACTACGGCAACCACCACGACAACCCGTCGATGCAGAACCTGATCGATGAGATCGCGGGCAAAAACGACGGCAGCGGGCCTCACTCGTCGCTGATCCTGCAGGGCCATGACCACAACGTGCAGATGATGGAGCCGCAGGCGGCCGCGGGCCGCTACCCCGGATTGACCAGTGTGGTGATGGGTCTGTGTGCGACGGCACCCGCGACCCACGCCGCGGGGCGCGCGAATACGTCGCAGCGGTCGTGGCTGCAGTTCGCGAACATCACGCCCGGGGCGTGCGGCTTCCTGCAGATCGACATCATGTCCGACCGATCGCTTCAGCTGTCGATCGTGGATGCCTCCGACACCACCGGCGGATTGATGAAGAACTCGCCGCACACGGGCGCATCGGGGCCTGCCACGACCACGATCCAGGTGGCGTAGCCGGGTCGCGCAGATCCCCCGAACGGGTGAGGGGCGGCTCGCCCGGCTCGCCGACATTCAACCTCGCCGACCGAAACCGGACGGCCGTTTTGTCCCTGTTGAATGTTTGAACGAAGGAGCTCCCCTATGTCCCGAGCACGCGTTGCACTCGCTGCGTGTGTTGCCGTCGTCGCGATCGTGGTTGCCGCTGTGCCGGCCTCCGCTGCGACCTCGGTTACGGCAAGCCAGACGGTCAAGTTCACCAACCAGGCCGCCATCCAGCTGTCGCTCAGCAACACCTCGTACGACTTCGGAGTCGTCGATCCGCTGGCCGTGAACACCTCGGCCCCGAACGCCACCGTGGCCACCGTGTTCTCGAACGCCGCCTGGCACCTTTCGGTCAAGGGCACCGGCACGTTCAGCGACGGAAACGGCAAGACAATCCCGGATAGCCGCATGACGGTGACCGGTTCGCTGCCTGCCGTGACGCTCTCGGCCACCAACCAGAACGTCGCCACCGGTGTGGGTGCGACCCCCCAGACCGGCACCGCGACCAATCTGCAGTATGCGTTGCAGCTGCAGTGGGGCGACCCCGTTTCGACCAGCCCCTTCTCTGACACGCTGACCTATACGGCCGCCACGCCGTAATCCCTGAACGACAGGTCAGCGCGCTCGCCCGCGAGGTGAGCGCACCTATCGGGGGCTTCCGGGCAGGGAGCCCCCGACGGGTTAAGCACGCGGGCAACGTTGAAGGAACCATCCGTCCGATTGCGAACGGTTGTCTGATGCCATTTGTTCGAGTGCGGACTGCCGCGTTGGCGAGCTCCCTGCTGGCGGCCGCCGTGCTGTCTCCGGCAGGCGCGCTCGCGGCCACGAACCTGATCCAGAACCCCGGGTTCGAGACCCAGGGCTCGACCGCCACCATGTTCTCCGACACCCTCCCCGACATCGCCCCGTACACGGTCGCCTCAGGCGGCATGACCGCCGCCGGAAACTCGATGACTCCGGCCGGTGCCGCCCGCAGCTCGGACATCGCGGTACTCACCGGCTCCTCCGACTACTCCGACGGCACCTTCCAGCTTCAGGGCACGCCGGTCGACCTCCGCACCGGCCTGTCGGGCGGCATTGCCTTTCGCTATCGCGACTCGGCCGACTTCTACGGGTGCAGTGTCACCAGCACCTCACTGCAGCTGATCCGACGCAGCGCCGGCACCGACACGGTGCTGCGGTCGGCCACCATGGGGGTCACTGCGGGCCTGCCGGGGTTCCTCCGCGCGACCGGCTCTGGTATCGAGTTTGACCTGCACCGCCTACACCGGCTCGGGCGGCGCTCCCGGCACGCAGATCGCGAGCCTGACCGCCACCGATTCGACCTTTCCCAGCGGCCAGGTGGGCATGTACTCCACCAACACCACCGCCACCGCCGGCAAGATGATGACCTTCCAAAAGCCGCAGATGTCCGCCGTCTCGCCCGCCTCGTGGGCAGCCCTGGCGGTCACCACCGGGCGGCCTGGGGAGATACCCGACCGGGTCTCGACGCCCAGCACGGGCGCCGAGTCGCTCGAGCTGTACTCGGGCTCGACAACCTTCGACGGCCACGTCGATCAGACCGGCATCGCCGTGACTCCCTCGACTGCCTACACGCTCTCGACCCAGATCTCGACCGCCAACCTGTCGACCGCGGCTCAGGCCCAGGTGGTGGCGGTGGAATCACCCAGCGGGTTCAAGACGATCCTCTCGAACAGCCTCACGAACTCGGCGTGGACGCTCAACACCTTCACCTTCACGACCCAGGCAACCACCACCTCGGTCACGATTCAGCTGCGCTTGGTGGGAGCGGGCGTCGCCAGTTTTGACGATCTGTCGCTGTCGCTGGCACCCACCGTATCGCTGTCACTCTCGAGTACCTCGCTCGATCTCGGCGCGATCAGTCCGCTGTCATCGCCGGTGACCCGCACAGGCGCGGTCACAGCGACCGTCGTGGCCTCCGCCGGCTGGACACTCTCGACGCTCGGATCGGGCCCGTTCAGCGACGGTGCCGGCCACACCGTCCCGCTGTCCGACCTGGCCTGGAAGCGATCGGCCGCGACCGCCTACGCACCGTTCACGACTTCGGCTGCGACCGTCACCACCGGCACCGCCACCACCGCGTCGGGGTCCGCGGTGCCGATCGACTACCGGCTCACCGTCACCTATCCCGACTCGGCTTCCAGCTCGTCGTACTCCACCACGATCACCTACATCGCGACCACACCGTGAGGTTCTCCATGCGCACCGCAATTTTTCGAGCATCGTTGATCGGGCTGGCCCTGGTCGGCGCCTCAGTCCCCGCCGCGGGTGCGGCGCAGCCGTCGGGGGTCAACATCGGCGTCGCGCCGTCCAAGTTGCAGCTGCGGCTGGTGCCGGGCCACACCGTCCACACCACCATCCGGGTGTACGACAAGGGCGATACGCCGGTGGTGCTGGACGTCTTCCCGCAGGACTATTCGATCGACTCACAGTCGAACGTGATCTTCAAGCAACCGGGCACACTGCCCGGATCGGCGGCCACCTGGACGACGCTCTCCAACCGAGTCTTGCGCGTCGGTGCGCACTCGTCGCGATCGCTGGGTGTGACCGTCAAGGTGCCCGCGGGCATCCCTCCGGGCACGCACACGCTGGCCGTGATCTTCCGCTCGCGCACCGCGAGCACCAGCTCCAGCGGTGTGCGCTACCAGCCCGCCGTTGCGTCACTGCTGGCGGCGGGCGTCACCGCTGCGGACGGCTCGGGTCTGGTGATGCGCGGCGCCGCCGTGGTGCAGTCGGTCGACGTGCACTGGAAATCGCTGTCGTCGGTGCGCTCGCCGAGCGACTTGTGGGACGCGCTGTTCAATCCCACGGTCACCGCCCAGGTGGCGGTGGTCAACCGCGGCAACACCTTCTTCAACATCCTGCACGGCTCGACCTCGTTCGCATCGGGGTGGGCTGTGGGCGGCTCCGGCAGTGAGGTGGCCGCGCCCCGCTACACGATTCTGCCGGGATCGGTGCGCTACATCCAGGCGGTCTGGACGAATCCGCCCTTCATCGGCTGGACGCACCTGCAGACCCATCTCTTCTACAACGACACCGCGTCACTCAGTTTCAACTCCCCCAAGAACGTCCTGATCGTGCCGTGGAATCTGCTGGCGGTGCTGGTGTGGGTGTTCGCCGTGATCGTGGTCTGGCGGCTGGTGCGCAGGGCCAGGCGCCGGCGCGCGGTACCCGAGTCGGGCCGCCGCGTGGTCTGGGCCAACTCCAAGTAGAAGCCCTATGCTTGCGGCCATGCGCGCGGCGGTCTTCACCGGGGCTCACGAGCCGATGGCAATCGAGCAGCTCGAGATCGAACCTCCCCACCCCGGGGAGGTTGCGATCACGATGCTGGCGTCAGGAGTGTGCCGGTCGGATCTGCACGTGGTCGACGGCGACTGGGCGACCGAACCGCCGGTGGTGCTGGGCCACGAGGGATACGGGCAGGTCGAGGCGGTCGGTGCCGGGGTGACCGCGGTCGCGCCCGGCGACCGGGTGACGCTGGCGTGGCTGGCGCCCTGCAATGCCTGCCGCCGTTGCGCCCAGGGGAAGCCGTGGCTGTGCGAAGGCACCCGCTCGCTGGAGAGCCTGATGAGTGACGGATCGACTCGGCTTCGCCGTGAGGACGGCACGCCGGTGCTCTCGTATCTCGGAGTGGGCACGTTTGGGGAACGCACGGTGGTGCCCGAATCGGCCGCGGTGGCGATGCCGGCCGAGCTGCCGCCGGAGGTGGGGGCGTTGATCGGCTGCGCGGTTTCGACCGGCGTGGGCGCGGTGGTGAACACGGCGGAGGTGCAGCCGGGAGCCGGGGTGGTGGTGATCGGATGCGGCGGGGTCGGCCTCTCCATCATCATGGGGGCGGCCTTGGCGGGCGCCGATCCGATCGTGGCCGTCGATCTCAGCGACGAGAAGCTGGCGCTGGCGGCCGATGTCGGCGCGACCCACGGTGTCCGCGGCGGCGACGGCATGGCCGCGGAGGTTGCACGCATCCTCCCGGGTGGCCCTGATTACGTGTTCGAGGCCCTGGGCTTGGTGGCCACCATCGAGTCCGCGATCGGGCTCCTGCCCCGCGGGGGGACGTGCGTGCTGGTGGGGCTGACCCCCGACAAAACCCGGGCCAGCTTCGACGTCGTCAAGCTGGCCGACGGGAGTCAACGGCTGCTGGGTTCGAACTACGGCTTCACCCAGCCGGTGGTCGACTTTCCCCGGTTGGCGCGATTGCATCTGGCCGGCAAGCTGCCAATCGATCGGCTCGTCTCCGAACGGATCGAGCTCGACCAGGTCAACGACGCCTTCGCCAAGATGCGCGCCGGTGACGGTGCGCGGCGCGTAATCATGCACTGATTCCGAGTTCTCGGACCGCCCGCAGGCGGTGCTAGAGTGCGCGATTGCGCCGGTCTGTTTCCGAGGACATGGCGCCCGCCGCGCCGCCGCCAAATCATCGTTCGCCCGCCCTGCGCCGCCTTGTGCGCGCAGTCGCTGGGCCTCATCGTGATCCGGGAAGGGGGCTCGTGCCCGCTCCAGTTGCAGTCGAAGTACGTGATCTGACCAAGAAGTTCGTGCGCCGGGACGGCTCCAAGCGGCGTGGACCCAAACAGTGGGCGGTCGCCCTGGATGCGGTGTCGTTCACGATCGAGCGGGGTGAGTGCGTGGCCATCCTGGGTCAGAACGGGTCGGGCAAGTCGACCTTGGTGCGGCTCTTGTCGACGCTGCTTCTGAACGACGGCGGCACCGCTGAGGTATTCGGCATCGACGTGTTCGATCACCCCCGCAAGGTGCAGCGGCTGGTCAATCGGGTGTCGGTGGAGGCGTCGTTCTTCAAGCGCATGTCTCCGATGGAGAACCTCAGCTATGCCGCGCGCTTCTACGGTCTCACGCCGAACCAGACGCGTGGCCGCATCCCCGAGATCCTCGAGCGGGTCGGATTTCCGGTGGCGCGGGCGACCGAGCCGATGGAGGATCTCTCCCGTGGGATGCAGCAGAAGATCGCACTCGCCCGGGCGCTTCTGACCTCGCCGGTGCTGCTGCTGCTGGACGAGCCGACCACCGGTCTCGACCCTCGGTCGAAGCGCGAGGTACAGGATTTTGTGGCGTCCATTCGGCAAACCACCGACGTCACGATTCTGTTGTGCACCCACGACATGGCCGAGGCCGAGACGATGGCCGATCGGGTCGGCATCTTGCACCACGGGCGGCTTTTGTGTCTGGACACGCCCACGGAGATCATCAACCGGTATGGGGGCGGCTCGCTGGAGCAGGCCTTCCTGGAGGCCACCGGCACGTCGTTTGAGGATGAGGGCGACCCACTGGAGGAGGTGGTGACCAAATGATCGAGGGCCTGCGGCGCGAGGCGGTCGGCTTCGCCGGCATCGTCGAGCGAAATACCTACCTGATCCGCCGGTTCGTGTGGTGGGAGGTGGCCTGGTTCGTCTACACGATCGCCAACACGCTCACGATCGTGTTCATCGCCAAGGGAGTCGAGGCGGCGGGCGGCAACATCAACGTCAACGACACCGAGATCGTGTTGCTGATCGGTGCGGTGCTGTGGTCGTATCTCGGGCTGGTGTTCGAGATCGTGACCGAGACGGTCGCGTGGGAGCGGTGGGAGGGCACCATCGAGTACACCTTCATGGCGCCGCTGTCGCGACCGGCCCACCTGCTCGGCATGGGCGCATTTGCGGTCTGCTACGGCATCATCCGCACGATCTTTCTGTTTGCGCTGGTGGCATACATCCTCGGCGTCCAGTTCACCGATGCCAACTTCGTGTCGGCCATGGTGGTGCTGGCCTTCTCCTCGATCTCGTTCGTCGGCATCGGCATGATGACCGCGGTGCTGCCGCTGATCTCGCCCGAGAAGGGCACCCAGCTGGGGTTCATCGCCCAGGGCATGCTGCTGGTGGTTTCGGGCGTGTACTACCCGGTCAGCGTGCTGCCCGACTGGATGCAATGGCTGGCCAAGTTCTCGCCCGCCACCTACACCCTGGAGGGCTGCCGGCACGCGATCCTGGAGGGCGCGGGAGTGTCCGCGCTGTGGGGCGATCTGTGGCCGTTGATCCTGATCGGCGTGCTCTCGATCCCGGCCGGGCTGTTCATCTTCAGCCGCGGGGAACGGTACGCCAAGCGGCATGGGCGGCTGAAGCGGTCGGGATGAACCGCAGCTTAATATGATTTAGAGAATTTGCAGATCGTGGTTTAAACACGTAGTGTCCCTGCGAACTTCCAGCATTAAGGAGAGTGCAGTGACACGACGTACGAAGAGATTTGGCCTGGTCATCGCGTTGGTGGCGGCGATGATGGTGATGAGTACCTCGGTGGTGTTGGGGGCGGGTGTTCAGATCTCGTCGTTTACTCCGGCGTCTGGTTTCGTTGGTTCGTCGGTGGTGATTAGTGGGAGCGGGTTCAGTGGCGCGACGAGTGTGAGGTTCGCGTCTGCTGAGGCGGCGTTTACGGTCGATTCGGATTCTCAGATCACGGCGACGGTGCCGGCGGGTGTGCCTGCTAAGGGCAAGATTTCGGTGTCGACGCTGTCGGGTAAGGCCAAGAGCGACTCGGCGTTTATTCGGGTTGTGGCGGTGAAGCCGGCGATCACGTCGTTTTCTCCTGCGGGTGGTGAAGTCGGCGCGTCGGTGGTGATCATCGGCTCTCATTTCACGGATGCAAACGCGGTCACGTTTGGCGGTGTGGCTGCGGAGTTCACTGTCGATTCGGACGTTCAGATCACCGCCACCGTGCCGGCGGGTGTGCCTGTGAAGGGCAAGATCAAGGTGAGCACGGCCGCGGGTTCGGCTACCAGTGCTACCGGGTTTCCTCGGTCTGTGGTGGCTAAGCCGACGATTACCTCGTTTACCCCGGCGACCAGTGGTATTGGCAGTGCGGTGGTGATCACCGGCACCCACTTCACGGGAGCGACCGGCGTCGTGTTTGGGTCTGTGGCGGCGACGTTTCATGTCGATTCGGACACGCGCATCACCACCACCGTCCCCAGCGCCGCGCCTGCCAAAACCGTGATCCAGGTGACCACCCCCGGCGGCAGCGTCAAGTCCCCTGCCGCTTGGGTCAAAACCGCGGTCACGTCTGCGGTGATCACGGTCAGCCCGTCGAACTCCCAGATGAACAGCCTGGTGCTTGTTCAGGGTCCGGGTGTCGGCAGTGCAACCACCGTTGAGTTCGGCGGAGTTCCGGTAAACCGGTTCAGGGACCGCACGAGCGACACTGTCGAGGTCGTCATTCCAGACGGTGCCCGAACAGGGCCGGTCACGGCCAGCGCTCCGGGACACTCCTGGCGGACAGCGTCGGACTACACGGTGATTCCGTTTCAGATCACCTCGCTGAGCACCGACCACGGAGTTGTGGGGTCGCAGGTCGTGATTATCGGCTCCGGGCTCACCGCTGTGACGAACGTGAGCATCGGTCTTGAGGACGCGACCTTCACGATCAACTCGGACACCCGGATCACAGCGACCGTACCCGCCGGTGTGGACAGCGGTCCGCACGTCGTGGGGGTGTGGTCACCGACCGCGGTAGCTCAGGCCCCCCAAACGTTCTGGGTTACGCCCTAGACGTGCCGACTTTCCCAGGATTCAAGGAGAACCTCATGACAAGACCTCGCAGGACAGCCGCCCTGGTCATCGGGTTGGTGGCGGCGTTGATGGTGATGAGTACCTCGGTGGTGATGGGAGCGGGTCTCACGATCACGTCCTTCACCCCCGCGTCCGGCTCTGTTGGCACAACCGTGGTCATCACCGGCAGTGGTTTTACCGGAGCGACCGGCGTCACGTTTGGGACCGGCGAGGCACCGTTCCATGTCGACTCGGACACCCAGATCACCGCAACGGTTCCGGCGACCGCACCCGCCAAGGGCAAGATCTCGGTGACCACGCCCACAGGGAGAGCCACGTGCTCGACCCAGTTCACCCGACCCATAGCGCCCAAGCCGACGATCACGTCGTTTACCCCCGCGAGCGGTGGGACCGGCGCATCGGTAGTGATCACGGGTACACACTTAACGGGCGCGGTCGGTGTCACGTTTGGTGGCGTGGTTGCGAGCTTTCGCGTGGATTCGGACACCCAGGTCACCACTATCGTTCCGGCGGCCGCGCCCGCCGAGGGCAGGATCAAGGTGACCACGGCCGGGGGTAGGGCAACCAGTCCCACTGCGTTTAGTCGGCCGGTGGCTGCCGCACCGGCGATTACCTCGTTCACTCCCACGATCAGCGGTATCGGTAGTTCCGTGGTGATCACCGGTACGCATTTCTCGGGTGCGACCGACGTGACGTTTGGCGGTATCGCTGCGACCTTCCACGTCGATTCGGGCTCCCAGATCACCGCCACCGTCCCCGGCACCGCGCCTGCCAAGGGCAGGATCAAGGTGACCACCCCGGCGGGCAGCGGCAAGTCCGCCGGTGCGTGGGTGAAGGGTTCTGGGAGTGGCGGAGCGCCGGCATCGATCACGGTCTACTCCGTCGACCGCGAGGTCGGGTGCCGAGGTGCGTATCTCTGGCTCGGATTTGGACAGCGCGACCGACGTTGAATTCGGTGGAGTTCCGGCGATGGCGTTCTCCACGGGGCCCAAAAGCGTCTACGTCACCGTTCCATCGGGCGCCCGGTGGGCCCGGTCACGGTTACCGCGCCCGGACGTTCCTGGCAGACAGCCTCGGACTTCACGGTGATTCCGTTTGTGATCACCTCATTGAGCCCCGACCGCGGACCTGTCGGGACGCAGGTGGTGATCACCGGTGCCGGCTTCACCGGTGCCACGCGGTTGATGTTCAACGGCGTCGACGCGACGTTCACCATCAACTCGGATACCAAGATCACCGCGACTGTGCCGGTTGGCGCGACCACCGGCACGGTGAGGGTGTGGGCCGGGTTGGACTCGGCGGCGACATCCCCCGGCGTGTTCACGGTCACGTCCTAACGTGCTGGCCTTTCCAATGTTCAAGGAGAACCCCGTGACAAGACAGAGCAAGAGAGTTGGCCTGGCGATCGCGTTTGTGGCGGCGATTATGGTGGTGTGCACCTCGGTGGTGTTGGGGGCGGGTCTTCAGATCACGTCCTTCACTCCGGGGTCTGCTGGCCCCGGCGCTTCGGTGGTGATCACCGGCAGTGGGTTTACCGGGGCGACGAGTGTTACCTTCGGCGCCGCCGCTGCGGTTTACCACATCGATTCCGATACCCAGATCACCGCAACGGTTCCGGCGGCCGCGCCTGCCAAGGCCAAGATCAAGGTGGCCACGCCCGCGGGCACGGCCACGAGCGCCACGGCGTTCACCAAGTTGGTAACTGCCAAGCCGACCTTCACGTCGTTCACCCCCACGAGCGGCGGGACAGGCACATCCGTGGTGATCACTGGGACGCACTTCTCGGGCGCGATCGGTGTGACGTTCGGCGGGATCGCTGCCACCTTCGACGTCGATTCGGATACCCAGGTCACCGCTGCGGTTCCGGCGTCGGCGCCTGCGAAGGCCAAGATCAGGGTGACCACGGCCGCGGGTTCGGCCACGAGCCCCACGACCTTTACGCGTCCGGTGGCGGCCAAGCCGACGATCACCTCGTTCAGTCCCACGATCAGCGGCACCGGCAGTGCCGTGGTGATCACCGGCACGCACTTCACCGGCGCCACGGGTGTCACGTTCGGGACATCTGCGGCATTTACCGTCGATTCGGATACGCGGATCACCGCCATCGTGCCGCTCACGGCTCCGGCCAAAATCAAGATCAACGTGACCACGCCTGCCGGCAGCGTCAAGTCCGCAACTGCGTGGGTCAAGGGCGACTGTCAGTGCAATGCCGGGGGCGGTGGAACGCCGGCGCTGATCACGGTCACCCCGTCGAGCGCCCAGCCGGGCACCCAAGTGCGAATCGATGGCACCGGTGTGGCCGACGCGACCAGCATTCAGTTCGGCGGAGTTCCGGCGACATCGGGCATGGTGGACGGGGCCAACAGCATCTGGGTCACTGTTCCATCGGGTGCCAAGACAGGCCCGGTCACGGTTACCGCACCCGGACATTCCTGGCAGACAGCGTCCGACTTCACGGTGATTCCCTTCTTCATCACCTCGCTCAGCCCCGATCATGGGCCTGTCGGGACGCAGGTGGTGATCACCGGTTCAGGGTTCACGGGTACGACGGAGGTGGTGTTCAACGGGATCGACGCAACCTTCACGGTCAACTCGAATACCAAAATCACCTCGACGGTACCCAGCGGCGCGGTGACTGACCTGGTGAAAGTGTGGGTCGGGAGCCATGTAGCGACGTCCCAGGATGCGTTCACGGTCACGTCCTAGACGCGCCGGCTGCGGCTTCTCTCAGGCTTAACCCTGAGAGAAGCCGCAGGTGATTACACTTGGCCTATGGGTCAGGAAATCACCTGTACAGCCCACCACGCGGGCGCCACCTCCGAGGGCCGAGCGCAGCTCGAAACGGATGAGGTTCGCTTCCGGGGGGAGTTCCGAGTAAACGTCGCCTACCGTGATGTCACCTCGGCCAAAGCGGACGCCGGCACGCTGGTGCTGGACTACCCCGGCGGGCCGCTCGAGCTGGAGTTGGGAGACCGGGCCGAGCGGTGGGCGCATGCGGTCCTGCACCCAAAGACCGTGATCGAGAAGCTCGGCGTCAAGCCGGGCCAGCGGGTCGCCCTGGAGGGTCTCGACGATCCCGGCTTCCGTGAGTTGCTGACCGATCGCGGCGCCGACCTGGTCGGCTCCGGCGTCGACATCGACCATCTGTTCGCTGCCGCCGAGAGTCAGGACGACCTTGCCAAGCTCGCCCAGCTGAGAGCGCGGCTGGCACCTGACGGCGGCTTGTGGACGATCCGGCGCAAAGGCAACGACGCTCAGGTGAGCGAGTCGGAGGTGCGCGCCGCCGGGCGGGCCACCGGCCTGCTCGATGTCAAGGTGGTGCGCTTCTCCGAGACCCACACCGCCGAGAAGTTTGTGATTCCCAAGGCCGAGCGTCCGTGAAGATCGCGTTGCTGGCGCCCGCCTGGTTCGCCGTGCCGCCGGTGCGCTACGGCGGCATCGAGTGGGTGGTGTCGATCCTGGCCGACGGGCTGGTCGACCGCGGCCACGACGTGACCCTGTTCGCAGCCGGCGAGTCACGCACCAAAGCCCATCTGGTCACCGCGTATGACGATCCACCGTCGTATCGCATCGGGATGTCGCTGCCCGACCTGCACCACACGCTCACCTGTCTCGAGCGGGCGGACGAGTTCGACCTGGTGAACGATCACTCCGGCCCGCTGGCCTGTGCTCTGGGCGCGACTATCAGCTCGCCGTTCTGCCACACCACCCACGGACCGCTCACGGGCGAGCCGGGGCTGGTGTACGCGCAGATCCGGGCGATCGCCCCGGACGTGCGCCTGATTTCCCTCTCCGAGGATCAGCGCACACCACGTCCGGAGCTGAACTGGCTGGCGACCTGTCACAACGCCATCGACCTCGATGCCTATCCGTTCAGCGCCGAGCACGATGGCTATCTGCTGTTCGTGGGGCGGATGTCACCCGACAAGGGCGCGCACAACGCGGTCGAGATCGCGCGGGCGACCGGCCTGCCGCTGAAGCTGGTGGGAAAGATCCACGACGTCGAAGAGAAGGCCCACTTCGAGGCGGCGGTGCGCCCGCACCTGGACGGCAACATCGAGTACCTCGGTGAGGTCTCACACGACGAGAAGGTCGAGCTACTCCAGCGTGCGATGGTGACGCTCTTCCCGATCCAGTGGCCGGAGCCGTTCGGACTGGTGATGGTGGAGTCGATGGCCTGCGGCACCCCGGTGGCCGCGATCGGCTTGGGAGCGGTGCCCGAGGTGGTCGAGGACGGCCGCAGCGGAATCGTCGACGACACCGTCGAGGCGCTGATCGCCCGCTTCCGCGAAGCGGTCGCCTGCGACCGCGCCGACACCTCCCGGGCCGCCCACGAGCGCTTCTCAGCCGAGCGCATGGTCACCGACTACGAAGCCGCCTACTCCCTGCTCCTGGGTGAATAATTGGTGCCAGGTACCGCCGACAGACGCTCTTCACCGACGTCGATGTACGACGGGCGCCCTGAGGCGCAGGACGCGGTGGTTCTGGCAAGGATCGAGCGGCGGGCGGAGCGGAGGCGTGGCAACGCCACGTTGAGCACCGCACCGCCGCGTGGGACGCCGCCAGACGCCGCGGACCGCCTCAGTGGACGAAATGGCGGCGGCCGGTAAAGACCATCGAGACGCCGGCGGAGTTGGCGGCTGCAACGATCTCGTCGTCGCGCACCGACCCGCCCGGCTGAATTATCGCGGTCACCCCGGCCTCGAATGCGGCCGTGGGTCCATCGTCGAACGGGAAGAAGGCGTCTGAAGCCAGCACCGACTCGCCGGCACGGTCGCCGGCCTTGTCGACCGCGAGCCGCACCGCGTCCACGCGGCTGACCTGACCGGCTCCGATTCCGACAGTTGCCAGATCGCGGGCCAGCACGATCGCGTTGGAGCGAACAAAGTGCGCCACCCGCCAGGCGAACAGCAGGTCGTCCCATTGCCGCTTGGTGGGCGAGGCCTCGGTCACCACCGTCATCGTCTCGCGCTCGTCCAGCTCCATGTCGCGATCCTGCACCAGCAGCCCGCCGAGCACTCTGCGCACGTCGCGTTCGCCCGGCGAGGCCTTGCGCCGCTCCTTGTCCTCAAGGATGCGCAGGCTCTCCTTGCGCTGCAGCACCTCCAGTGCCCCGTCCTCGTAGCCGGGCGCGAACAGCACGTCCAGCTTGCGCTCCGTCATGGCCGCTGCCAGGTCGGCCGACACCGGCCGGTTGACCGCGATCACTCCGCCGAACGCCGCCGCAGGATCGCACGCAAGCGCCTGGTTGAAGGCCTCGGTCAAGCTCGCACCGACCGCCACGCCCGAGGGGATCGCGTGCTTGATGATGACCACCGCCGGCACCTGGAAGGCGGCCGCCAGCATCCGCGCGGCCTGGAGGTCGCCGAGGTTGTTGAACGAAAGCTGCGGGCCGCCGTGCTGCTCGACACGTGACAACAGGTTGCGGCGGGCGCCGGCGTCGCGATAGAAGGCAGCGCGCTGGTGCGGGTTCTCGCCATAGGCCAGGTCGGTGACCTTGAGGTAGTCGAGAGTGAGTCGCTCCGGGAACGGTTCGGTGTCTGTGAACCAGGTCGCGATGGCCGCGTCGTACGAGGCGGTGTGTGAGAAGGCGTCGCCCGCGAGTTCCCGGCGGGTCTCTGCCGACAGCTCGCCGTTTCGCGACCGCAGCTCGTCCAGCACGAAGCCGTAGCGCTCGGGCTCGGTTACGACTGCGACCGCGACATGGTTCTTGGCGGCGGCTCGCACCATCGACGGGCCGCCGATGTCGATGTTCTCGAGCACCTCGTGGCTCTGGCACGCCCCGCCGCCCGGCAACGGATCGGAACGGGTACAGGTTCGAGACCACCATGTCGATCGGCTGGATCCCCTGCTCTCGCAGCGACGCCATGTCCTCGACGTTGTCACGTCGCGCCAGGATGCCGGCGAATATCACGGGGTGAAGCGTCTTTACCCGGCCGTCCAGCAGTTCGGCCTGTTCGGTGAGCGTCTCCACGCGAGTGACCGGGAGCCCTGCCGACTCCAGGAAATCCGCAGTCCCCGACGTTGAGATCAGCTCCACTCCGAGCTTGTGCAGCCCTTGAGCGAACGTCGAGAGCCCGTTCTTGTCCGAAACCGATATCAGAGCGCGTGCGATCTTCATGGTCACCGTCCCTGAGTTCGGATGTCGCGCACCGCCTGTACCAGCAGCCGGTGCTCAACCTGGTGGATGCGATCCTCGAGATCCAAAGCGTCGTCATCATACGGAACCGTCACGGCCTCCTGCAGCAGGATGGGGCCGGTGTCGATGCCGGCGTCCACCCGGTGTACCGTGACTCCGGTGACCCGCACACCGTGCGCCAGCGCATCGGCGATCGCGGTGCGCCCGGGGAACGCCGGTAGCAGCGACGGGTGCACGTTGATCACCCCCCGCGGGAACTGCGCAAGAAAGTCCGGGGTGAGGATCTGCATATATCCCGCGAGCACCACCAGCTCGACCTCGTGCTGCTCCAGGAAGCTTGCGGTGTCCTGTTCGTCTGGCGTGGCGAGCACCGGAATCGCTGCTCGCTCGGCACGCTCAATGCCGGGCGCATCTGCGCGACTCGACACCACACACGCGATCTCGATGTCGCCGGCATCGATCAGCGCCTGCAGGTTGGTGCCGTTGCCCGAGATCAGGACCCCGATCCTCAGGTCAGCTCCACCCCCGCAGATGCGGTCACCGTGCCCGCCACCCAGCCGGGACAGCCGCCCCGTTCCAGGGCGGTCAGCGCAGTTTCCACCGACTCCTGCTCGACGACCGCTGCGAAGCCGACGCCGAGGTTGAACACCGAGCGCATCTCCTGCTCTTCCACTCCCAGTCCGGCCAGCCAGTCGAACACCGCCGGCCGTGTCCACGAGCTCAGGTCAATCGTCGCTCCGGTGCCCTCGGGGAACTGGCGCGTGAGGTTTCCCGGGATGACCGCCGCCGGTGATGTGCGCCATACCGCGGACATCGACCGTGCGGGTCAGCTCATGCACCGGCGTTGCGTAGATCCTGGTCGGCTCCAAAAGCGCGTCGGCGACCGACACTCCTCCCAGTTCGGCCGGGGTGGAGTCGAGGTCGACCGTGGCCCGTTCCAGCAACCGGCGAATCAGCGAGAAGCCGTTGGAATGAGGGCCGCTGGAGGGCAGCGCGATGATGGCATCGCCGGGTTTGACACGGGCGCCGGACACCAGCTCGCGGCGCTCCGACAGGGCCACGCAGAATCCGGCCAGGTCGATCTCCTCGGGCTGCATCATGTCGGGGTGCTCGGCGGTCTCGCCGCCCAGAAGGGCGCAGCGGGCCTGCGTGCAGCCGTCGGCGATGCCCTCGACCAGCTCGGCGATCGTGTCGGGGTCGATCCGCCCGCAGGTGATCACATCGAGGAAGAACGCCGGCCGGCCGCCGGAGGTGATCACGTCGTTGACGCTCATCGCCACCAGGTCGATTCCCAGTCCGTGCAGCCGCTTGGCGGCCACGCCCAGCAGCACCTTGGTGCCGACACCGTCGCACCCCGCCGAGATCAGCGGGTCGCCCACGCTGGGGGTGAACAGCCCGGCGAAGCCGCCGTGGTTGTCCAGCACCTCGCGCGAGTGGGTCGAGGCGACTGCCGAGCGGATCCGGTCGACGACCGCATCGGCGGCGTCCAGGCTGACACCCGACTCCGCGTAGGTGAGCGGCTCGGGGTCGGTCACCGAATCTCCACCGGAACCGGCCGCGACTCGAAGCGCAGTTTGGCCAGGCGCACGTCAGCGGGGATCTCGGTGGGGTAGTCGCCGGTCAGGCAGGCGCGGCAGAATCTCGACGCAGGCTGTCCGGCCGCGGTCTGGAGCCCGTCCAGGGACAGGTAGGCGAGCGAGGTCGCGCCCAGCTTCTCGCGGATCTGATCGAGTTCGCGTCCGGCGGCGATCAGCTGATCCTGGTCGGCCATGTCGATGCCGTAGAAGCAGGGCGAGATGATCGGTGGCGACGACACCCGCAGGTGTACCTCCAGCGCGCCCGCCTCGAACAGCATCGCGACCAGCTTGCGCGTGGTCGAGCCGCGCACGATCGAATCGTCGACCACCACCACTCGCTTGCCTTCGAGCACTGTTCTCAGCACGTTGAACTTCAGCCGGACGCCGCGCTCGCGCAGCTCCTGGTCGGGCTGGATGAAGGTTCGCCCGACGTAGCGGTTCTTGACCAGGCCCTCGCCGTAGGGGATGCCGCTGGCGTTGGCATAGCCGATCGCGGCGGGAGTTCCCGAGTCGGGCACCCCGATCACCACGTCGGCGTCGGCCGGTGCTTCGACCGCCAGCCGCTCGCCCATCCGGCGGCGCACGTCGTGCAGCATCTCGCCCTGCATCGACGAGTCGGGTCGCGCGAAGTAGATGTACTCGAAGATGCAAAGCGCGCCGCTGCGCCGCTCCACCGCCTGCCGGAAGCGGGGGCCCTGCTCGTCGATCACGACCAGCTCGCCGGGGCCGAGCTCGCGTTCCAGGGTGGCGCCGATCAGATCCAGTGCGCACGTCTCGGAGGCCAGCACCCAGGCATCGTCCAGCCGGCCGACCACGAGCGGCCGGATGCCGTCCGGGTCGCGGAAACCGGCGATGGCGGTCTCGGTCAGGACGACCGCCGCAAACGCGCCTTCGATTCGGCCCATCGTGGCTGCGATCGACTCTTCCAGATCTCCCGAAGGGTGCTGGGCGATGAGTGCGGCGATGGCTTCGGTGTCGGAGCTGGAATGCAGTCGAACGCCGTCTGACTGCAGCTGATCGCGCAGCTCGACGGTGTTGGTGAGGTTGCCGTTGTGACCCAGGGCGATGGTGTGGCCGTGGCCGTGGCGGACGACCGGCTGGGCGTTCTGCCATACCGTCGAGCCGGTGGTCGAGTAGCGGGCATGGCCGATCGCCATCCGCCCCGGAAGGCCCGAGAGCTTGGGCTCGTCGAACACCTGACTGACCAGCCCCATGTCTTTCATGGCGGTCACCCGCACCCCGTCGGATACCGCGATCCCGGCCGATTCCTGCCCGCGATGCTGCAGGGCGTACAGGCCGAAGAACGTCAGCCGCGCAACGTCGCGGTCGGGTGCACCGGCGGGATCGTAGATGCCAAAGACTCCGCACATCGCGTTACTCAGGGTCTCCCATCGCGTCGGGTATCGCCGAGGAATGGAGCTCGGCGGCGTCGCTCACACTCAATTGTGCCTGACCGACGTTGATCAGGTCGCCACCGACCGTACCCAGGCGCCGAATCGGAAGGTCGCCGGCCAGCTCGATTACCGCCGCGGCGTGCTCGGGAGCGACCGAGATCACGGCCCGGCCTTCGCCCTCCCAGAACAGCTCGTCCGCCTCGGCGGTGACGCCGATTGCGCCTGCGATCGCCGACTCGGCCAGGCATACCGCCAGGCCGCCGTCGGAGACGTCGTGTGCGCTCGAGAGCAGCCGCGCCTCCGCGGCCGCGGCCAAGAGCTGATGCAGATTGCGCTCGTTCTCCAGGTCGGGCTCGGGGATCCTGCCTTCGACCGTCCCCAGCACCAGCTTCTGGTACTCCGACCCGTCGACCGCAGCGGTGCCGCCGCCCGCCAGGTACACATGGTCGCCCTCGTTGCGGAAGCCCGCACCCACCGCCAGCGAGGCATCGTCGAGCAGACCCACCACACCCACCACGGGGGTGGGGTAGATCGGGTTTCCCATGTGCTCGTTATAGAGCGAGACGTTGCCCGACACCACCGGCAGGCCCAGCGCCTCGCACGCCAGCGCCATGCCCTCGATCGCCTCGCCCAGCTCGTAGGCCACATCGGGGGTCTCAGGATTTCCGAAGTTGAGGCAGTTGGTGACCGCCGCCGGCCGAGCGCCGGTGCAGGCCACGTTGCGGGCGGCCTCGCACACCGCCGCAGCGCCTCCGCGGCGCGGGTCGAGCCAGGTGCGGCGGCCGTTGCCGTCGAGTGCGATCGCGATCGCGCGCTGCGACGGCGTCAGCCGCACCACGCCCGCGTCGCCTCCGGGTCGGATGACGGTGCCCGAACCCACCAGTTGGTCGTACTGCCGCGTGATCCAGCGGCGGCTGGCGATGTTGGGTGAGGCCGAGCAGTGTCCGCAGCGTTGCGGTGGCGTCCGCCGGCGGGGCCGGTGGATCGACCGGCCGGTCGCGCAGCCGCGCCGGCCGCTCGGGCGAGAGCGGGTAGCGGGGACAGTCCTCGACCAGCGCGGACACGGGGATGTCGCCGACCTCGGTGCCGTCGTGGAAGGCTCGCAGCCGGCCGCGATCGGTGACCTCGCCGATCACGGTGGCGTCGATGTCCCAGTGGGCGCACAGCGCTTCCACCTCGGGCCAGCGCTCGGGGGTGACGATCGCCGCCATCCGCTCCTGCGACTCCGAGATCATGATCTCGAACGGCTCCATACCCGCTTCGCGCAGCGGCACCCGGCTGAGGTCGACGTCCAGGCCCACCCCACCGGACGACGCCATCTCGGCCGTGGACGAGGCCAGCCCGGCCGCACCCAGATCCTGCAGCGACACCACCAGCCCGGCGTCCAGCAACGCCAGTGTGCACTCGATCAGCTTCTTGCCGGTGAACGGGTCGCCGATCTGCACCGACGGCCGCTTCGCGCCCGAGCCCTCGTCAAATCCTTGGGATGCGAGCACGCTGGCCCCGCCGATCCCGTCGCGGCCGGTGCGGGCGCCGTACAGCACCACCAGGTTGCCTGACCCGGCCGCGGCGGCGGACTGGATCCGCTCGACCGGCAGCACCCCCACGCACATCGCGTTCACCAGGCAGTTGTGGTGGTAGGCCTGCTCGAACACGACCTCGCCGCCGACGTTGGCCACGCCGACGCAGTTGCCGTAGTGGCCGACGCCTTCGACCACTCCCTCGAAACAGCCCCTTCTGACCGTCGGCTTCCAGCTCGCCGAACCGAAGCGAATCGAGAATCGCGATCGGCCGGGCACCCATCGCGAAGATGTCGCGGAGGATGCCGCCCACGCCGGTGGCGGCGCCCTGGAACGGCTCCACGGCCGAGGGATGGTTGTGGCTCTCGACCTTCAGCGCCACCCCCAAGCCGTCTCCGGCGGCGATCACGCCGGCGTTCTCGCCCGGGCCTTGCAACACCGCTGCGCCGGCGCTGGGCAGTCGCTTCAGCAGCAGCCGCGAGTGCTTGTAGCCGCAGTGCTCGCTCCACAGCAGCGAGAACACGGCCAGCTCGAAGTCGTTGGGATCGCGTCCCAGCAGCTCCTGGATGCTGCTCCAGCTCGGCGTCGGTGAGACCGAGGCTGCGATGCAGCGGCTGTGGCGTGACGGCGTTCATGCGGCGGGCAGCGCCTCGCGTGATGCCGCGATTGCGGGATCGGTGTGCGACCGTCCCATCAGCCCTGCCAACAGCACCCGGCCGTCGGTCGAGCCCAGCAGCTCGTCGACGGCGTGCTCGGGGTGGGGCATCAAGCCGGCCACGTTGCCTGCGGCGTTGGTGACCCCCGCGATGCTGTCGACCGATCCGTTGGGATTTGGCTCGTAGCGCACCAGCACCTGGCCGCCGTCCTCCAGCCTGCGCACCTCTTCGGGAGAGGCGAAGAAGCAGCCGTCGTGATGCTTCATCGGGATCGTCAGGATGTCGCCCTTGGCGCACCCGGGCAGCCATGGTGACGCGTGCTCGACGCGTAACACCGCGTCGTGGCAACGAAACTGCAGTGTCGAGTTGGGTCGCAGGGCTCCGGGAAGGAGGTGAGCCTCGGTCAGCACCTGGAAGCCGTTGCAGATCCCCAGCACCCTACCGCCCGCACCGGCGTGCCGGCCGACGGCCGCCATCACCGGCGACAGTGCCGCGATCGCGCCGGGCCGCAGGTGGTCGCCGTAGGAGAAGCCACCCGGGATCAGCACCGCGTCGACGCCCTTGAGGTCGTCGTCGGCGTGCCACAACACCACCGGCTCGCCACCCATCAGCTCCACCGCATGAGCCGCGTCGCGGTCGTCGCAGGCGCCGGGGAAGGTGACGATGCCGACCGTCTCGCTCACGCCGGAGCCTCCGCCGGTGACTCGATCTCGTACTGCTCGATCAGCGGGTTGGCCAGCAGCCGGTCGGCGATCTCCTCGGCCAGGCGGTGGGCCTCGGCCGGGTCGTCCACGTCGAGCTCGAGATCGAACACCTTGCCGGCGTGCACCGCGGAGGCGGCGTAGCCCAGCCCCGCCAGCGACCGCCGCAGCGTCTCGCCCTGGGGGTCGAGGATGCCGTCGCGGGGTCGCACGGTGACGGTGATCTTCACGGCGCCACTCCCATGCTGGTCAGGTATGCGTCGAACGATCCGCCGGTGACCACTTCGTAGGCCTCGATGTAGCGCTTCTGGGTGCCGGCGACCACGTCGGCGGGTACCTCGGGGCCGGGCGGCTGCTTGTCCCAGTCGAGCGTCTCCAGCCAGTTCGCGCACGTACTGCTTGTCGAACGACTGCGGGGAGCTGCCGGGCTTGTAGGTGTCGGCCGGCCAGAAGCGTGACGAGTCGGGCGTGAGTACCTCGTCGCCCAGCACCACCTGGTTGGTGTTGTCGAGGCCGAACTCGAACTTGGTGTCGGCGATGATGATGCCCCGGGTCGGCGGCGTACTCAGAGGCCGCCTCGTACAACTCGATCGAGATCCGCTCGAGCTCGTCGAAGCGGTCATCGCCCACCAGGATCTTGCCGGCGGCCTTGTCGATGTTGATGTCGTGCCCGTCGGTGGCCTTGGTGGCGGGGGTGAAGATCGGCTTGGGCAGCTTCTCGGCCTCCTGCATCCCGGCGGGAAGCGCGTGTCCGCACACGGTGCCGGTGGCCTGATAGTCCTTCCAGCCCGAGCCGACCAGGTAGCCGCGCACGACGCATTCGATCGGCAGCATCGTCAGCCGCTGCACCACCATCGAACGGCCGGCCAGGTCGGGGTCGTTCTGGGCCTGGATCGGGAAGTTTTTGGGCTCCGCGGAGATCAGGTGGTTTCGGGCGACGTCCTTGAAGTGCTCGAACCAGAACAGCGACATGCCCGTGAGCACCCGGCCCTTGTGCGGGATCGGCGTGGGCAGGACGACGTCGAATGCGGAGATGCGGTCGGACGCGACCATCAGGATCTGGTCGCCGAAGCCGTACATCTCGCGTACCTTGCCGGACATCTCGTGCAGGCCGGCGAGCGTGTTCTTGTTCAGACATGAGTCACCTCGAGCGTCATGAGCGTGCGGTTGAAGATCTCGTCCACGTGGCGCAGGAACGAGTCCAGGTCAAATGCGGCATCGAGCGCCGCGGGGCCGAGCGCGGCCACCGCGTCGGGGTCGGCTTCCAGCAGATCGCGCAGCTGCGAGCCGTTGTCCCATGCCGCCAGAGCGTTTCGCTGGACGATCTCGTAGGCCGCCTCGCGCGACAGACCCGACTCGACCAGCTGCAGCAGCACCCGGCCTGAGAACACCAGGCCGTGGGAGTCCTCCAGGTTCTTGAGCATGCGATCGGGGAACACCACCAGCCCGTCGATCAGCCACCGGCTCTTCTCCAGCATGTAGTCCAGCGCGATGGTGGAGTCGGGCAGCACCACTCGCTCGGCCGAGGAGTGGGAGATGTCGCGCTCGTGCCACAGCGCGATGTCCTCGAATCCCACGATGGCGTTTCCGCGCAGCACGCGGGCCAGGCCGCAGATCCGCTCGCACACGATCGGGTTCTGCTTGTGGGGCATCGCCGAGGAGCCTTTCTGGCCTTTGGCGAACGGCTCGCGGGCCTCGCGCACCTCGGTGCGCTGCAGGTGGCGCACCTCCAGGGCGTATCGCTCCAGGCTGGCGCCGGCGCCGGCGATCGCCGCCAGCAGCGCGGCGTGGCGGTCGCGCGGAATCACCTGGGTGGCGACGTCCTCGCGTTGCAGGCCGAGGGCCTCGAGCGCGATCTCCTCGACTCGCGGATCGGTGTTCGCGTACGCACCCACCGCGCCGGAGAGCTTGCCCACCGCCACCCCGTCGAACGCGGTTTGCAGGCGCTCGCGCTGGCGGCGCAGCTCGGTCACCCAGCCGAGCAGCTTGAGGCCGAAGGTGGTGGGCTCGGCATGCACGCCGTGGGTGCGCCCGATCATCGGCGTGTGGCGGTACTCCTCGGCCCGCCTCAGCGCCACCTGCTCCACCTCGGTGATGGCCGCCACGATCAGCTCGCCGGCGTCGCGCAGCTGCAGCGCCAGGGCGGTGTCACCGACGTCCGATGAGGTCAGCCCGTAGTGAAACCAGCGTGAGTGCTCGGGGTCGCCCACCTGCTCGGCCACCGACTCGGTGAAGGCCAGCACGTCGTGATGGGTGCGATCCTCGATCTCGCGGATGCGGGCGACATCGATGCGAGCGCGTTCGCGGACAGCGTCCACGGCCGCCTGCGGAACGACGTCCAACTCGGCCCAGGCGGCCATCGCTGCGATCTCGACATCCAGCCACCGCTGGAATTTGCGCTCGTCCGACCAGACGGCACCCATTGCGGGGCGGGTGTAGCGCGAGATCAAGCCGGCGTCGCTGCCTTTCGACGAGGTCAACGGAACGTGACGAAGTTTATCAACCGCACCCCCCGGAGCCTCCCGGTGAATAACGGTGCCAGGCACCGTTATTCACCGCTATTCGCTGGGAGGTGGCTGCGCTCCCTGGGCGATGATCTTGGCGGCGAAGATGGCGGCGTTGCGGGCGCCGTTGATCGCCATGCATGCCACCGGCACGCCGGGCGGCATCTGCACGATCGAAAGCAGCGAGTCCATGCCGCCCAGATCTGACGTCTTGATCGGCACGCCGATCACGGGCAGGTCGCTGTAGGCCGCGACCACTCCCGGAAGCGCCGCTGCTTTGCCGGCCCCGGCGATCAGCACCCGCATCCCGCGAAGCGCCGCGCCGGTGGCGTAGTCGGCCACCCCGTGAGGGTCGCGGTGGGCGGAGAGCACGTTCATCTCGAAGGTGATGCCGCGCTCCAGCAGCTCATCGGCCGCCTTCTGCATCACCTCCTTGTCCGACTCCGAGCCCATCAGGATGCCCACCTGCGGTCCGTCTCCTTCGAGCTGATCCCAGAGGTGCTTGACCTCGGCCATTGGTGCGGGATCAGACATGATTGTGTTCCTTTGCCACTGCTTCGGCTCCTATGTCGCTTCGATGGTGAGATCCCGCGATCGTGATCCGATCTACCGCTGCGTATGCGCGTTCGCGGGCGGCGGCGAGATCGGGTGCGAGCGCGGTCACGTTCAAAACCCGGCCGCCGGCCGCGACCAGGGCGCCGTCGCGGATCGCGGTGCCGGCGTGGAATACCTGCACGCCCTCGATCGCTTCGGCGTCGTCGATGCCCTCGATCACGGCCCCCGCCTCGGGCGCGTCGGGATATCCGCGGGCTGCCATCACGACCGTCACGCAGGCGTTGTCGGCGGCCGCCAAGGTGGTGTGCTCGAGCGAGCCGGTGGCGGAGGCGTGCAGCGCCGGCAGCAGATCACCGTCCAGCCGCGGCAGGATCACCTGGGCCTCGGGATCGCCGAAGCGGGCGTTGAACTCGATCACGCGGGGGCCGTCTGCGGTCAGCATCAGCCCGGCATAGAGACAGCCCCGGAACGGCTTTCCGCGGCGAGCCATCTCGTACACGACCGGCCGGTGCACGGTGGCCAGGATCTGCTCGATCAACTCCGCGTCGACATCCGGGCAGGGGCGAGATGCAGCCCATGCCGCCGGTGTTCGGGCCCCTCGTCGCCGTCGTAGGCGGGCTTGAAATCGCGGGCCGGCGCCAGCGGCAGCACCCGCTCGCCGTCGCACAGCGCCAGCAGTGAGATCTCGGGCCCCCACATTCGCTCCTCCACCACCACCCGGCCGCCGGCGGTGCCGAAGCGCCCGTTAACCAGGCACGCGCGCGCGGCGGCGTTGGCCTCGCGCGCCGACGAGCACACGACCACGCCCTTGCCGGCGGCGAGCCCGTCGGCCTTGATCACCACCTGCCCGTCCGACTCGGCGATCGCGGCCTCGACCGCGGCCATCGTGTCGCACACCGAGTAGCGCGCGGTGGGCACGCCGATGTCGGACATCAGCTGCTTCGAAAACGCCTTGGAACCCTCCAGCTCGGCCGCGGCCATATCCGGGCCGAAGGCCGGGATGCCCGCGGCCGTGAGCCGGTCGACGAGTCCGGCGACCAGCGGCACCTCGGGTCCGACCACCACCAGGTCGGCCTCGATTCGCTGGGCCAGCGACGTCAAACCTTCGAGATCGGTGACGGCCACATCGTGAAGCTCTGCCAGCGTGCCGATGCCGGGATTCCCCGGCGCGGCATGCAGCGACGTGAGCTCGGGCGACGAGCTCAGTTTCCAGGCAAGCGCATGCTCGCGTGCCCCAGATCCGACCACCAAAACGCGCATGGCTGCGAGTCTACATCGGCGCTCGATGTGGGCGCTCCGATGTTACGCACCGGTGAATAACGGTGCCAGGCACCGTTATTCACCGCAAGTGAATCATTGGTTGCCTGCGGCACTTCACGCCTGGGGCAATCGTGCCAACGGAGTATAAGTGTGCCAAAAGCGTCACATTTTCTTGGCACGTGCGCAGGTTGTGGGTAGCCTCAGGGCAGTGTTGACGGGCTCCATCTGTTGGCAACGAAGGAGACCCTGACCCATCGGATCGATAACCGCCGCCTGGCATTGATGACGGCTGCTGCCTTAGCGGTGGGGGTGATCGCGGCAGCGGTTGTGTACGAGCACGGTCGGGTCATCGACGGAGGGCCGCTGGCGTGCTCTCACTGCAGCCGTATCTGGTTTTCAGGTCCGGTGATCGCCGGTCGTCCCGCGGCGAACGGATTGATTACCTTCCGCAACAAGTCGGGCGAGAACGCGGTGATCGACCGCGTCGAACTGGTGGGCGCCAACTTCAAAGGCACGTTCTTTCTGACGCCCAATCCGCCCGGCGTGCACTCAACTCGAAACGGGACGCCGCTGCTTCCACCGGGTTCAAGACCGGCGATTGGATACCCGATCCCTGGCGATGGACGCGAGTTCTCGTTTTCCATAGTGTTTCCCGATAAGCGCCCCGGGCGCTACTTCTTTGACGACGTGGTCGTCTACTACCACGTCGGCGGCACCCGCTATAGGGCCGCGCAGGGGTTGTCAGTTGCCTACTGCGCCCACCGTGTGGGCGCGCCACACCGCTTCGCTCCGTGTCGCCAGGAACCCAATGAATAAAAGGTGCCTGGCACCCTTTATTCACATGGCCGCGTAGGCGCTGACCGCGCGCTCGCGCGCGCGGGTGGCGCGGGCCAGTGCGGGTCGGAGATCCTCGAGGTGGGCGTCGATCATGGCGTGGCGCGAGAGCATGGTCACGTTGAGTTGCGCGAGGGTCGCGGCCGAGCGGGATGCGGCCTCGGCCAGCAGCGCACCGGTGAGCGCGTCGCCCTCGAGATTGCGGTTGCCGGTCTCGGCCACATCGGCGGCCAGGGTGGCCACCTCGGACGCGATCTCCAGGATCGCCATCGGCGATGCGATCGCCCCCGCCACCGCCGCATCCAGCTGGTGCTGGCGATCTTCGCCCAGCGGCAAGCGCAACGCCGCGATCACCGCGCCGTAGGCCTCGCCGTCGGCGTGCGCCAGCTGCTGCACGGTCAGCCGCAGCTGATGCGCGCGCTCGTGGGTGCGCTCCAGCCCACGGGCCGACCCGAACGACGTGGCCATCTCAACCAACGCGGCCGCCATCGCACAGGTCACAGCAGCCGCTCCACCCCCACCGGGAGCAGGGGTACGACCGGCCAGCGAATCGAGGAACTCCTCGACGGTCGAGGACAGGTACGGATCGTCGCTGTTAGAAGAGTCCGACAGTTTTTCCATTCTCATCGATGTCGACGTTGAAGCCGGCCGGAGACACCCCCAGGCCGGGCATCTGCATGATGTCGCCGCACAGCGCCGTCAGGAACCCGGCGCCGGTGTAGGGCCGGATGTCCCGCACCGGAATCCGATACCCCGTGGGCGCATTTGCCAGCGCGGCGTCGGCAGACAGGGAGAGGTGGGTCTTGGCCATGCAGATCGAGAGGCCGGTGAGCCCGTCACGGGTGAACTGCTCGATCTTCTGCCGGGCAGCCGGCAAGAAGTCGACCCCGTCGGCTCGGTAGATTCGCTTGGCGATCTTCTCGATCTTCTGGTCGATCGGATCCGAGTCCTCGTACATGAAGTTGAACGAGTTGGGCTGATCGGCGGCGTCGGCGACGGCCTCGGCCATCTCGGCCGCACCTGCTCCACCCTTGGTGAAGCCCTCGTTCAGCACCGCAGCGTGGGCGCCGTACTCCAACCCCAGCTTCTGCACCAGCGCCACCTCGTCGTCGGTGTCGCCGGGGAAGCGGTTGGCTGCGACCACACACGGAACGCCGAACTCCTTGGCGTTTAGGATGTGGCGCTCGAGGTTCTTGCGAGCCCTCCTCGATCGCCTTCAGGTTGTCGGCCGCCGAGGCGTTTTGATCGGTCATGCCGGCGTGGTGCTTGAGCGCCTTGGCCGTCGCCACGATCACCACCGCGTTGGGGCCGAACCCGCCCGCCCGGCAGACGATGTCCATGAACTTCTCCATGCCCAGATCCGAGCCGAAGCCGGCCTCGGTGATCAGGTAGTCACCCAGCTTCTTGCCGGCCAGGTCGGCGATCACCGAGCTGTTGCCGTGGGCGATGTTGCCGAACGGGCCGATGTGCATGAAGCACGGCTGGCCCTCCAGCGTCTGGATCAGGTTGGGCTTGAGCGCATCCTTGAGCAGCACCGTCATCGCACCCGCGCAGCCCATCTGCTCGGCCGTGACCGGTGCGCCGTCGACGTTGTAGCCGACCGTGATCGCACCCACCCGCCGCCGCAGATCCTGCAGCGAGGTGGCCATGCCCATGATCGCCATGATCTCGGAGGCGGCAACGATGTCGAAGCCGGTCTCACGCGGAATCCCGTGAGTCGGGCCGCCCAGACCGGTGACGATGTTTCGCAGGTTGCGATCGTTCATGTCGACCGCTCGCCGCCAGGACACGCCGTGCGGCGCGATCCGGCACTCGTTGCCGTAGAAGATGTGGCGATCGACGAACGCCGCCAGCATGTTGTTGGCCGCGGCCACGGCGTGGAAGTCGCCGGTGAAGTGGAGGTTGAGATCCTCCATCGGCACGACCTGGGTGAGCCCGCCGCCGGCCGCGCCGCCCTTGATGCCGAAGATCGGCCCCAGCGACGGCTCGCGCAAGCACAGCACCGGCTTCTTGCCGATCGCGCCCAGGCCCTGCGTGAGCGACACCGACGTGGTCGTCTTGCCCTCGCCCGCCTTGGTCGGCGTGATCGCCGAGACACACACGATCTTGGCGTCGGGAGCGCCCTGCAGTCGATCGATCGCGCTCAGGCTGATCTTGGCCTTGTATTTACCGTAGAGATCGACCTCGTCTTCCTCGAGCCCCATCTCCAGGGCGACATCCATGATCGGTCGGAGGACCGCTTCCTGCGCAATCTCGAGGCTTGACTTCAACGAAGTGCTCCCTTTGGTTCGAATCTAGTGTGAAACCGCGGCGGCGCCGCGCTCTGATACCAGCCGGTCCTCGTAGAACCGCGACAGCTTGAACGGCTCGATCAGCTGAGGCGTCTTCTTGCGACGCGACCAGCTCGGCGATGGTGTGGCCCACGATCGGCGAGGCCTTGAAGCCGTACGTGCCCCAGCCGGCATCGACCACGAACCCGTCCACCTCGGTCTCGCCCATGATCGGCGAGTAGTCGGGCGAGACGTCGCACAGCCCCGTCCACTGGCGCAGGATGCGGGCCTCGCCGAGCATCGGCAAGAGCTCGATCATGTGCATGGCCAGATCCTCGATGAACCGGAAGGTGCCCTTGGTGGAGTAGCCCGAGTACGGCTCGATCTCCGAGCCCATCACGAACTCGCCGCGGTCGGACTGGCTGATGTAGATGTGCAGTGTGCCGGAGACGATGATCTTGTCCAGCAGCGGCTTGACCGGCTCGGTCACGCAGGCCTGGAGGATGTGCGTGGTCAGCGGCAGCGGGATGTTGACCATGTCGCAGATGCCACTGCTCCAGCCGGCCGTGCACGAGATCACCGTGCCGGCGTTGATGGTGCCGCGATTGGTCTCCACCCCGGTGACCTTGCCGCCGGCCGTGTTGATGGCGGTGACCTCGGTGTAGGGGTGGATCTCGGCGCCCATCCGCACCGACTCCTTGCCGTATCCCCATACCACCGCGTCGTGGCGGATGATGCCGCCGGGCGGGTGGTAGAGCGCGGCCAAGATCGGGAAGGTGGGATGCTCGGTGGTGTCCAGCTGCGGGCACAGCTCCTTGATCTCGTCCGGATACACGACCCGCGAGTCGACGCCCACCAGCCGGTTGACCTCGGCCCGCTCCATCATGGTGTTGACCGAGCGGTCGGAGTGGGCGAGCGTCAGGTGGCCGTGCTGGGAGAACATGGTGTTGAAGTTGAGTTCCTTGGACAGGTTCTCGTACAGCTTCACGCTGGCCTCGTAGAACAGCGCGCCCTCGGGCGTGAGGTAGTTGGAGCGGATGATGGTGGTGTTGCGGCCCGATCCGCCCGCGCCCATGTACGACTTGTCCAGCACGGCGATGTTCTTGACGCCGTGGTTCTTGGCCAGGTAGTAGGCGGTGGCGAGGCCGTGCGCGCCGGCGCCGATGATGATCACGTCGTAGGACGACTTGAGCTCGTGCGCCTTGAAGAACCGGTGCTTCTTGAGCAGCCCGATCATGCCTGCTCCTCCTGCTGGGTCGGGTTGCCGAGTGGGTTGATGGGAGTGATGCCGAGGTTGACGCCGGCGTCCAGGATGGCCTCCCAGAAGTACTCGCCGAACTCCCACCCGATCAGCATCAACACTCGGTCACCGGCATTCAGGATCAGCGCGGGGCAGCGCATCACCGATCCGGCGACGCAGCGGTTGTGGGGGAACCGGCTCGCGCGCACGTCCGAGCCGGACGAGCGCATGAACACCTCGCGCCACTGCTCGCCGCCGATCTCGACCGCCGCCATGGCACAGGTGATGTCGATCCGCGGCCGCTCCGATCCGTTCCCGCAGCTCGGCCACCCGGTCGAATCCGCAGATCACGTATCCGTGGGTAGCGGTCAGCCGCAGAGTCCACACGCCCCCGTCGTCGCGGGCGTGGCCGGGTTCGAGTCCGCCGGTGAGCGCGTCCAGCTCTTCGGCGGTGCCGCGCAGGTCAAGCTTGCCGAGATGCGAGCGATCGGCGATCCAGAGTTCGGCCGACTCGGCCGGATACGTGGCGATCCGCCAGCCCTGGTGGTCGGTGAGTGCCGCCCCGGCGTTGATGTGCGCCCGCTCCATCGGAGTGCGCAGGCTGGGTGTATGCGATCCCGACGGGGCCACAGCGGCCGGCGACAGGAATGCGTAGGGGTCGGTAACCGTCATGAGCGCAGCTTCTCTCCGTCGGGGTCGTAGAACGCTTTGTGCGTCACGGTCGCGGGGATCTTGGCCCCGGAGGGATCCGAGATGGTGATCGCGTTGCCCTCCTCGGCGAAGTCGATCGGCACCCAGGCGATCCCGATCGCCTTGCCCAGTCGCTTGGAGAAGCGGGAGCTGGTGATGCGGCCGATCGGTCGGCCGTTGGGCCCGATCACCTGGGTTCCTTCGACCGGGGTCTTGCCGTTGTCGACGGTGAATCCGATCAGTGCGAACCGGTCGCCGCGGCGCTTGAAGTACTCCAGCGCGTAGCGGCCGATCCAGGGTGACTCCTTGTCCAGCTTCACGATCCAGGGCATCGCCGCCTCCAGCGGGCTGGACTCGGCGTTGGTGTCCTGGCCGACGATCACGTGCATCTTCTCCAGCCGCAGCACGCGCTGAGGCTCGAGCCCGAACGGCTTCACCGAGAACTCGGCGCCGGCCTCCATCAGCTGCTCCCACAGGTACTCACCGGCGGCGCTGGGATAGTGAATCTCGTAGCCGAGCTCACCGACGAAGCCGATCCGCAGCACCAGGCCGGGGACTCCGGCGATGGTGGCGTGGCCGGCTCCCAGGTAGGGGAAGGCCTCGTTGGAGAGGTCGAACTGGGTCAGCTTGCTCAGCGCGGTGCGGGCGTTCGGCCCGGCCACGTTGACCGCAGCGATCGCGCTGGTGACGTTGATCACCTGCACGTCCATGTTCCACACGGCGTTCCACCATGTGAACCACTGCTCCATCCCGCCGGCTCCCGACGAGGTGGTGGTGACGTAGTACTCGGTCTCCGACAGGCGGGCGACGGTGCCGTCGTCGATGATCGAGCCGTCGTCGCCGCAGACCACCGCGTATCGCACCCGAGCCAGCTTCATGTCGCCGAACCGGTTGGGGTAGAGCCGCTCCAGGAACTCGGCGGCGTCCGGGCCGCGCACGATCAGCTTACCCAGCGTGGATACGTCGATCAGGCCGAGCGAGTCGTGCACCGCCGCGGTCTCGTCGTCCGGTGAGCCGTAGTCGTAGGGCCGCTTCCAGTCGCCGGCCCACAGCATCCGGCCGCCGTGCTCCTCGTGCCAGTGGTGCATGGTGGTGCGCTTGACCGGCTCATATCCGCGCCCGGCCAGCAGCGAGAAGCTAGTCGGGTGATGCGGCGGGCGGGCGGTGGTCACCCCGGCCTGCTGGCCGTCGGGATCGATCCCCAGCTCGGAGGCGATCAGCAGGCCCGAGTTGCGGTGGCACATGCGTCCCTGACAGGGGCCCATGGTGACGGTGGTGTAGCGCTTGCTGAGCTCCAGCGACGCGAAACCTTCCTCGATCGACTGGTGCACGTCCTTGGTGGTGACGTCCTCGCAGTAACACACGAACTGCTTGCCCGAGGCGTCTGCGCACTTGGCCGGGATGGCCTCGCTCGAGCCCACCGGCTCGACCGCCACGCGCACGCCATCGGGGACGTGGTCGGGGACGTACACCCGCTTCTCGCGGTCGTAGCGGATACTGCCGCCGGCCTGGGTGAGGAAGCCCAGCTGGCCGACCTGGCCGCCGGACATCAGCACCACATCGCCGCTCAGGCTGCGCCGCTCCGAGCCGCGTGCCACCTCGACGCCGGTGACCGACTTGCGACCCTTGGTGCGCACCGGCGCAAAGCCGGTGAGATGCTCGATACCGGCCTGGGCGAGGCGCTCGTCGCGCGCGCCCTCGCGGGTATCCGCCACCGCCGAGACGACCATCCCGGCGTGGGCCAGATCCAGCGCGGCCTCGATGCCGGCATCGTCGGCACACACCACCACGGCCTGTTCGCCGGGCGGGATCCGAAACTGGTTCACCAGGCGGCGGGCGGCGCTTCCCAGCATCACGCCGGGCCGATCGTTGCCCGCGAACACCAGCGGCTGCTCGATGAGTGCCGCTGGCAAGCACCACCTGCTCGGCGCGGAAGCGGTGCATCGTGTCGCCCTGGTAGACGGGCACGAGGTTGCCCTCGTACATGCCTCCGGCGTAGGCCGGCTGGAGGATGTGGACGCCCAGATCGCGGGCGCGATCGGCCAGTTCCTGAGCAGCCGTGGCGGCCTTGTGGCCGGAGTAGGCGAGGTGCCCGCCCAGAGCCAGGCCCTCGTCCACCAGCGCCACGTCGCGGCCTTCGCCGGCGGCGGCGATGGCGGCTTCGAGGCCGGCCGGGCCTCCGCCGATCACGAGTACGTCCACGTGCCGATGCACCTTCTCGAACCGGCGGGTGCGGCGATGCTCGGGGTCGAGCTTACCCAGGCCGGCGGCGGTGCGGAGAAACTTCTCGTAGTACTTCCACGCCCACCGTGGCCGGATGAAGGTCTTGTAGTAGAAGCCGACCTGCATGCCGAAGCCCGGGGTGACCTTGGTCAGAGCGTGCAGCGCGTCTCGCTCCAGCGAGGGCCAGGCGTTGATGTGCTGCACCTGCATCCCGCCCCGGATCGGCGTCATGCAGGCCCGCACCGTGGGCACCCCATCCACCTCCACCAGGCAGTTGGGGCACTGGCCGCTGCAGCACAGAAGGCCGCGCGGGCGGTGGTACTTGAACGAGCGGGAGAACACCCGCACGCCGGCGGCGTACAGCGCCGAGGCGACCGTGTCGCCCGCATAGCCGGTGTACGGCTCGCCCTGCCACGAGAATGCGATCTCGCGCGAGCGGTCGATCAGCTCGCCGTTGTGTTCCAGCAAGCGAGGGTTAGGCACTGAGCGCTCCCGGCTTGGCGGTCTCGATCACCGTGTTGTCGGTGGTGATGCGGCGCGCCTGGAACCACTCACGGCACCCGGAGGAGTGAAACCACCACTCGGTCTGCTCGCCGGCGGTGTTGCGGCGGAAGTACAGGTAGCTGAAGAGCGCGTGCTCGTCTTCAGAGGAGTCCGGCCGGAAGGTGATTTCGCCTCCGTAGGAGAACTCGTCGACCGGCCGGCGGCCGCAGTTGGGGCAAGCTAAAAGAAAACTCATCGCGGGTCAGCAGATCCCTTCAGGTTCAGACGATTCGGGTCAGCATGAGCGGTTGTGGCACGTGTGGCCTGATTCGCTTGTAGAGAAACCCACACACACGGCGCACAGCGGCATCCTTTCCCGGGACCAGCTCAGATCCTAAGGCAGATAGGCCCCTGCGGTCAGTGCCAGGGGGAGAACAATTCATTGCACCCATGTGTGCGGTCCTCCACCGGCTAGCTCGGGCGGCCCAGCGTGTGCTCGAGCCGCAGCAGCTTCAGCTCGATCTCGATCATGAGCCAATCTTCGTTGGCGACGTCCAGCCCGGTGAGATCCTGGATTCGGCGCAGGCGCTGCCGCAGGGTGTTGGGGTGCACGTACAACGTTTGCGCAGCCGCGGCGATGTTCCCGCGGCGCTTGAGGTACTCCTCCAGCGTCGACAGAAGCTGCGAGCGGTGGCGCCGGTCGTACTCGACCAGCACCTTCAGCGCGTCCCCGCGCGGGTCGCGCACCCGGCCGTCCTGGCCCACCCGCAGCAGGTACTTGTAGGCACCCAGGTCGTCGAAGCCGACCACGCTCGGCTCGGGACTGACGATGGCTGCCGCGGCGACGGCCTGCTCGGCCTCCTCGAACCCGGTGCGGAAGCTCGCCGCCCCCTCGCATCGTTGCGACAGCCCGATCGCCAGTGGGTGTCGGGCGTTGAGGGTGGCGTGCAGCTCGCGCAGCTTCGCCACGGCGGCCTTCTCACCGCCGGTGTCGAGCCGGATCAGCCCGCGCAGAGCGGCGTCGCGGCGGTCGAACAGCGAGCCAGGGAACGACCGGGTGGCGGTGCTCTCCAAGCGCCGTTGCGACTTCGTCCCACGTCCGTGACGCCGTCCCCGGACGGGGCACGGCCTGCATCACCAGATGCGGCCGGTCGAGATCGCGTGCCCAGTGCCCGGGCGCGGGCGCCGAGCTCCTCCGGGGTGGCGGTGGCGTGCGCCAGATCCTCGAGCAGATCCTTGATCGCGTTTCGCTCCGTGAGCCGGTCGATCAGCTCGACCTTCTTGATGGCGACGGCCGTTTGCCCGGCGATCGAGGCGGCGATCTCGCGCTCCTCGGCGTCCATCCGGCGGCCCTCGGGAATCCGCAGCGCGAGGAATCCCACCAGCTCATCGGCGGCCACCAGCGACAGCACCGCTGCCGACCCTTGCGTGTCACGATCCCACAGGCGAGCGGCCAGACGCCCGCTGCCGGCGGTGCGGCGGGCGATCTCGACCCCCATCTCCTGAGCGGTGATCGGCGTCGGGGGGCCCGCCTCGGGCGGCCAGGCGCTGCACAGAAGCTGCGCTGCCGCCGGCCGGGTCGACCACATACAGCTGGCAGGCGTCGACCGTCAGCAGCCGGTGCGCCCGCTTGGCCACGGCCGGCAGCAGGTCGTCCAGCCGGGCGGCGTCGGCCACCGCCCGGGCCAGGTCGGCCAGGCCCTCCACCAGCGCCAGCCGGCGGCGGGTGTCCTGATACAGCCGCGCGTTTTCGATCGCGCCGGCCACCAGGGTGGCCGAGTGCATCGAGAAAGTCCGAGTCGGCCTGGGTGAACTCGCGGGGAGCCTCGGCGTGCAGCGCGATCACGCCGATGACGGTTCCCGACTTGTCGTTCAGCGGCACCGCGACCAGAGACTGGTAGTCCTCCTCCTCGGCTTCGGGCACGATCTTCACGCGCGGATCGGCCAGCGCGTTGTCGCCGAGAAATACCGGCTGGTTGTTGTGCCGCAACCCATCCGGCCAGGCCCTCGCCGTGCTCGAACCGGAGCCTGCCGACCAGGCCGCCGTAGGGGTCGGACACCGACCGCAGCGTGAGCGAGCCGTCGTCGGGGTCGACGAAGTAGATGAAGCAGGCGTGGCAGTCGATCGCGTCGGAGATCACCTCGACGATCGCGCGCAGCACCCGGTCGAGGTCGAGCGTCGACGACACCGTGTTGATGATCTGGTGGAGATAGCGGCTGTCGACGCCGCGTTGTGGCGCGATCGGCGCGGGCGCCTCCGCGGCATCGGCGGATGTGTGCGAAACGGACACATCCAGATGGTACCGCTGGGAGCCGGTCGCCCGCCGCGGCGACCTTCTTGGCGCTCGTTGCAGGCTTTCATGTCCACCCCGGCATGGACGATCTCGCCATCAGGTGGAGTAACCACCATAGACTGAGACGTCGCGGGACCAGTAGGATATCGCTGCCTATTGACGACGAAGGGAGACCCGGATGGCAACGGTCGCCGAGTCCGCGATGAACGGGCTGGACCCCATGTTCCAGCCCGATTGGTATCTGGATGACGAGCAGCTCAAGCTGCTGGAGCGGTTGAAGGAGATCTGCGAAGAGACCATTCGGCCGCTGGCGGCGGAGAACGACCGCACGCTGACCTTCCCGCGCAAGAGCCTCGAGGCGCTTGGACCCGACGGGTTTCTCGGCCTGATGCTGCCCAAGGAATGGGGCGGCCTCGGTCAGAACCACGTGATGTACGCAAACGTGACCGAGACGATCGCCCGCTACGGCGACGCCTCGGCCGCGATGTGTTACGTCATGCATATCGGTGCGGTGGAGACGCTGAAGCTGCGCGCCACCGACTACCTGGTCGAGAACTACCTGTCGAAGGTGCGCGAGGGCCTGATCGGCACCCTGTCGTACTCCGACCCCGAGACCGGCTCGCACTTCTGGTACCCGATCGCCTCCGGCGCGCGCAGCGTCGACGGCGGCTATGAGGTGCTGAAGAAGGCGTCGTGGACGACGTCCGCCGGATTCGCCGACTTCTATGTGCTTCAGACCACATCGCCGGAGTACAACGGCGACTACTCGAACCTGTCGGTGTTCGTCGTCGACAAGAGCGAGATCGAGGCCAAGCCGGAGGAGTGGGATGCCATGGGTCTGCGCGGCAACCAGTCCGGCACGCTTCTGCTCGACTGGAAGTTCGTGCCCGACGAGCAGCTGGTCGGTGAGATCGGCGACGGCGCCTTCTCCAACGACGAGTCGGTCGACCCCAACTTCCTGATCGGGTCATCCGGCACCTGGAACGGGATCGCCCTGGGGGCGATCGATATCGCCATTCGGCACACCACCCGCAAGACCCACAAGGACGTGGGCCTGCGCGTGTGCGACTACCCGACCATCCAGGACGCGGTCGGCGAGGGGATCATGGACACCAACGCCTCCCGCCTGATGACGTTCGGCGTGGCCCATGCCCTCGACCTGGTGACCGACGGCGCGCAGGCCAAGATCACCAACGAGCTGGCCCGCGGCAACTACCTGCCGTGGTGCTGGCAGATCAAGTTCACCGCCGCCAAGAACGTCGCCCACGTGGTCGACAAGATGCTGCACTGCTGCGGCGGCACTGCGTACAAGAAGGAGCCGCTGCAGCTCGAGCGCTACCTGCGCGACGGCAAGGCCGGCTGGGTGATGGGGCCGACCAACGAGGTGCTGCGCCAGTTCGTCGGCAAGACCGCCCTCCTGGGAATGGAGTCGCTCGACTACTGGAACGTCGTCATCAACCAGCGCGCCCTCTCCAATGAGCTCAAGAAGATGACCTCTGACGAGAAGCGGGAGCTGGCCGAAAAGCTGCTGGCGGAGGCAAACGCCGGCTAGCCCGGTTCTTGATCGGCGAGGGCGAAGGCCGATTACTCGGCGAAGCCCTCGCCGATCAAGGAGTCTTTGCATGTCCGAACCCGTCCACGTTCTCGTCGTCAAGGCGCGGGGCATGCTGTGGGCGTTGCCGATCGACAACGTCGACCAGACGCTCGAGCTGACGGGCCGCAGCGTGCATCAGGTCGGCGGCGTGCCGATGGTCATGTTCCGCGACTCGGCGCTGGAGGTGGTCGACATCGCCGATGTGCTGGGTGTCGGCAGCACGCCGATCGCCGGTCGGCGGTGATCGTGTGGGCCGGCGGCCGCCGCCGGGCGTTCGCGGTGGACGAGCTGGTCGGCCAGATGTGGCTGGAGCGGGTCGATGTGCCGGCGGTCGCCCAGGGCCCGTATGTGGCCGGGATCGTGGTCATCGACGGCGGTGAGGTCGTGCCGGTGATCGAGCCGGGCGTGGTCGCGGGCGCCTGGGCGCCGCTCGACCGGCGACGCGTTCGGGTTCACCGAGATGCAGCGAAGCGCGCTGTTCGAGGTCGCCAACATCGGTTCGGGGAATGCCGCCACCGCGCTGTCGGAGCTGCTGGGCCGCCCCGTCGAGATCAGCTATCCCGACGCGGCGCTGGTGACGGTGGCCGAGGCCGCCGACAAGATCGGCTCGTCGGCCGCCGCCTCGGCGGTGGTCGAGACCGGCAGTGCGGCGGCGACGCCGGCCGGGTGCTGCTGATGTTCCCGAAGGATCCGGCGGCGAGCGTCTGCGGCTGCTCGGTACGGACATCGACGACGAGGTGGGCCGCTCTGCGCTGGGCGAGGTCGGCAACATCCTCGCCAGCTCCTACCTGAACGCGATCGTCGAGATGACCGGCATGACGCTCGATCCCGAGCCGCCGGTGGTGGACGTCGATGTGCTGGGCTCGCTGGTCGAGCGCTGCCTGGCCGGCGTCGATCCGGGAGACCCGGTGGTGATGATGCGCTCGGTGATGACGATCGATGCCACCGACGCGCAGTTCTCGTTCCTGTTCATGCCCCGCATCGCCTCGGTCGAGGCGCTGCTGCAAAACCTCGGCCTGGGGCAGCGCGCGGCCTGAATAACGGTGCCAGGCACCGTTATTCACCACCAGCTTTCAGGGGCCTTCGCCGGCGATCCACGTCAGGCACAACGCCCGCTTGCGGATCTTGCCCGCGGGTTCGGCCTCGATGTCCCAGGTGCACGGTCATCGCGCTCACGGCATGCTTGTGGCGCCGGTGGATGACGGCTTGATGAAGAGAAACCAGCCGAGCAGGGTCGAGCGCCAAGTCCGGCGAAGATCGTGACGATCTGCCCTGTGAGCGCCATCACCAACACGAGCACGGCGAGCACGGCCACCATTGCCACCGCGACGATCGTGTATCGGCGATTGAGGCTGAGGATGCGGCTCGTAGTCGCTCAGCTGGGGATGTGCGACGTGTCGTAGTTCCGGCCGCAGTTTGGGCACGTCCACTGGTCGCCGTAGCCCACCAGTCCTTCGGCGCCGCACTCGCAGCGCAGAGTTAGCCGCGGGGCTGCAAACGCGTGGGGAGAGGGAGTTTCACCTGCGTATCTTCCTCAAGTCACGGCGGCACCGCAAGTGTGCCTGCAAATCGGTTGGCGCGAAGTCTTGACCGCCCCCTCACGATCCTGTTTGATTCTCAGATCCTGCATTTTTCCTTGTCCTAGTTTCCAGGAGGTTCCATGGCGACCGTTGCAGTCGAGGAACGAGAACTCCTCAAATCGATCAGCTGGTTCGACGGGTTTGTGGTCGCACTCGCGAACCCGAGCTTCCTGATCACCGCCCTGGGCGCGTCGGTGCTCAGCCTGGGCGGTTGGGGAGCCGTCATTCTGTGGACTGTGTCAGTGGTTCTCGGTGCCGGTCATAACTACATCTACTCCGAGACCGCGGCGATGTTCCCGAAGCTTTCCGGTGGCATTGCGATCTACGCCCACGAAGCGTGGAAGAAGTACTTCTCGTTCGTGGGGCCGATTTCGGCCTTCGGGTATTGGATCGGCTGGTCGGTGGTGCTCTCGGCGACCGGCGTGGTCGTCGGGTTCTTGGTACAGAACGAGTGGTACCCGTCCTCGGCGACGTCGACCAGCTGGAATCACAGCTGGCAGATCCTGGGTCAGACGATCTACTTCAGCTTCCCGATCGCGCTGACCACGTTGATCATCATTGTCATCTGGGTGTTCAACGTGCTGGGGATGCGCCCGGCCGTTTGGGTCGGGTACGTCACCGGCGCGCTGCTGATGATTCCGCTTGCGGTCGATGATGTTCCTGCCCTATATCGACGGCAAGTGGGACAGCGCGAACCTGCACAACAACATCAGCGCCACCGCAGGCTCGCTGGGGGTGAGCCAGCTTCACGCTGATCATCGTGTGGCTGTACACGATGTGCTGGTCGTCGTACGGGATGGAGTGTTGTGCGACCTTCGCGCCTGAGTACCACGACACCGCCAAGGACACGCCCAAGGCGCTGCGGGTTGCGGCCATCTTCGGCGTGATCACCTACGGCCTGCTGCCGATGGGTGCGATGGGGACGTTTGGTGACCAGAACATCGACGTCAGCAACATCTACACGTTCATGCCTGACACGTTGCACATACTGCTCGGCAGCATCCTCACCAGCATCGCGGTGTTCTCGCTGTGCGCGGGAATCGTGCTGGCCATGAACACTGCCACAGCGGACGGTTCCCGAGCGCTGTACGGGATCGCCCAGGACGGCATGACCATCAAGTGGTTCGGGAAACTCAACGGGAGACATGTGCCGGCAAATGCGATGACGCTCGACGCGTTGCTGAACATCGCGCTGCTCTTCACGTACGCATACGACGTGTCGGGGGCGATCAAGATCCTGATCTTCTCCAACCTCGGGTACGTGACCTGCCACGTGTTTGCCATGTCGGGCTTCCTGCTGCTGCGCAGGGATCGTCCCAACTGGCCACGGCCGATCAAGGTCAACTCGATGTGGCTTCCGATCGCCGGCGCCCTGGCGGCGTTCGACCTGCTGCTGCTGGTCTGGGGTGGTTGGAACTCGGGCCTGGCCTACGGCAACACGAGTAAGACGATCGTGTTCGAGGGCATCGGCGTGCTCTGCATCGCTGCGGTGCTGTACATCATCAGGGTCGTGTTCCAGGACAAGCAGAAGCTGGCACTCCGTCTGTGGGCGCCGACGATGCCGGATGACGTACCCCCGGCCGGCGTCGCGACCGACCAGCACTGAGCTGAGGAACCTTGTGGGGGCGGGCCGACGGCCCGCCCCCAGCCGGTTGTGTCGGCGAGATCCTTGCCGTACGGCCGTCCATCGGCGAAGATAGGCGGCGTGAACGTTCGCGATTCGACCACCGTCGAACCGCCGGTCGAGGAACGGGGGAGCCACTCACGAAGTAGCGTGGTGATCCTGGCCACGCTGGCAGTGCCGTTCGATCCCGAGGCGGTGCGGGTGGCAGCCCAGGCGGCGCTGGAGACCAACGCCAGGTTGATCGTGGTCGACGCCGTCGAGCGGCCGTGGTGGCCGCAGGCGCTGACCATGCGCTACGCCGAGCTGGAGCTGGACGAGGATCGCGCGCAGATCCGGGAGCTGGTGGCGCAGATGGCGGGCCTCGGGCTCGAGGTGGAGCACCTGCGGGTACCTTCGGCGCAAGCCGGTCGATGCCTTGCTGGACCTGGCGGGGGAGTATCAGGCGGGCCTGCTGGTGCTGGGTCCCGACCGTTCGAGGTTCCGCCCACGCCTGTTCGCGCGCATCTCCCGGCGCGTTCGCAAACGCGCCCCCTGCCTCCTCTGGGTCGCCGGCGAGGGACCGTGAATAATCGGTGCCAGGCACCAGTTATTCACCAACCTGAGCAGCCAGCGGATGAATAATCGGTGCCAGGCACCGTTATTCATCAAGCTAGGCGGCGCGGAGGCGGCCGTTGCTGCGGGCGCCGACCCAGTCGACCAGCTCGGCACCCGGCATCGGGCGGCTGATGAAGTAGCCCTGGGCGGTGTCGCAGCCCATCGATCGCAGGCGGTCATAGGCCTGCTGGGTCTCGACGCCCTCGGCCACCACCTCGAGCCCGAGGTTGTGGGCCAGATCGATCGTCGACTGCACGATCACCGCGTCGCCGGCGTCCTCGATCATGTTGAGCACGAATGACTTGTCGATCTTGAGGTCGTTCACGGCCAGCCGGTTGAGATACCCCAGCGACGAGTAGCCCGACCCGAAGTCGTCGATCGAGACCTTCACGCCCAGCGCGCCCAGCCGCGACACCACCTCGCGCGCGCGAGTGGGATCTGCCATCAGCACGCTCTCGGTGATCTCGAGCTCCAAGCTGCTCGCCGGCACCCGCCACTGCTTCAGCAGCTTGTCGACGTCCTCGGGCAGCTGGATATCGATCAGGTCGCGGGTGGAGAGGTTGACCGAGACGGTCAGGGCCGCGCCGGCGTCGATCCAGCGACGGCACTCCCGCACCGCCGTCTCGATCGCGAATACCGTCAGCGATCGGATCAGTCCGCTGCGTTCGGCCAAGGGGATGAACCGGTCGGGCATCAGCAGGCCCTGACCGGGGTGGTGCCAGCGCATCAGCGCCTCCGCTCCGATCACGCGCCCTGAGCGCAGGTTGACCTTCGGCTGGTAGTGCAGCACCAGCTCGTGGCGGTCGACCGCGTCGCGCAGGTCACCGGCGAGCTTGAGCCGGCCGGCGTCAGCGTCGTCGTCGCTGGGCTGGTACACCTCATAGCCGGTGCGCTTGCCCTTGGCCAGGTACATGGCCACATCGGCGTGCTGCATCAGCTCCTCGAAGTCCTGGGCGTGGTCGGGGAACAGCGCGATCCCGATCGAGGCCTCCACATCCAGCGTCAGGCCCTGGATGGCGAACGGCTGCTCCAGCATCTTGTGTGCGCTGCGGGCCACCACCAGCGCCGTCTCGGCGTCGGGGATCTGGGGCAGCAGGATTCCGAACTCGTCGCCGCCGAAGCGGGCGAGCAGATCGGACGGGTGCAGGATCTTCTCCAGCCGCGGTCCGATCGCCTGGAGCAGCAGGTCGCCGGAGTGGTGGCCGAGCGTGTCGTTGATCTCCTTGAACCGATCGAGGTCGATCAGCAGCAGGGCGGCCTGCTCGCCGGTGCGGCGGGCGGCCACGATCGCGTCCACCGCGCGGCTGCGAAAGAGGGTGCGGTTGGGCAGGTGGGTGAGCGGGTCGTGCTCGGACTCGTACTTGGTGCGCTCCAGGTGCGCGCTCATCTCCTTGCCGTGCGTGCGCAGCTTGCGCGACGCCCGCGCGACCACCCGAAACACGATCGCATACAGCAGCGACAGGCCGACGATCAGGATCAGATAGAGGCGGTTGGTGTCGGCCCGGATGGTCTGGGCGATGGGCGTGTAGGGGAGATAGACCTCGAACGCGCCTCGTGGCTTGTGCGACGCGTCTGCTTTGAAGGGGACGTACACCTCGAGCAGGTCGCCGTGCGTCTTGAGGATGTCGCGGTTGTCCTCCTCGGTCTTGAGCGGCTGCGAGGCGCGCAGGATCTCGGTGGTCGGCTCGTTTTCGTCGAGCGTCTCGACCAGCTCGTCGGAGGGCTCGATGTCCGTGCCGATCAGCTTATGGTCACTGGAGTAGACCAGTTTCTGGTCCGGTGACCAGATGTTCACGCGGGCGAACGGCGAGCCCTTGAACTTCACTGCCCGGTCCACCCTCTGCGTGGTGTCTTTGCCGAGCGGACGGTCTTTGAGCGGGCCTTTGGCCACAGCCGGGCCGATCCCGACCTGGGTGGCAAACTCGATGCCCTGGACAGTCGAGTTGATGCTGCGGTCGCGGATCTGGTTGCCCAGGACATTGGCCAGTACCAGGCCCAGCAGCAGCACCGGCACAGCGCTGATCAGCGCGAAGGTACCGAGCAGGCCGAAGCGGAAGTGAGGGCGGGGGAGAGAACGCACGGGAGGAGGTGTCTGTGCAGACGAGATTGCATCGACTGTTTCGAGCCTGATCTTGAGCGTTGAAGCCTGTTTTCAGGCTGCCCGGAACGTGTCTACCAGCCGCCGGCGATGCCGATCACGCGACCCCGTGGCACCAAAGCGTCTTCGTCCAGCCCTCCGAACGCTCCCCGATGGAAGATCAGAGGCTCTCCGCCCGACCCCTCGAAGTCGAACACTTCACCTACCACCAGGTCGTGATCTCCGGCCGTAAACACGTGCGAAACCTCGCATCGGAGGATCGCCAGCGAGTGGCGTACGACCACGAAGCCGGTGGGGTCGAGCACGGTGTGCCCGTCGGGAAACGGCGCTCCCGGTTTGGCGAACGCCAGGGCCACGTCGCGTTGGCGGCGATGCAGCACGTTGACGGCGTAGCGGTCGCTCTGGCGGATCTTCTCGAGGGTGCGGGTGCCGTGGGCCAGGGATACCAGTACGAGCAGCGGATCGAGCGACACCGACGTGAACGAGTTGAGAGTCATGCCGGCTCGCGAATCCCCGTAGCGGGCGGTGACCACGGTCACCCCGGTGGCGAACGCGCCGACCACATCGCGGAAGTCGACCCGCCGGGTTGGATCGCTGTGGGTTGCCATCTCCCGTCCATAATAGGCTGATGCCGCCCACCGGTCGACCCGCAGAACGCCGCCTTGCGGCAGTCGAGCGCGCGTTGCGCGTCCTGGATGCCTTCATGCAGGTGCCCGGTGACGTCCGCAACACCGATCTGGTGCGGATCACCGGCATCAACGCCTCCACCGTCTCGCGCACGCTCTCGACGCTGGTCGACGCAGGCTACGTCGAGCATCTGCCCGAGACCGGTCGCTACCGGCTCGGCACCCATCTGCTCGAGCTCTCCAACCATGTGCTGGCCGGGCTCGATCTGCGCGGGATCGCTCGACGCCATCTGGTGGAGCTGGGCGAGGAGACCGGCGAGACGGTGACGCTCTCGATTCCGGGCGAGCGCGATGCGGTGACGGTCGACTTCGTGCCCAGCCGGGCGTCGGTCGCGAGTGTCGCCAGGGTCGGCCGGCCGAGCATCGCGCATGCCACCGCCACCGGCAAGGTGGGGCTGGCCTTCGGGTCGCCTGCGCCGGCAACCGGGGTGCTCGAGCGCTACACCGATCGCACCGTGATCGACCCGGCTGTGCTCGAGCGTGAGCTCGCCGGCGTGCGGTCGCAGGGCTGGGCGCGTGCCGAGGGTGAGCGGGAGCCGGACCTGAACGCAATCGCCGCTCCGGTATTCGGGGCATCCGGCGAGCTGGCGGCCGTGCTGGGCCTGCAGGGCCCGGCCGGTCGCTTTGACCAGGCGGCTCAGGCGGCCGCGCTGCCGGCGCTGCTGGCCCACGCTGCCGACATGTCGCGTGCCCTCGGACACCCAGGTGGTGTTTGACGCCCGGGCGAGGGCGAACTACGATGACAACAGAAATGGAAATGGCTTTGCCATAGTGGCAATCAACTGGAAAGGGTGTTCATGAGCCTGCCGTCGCGCGCCAAGTACCTCGTCATCGGAGCCGGGATCCACGGCCTCTCCTCGGCCTGGCACCTCGCCAAGGAACAGACAGCGCGCGGGGAGGAGCCGGACGTGCTGGTGATCGACAAGACCGGTGTCGGCGCCGGAGCCTCCGGCATCGCCTGTGGCGTTGTGCGCAATAACTACTACCAGCCCGCGATGAGCGAGCTGATGGCGGCCAACGTCGAGGTTTGGGAGCAGGATCCGCAGGCCTTCAGCTACCACGACGTGGGGTACGTCGCACTCGGCGCCGAGCGTCAGATCACCGATCTCACAGAGGTGCACGAGCGGCAGGCCCGGATCGGCTACCCGTCGCAGCTGATCGTCGGCGAGGCCGAGGTGCGCGAACACATGAAGACGATGTTCCCCGACTGGCGCGCGCAGGGGGTGCATGTCTGCCTGCACGAGCAGAAGGGTGGCTTTGCCAACAACATGGCCTCGCTGCACGGTCTCGCCGCGAAGGCCAAGGAGGCCGGCGCCCGCTTGATCGACGGCGTCCGCGTCACCGGATTCGAGACCGACTCGAGTGGTGCGGTCACGAAGGTCAACACCGACCAGGGCGACATCGAGGTCGAGCAGGTCGTGGTCGGGGTCGGCCCCTGGATCGAGAGCATCTGGACGATGCTGGGCCTCCCGAACACGCTGGACGTGCACACGCCCGACGGGCAGGTGCACCGCGACCAGGAGATGTGGACGTACTGGTATCTCCAGGAGGGCGAGATCGGGGTCGACCCCAAGCTGCTGTCTCTGGAGGACGGCTCGATGCCGCCGGTGCTGCATGTCGACTCCGACGCCCCCCTGTACGACGACGAGGGCAAGCTGGTCACCGACGAGTTCTGGGGCAACTACTTCAAGCAGGACCTGCACGGCGTGCAGGGTGGAGCCGCACCGGTCGTGGTCGGCCACGAGTACGAGGTCGATCCCTATCCCACCGCCTCGGTCGAGTCGGATTTCGCCGACATGTGGTGCGCCTCGCTGTCACATTGCATGGCCCGGTTCGAGGGCAAGCGCCCCACCTACAAGAACATCCGCTCAGGCGGGGTCGGCTGCTTCACCGTCGACAGCTTCCCGGTGTTCGACTACATGCTGCCCAACGTGTACGTGATCGCCGACTCCAACCACGGCTACAAGATGATCGGCGTGGGCCGCGAGGTCGCTCGGGTCATGACCGGCGGCGAATCCCGCGTGCTCGAGCCGTTCACCTACGAGCGCTTCACCACCGGAGCCCTCCACCCGGTCTCCAACAGCCCGTATCCCTGGTCCTGAAGGCCGGCCTGCAGCCTCAGGGTGACCGGTCATACACCGGCGGCGATGAGCTGCCAGGATGATGGCGAGGGTTGCCAGCGTTCCCAGGATCACCGCCCGGCCGGCGCCCAGTACTGCGGCGCCGGCCGGGGCTGAGGCCGCCCCGACCAGTCCGCCCACGGTCGGCGTGCGGGTAGCCGCTGTTGCGAGCAGCGCCGCCACCACGCCGACCAGCGCCACTCGCCAGTCCAGCACCGCCATCGCGCCCAGCGCGGTCGCCAGGCCGCGGCCCCCGCGGAAGTGGAGCTGCGCCGGGTACACGTGGCCGGCGACCACCGCCACCATGGCGGCCGCCGCCACAGCGGTCGAATCGGTCAGCCGCGCCCGCCACGGCCACCGCGATCGCTCCCTTGGCGCAGTCGAGCGCCAGCGTCAGCGCGGCCAGGCGCAGCGCCCGCCACCCGGCCGACGTTGCGGGCGCCGGTGGAACCGGTGCCGCCTGCGCGCACGTCCCCGCCGGCCGTCAACCGCACGAGGTAGTAGCCCGCCGTCAGGCAGCCGAGTGCATAGCACCCGATGACTGCCACGACGGCGAGCGTCACCCCGTTCTCAATGCAGCGGCGCTTCCCAGCCCTCGAGCACCGGTGGCTTCCAGTCGGTGCCGACGGTGCGAGAGTTCTCCACCCACGGCCCCAGCTCCGGCTGCGGGAACTTGCAGTGCTTTTCCTTCATCTGGATGCCGTAGGAGTTGCCCGAGGTCAGGTGCTTGATCAGCACCTTGCGGGCGAGCTCGTTCTCACGGCCCTCGGGGATATCGAAGTAGATCTTGATGAAGCAGTTGGAGTAGCGATCGAACACCGCCGGCGAGCCGTCCTCCTCCAAAAGCTCGATGTCCTCGAGCCAGTTGATGTCCTTGCCGGGCGTCGCGGCCATCAGGTCGATGTCCTCGACCAGGGAGATGTCCTCCTGGTAGGGGAATCGCTTTCCGGCCATGAACTCGGCATCGATCGAGGTGTGCTTCTCGGGTTCAAGGATGTAGCTCATGGTCAGTCTCCGGTCGCTTCCAGGTGGGCCTCGCGGACAGCCTCTTCCTCGTGCTTCTTCTCCAGCAGCCGCTTGATCTCAGACAGCGTCTCCTGCTCGGTCACACCCGGGATGTAGGTCGTCCCGGCCAGCGGCACGCGGGCCATCGCCGACGCCTCAGTGGTGAGCGCGCACAGATCCTCGGGCTCGAGGCTGTGGATGTTGGTCTTGCCGCACGCGCGGGCCAGCATCTGCACCTCGAGCGTGAGCGTGTGCAGGAAGTTATAGACCCGCTCGGAGGCGTCCTCCACAACCAGCCGCTTGCGCAGCTCGGGATCCTGCGTGGCAACGCCCACCGGGCAGCGGCCGGTGTGGCAGTGGTAGCACTTGCCCGCCGGCACACCCACGGTGCCCTCGTAGTCGGTGACCCCGGGGATCTCCTTGTTGCAGTTCAGCGCCATCAGCGCCGAGTGGCCGATCGCGATCGCCTTCGCGCCCAGCGCCAGTGCCTTAGCGACGTCGCCGCCGTTTCGGATCCCGCCGGCCACGACCAGATCGATCTGGTCGGCCAGGCCGACGTCCTCGAGCGCTCGGCGAGCCTCGGGAATCGCAGCCATCAGCGGAATGCCGGTCTCCTCGGTGGCGATGTGGGGGCCGGCACCGGTGCCGCCCTCGGCGCCGTCCAGATAGATGATGTCGGGGCCGCACTTGGCCGCCATCCGCACGTCGTCGTACACCCGTGACGCGCCCAGCTTGAGCTGGATCGGGATCTGGTAGTCGGTGGCCTCACGCACCTCCTGGATCTTCAGCGAGAGGTCGTCGGGCCCCAGCCAGTCGGGATGCCGCGCCGGCGAGCGCTGGTCGATCCCGGCAGGCAGCGACCGCATCTCGGCCACCTGCTCGGTCACCTTCTGGCCCATCAAGTGGCCACCCAGGCCGACCTTGCAGCCCTGCCCGATGAAGAACTCACAGGCATCGGCGAGCATCAGATGGTGCGGGTTGAACCCGTACCGGCTTTGGATGCACTGGTAATACCATTTTGTGCTGTGATCACGCTCGGGCGGGATCATGCCGCCCTCGCCGGAACAGGTCGCGGTGCCGGCCATCGATGCGCCGCGGGCGAGAGCCATCTTGGCCTCCAGCGAAAGCGCACCGAAGCTCATGCCGGTGATGTACACCGGAATGTCCAGCTCGATCGGCTTCTTGGCGAAGCGTGCGCCCAGAATCGTCTTGGTCTCGCACTTCTCGCGGTACCCCTCGATCACGAACCGGGTCAGGGTGCCTGGCATGAACATCAGCTCGTCCCAGTGCGGGATCGGCTTGAACATCGAGAATCCGCGCATGCGATAGCGGCCCAGCTCGGACTTCACGTGGATGTCGTTGATGACCTCGGGCGTGAAGATCCGGCTGTGGCCGAGCACGTTCTGCTGTGCGGAGGATTTGTCAGTCGACATCGTCCCTCCTAGAGGACGAGCTTCCGCTCGGAAGGCTCGAGGTTGTCGTAGTTGTAGAGCTTCTTGCCGCACACGAACTTCTGGAACTCCGGCGGCGTGCCCAGGTCATAGATCGAGAACTTGCGATTGATGTATTCGGTGTCGGCGTCGGTCCACTCGCCCGGGACGCAGTCGATCCCCAGCGCCTTGACCTTGCCGCCGACGTAGATGGTGCCGTCGTACATGGAGTCACCCAGGCCGGGGCCGGCGTCGCCGCAGATGATCTGGCGGCCGCGCTGCATCATGAATCCGGTCATCGAGCCGACCGAGCCCATCGTGAAGATCAGCCCGCCCTTCTGGTCGATGCCCGAGCGCGCGCCGCAGCGGCCTTTGATCACCAGGTCGCCGCCGCGCAGCGCCGCGCCGGTGAGCGATCCCGCGTTGCCCTCGATCACGACCGTGCCCGACATCATGTTCTCGCACACCGACCAGCCCACGCGGCCGGTGATGTGCACCTCGGGGCCGTCGATCACGCCGCAGCCGAAGTAGCCGAGGCTGCCTTCGAAGGTGATCTTGCAGCGGGTCAGGATGCCGACTCCCAGCGAATGCTTGGAGCCGGGGTTCTGCACCGTCACGTTCTTGATCCCGCGCTCGTACACGAGATCGCGGATCTCGAGGTTGATCTGGCGGGTGGTCAGGTCGGCAGCGTCGAACACGGCCGTGTCGCCGTCGATCTCGGACACGTTGGGTACCGCAGCGTCCGGCTCGGCCAGGCCGCGCGCGTCGTAGTTGATGCGGCTTTCGCCTACCGCGTCCATACCAGCACCTCCCCCTCATACGGATCGTAGGTGTCGATCTCGTGATCGATCACCGCGCGGATCGCGATCTCTTCGGATGCGAGTGCGACCATGTCCTCGCCTTCGTACAGCACCAGCGGCTTGGCGGCCATCTCGTCCTTGGCCACTCCCAGCGCGTCGGCGGTGACGCACATGTAGGTGAAGACTCCGTCCAGCTCGTCCAGGCTGGAGTGCATCGCCTGCTCCAGCGTCTCGCCCTCGCTCATCTTCTCGGCCAAGTACACCGCGATGATCTCGGAGTCACACTCGGACTGGAACCGATGGCCGCTTCGCTCCAGCCGCCGGCGCCAGTAGAAGTAGTTGGTCAGCTGTCCGTTGTGCACCACGGCGACGTCCGAGAACGGATACGCCCAGTAGGGGTGCGCGCCGGAGATGTCGACGTCGGATTCGGTCGCCATGCGCACGTGGCCGATGGCGTGGGTACCGTTGAACTCGCCCAGGCCGTACTGGTCGGCAACGGTCTCGGCGTCGCCCAGATCCTTCACGATCTCGAGCGAGTGCCCGAGCGAGAGCACCTCCACTGCCGGCACGTCCTCGACGTAGTCGGCGAGTTTCTTGAGGTCGCCGTCGTAGGCGATGGTGGCGCGGTAGGCGTAGTCGGTCTCGGCCTCCACGCTGTGGACGGTGGCACCGATGTCCCGCAGCCGGGCCTCGACTTCGAAGCGGTGGCGTTCGAGCCGGTCGGCGAACTCGAAGTCGCGCGCGTCGCCGGTGTCGGCCAGCGTGTAGCGCATGACGATGTTGGGCGAGGGCGGCGCGAACAGCGCGTAGCCGGTTGAATCAGGGCCGCGATGCTTCATCGACTGAAGCATGCGAGTCATGTCCTGCCCGACTCCGCGGGCACCGTCTCGATAGATGATTCCTGCGATTCCACACATACAGATCGCCTTTCGGATGGCCTTGGCAAGGCGGGCCCGATCCCGCTTGTAGACCGGAGGTAGGACAGCAATCGTACCGGTCGAAGTGGCTTCGTCGGTATGGCCGATTCTCCATACTGGCGGCACCGTTAACGGCGCTGGGCACCGGTCGCCCGGTGCCCAGCGGCCAAATCAGCCCGGTCGGTCTACGGCAGGATGTCGAGGTACTCGTTGACGTCCCACTCGGTCACCTCGGCGCAGTAGCGCTCCCACTCGTCGCGCTTGTAGTGGCGGAACACCTTGAACATCTCGTCGGGCAGCGCCGACTGGATGACCTCGTCCTCGTCCAGGGCATCGAGGGCGTCGCCGAAGGTCATCGGAATCTTCTTGACCTCCTTGCCCCCGGCCATGGCGTCGTAGATGTTTCGCTCCTCGGGCGCACCCGGGTCGATCTTGCGCTCGATCCCGTCCTCCATCGCCTTGATCAAGGCCGCCAGCGATAGGTACGGGTTGACCGCCGAGTCGACGGAGCGGTACTCGAACCGTCCCGGCGCCGATACGCGCAGCGCGGTGGTGCGGTTCTGGAAGCCCCAGTCGGCAAACACCGGCGCCCAGAAGCCGGTGTCCCACAGCCGCCGGTACGAGTTCACCGTCGATGCGGTCACCGCCGTCAGGGCGGACAGGTGCTCGAGCACGCCGCCGATCGCGTACAGGCCGATCTGGCTGGGCAGGCGCTGATCCTCGCCCTCGGGCATGAAGGCGTTGGTCTCGCCTTCCCATAGCGAGATGTTGTGGTGGCAGCCGTTGGCCGACACGCCCATGAACGGCTTGGGCATGAAGCACGGGAACACGTTCAGCTCGCGCCCGACCTGCTTGCAGATCTGGCGGAAGGTGGAGAGGTTGTCGGCGGTCTGCTCGGCTCGGTCGAAGTTGAAGTTGAGCTCGATCTGACCGGGTGCGTCCTCGTGGTCGCCCTGGATCATGTCCAGGCCCATCGCCTGGCCGTATTCGATCACCTTGTGGATGACCGGCTGCAGCTCCGAGAACTGGTCGATGTGGTAGCAGTACGGCTTGGTCGCTCCCTGGACGTCGGGCGTGCCGTCGTCCTTCATCTTCAGCCACATCATCTCTGGCTCGGTGCCGGCGCGCAGGTGCAGGCCGGTGCTCTTCTCGAACGCCGCCTGGATCTGCTTGAGGTTGCTGCGGCAGTCCGAGGTCAGGAACGAGCCGCCGTCCTTCTCGTCCTCACGTCCGCGGAAGCAGGTGCACCAGACCCGCGCCACCTTCTTGTCCCAGGGCAGGACTTGGAACGTCTCCGGCTCGGGGATGCCGACCAGCTCCCATGCCTCCGGCCCGTACCCGATGTACTCGCCGTGGCGATCGGTGAAGAGGTTGGCGGTGGAGCCGTACACGAGCTGGAAGCCCTTCTTGGCCATGGACTCCCAGTGCGGCGCAGGTACGCCCTTGCCCATGATCCGTCCGGTGACGGAGATGAACTGGTAGTAGATATAGGTCACGCCTTCGGCGTCGATACGCCTGCGCACGTTCGCGATCGCGTCGTCCCGGCCATCGGCCGCGACGAACCGTTCAAGGTCGGTCGGCACGAACTCCTCCTTCGCAGTGACTGCTTCCACAGGTCGCGGCGTCAACGCCGGCGACCAAGGCTATGCGGCGGTTCCACACCCGCGCAATGGCGATCTTAACCACTCAGGCGCGCGCGAGAGCATGCGACCGGACATGTGGCCGGCGCTAGTTGCCGGTGGCGACGGGGGTCTCGTCGCGGTTGCCCCACTCGTTCCAGGAGCCGTCGTAGATCCGCGGCCGTGGCCCGCCGGCAAGCTCGACGGCGTGCGCGACCACGGTGGCCGAAACGCCGCCGTTGCAGTAGGCAACCACGGGTGCGGTGGTGTCGATACCGGCCTCTGCGAGCCGTGCAGCGAGCTGCTCGGGCTCGAGGAACCGGCCGTCGGATGCCAGCAGGTCGGTGTACGGCATCGAGATTGCTCCGGGGATGTGACCGGCCCGGCGGGAGTGCGATTCGGCGCCGGTGTACTGGGCGGTCGAGCGCGCGTCCACGACCTGGAGGCCGGCGGCCAGCGCGTCGCGAACCGCGTCGATATCCACCAGGCCGTCGACCGTGGCTACACGCAGCGGAGGTTCGGGCGGCTCGGGGTGGTGCTCGCCGGATTCGAGTGGGAGTCCCGCCGCCTCCCAGGCGGAGAGCCCGCCGTCGAGGATGTGGGTGGCAGCATGTCCGACGCTTCGGAGTACCCATGCGATCCGTCCCGCGAGTGCATTCCGGTAGTCGTCGTAGGCGACCACCACCGTGTCGGCTCCGATCCCGAGCCGGGCTGCGTCGGCCTCGAACACGGCCGGCGGCGCGAGCGTCACGGGTACATCGGCGCCGCGGTCGGTGAAGTCGGTGCGCCAGTCGGCGAACACCGCTCCGGGGATGTGGCCCTCGCGGTAGCGCTCGACGTAGGCGCGGTAGCGAGGCTCGTCGTTCGCCACCTCACCGCGCACGTCCAGCACCCGCACCTGGTCGAGGTGGTCACGCAGCCAGTCGGCCGTCACCAGCAAATCCGATCCCATCCCCGGATGCTAGACCGTGAATAATCGGTGCCAGGCACCGATTATTCACGGTACGTTGCGGCGATGGGAGTTGACGACCGCTACTGGGATCCGATCGAGCAGGCCGAGGCTGAGGATGTGCTCGGTCGTGGCGTGCGGGTCACGCAGCGGCATCGCCGCTGGCTGTTCGCGGTCTCCCGGTGCGAGACGCCTCAGGGCGTCGTCTACCTCAAGCGTCAGCCCGCCATGGGCCGCGCGCTTGCCCAGATTGAGTGGCAGCACGCCGTGGCCGCTCATCTCGCCGATCGTGGCGTGCCCGCCACCCGTCCGCTTGGCCTGATCGAGCGGGGCGAGCTGTGGTACGAGCTGTGGGAGCCGGCGGGTGGAGTGGACTCCTATACCGACACCGACACCTGGGAGCCGTTCCGCTCAATCGCCCACGTGGAGGCCGCCGGCACCATGCTGGCCCGGCTCCATCAGGCCGGCGCCGATTTCGAGCCGATGACCGCGCAGCCCCAGGCCGGGTTCGTGGTGCAGCTGGGGCCGCTCGATCGGCCGCCGTCGCAGGTCGTGGCAGAGCTCTCACGTGAGCGCCTCGCCGTCGCCGACTACCTCGCCGGCCGTGACCTCTCACCGGTCGATCAGGCGTACTCCGCGCTGTTCGAGCGGCTGGCGCCGGTCGCCCCCGGCCTCCCGGTCGCTCCGCTGCACGGCGACTGGCAGACCAACAACCTGTTCTTCGAGGGCGATCGCGTCGCCGGCATCATCGACTTCCACCAGGCCGACTGCGGCCCGCGGCTGCTCGACCTGGCGGTCGCCGTCGAGCGCAACTGCTTCTTCTGGAACCGGATCTCGGACGGCGACGATGCCGCCTACGACATCGCCCACGCACAGGCGCTGATCGCCGCCTACCACCGAGTCGAGCCGCTCACTCAGGCTGAACGCACGGCGCTCCCGGACGTTCTCGCCGTGTGCCAATTCCAATACGGAATCTCGTTCCTCGACTACTACTGGGGCGTCGAGCGCGATCGGCCCAAGGCCGACTGGGCGTGGGACACCTACGTGCTCGGCCACGCCCAGTGGTGGCAGTCACCCGCCGGCCGCGACGCTAGAGCAGCGCTAGCAGCGGTCGTGCCTTGACCAGCGACTCCTCGACCTCGGCCTCGGAATCGGAGTCCCACACGATCCCGCCGCCGACCCACAGGTGAATCTCGGAGTCGGCGATCGCGAACGTGCGGATCGTCAGTCCCAGGTCGAGGTCGCCGTTGGGCGAGACGGTGCCGAGGGCCGCCATCGATGCTCCACGGCCGACCGGCTCCAGTTGGGCGATGTGATTGATCGCTGAGATCTTGGGAGCTCCTGTCACCGACCCGCCCGGGAAGGTCGCGCGGAGGAGCTCGGCCAGGCCGACCTCCGGTCGGAGCGTGCCCGCGACGGTCGAGATCAGATGACGTACTCCTGCCATCGGCGACTCGGTCATCAGCGACGGTACGTGCACGCTACCCGGCTCACACACGCGACCGAGATCGTTGCGCTCGAGGTCGACGATCATGATGTGCTCGGCGCGGTCCTTGGAGCTGTCGGCGATCGCCCCGCCGCCCTCGGCCGGGCGGGTGCCCTTGATCGGCATCGTCTCGACCCACCGACCCTGCGTTCGCAGGAACAGCTCGGGCGAAGCCGACACGACCGACCATCCGTCGCCATGCATGTCCATCGCCCACGCGCCGGCCACCGGCGTCAGCAGCGGCAGCACTCCCCGCGGATCGCCGGAGAACGGCGCCTTCATATGCTGGACGAGGTTCACCTGGTAGACGTCCCCCCGACCGATGGCGGCCTGGGCGGCCTCGATTGCCGAGCGGTACTCGGCCGGCGACCAGGTCGGCTGGAACGTCCCCACCGACGCCGCTCCCGGCTCCGACTGATGCGAGCGCGCGTGGATGTGACAGGCAAGGCCGGGGAGCGGGCAGGGTTCAGGCGGCTGGGCGGTGGTCACCCCCGCGAGCGTGGCGGCCAGGCCGTATCCCAGATAGAGGTCGGCGACCATCGTGCCGGCGTCGGCCGATGCGCCGGGCGTGACCGCGAATCCGGAGTCGGCCAGGAACGTCTCCAGTCGCCCGAAGGGATCGGGAGCGTCGCTTTGGAGCACCAGCCAGCGGTCGGTGCGGTGGGTTGTGAGCGTCGCGCTGTCGATGCCGTATCGTAGATCGTGTGGCGCTACTGACACCTCCGCGGGCGGTGCTGTTCGACTTCAACGGCACGATCTCCGACGACGAGCCGATCCTGGCGCGGATCTTCGCGCGGATGTTTTCGGAGATCGGCATCGACGTCTCGGAGGAGCTCTATTTCGCCGAGTTCGCCGGCTACAGCGACCCCGAGATCGTCGAGCGCATGCTGACGCGCTTCCAGGTGGACGAGGACGGCCTCGACCAGCGCCTGATCGATCGCCGGGCCGAGCTCTACCTCGAGGAGATCGCGGTGCAGTCGCCGGTGCGTCCCGAGGCGGCACAGTTCGTGCGAGAGGTGGCGGCCCGGGTGCCGGTGGCGATCGCCTCCGGCGCGGCTGGTGACGAGATCACCGCCGTGCTGGTGGCAAGCGATCTGCGGGAGCTGTTCGACGTGATCGTGGCGGCCGAGGACGTGACTCGCGGCAAGCCCGATCCCGAGGGCTATCTGCGCGCGCTGGAGCTGGTCAACGCCGGTTTGCGCGAGCCGGTGGCTGCCGCCGACGTGCTGGTGTTCGAGGATTCGATCATGGGTCTCGAGTCGGCCCACGCCGCCGGAATGCGGTGCGTGGTGGTGGAAGGCACGATGGCTCCCGAGCACCTCGACCAGGCCGATGCGGTAATGTCAGCCCTGAACTGGTCTATACCACTGGTCGAAGGGTGGAACGAGCATGCGGAGTGAGGCACGAGCAGTCGTCATCGGTGGCGGTGTCGGTGGATGCAGCATCCTGTACCACCTGGCCAAAATGGGCTGGGACGACGTGGTGCTGGTGGAGCAGTACGGGCTCACCCATGGCTCGACCTGGCACTCCGCCGGCCTGGTCGGGCAGCTGCGATCCACCGTCAGCCTGACCAAGATGATGCAGTACTCCGTCGGCCTGTACGCGGAGCTGGCCAAGGAGACCGGCAAGGATCCCGGCTGGCACGAGCTGGGTGGCCTGCGGCTGGCCTCCTCGCAGGCCCGCTACGAGGAGATCCAGCGCCAGGCCGGCTGGGCCAAGAGCTTCGGGCTGCCGATCGAGATCGTGTCGGCCCAGGAGGCCCAGGAGATGTTTCCGCTGATGTCCACCGACGGTGTGCTGGCAGCGGCGTTCCTGCCCCACGACGGCTACCTCGATCCCAGCCAGCTGACGTTCGCGCTGGCCGACGGCGCGCGCCTGCGCGGTGCCGAGATTGAGCAGCGCACCAAGGTGCTCGACATCACGCTCAAGAACGGCCGGGTGCACGAGGTGGTGACCGACAAGGGCGCGATCCGCACCGACGTGGTCGTGTGTGCCGGTGGCATGTACGCCCCGCAGATCGCTCGACTGGTGGGCGTGAACGTCCCGATCATCCCGTATGCCCACGAGTTCCTGGTGACCGAGACCTTCAGCCCTGCGCTGGATCCGCTGCCGACCCTGCGCGACCCCGACAACCTGATCTACTACCGCACCGAGGTCGGGGGACTGATCATGGGGGGGTATGAGCGAAACCCCGATGCGTGGGCGCTCGACGGCGTCCCCGACGGGTTCGAGGCGGAGCTTCTGCCGGAGGACTGGGATCGGTTCGACGAGATCCTCCAAAACTCGATCGTGCGGGTACCGGCGATGGAAGTCGGCAGAGGTCAAGAAGCTCTACAACGGCCCCGAGGCGTTCACCCCCGACGGCGAGTTCATCCTGGGCGAGTCCGAAGTGCCGGGATTCTGGGTGGCCGCCGGCTTCTGCGCGCACGGCCTGGCCGGGGCGGGTGGGATCGGCTGGATGATGGGCGAGTGGATCACCGAGGGTGAGCCCAGCCTTGACCTGTGGCACATGGACATCCGCCGCTTCGGCGGCCAGTACCGCAGTCAGCGCTACACGCTCGCGCGCGCCACCGAGGTGTACGCCACCTACTACGACATCAAGTACCCCAACTACGAGCGCAAGGCCGGACGGCCGTTGCGGCTTTCCCCGGCGTACACCCGGCTGCAGGAACTGGGCGCGAGCTTCGGCGAGAAGTCGGGATGGGAGCGGGCCAACTGGTTCGATCCCAACGCCGCCGCCGGCGACGAGGGCCTGCGCCCGCGCGGGTGGGCGGGAGAGAACTGGTCGCCGGCGATCGCCGCCGAGGCGATGGCCACCCGCGAGCGGGCCGGGCTGTTCGACCAGAGTTCGTTCGCCAAGATCGAGGTGCAGGGGCAGGGCGCACTCGGCTTCCTGCAGCGGTTGTGCGCCAACGACATCGACCGGCCCGTGGGCACGCTCGTGTACACGCAGATGCTGAACCAGGCCGGCGGGATCGAGTCCGATTTCACCGTCACCCGCCTCGGCGAATCGCGATTCCGGATCGTCACCGGCACCGCCTTCGGCAACCATGATCTTGGCTGGCTGCGAAAGCACCTGCCCGACGACGGCTCGGTGTGCTCAACGACGTCAGCTCCGCCTATGCCTGCTTCTGCCTGTGGGGCCCGCGGGCACGCGACATTCTCCAGCCGCTGACCAAGGCCGACCTGTCGCACGAGGCTTCCGGTACATGACCGCGCGCGAGCTCTCGATCGGCGACGTGCCCGCCGTGGCCGCTCGGGTGACGTACGTGGGTGAGCTCGGCTGGGAGCTCTACTGCCCCGCCGAGTACGGCGCGGGGCTGTGGGACCTGCTGTGGAGGCCGGGCGCGACCACGGCCTGGTGGCCGTGCGGCTACCGCGCCATCGATGCGCTTCGGCTCGAGAAGGGCTACCGCGTGTGGGGCATCGGACATCACCCCGGAGGACGAGCCCGTACGAGGCCGGGCTGGGGTTCTGCGTCAAGATCGACAAGCCCGGCGGCTTCATCGGCCGCGACGCGGTGGTGGCCGCCCGCGAGCGCGGGCTCGAGCGGCGCATGGCCTGCCTGGTGCTGCCGACCCGCGGGCCGTCACGCTCGGGTCGGAGCCGGTGCGGGTCGGCGGCGAGGTCGTCGGCCGGGTCACTACCGGCGGCTTCGGCTACGCCGTCGAGCGCTCGATCGCGCTTCGCCTACCTGCCGGTCGCGCACGCCGAGGTCGGCACCGCCGTCGACATCGAGGTGTTCGGCGAGTGGGTGGCGGCGGAGGTGGCCGCCGAGCCGCTGTATGACCCCAAGGGCGAGCGAATCCGCGCCTAGAGGCGGCGCTGAGGAACTCGCGCAGCGTTCACCGTCTGGTCGCGCCGCTGGCCGACCCCGACGATCGCGACCGGCACGCCCACCTGCTCTTCGACGAAGCGCAGATAGTCCTGCGCGGTCGCCGGGAGTTGTGACAGCTCGGTGATTCCGGAGATGTCGCCGCCCCAGCCGGGCAGCTCCTCGTACACCGGCTGGGCGTGGTGGAAGTCGGACTGGTGGCTGGGAAACTCGTTGGTGATGCTGCCGTCCTGCAGCCGGTAGGACACGCACACCGGGATCGTCTCGAACACCGACAGCACGTCCAGCTTGGTGACCGCCAGCTCTGTCATCCCGTTCACCCGGGCGGCATATCGCAGCCCCACCAGGTCGAGCCAGCCGCAGCGCCGGTCGCGGCCGGTGACCGTGCCGTACTCCCCGCCGACCGTGCGGATCCGCTCACACCGATCCGGGTCGGCCTCGCTGGAAACGGCCCGGCTCCGACGCGGGTCAGGTAGGCCTTGGTCACTCCCAGCACCGCGCTCACGCGGGTGGGGCCGATGCCGAGGCCGGTGCACGCCCCTCCGGCCGTCGGGTTGGACGAGGTCACGAACGGATAGGTGCCCGAGTCGATGTCCAGCAGCGTGGCCTGGGCGCCCTCGCACAGCACCACCTTGTCCTGCTCCAGCGCCTGGTGCACCAGCAGCGCCGTGTCGGCGATGTAGGGCTTGATGCGCTTGGCGTGGCGCATCATCGCCTCGGTCAGGACGTCTTTGTCCAGCGGCCGGTGGTGGTGCACCTTCTTGAGCAGCTCGTTCTTGACCGAGAGCGCGGTCTGGATCTTCAGCCGCAGGATCTTCTCGTCCAGCAGGTCCTGCATCCGGATGCCGACGCGAAACGCCTTGTCGGCGTAGGCCGGGCCGATGCCGCGGCGGGTGGTGCCGATCGCGAGCCGGCCCAGGGCCAGCTCCGAGTCGGCATCGATGATCTTGTGCCACGGCATGATCAGATGGGCGTTGCCGGAGATGCGCAGGCCGGAGGTGTCGATGCCGCGCTCTTCCAGCCCGTCGAGCTCCTCGATCAGGATCTCGGGATCGATCACACAGCCCTGGCCCAGCACGCAGATCGTGCCCGGGTAGAGAATCCCGCTGGGTACCAGCCGCAGCTTGTAGGTCTCATCGCCGATCACCAGCGTGTGGCCGGCGTTGTTGCCGCCCTGGTAGCGGGCCACCACGTCGGCGTCTCGGGCCAGCATGTCCACGATCTTGCCCTTGCCCTCGTCGCCCCACTGGGCGCCGACGACCACCGACAGGCCGCTCACGATCGCCCCAGGTTGTCGAAACGGGTGTAGCGGCCGACGTAGGACAGGCGTACCGTGTCCAGCGGCCCGTTGCGGTGCTTGGCGACGATCAGCTCGGCGGTTCCCATGTCCTCGGAGTCCTTGTTGTAGTAGTCGTCGCGGTAGACGAACATGACCAGGTCGGCGTCCTGCTCGATCGAGCCGGACTCGCGCAGGTCGGACAGCTGGGGACGCTTGTCCGACCGGGCCTCGACTGCGCGCGACAGCTGTGAGATGGCGATCACCGGCACGTTCAGGTCGCGGGCGATCAGCTTCAGCGAGCGTGAGATCTGCGAGATCTCCTGCACTCGATTCTCGACCCGCGCCTGCCCGCCCATCAGCTGGAGGTAGTCGACCACCACCAATCCCAGGCCGCCCTCTTCCTTCAGCCGCGACTGCAATCGGCGGGTCTTGGCTTTGATCTCGATCGGAGTCACCCCGGCGGTGTCGTCGATGTAGATCGGCGCGCGCGAGAGCTTGTCGCAGGCGTTGGTCAGCTTGGCCCAGTCGGCGTCGTCGAGCGATCCGGTGCGCAGCCGCTTGGAGTCGACCCGGGCCTCGGCGCACATCAGCCGCTGGGTCACCTCCTCCTGCGACATCTCCAGCGAGAAGATCGCCACCGGCACGTTCTCGCGCACGCCCAGGTGGGCGGCGATGTTGAGTGCCAGCGAGGTCTTGCCCATGCCGGGGCGGGCGGCCATCACCACCAGGTTGGAGTCCTGGAAGCCGGCGGTGATGCGGTCGAGGTCGCGCAGGCCCGAGGGCACGCCGGTCAGATCGCTGCCCGACTCGGCCAGCGCGGCGAGCCGCTCGAACGACTCGTTCAGGAGCGTCTTGATCGCGGCGAAGTCGCCGCTGATGCGCTGATCGGCGATCCCGAACACGATCTGCTCGGCCTTGTCCACGACCTCGCCGGGCTCACCCAGATGCTCGTAGCCGAGCGTCGCGATCTCGGTGCCCGCCCGGATCAGCGAGCGGTAGGTGGCGGCGTCGCGCACGATCTGGGCGTAGTGGCGGGCGTTGGCGGCAGCCGGGTACCGTCGCCGCCAGCGTGTGCACCACCGCTTTGCCGCCCACCTGATCGAGCAGTCCGCGGCTGCCCAGCGCGTTGGTCAGCGTGATCGAGTCGATCGTCTCGCCGCCGCCGTACATGTCCAGGATGGTGCGGTAGATGTGGGCGTGGGATCCGCGGTAGAAGTCCTCGGGCTGGAGCAGCTCCGAGACGACCGCCACGGCGGTGGGCGAGACCAGCATCGCTCCCAGCACCGACTCTTCCGCGTCCAGGTCCTGGGGCGGGAGGTTGGGTACCGGCTGGGGAGCGACTGCCATCGAGTTTCGCCTTTGTCGTCTAGTAGTCGAGCGGCTCGGAGGGCTCGCCCTCGAAGGCCTCGACGGAACCCTCTTCGCCGGCGGCGCCGGGCACGACCATGACCTTGATGGTGGCCTTGACCTCACCCCACACCGTCACGCTGACGAGGTGGCTGCCGAGCGTCTTGATCGGCTCTTCCATGTGCACCTTGCGGCGGTCGACCCGGATCTTGCGGGCCTTCCAGATCGCATCGGCCACGTCGGAGTTGGTCACCGAGCCGTACAGCTTGTCGCCGACTCCGGCCCGCTCCTTGATCGTGAGCACGGTGCGGTTGAGCGTGTGGGCCACGTCGTGGGCCTGCTCCTCGGACTGCGCCTCGTGCCGCTTGCGCATCTCCTCCTGGTGCTGAGCCTCGGCCACGCGGGCGTCGCTGGCGGCCTCGGCCAGACGGCGCGGACCGAGATAGTTACGAAAGTAGCCGGGGGCCACCTGGACGACGTCGCCCTTGCGTCCCAACTTGTCGACGTCCTGCAACAGGATCGCCTGTGTGCCTCTCTGTGTCATCCCATCCTCGATGTTCGGGCGGCGTGGCCGCGTCGATGGTCGCATGCCGGGGCGGCGTTCGACCACCCCCGCGCTTCCGAAACACCCGCAGCGAGCGAGAAACGGTGCTCTGCCGAGGGTTCAGTCGTGCTAGTTGACGGCGTACGGCAGCAGCGCCATCTCACGGGCCCGCTTGACCGCAGTCGCCACCTGGCGTTGATGCCGGCGGCACGCCCCGGAGATCCGGCGTGACCGGATCTTGCCCTTCTCGGACGTGTAGCGCCGCAGCTGGTTGAAGTTCTTGTAGTCGATCTCCTCGACCTTGTCCTTGCAGAAGTAGCAGGGCTTTCGGCGAGTCTGGGGGCCGGTGCCGGCGCCGCGCTTGGGCGCGGTGCGGCGTTTGGGCTTGGATGCCATTCGTTACCTTCCTAAAACGGGATGTCGTCGTCTGAGCCTGAGCCTGCGAACGTCTCGACCGGCTCGGGCTTGAGCTCGGCAGTCTGGGTGAAGCTGGGGCGGGCCTGTCCGCCGCCGCCGCCGCCCTCACCGTCGCCGCGTGAGCCGAGGAACTGCACGGTGTCGGCGACCACCTCGACGGCCGATCGCTTGCCACCGTCCTGGGACTCCCACTCGCGCCATTCCAGCCGTCCGTCGACCGCCACCGGGCGGCCCTTGCTGAGGTAGGTGGCGCAGTTCTCGCCCTGCGCTCCCCAGACCTTGATGTCGAAGTAGTTGGGCTTCTCGACCCATTCACCGCTGGCGCTGTCCTTGTAGCGGCGATTCACCGCCAGCCGCAGCTTGCACACCGAGGTGCCGCTGGGAAGCGTGGACAGTTCTGGGTCTGCAGTCAGGTTTCCGGTGAGGATTACGCGGTTGATGTTTGCCATTTGGGGATACCTCCTCTAGCGTGCTTTGCGAACGTGCGTTCGATAATGGTAGGCACGCGGTCGGCTGTCAGCCGGCGAGTTCGGCGGGCTCCGGCGACGCGGCCGGCTGTCCGCTCGGTTTGATGCGGGTCACGGCCATATGGCGCATAACGCCGTCGGTGATGGCGAGCACTCGTGTGGCTTCGTCCAGCGCCTCGGGGCTGCTGTCGAAGTTGAGCACGAAGTACCACGCGTCGGTCTGGTGGTCGATTTCGTAGGCCAGCTTGCGCTTGCCCCAGGGGTCGATGGACACCCAGGTGCCACCACGCTCGGTGATGTCGGCCTTGACTCGATCGATGATCTCGGTCTGCCGCTCTTCAGCGACTTCCGGGTCGATCATCAGCATGATCTCGTATTGGTTGATCCTGATCACCTCCTCTGGACTGAAAGCGGCCTCGGCGTGCTTGGCGGCAGAACCGCCACTTCGGTGCCACGATCAGGAGTGCGGCACCACGCCGAGACAGGAAGCTGCTCGATTGGAGACGGCAGTATACTCGGCGGTCTCCCAGACGGAGGTGCACATGAAGCGCGTTGGATGGTTCGTTGCCGGAGTGGCGTCCGCCGCTGGAGCCGTCGCTGCCGGAGCCGCGGTGCGCTCCCGCCGCCACCGTGACGACGACACTGTGAGCGCGGTCGCGGCCGTGACCGTGGAAGAGATCGATGATGTGACTGAGGCCGTTGTGCCACCGCCCCCGAAGGATCCCGCCATCGACGCCATGCGGGAGCAGATCGGGGACGCGCGGATGCGGCTTCGAGAGAAGGCCGAGGCCGGTGTTCCCGACCCTTCAGGAGGTGCGTGATGGAGATGGATCCCGACAAGACCGCGGTGGTGCTGATCGAGTATCAGAACGACTTCACCTCGGAGGGCGGGGCGCTGCACGACGCCGTCAAAGGCGTGATGGACGACAGCCAGATGATCGAGAACACCCGCAAGGTGGTTGCCGAGGCCCGTGCCGCCGGAGTGACGGTGCTGCACGCACCGATCACGTTCGCTCCCGGCTACGGCGAGCTCGGTGACCCCGACAAGGTGTACGGAATTCTCAAGGGCGTGATCGACTCCGGTGCGTTCGTCAAGGGCACCTGGGGTGCGGAGATCTGTGATCAGCTTGCCCCGGAGGAGAACGACATCGTGATCGAGGGTAAGCGGGGGCTGGACACGTTCGCCTCCACCAACCTCGATTTCGTGCTGCGAAGCCGTGAGGTGGAGACGGTCATCCTGGCCGGGTTCCTGACAAACTGCTGTGTGGAGTCGACCATGCGCACCGCCTATGAGAAGGGCTACGACGTGGTCACGCTGACCGACTGCACAGCGGCCACGAGTGACGAGGAACAGCGGGTCGCCACCGCTCGCGACTACCCGATGTTCTCGCAGCCGATGACCAGCGACCAGGTCGTCGAGTCGCTGCGGGCGGCTGTCGCTTCCTGAGAGTTTCCCCAGAATCACGCTGATTCGCTTGCGGGTCGGCTTCTGCGCGCGCATATTCCGAGTAGGATAACTCGGCTTGCCAAAGGAGCTTGACGTGGGTGCACACAGGAAGCGGATAGCGATCATCGGTGCCATCGCGGTCGGTGTGGTGGGCATTGCCGGAACGGCCCTGGGAGCAGGCTCGGGCTCATCCCCGTCGTTCCTCAACGATTTCGCGCGGCGGCTGGGCGTCTCGCCGGCCAAGGTGCGCACCGCCTACCAGGGCGCGATGGCCGATCGCCTCGACCAGCTGGTCAAGGACGGCAAGCTGACCAAGGCACAGGCGGAGCGCATCAAGCAGCACCTCAAGGACCATGACGGCCCCGGATTCGGCATGGGCGGTCCTGGATTCGACGGCCGCGGGTTCGGCGGGCCTCGCCACCACATGTTCTCCGGCCCCGGCGGCCATCCGCACGGCGGGCCGATGATCTGGCTGCACACCGCGGCGACCTACCTGGGCATCACCGATCAGCAGCTCCTGAAGGAGCTGCGCAGCGGCAAGACCCCGGCCACCATCGCCAAGGCGCACGGCAAGACCGTCGGCGGGCTGGAGCAGGAGCTGCTGCAGTCGGCCAAGAAGCCGCTCAACGATGCCGTCAAGTCCGGCCGGATCACCAAGAGCCAGGCAGTCAAGATCGAGAAGTTCCTGTCACAGCGGATCGACCAGCTGATCACCCACGGGTTCGAGTTTCACCACTCGTGGGGTGGCCCGCCGATGGGCAACGGCGGCGACGGTAAGAGCGAGGGTGGCACCCAGCCGTCGGCACAGCCGACCGTCGCCTCAGCGGTGTAGCTCGTCGAGGAAGCGCTCGAGCGCTTCCCGCCAGCGTTGCGGCTGGTCGAGATGGACGTCGTGCCCGGCGTCCACGATCTCGACCAGCTGCGCGTCGGGCTGCAACTCGACCATGCGTTGGTATTCGGCCCAGCCGTCCCCCGCGGCTGCGCGCACGATCAAGATCGGACAGCGCACAGCCGCCCACGCGTCCCAGTACGACGTGCGGCTGACCTCTTCCAGCGCGGCGACCATCAGGTCGATGTCGAATGCCGGCCATAGCCCGCCGTCGCGCTGTTCCAGACCACCCACCCACGTCTGTGACCATGTCGTGTCGCCGCCGAAGAATTGCCGCGCGTGCTCGTGATCGCGGAACGGCACCGGCCACGACTCCAGCCAGCTGCGTGCGATCGCGGGCGCCTCGGGATCGGCTGCCGGCGTCGCCTCGAGGACGACCAGCGCACGCACCAGGTCGGGCCGTTCGGCCGCCAGGAGAAAGGCTGTGTGCCCTCCCAGCGATTGGCCCACCACCACGGCCTGTCCGAACCGCTCCAACCACTCCTCGGCGTCGGCGACGAATGCGGCCCGCGAGACATCGGTGCTCGTCGCGGCCGTCTGCGTCCGTGGCCGCGCTGCTCCAACGCCATCACGTGGTGGCGCGCGGTGAGCCACGATGCGGTCTCGGCCCACTCGCCGGCATATCCCGCCAGGCCGTGCAGCAAGGCCACCGGCGGGCCCACCCCACCGAAGTCTCGGTCGACCATCCTCCGGACGCTACACACTCCCCACTCCCGGCGCTCAGAGTCGGCATTGAGCGCCGGGCGGGTGGGGGAGGTATGACCCGGCCGGGAGGTGTGGCCGGTGGCCCCGTGGGATCGGATCAGGGTGTCGATGATGGGGCGCGGTAGTCATCGGCAGTAGGTGTAAGCACCCCGGCATCAGTTCGTGAACAAACCGTAAAGCCTGGAAGGATCACCCATCTTGATCCGCATGGAGGGGGCCGTGCGCCCCCGCTACCGCCCCCTCCATGCTTACTTCTCAGCCGTTGATGCGGCTGGTGCCCAAGGCGATGTCGGCGCTGATGGCGAGGAAGATCGTCGTCAGCTGCGTCGGCTGCGGCTGGGCGTAGTAGTTGCCGGGGCTTGCGATCTGCTGCAGCGCCTCGTTCGACTGGATCGCCGGCACCTCGGGCGTGTTGCTCGATCCGGCCGGGCGGCCGTTCACGATCGCCCCCTGGGCCGCGTAGCACGGGTCGGCCCCCGCTCCCGAGATGTCGTAGGCGATCGAATACACCAGCACGCCCTGGGCCTTGCTCCCCGTCGCCACGTTCACGGCCTGACCGCATGGACGCGTTCGGTACGGCGACGTATTGGGCAGATAGCTCGGCCCCGAGTTGGCGGCGCCGTCAGAGAGGATGATGATCACCTGCTGGGTGCCCGGCTCGTGCGTGCGCGTCGAGTTCCGCCTGGGCGGCATCGAGCGCGTTCGCATACGCGGTCTGGCCGCCCGCCTGCACGCAGCTGAGCGTGGACAGAAGCTGCGAGCTGGGATTGAGATTGCCGGCCGAGAAGGCATAGGTGTTGTTCAGCGGCACCAGCACGTAGGAGCTGCCGACGAGGTTGTAGTTCCCCGATGCAGACGCCGCGCAGGCGCTGCCGGCATTCGCAGCCGGCGGCAGCACCGCCAGGCCGACGTTGTCCTGGGACGGGTCCATCGAGCCCAGGAACGCCAGGATGCCGTCCTTGGCCGACATCAGCTTCGTCCCCGACATCGATCCCGACCGGTCGAGCACGATCATCACGTCCAGCGGCAGCCCGCCGCACGGCGAGCAGGCCTGGGCGTGCACGGTCTCGGGAATCGTGTCGATCCCGATCACTCGCAGAAACGTGGTCGGCACGTCGGCGTCCTGTGTCACGTGCACGGTGTTGGCGGGGCTGCAGAAGTCCGGGCTGGTCGAGCAGTCGGCGGTGGCGGACACCGACACCGTGCCTGCGCCGGCGATCGGGTTCTTGCCGCCCGATCCCGCGCTGAACTTCGTGGCCGCGGTGATTGCCGCGGCCGCTGGATGGGAGGTTGCTCGCGCCGGCCGCGGCCGCGGCGTCGGCCGACGCCTGCAGCTGCTGGTGCACGCGGTAGGCGTTTCCGATGTCGATCACGGCGCCGCACATGATCATCAGACACCAGCACGAACGCCACCACCAGCGGCAGCGTCTGGCCGCTCTCGTTTGACGACGGCGTGCAGCGAGGATCCATCGTTCCCCTCCAAAGTCGATCAGCCCCAAATCCGAGCAAGGCTCGGCACACCCAGACTCACTGTGCCGGGTCGGCGGCCGGCGGGCATCCCCGGGCGGGGGGAAGTGCAGACCCCCTGTTGTGTGTGCCTCCGGCGGGTGAGGCTCAGGCGGGGGGAAGCTTCACGCCGAGTTCGCGCTCGATCCCGCCGAGCGCCAGCAGCCGGGCGTCGGTCTGGGCGATCGAGCCGGTCATCCAGCGGGTGCCCAGGCCCTCCATGGTGGCCGTCAGGCGAACCGAGGAGGCGACCGGGTCGATGTCGCCGGGGACCGATCCGTCGGCCTGGCCCTCGGCGAGCAGGTCGGCGACCTCGGCTGTCCAACCCTCGTAGGCGTCGCTCAGCAGTGTCTGCAGCCGCGGTTGCGTGAACGAGCCGGAGGTCATCTCGATCCAGATCATCCAGGCCTCCTGTGCTTCAGGCTCGTTCGTGAGCTCGCGCAGCAGTCTGCCCACCGCACGCTCGAGCCCCGTGCCGGTGGGTTGTCCGTGCCGTGCAAACGCGGCTTCGGTGCGCTCGTTCACGTACTCGAATGCCAGCGAGATCAGCTCCTCGCGGCCCTCGAAGTAGTAGTAGACGAGTCCGATCGAGACCCCTGCCTCGCGCGCGACATCCTCGACCCGCAGGGTGCGCGCGCCCGACCGTGCGATCACCGTGCACGCCGCGTCCAACAACGTCTCGCGCCGCCCGATGCCGCGCTGAGTGTTGGCGGCGGTCCCCATCGCCGCAGGATACCGCGACATGGCGCCTTTGCGGGTATTGACTCTAAGTGGTACGGGGGTACAGTTGAACTGCAGTTTATCAGTTTTGTTTCATTTAAGGGAGCGATTGTTGCAATATATCAAGATGATTGTCGGGGGAGTCGCGGTGGTAGCCGCCGCGGTGCTGGGGAGCGCCTCCACCGCCGTTGCTGCCACCGGGCCGCAGTCCGTGGTGGTCGCACAGAAGCCGGTCAATTGGAGCCCTCAGGTGCTCGACGGCCGCGTCCAGGCGCTGGTGCGGGTCGGCAACACGATCGTGGTGGGCGGGTCGTTCACCAAGGTGCGGATCCCGGGTGGGGCGGTGCTCGAGCGCAGCGACCTGTTCGCGTTTGACGCCACCACGGGGGCGATCGACCCACGGTTTGCCCCGACGTTCGCCGGCGGCAGCGTGTTCACGCTCAGTGCCGTCCCGGGGGCCAAGGGTGTGTTTGTGGGCGGTCGCTTCACCAAGGTCAACGGCGACAACCGCCACGGCGTCGTCCGACTGCGCCTGGCCGACGGTTCGGTCGACCCGTCGTTCCACCCGGCGGTGGGGGCGGGCGTCGTCGACGACTCCGCCGTGCTCGCCGGTCGGCTCTACATCAGCGGAGCATTTACGACCGTCGGTGGGCAGCCTCGCACAGGATTTGCCGCGGTGGACGCCGGCTCGGGCGCGGTCGTACCGGATGTGAACGTGAGCTTCGCCGCCCCCACCGTGGGCGCGCTGGAAGTGACCCACTTCGACATCGCTCCGGACGGCAGCCGGCTGGTCGCCGCGGGATCATTTACAACGGTCAACGGCCTCGACCGGGCGCAGATCGCCATCCTCAACCTCCAGGGTGGTTCGGTGTCGGTCGCCAATTGGGAGACCGATCGCTTCAAGACCGCCTGCAAGCTGAAGGTCGGCGGGATCATTCGCGACGTTGCGTTCTCCCCGGACAGCAGCTATTTCGTGGTGGGCGCCACCGGCGGGGGCATCGGCCTGTGCGATTCGATCAGTCGCTGGGACGCACGCGCGGTGGGATCGCGTCGGCTCGAGACCTGGGACGACCCGACAGGCGGTGACAGCATCACCCAGATCGCGGTCACCGGCACGGCCATCTATGCAGGCGGCCATCAGCGCTGGGTGGAGAACACCGTGGCCGACCCGCGCGGCCGTGGCGCCCAACCGGCCCCTGGTGCGGTGCCGCGCTCGGGCATCGCCGCGCTCGACCCGATCAACGGCATGCCGTTCTCGTGGAATCCCGGGCGTAAGCCACGCGGCACCGGCGTCTATGCCTTCCTGGTGACGCCAGAAGGGCTGTGGATGGGCTCCGACACGGGCTACACCGACGGCATGTACCGTCCTCGCTTGGCCATGTTCCCGACGGTCGGCGGCACGGTGATCGCTCCGGGCTTGGTGGGCACTGCGACCGGCGCCCTGTACACGATCGGACGCAGCGGGCTGGTGCGCACCGGCTTCAGCGGAGTCTCGAAGACCGTCAGGCCGAGCGCGGTGCGGTCGGGTGTCGACTGGTCGCGATCGCGGGGAGCGTTCATGGTCGGACAGACGCTGTTCACCTTCACCGTGGCAGACCATCTGATCGCCCGCTCCTTCAAGGGCAGCGCTGTGGGAGCACCTCGGGATCTGCCGCTCTACGGCCTCTCGCGGTTCGTGGGAACCGGCTCGAGCCTGGGCGTCGCCGGTGCCTTCTACGACCCGGCGTCGGGCCGGCTGTTCTACATCAAAGTCGGAGACTCGGCCTTGTACTCACGCCCGTTTGAGCCGCAGAGTGGCCTGCTCGGCGCCGCCGTCCAGCACGTCGCCATGTTTCGGATCCGCGGCTCGTACATCCAGCCGACCACGATCACGCGAATCGGCTCATTCGTGTACTTCAACCAGGGTGCCGACCTGTATCGGATCGCCTTCAACGGCCGCACGATCACCGGCAAGCCTGTGCGCGTCTCGGGCCCGTCGGTCGATCGACGCAACTGGAGCGGGGCGCGCGGGTTGTTCGTGCGGCCGGCCTGACCTCCGCGGCGAGCCGCGGGTGGGGATCACCCACCCGCGGCCGGCCACGGCGGCGGCGTCAATCCGACTCCAAAGATCACCCTAGCGGGGTACCAGTAGCGCTCGTATGCTCAAGCCACAGGCTCTGGTTCCAATCGCACAAGGAGATCTCCCGTGTTCCGACGCGTCCGCTTCGCTGCGCTCGTGTTCGCCCCCCTCGCTGCTCTGGCCGCGGTTTCGGCCGCCGGTGCACAGGTCAATGCAGCCGCAGTCGGTTGTCGTCTCCGCGACGCCGGCGTCCAAGACTCCCAACATTCTCAACGGGGTGGTCAACGGCATCGCCACGGTCGGCAACAGGATCGTGGTGGGCGGCACGTTCACATCCGTCAAGTCTTCCAACGGCACCACGCTGAATCGCAGCGAGCTGCTGTCGTTCAACCCGCCACCGGTGTGGTCGACACCAATTTTGCGCCCGTGTTCGCCGGCGGTGAGGTCACGACCGTGACCGCCGCGCCCGGCGGCACCGCAGTCTTCGTCGGTGGCAAGTTCCAGACCGTCAACGGCGCCACCCAGAAGCGCCTGGTCAAGATCAATCTGTCCGACGGGTCGATCAACACCACCTTCAAGCCCAACGTCAGCGGCAGCTGGGTCGAGGACATCCAAGTGCTCGGCAGCGACCTGTACGTGGGCGGCGCGTTCACCTCGCTGGGCGGACAGCCCCGAGAGCGCTTCGGCGCGGTCGACGTCAATACTGGAGTGGCCGACGCCAACGTCAACATTCCGTTCGCGAACAAGCGCGACGGCACGCTGCGGGTGGCGCACTTCGACATCTCGCCCGACGGCACCAAGCTGGTTGCCACCGGGACGTTCCTGACCGCCGGCGGCCTGGATCGCGCGCAGATCGCGATGCTCGACCTGACCACCACGCCGGTCTCGGTCTCCTCGTGGCAGTCCGACTGCCCTCAAGCCGAACTGCAACCCCAAGTTCGACACCTACATCCGTGACGTCGAGTTCTCGCCGGACGGCAGCTACTTCGTGCTCGGCAACACCGGCGCGTACACCGGCGGCCCCGCTGCCGGCGTTCTGTGCGACTCGGTCACCCGGTGGGATGCCAATGCCACCGGCCCCGGCCAGAAGCCCATCTGGGCGGACTACACCGGCGGCGACAGCATCACCTACGTCGCCGTCACCGGAACCGCGATCTACGCGGGCGGGCACCAGCGCTGGATGAACAACCCCAACGCCAGTGACGCCCTCGGCGCCGGCGGGGTGGGGCGGATGGGTATCGCCGCGCTCGACCCGGTCAACGGCATGCCGTTCTCGTGGAACCCCGGCCGCAATCCCCGCGGGACCGGCGTGTGGGCGCTGCTGTCCACGGCCACCGGCCTGTGGGTCGGCTCCGACACCGGCTACATCGGCGGTGTCTATCGCAACCGGATCGCGTTCATGCCGCATCGCCGGTGGCGAGACGATCCCCACCTGGAACTCGGGCGTGCTCCCCGGTCATCTCGACAGCCTGGGGACGACCGGCCTGATCAGCCGCACCTTCGACGGCACCACGGTGGGCTCGCCGAGCTCCTCCACCGCCGTTGACTGGTCGCACGTCCGCGGCGCGTTCATGATCAACGGCACGCTGTACAACGGACAGGACGACGGGCATCTGTATGCGCGGTCGTTCGACGGCACCACCTTCGGTGCCGCCTCCTCGCGTGGCGCTCAACGGCCTCACCAACACCAACTTCCCGATCGCGTCACTGACCGGGATGGCGTATGTGCCCTCCTCGGGCCGTCTGTACTACACGGTCAGCGGTAGCAGCACCTTGTACTACCGCTACTTCGAGCCTGAGAACAACCTGATCGGTGGTCAGACCTTTACCGCCGGCACGTTGCCGAGCGCGGTCACGAGCATGACCATCGCCGGCGGCAAGCTCTACTACACGACGGCGGCAGGGCTTTCCAGCATTGCCTTCGCCAACGGCGTGACCTCCGGATCGCCAAGCCTGGTCACCGGCACCGGAGACTGGAGTGGACGCGCACTGTTCGTTTCTGCGTCCTAACAGACCTCGCGGGGGGTGGAGCGGGGAGCATCGAGGGCGGTCGTGGATACCACGGCCGCCCTCCTGCATTGCTGGGTTGCAAACAAATCGTTGACATTTGCTCCGGGTTCCGAGATCATCGCACCGGTATAGGCCATTATCCCCCTCTGGTCAGAAGGAGCGTCCATGGAGGAACAGGTGCGGTCCGACTCGAGCGATCTCGCCGAGTTCGGCTACAAACAGGAGCTGCATCAGAACGCTTGGGGGCTTCTCCTCGTTCGCCGCAGGCTTCAGCTACATCTCGATCTTGACCGGGATGTTCCAGACCTCATATCTGGGCTTTTACTTCGCCGGTCCCGCATTCATCTGGGCATGGATCTTCGTTTGTTCGGGCAGTTCATGGTGGCTCTGCAGTTCTCCGAGCTCGCCGCGCACTATCCCCTGGCCGGTTCGGTGTACCAGTGGTCGAAGCAGGTCGCCGGTAAGTCGTGGGCGTGGAACACGGGCTGGATCTACATGTGTGCCCAGATCGTGACCGTGCCCGCGGTGGCGCTTGCGTGGCAGGTGATCCTGCCGCAGATCTCACCGCGGTTCCAGATGTTCAAGTGCTCGCCGAGCGACACCTGCCCGGATCCGAGCTTCCCGTTGTTCAATAACCCCGACTTTGCCAAGAACGCCATCGTGCTGGGCATCGTCATGATCGTCTTCACGACCATCATCAATGTGATGGGGGTGAGCGTCCTTTCCAAGATCAACAACATCGGCGTCGCCTCCGAGCTGGTCGGCGCGGCGGGGCTTGTCATCCTGTTCCTGATCCACACCACCCGCTCGCCGAGCGAAGTTCTCACCAACACCGCGAATACCGCCAACGTCCCCATCGATCATGCTTGGGGCTACCTTGGTGCGCTGCTGGTGGGTGCGATCATGCCGCTGTACGTGATGTACGGCTTCGACTCTGCCGGGTCACTGGCCGAGGAGACCGACGATCCGCGGCGCAAGGCACCCAAGGCGATTCTCCAGGCGCTGGCGACCGCCGGAACGATGGGCTTCCTGCTCATCCTGTTCGGCACCATGGCGGTCGGCGATGTCCTCTACAAGGATCCGACCGCGCTCGGTCTGGCGGTGATCACCAAGGACGTGCTCGGTGATTTCTGGGGCGATGTGTTCCTGTGGGATTGCGCGCTGGCGATCTTCGTCTGCTGTCTCGCCATCCACGCGATGTCGGTGCGGATTCTGTTTGCCATGGGCCGGGATAACAACCTTCCCGGTGGGGCTAAACTCGCGTCCGTGTCCGGCAAGCGCCGAGTGCCGGTGTTCCCGGCAGTGCTCGTCGGTGCCATCGCTATCGCCATCCTGGCACTCAACATCGCAAACCCCTACGCCGTCACGATCGTGCTCGGCCTGGGAATCATCTACATGTACCTGGCCTACCTCGGTGTGACGATCCCGCTGTTCAAGCGGCGACGTGAGGGCTGGCCGGCCAACCTGCCCACCGGCAACAGGGGCCTCTTCAGCCTCGGGCCATGGGCGCTTTTGACCAACGCCATCGCCATCCTCTACGGAGCCTCGATGGTGATCAACCTGGCGTGGCCGCGTGACTACTTCTACGGCGCCAAGTGGTACCAGCAGTACGGGCCGATACTGGGAGTGGTGCTCGCCATGGGCGCAGGCCTGATCATCTACTACGGCTACCAGAAGGACAAGATGGAGGTGCTGCCCGAGCATCGCGCGGGCAGTACCGCCGAAGCCATGGCGGAGGTCACTCAACCTCCGATCCACGGCGGACCGTGATCTGAACTCGGGATGGGGTGGGTCGCCGTCGGCGGCCCACCCCTTTCCATGCGAGGAGACTGTGTGACAATGGAAGTCATGGCGATGGAACCCGAAAGCTTGCGCAAACTGGTGCGCCGCGACCTGGTCGTGGTGTGCGCCGGTAGCCTGATCGCGATCTGGACATACAGCCTGGTGGCCGCGGTGGCCTTCGGGACGATGTCCGAGCTCACGGCAGGCCGCGTCGAGGTGGCGATTGCGGTGATCGTCTCGGTGTTCTGTGTGTGGTGGTGGGCGTCAGGCCCACCTGGGCTGATGCGCGACCGCATGATGGTACTGATACCCGTGTTCCTGATCGCAGGCCCCGGCCTGATCGGCGTTCACAACCTCGGCGGAGGCCTGATCGTTGCGGTGCTCTCGGGTGCGGTGGGCTTCGCAGCCGCCTGCATGCTGGGGCTGATGTGGGGCTCCCGCAAGCGCGACGCGCGCTCCTGATCGCATCGACGGCTAGGATCCCGCACCGATGGGTGCCCAGTACGTCTACTCGATGCATCGGTGCAACAAGTTCTTCGGTCCGGAGCGCCAGGTGCTGCGCGATATCTCCCTGTCGTTCCTGCCGGGGGCGAAGATCGGCGTGCTCGGCCCCAACGGCGCCGGCAAGTCCACCCTCCTGAAGATCATGGCCGGGCTGGACGAGCCGTCCAACGGCACCGCCCAGATCGCGCCCGGGGCGACGGTGGGATATCTGCCGCAGGAGCCGCAGCTTGACCCCGCCAAGGACGTTCGCGGGAACGTCGAGGACGGAGTGGCCGAGAAGCGGGCTCTGCTGGATCGCTTCAACGAGATCGCGCTGCAGTTCTCAGAGCCGATGTCCGACGACGAGATGACGGCGCTCTTGGAGGAGCAGGGTGAGGTGCAGGACCGGATCGAGCGCACCGACGCCTGGAACCTCGACCGCATGATCGATACCGCCATGGACGCGTTGCGGACACCGCCGGGCGAGGCCGAGGTGACCAACCTGTCGGGTGGTGAGCGGCGCCGGGTGGCGCTTGCCCGGCTGCTGCTGTCGTCGCCCGACCTGCTGCTGCTGGACGAGCCGACCAACCATCTCGACGCCGACTCGGTGGCGTGGCTGGAGCGGTTCCTGGAGGAGTTTTCCGGGACGGTGCTGGCCGTCACCCACGATCGCTACTTCCTCGACAACGTGGCCGGCTGGATCCTGGAGCTCGACCGCGGCCACGGCATCCCCTTCCAGGGCAACTACACCTCCTGGCTGGAGCAGAAGCAGGCGCGGCTGGCGGTCGAGGAGAAGCAGGAGTCGGCCCGCCGGCGCACGCTGGCCCGCGAGCTCGAATGGGTGCGGATGTCGCCGCGCGCCCGCCAGGCCAAGTCCAAGGCGCGGGTGGCGGCCTACGAGCAGATGCTGGCCGACGAGGCGGCGGTCAAGCTCGACACCGTCGAGATCCACATCCCTGCCGGAGAACGCCTCGGCGACGTGGTGGTGGAGGCTCGCGACCTGTCCAAAGGCTTCGGCGACCGGCTGCTGATCGAGGATCTCAACTTCTCGCTGCCGCCGGGTGGCATCGTGGGCGTGATCGGGGCAAACGGCGCCGGCAAGACCACGCTGTTTCGCATGATCGCCGGCCAGGAGCAGCCCGACTCCGGCACCCTCAGGATCGGCGACACCGTCCAGATCGCCTACGTCGATCAGGCCCGTGCCGATCTCGACCCGGCCAACACGGTGTGGAAGGAGATCTCCGGCGGGCGCGACCTGATCACGCTGGGCAAGCGGGAGATGCAGTCTCGTGCCTACGTCGCCTCGTTCAACTTCCGAGGCGGCGATCAGCAAAAGCGGGTCGGTGACCTCTCCGGCGGAGAGCGCAACCGTCTGCATCTGGCGAAGCTTCTGCGCAGCGGCGGCAATCTGCTGCTGCTGGACGAGCCCACCAACGATCTGGACGTGGACACGCTACGGGCGCTCGAGGATGCGCTCGTCTCGTTTGCCGGCTGCGCGGTGGTGATCACCCACGATCGCTGGTTCCTGGATCGCGTCGCGACCCACATGCTCGCCTTCGAGGGCGACTCGCAGGTGGTGTGGTTCGAGGGCACGCACGAGGAGTACGAGGAGAACCGCCGCGCCCGCCTCGGCTCCGACGCCGACCAACCCCACCGCATCAAGTACAAGCCGTTGACCAGAACGTGAATAACGGTGCCAGGCACCGTTATTCACCTAGTACGCCTGACGGGCGAGTGCGCGGCTGAGGAAGGCGAACGCTGGGCCGGCGGCGTTTTGCCAGAAGTTCCCGTCGTGGCAGCCGCTGGTGAAGAGCGTGTGCGGGGCCGGTGAGAGCGTGGCTGCGAGGGCCACGTCGGCGGCGTGGAAGGGATCGCTGGTGCCGCAGGCGATGAACACCGGGGTGTGTGCCAGCCGCCCGGCGTGGGTGAACGGGTCGTACCGCCGGTAGTCGGCGCCGCCGTCGAACGCATCGGGCACCGCCGACGCCTGGGCCGCATGGTTCGGCCAGACCGCGGCGCTGAGCGCGGCCACCGCGGTGAACAGCCGCGGGTGGAGTTGGGCGGCCAGCAGGGCGCCGTACCCGCCCATCGACCAGCCGAAGGTGGCCCGGCCGCCGTCACCGAGGCCGTAGGTCTGCTCGATCAGCGGTACGAACTCGTCCACCAGCATCGCCATCCGGTCCTCGCCGTTGCGGCGCGGATGCCAGTAGCTGACCCCGCTGTCGACGACCGCGAGGGCGATCGGCGGGGGCGCCTGGGCGGCGTAGTCAGGCAGGCGGAGATCCGACATGCTCGCGCCCGCCGCACCGCCGCGGCCGGGCAGGCAGAAGACGACTGGGAGGGTCGAGTGGTCGGGGCGTCCGGGTGGGATCGCGACGGCGTAGCCGACCCGTCCGGAGACGTTGTCCGAGCGAAACGATCCGGTGTGGACAGGCCAATCCGACGCAGGCGGTGAGGGTGCCGCCGGGCCGCACGCTCCGGTCTCGTTCAGGTACCACCGGTGCAGGGGTGCGCGCCGCTCCCAGCCGACTCCGGCAGCCGCGACCAGCGCGACGCCACCGCCCGCCAGGAGAGCCCTCCGGGTGGTACGGCTCAGCGGGCGACGTCCTCCCAGTCGCCGGCCGAGTCGAGAAAGATGTGCCGGATGGTGTGCAGGCCGGTGGGCTCGTCCAGGCTGCCGGCCGCGATCGAGATCGTCTCCAGGTCGGGGCGATCCCAGAACAGCCTGCTGCCGCACCGCCCGCAGAAGCCTCTGCGGGTGCCCTCGAGGTCGTGCCAGCGAAGCTCGGCCTCATCGGCGATCGCGAGTTGCCCGCGCGGGCAGGCCGCGTGCGGAGCCGGGCCGCCGTGATATCGGCGGCAGATGCTGCAGTGGCACACGATCACGTCCCGCACCGGGCCGTCGATCCGGTACCGCACGGCACCACACAGGCAGCCACCGCCGTGCTCCTGATGTTGCTCTGCTCCCACCCCGGCAGCCTAGTGAATAATTGGTGCCAGGCACCAATTATTCATGCGGCCATGCGGCGTTCGTCTTGCACGCGGTTGAGGGCGTCCAGAGCGGCGACGCGGTACGACTCGGCCAGTGTCGGATAGTTGAAAACCGACTCGACCAGCGTGGTGACGGTGCCCCCGGTGGTCATCAGCATCTGGCCGATGTGGACGAGCTCGGTTGCGCCCGAGCCGAACACGTGCACTCCCAAGAGCCGGCCGTCCTCGGGCGACACCAGCAGCTTCAACATCCCCTGCCAGTCGCCCATGATCTGTCCGCGGGCGAGCTCTCGGTGGCGGGAGATGCCGATTTCGTAAGGAACGGCGGCGGCCGTCAACTCCTCCTCGGTGCGGCCCACAAAACTGATCTCGGGGATCGTGTAGATGCCGATCGGCAGCGGCTCGACGGGGATGCGTGTATCTACGCCGAACGCATGACACGCGGCCTGCCGTCCCTGCTCCATCGAAGTCGCCGCCAGGCTGGGGAACCCGATCACGTCGCCCACGGCGTAGATGTGCCGGGTACGGGTGCGATAGCTTCGGGAGACGGCGATGCGGCCGCGCCGATCGGCCTCGATGCCGGCCTGCTCCAGCTCCAAGCCGTCGGTCGCTCCCTGGCGACCGGCCGAGTAGAGCACCGCCTCGGCGGGGATCCGCTTTCCGCTCGCGAGCGTTGCGATGGCACCGCTGGGGCGTTTCTCCACCGCGGTCACCTCCTCGCCGAAGCGGAACACCACCCCCATGTCGCGCAGGTGGTACTGCAGCGCCTCGACGATCTGCGAGTCGCAGAACTCGAGCAGCTTGGGGCGGCGCTCCACCACCGTGACCTTGGTGCCGAGAGCGGCGAACATCGAGGCGTACTCGATGCCGATCACGCCCGCTCCGACCACCAGCAGCGATGACGGCACCCAGTCGAGCGTGAGCACGTCGTCGGAGTCGATCACGGTGCGTCCGTCGAACTCGACCGTGCTCGGCCGGGCCGGCCTGGTGCCCACCGCGATCACGATCTTGGAGGCTGTGATGCGACGCTGCTCTCCATGGTCGCCGGTCACCAGCACAGCGTGCGGATCGGCGAACCGGGCGGTGCCGGTCACGATCGAAACGCCGTTTCGGCTGAGCTGGTGGCGGACGACGTCCACCTCACGCTGAATCACGCTGTCGATCCGCCACACCAGATCGCCGCTCGTGATCGGGTCCTTGACCCGATGGCTGTGTCCGTAGATGCCGCGCTGGCTGGTGCCGGTGAGATACAGCACCGCCTCCCGCAGGGTTTTTGAGGGGATCGTGCCGGTGTTGACGCAGACGCCGCCGATCATGTGTCCGCGATCGACCACCACCGCCCGCTTGCCGAGTTTCGCCGCCTGGATCGCCGCCTTCTGCCCGGCGGGGCCGGAGCCGATCACCAGCAGGTCGAAGTCATATGCCACCGCCGCGTAATCGGCGGTCAGGTCACGGGCGTGAGCGGCGCCTGGCCGCGCAGCACCGCCACCGCGTTGCGCGCCGCCAGCACGCCCATCGCCGTGCGCGTCTCGATCGTGGCTGAGCCCAGATGCGGGATCAGGGTGACGTTGTCGAGCGGGATCAGGCCGGGATGCACCTTCGGCTCCTGCTCGAACACGTCCAGCCCCGCGCCTGCGATCGTGCCGGCGGCGAGTGCCTCGGCCAACGCCGCCTCGTCCACCACCGGCCCGCGGGTGGTGTTGATCAGGTGCGCGGTGGGCTTCATCATCGTCAGCCGGCGCGCGTCGATCAGATGCCGGGTCTCGTCCGACAGCGGGCAGTGAAGCGACACCACGTCTGAGGTTGCCAGCAGGTCATCGAGCGACCCGATGTACTTCGCGCCCAGCTCCGCGTCGAGCGCGGGCGCGGCCTGGCGCCGGCCGGTGTAGGCGATCTCCATCCCAAACGCCTTCGCCCGGCGGGCGGTCGCGGCGCCGATCTTGCCCATCCCGACGATTCCCAGAGTCTTCCCCTGCAGGCCGGTGCCGAGCATGAAGAACATGTTCCACGACCAGGTGCCGCCCGACCGGATCAGCCGCTCGCCCTCGGCCAGCCGGCGGGTCGACATCAGAATCAGCGCGAAGGCGATGTCGGCGGTGGCCTCGGTCAGGACTCCCGGAGTGTTGGTGAAGATGACGCCGCGGTCGATCACCGCGGGCACGTCCACGTTGTCGTAGCCGACCGCGACGTTCGCGATCACTGCCAGCTGGTTTCCGGCGGCGTCCAGGAACGCGTCGTCGACCCGGTCGTGCAGCAGCGTCACGATCGCGTCGGCTCCGGCGATCGCGTCGTGCAGCTCCTCGGTGGTCATGGGGCGGTCGTGGGGTGAGACCCACACCTCGCCCCCGGCCTCGTGCAGGAGCTCCAGCGCCGGATCGGGGATCCGGCGGGTGACCACGATCCTCGGGCCTGCGGCGCTAGCCATTGACGGAGAAGCTCGAGTTTTCGTTGATCTCGCGCAGGCGCGAGTAGAAGCCCATGTCCAGCTCCACGCCGGTGTAGCGCGCGGTCACCTTGAGCGGGTCGCTGTCGTGGTCGTGGCCCTTCTCGACCGCGTCGATCAGCTCGGCCATGCAGTGACCTGCGACCGGCCCGTTCTTGAACTGGTTGCCGCTGGTGCCGATCGCCATGTAGAAGCCCGGCAGGTCGCTCTTGTCGTACAGCGGGATCCAGTCGTCCGAGCAGTCGTACAGATCGACCACGCCCTTCATCTCGTGCGGGATCGGCAGCGACGGGATCCGCCGGGCGCACCGGTAGACCTGCGCTTCCCACTGATCGCGGGTGATCGAGCGGTTGAAGTCGTCCGGGTTTTCGATCCACTCCTGCGGGTCGCAGTCGGGATCCTCGGAGCCGATCAGGATGTTGTTTCCGGTCTCGGGCCGGAAGTAGATGGCGTTGTCGCCGTCGGAGACGTGCCGGCCGTCGTGGTCGTAGTCGAAGTCCTCGGGCGCGGGCACGTGGTGTACCTCGTGGCGAAGCGCCTTGGTCTTGATGTTCATGCCGTCCTCGACACCCGCCATGCGGTTGATCACAAACGAATGCGGCCCGGCCACGTTGACCACGATCCGGCGCGTCGATGTCGGTGCCGTCCTCGAGCGTGACTCCGGCGACGCGGCCGTTCTCGCGCCTGATCGCCGTGACCTTGGTGCGAAACTCGAACCGTCCGCCCTTGGCCTCGGCAGCCCGCTGCAGATTGTGGGACGCAAGCGCGGGGTCGGACACGTACCCCGATTCCGGAGTAAAGATCGCGCCGGGCAGCTCGCCCCCACGCGGGGCGGTGAAGTCGGGATCCTCGGACGGGCGCGTCGGCGGCCAGAACTCGTGCATGTCGAAGATCGGCATGCGCTGCTTGGTGGTCTCGGTGTCCCAGTCCTCGTAGGTCACGCCCAGCGCGTCGTAGTGGGGCAGCACCTTGTGGTGATGTGCGGTCGAGCTCTTCAGCAGGATCGTGCCGCACTGCATGTACTTGGCCAATCCGCTCTCGTCCGGGGCCTCCAGATACGCGGCCCAGTCCTCCCAGTACTTGAAGCCCTCGTACGCCATCGCCACGCCGTCCAGCGATGAGTAGTGCGCACGCACGATCGCGCACGAGTTCGACGTCGGCCCGTAGCTGGCCGACGGAAGCTTGTCGATGTTCAGCGTCTTGTATCCCCGCTTGCACAGCTCGAAAGCCGTGGCAGCGCCGATCACGCCCGCCCCGATGATGATCGCGTCGACCTTCTCACCCATGGTTCGCTGTTCTCCCCTTCAGTCGCCGAGTTCGGTTCGGCGGCGATTGACGTACTCCTCGAGTTCCAGCCGGATGCCTTCGTCCAGCGGCGGCTGTTCGTAGTTTTCCAGCGTCTCGCGCCAGATGGTGGAGGCACGTGCGGTGGCGTCCGCCCCGCCCTTGCGCTGCCACCGCTCGAAGTTCTCGGTGGATGACAGAAGCGGCCGGTAGAAGCACGTGCGGAACCGCTCCAACGTGTGCTCGGCGCCGAGGAAGTGCCCGCCCGCGCCGACCTCCACATGGGCGCCCCAGGCCAGGCTGTCCTCGTCGATCTCCAGCGGCGTGAACTCTTCCTTCAGCATCCGCAGGATCTCGATGTCGACGATGAACTTCTCGTAGCAGGAGACCAGTCCCGACTCCAGCCAGCCGGCGGAGTGCATGACGTAGTTGGCGCCCGCCAGGAATGCCGGCAGCATCGTCATCAGCGCTTCGTAGGCGGCCTGGGCGTCGACCGTCTGGCTGGAGGTCAGCCCGCCGCCCCCGCCCGCCAGGGCAGACCGAAGTGCCGTGCGATCTGGCCGGTGCAGAGCAGGCCGATGCCGGACTCGGGGGTGCCGAAGGCGGGGGAGCCCGACTGCAGGTCGGTGTTGGAGAGAAACGACCCGAACACCACCGGGCAGCCCGGCCGCACCAGTTGGGTGAGCGCGATCCCGGCCAGCGCCTCGGCCATCTGCTGCACCAGCGTCGCTGGGATCGTCACCGGCGACATCGCGCCCATCAGCAGGAACGGCGTGACGATCACGGCTTGGTTGGCTCGGTTGTAGGTGAGCATCGCCGACAGCATGCGGTCGTCGAACCGCAGCGGTGAGTTGACGTTGATCAGGGAGAGCGACGCCGGGTTGGCTTCGATCGCGTCGCGCGCCGCCGAACAGGATCTCGCTCATCGCGACCGTGTCTGCGGCGTTGGGGCCGGAGGTGACCGAGCCCATGTGCGGCTTGTCGGAGAGGGTCATCAGCGCGTACACCATGTCCAGGTGGCGCGAGTCGAGTGGGATGTCGTTGGGCTCGCAGATGGTGCCGCCGGGCGAGTCGAGCTCGTCGAAGCTCTGGGCCAGGCGCACGAAGTTCTCGAAGTCGGCCTTGGTGGCTTCCCGCCGGACATCTCCCTCGCGCGCGAACGGCGGCCCGTACACCGCCGAGAACACCATGTTGTCGCCGCCGATGGTGACGCTCTTCTCCGGGTTGCGCGCCTGCAGCTCGAACTCACGCGGCACCTTGGCCACCTGCTCGAGGATGAAATCGGGGTCGAGCCACACGTTGGCGCCTTCGGTCTTGCACCCGGCGGCGCGGAAGATCTCGACGGCCTCGGGGAGGATGAACTCCACGCCGATCTCGGAGACGATCCGGCGCCAGCCGCGGTCGAGCACGTCCATCGCGTCGGGCGACAGGATCTCGTAGCGCGGCATTGTGTTTTGGAACATGCTCCCTCCGGCGGTTGCGGGCCGCTTGACGAACCTCGCGCGACCCCATTATGATCCGTATGGTGGAACTAGTGTTCCACATCATGGAGTCTATTTCAATGCCGGTACCCACAGGCACACAATCGATCGATCGGGCCGCCCAGCTGCTGGTGATGGTCGTCGAAAGCGACGAGCCGGTGTCGATCGGCGAGCTGGCCGACCGCGGCCGAGTTGCCCAAGAGCACCGTCTCTCGGCTGGTGTCTGCGCTGGAGCGCCAGTCGCTGGTGCAGCGCGCCAGCTCGCGCGGCCCGTTGCGGGCAGGCCCGGTGCTGATGCGGCTCGCCCATCGCGGCGTCTCCGACCGCGATCTGGTCGAGCTGTGTGAGCCCACGCTCGCGCGGCTGGCCGAGATCAGCGGCGAGACGATCAACCTGGGAGTGCCCACCTCGATGGGTGTGGAGCACCTGGCGCAGGTCGACTCGTCCCACTTCATCGGCGCCACCAACTGGCTGGGGCGGCGGGTTTCGCTGCATACCAACGCGCTGGGCAAGGTCTTTCTCGCGTTCGGCGCCGCCCGACTCCCCCGGGGGCCGCTGGAGCGGCTGACGCCCGCGACCGTGACCGATCGGCTGGTGCTCGACGGCCAGCTGCAGCAGATCCGAGCGCAAGGGTTTGCCGTGGTGGTGGACGAACTAGAACCCAACCTGGCTGCAGTTGCGGCCCCTGTGTACGACGCCGGCGGCACGGTGATGGCGGCGATCTCGATCTCCGGCCCCGACCACCGGCTGCCACAGGCGCGGCTTTTGGAGCTTGGAGGAATTATTGTGCGGGAGGCGGGGTCGTTGTCGATCCGCCTCGGTCACGAAGGTACGACCCAAGGAGCTGCATGACACACGACGAGATTCTCCAAGAGATGTACGAGGCGACATTGGTCGGGAACGCCCCCAGGGTCAAGGAGCTGACCGAGCTGGGACTGGAGGAAGGCATCGGCCCCGAGTCGCTGCTGTACGACTCGCTGATCCCTTCGCTGGAAGAGGTGGGTGCCCGCTTCGAGCGGGGCGACTACTTCGTGCCCGAGATGCTGATCGCCGCCCGGGCGATGCAGGGCGCGCTGAACATCCTGCGCCCGCTGCTGGCCGAGACCGGGGCGAAGCCGATCGGGACGTTCCTGATGGGGACGGTCAAGGGCGACGTGCACGACATCGGCAAGAACCTCGTGAACATCATGCTCGAGGGCGCCGGCTTCACCGTGATCGATCTGGGCGTGAACGTTGCGCCCGAGACGTTCGTCGCAAACATCAACGAGCACGAGCCCGACATCGTCGGCTTCTCGGCGTTCCTGACGACCACGATGCCGATGTTCAAGGCCAACATCAACTCGATCGAGAAGGCCGGCATTCGCGACAAGGTGATCGTGATGGTCGGTGGCGCACCCGTGACCCAGGAGTACGCCGATGCGGTCGGTGCCGACGGCTACGCCGCCGACGCCAGCACCGCGGTGCGCCTGGCCAAGGATCTGATCGAGAAGCGGCGAGCTCTGACCCCGGTATGACCGCGGCCGCCCGCGAGCAGGTGGCGGAGCTGGCCGCAGCCGCCAGCATCGAGGTGACTCCTCGCGATGCCGGGAACCTGCACGCGCTGGGCGATCTCCTGCCTCAGGGCTCGCTGATCTACATCACTGCGCTTCCGGGAGCCGATCCCGACAACCTCGCCCCGGCTGCCGCGGCCGTTCGCGCCGCCGGGCACGTCCCGGTGCCGCACATTGCGGCGCGCGGGTACACCGACCTCGACCATGTCGACCGGGTGCTGGGTGCGCTCGTCTCGCAGGCCCAGGTCGACGATGTGCTGGTCGTGGCCGGAGGGCTGAAGACCCCGGTGGGCGCCCTCAGCAGCTCATTCGACGTGCTCGAATCGGGGCTGCTGGAGACGCATGGTATCCGCCGGGTCGGGGTCGCCGGCCATCCGGAGGGCAGTCCCGATATCAGCGATTCCCAGACGGCCGATGCACTCGCCCGCAAGAACGAGCTGGCGGGCTCGTTGCCGTTCGAGTTTCGCATCGTCACCCAGTTTGCGCTCGCGGGCGATGCCTACGTGGACTGGGAGCGCGGCATTCGCGCGGCCGGCAATCGGCTGCCGGTGATCGCCGGGATACCCGGGGTGACCTCACCCCCGCGGCTTTTGAAGTTCGCGTTGGCGTGCGGGATCGGCCCGTCGATCGAGGTGCTGCGAAAGCAGTCCGGCGGACTGCTGAAGCTGGCCACCACCCGTTCGTGGAAGCCCGACGAGGTCGTCTCGACCATCGCCCAGTCGGTCGCCCGCGATCCGGCGAGCCTGATTACCGGTCTGCACGTGTTCCCGTTCGGCGGTTTGGAGGCCTCGGCCGAATGGCTGGCCGAGCGCCGGGCGCGCGCGCGCGACAATGTCTGGATAAGCGCGATTCGATCCCTCGAAAGGAATCTATGGACACCGTTTTGGAGTCGCAGTCAAAGACCGTAGTGATCGGTGCGGGCCGACCGTTCTGCATCATCGGCGAGCGGATCAACCCGACCGGCCGCAAGGCCTTCCAGGCGCAGCTCCAATCCGGTGATCTGAGTCAGATCGAGATCGACGTCGAAGAGCAGCTCGCCGGCGCGGACATGCTCGACGTGAACGTGGGCGACCCCTTGGCCGACGAGGTGGCGCTGATGGATCAGGCGGTGCGGATGATCCAGGGCATGACAGACATCCCGCTGTGCATCGACTCCTCGGTGATCGAGGCGCTCGAGGCTGGTCTGGCCGCTTACCAGGGCAAGGCCCTGGTCAACTCGGTCACGGGTGAGGACGAGCGCATGGACGCGATTCTGCCGCTGGTGGCCAAGCATGGAGCGGCAGTTATTGGTCTGGCCAATGATGACGAGATCCCCATGGAGCCGCAGCGCCGGCTCGAAGTTGCCCGCAAGATCGTCTCGCGGGCGGGCGACTACGGCATCAAGCCCGAGGACGTGGTGATCGACCCGCTGGCGATGCCGGTCGGCGCCGAGCCGCGCGCGGTCAACCTGTTCAACGAGACGGTGCGGCTGATTCGCGACGATCTCGGAGTGAACATGACCTGCGGCGCCTCCAACACCGCCTTCGGCCTGCCCGACCGGCCCACGCTCGGTGCGACCTTCCTGGCGATCGCCGAATCGCACGGGCTCACCTCCGCGATCATGGACGCTCGCTCCCAGCAATGCATCGACGGGGTGCGTGCCGCCGACTTCCTGCTCGGCCATGACGAGTGGGGGTCGCGGTGGATCGCTGCGCATCGAGCGCAGAAGGCGGCTGCATCAGCGTGAGCGCTGCCGAGGAGCTCGTGGTCGAGGGCACCGGGCGGGTACGCATCAAGTTCCTGCCCGACGGTACCGAGACGCGGGTTCCGGCGGGAACCACGATCTTCGACGCGGCCTCCTGGAACGGGGTTGCGATCGACTCCACCTGCGGCGGCCACGGCACCTGCAAGAAGTGCAAGATCAAGATCCTCTCCGGCAACGTCCCCATCTCCAATGTCGATCCGCGGGCGTTCTCGCCCGACGAGATGCGGTCGGGGCTGGCGCTTGGCCTGCCGGGCCGCGGCGGTGGTCGACATCGAGGCCGAGGTGCCGCCGCTGCAAACGCGGCCCAAGGCGGCGCTGGTCGGGGTCGGCCGGCACGTGATCCTGCGCCCGGCGGTGCAGAAGCGCTACGTCGAGCTGGAGGAGCCGACGCTCGAGGATCAGGTTTCCGACCTGGAGCGGCTGCTGGCGGCGGTGTCCGATCTCGAGCTGAAGGTGCTGCTAGGCGCGGTCACCAAACTCCCGACGCTGCTTCGCAGCGCCAACTTCAAGGTCACCGCGGTGGTGGTGGACGACACGCTGATCGACGTCGAGGCCGGCGATACCACCGATCGCCGGTTTGCGATCGCCTACGACCTGGGCACGACCACGGTGGTGGCCACGCTGCTCGATCTGAGCACCGGCCAGCCGCTGGCGGTGCGCTCGGTGCTCAACCGTCAGCAGCCCTACGGCGCCGACGTGATCTCGCGGGTGTCGGCCACGATGATGGACGCCGACGCACTGGACGCGCTTCAGGCCCGCGCCCAGGAGACGCTCAGCCTGCTCACAGCAGAGGTCTGCACCGAGGCGGGCGTCGATCCCACCGAGGTGTACGAGGTGGTGCTGTGCGGCAACCAGACGATGACCCAGCTGGCCCTGGGGATCGATCCCGAGCCGCTGGCGGTGGCGCCGTTCATCATCGCCGCCCGCAACCTGCCTCCGGCCACGGCTGCGGATTTCGGCATCCGCGTGCATCCCCGCGCTCCGGCCATGGCGTTCCCGGCACTGGGTGCCTACGTCGGTGGCGACATCGTGGCCGGCATGCTGGCCACCGGACTGACCCGCGACAAGCGCCTGCGGTTGTTCATCGACGTCGGCACCAACTCCGAAATCGCACTGGGCTCCAGTGAGCGGGTGCTGACCACCGCCGCGCCCGCCGGCCCCGCCTTCGAGGCTGCCCAGATCCGGTGCGGGATGCGGGCCGCCGAGGGCGCGATCGAGGGGGTCAAGATCGCCGACGACGAGATGGGCCTGGAGGTGATCGGCGACACCGACCCGATCGGCATGTGCGGATCGGGGCTGGTGGACGCGGTCGCCCAGCTGGTCGGTGTCGGCCTGATCGACCACTCCGGCAAGTTCATTCCCGACGAGGCCGCAGCTGAGTTGTGGCCGGGTCTGGCGACTCGTCTGGTCAAGGTCGGTGAGGAGCGGGTGTTCGTGCTGGCGTGGCGTGGCGACGATCCCGCCAACGCGGTCTACCTGTCACAGCGCGACGTGCGCGAGTTGCAGTTCGCCAAGGCGTCGATCGCGACCGGCTGGAACATTCTGGTGCGCGACCTGGGCGTCGAGATCGCCGACATCTCGCAGGTGCTTTTGGCCGGCAGCTTCGGCTCGTACCTGTCTCCGTCGAGCGCGATCCGGATCGGCCTGGTCCCCAAGATGGCGCTACCGCGGATCATCAGCGCCGGCAACGTCGCAGGCGAAGGTGCCAAGATGGCGGCGCTCTCGATCAACGAGCGAGCCGCCGCGCGGGCGATACCCGACGAGGTCGAGTACGTCGAGCTGAGCGGCCGCGAGGACTTCAACGACCTCTTCATCGACCAGCTGGCATTCCCCGGATGAGCGACGTGGCCGTGATCGCATGCGGTGCCCTGGCCGTGCACGTGGAGCAGATCGCCGGCCGTCGCGGCTGGGAGGTCGACATCCACCCGCTGCCGCCGGCACTGCACAACCGGCCAGAGAAGATCGCCCCGGCCGTCGCCGACCTCGCCGACCGGTTGTCGGATCGCTACCGCCGGGTGGCGGTCGCCTACGCCGACTGCGGCACCTACGGCGCACTCGACCGGGTGTTGGCGGAGCGCGGCATCCGCCGGCTGGGCGGCGACCACTGCTACGACGTGTTCGGAAAGCAGCAGGTGGCCGAGGCGGCCGCCGCCGAGCCCGGCACCTACTTTCTGACTGACTTTCTGGCTCGCAGCTTCGAGCGCACGGTGTGGGCTGGGCTGGGACTCGATCGCCATCCCGAGCTGCGCGATGCCTATTTCGGCAATTACACGCGGGTTGTGTGGCTGGCACAGCGGCGCTCACCCGAGCTCGAGCGCGCGGCCGGCGAGGCGGCTGCCCGCATGGGACTGCCGCTGGAGGTACGAGAGGTGGGAGATACCGGGCTGGAACGCGAGCTCGAACAGATCATCGGAGGGGTGTATGCGCAAGCGGGCTGAGGTTGTGGTGGTGGGGGCGGGAATCGTCGGTTCGGCGGTCGCCCACTACCTCACCAGGGCGGGTATCCGAAACGTCGTGGTGGTCGATCAGGGGCCGCTCGAGAACACCGGCGGGTCGAGCTTCCACGCCCCCGGGCTGGTGTTTCACGCCAACGCCAGCCGCTCGCTGGCACTTCTGGCGATGCGCTCGACCGATCTCTATCGCTCGCTGCACACACCCGAGTCGCCTGCCTGGCTCGAGGTCGGCGGCATCGAGCTGGCGACCACGCCCGAGCGGCTGGCCGAATGTCACCGCCGCCAGGCCTACGCGGCGGCCGTCGGGGTGGAGGCGTCGGTGCTCTCGCCGGCCGAGGTCGTCGACCGGGTTCCGCTGGTCGACCCCGGGGCGATCCTCGGCGGCCTCTATATCTCCCGCGACGGCCTGTGCAAGGCCGGCAACGTCTGCCATCAGCTGCAGGCCGACGCCGTGTCGCGCGGCGCCGAGATCAACGGGCTGACCGAAGTGGTCGGCTTCGACATCCACGACGGCCGAGTGCGCGGCGTCGAGACCTCCGCCGGCTCGATCGCCACCACCACCGTGATCGCCTGCGCCGGGATCTGGAGCAAGAATCTGCAGGCCATGACCGGCGTGCCGATGCCGCTGCAGCCGATGCAGCATCTGCTGGCCTACACCGTTCCCGTGGCCGAGCTGGCGGGTACCGAAGTCGAGTGCCAGCATCCGATCCTGCGCCACCAGGACCGCTCGATGTACTTCCGCCAGCGGGGCGATGCCTACGGCATCGGCGCCTACCGGCATGAGCCGTTGACGATCGAGCCGCGCGAGTTCGCGCGCGAGTCCGACGGCCACACCACCGCTCAGCTCGAGTTCACCGAGGAGCATTTCGCCGACGCCCGCGATGCCACCAACACGGTGCTTCCGCCGCTGCGCGACATCGATCTGACTGACCGCATCAATGGGCACTTCTCGTTCACGCCGGACGGCTACCCGATGCTGGGCGAGTCGTCGCGGGTGCGGGGCCTGTGGTTGGCCGAGGGCATCTGGGTAACGCACGCCGGCGGATCGGCCAAGGCCGTGGTCGACCTGCTCACCACCGGCCGCAGCGAGATCGATCTGCGCCAGGCCCACCCCGATCGCTTTCACCCGTTCGCGACCACGGATTCGTACGTCAAGGCGCGCGGCGCGCAGCAGTACCGCGAGGTGTACGACATCATCCACCCGCTGCAGCAGCTGCTGCATCCCAGAGGACTGCGCACCACGCCCTACCATCAGCGTTTTGAAGAGGCCGGCGCCGAGCTGATCGAAAGCGCCGGCTGGGAGCGCGCCCAGTGGTTCGAGTCGAATGCCTCGTTGCCCGCCCCCGAGCACTCACAGACCCGCTCGGCATGGGCTGCCAGGCATTGGTCGCCCGCCATCGGCCGCGAGCACGCGGCCACCCGCGCGGGTGTGGGCGTGTTCGACCTGACGCCGTTCACCAAGGTCGAGGTCGAAGGGGTGGGCTCGGCCGACTGGCTGAACCGGGTGTGCGCATCGGAGATCGACCGTCCGGTGGGGCGGATCGTCTACACCACCGTGCTCGACCATGCCGGTGGCACAGTCTGCGACCTGACCGTGACCCGGCTGCAGGACGACCGCTTCCTGGTCGTGACCGGGGGAGGCTCAGGCCCGCGCGATGTCGCCTGGATGCGCTACCACCTGCCCGAGGGCGGCGGCGTGCGCATGCGCGACGTGACCTCGTCGATGGCGGTGCTGGGCGTGTGGGGGCCGCGGGCGCGTGACCTGCTCGCCAAGATCACCACTGCCGATCTCTCCACGGATGCGTTCGGGTACATGGCCGCCCGGGCTGTGGAGATCGGGCCGGTGCCGGCGCTGGCGCTGCGGATCTCCTACGTGGGTGAGATGGGCTACGAGCTGTACGTGGCGACCGAGCATGGCCGCTGGCTATGGGACGCGCTGCTCGCTGCCGGCGAGGAGTTTGGGGTGGTGCCGGTGGGGACGTCGGCCTTCAACTCCCTGCGCGTGGAGAAGGGGTATCGCTTCGCCGGAGTCGATATGCACACCGAGTACTCCCCGGTCGAGGCGGGTCTGGGCTTCACCGTGAACCTCTCGAAGAGCTCGTTCATCGGCCGCGAGGCCGCGCTGCGCGAGCGCGAGTCGGGGCCGTCGCGAAAGCTGTGCTGCATGGTGCTGGACGACCCCAACGTGACCGCGCTCGGGTATGAGCCACTTCTGGCCGGTGAGCACGCGGTGGGCTACGTCACCAGCGCCGACTTCGGCTACACCGTGGGGCAGAGCATCGTGTACGGCTATCTGCCGGTGGGCATCGCCGAGACCGGAGCCAAGGTCGACGTTCAGATCTTCGATCAGCGGATCGGCGCGACCGTGACCGACGAGCCGCTGTTTGATCCGCGCGGCGAGCGGCTGCGGGTGTGAGTATCCGCGCGGCACTGCTGCCGGCTCCCGGCACGGCCCTGCGAGTGGTCGATCTCGAGCTGGCCGATCCCGGGCCGGGAGAGGTGCGGGTACGGTTGCACGCCGCCGGTGTGTGCAGCGACGACCTGAATGTGCTCGATGGCACGGTCGAGGTGCCCTGCCCGCTGGTGCCGGGCCACGAGGGCGCGGGAGTGATCGAGCAGCTGGGCGACGGCGTGGCCGGCCTGGCTGTGGGAGATCACGTGGCGCTGTCGTGGGCGCCGTACTGCGGCCACTGTCAGGAGTGCCTGCGCGACCTGCCCCATCTGTGCGCCACCGCCTGGCCCAAGATGCTGACCGGCGGCCTGCTGGACGGCACCACCCGGCTGCGCTTCGGCGGAGCGGTGGTGCATCACTACTGCTTCCTGTCGGCGTTCGCCCAGAGCGCGGTGGTGCCCGAGCGGTCATGCATCCGCATCCCCGACGATGTCCCGTTCGAGGTCGGCGCGCTGATGGGCTGTGCGGTCACCAGCGGAGTCGGCGCGGTGTGGCGCACCGCAGGCGTTCGCCCGGGCGACCGGGTGGCGGTGGTGGGACTGGGCGGCACCGGGCTGGCAGCGGTGATGGGAGCCGTGGGAGTGGGTGCATCACACGTGATCGCAGTCGATGGGCGAGAGCACCGGCTGGCGCGGGCGCTGGAGTTGGGCGCCACGGCGGGGATCCTGCTCGGGGACGACCCTGATCGGACTGCCGATGAGGTGACGCGGGCCAGCGGCGGCGGTGTCGACTACGCGTTCGAGACGACGGCCAGGTCAGGGGCGGTGCGAACCGCGTTTCTCTCCACTCGGCCGCGCGGGGCGACAGTGCTCCTGGGGATCCCGCGGGCAGACGCCGAGCTCGTCCTCCCTGCGCTTTCGATTCCGCGGATGGAGCGGCGGATCCTGGGGTCGATCTACGGCTCTGCCCGACCCGATCGTGACATCCCGTTGATGCTGGATGCCTACCGCGCCGGCCGGCTGCCGCTGGACCGGTTGATCTCCCACCGGCTCGACCTGGCCGAGGTCGACACCGCAGTGGGGCTGGTGCGCACCGGTGAAGCAGTGCGCGCCGTACTCGACCTCACCTAGTGAATAATTGGTGCCAGGCACCAATTATTCACGTCAGTCGGAGAGTGCGGTAACCATCGCTGCGACGTGCCGCGGGGTCGACCCGCAGCACCCGCCAATCACGTCGACGCCCATGTCGCGCAGCCGGCGTGCATGATCGGCCATCTGCTCGGGCTCGACGTCGTAGACGAATGAATCTCCGTGGAGATGGGGCAGGCCGGCGTTGGACTGGGCGACCAGTAGCGGCCCGTCGGGGCGGCCGGTGGCCATCTCGGTCATGATCGCCTCCATCTCCTCCGGCCCGCGACCGCAGTTGCCGCCGGCACCGGCGATGCCGAGGTCGGCGATGCGGCTGATGGCGGCGGCCGGGCTGACACCCATCATGGTGTGCAGATTGGTGTCGAAGCTCATGGTTGCGATGATCTCGAGGTCGGGCGCTGCGCGCTGCGCTCCGGCGATCGCAGCCTCGACTTCGGCCATGTCGCTCATCGTCTCGATCAGGAAGAAGTCCACCCCGCCCGCGGCCAGCGCCGCAGCCTGGTCGGCGAAGATGTCAGTGGCCTCATCGCCAGAGAGCAATCCGAGCGGGGCGATCAGTTCGCCGCTGGGCCCGATGTTTCCGGCGACCAGCACACCGGGGAAGTCGTCGGCCACCTTGCGGGCGATCTCGGCCCCGGCGCGGTTGATCTCGGCGACCTTTCCGTCCAACCCGTGCATGGCAAGTCGTGGAGCGGTGCCGCCAAAGGTGTTGGTGGTGAGGAACATGCAGCCGGCCTCGGCGTAGCCGCGGTGGATCGCCTCGACCTTCTCCGGCGCCTCGAGATTCCACAGCTCGCCGCACTCCCCGGCCCCCAGGCCGGCCTCCTGCAGCGCGGTGCCGTACGCGCCGTCGCCGATGACGACGCTACGAGAGGTGCGCAGTTCACGGAGCGACGAGGGCACAACGCTCACCCAGACGCTTCCACGAGCTGGTTGAGAGTCTCGGCTGGGAACTCGTCGTCGAGCTCCTTGGCGACCGCTGCCGCCACCGCACCCGGATCACCGTCGCGCTGCCGCCACTCCTCGCGGCGCCAGTCGGCCAGGTAGGCGTCTGCATCACTCGCCCCGGCGCGCATGGCGGCCTCGTCGATCGCCTCCTGGAAGCGATCGGGAAGCGGCACTTTCGACACCGCGCCGCCGCTGTCGCGGGCAGCGACCATCGACGGAATGTCGCGCCAATAGGTGACTTGATACTCAGCCATCGAAGCCACATCGTACCCTCCAAACTCCGCGTGCGGCTATCACTCAGCTCGTGACCGTCTCTCTGCCCAGCGACCGCGAGGTGCTGCGACTTGCGCTCCCCGCCCTTGGGGCGTTGATCGCCGAGCCCCTCTATGTGTTGGGCGACACCGCGATCGTCGGCCACTTGGGCACGATTCCGCTGGCCGGTCTCGCGCTGGGTGGCCTGTTGCTTTCAGAGATCTTTGGGTTCTGCACGTTCCTGGAGTACGGCACCACCGCCCGTGCAGCGCGTCTGTACGGCGCCGAGCGGCGCATGGAGGCCCTTGACGTGGGCGTGCAGGCGACGTGGCTGGCGGCGGGCCTGGGAGTGGTGCTGATTGTCCTGATCGAGCTGGCGGCGGTGCCCGCGGTGCACCTGCTCGGCGGTGGTGACACTGCCGCGGCCCGCGAGGCGATCGAGTGGATCAGAATCGCTGCGTTGGGCGCGCCGCTGGTCCTGATCGTGGCCGCCGCGCAAGGCTGGATGCGCGCATTTCAGAACACGATCACGCCCCTGATCGTGATCGGAGTCGCCAACGTGCTCTCGATCGGGATGTCCGCGCTTTTGATCGTCGGCTTCGGCATGGGGATCGAGGGCTCGGCCATCGCCAACGTGATCGCCCAGGCTGCGTCGGGGCTCGTGTTCCTGGTGCTGTTGGCGCGCACTGGAGCGCCGCTTCGGCCGAGCTGGACGAGAATCTGCACCCAGTTCGCCGCGGCCCGCGACCTGAGCGTTCGCACGCTCGCGTTCTTCGCCGCATTTACGATTGCCACCGCGGTGGCCGCCCGCATGGGCAACGCGCAGTTGGCCGCGCAGCAGATCGGCCTGCAGCTGTGGACGTTCTGTGCGCTCTTCCTCGACGCCACCGCGATCGCGGCCCAGGCCCTGATCGGACGGCTCCTGGGGAGCTCAGCGCTCGGGGTGGCGGCGGCGCTCGCCCGCAGGCTGATGGGGGCCGGGGCAATTCTCGGGCTGGTGTTCGCCGCGGTGCTGGCGCTTGGGCACACCGTGATCCCTCGGATCTTCACGACTGACCCGGCGGTGCTGCACCAGGCTGCTGTGCTGTGGCCGTGGCTTGCCGGGATGATGCCGATGGCAGGAGTGCTGTTCGCACTCGACGGCGTCTTCTTCGGCGCCGGCGACCTGCGGTTCATGCGCAACGTGACGGTTGCCGGGGCGTTGCTTGCGTTCGTGCCGCTGACGCTTCTGACCTGGCAGCTCGACCTCGGCCTAGGGGGCATCTGGGCCGGTCTGACAGCGTTCGTGGCGGTGCGACTGGTGGCCGGGCTGGTCAGGTGGCAGGGGCGCCGGTGGATGGTCGCCGGGGTGGCGACCGTCGACGAGCAAGTGTGACCGACACCGCCACGATCCACACCAGCATCACGCCGGAGGTGGCGCTGTCGACGGTGGTTCCCGGGATGGGGGCACTGACGAGTGCCAGCGGGATCAGCGCCGCCGACAACCAGGCGATGAAGCGGGGCAGCGCGTCCCCGGTGCCGACCAGGTAGGCGGTGACAGCGAACGCCACCGCAAAGCCGAACCAGGCAAAGCCGCCGATCGCGCTGGCCGTCTCGGCCATCGCCACCGCAGTGGCCGGATCGGGGGCGCTGTCGGAGCGTTCTGCCAGAGCCGTGACGACCGCGGCCCCGCCGATCTGGAGTGTCGCCCCGGCCGCCGCAGCCGCGAACCCGATGGTGGCTATTGCGGTGGTGCCGTCGCCGTCGGAGAGTCGCGTACGGAGGCCGCCGAAGAACACGATCAGAAGCGCCGCGCCCAGTCCCAAGAGGTATCCGCCGGCCGTCAGCTCGTTCGGGTGAGCGGCGTAGAACAGCGCGATCGCAGCCGAATCGGAGCCGTGCAGGGCGGCCGGTGACTGACCGGGAAGCGTGGAGCCGATCACGATCGCGATTACCGCGGCGATGCCGCAGCCGCTACTGATCCGCTGCCACAGCTCGGTTCGGCGGTCAGCCATCCAGGGTCAACCGATCAATCTGCGATGCTGCTATAACAGGTTGGGGCAAACGAAGGGCGGTCACCACGACGGTCAATCCAGGAGCATCCTCGGGGTCGCGACTACCTCGTTCGCGGGGCGGGTTGGCGTTCGTCGCGCTCGTGATCACGCTGGTGGTGGCGTACGGCGGCATCGCCGCGGTGACGCTGTCACAGCTCGGCGCCGGTTCGGTTCTGGCGATTCCGGGGCTGATCACGGACAACCTTCCGACGGTGGGACTGATCCAAGAACCCGGCAGCGGCCCCACACAGCCGCACCCGGGTAACGGCAACGGGAACGGGGGCTCGGGGCCTGGGAGCGGGCAGTACACCGGCACGCACCATCTGGTGAGCGCCGTAACTCCGGTGAAGCTGAAGCCGTTGCCGGCCAACGCCGGCGCCAACCCCAACTCGTGACTAGATCGCGTCGACTTTCTCGACGTACCAGACGACCCACGCGCCTTCCGTTCGCTCCGCGCTGACCACTCGCGCCGTTGGGGGGAGTGGTACTTCGCAGTGTTCCCGGGTCATTCCCCGGACATCGCCGACTGCTTCCTTCTGAACCGCGGTGACCGGCACCACGATTCTCGCCAGGACAGGCATGTCGGCGGCTTGGCTGAGATCGATGCTACTCATGGCCGTGCAATTCGGCGTGCGGGTGCGAACCCCTCTTCGCCTGCGCGGCGCAGCTACCCCAGCGGCACCGTGATCAGCGGGATCTCCATCTCATCCGCGCTGGCCCCGCCGTGGTGCCCGCGGAACCGCTGCTCGTAGCGGCCCTGCTCGTACCACCACACGCTCTCACCGGCGTGCGGGAGCACCAGCACGTTTCCGATGCGCTCACGCAGCCGATCTCCAGGGCTCGGGCCCGAACACACCGTCGTCCAACAGCTGATCGGTGAGATGGACGTCGGCGCGGTCGCCGATCATCTGCTCCAGCCGCGTAACGACGCCTTCCGCAGAGTCAGGTTTGACGTGCAGGAACAGGTCGCGGGCCGAGCCGCCCGGAGCCAGCACCTTGCCGTCGGATCCACGTTGCAGATGGTCGGACAGCTCCGGCCACAGCTGGTTCACGTACATGGTGGCGGCCGGATCGATGGCGGTCATGCCATGGTCGGCCGTGACGATCATGCGGGCGTCGAACTCCTGCCGGCAGAGCCGCTCCAGTCCGTCCAGCAAGCTCGATCGCAGCTGCATCGAACTCCGGCGAATCCGGTCCCAGTACGTGGCCGATGCTGTCGATCGTGTCGAGATAGATGAACGCGAACAGCGGCCCGGGCCGGTCGAGCACGGTCGCCACCTCCGCGATTCCGGCGACGGGATCCTCAAACGGGTGGACGGTCGATCCGTGAAACGCCAGGTCGCTGGCCGGCCCCGAGGCATACGCGGCGTCCTGGAACACGTGGCACTCGACGCCGCGCATTGCCATACCCGCCATCAGCGGCGTCACGTGAGGGAGCAGCGCTGCGGGCGTAACTCCCGCCGCGGCCAGCGTGCCGCGCTCGTGGTCGCCCGCGAACGAGTACATCAACGGGCAGATCATGCGATCCAGCGCAGGTTCGTACACGAACCACTCGTACATCCCGTGCTCGGCCACCGGCAGCGTCGAGTGCAGCGTCACGTAGTGGGCGGTGGTGGTCGAGGGAAACTGGCTCGTCCACTGCTCGATGGTGCCGGTATCGGCCACCCGGCGCAGCCACGGATGGTCGGCATACCGCTGCGCGAAGCGCCACCCGAACGCATCGATCCACACCAGCACCACGCGGGAATCCGCCTGCTCGAGCACCGATCGCTGCACCAAACCGGGCAGTGCATCGAAGCAGCGGCCGCCGTGGTCGGCTCGTACCCCCGCGAACGCGTCTTCGACCTACGTGTGCGTCACGTAGGCGGCGTGCATCCCCCACACCAGCACCACCACCAGCGCCATGTAGGTCGCGAAGATGATCAGCCGCTGTGTCCAAGGGATGGCGTTGTACGCGCGGTTCGCCGGGTCGTTGCGATTCCCCCAGCGCTGGTACACCTCGAAGGCGACCATGATCAGGATGAAGAAGATGAACGGGTTCTCGTAGTGGAACGCCAGCACCGCCACGATGAACAGTCCGACGAACCACAGCGCCGGATGCAGCGCCGAAAGCGCCCGGCCACCGTCCAGCGGCACCACCGGAATCAGGTTGAACAGGTTCAGGAAGAACCCGAAGTACGCGAGCGCCTTGAGCAGGTCGGAGTCGATGTGCACGCCGACCGCGTACACCGCGAACGCTCCCAATGTTCCCAGCACCGGCCCGGCCAGCCCCACCTTGGCCTCGACGTAGGCGTTCTTGGGGAGCTCCTTCATACCCACGAACGCGCCCATAAACGGGATGAAGATGGGGGCGGTGGCCTTCACGCCCTCCCGTCGCAGCTGGATCACGTGTCCCATCTCGTGCACCAGCAGAAGCAGCGCGAATCCGAGTCCGAACTTCCACCCCCACAGAAGCGCGTAGGCACCGATCGCGATCAGGAAGCTGAACAGGAACGCTCCCTTGCTCAGCCCGAGCAGGATGAATCCCCCGAACTTGAACAGCGCCAGCACGGCTGCGACGATGCCGCCGCCGATCCGCTGGAAGATGCCTCGGTCCTTCGAGATCGGACTGCGAAACTCGGGCTCGGGCTCGGCCGGCGCGGGCAGGGGAGGCTGCTCCAGCTGCTCGCTGGGTGGCGGCAACGGCGTCCACGGATCGGGCGTCATGTAATCAGGGTAGCCGCGTTCGGTGGGATTCGTCTGTGCCCTCCCTACCGATCCACTCCTCGCCGCCCTCGAAAATCTCTTTCTTCCACACCGGCACGGTTTCCTTGAGCGTGTCGATGGCCTCGCGGCAGGCGTCCATCGCCGGTCCTCGGTGGGCTGCCGAGACGGCGATGATCACGCTTGCCTCGCCAATCGGCACCGGGCCGACTCGGTGGGCCATGGCCACTGCGTGGATCTCGTAGGTGGCCTTCAGGCTGCTCGGCGATCCGCGCCATCTCGGTCTCGGCCATCTCGGGGTAGGCGTCGTACTCGAGCTGGGTCACGGTGCGCCCGCGGGCGTGGTCGCGGGTGGTTCCGATGAAGGTCGCGATCGCCCCGGCGTCGGGGCGTGACACCTCCGCCACAAGGGCGTTCAGGTCGAGCGGTTGGGACTGCACCCGAAAGCCCCCGCCCGAGACCGGCGGGATCACCGCAACCTCGTCGCCGGCCGCCAGAGGCTGGTCGCGCTCGACGTACTCGCGGTTGCGAGCGTAGGTGATTCCCGAGGGCTCCTCACCGAGCTCGAGGGCCGCCCAGACATCGGCTGCAACCGCGCCTTCGGGGAGGTCGAATGCACGCTGTGACCACCCGGCGCGTTCTCGCACCACTGCGAATAATTTGACCGAAACCTGCACATGTGGACAGTATCCGCTACGCTCGACACGGAGCCCCGGAGGTTGGCACGGGCGCCTGAGGCCGCTGGGTTGGACGCGTACGATCCCGGCCGAAGACGGCCGCCCGGCGACAGCCGGGGCTCCGTTTTGCATGGTCGCATAGAGTTTGTGGATGGCCGTGTCCGACAGCGACCGTCACACCGATTCGGGTATCCCGGTCAAGCCCGTCTACCGGGTGCAGGATGCGGGTGAGCCCGCGCGCCGATCCGGGCGCCTTCCCGTACACCCGCGGAGCGCGGCCCGAGGGCTATCGCAAGCGCCCGTGGACGATGCGCCAGTACGCCGGGTTCTCGTCCGCCGAGGACACCAACCAGCGGTTCCGGCTGCTGCTGGAGCGTGGCCAGACCGGTCTCTCGGTGGCCTTCGACCTGCCCACCCAGCTGGGGCTCGACTCCGATGACCCGCTGGCGCTCGGAGAGGTGGGGCGTACCGGGGTCGCGATCGACTCGCTGGCCGACATGGAGCTGCTGCTGAGCGACATTCCTCTGGCGGAGGTCTCGACCTCGATGACCATCAACGCCCCCGGCTCACTGCTGCTGCTGCTGTACGAGCTGGTGGGAGAGAAGCAGGGTGTGGCGCCCGAACAGCTGTCGGGGACGATCCAAAACGACATCCTCAAGGAGTACATCGCCCGCGGCAACTACATCTTCCCCGCCCGGCCCAGCATGCGGCTGACGGTGGACACGTTCCGCTACTGCACGGAGCGGCTGCCGCGGTTCAACACCATCTCGATCTCCGGGTACCACATCCGCGAGGCCGGCTCGACGGCGGCTCAGGAGCTGGCCTTCACTCTCGCCAACGGGATCGCGTACGTGGCGGCGGCGATCGAGGCGGGGTTGGAGGTGGACACGTTCGCGCGGCGGCTGTCGTTCTTCTTCAACGCGCACAACGACTTCTTCCAGGAGGTCGCCAAGTTCCGCGCGGCGCGGATGCTGTGGGCGGAGATCATGCGCTCCGCTTCGGGGCAACCGACGAGCGATCGCTGATGCTGCGGTTCCACGCCCAGACCGGCGGCTCGACGCTGACCGCCCAGCAGGCCGGAGAACAACATCGTGCGGGTGGCGGTGCAGGCGTTCTCGGCGGTCTGCGGCGGCGCCCAGAGCCTGCACACCAACGGGTTCGACGAGGCGCTGGCGCTGCCCACCGAGCGCAGCGCCACGATCGCCCTGCGCACGCAGCAGATTCTGGCGACCGAGGCCGGCGCGACCCAGACCACCGATCCGCTCGCCGGCAGCTACTACATCGAGGCGCTGACCGACGAGCTGGCCACGCTCGCGCGCGAGCTGATCACCGAGATCGACGAGCTCGGCGGCGCGGTCGCCGCGGTCGAGTCGGGCTGGGTGCAGGAGCAGATCGAGCAGGCCGCCTTCACGCACCATCAGCGGGTGCAGTCGGGCGACGAGGTGATCGTCGGCGTCAACCGCTGGACGACCGACGCCGAGGAAGAGATTGAGCTCCAGCGAATCGATCCGGCGTCCGAGCAGCGCCAGTGCCGGCGCACTGCCGACGTGCGCGCCGGGCGGGACGCGGCGGCGGTCGAGTCGGCGCTCTCCGCGGTGCGCGAGGCGGCCGCTGCGCAGGACAACCTGCTGCCGCCGATGCGCGAGGCGCTGCGGGCCTACGCGACCGTCGGTGAGGTGTGTACCGAGCTGAGGCGCGAATGGGGCACGTACGACAGCTCGCGCACGCGCCCCTAGGTGACCGAGGTTAAGACGCCCCGCGGGTCTTGCCGAGCAGCGCGGGGACGGTGCGGAGGATCAGCGTGATGTCGCCCCACAGGCTCCAGTTGGTGACGTACAGGTAGTCGAGCACCAGCATCTGCGAGAACGTCACCTCGCTGCGCCCGCACACCTGCCACAGGCCGGTCAGGCCGGGCGTGAGGTCGAGTCGCCGCAGCCCCCAGTCATTCACGAACTTGTGCTCGTGGGGAATCAGCGGTCTCGGCCCGACCAGGCTCATCTCGCCGCGCAGCACGTTCCACAGCTGCGGAAACTCGTCGATCGATGTCCGCCGCAGGAACCGGCCGACCTTGGTGACGCGCGGATCATCGGGGATCTTGAACATCCGGTCGTCGCCCAGGCCGCGATGCGTGTTGAGGTGCTCGACCTCGGCCTTGCGCGAGTCGGCGTCGTCGTCCATTGTGCGGAACTTGACGATCGTGAACGGTTTCTGGCCGCGGCCGATGCGCTCCTGCCGGAAGAACACGCCGCCCTTGGAGTCGAGCTTGATCGCGATCGCGGCAGCCAGGAACATCGGCGAAAGCAGCACCAGGCCGACGGCCGCGCCGACCACGTCCATGGTGCGCTTGGCCAGGCGATGGCTCATCCCCAGCACCGGCGGGGTCAGGCCGAGAAGCGGCGTGCCCTCCAGCGAGTAGACCGCAGCGCGACTTCCCACCACCTCGAACAGGCGCGGCACGATGTCGACCTGCACTCCCAGCTCGTTGCAGACGCGTACGACCCCCAGGCCCGCCTCGTGGTCTGCGGTGAACGCCAGCACAACGTGCTCGACGTGGTGCTCCTCCAGGATCTGGGCGAGGTCGTCGGTCGATCCCAGCACGGGCACGTCGGTCAGCTCCTGATGCAGCGGCAGCGGGTCGGCGTCGACGAACCCGACCAGGTCGAGGCCGTAGTTGGGCTGTCGCATCACTTTCCGCGCGATCTCCTGACCGACCAGCCCGGCGCCGACGATCACCGCGTTCTGCTTGAGCGTGGTGCGGCTCCTCAGCCCCGCGCGGACGACGCTTCGGTAGATCGGCACCGCGACGATCGCGACCACCCAGAAGCCGGCCATGTGGCCGCCGTGGAGGTCGTCGAATCGGGCTCAGCTGGGTCAGCACGAACACCAGCCAGGTGGCCACGGTGACGCAGTGGAAGATCGGCCAGATCTCGTCCAGGGTCGCGTTGTCGGCTCCCACCCGATCGCGCCGGTAGAGGCCGTAGAAGCCCGTCAGCAGGGCCCACATCGGCAGCACCAGGAACAGCGGCGTGAGCTGGGCTGGGGTGCTCGACCAGGAACGACACCACGCCGATGGCGGTGACCAGTGCGAGCAGGTCGGCGGTTGCCAGCGCGACCTTGACGAAGGAACGGCGTGCGCGCTCAGACCGCTGGACGGGGCGCGTCGGCGACGGGGGAGGAGGCGGGGGCGGGAGCGCTTACGACGGCGGCCAGACTCCTGTCCACCGCTGCCGCGGCCGCCTGATCTCCACTCGGTTGCTCGCCCACCTGTTCAGCCACCTTTCGGTCCGCCTTCACGCACTCTCGAACGTACTCCCAGATAGGGGTTTCGTCAAGCGGGCTTTGCGTCATCTTCTACCCCACATGAACCCCGTCACACGCCCCCCTGCCAGGGTGCACGGCCTAACCAGTCTCGCTGAAGCACGCATCCTACAGCTTCCGGCGGTCGGGTTTCGAGTACGCTGCGACGCCGTGACCGAGCACACAACCCGCGAACTCCTCGAAGCCCTGGAGACGCTGCGCGAGCAGGCACTGCACGCTGCCGCTCCCGGCCGCGGTGGAACGCCAGCGATCGAAGGGCAAGCTGCTTGCCCGCGAACGCATCGAGGCGCTGCTCGACCCGGGGTCGTTCGTCGAGCTGGATGCGTTTGTGCAGCATCGCAGCCCCAACTTCGGGATGATGGAGAACCGGCCGTACGGCGACGGCGTGGTCACCGGGCACGGCACTGTGGAAGGTCGTCGGGTGTTTGTGTTCTCGCAAGACTTCACTGTCTTCGGCGGCTCCCTGGGAGAAGCCTTTGCGGAGAAGATCGTCAAGGTCATGGACATGGCCATGCGATACGGCTGTCCCATTGTCGGAATTAACGACTCGGGCGGCGCGCGAATCCAGGAGGGCGTCGTCTCCCTGGCCGGATACGCCGACATCTTCACCCGCAACGTTCGCGCCTCCGGCGTGATTCCCCAGATCTCGCTGGTGATGGGGCCGTGTGCCGGCGGCGCGGTGTATTCCCCTGCAATCACCGACTTCGTGATGATGGTCGAGGAGACCTCGCACATGTTCATCACCGGCCCCGAGGTGGTCAAGACGGTCACCGGCGAGGACGTCAGCTTCGAAGACCTCGGCGGCGCCACCGCGCACGCAACCCGCTCCGGAGTCGCCCATTTCACCGCACCCGACGAGCATTCGCTGATCTCGGACTGCCGCTACCTGCTCGTCGTTCCTGCCCCAGTCGAACGCCGAGCCGCCGCCGTGGGAGCCGCCCTCCGATCCGGCCGATCGCGAGGATGTGGAACTCGATCGCGCTGATCCCCGACGAGCCCACCCGGCCGTACGACATGCACGAGGTGATCCGCCGGGTGATGGACGACGGCGAGTTCCTGGAAGTGCAGCCGCGCTGGGCCGAGAACCTGATCTGCGGCTTTGCCCGGCTGGGCGGCGCACCGGTCGGCGTGGTCGCAAACCAGCCGCGGGCGCTGGCCGGCGTGCTCGACATCGCCAGCTCGACCAAGGGCGCACGCTTTGTCCGCACCTGCGACGCCTTCTCATCCCGGTGGTGACCTTCGTGGACGTGCCCGGGTTCCTGCCGGGCACCGAGCAGGAGTGGGGCGGGATCATCCGCCACGGCGCCAAGCTGCTGTACGCCTACTGCGAGGCCACGGTGCCCAAGCTGGCGGTGATCACGCGCAAGGCCTACGGCGGCGCCTACGACGTGATGAGCTCAAAGCACGTCGGCGCCGACTTCAACTTCGCCTGGCCGACGGCCGAGGTCGCCGTGATGGGCTCCGACGGCGCCGTCAACATCGTCTTTCGCAAGGAGCTGGAACAGGCCGACGACCCGGTCACCCGCCGGGCCGAGCTGGTGGAGGAGTACCGCGAGCGGTTCGCCAATCCGTTCACCGCCGCGGAGCGCGGCTACGTGGATGACGTGATCGCGCCGCGCCGCACCAGGCCGATGCTGATCACCGCGCTCGAGACCTGCCGCGGCAAGCGGGTCGACGTGCCCTCCCGCAAGCACGGCAACATCCCGCTGTGAGCAGGCTGGAGGCCACTCCCGAGCCGACTCCGGCCGAGGCTGCGGCCATCCGCCGCGCGCTCGAGGCGATCGGCATGATCGAGGCCGAGCCCGCCGACGGCTCCGGCGAACACGCTGCCGACCGGCCGGCCACGCCCGACCCGTAGAATCGCCCGGATGTTCACAAAGGTTCTGGTAGCCAACCGCGGCGAGATCGCGATCCGCGTCTTTCGCACGCTGCGGGAGATGGGGATCGGGTCGGTGGCGGTGTACAGCGAGGCCGATCGCGACGCGCCGTTCGTGGGTTACGCGGATGAGGCGTATCTGATCGGGCCCGGGCCCCGCGGCCCAGAGCTACCTGCAGGGCGAGGTGATCGTCGAGGTGGCGACCCGCGCCGGGCGCCGACGCCATCCACCCCGGCTTCGGGTTCCTGGCCGAGAACTCCGGGTTTGCGCGCGCGTGCGCCGCCGCCGGTGTCACCTTCATCGGCCCTCCGCCCGAGGCGATGGACGCGATGGCATCGAAGACCAGCGCGCGGCAGGTGATGGCCGCGGCGGGTGTGCCGATCGTGCCCGGCGTGACCGATCCGGTGGAGAGCGCCGAGGAGGCCGCCCGGATCGCGGGCGAGATCGGATACCCGGTGGCGATCAAGGCCGCTGCCGGTGGCGGCGGCAAGGGCATCAAGGTCGTGCGCGCCCCCGAGGAGCTGGAGGCCGGGTACGAGTCGGCGCGGCGCGAGGGCGCCGCCTACTTTGCCGACGACACCGTGTATCTCGAGCGGTACCTGGACGATCCCCGGCACATCGAGGTGCAGGTGCTGGCCGATCAGCACGGGGCGGTCGTGCATCTGGGCGAGCGGGACTGCTCGATCCAGCGGCGCCATCAGAAGATCGTGGAGGAGACGCCCTCGCCGGTGGTCACGCCGGAGCTGCGCGAGGCGATCGGCCGGATCGGCGTGGACGCCGCGCGGGCGGTCGGGTACACCAACGCGGGCACGGTCGAAGGCCTGCTGGCGGCCGACGGCACCTATTACTTCCTCGAGATGAATACGCGCCTGCAGGTGGAGCACACCATCACCGAGGAGGTGACCGGGCTCGATCTCGTGCGCGAGCAGCTGCGGATCGCAGCGGGAGAGCCGCTCGGGTACGCCCAGGATGCAGGTGCGGCTCACCGGCCACTCGATCCAGTGCCGCATCAACGCCGAGGATCCGGCCCGTGGGTTCGTTCCCACCCCGGGGCTGATCACTCGCTACCGGGAGCCGTCCGGCCCGGGGGTGCGGGTGGATTCGGGCGTGGTCGAGGGCTCGACCATCTCGGAGCTGTACGACCCGATGGTGGCCAAGCTGGTCGTGTGGGATCGAGACGCGCGAGCTGGCCCGGCGGCGGATGCTGCGGGCGCTGGGTGAGTTCGAGGTCGGTGGCGTCCAGACGCTGATCCCGATCCACATCGCCATCCTCGAGCAGCAGGCGTTCATCGACGGCGGGTCGCTGCACGACTTCGTCGAGGGCGGCGGGTACGCGGCCGGCCTCCCGGCCGAACCGGCGGCGCCCTCGGGCGAGGTGGCGGTCGCGACTGAGACATGAGGTGCAGACGGTCGTCACGGAGGTGGACGGCAAGCGCTTCGAGGTCAACGTGATCCAGCCGGAGCATCCCGGACGCACGCGGCTGCGGCAGCGCCGGGCAGAGGTGGCTGAGCGCGAGAAGGCCGCCCACGGTGCGATGGACGTGATCGCGAGCCCGATGCAGGGGACGGTGCTGAAGGTGGCGGTCGAGGCCGGCGCCGAGGTGGCGGCCGGGCGACGTGCTGGTGGTGGTCGAGGCCATGAAGATGGAGAACGAGATCGTCGCCCATCATGCCGGCACGGTCGAGGCGGTCGAGATCAGCCGCCGGTGATCAGGTTTCCAGCGGCCAGGCCCTCGTCCGCCTGGTCTGACCAATCTACCCTCCGTGGCAGCGCTTGAATTTCTTGCCTGAGCCGCACGGGCAGGGATCGTTTCGACCCACGTCGGCACCGCCGAATCGCTGATCCAGACTGGGAAGCGCGTCGATCGGCGTCGACGCCGGCTCTCCCAGGGTGCGCGCCATGCGCACGTTCTCCAACTCCCGCACGTCCTCGTGATCGAGCGTCAGAACCAGCTCCACCGGCTCGGGTTCGATCGCGTGGGGAGGGCTGCCGGCGACCAGTCCGAGCTGGTCGAGGATGGCAAAGCAGTCGTCGGCCGTGAGTCCCTCGGCGGTCTCGGGGACGTCGACCCGCGACGGCGCCACCAGCCGAAACCGCTCCCATCGCTCGCGAGCGGCATCGTCCGGGCCGGCCGCCAACCGCCGAGCGAAATCCCGCCGGCCGGCGGAGTTGGTGTTGAGGCTCGCATACGCGTCCGCGAGCTCCATCGGCAGCCACGCCGCCCACCCCGAATCAATCAGCCCGCTCACGCCCCCAGCCTAGTGCATCACAGGTGCCAGGCACGCTTCTATGCACGACAAGCAGTGCCGGGCAGTTCCTTTGGCGGCCTGTGTTGGATTCATCTGCAGCGATCCTGAGCATGGCACCCAGGCGTAGCGAGTGAATAATCGGTGCCTGGCACCGTTATTCACCGCTAGGCCTGCTCGCTCATGCGAACGGCCCAGATTTCGAGCGCGAGCTCGATCGCGGGTCTGGGGCAGGTCGAAGTCCAGGTTGTGGCGGGTGGAGAGCGCCGCCAGGCGCTCGTACACCCGCTGGCGGGCGATTCCCAGCCGGCGGGCCGCCGCAGCCTTCGACCAGCCGCTATCGACCAGCGCCTCCACTGTGCGGCGGCCCGCCGCGTCGAACCGCGACTCGAACCGGTCGCCTGCCAGCACGTCGCGGGCCAGCAGCCCGAGAGGGCCGAGATCGGAGCCGCTGCGCACCACCGGCCCGGCCGCCCCCGCCACCAGGCAGGCGCGCTCGGCGGCCGCCAGCGCCTCCTTGATCTGCCACGGCTCGCCCCCGCGACTGTCGATGCCCGCCGCCGTGATCGCCCCGCGCCGCACCAGATCGCGCACGATCGACCGCACGTCGGCGTCCCCGCGCACCGCGATCAAGGCCCGCTCGCCTTCCACCAGCGCGTCCAGGCCGAGCTGCTCCAGCCGCTCCAGCGAGCCGTGGCCGTGCACCGCCCACAGCGTCGCGCGGCTGAGGTCGACGCCCACCGAGCGCCCCCGCCGAACGACGTCCTGGGCGCTCCCGGCGCGGCCCTCCGCCAGTCGCTGCCAGGAGCCGCGCCCGCTCGGCGGAGGGCACCTCGTCGGTCGGCGGCTGCGCGGCCAGCGCCACCGACAGCAGCAGCGCCGCCTCGTCCACCGCCAGCACGTCCAGCTCGTCCTCGGCGCGCGTCAGCAGATGCAGGCGGGCGCTCGGCGACACCAGCCGTGAGTGCAGCGGCGTGGGCAGCCGCTGGCGGTAGCGGTCGAGCGCATCCATGAACGTCACGTCCAGGCCGCCCTCGGGAGCGCTCGCGATCGGGCGTACGATCGCTTCGCTCCAGCAGCACCTGGGCGCCCAGCACATCGCTCAGAGCCGCGACCAGTCCGGCCGGCCCCAGCCCCTCCCTGGCGGCGTCGCGCAGCTGCGTCTGCAGCGCCACCGCCCGCCGCAGCATCCCCAGCTCGCGGGACACGAGCCGCTCGTGCACGGCGTGGGTGATGTCCACGAACCGCACGTCGCGGCCGAAGATCGACCAGCGGCAGATCGTGGTGGCGGCAGGGATCGATCAGCGTCTCAGGCGGTGCGTGGCTTGGCTCGAACCCGATTCCCGCAGCACCGGCACGGGCCAGCGAGGCCACCAGCGCATCCACCTCCGGCGGGCTCATACCGGCCAGACCAATTCCCGTGGTCAGCAGGAACTCGCCGCCGCGCAACACGTCGCGCACGAACGGGGTCTCGAACACGTGCACCCACTCCACCTCGTTGTCCGAGATGGTGGATGCCGGCGGCCACCGTGACGTCGGCATCCTGCAGCGGCTCCAGGCTGAGCAGATCCTGGATTGTGAGAACAGAGTGTCCGGAATCTCCGATCATTCGAGACACAGTGTACGGTGGCGGACGGTCGCGCGGCGGGCTTGAATACCTCTTAGCGACCGAAGGGGCGACGCGCATGTCTGCAACCACCACCGAAACTCGACTGCTAGGCAACTACGTCAACGGGGCGTGGGTGCCGGCCATCTCCCAGGACAACCTCGATGTCCGCAACCCTGCCACCGGTGAGATCCTCGCCCGCGTGCCGCTGTCAGGTAGCGCCGACGTCGACGCCGCCGTGGCCGCCGCCCGGGCGGCCTTCCCCGATTGGCGCAAGCGCTCGGTGATCGAGCGCGCCCGCTGGCTGTTCGGCTTTCGCCAGGTGCTCGAGGCCCACCAGGACGAGGTCGCCCGCTCGGTTACCCGCGAGATGGGGAAGACCTTCGCCGATGCCCGCGCCGAGGTCGGCCGCGCCATCGAGATGATCGAGGCCGCCACCGCCGTGCCCCAGACGATGCAGGGCCGCGTGCTCGAAAACGTCGCGACCGCCGTCGACTGCGAGACGATCCGCCAGCCGGTCGGGGTGTGCGCGGCGATCTGTCCCTTCAACTTCCCGGCGATGGTGCCGTTCTGGTTCCTGCCGTTCGCGATCGCCTGCGGCAACACCTTCGTGCTGAAGCCGTCCGAGCAGGTGCCTCTCACCCAGGAGCTGGTGTTCAACCTGATCCACGAGCACGGCGGCCTGCCCGACGGCGTGGTCAACCTCGTCAACGGCTCGGTGGACGTGGTCAACGGCCTGCTGGACCACCCGCAGGTCGACGCGATCTCCTTCGTCGGATCGGCCAAGGTCGCCCAGTACGTGTACGAGCGCGCCGCCGCCAACGGCAAACGCGTGCAGGCCCTCGGCGGCGCCAAGAACTTCATGGTGGTGATGCCCGACGCGGTCATCCCCAAGACCGTCGGAAACATTCTCGGCTCGGCGTTCGGCGCGGCCGGCCAGCGGTGCATGGCGGGCTCGGTGGTGATCACCGTGGGCGATGCTGCCCCGCCGCTCTTGGAGGAGCTCGAGCGGCGCACCCGTGAGCTGACCGTGGGCGACGGCCTCGACAGCTCCAACGACATGGGGCCCGTGATCAGCGAAGCCTCCTGCCAGCGCATCACCGGCTGGATCGACAAGGGCGTCGCCGACGGCGCCACCCTGCTGGTCGACGGCCGTTCCAGCACCGAGGGCCGGCCGGAGCACTCCTCGTTCGTGGGGCCGACCATCCTCACGGGCGTGACGCCCGACATGGAGATCGCCCAGGAAGAGGTGTTCGGGCCGGTGCTCGCGGTCATCCATGCCGACTCGCTCGAGCAGGCGATCGAGATCGTGAACTCCAGCCGGTTTGGCAACGGCACGTCGATCTTCACCGAGTCCGGCGCCGCCGTTCGCCACTACCGCCACGACGTCGAGGTGGGCATGATCGGGGTCAACATCGGCGTGGCCGCGCCGGTTGCGTTCTTCCCGTTTTCGGGCTGGAAGGGCTCGTTCTTCGGCGACCTGCACGCCCACGGCACCGACGCCGTCGACTTCTACACCCGCAAGAAGACGATCACCTCGCGCTACTTCTCCTCGGGTGAGAGTGGGCGGTTCTTCGTCGAGCAAGGAGACCGCAACGCATGAGCGCCACCCGTCCTCTCGTCGACACCGGGCTCGACGGCATCTTCAACCCCGCTTCGGTCGCGATCTACGGCATCTCCGACCGCACCTCGCAGCGCATCGCCCAGAACATGACCGTCGAGGGCGTGCCCTTCTACGGGATCAACCCGACCCGCGATCAGGCCTGCGGAGTCACGTGCTATCCCAGCATCGGCGACTGCCCGACCGTCCCCGAGATGGTCGTCATGGGCGTCGGCCACGGGCGCATCGAAACCGCCCTGGACGACGTGCTCGAGCGTGGACGGCGTCAAGGCGATCATCACGCCCGGGCTCGGTAACGAGGCCGGCGAGGAAGGCCCCGAGGTGAGCGCCCGCATCAGTGCCAAGATCGCTGCGGCCGGACATCCCCATGCTCGGCCCCAACTGCATGGGCATCGCCACCCCCGGAGCCCCGTCGCCATGGATCGGTAGCCTCCATCCAGAGTTCGTGGGCGGTCCGGTGGCGACGCTGGCGCACTCCGGCTCGATCGGCGAGATCCTGGTCTCGCTCGGCCCCCGCATCGGCTTTCGCACGGTGATCTCGGCCGGCAACGAGACGGTCACCGACGTGGCCGATTTCGTGGCCTACTTCGCCCAGGATCCGGCCACTCGCGTGGTGGGGCTGTTCCTCGAGGGAGTGCGCCGCCCGGCCGCGTTCGAGGAGGCGCTGCGGATGCTGGCCGAGGCCGGCAAGGTGGCGATCGTGCTGAAGGTGGGGACGTCCGAGCTGGGCGCCCAGGCAGCGCTGGCGCATACCGGCGCGCTGGTCGGCTCCGACCGCACCTTCTCGGCGATGCTGCGCTACTACAACGCCATCAGGGTGGATGACTTCAGCGAGTGGATCGAGCAGCTCGAAGTGTTCTCGCGGGTGAAGCCGCCCCGCGGCCGCCGGATCGGCGCGGTCACGAACTCCGGCGGCGAGGGTGAGTACTTCGCCGACAAGGCCGAGCAGGCGGGCGTCCCGCTGTCGCTCTTCTCGGACGACCTCACCGCTCGGATCAAGGCCGAGTTCCCCAACTTCTCCCACGTCGGCAACCCGGCGGATTGCTGGGCGATCGACGATGACCGGGTGGTGTTCCCGCGGGTGTTCGAGCTGATGGCCGAGTCGGGCGAGTTCGACGTGCTGGTGAGCGCGATCGACCACAGCGCGTGGCTGCACGGCGGTGAGCGCGAGCTGGCCACCAACATCGCGGGCGACCTGCAGGCGGCCTGCGCCGAGCAGCGATCTGTTCCCGTGCGTGATCACGGTCACCAGCGCCGACCCGCCGCTGGAGGATCTCGAGTGGGCGCGCGAGCACGACATCCCGCTGCTCAAGGGCACGCTGCCCGGCCTGCGTGCACTCGCCTCCCGGATCGACCACAGCTCGTTCGCGCCCGAGCCGCCCGTTCGATCCCGCCCGCCGAGCCGCTGCCGGGTCGCGGCGCCCTGGCCGAACTGGACTCGGCCGAGATCGCCCGCGAGTACAACATTCCCTATGTGCGGGCCGAGCGCTGCGCCGACCCCGACGAGGCCGCTGCGGCGGCCGAGCGGATCGGCTATCCGGTGGTGGTCAAGGTCGACAACGTCGCCCACAAGGCGCGCGTCGGCGGGGTCGCCCTCAACCTGATCGACGCCGCCACCGTGCGCGAGGCGGCGGAGCGGATGGGCGGCCGGGTGATCGTGGCCGAGCAGGCGTCCGGAGGAGTGGAGGTGCTGGTCGGCGCGGTGCGCGACTCCGACTATGGCGCGACCGTGGTGGTCGGGCTCGGCGGCGGCCTGGCCGAGGCGCTCGACCTGGTCACCGCCAGCCTCGCGCCGCTGGACGAGGCCGGCGCCGTACGCCTGATCGAGAGCCTGCCGGTACTACGCCGGCTGCTCCCCGACCCGCTGCCGACCGGGCTGATCGAGGCCGTGGTGGCCGTCTCGCGGCTGGCGGCGGAACACCCCGAGATCGCCGAAATCGATATCAACCCGCTCTTGGTCTCGGCCGAGCGCGCGGTTGCGCTCGACTGTCTCATCGTGATCGACCCAGCGGAGGAGAGCTGATGTCAGAACCCGTGTGTCTGTATGAGAAGCGCGGCCCGGCCGCGTGGATCACCCTCAACCGGCCGGAGAAGCTGAACGCGCTCAACGGCGACGTGCTCAAGCTCTTGCACGAGTACTTCGACGCGGCGGTGGCCGACGACGAGGTCAAGGTGGTGGTCGTGGCCGGCGCCGGTGACCGTGCCTTCTCGGCCGGTTACGACCTCGGCGCGGAGGCCACCGGCTCGTACGGTCGCGCCCACGAGTGGCACCACGTGCTGGGCGTCGACATCGACGCCACCATGAAGCTGTGGTCGCTGCCCAAGCCCACCATCGGCGCCGTGCGCGGATATTGCCTGGCGGGAGGCTGCGAGCTGGCGATGGCCTGCGACATCATCATCTCGACCGAGTCGGGTCGCTTCGGCGAGCCGGAGATTCGCTACGGGTCGGGGCCGGTGACGCTTGTTGATGCCGTTCATCCTCGGCCAGAAGAAGACCAACGAGCTGCTGTTCACCGGCGATATGATCGACGCAGAGACTGCAGAGCGGGTGGGGATGATCAACCGCGTGGTGGCCGACGAGGAGCTCGAGTCGACGGTTGAGGAGCTAGTGCGTAAGATTGCTCCGACGCCGCTGCCGGTACTGCGGTTGACCAAGATCGCGCTTGTGCGTGCGTACGAGGCGATGGGGCTACGAGAAGCGGTGAATATGAATCTGGATCTCTCCTCCATGCTCAACTCGGCTGACACACCCGAGCAGCTGGAGTTCATGGAGATCGTCAGGAGCCAAGGCCTGAAGGCCGCCCTCGCATGGCGCGACAACCGCTACGGCGAGGTTCTAGGAGGTGCATCGCAATGAGCACGACCGAGTCAAGCATCGATCCCGCACGGCTGGCCAAGCTGATCGAGGTCGAAGAGGCCGAGTTCAACGGCCGCCATCACAAGTCCCGCGCGATGACTGAGCGTGCGTCGGCGTCGTTGGCTGGCGGAGTTGCCTCCAGCTGGCAGGCCACCGATCCCCATCCGATCTATCTGGCCGAGGGCCACGGCTCCAAGGTCGTCGATCTGGACGGCAACGAGTACGTCGACTTCCACAACGGCTACGGCGCGGTCGCCGTCGGCCACGCCCACCCCAAGATCGTCGAGGCGGTGTCCGACGTCGTTCGCAACGGCACCCACTTCGCCCAGCCGACCGAGATGGGCGTCGCCAACGCCGAGCATCTGAAGGAGCGCTTCGGGTTGCCGCTGTGGCGGTTCTCGAACTCCGGCACCGAGTCCACGCTCGAGTGCGTGCGGATCATGCGGGCCTACACCGGTCGCGACATCCTGCTCAAGATCGAGGGCTCCTACCACGGCCATCACGACGCCGTGATGGTGTCGGTGGCGCCTCCGGGCGACAAGATCGGCGACTACGACGATCCCGTCAGCGTGCCCCAGACGCTCGGCCTGCCGGCCGACTACGTGGCTCTCACCAAGGTCGTGCCGTTCAACGATCTGGATGCGCTGGAGCGGACGCTCGAGCGCTACAAGGGCCAGGTCGCGGGCATGATCGTGGAGCCGTGCATGATGAACGCCGGGTTCGTGCTGCCCGACGATGGCTATCTGCAGGGCGTCAAGGACCTGCTGCACGCCCACGGTGCGCTGCTGACCTTCGACGAGGTCAAGACCGGTGCCACCATCAACTACGGCGGCGCCACCAAGGCGTTCGGCGTCGTGCCCGATCTGCTGGCGCTGGCCAAGTCGGTCGGCGGCGGCGTGCCCTGTGGCGCCATCGGCGGAAGCGCCGAGGTAATGGGCTGGATCGCCGAGGGCAAGATCGATCAGGTCGGCACGTTCAACGGCAATCCGCTGACCATGGCGGCCATGCACGCGACGCTGACCGAGATCCTGGTGCCCGAGGCCTACACCGAGTTCGAGCGGCTGGCCGTGATCTTGCAGGAGGGTTGCGACGACGTGATCTCGCGCACCGGCATCGGCGGGTACACCACCGTCATGGCGGCCCGCGGCGCTGTCACCTACCGCGACGAGCGGGTGCGCAACTACCGCGAGTACCTCGAGGTCTCCGATGAGCTGGCCTACGTCAACTGGCTCGTGCAGTTCAACCGCGGAGTGTTCATGGCGCCGTGGGGCAAGTCCGAGAACTGGACGTTGTCGGTGCAGCACTCCGAGGAGGATGTGCGCCGGTACATCAACAACTTCGACGAGCTCGGAAAGGCACTCGGCGTATGAAGGCGGTCGTGTTCGAGGAGCACGGCGGTCCCGAGGTCCTCAGCTACACCGATATCCCCGATCCGGAGCCCCGCCCGTTCGAGGTCCTGATCGAGGTCAAGGCGGCGGGAGCCAACTTCAACGACATCTGGGCTCGGCGGGGTATGCCGGGCATGAAGGTGATCTTCCCGCACGTGGCCGGCTCGGATGTTGCCGGCGTCGTGCGGGAGGTCGGCTCGGCGGTCGCGGGCAAGGGCTTCGGCTCGTCGCCCGTGCAGGTCGGCGACGAGGTGGTCGTCCATCCCGGTCTTTCGTGTCGCGTGTGCGACATGTGCACCGCCGGCCAGGAGTACTTCTGCCGGCAGTTCGTGATCTGGGGCTTTCAGACCGGCCCCAATGACGGTGGACACTCGGAGCTGGTGACCATGCCGGCGGCAAATGTGCTGCCGAAGCCCGCCAACCTCACGTTCGAGGAGGCCGCCTCGATGCCGCTGGTGCTCGAGACGGCGTGGCGGATGCTGGTCACCCGGGCCAAGATCCAGGCCGGCGAGAACGTCCTGATCTGGGGCGGCGTGGGTGGCCTGGGCGTGATGGCGATCCAGATCTGCCGCCTGTTCGGCGCCAACCCGATCCCCGTGGTCGGAGGTGCCGAGAAGGTCGCGCGGGCGCAGGAGCTGGGCGCTGAGGACGTGATCGACCGCAAGTCGGAGGACGTCGTCGCCCGGGTCAAGGAGCTGACCGGCAAGGTGGGTGTGGACGTCGTGTTCGAGCACTCCGGCGAGGAGACCTGGCCGACCTCGATGGCAGCGTTGCGCTGGGGTGGCCGGATCGTGGTGTGTGGCGCCTCCACCGGATTCGCCGCCGTCACCGATCTGCGCTTCCTGTGGAACAAGCAGCAGAACCTGATGGGGTCGCACCTGTCCACCAAGGCCGAGCTGGCAGCGGCGTTGAAGGCGGTCGAGGCCGGTGCCATCAAGCCGGTGATCGACCATGTGTTCGCGCTCAGCGAGGTCGGCAAGGCCCAGCAGTTGATGGAGGACCTGAAGGTTCAGGGCAAGCTGGTGTACGTGCCGTAGACGTTCATCCGGGACTTGGGTGGCTGGCCGGCTCCGCCGAGGGGCGCGAGTGGCTGGCCGCCCTCCCGGGGATCGTTTCCGAGTGCGTGCGGGAGTGGTCGCTCACCGAGGTGGGCGAGCCATTCCCGTACGCGTTTGCGTCGCTGGCGATGCCGGTGAGAGCGGCGGACGGCGGCGACGCCGTGTTGAAAGTGCAGTTTCCCGACCGTGAGGGCCGTCATGAGGCCGATGCGCTGGCGCTGTGGAACGGTGACGGCGCCGTGCGTCTGCTCGAGCACGATCCCGCTCGATCGGCGCTGCTGATCGAACGCTGCCGGCCGGGTACGCCGCTGGCCGATCTCGAGCTGGACGCCGCCCTGGACGTCGCCTGCGAGCTGCTCCCTCGTCTGTGGGTGCCGGCGGGGCCGCCGTTCACGACGCTGACTGACGAGGCACAGCAGTGGTCTGAGGCGCTCCAGGCCGACTGGGAGGCAACCGGCCGGCCGTTTCCGCGGTCGCTGCTGGATGCCGCGCTCGACGCCATCGCGACCCTCTCCCCGTCCCAGCCCGAGGCGGTGCTCGTCAACCAGGATTTGCACGCCCTCAACATCGTCTCGGCTGAGCGTGAGCCCTGGCTCGTGATCGATCCCAAGCCGCTGATCGGCGAGCGCGCCTTCGGGATCGCCGCCCTCGTCCGCGGGGGCGAGTTGGGCCACGGCCGCGCTCAGGTACTGCGCCGGCTGGATCGGCTGACCGCCGATCTCGGCATCGATCGTGATCGCGCCCGCGGGCTGGTGCCTCGCCCAGACGCTCGCCTGGGGGCTGGACGAGAGCGGCGCCGAGCAGGCCGCATGTCGAGGTCGCCCGGTGGCTGAGCGATACTTGAGTCGATGCGGCTGGCGGTAATCGGACACGTCGAATGGGTCACCTTCACGCTGGCCCCGTTCATGCCGGCGACCGGCGAGATCGTGCATCTCACCGACCCGATCGAGCAGCCGGGCGCGGGCGGTGCGGTATCGGCGATGGCGCTCGCCCGGATGGGCGCCGACGTGACCTTCTTCACAGCGCTCGGCGGAGACACCGACGCCCGCGCCATCCTCGAGGGCCAGGGCGTGCGGGTCGAGGCGGCCGCGCGGACAAAGCCGCAGACGCGCGTGCTGGCCGTGGTCGACCCGAATCACGATCGCACGCTGTTTGTGATCGGCCAGAACGATCACCCGACCGCGGACGATCCGCTTCCCTGGGAGCGGTTGGCGGAGATGGACGGGGTGTATTTCACCGGCCAGGATCCGCGCACGCTGCAGCTCGCCCGGGCAGCGCCGGTGGTGGTGGTGACCGCTCGCCGGTTCGAGTCGCTGCGGCTGAGCGGGATTCGTGCGGACGCTCTGGTCGGCAGCGGCAGCGATCGCGGCGAGCAGTACGACCTCGGCGCGCTCGAGGTGCAGCCCGACCACGTGATCGTCACCAACGGCGCGCAGGGCGGCACCGGATACTCCGCGGTCGAGCCGCCGGGGCCGGTCAGGGACACCTACGGCGCCGGTGATACGTTCGTCGCCGGGGTGCTGTTCGGCATGGCGTCGGGCTGGCCGATGCCCGAAACGCTGAGGTTCGCGGCCACCCACGCGGCCGAGTGTTTGACGTGGCGGGGTGCGTACCCCGTGAGCGCACACGGGTGATCTTGCTAATGTCTGCCGCGTGATTCGGAGTGTCTCGGCGATTGTGTTGCTGGCGCTGACGGTGTTCGCATCGGGGTGTGGAACCTCGAGCGGCGTCGCCCCCGCCAGCGACGTCGACCTGGCGAACGGCAAGTCGCTGTTCGTCAGCAAGTGCGGCGGCTGCCACACGATGTCCGAGGCCGGCACGCTGGGCACGGTCGGGCCGAATCTGGACGAGGCCTACGTCGGACCGCGTCTGAGCGGATTCGAGCAGAGCTCGTTCGAGGCGCTGGTGCGCCAGCAGATCGCCGAGCCCGATCCGTTCGGCGCCATGCCCAAGGATCTGGTCACCGGCAGCGATGCCGCCGACGTCTCGGCCTACGTCGCCTCGGTCGCGGGCGTCGACCTGGCCAAAGAGCAGCAGAAGGAGAACGGCACCTCCGCCCCCGAGTGAATAAAAGGTGCCAGGCACCTTTTATTCACCGAGGCTGGGCCCGCTGGTCTGCGTCCCAGGCCGCGTGCGTACTCGGCGTGGCTTTACCACGCTCGCCGTAGGCGCTCGGTAACGACGACCAGCCTAAAGCCCGACGACCCGCTTGGCGGGCCGTCGGAGGAGGCAGGTAGCTGCGAAGTGTGGGCACGTTCGGTCGCAGCGTCCGAGGGTGATTCTTTCCGCGGGAGGTAAGAAACCCGTGGGGCAAATGTTAGACCTTTGTAAACACAGGCCATTTTGGCTAACCAAATTTCATTTGGTGCTCCCATACCGGCCATCGGCGCGTTCGCGAACCGGCCCCGATTAGAGTCCCGCCACCGTGGATCTCTACGAGTACCAGGGCAAACAGCTCTTCGCGCGCTACGGCATCCCGGTGTCCGACGGCGAGGTCGCGACCACGCCCGAGCGAGGCCCGGGCGGCGGCCGAGCGGCTCGGCGGGCCGGTCGTGGTCAAGGCGCAGGTGCTGGTGGGCGGCCGCGGCAAGGCCGGCGGCATCAAGCTCGCGATGACGCCGGACGAGGCCGAGCAGCACGCCCGCGACATCCTGGGCATGGACATCAGCGGCCACACCGTGCGCACGGCTGTGGATCGAGCGCGGCTCGGACATCGAGCGCGAGTACTACTTCTCGATCACCTTCGACCGCGGCGCCAAGCGCCCGCTGCTGATGCTCACCACCGCAGGGCGGCATCGAGATCGAGCAGGTCGCCGCCGAGACGCCCGAGAAGCTCGCGCGGCTGCACGTCGATCCGCTGGACGGGCTTCCAGCCGTTCCACGCCCGCGGGCTGTGCTTCGGCGCGCAGCATCCCGGCCGACGAGATCAAGCAGGCCGCCGACATCATGGCCAAGGCCTACCGCGCGTTCATCGAGACCGACGCCATGCTGGTCGAGATCAACCCGCTGATCGTCACGCCCGACGGCGAGTCTGCGCGCGCTCGACGCCAAGTACACGGTCGACGACAACGCCCTCTACAGGCACCCCGACATCGCCGCCGATGCGCGACCTGGACGCGCTCGACCCGCAGGAGCGGATGGCCCGCGAGCGCGGCGTCACCTACGTCAAGCTGGACGGCACGGTCGGCATCCTCGGCAACGGCGCCGGCCTGGTCATGTCGACGCTCGACGTGGTCGCCGGTGCCGGCGGCACGCCGGCCAACTTCCTGGACGTCGGCGGCGGCGCCCAGGCCGACGAGATCGTGACCGCGCTCGAGGTGCTGCTCTCCGACGCCAAGGTGCGGGCGGTGCTGTTCAACGTGTTCGGCGGCATCACCCGCTGCGACGAGGTCGCCCGGGGCATCCTCGACGGCGCTCGAGCAGCTCGACGTGCAGGTGCCGATCGTGGTGCGGCTCGGACGGCACCAACGACGACGAGGGCCGCCAGATCCTGGCCGAGGCGGCGCCGCCCAACGTGCATCGTCGAGGCGACGATGCTGGGCGCCGCCGAGCGCGTCGTCGAGCTGGCCGGGGACGGCAGCCTAGATGGCCATCCTCGTCGACCGAGCACACGCGCCTGGTCGTGCAGGGCATCACCGGCCGCGAGGGCAGCTTCCACGCCACGCGCAACCGCGACTACGGCACCGCAGGTGGTGGCCGGCGTGACGCCCGGCAAGGGCGGCCAGGACGTGGACGGCGTGCCCGTCTTCGACACCGTCGCCGAGGCCGTGCGCCGAGCAGGACGCCAACACGGCGATGGTGTTCGTGCCGCCGCGGTTCGCCGCCGACGCGATCTACGAGGCCGCGGACGCGGGCGTCGACACGGTCGTGTGCATCACCGAGGGCATCCCTGCCCACGACATGCTGCGCTCTACGACTACGTGCGGCCGCGCGGCGTGACGCTGCTCGGGCCCGAACTGCCCGGGCGCGCTCTCGCCCGGGCGTTGCCAACGTCGGCATCATCCCGGCGCAGGTGTTCGCGGCGGGGCCGATCGGCCTGGTCTCGCGCTCGGGCACGCTCACCTACCAGATCGGCAAGGAGCTGGCCGACGCCGGGCTCGGCAACTCGACCATCGTCGGCATCGGCGGCGACCCGATCGTGGGCATGCTCGTTCATCGACGTGCTGGAGCGAGTTCGAGGCCGACCCCGGACACCGAGCTGGTGGTGATGGTCGGTGAGATCGGCGGCGACGAGGAGGAGAAGGCGGCGCGACTTCATCGCCGACCAACATGAAGCACGCCGGTGGTCGCCTACATCGCCGGCTTCCAGGCGCCGCCGGGCAAGACGATGGGCCACGCCGGCGCGATCATCTCCGGCTCGCCGGGCACCGCCCAGGCGAAGAAGGATGCGCTCGAGAGCCGCGGCGTGCGCGTCGGCTCGAGTCCCACCGAGGCCGCCCAGCTGGCGGTCGAGCCGCGTTCGAGGAGTTGAAGTCATGAGCACGATTGCGTTCACCCGCGGAGTCCCCTCCGCCGACCTGCTGCCGGTCGACGATCTCAAGCGGGCCGTGATCGAGGCGCTCGAGCTCGACGCCGCGCGGTGCGCTGGCCTACGCGCCCAGCGGCTACCTCGCCGCTGCGGGAGTGGATCGGCGAGCGCCACGGCGTCGACGCCCAGCCGGGTGCGTGCTGTTCAACGGCTCGCTGCAGGGCGTGGGCATGCTGCCCGAGCACATGTTTCGCAGCCGACGGCGGCGCAGCCGTGGTCGAGGATCCCGACCTACGACCGCACCCTGATCGCTCTGCGCCGCACGGCGCCGACGTCGGTGCCGGTGCCGCTCGAGGCCGACGGGGTGGACGTGGACGGCGTTCGATCCGCGCTCGACCAGCATCCTCCGGCCCGCATGATCTACGTGATCCCGACCTTCCAGAACCCGGCCGGCGTGACCCTCTCGCGCGACAAGCGCACCGCACTGGTGGCGCTCGCCCAGGAGCGAGAGGTGCTGTTGGTCGAGGACGACCCCTACGGCCTGCTGCGGTTCGAGGGCGATGCCGATCCCGACGCTGTTCGAGCTCGACGGCGGCGACAACGTCGCCTACTCGTCGTCGTTCACCAAGACCGTCGCGCCGGGCTGCGCACCGGCTACCTGGTGCTGCCCGAGCGGCTGGTGGCGCCGATCGCAAAGCTCTCCACCAACACCTACATCGGCCCAACGCGTTTGCCGAAGCGACGCTCGCGGCCTACTGCCGCGCCGGCCGGTTCGAGCCCAACGTGGCCTCTGCCACCGTGGGTCTCAAGACCCGTCGCGATGCGATGGAGCTGGCGCTGCGCGAGTCGTTCCCGCGGGGACGCGCTGGACGACCCCGGCGGGTGGCTACTTCTACTGGATCGAGCTGCCCGAGGGATATGAGACCGCCTCGCTGCTCGCGGCAGCGACCGAGGCGGGCGTGCCGTTCGTGCCCGGCGCGGACTTCACCTCACGCCCGGTTGGCGCCCGCTCGTTGCGGCTGGCGTTCAGCGCGGTGACTCCCGCCCAGATCGACGAGGGCGTTCGGCGGCTCGGGGACATCCTCGCTCGGATCCCCGTCTCGGCGCTAGACGAATGGTCAGGCCACTGCCGGCTGCAGCCTGATCGGCTGCGGCGCGACCAGCTGAGGCTGGCGGGGGGCGACCATCGTACCCTTGAGCATCGGCCGGAAGGTGGGACACGGCTCGGCGAGCCGCAGCGCGCACAGGTTACGTTGGTGAAAGTAGCAGTCGTTACAGGTAACGCAGCGCGCTTTGGGTGTCACGTGGGGAGCCTCCGGGGGTTGAGGAAGACGGGCGAGCGGAGAGTGTACGAGTGTCTCGCGACCGAATCCAGGCTTGCGCATTCGGAAAAGCCGCTATTAGCGGCAGATAGCGATTACGCCGTCGCCGCGACCGGCGGCAGGTGTCGAATTACCCTGCAACGCTTGTGCAAATGAGGACACGCCGATGATGCGGATTCGCCCCTTCGAGGCAGCGACGGCGTCTCGATAGTTGTCGCCGTTGGGCACCAGGAACGTGTCGGCGCCGGCGTCGATCGCCCCCGCGTCTTCTGAGTGACGCCGCCGATGGGCTGCACACTGCCGTCCAGTCCGATCTCGCCGGTGACGGCGATGCGATGCCCATCAAGCAGGTGCCGGCCGCTGAGGCTGTCATAGATCTCGAGGGTGAAGGCCAGCCCCGCCGAGGGCCCGCCGATGTCCTGGGTGCTGAAGCGGACGTGTACCGGTATGTGGGTGATTCGAGCCGCGTCGGCGATGCCGATGCCGATGATGCCGCGGCCGGTGCCCGGCTCGGCAACCGTCCGAATCTGGCGCTTTCCCAGGTGCGTGAACGTGTAGGACGGCGGTGTCGCCGGCCTCGACCCCGGCGGTTGCCTGGCGCAGGTCCCGATCGGACAACACCGGATGCCCGTCGACCTCTCGCAGCACCTCACCAGCCTGTACGCCCGCTTTCGCGGCGGGATAGCGGGGGTCGACGTACGTCACCGTCAGTCCCAGCCGCTTGATCCCGACCTTCATCCCCAGTGCTCGCTCGGCCACCGCCTGGGCGACTCGCTGAGAGCTGTCCATGGCACGCATGTCTGCGGCCTGCCATTGCTGCTGGGTTTGACCGGGCGCACGCTGGTACTTCACCGGGATCAGTTCAGCACCGCTGACCAGGTGCTTGAAGTACTGGGCTTCGATCCGGTTGGCCTCGAGCACGTGCACGTCCACGAAGTAGAACCCGGAGTCGGGTGCCGGCGCCTTGCCGTCGGGTACGTGCACATACTGCGCAGCGGGATGCGCCTTGTCCGGCCAGATCGCGTAGTAGCCCGACTGGCTCTCCCAGCCATACACCAGGCCTGCGGCGATCACCGCCAGCACGATCGCGGCAATCCACCGTCCTCGAGGTCTGCGCAGATCTCTCATCCCACCACCGCCAGTGAACCTATCACCGCACCGGCTCCGATGGCGACCAAGCCGACGTAGGAGGCAACCGAGATCGGCGTGGCGGCGATGTGGCCGCGGCCGTAGCCGGAGAGCACGAACGCCGAGGCCGCTCCTGCGATCAGGCCGCCCAGGTGGCCGCCGATCGAGATGTTGGTTCCGGGGAGAAACGTGATCGCCAGGTTGATCACGATCAGGCCGCCGATCGAGCCGCCCAGCAGCGCGATCCCCCGCTGGCGCTCGAGCACGAACATGGCGCCCATCAACCCGAAGATCGCGCCGGAGGCGCCCGCCGTGAGCGCATTCGGGCTGACCAGCAGCGCGCCGAAGCTCCCGGCCAGACACGACACCAGGTAGATGACGGTGAACCGGATCGAACCGAGGTAACGCTCGAGCGGCTGGCCGATCAGGTAGAGCGCATACATGTTGAAGGCGAGGTGCAGCAACCCGAAGTGCACGAACCCTGAGGTCAAAAGCCGCCAGTAGTCGCCGTCTGCCACGTACGGGCCGAACAGCGCCAGGTGCGTGCCCAGCGGAGTCAGCTGTGCAGAGCGAGAGCCCCAGGCCGCCGCCGATGTTATTGGTGAGCACGAACACCACCACGTTGGCGGCGATCAGAAACCGTGTCACCCACGGCTCGTTGGGCTGTCCGAAGGCGGCCGCGGCGCATCACCTTCGGCTTGCCCGAGCATTCCGGGCAGCGCACGCCCACAGCCGCGTGGGTCATGCACTCGGGGCACACGTAGCGGCCGCAGTTCGAGCAGCTCAGCGCGGTCTCGCGGTCGGGGTGCCGGTAACACGTTTCGGATGCCATCGCAACAATTCTACGTGGCGGCGATTGTGATCAGGTTGAGCCGGGCTTTGTGGTCACCAAACGCCCCGCAGCGCACCGCCGTCGACCGGCAGCACCACCCCGGTGATGTAGGCCGCGGGCACCGAGCAGAGGAACACGACGGCGGCCGCGACCTCTTCCGGAGTGCCTCTGCGGCGGGCCGGTACCCAGCTGACGTCTGCCGCCTGTGAGCCGAGCTCGTGCACTCGCGGCGTGTCGACCATTCCCGGCGCCACGGTGTTCGACGGTGATCCCCTCGGGGCCGAGCTCGTGGGCGATGGTCTTGGCCCAGCCGATCACTCCGGGGCGGATCGTGTTGGACAGGATCAGGTTGGGAATCGGCTCGCGCACCGACCACGAGGTGATGTTCACGACTCTGCCGCGGCCGCTCGCGCGCAGGTGCGGCAATGCCAGCTTGGTCAGCCGGATGGTGGCGTGCAGCGACAGCTCGAAGGCGTCGAGCCAGGCGTCCTCGGGAGTCGAATCGAACGTCCCCGGCGGCGGGCCGCCGGCGTTGTTGATGACGATGTCGAGCTGTCCGCGCTGCGCCGACCGTCTCGTCGACCGCCTGCACCAGCACCGCCCGGTCGCGCACGTCGCCGGCGATCGTGATCGCACCGGGTACCGAGCCGGCAGCGGCGGTCAGGCGATCGGGGTCGCGGGCCAGCATCGTCACCGCGGTGCCCTCGGCGGCGAGCGCGCGGGAGATCGCGAGGCCCATCCCGGAGGAGGCGCCGCCCACGATCGCGACCGTGCCGTTCAATCCCAGGTCCACGGCCGAACGCTATACGATCGGCGCATGCACTACCGCCCAATCGACGCCTCGATCATGCCCCGCTTCAGTGGGCCGCGCACATTCATGCGCCTGCCCCACGTCCAGACGCTCGAGGATGTCGATGTGGTCGTGATCGGGATCCCCACCGACGACGCGGTCTCGTTCAAGTCGGGTGCCCGCTTCGGCCCTGAGGGGATCCGCTCGGCGTCGGCCTTGCTCCGTCCCTACAACTCCAACCTGCATGTGGACGTGCACGAGGTGTTGTCGATGGTGGACTACGGCGACGCGCCTACGGTTCCCGGCTATCACGAGCTCACACTTACCCAGATCGAGGAGTTCCTGGCACCGGTTCATGCTGCCGGCGTGACCCCGCTGTGCCTGGGCGGTGACCACTCGATGGTGCTCGGCGAGCTGCGGGCGGCCGCGGCGGTGCACGGCCCGCTGGCGCTGGTGCACCTGGACGCCCACGCAGATGTCTGGGAGCAGTACTACGGCGTGCGGTATTTCCACGGCACCGTGTTCAAGCGGGCGGTGGAGGAGGGCCTGGTGGATGCGACGGCGTCGGTGCAGGCGGGCATGCGCGGCACGCTCTACGGCGCCGCGGATGAGACGGCCTCGGCCGAGCTCGGCTACGACGCGATTCCCTGGCTGGAGATGGCTGAGCTGACTCCCGCCGAGTATGGCGACCGGGTCCGCGCCCGCGTTGGCGACCGGCGCGCCTTCCTCAGCTTCGATATCGATTTCGTCGATCCGGCGTTTGCGCCGGGTACCGGCACGCCCGAGGTCGGAGGCCCCACCAGCGCCCAGGCGATGGCCTATCTGCGGGCGCTCGAGGGCATCGATTTCCGCGGATTCGATTGCGTCGAGGTGGCGCCTGCGTACGATCCGGCGGGGATCACCTCATGGCTGGCAGCGAGCGCCTGTCACGAGATGCTGTCGCTGAAGGCGCTGGCGGTACGCGGCACCGCCGATTGACGAACGTCGTTGCGGTCGACTAGTCTGGGTGCACGAACCGTTCAGACGACGCCAGTTACGAAAGGAGGCGGCCATGAAAACCGATCTGTGTTCCCCCGCCTCCAGGCCGCCTGTCTGAGCTCGAGCGTTCGTCTCCTGAGCCAACTGCCGCCTGAGAGCCGGCACTGTCGTTTCCCATGACTCAGGAGTCCCGAGTGAATCTCGAACGCTATGGGTGGGATGCCGACTGGGCATCCGCCTTCGAACCCTACGCAGCCGCCGGTCTCGAGCCGGGCCGCGTGATCATCCAACACCGCGGTGCGTACGTGCTTGCCGTCACCGGCGGCGACCGCTGGGCCGAGATGACCGGCGCGATGCGCAAAGCAACCAGTTCCCCGATCGACCGACCGGCGGTCGGAGACTGGGTCGCGCACGACGGCGATCCGAACAGCGAGCGCGTCCAGGTATCCGCGATGCTGCCCCGGCGGTCGGCGTTTGTGCGAAACGCGGCCGGCGAGGTCACCACCGAGCAGGTGGTGGCGGCCAACGTGGATCTGGCGCTGCTGGTGTCGTCGCTGAACCAGGATCTCAACCCGCGCCGGATCGAGCGGTACCTGGCCGTGGCCTGGGAGAGCGGTGCCAACCCGGTGATCGTCTTGACCAAGGCCGACGTCTGCGACGACGTGCCGGCGGCTGTGCGCAGCGTGGACGCGGTGGCAGCCGGGGTGCCGATCCAGGTGATCTCGTCGGTCACCGGTGAGGGCATCGATGAGCTGCGCGAGCTGGTTGGGCGCAGCGGCACCGCGGCCGCGGTGGGGTCGTCCGGCGTGGGCAAGTCGACGCTGATCAACCGGCTGATCGACGAGGAGCGGCTGGCCACGCGCGAGATCCGCGACGACGGCCGCGGCCGACACACGACCACCCACCGTGAGCTGATCGCGCTGCCCGGCGGCGGGTGCATCATCGACACCCCGGGGATGCGGGTGATGCAGCTGTGGGAGGCCGACGAGGGCGTCGCCCAGACCTTCGACGACGTGGAGGAGCTGGCGGCCCAGTGCAAGTTTCGCGACTGCATGCACGAGACCGAACCGGGCTGCGCGGTGCGGGCGGCGATCGCCGCCGGCACGCTGCCGGCGGAGCGGCTGGAGAGCTACCGCAAGCTCCAGCGAGAGCTGCACTTCCAGGCCACCCGCGACGACAAGGGCGCGCGCTCGGAGGAACGCCGGCGCTGGGCAGCGGTGCACCAAGGCCATGAAGACCGACGCCTACTGAGGTGCAGGCGACGAATATGGCTGGTGGTGAATAACGGTGCCAGGCACCGTTATTCACCTAGCGACGGGCTCTTCCTCGATCGCTTCTTCTTCTTCGGCTTCGAGCACGGCCGCCTTGCTGCGGCGTTTGCCCATCGCCTTGAGGTTGTCGCGCACCCGCCCGACCTCGCCTCGGTGAACCACTCCGGTCGCCACCAATCCGACCGGGAACAGCACCGCGAGGATGCATCCGCAGCGGCACTCCCACCCAGCCGGTGGCGGGGATCACCAGCATCGACAGCAGGACGAACGCCGCGGCTACCAGGGCCGTTCGGATCACCCGGCTCCACTCGTAGTCCACCGGGTAGGAGTGCTGGGCGTTGCGCCAGCCCAGGTAGACCAGCACCACATACCCGATCACGGTCGAGACGCCTGCGCCGACGATGCCGATCCACGGGATCAGCGCGAAGTTGATGCCGACGTTGACGAGCGCCGCGGTGGTCGCCACCACCGGCGTGAAGCGGGTCTTCTTGGAGCGGTTGACCCCGGCGTTGAGGATCAGGTACGCGCCGAACAGCACCGACCCGAACATCAGCAGCGGCACCACCGGCGCTGCGTCCCACACCGACTTGGGCAGCGCCACGTGCACGTACGTCGGGGTCGCCAGGCTGATCGCCACCACCGCCCATGCCATCACCATCGACCAGTACGTCAGCACCACCGCATACACCTTGCGGGTCTCGTCCTCCGACGGCATCGAGTTGGCGAAGGCCGGCCAGGCGGTCTGGAACGCCGCGATCAGCAGCATGATCGAGAGCGCGATCTTGGAGGCCGCCGAGTACGAACCCAGAAGCGCCGGCGAGCCCAGGTACTTGACCTGGAAGCGATCGGCGACGTTGAGCGCCCACAGCGCCAGGCCGGCGGGGATCAGGGGCACCGAGAAGTGCAGCATCCGGCGTAACAGCTCACGATTGAAGAGCCGAAACCCAATCACGTCGCGGCGGGCGATCAGCATCAGGACGTAGGTGACGTAGGTGCCGGAGAAGTTGCCGATCATCAGCCCGGCGGCCTCGTGGTGCCAATGCACCACCAGCAGCACCGTCATCACCACCGTGATCGCGACGTTCGTGAGCGAATACACAACGAACGCGGTCGGCCGCCGCTCGATCCGGTAGATGCCGGTGACGATGTCGAAGTTCATCGTCACCCAGAGGCCGGTCAGGCCGATGATCGTGAGCGCCCGGCCGCCCAGAACGTGGGCCAGCGGATCGAGGAAGATCAGGCCCAGGATCACCGCCAGGGTGGACAGGATCATCACCGAGGTGAACGTGGTCTGCACCGTCTTCTCGCGGTTTCCGTCGCCCGGGTTATCGAACGAGAAGCGGAACATCGCGTTCGTGAGGCCCAGCCGGAAGACGATCGCCGCCAGCGTGATGGTCGACATGATCAGCTCGACATCGCCGAACTGGACGCGCGAGACGTGCCGGAAATACACCGGCAGAAGCACGATCCCGACAGCCCGCGAGACCAGCCCGCCGAGGCCGTACACGAACGATTGGCCCGCCAGCTGCTTCAGTCGGGCCGATCGATTCATGTGGCCGTGGTGCTCAGAGGCCCATCACATCGATGAGCTCGCGAACCGCGTCCGCTGAGCGATTCAGCTCGGACTGCTCCTCGGTGGTCAGCTCGACCTCGTAGACGTGCTCCAGTCCGCGGGAACCCAACCGGCAGGGCACACCCATGTACAGCCCGTTGAGCCCGTATTCGCCCTGCAGCAGTGCCGCAGCGGGCAGCACCCGCTGCTGGTCGAGCACGATCGAGTCGACCATCTCGCAGATCGACGCCGACGGCGCGTAGTAGGCCGAGCCCGACTTCAGCAGCTTGACCACCTCGGCGCCCCCGTCGCGGGTGCGCTGCACGATCTCGGCAAGCCGCGTCCGGCTCGATCAGGTCGGTGATGGGGATGCCGGCCACATTGGTGTTGGACGTCACCGGCACCATCTGATCGCCGTGCCCGCCGAGCACGAACCCGGTGACATCCTTGACCGAGACGCCCAGCTCCCAGGCCAGGAAGGTGCGAAACCGGGCGGTGTCGAGCACGCCGGCCATGCCGATCACGCGCTCGCGCGGGAAGCCCGGCCTGCTGGAACGCCACCTGACACATCGCGTCCAGCGGGTTGGTGACCACGATCAGGATGGTGTCGGGTGAGCGCTCGACCAGATTCTTGGTCACGTCGCGACACGATCGCCTGATTGGTCTTGAGCAGGTCGTCGCGGCTCATCCCCGGCGTGCGCGCGCGGCCGGAGGTGATCACGCAGATCGCTGATCCGGCGGTCTCCTCATAGCCGTTGGAGCCGACCACGTTGGGCTCGTAGCCCACCACCGGGCCGGCCTCGTTCATGTCCAGTGCCTTGCCCTGCGGCAGCCCCTCGACGATGTCCACCAACACCACGTCGGCGTAGTCGCGCTCGGCCAGTCGCTGTGCGGTGGTGGCGCCGACGTTGCCGGCTCCGACCACGGTGATCTTCTCTCGCCTCATGCCACTTCCCCCAACTGCTCGATGATTGCATCTGCCACCTGAGAGGTGCCGACTGCGGTGTCGGCCGCACCCCGGTGGCTTCATGTCGTAGGTGACGTTCTTGCCCTCCGCGATCACCGCCGCGATCGCAGACTCCAGCCGGTCGGCGGCGGCGCGCTCCTCGAGGTGCTGGAGCATGAGTACACCGGAGAGCATCATCGCAATCGGATTGACCTTGTTCTGGCCCGCGTACTTGGGGGCCGAGCCGTGGGTCGGCTCGAACACCGCGGCGTGCGTGCCGAAGTTCGCGCCCGGCGCCACCCCCAGGCCGCCGACCAGGCCGGCGCAGAGGTCGGAGACGATGTCGCCGTAGAGGTTGGGCAGCACCAGCACGTCGTACAGCTCGGGCTTCTGCACCAGCTGCATGCACATATTGTCGACGATCCGGTCTTCGAACTCGATGTCGGTGTTCTTCTCCGCCACCTCGCGGGACACCTCCAGCCACAGGCCGTCGGTGTGTTTCATGATGTTGGCCTTGTGCACCGAGGTCACCTTCTTGCGGCCGCGTGCACGGGCGTAGTCGAACGCGAACTGCACCACCCGGCGGGTGCCGAACTCCGAGATCGGCTTGATCGAGATGCCGGCGTCGTCGCGAATGTGCGCGCCGCTTGCGCTCTCGATCGCGGCGGCCACCTCGCGGGCGCCCAGCGAGCCGCGCTCGAACTCGATCCCGGCGTACAGATCCTCGGTGTTCTCGCGCACGATCACCAGGTCGACGGGCGTATCGGCGTAGCGGGTGCGCACGCCTGGGTAGATCTTGCAGGGCCGCACCTGGGCGTACATGTCGAGCTCCTTGCGGAGCGCCACGTTGACCGATCGGAATCCGGTGCCGACCGGCGTCGTGATCGGCCCTTTGATGGCCACGCCGTTCTGCCTGATCGAGTCGAGCACGTGATCGGGGAGCGGATTTCCGCCGAACCTGTCCATCACATCGGCGCCCGCATCCTGGACATCCCATTCAATCCGGACACCGGTTGCGTCGATCACTCGGCGAGTAGCTTCAGCGATCTCGGGCCCGGTTCCATCTCCGGGTATCAGGGTGACTCGATGACTCACGTCAAAACTCCCACAAGGTTGAGGGTGGCTGGCCGGGCGATTCTTGCACGAACGCTAGGATTGGGTCGAAGTCGCAAGAGCACTCAAGGACACGGCGGAGGGTCGCGCATGGCAGACAAAGGTGGACTCGAAGGTGTGGTGGTTGCGCGCAGCCGCCTGTGCTCGATCGACGGTCAGAACGGCGTTCTGATCTACGGCGGGTACGACGTCGGCGACCTCGCGGAGCATTCCACCTACGAAGAGGTGTGCTTCCTGATTCTGCGAGGGCATCTGCCCACCGTGGCCGAGCTCAAGGCGTTCACCTCGGCCCTGGCCGACGCCCGCGAGCTGTCGCCCGAGACCGCCTCGGTGGTGGACATGCTGGCCGATCATGCTGAGCCGATGGAGATGCTGCGAACAGCCGTGTCGTCGGACTCGTTCGACGATCCCGACAAGAATTCGAACGCCGTGGACGCCAACTTCGCCAAGGCCACCCGCCTGATCGCGAAGATGCCGACGATGGTGGCGCGGTACGACCGCCGCCGCCGTGGGCTGGATCCGGTGGCGCCCGACCCTGGGCTGTCGCATGCGGCCAACTTCCTGCACATGCTGGCCGGTGAGCAGCCCAGCCCGGCCGCCGCAAAGACGTTCGACGTTGCCCTGATCCTGCATGCCGATCACGAGATGAACGCGTCCACCTTCACCGCCCGTGTGATCGCGTCCACGTTGTCGGACATGCACTCCGCCATCACCGGAGCCATCGGCGCGCTGAAAGGGCCGTTGCACGGCGGTGCCAACGAGCAGGTGATGAAGCTGCTGCAGGCGATTGGCGGCGACGACCGGGTGGACGAGGAGATCCGCGCCCGGCTTGAGCGGCGCGAGCGGATCATGGGCTTCGGGCATCGGGTGTACAAGACCTTCGATCCCCGGGCGGTGATCCTCAAGCGGTTCTCCAAAGGCTTGTCCGAGGAGTCCGACGAGCCGCAGTGGTTCAACATGTCCGACCACATCGAGCACGTCGTGCTCGAGCAGAAGGGCCTCTATCCCAACGTCGACTTCTACTCCGCGTCGACCTACCACTACCTCGGCATCGAGACCGGGCTGTTCACGCCCATCTTCGCGATGAGCCGGGTGGTCGGCTGGGCCGCGCACGTGATGGAGCAGCACGCCGACAACCGGCTGATCCGGCCGAGCTCAGAGTACGTCGGCCCCGCAGTGCGCCCCTACCAGCCGATCGAAGAGCGCACGGACGAGCCCGCTGTGGCGTGAATAATTGGTGCCTGGCACCTTTTATTCACGACGGAGGTTCATGGAGTCGCCGCGGCCGGGGCTGAAGCCGGCGGTCAGGTAGGCGCGCCGGCCGGCCTCGTTGCGGGGGTCGACGTCCAGCACGATCTCGCGCAGATCGAGCCGCTCGAATCCGAGCTGGGCCATCATCCGGGTGGCCTCGGTGCCGATGCCGCGGCCGCGATGCTCGGCCTCGCCGATCACGATCGAGAACCGCGCCCGGCGCGGCCCGTGGGGGGTCAGGCGGGCGTTTCCGATCACCGTGCCGCCGCCTCGTGCCTCCAGCCCCACGGCCATCCGCCACGGGTCGGCCAGCATCCGCCGCCCCCACTCGAGCATCTGGTCGACGGTGGGCTGCTCCTCGGGGGCGCCCCGCCTGCCGTACAGATAGCGAGTCGTCTCGGGATCGTTCAGCCAGCGCGCCCAGGCGGGGGCGTCCGCGACATTGAGCGGGGCCAGAACCACCAGTTGCCCATTGATACGGTCGCGGATCGTCATCGGCGAAGGATTAGCATCGCAGACGCCGATGCCGTCGACACACCCACTGCCGATGCTCGCCTCCACCACCAAAGCGCTGCCCCCTGGCAGCGGCTGGGTGTACGAGCTGAAGCTCGACGGGTATCGCATGATCGCCGATCTGCGCGACACCGAGGCCCGGCTCTGGAGCCGTGGAGGACACGACTATTCCGCCAGGTTCAAGTCGGTGGCCGAGGCGCTCCCCGCGGCGGTGGCCGCGCCTTGCGTGATCGATAGCGAGGTATGTGCGCTGGACGCGCAGGGTCACTCCAGCTTCTCCCTGCTCCAGGCCGGCCAGGGCACGCTGGCGGCCTTCTGCTTCGACCTGTTGGAACTCGACGGTCGGGATGTCACCGGGCTGCCGCTGGAGGAGCGCCGAGAGCTGCTCAGCCAGGTGGTCACGCCGGGGCCGGTGGTGCGGATCTCCCACACCTACCACGACGGTGCGGCGCTCCTGGCCGAGGCTCAGCGCCGTGGCCTGGAGGGGGTCATGGTCAAGCGATCGGGCTCGCCGTACCGACCCGGCAGCCGCACCCGTGACTGGCTCAAGCTGAAACTGAAGCAGCGCGACAGCTTCACCATCGCCGGCTACACCGCGGGCACCGGCTCGCGATCCGGATTCGGCGCGCTGGTGCTGGCCGAGTCGGTGGCGGGGGCACTCGCGTGGCGCGGAGATGTGGGCACGGGCTTCTCCGACGACGACCTTGACCGCCTGACGGCGCTGCTGAAGCCGCTCGAGACCGACACACCGCAGGTCGTCCGCACCCGTCCCGGGCGGGTCACGTGGGTACAGCCGGCGCTTCGCTGCGTGGTGGAGTACGCCGAGCGAACGGCTCAAGGGCGACTGCGCGCACCGGTCTACATTGGTCTCGACGCCGGCCAGGCTCCACCGCCGGCACCGTCACGGTTCACTCCCACCAATCCCGACAAGGTGTTCTTCCCCGAGCTCGGGATCACCAAAGGGGAGCTGATCTCCTACTACCTGGATGTGGCCCCCGCGTTGGTCGAACACCTGCGCGCCAGGCCGTTCACGATGAAGCGGTATCCCGACGGCATCGACGGCAAGCACTTCTTCCAGAAGGACGCCCCCGCGCATATGCCGGAGTGGATCACCCGCTCGCACCAGGAGGGAATTGGATTCCCGATCGTCGACTCGCCCGACGCGCTGGCGTGGATGGTGAACATGGGCTGCATCGACATGAACGCCTGGAGCGCTCGGGCAGACCGCCCTGACCGGCCCGACTGGGTCGTGTTCGACCTCGACCCGGCCGAGGGTACCGAGTTCGGCGCGGTGGTCGAGGTCGCCCTGCTGCTCCGCACAGCACTGCACGCGCTCGACCTGGAGGGCTATCCCAAGACCTCGGGCTCACGCGGGATCCACGTGCTCGTCCCGATCGCCCGCCGCTACGACCAGGACACCGTCCGCGACTTCGCCCACGCGATCGCACGAGCGCTGGCGCATACCGCGCCCGAGCTGGTCACCACCGAGTGGCAGCGCTCACGCCGCCACGGCGTGCTGATCGATGCCAACCAGAACGGCTACGGCCGCACCACGGCGACGGTGTACTCCGTGCGTCCGCTGCCGCAAGCGCTGGTGTCGGCTCCGCTGGAGTGGGACGAGGTCGGGCCGCAACTCGACCTCGCCAGTTTCACCATGGATCGCGCGCGCGATCGACTCAGGCGCTGCGACGTTTACGCGCCGGTGCTTTCGAACCGCCAGCGGCTGCCCCGGCTTTAGCCTTCTTCGGAGCTGCTTTGGCCTGCTTCGTGCGGGCCTCGCGGGCATCTCGGGCTTGGTCGAGCGATGCGGTCAGCGCCGCCATCAGGTCGGGCGGAGCGGTCGCCTTCTCGGCAGCCTTGGCCTTGACCGTGGTTCCGCCGCGCTTGGCTTCGATCACGGCCAGCAGCCGCTCCCGATAGGTATCGACGTACTGGGTGGGGTCGAAGGTGCCTGTGTAGGCCTTGATCAGGTCATTGGCCATCGCCAGCTGGCGCTTGTCCACCTTGGCGCCTGCGGGGACGATCCCCTCCGGCGCGCGGATCTCGTCAGAGAAGAACATGCGCTCCAGCGTGATTACGCCGTCGCGGATGCGAAGGCAGACGAGGTGCTCGCGGTCGTGGTGCACGTAGGTGGCAACCGCCGACAGGCCTGATTTCTCCATCGCTTCGGCGAGCAGGGCGTAGATCGACTCGCCCGCTCCCTCCTGAGGTCCCAGGTAGTAGGTCTTTTCGAAGTAGATCGGGTCGATCTCGGTGGCCGGGACGAAATCGTGGATCGTGATCACCCGGTGGGCGGCCTCCGCGGCGGCCGCAAAGTCCTCGTCGGTGACCTCGACGAACTCGCCGCCGCCGACGTCATAGGCGCGCACGATCTCCTCTGCCGGCACGACCTCGTTGTCGATCTTGCACACCTTCTGGTAGCCGATACGGCCGCCGTCAGGCTGGTGCAGCTGGTTGAACCGAAGTGTCTTCTCGGTGGTGGCCGTGTACATGCGCACTGGTGCGTTGACCAGTCCGAAGGAGATGCTGCCGGTCCAGATCGCTCGTGGAGGTGCCATTGCTTTTCGTTCCTCGCCTGTCTTGGGGCTTAAACGATACCCCGAAACCCGAGAAAATCCTCCTATTTACCGGCTTTCCCGGTTATCTCAGATGCCCGGCAGGAGGGTGAACACGCGGCAGTCGTGGATCTTCCAAGGGCCTTCGTGGTCGCGCCACAAAAGCTCCACCACGTTCATGTCGCCATCGTCCAGATGCAGCTGGAACAACGTGCGAGTGGCCACCGTGCCGATCAGCTCGGCCTGGGTCGTTTGTGCGAGCAGCGGCCCCAGGTCGTTGTCGCGCTCGGCGAACTCTGCCGAGAAGTGGTCGCGCTGACGCGCTGCATCGTGCTCGTTGACGGCGCTCTCGAAGCCACGGGCAGTTCGCTGGACCTCGACCTTGGTCTCGGACGGTGGCAACCGCTCCGCTACCCGACCGAATCCACGATCTCGCGCGACAGGCTCGGGAACTGGGCCAGGAACTCGGCCCGCTCGGTCTTCAGCTGCACCACCCGCTGGGCGTACTCGTCGGCTCGCCCAGTCGCCTCGTACAACCGCCGCGGCTGCAGGATGTCGATGTCCTCCGCCTCGATGCCGGGGATCCGGGCTGCGACCAGATAGCCGAAGTCGGGGTCGGTCTCCCACTCGATGGTGCCTTCGGCGATCGCCTCGACGATTGCCGACGAGTGCGGGATCTTGACCTTCTTCGACCCCGCAACGCTCTCCTTGCCGCCTACCCGTCCGGTGTTCATGACGTAGACGTCGATGGGGTTGCGCTCGAGCAGCTCGAGGAAGCGGTTGCCCTGGTTGTCGTGGTGCATGGGAAAGAACGGGTTGGTGCCCGGGACGCGCAGGAACTTGCCCTCCTCGTCGCTGCCGCCGGCGGCGGTGCCGGTGGTCTCGCCCAGCATGAAGAAGGCGGCCGCCTGCGGGCCCTTCATCTTGGCCACGGCCGGGATCACGTTCTCGTTCTTGTTCAGCACCAGCAGGAAGTCGGCGGCCTCGATCACGGTCGCGTCGGCGGCGTCGATGGCGTTGAACGAGAACACCGCGCGGCCGTTCTTGGTGTAGCTCTCGTCGAAGAAGTCGACCTCCCCGTCGTCGTCCATCGACACGTTCTCGAGGTAGGCGTCGGCCTTGGTGACCGCCCCGTGGATGGTCGGCTCGTCCCGAGGGTTGAGGGCAAACGTCTTGGCGAAGCAGCCGGCCTCGGTCGCCGACACGCGTGCCGTCCGGCCACCACGCGACGAAATCGTCCTGCACCGGCAGCGAGCCGTTCTGGCGGGTGAAGGTGGTGGTCGTCTTGCCCGTGCCCGAGAGGCCCACGATCAGCCCGGTCTTGGCGCCGGCGGCGGTCGGAATCACCTTGCATCCGGCGTGCAGCGCCAGCCCGCCGCGATCGTAGACGAGCTTGTTCCACATCCGCAGCCCGCCCTTCTTCGACTCCCCGAAGTAGTCGGAGTTGAAGACGCGGGTGACATTGAGATCGAGGTTGACCGCGATCAGCCGGTCGTCCGGGTAGCCGGGCATGGCCAGATTCGGCGTGTAGATGACCAGCAGCTCCGGTTCGTGCTCGGTATCGGAATTGTGGAAATACAGCACGTCCTGCATGGCGGCGATGTTGATGTTGCGGCGCTCGACGTACAGCCGGGCGGGCACCCGCCGCTCGGGGTCATTGCCGATGTAGCCGTCGACCTGCACCATGTCGTGCTCGCCGATGAAGGCGTCCTGCTCGGCGGAGATACGCTCCCACTCGTCGCGAGTGATGGCCTGATGCGGCTCTGACTCAGGCTCGTCGGACACGATGTAGGTGGACGCTTTGGAGCGTGCCAACACCTCGGTGTGGACGTTCACCGCTCCATAGTCGGTCGAGCGGGCCGTCGCCTGTTGAGCGGCCAGGGCGTGCAGCTCCGGCTGCGTGAGGTCGCGCAGCACGCTGCGCGCATCGGGCAGTGCAAACACCATCTTCGCCAAGGGATCTCCCCCGTTAAACGACTTCTGCGGACCCACGAACGTCTTGCCAGTCTACCGCAGAACCGTGAGAACTTGCGCTCACAAGGCGTGTCACAAAGTCTCAGCTGCGGCGACCCATGACCCCGCTTGGTAGGCTGCTTTTGGGCGCCGATGGCGCGGTACTTCGCGGAGGTGGAATGGTTCGACACGACGTGGTGGTGGTCGGCGCGGGGCTTGCGGGCATGCGCGCTGCGATTGAGGCGGCCAGGTATGGCGCCGACGTCGGTGTTGTGTCCAAGCTGCATCCCACCCGCAGCCACTCTGGAGCAGCCGAGGGCGGCATCAATGCCGCGCTCGGAAACGCCGGCGAAGACAGCCCCGAGAACCACACCTTCTTCACCGTCAAGGGCTCGGACTACCTGGGCGATCAAGACGCGATCGCGGTGATGTGCGCCGAAGGCCCGGGCGACATCTACGAGCTTGAGCACATGGGTGCGATCTTCTCGCGCACCGAGGACGGCCGGATCGCCCAGCGTCCGTTCGGCGCGGGCGGCGCGCCGCGCACCTGTTATGCCGCAGACATCACCGGGCACGTGCTGCTGCACGTGCTGTACGAGCAGCTGGTCAAGAGCGGCGTGACCGTGTACGAGGAGTGGTTCGCGCTCGACCTGGTGACCGACGGCGAGCGCTGTGTCGGCGTCACCGCCTGGGACCTGCTGCACGGCGGCGTTCAGGGCGTCGAAGCCGGCGCGGTGGTGCTCGCCACCGGCGGGCTGGGGCGGATCTACCGCGGCACCACCAACGCCTATGCCTGCACCGGCGACGGCATGTCGATGGCCTGGCGCGCTGGTGTCCCGCTGAAGGACATGGAGTTCATGCAGTTTCACCCCACCACGCTCAAGGCCAACGGGGTGCTGATCACGGAGGGCTGCCGCGGCGAGGGCGGGTATCTGCGCAACGGCGAGGGCGAGCGGTTCATGTTCAACTACGCCCCCAACGCGGTGGAGCTGGCCTCCCGCGACGTTGTCTCCCGGTCGGAGCAGACCGAGATCGACGAGGGCCGGGGAGTCGACGGCTGCGTGCTCTTGGATCTCACCCATCTGGGCGCCAAGCGGATCATGGAGCGGCTGCACGGATCCCGCGAGCTGGCGATGGACTACGCCGGTGTCGATCCGATCGAGGAGCCGATCCCGGTCCGGCCGGGCAGCCACTACCACATGGGCGGCATCGATACCGATGTGGACGGACGCACCATCATGCCGGGCCTGTACGCCGCCGGCGAGTGCGCCTGCGTGTCGGTGCACGGCGCCAACCGGCTGGGCGGCAACTCGCTTCTGGAGACGATCGTGTTCGGCCGCCGGTCGGGCGCTGCAGCGGCCCAGGAGGTGCGCCAGAACGGGCTCGGCGGGGTGTTCTCACCCTCGGCGGTGCGGGTCACCGACAAGCGGATTCGCGAGATGCTCTACAACTTCGACGGCGAGCGACCGCGGGCGATCCGCCAGGAGCTGGCCGATGCCATGTACGAGAACGCCGGCATCTTCCGCAACGCCGAGAAGCTCGAGGCATGCAAGGACACGGTCACGGCGCTGCGCGAACGCTACGACGCCGGGGTGATCGTGCAGGACAAGGGCACCACCTTCAACAGCGACCTGATCCAGGCGATCGAGCTGGGCGCGATGCTCGAGATGGCCGACTGCCTGGTCACGGGAGCGATCGCGCGCACCGAGAGCCGGGGGGCGCACAGCCGCCTCGACTATCCCGAGCGCGACGACGACAACTGGCTGCGGCACACGCTCACCTGGCACGATCCGGGCGGCCAAGTCAGGCTCGACTATAAGCCCGTCACCATCACCGAGCACCAGCCGGCTGTCCGCAGCTACTAGGAGCGTCATGCAAGTCACCCTCAGAGTCCAGCGCCACAACCCCGACACCGGAGAATCCGGCGTCGACGAGTTCACCATCGACGCGCCCGAGACGGCCACGCTGCTGGACTGCCTCGATCAGATCAAGGACGAGCAGGACGGGTCGCTCACCTACCGCAAGAGTTGCCGGATGGCGGTGTGCGGGTCGTGCGGGATGCGCATGGACGGCGCAGCGGTGCTGGCCTGCAAGACGCCGATGGCGCCGGTGGTCGAAGCCGGCGAGGTGCCGATGATCTCGCCGATGGGAAACCTCCCGGTGGTCAAGGATCTGGTCGTCGACATGGAGCCGTTCTGGGAGAAGTTCCGCTCGATCAAGCCGTACCTGGTGGAGGACGACGATCCTCCCGTCAAGGAGTGGCGGATCCAGCAGGAGGAGCTCGACCGGATCTTCAAGGAGGCGCTGTGCATCCAGTGCGGATGCTGCGTCTCGGAGTGCAACTCGATGGAGGTCGATCCCGACTTCATCGGCCCCGCGGCTCTGGCCAAGGCCGCTCGCTTCGTCGGCGACGTACGCGACCGCGGGCGCAAGGAGCGGCTGCGGACGCTCAACGGCCCCCACGGAGTGTGGGACTGCACCCGCTGCTACTTCTGCAAACAGCGCTGCCCCAAGGGGGTCGACCCGCGCGACGCGATCGCCAAGCTGGGCGCCGAGATCTACTCGGAGGGCATGCTCTCCGACGGCGGCGCCCGCCACGCCCAGGTGTTCGATGTCTCCAGCCGCATGACCGGCTACCTGCTCGAGACCGCGCTGGTTCCGTACACTCGCCGAAGCAGGCGATGGACATCAAGTTCGCGATGCAGATGGCCAAATCGGGCAAGGTGCCCAACCCCTTCAAGCCCCACCGAGCGAAGAAGCTCGACGAGGTCCGCAAGCTGCACAAGCTGTTGCAGCCGATGGAAGAGGCCGAGCGCGACGCCAAGCGACAGGGAGTCACCATCGACAGAGAGCAGGAGTCGTGAACTCGAGTTACGCCTACTACCCCGGTTGCCTTGCGAGCCTGTCGCAGAAGGAGCTGGACACCTCGACCCGGGCGGTCTCGGCCAAGCTCGGGTTCTCGCTGATCGACATTCCCGGGTTCACCTGCTGTGGCGCCGGCGACATCCACGAGGCCCGGCCGGAGTACTACCTGCACCTGAACGCGCGCATCCTGGGCCAGGCCGAGCAGCTCGAGCAGAAGACGCTCCTGACGATCTGCAACGTGTGCACGCTCAACCTGCGCCAGGCCGACATCAAGCTCAAAGCCGACCCCGACCTGCGCGAGCGGATCAACAAGAATCTGCGCGAAGTCGGTGCGGCCACGTACAACGGCACGGTCGAGGTGCGCCACCTGCTGTGGGAGATCGCCGAGGGGGAGGGCTACGAACGGCTCAAGGAGATCGCCCAGCGGCCGCTGGAGGGCGTCAAGATCGCGCCCTTCTACGGCTGCCAGATCCTGCGTCCCTCCAAGCTCCTGGGCTTTGAGGATCCCGATCGGCCGCAGTCGCTCGAGCGCATCATCGAGGCCTGCGGTGCGATCCCGGTGGACTACCCCTCCAAGATCAAGTGCTGCGGCTTCCCGATCGTGCTGGCCCGCGAGGAGGTCGCGCTGGGCGAGCTGATCCAGCCGCTGGCCGAGGCCAAGGCCGCCGGCGCCGACGCCATGGTGACGCCGTGTCCGCTCTGCCACCTGTCGCTCGACGCATGGCAGGGCAAGGCGTCCAAGGAGGCCGACATCCAGTTCGACATGCCGATCTTCCATCTGGCGCAGCTGGTCGGCGCGGCGGCGGGCCTGAGCTACGACGAGCTGCAGTTCAAGCGGCACATCACCAAGGCCCATCCGGCGACCGACAAGATCTACGCCGCTCAGTAGATCTCCACGCGTGCGATGACACCGAGCTATGCCGCGCTGTTCAGGTCGCCGTATCGCGCGCTGATGGTGGCCGCCTTGGGGGCGACCTTCCTGGGGTCGCTGGACGCGCTGATGGTCACCACCGCGTTGCCGACGGCGGCCGAGGACATCGGCGGCGTGGGGCTGATCGCCGCCACCGTCGGGGCCACCAGCGTCACCGTGGCGATCATCTTTCCGATCGCCGGCACGATCATCGACCGCTCCGGTGCCGGCGTTGCGTTCACGATCGCGTGTGTGCTGTTCGTGGTCGCCAACGTGGTCGGCGGGCTGGCGCAGTCGATGCCGGTGGTGACGCTCTCACGGGCGATCCTGGGGCTGGGCGCGGGGTTCATGTTCGCGGTGCCGCTGGGTCTGTTCGCGACCCGTGTGCCCGATGAGCTGCGGCCGCGGGCGTTCGGCATCAACGCCGCGATGTGGGGAGTCTCGGCTCTGGTCGGCCGCTGCTGGGCGCGGTGCTGACGTCGACGGTCGGCTGGCGCTGGGTGTTTTGGATCAACCTGCCGCTGATCGCCGTTGTCGCCTGGGCGGCCAAGCTGGCGCTCGGTCGTCAGGCCCCCTTTGAGCGGGTGGCTGCGCGCACCCCGCTGAACATCTTGGGGCCGCTGCTGCTGGGAGTGATCGTGGCCGCGCTTTTGGCGGCGTCGCATCACTCGATGCCGGTGACGTTGCTGATCCCGGTGGCAGTGGCGGCCGCGGTGGGATTCGTGTGGTGGGAGCGGCGCACGTCCACACCGGTGTTTACCCACTCCGCCAACGCCATCGCCGCAAACGTGGCCGGATTCGCGACCGGCGTGGTGTTCCTGGGCGCCGAGACCTATCTGCCGCTGCAGCTGCAGGTGGGCTTCCATCACGGTGTCGCGATCGTCGGCCTGGCGCTGCTGTTGTGCACGCTGGGATGGTCGACCGGTTCGATGGCGTCGGCTCGGCTCAACTTCTCGACCAAGTCGCAGGTGCTGCTGGGCACCTCGCTGACGGTCGGCGCCACGGGGTGATGGCGTTGCCGGTCGGCGGAGCAGCGCTGGTGATCCTCGCCTACGCGATCGGTGGCCTGGGCATGGGCGTCGCCAGCCCGGCGCTGTTTGCCGCGGTACTTGCCGACAAGGTGGAAGGCCGTGAGGGGCAGGCCACGTCCACCATCCCGCTGACCCGCCAGATCGGCTCGGGCGTGGGCGCGGCAGTGGCGGGAATCGTGTTTGCGGCCACGCTCTCGGCGCATCAGATCGCGGCCTCTGAGCATGTCGGCGCCTACGTGCCGGCGGTGGTGGACACCGTGCGGCTGACCTACTTGGCGGTTGCGGCTGTCGGCCTGGTGGGAGTGATCGCCACCCGCTGGCTGTATGACGATCGGCCCGGTCGGGCCCCGGTCGGGGTCGAGCCCGACCACGTGACTGTGTGATCCCACTTCGGACGGGGGTGGTTCTCGATGTATCAGCAGCGCTTTACCGATCGGGTCGCGGTGGTCACCGGTGCGGCTCAGGGGATCGGCCTCGCATCGGCAGCGACACTGGGGCGCCAGGGGGCGCGGGTGGCGCTGATCGATGTCAACCACGGCGAGGTGGAGGCCGCGGCTGAGCGGCTCAGGGGCGAGGGGATCGACGCCCGCGCCTGGGTCGCCGACGTGTCGGAGGAGACGCAGGTGGCCGAGGCCATCGACCAGGTCACCGAGGTGCTGGGAGCCATTGACGTGCTGCATGCCCACGCCGGTGTGCTGCTGCCCGCGGCGGCGTGGGATGAGACCGTCGAGCAGTTCGATCGCACCTTCGCAGTGAATGTCCGCGGCATCTTCGTGACCGTGCGGGCGGTGCTGCCGGGCATGCGCGAGCGTCGCTCGGGAGCGATCGTCCTGACCGGCTCGACCGCAGGCATGGTGGCCGAGCGCGAGTTCCTGGGCTACTGCACCTCGAAGGCGGCGGTGAATCATATGGCCCGTCAGCTCGCGCTGGATTGCGCTGGCAAGGGTGTGCGGGTGAATGCCGTCTGCCCCGGGTGGATCGATACCGCGTTCAGCGATCCGATCCTGACGGGGATGAGTCAGCAGGAGGTGGCTGATGCCGTGCGCTCGGTGGTGCCGCTGGGGCGCCAGGGGACGGCCGACGAGGTTGCCGCTGCAGTGGCCTTCCTGTGCTCCGACGAGGCTTCCTACATCACCGGACACGCGCTGGTTGTCGACGGGGCAATGACGATCGTGTAACTCCGCGGCCGGGATGCGCGGTGGGGTCCTGCGCGTCTGCCACACTGCGAACCGTGGGCGTGACGACCATCGACATCGATCAAGAGCTGCGCAGCCGGTTTGGCTTCGAGCGAGTTTCGGGCGGGTCAACGCGAGGCGGTGGAGGCCGTGCTGGCAGGTCGCGACGTGCTCGCGATCATGCCCACAGGGTCGGGCAAATCGCTCTGTTACCAGCTGCCGGCGGTGGTCGGAGCAGGCCTGACGGTGGTCGTATCGCCGCTGATCGCGTTGATGCAGGATCAGCACGCGGCGCTGGTCGCGCGCGGGTTTGACGGCATCGAGATGCTCGCTTCCAGCATGTCGCGCGAGGACGTCACCGCCACGCTGGAGCGGATCGGTGAGGGCGGCACGCGACTGGTGTACGTCGCTCCCGAGCGGTTCTCGAGTCGGCGGTTTCTGGACACGCTGGCGGCCACCAACGTTCGCGGCTGGCGGTGGACGAGGCCCACTGCCTTTCGGAGTGGGGTCACGACTTCCGGCCGGACTACCGCCGGCTGGCCGACGTACGCGAGCGGTTGGGCTCGCCGCCCACGATCGCGCTCACAGCAACCGCCACCCCGCGTGTGGCCAAGGACATCGTGGCCGCGCTGGGGCTGCGGGATCCGGCCACGCCGACCACCGGCTTCGATCGCGCCAACCTCGTTCTTCGAGGTGATCCGGGTGGCCGGTGATGCCGGTAAGACCAAGGTGCTGGCGTCGCTTCTGCGCATACCCGATCGGCTGCCGGCGGTCGTCTACTGTGGCCGCCGCAAGACCTGTGTCGAGGTGGCCGATCGGCTCCGGGCCGCCGGGGTCAAGGCCGAGCCCTACCACGCCGGACTCACCCAGGACGCGCGCTCACAGACGCTCCGCGGGTTCTTGGCCGGCGATCTGGAAGTGGTCGCGGCCACCACCGCCTTCGGCATGGGCATCGACAAAGCCGATGTGCGGTCGGTGGTGCATTGGACGCTGCCGGCATCGCCGGAGGAGTACTACCAGCAGGCGGGTCGCGCGGGACGAGACGGGCTCCCGGCTCGCTGCACACTTCTGTACAGCCCCGCCGACAAGGGTCTGATCGTGTACTTCATCAATCGCGCCAAACTCTCCGCTGGAGATCTCAACGGGATGCACCGGGCGCTGGCGACGGTGGCCTCGCCCGAGGGCCTGTTCGCGTCGGCCGATCGCGAGCTTCCCGGTGACGAGCCGCGGGTGGCGCTGGCGGTGCTGGAGCGGGCGGGCGCGCTGGAGCTGTTTCCGGCGCCCTCCGGGCATGTCTCGGGGCGGCTGGCGGCGCCGCGGCTGTCGCCCAAGCACGTTGCCGCCGGCATGATCGCCGGTCGCCGGGTGGAGCGGCAGCGGTGGGATCGGCTGAAGGCGATCGATGCCTATGCCACCACGGCGGGCTGCCGTCGCAAGGTGCTGCTCGAGTACTTCGGCGACGAGCCGGCCGCGCGGCCGGACGAGGTCTGCTGTGACGGGCACGCGTCGACGGTCGCGCCTGCGATTCCCGGTGTGGACGTCTCCGCGGCGGTGCTGCAGGCGGTGGACGAGACCAACGGCGCGGTCGGTCGATCCCGGCTCACGGCGATCCTGCGGGGCTCCAGCGCCAAGGCGCTCAAGGGCGCCGGCCACGACCGGCTGGATAGCCATGGCGCGCTGGTGCACATGACCCAGGACGACGTGATGGCGGCCATCGACGGGATGATCGCGGCCGGGCACGCTGCGGAAGACCGACGGGCCGTATCCGCTGGTGCGCAGGCGCCTGAGGCTGGCCCAGCGCCGGTTACTGGCTGTCGTCCCAGCGTGAATAACGGTGCCAGGCACCGTTATTCACAACTCGAGCAGGGTGGTGGAGTTGGGGGCGAGTTCGGCGGCGTCGCGCTGGGTGGTGAAGACGACGATCTGGCGGTCGCCGGCCAAGTCGGTCAGGACATCCAGCGCCGCGCGCATGCGTTCGCGATCGAGGTGGGCGAACGGCTCGTCCAGCAGCACCGGCAGCGGTTCGCTGCCGGGCGCGATCAGCTGCACCAGCTCGAGTCGCTGCATCAGGTACACCAGCCGTTGGGTGCCGGCTGAGACCTGCGCCAGGTCGATCACCGCCCCGGTCTCGGGGGCTTCCAGGCGCACCGACAGGTCGTCGGCCACGAACGCCCTGCTGTAGCGGCCGCCCGTGGCCCGCACCAGGTTTCGCTCGAGCGCGGCGTTCAGACGCGGAGCGAAGTCGCGGTACGTCTCTGCCACCGTCTCCTGCAGCTCGTTCTCGGCCAGCTTCAGCACGTCTTCCAGCCGCTGCAGGCGGGTCAGCTCGTCCTCGGCGGCATCCAGCTGTTCCTGCAGCGCCCCCGTGTCCGGCACCAGCCGCAGCCGCTCGGCGGCGGTGGCCCGCAGGCCGCTCGCGTCGACCGCTGTCTGCCGGCCGACGACCGCAGCCGGTGAAGCTCAGCCTCGATGTCGTCGGGGTCGCGTTCGGCACCGGCCGCGTTGCGGTGCCCATTGAGTGACCGCTCCAGCTCGGCGCAGCGCTGCTGCACCTGTTCCAGGCTGCCGCCGTTGAGCAGCGTGTCGAGCTCGGCCTCGGCCTGCTTGCGGCGACGCTCGGCATCGATCCTGGACGTGTGGGCGCGTACCTGCTCGTCGTAGGTGGCCAGCGCCTGGGAGATGCCCTGGGGGCTTGTGTCGTCGCTCTCGAGCATCTCGGCCAGACGCTCGGCGGTGGCCTCGTACTCAGCGTCGACCGTCGCGATCTTGGCCAACTCGATCTCGAGGCCCTTGGCTCGATCGCGGCGATCGGCAGCCTCACGGTCGCGCTGCTCGCGGGCCGCTTCGCGGCGGGCATCGTAGCGCCCGGCGGGTGACGGTCGCCGCCGCAACTCCGGCCACCAGCACAAGCACGCCTACCACGACCAGCAGCGTCGAGAGCATCAGGCCCGCGGCCGCTGCCACCGCCCCGACGGCGGCAACCGCCCAGCCGGCTCGAGACGGTCCGCGGAGCGTTGACAGGATCGACCGGCGGGGATTCGCAGCTCCGCCAGCTTCCCCACGACCGCCGATTGCCGCGGGCGGGTGCGGTTGCGCTCCGCCAGCAGATGCTCGTACCGTTCCCGGGCTCCGGCAACGCCCGGGATCGGCGCGAACTCCGCCAGCGCCACCGAGCCTTGTACTGCAGCGGTGGCCGCCTGCAGCTCTCGATTGAGCCCCTCAGCCCGGTTGACGGTGGCCTGCAGCGATCGCCAGCGCGCCCCTTCGAGTGCGAACTCGAGCTCGCGGATGCGGCGCTCGAGTGCGCCTGCCTGCTCGGCGGCCTGATCGCGTTCGGCCGACAGCTGTTCGGCCTCGGCTCGGGTACCGACGGCGTCGGAAAGCTGCGTACGAAGCTCGGTCACCCGTGCCTCCGCGCGCGGCAGGGGGTTGCTCTGGTTGCGGTTGAGGCCGACCAGCTGTTTGCGGCGCGCCCGCAGGCGATCGACCGCCGTCTGGCTGCTCGAATCCGACTGGGACTGGCCGGCGGCGCGCTCGATCGCCTCGCGCACATCGGTCGCACCGGTCACGATCTGGGCCAGCTCGTCCTGGCCGATCGAGCCCACCCGCAGGTACACGTCGCGCCCGACCCCGTGCAGCGTCTCGGCCAGAACGTCGGTGTTGGTGCCGGCGCCGTGTGCGGATGAGAGGTCGTCGCCGGTCGCCGAGTCGATCACCGCGAACTGCTGGCGATCGTAGTCCCAGTCGATCCGCAGACGGCGCCCGCTGCTGTGCTCGAGTTCGACCGTGGCGGCGTACCGGTCGCTCTGCCAGGGCCGGTGGCGCTCGATCACCGCGGTGTGCTTAGCCAACCGGCGACCACCGGGAGCGAGGCCGAAGGTGGAGGCAGACAGCGCTGCATGCAGAGTCGACTTGCCGGCCTCGTTCGGCCCGTGCACGATCGTGAGGCCCGGCCCGAACTCGAACTCTCGCTCGCGGAACCGCCCGAACCCGTGCAGGCGCAGCGTGGTGATCCTCATGCGACCAGCTCCGTGTGCCCGTCCATCGCCCGCAGGCCGGCGATCGCCGCATCGGTTGCCAGCGGATCGTCAGTCGCCAGCAGACGGGCCACGAACCTGCCCCGCACCGATCCTTCCCGAGCGATCGCGTGCGAGGTCATAGGCGGGGCGGGTGTGGTCGATCACCACGAGCTCGGCCAGGCCTTGGCCACAGCGCTCGGCCAGCAACCGGGGATCGATCTCGCAGGAGGGCTCCACCAGCCCGGTCAGGATTGCCCGCAGGGAGCTGCCGGTGAACTCCGCAGCGGCCGCGGCCAGCGTGGCCTCGATCTGGGTGGACGTCGCCGCGCCGGAGACGTCGAGGGTGGTCTCGGCGTACCGTCGCCGAGCGATCTCGTGGAACTGCCAGGTGACCGTGCCGTCGCCGTGCGTCTCGAGTACCGCCGCCCCGTGGGTACCGAACCGCTCGCCCCAGCCCAGCGGCTCGAGCGAGCCGGGGTAGGCCAGGAAGGCGTCGCTGCGGCCATCGTGAAAATGTCCGAGCATCACGAATCGCGCGCCCGTGTCCACCAGCTGCTCGACGCGTCAGCGGACGGTGCCCGGGCTCATCCGCCCATTGCTCGCCGGTGAGGGCTCCGTGGATCAGGAGCAGATGGCAGCCGCCGTCCTGCGGGGCACGCCAATCGGTGACCGCGTTGGTGGAGCAATGCTTGGCGGTGAACGCAGCTCCCCACACCGTCACCTCGAGGTCGAGTGGGAACGGCTCGATCAGGTCGTGCCTGAATACGTGGACGTTCTGGGGCCAGCTGGTGCGCTGCCACACCGAACCCGGCATGTAGGGGTCGTGGTTGCCCGGTGTGATCAGCACGGGCACGCGCGCGTCGGCCAGAAGGTTGCGCAGGAACTCGACGGTGTCCTCGCGCACGAAGTCGTGCTCGTAGGTGTCTCCGGCGATGCAGATCGCATCGACGCCCTGGTCCCGCCCGAGCTTTAGCGCGCGCGTCAGAGCATCGCGCAGCTCGGCTCGGCGGCGGTCGGCGTGGTGCCGCGTCTCGGCGCCTCGAAACACGCGGTCGAGATGGACGTCGGCAATGTGGAGGAGCTTCATGGGGCCAAGAATTGTATGTGGCGGGTCGGTCGTACCGCCGTGCGCGAACAACGTCTCCCGCGGCGGAGCTGTGGGTGGGCGAAACCGGCACAGTTCGACGCACACCCGTGACGGTCACCGGCGCTACCGTCGTCTGCATGAAACGAGCCTTCCCGGTACTCGCCGTGGTTGTCGTCCTGGTCGTCACGGTGGTGTGGCATCGCCTCCAGAGCGACAGCTCGCCGATCGCGCGCGGCACCGTCTCGCGCGTGGTCGACGGCGACACCATCTACGTGTCTTCCGGCGGGCGGTCCCAGGACGTTCGCCTGATCGGGATCGATACGCCCGAGACGGTCGACCCCGATCGACCGGTGGGCTGCTACGGCCCCCAGGCCTCGGCGTTCATGAAGCACTGGCTTACCGGGCGATCGGTCAAGCTGGTGTACGACCGCGAAACCCACGACAAGTACGGGCGCTTCCTGGCGTATGTGTACGTCGACGGCACACGGCCGGTGTCGGTCGAGCAGCGCCTGCTGCGGCTCGGGTACGCGCGTACGCTCGCGATTCCGCCCAACACCGCGCACGCGGCAGAGTACGCGTCCATCGAGCGGGCGGCCGCGGTGGCCGGCCGCGGTCTCTGGAGCGCGTGTTCGTGAAGAACATCTAGACTTGGCCGGGATGTCGCGCTTGGTGAAAATTGCAGTACTGGCTGTCGCGGCGGCCGCAGTTGCCCACTACCTGTACGACCGTGACGAGGCCGTACCGGCATCGGGCAACGGCCACTCCAGCGACGCTGACCGCACGGCCGTACTGAAGGAGCGGATCGCAGCCGCCCGCCGGCGGCTGCGAGACGAGCTCGACAGCGTGCGTGGCGAGTAGGGCTGCCCGACTTTCGTCGGCCGCCACCGCCGCTGCAGTCGGACTCGGGGCCTGGGGGCTGTTCGAGGCCCAGTGGCTGCGTGAACGAACGCTGGAGGTGCCGGTTGCGGGGCTCCCGCCGGCGCTGGACGGCCTCAGCATCCTGCATCTGTCCGACTTCCACGCAGGTACGCCGTCGCTGAACATGCGCGCACTGCGCAAGGCGATCGACTTCGGAGTGCTCGCCCGCCCCGATCTGGTGGCGGTGACCGGCGACATCGTCAGCCATCCCCGAGCAACCCGGCAGGTGGCCGCCGAGCTGGCCCGGCTGAGTCCGCCGCTGGGCACCTTCGCGGTCACCGGCAACCACGAGGTGGCCTCTACCAACGACCCCTTTTCGCAGCCGGTGGTGATCGAGGACTGGAGTCCGGCGCACGTCCAGCTGCTGCGTGACGAGTCCGCGACGGTACGTCACGGAGGCGTTGCGATCGAGATCGCTGGGTCGGACGCTGACACATGGTTGGGCGAACGGGGGAGGCCGGCCGAGACGCTCTTTCTTGAGTCCGGTGCGTTTCGGATCCTGCTTGCCCACTTCCCCGACGTGGCGGCGCGAATTCCAATGGGCACCTGCTCGCTGGTGCTGGCGGGGCATCTGCACGGCGGCCAGATCTGCATCCCCACTCTGACGGGGAAGCGCCGGTTGTCGCACAACCGCTGGATCTTCGAGGAGGGCGTGATTCAGCACGGCACCACCACCGTGGTGGTTTCACGGGGCACCGGCACCACGCTCCTGCCGTTCCGCTTTCTGGCCCGTCCCGAGGCCTGCCTCTTGCGCCTCCGCCCGGTGTAACCGATCCGTATACTCGACCGCGATGGCAGACACCTCCGCCGACCCGGTCGAGTCGGTTCACTCGCCGTCAGCGTCGGCACACATCTCGCATGCAGTGATTGCCACCTACGCGGCCGCGGCCGCGCGTGAGGTGGACGGCGTCGCGGGCATTTCGGACGGCCTTTTGGGCGGACTTGATCGGCGCATCAGCGAGGAGCGCCCGCCCCGCGGCGTGAAGGTGTCCTCCGATGGCGATCGGATCAAGGTGGAGCTGCGGCTGGTGGCGGAGTGGGGCACACTCCTGCCAGACCTGGCAACGCGCGTGCGGGAGGCGGTGCGGTCGTCGTTGATCGCCACCACCGAGCTGGATGTGGGCGACGTGTCCGTTGTGATCGACGACGTCGAATCCCCCAGCGGCTGAGCGCGATGCCACGAGTCGACCACCTCACCGGCGCCACCGTGGACACGGCTCCCCCGCCGTGCCGGAGCTGCATGTGGTGGCAGACCCGGCCCGGTCGCGAGCCCGCCGAGCGCGACCGGTTCATCGCCGAGACCGAGGACGAGTTCGGCCCGTGGGGCAAGATCTACCGCGAGGACGACCGGGTGATCGGGCTGATCCAGTACGGCCCTGCCGCGGCCTTCCCGCGGGCGGCGACGATGCCGGCCGGGCCGCCGGACAGGGATGCGGTTGTGATCACCTGCGCGTATCTGACCGACGTCAATAGCCCCTGGGTACTGCAGAGCCTGGTGCTCGCGGCGATCGGCGAGTGCAACGATCGTGGATGGCCGGCGCTGGAGGGATTTGGCTATCGGTACGCCCCTGGGGAATCGTTTCCGACCCGGTTTCTCCGCCACCGAACAATCTTCCCGCGGGACTTCCTGGCCGACTTCGGGTTTCTGCCGACGCGCGTTTCGGGCAGAGTGCAGCTGATGAGACTCGACCTGCGAACTCTCGAATCCTCCCCGGAGGCCAGCCGGCTGCAACGGATCAAGTCCCGGCTGGCCGTGCTTCAGCCGACCCCGGCCCCGGTGCGTTGAACCGGTCACGGCCCAAGGACGAATGCCAGACAACCAACGTCACGAAGGAGCTCACAGCGAACAGCCCTCGGATCGCGAACTGCTGGAGCGTGTGCGCCAGGGTGACCGGGAGGCATTCGCACAGGTGTACGACAGGTACGGCGAGCCGGCGTACTCGCTGGCTGTACGGATTGTGCGCGACCGTGATCTCGCGGCCGATGTGGTGCAGGACGCCTTTCTGGCGGTGTGGAGAAAAGCCGCGGTATTTGATCCGGCACGAGGACGGGCATCGACATGGATTCTGACCATGACACATAACAAAGCAGTGGATCTCGTGCGCAGAGAGCAGCGACGCCGGGCCGACCAGCTTGACGAGGAGCGGCTCGAGCTTCCCAGCCCGGAGCCGGGACCGGACCAGCTTGCCTGGATGTCGGCGGCCCGCGGGCAGATCCGCGAGGCCATGGCCGGTCTCCCCGCCACCCATCGAGAGGTGATCGAGCTGGCGTATTTCGGCGGCTACTCGCAGTCGGAGCTGGCCGAGATGTTGTCCGTGCCGGTGGGCACGATCAAGAGCCGCACGTTCGCGGCGCTGAAGGCGCTGCAGGAGGCGCTGGACGAGGCGGGGTTCAGAGGGGGGGATCAGTGGACGAGCACGTCGACGAGCTGATTCCCGCCCATGCGCTGGCCGCGCTCACACCGGACGAGGCGGCGCGAGTCGAGTCGCACGTGGCCGAGTGCTCGGCCTGCATGGCCCGCCTGAAGGAAGCCGAGTCGACCACTGCGCTGCTGGCGCTGGCGACCCCCCAAGTCGCACCGCCGCCCGAGCTGCGCGACCGGCTGATGGCTGCGATTGATCCCGAGCCGGTGCCCGAATCCGCACCCGAGCCCGAGCCGCAAGCGGAGCGCCGTTTCGACCGCTCACCGAGCTGGTGGCCACGGTTTGCGCGGATCGCCGCCCCGGTGCTGGCGGTGGTCGTGATCGGGTTGGTGGCCTGGAACGTCTCTCTCCGCAACTCGCTCACCGACACCCAGGACATCGTCTACGGCAGCCAGACCAGTGCTGCACTTCCCAACGTCGGCACGGTATTTGTCGACGCCGATGGGCAGGCCACACTGGTCGCGAACGCGTCCGCGGCTCCCAGCGGCAAGACCTATCAGGCCTGGGTGATTCCCCCAGACGGAAAACCGATCTCAGCGGGAGTGTTTGCCGGCGGCCGCACCAGCGTCGATCTCGTGGCCAAAGCCCATCCCGGCGATACCGTGGCCGTCACCGTGGAACCGGCCGGCGGCTCTCAGCAGCCCACCACCCAACCGATCGCCGCCTCGAAAGTGGCGTGAATAAAAGGTGCCTGGCACCTTTTATTCACCTCGCGAGGAAGAAGAGGGTGGTGACGATTACCGCACTCGCGGCGGCGATGCGGGTCAGGTGCGTGAGGTTGGGGATGTGGAGCTTGGGCAGGGTGACGGCTGGTGGGGCGTCCCGCTTGCGCTCGCGCGCCCGCGCGAGCCGTTCCCGTTCGACGGCGCCGTCACGCTGGGCGCTCGGCCCCAGCAGCTCGTCCAGCTGAAACGGCCCGTGTGTGTCGTGGTCGATGCAGCCGTAGTCGCCGGAGCGGCTCTCGGCCACCTCACCCAGGCACCGGGGGCAGGCGTGGAGGATCGGGGTGAACGGATGCCAGGTATGCCGGATCGCATGGCGGCGGTCGAGCACCGTCAGGAGCTGGCGGGGCGACCACAGGCCGTGGTGATCACACACGCCCCGTCGTACCTCCCCCAGGCACACGGGGCACAGGGTGCCGCGTCGATGCTGCATACCTACGCCGCTGCCGCCCCCGGAACCCGTACCAGTTTCCGCTCGACCAGCAACTCGGCGATCTGTATGCCGTTGGTGGCCGCGCCCTTGCGGAGGTTGTCGGCCACCACCCAGAGTGCCAGGCCGTTGCGGCGCGACTCGTCACGACGGATGCGGCCGACGAAGACCTGATCCTGGCCGTCGGCAGCCAGCGGTGTGGGATAGCTGTTGGTGGCCGGATCGTCGACCACTGTCACTCCCGGCGCCGCCGCCAGCAGCCGGCGCGCGTCGTCCGGCGAGAGCGGCTCGGTGGTCTCGATCCAGACGGCTTCGGAGTGGCCGCGCCAGACCGGCACTCGCACGCAGGTTGCCGAAATCGGCAGATCGGGCCTACTCAGGATCTTGCGGCTCTCGCGAACCAGCTTGGTCTCTTCCTGGGTGTTGCCGTCGTCGTCGAAGACGTCGCAGTGTGGCAGCACGTTGAAGGCGATCTGATGCGGATACACGCTCGTCTCGACGGGCTCACCCGCAACCACCGCGCGGGTCTGGGCGGTGAGCTCGTCCATCGCCTTGGTGCCGGTACCGCTGACAGCTTGGTACGTGGACACGGTCACGTGCTCGAGGCCGACGGCGTCGAGTAGCGGCTTCAACACCGCCACGAACTGGATCGTTGAGCAGTTGGGGTTGGCCACGATGCCGTTGTGGGAGTCGGTCGCCTCCGGGTTGACCTCGGGCACCACCAACGGCACCTGGGGATCCATACGAAACCCGCTGGACTTGTCGATTACGACGCAGCCGCGCGCGACCGCCTCGGGCGCGAACGTGCGGGCGGTACCGGCACCGGCCGAGAACAGCGCCAGGTCGAATCCCTCGAGGGCGTCGGCGGTCAGCTCCCGCACCTCCAGCTGCGAGCCGGCGAAGTCCACTCGTTTGCCGGCCGAGCGCGCGGACGCGAACGCGCCCACCTCGGTTGCGGGAAACTTCCGCTCCTCCAGCAGTCGGAGCACCTCAGGTCCGACGGCGCCGGTCGCGCCCACCACTGCGACTTTGAGATTAGGCACTGGGCGCTCCATGGCTGAGTTCGATCTCTGCCCGGAACGCTTCGTGCAGCTCCGACACGGCTTGGGTGACCTTGTCGCGAGGAATCACGCAGGAGACCTTAATCGGCGAGGTCGCGATCATGCGAACGTTGATGTCGTGCTCGGCCAGCGTCTGGAACATCTTGGCGGCCACGCCCGGGTGGCTCTTCATGCCGGCGCCGATCAGGCTCACCTTGGCCGCCGTGTCGTCCACTCGCCAGTGCAGGCCGAGATCGCGGCACAGGTGCTCGATGGTGTCGGTCATCAGCGGCAGGTCGTCGGTCGGGATCGAGAAGGTGACGTCGGCGTCGCCGTGGGTGACGGCGTTTTGGATGATCGTGTCGACGTTGATGTGGGCGGCCGCGACCGCATTGAAGATGCTGGCGGCGGTGCCGGGCTTGTCGGGCACGTCGGTGAGCGTAACGTAGGCCTCGTCGGTGGTGTGGGTGATACCGGAGATGATGGCGTCTTCCATCGTTCCGTCCTCTCGAATCCAGGTTCCCTCTGCGTCGGAGAACGTTGACCGTACATGGATGGCGACCGCATGGTTGCGGGCAAACTCAACCGATCGCAGCTGAAGCACGCGGGCGCCCGACCCGGCCATCTCGAGCATCTCGGTGGCCGACACCTCAGACAGCTTGACCGCGCTCGGGACGATTCGGGGATCGGCGCTGAAGACGCCGTCGACATCGGTGTAGATCTCGCAGTCTCCCCCCAGCGCAGCCGCCAGGGCGACCGCGGTGGTGTCGGAGCCGCCGCGGCCCAGGGTGGTGACGTCGTAGGCGGTTGACACGCCTTGGAAGCCGGCCACCAGCACGATTTCACCGCGGGCCAGGGCCTCTTCGATGCGGCGCGGCCGGATTTCGACGATCTTGGCCTTGGTGTGGACGGTGTCGGTCACGATCCCGGCCTGTGAACCGGTCAGTGACACGGCCCGGTGACCGAGATCCTCGATCGCCATCGCGCACAGCGCGGCGGAGATGCGCTCGCCGGTGGAGAGCAGCATGTCCATCTCGCGCGGATGCGGGCGCGGCGAGACGTCTGCGGCCAGCGCCACCAGCTGGTCGGTGGTGGTGCCCATCGCCGAAACCACGCCGACGACCCGCCGGCCGTTCTCGTGGGCGGACACCAGTCGCTCGGCCACCCTGCGGATCTTGTCGGCGTCGGCCACCGACGAGCCGCCGAACTTCATCACCAGCACGCGTTGGCTGGATGGCTCAGTGGATGGGTGTGAGGCCGCCATTCACCGCATCGTATCCAGGATGGCTTTGATGTCGGTGAGGGTGGTGCGTGGGTTGACGATTGCAAAACGGGTAACGATCTCGCCTTTGTGGACAGTGGGCGTGACGAACGCAAACCCACGCGCGAGCATGTCGGCACTCCACCGGTTGTAGTCCTCCGCCGCCCATCCTGTTCGCTTGAAGCACAGCACCGACAGCTCCGGCTCGGTCAGCAACTCGAGCTCGGGACGGCCGCGGATCTCCTTGGCGGCGGCCTGGGTCAACGCCAGCGTGGACTCGATCGCGATCGAGTAGGCGGCGGTGCCGTGCACCGCCAGCGAGAACCAGAATGGCAATCCCCGTGCTCTCCGGGACAGGTGCACGGCGTAGTCGGATGGGTTCCACTCGGTCTCGGACTGGATCGCGTCGAGATAGCCGGCGTGCTGCGTGTGCGCGGCGCGGGCCAGGTGCGGGCGCCGATACAGCAGCGCGCAGCAGTCGAATGGAGCGAACAGCCATTTGTGGGGGTCAACAATGAAGCTGTCGGCGCGCTCGATCCCTTGGAACTTGTCCCGCACGGAGGGCGCTGCCAACGCGGCACCGCCGTAGGCGCCGTCGACGTGCATCCACAGGTCGCGGCGGTCGCACACCTCGGCCACACCGGCGAGGTCGTCGACGATGCCGAGGTTGGTGGTGCCCGAGGTTGCGACAGCCGCGAACAGGCCGTCGTCGCCCTGTTCGGCGATGGCGGCTTCCAGGTTCTTGCCGGTCAGTCGCCCTTCTGCGTCGGCCTCGACCTGGAGCACGTCGACGTCCATCACCTGCGCGGCCGAGTTGATGGAGGAATGCGCTTCGTAGGTGGCGGCGATGCGCAGCCGCGCCGGCCGCTCCCCGCCGCGCTCGGCCAGATAGGTGTAGCGGGCCGCGACCAGCGCCGAGAGATTGCCGATCGTTCCTCCGGCGACGAAGCAACCTCCGGCCTGTTCGGGCATACCGGCCAGGTCGGCGATCCAGCGCAGCGCCTGGTTCTCGGCGTACACCGCCCCGGCGCCCTCCAGCCAGCTGCCGCCGTAGATCGACGAGGCGCCCACGACCAGGTCGAACAGCGTGGCGGACTCCGTCGGAGCCGCCGGAATGAACGCCAGGTAGCGCGGGTTGTCGACCGACACGCACGCATTGGAGAGCACTTCGTCGAAGATCCGCAGCGCCTCGGGCCCGCCCAGGCCCTCCTCGGTCACTGTGGCGCCGACCGCAGCGGCCAGCTCGGCGGGTGTGCGAGGACCGTCCAGCGGTACCGGGTTCAGCCGCAGCCGATCGCGCGTGTAGGCCAGGATCGACTGTGCCAATCGCTCGGTCACGTCGGTGTAGCGATGCATGGAGGTGGCGTCGATCACCCACGCAGTTTCCCAGATGCCGATCACAATCGCGCCGTTTGGGTGCAACGCAGGGCGGGCTGCCGGACAGGTGATGGCAGACTGTCCCCAACTGGAGGAAGGCGATTGCCCCCCGACCAACGAGAAGCATCGTTCGAGCACCTGTTCGACACACATCGCGAGGCCGTGCGGGCCTACCTATGGCGCCGCGACCCTGAGCTCGCCGACGACGTCACCGCCGAGACGTTCCTGGTGGCGTGGCGGCGGTTGGACGACATCCCCGCCGAGCCGCTGCCGTGGCTGATCGGCGTGGCCCGCAAGATCCGGCTGAATCAGCGGCGCGGCGACCGTCGGCGCGACCAGCTTGCCCGTCGCCTCTGGCGCGAACCGGTGATGACTCCCGATCCCACCCAGCAGGTCGGTGAGCGCGACGCGCTGTGGACGGCGCTGGGACGCCTTGGCGAGCGCGACCGCGAAGTGCTGCTGCTGACCGCGTGGGATCGGCTCGACCGTGACGCGATCGCGGTCGTGATCGGCTGCACCCGGGCCAACGTGGCGGTGCGGCTGAGGCGCGCCCGCCGCCGGCTGGCGCATGAACTGGCCCAAGCGGACACCCCGCCGGCCGCCAATCAACGAGTGATTGCCCATGGAGGTCTAGGAAGCGATGCCTGACGACGTCACCACCCTCATCCGGCGGCACGATCCCGCCGCGCAGCTGCGACCGCTGCCGTCCGCCGACGCCACCGCCATGCGCGACCGGATTCTCCGCTCGGCAGTTCCGCGGACGAGCTCGCGGCGACGCCGCCGGCCGTTGCTGCTGGCCGCGACCGTTGCCGTCGCCGTGCTGGCCGGTGCCGCCACCGTGTACTCATCGATTCCCGGTGACGATCACGCACCCACCGTGAACCGGCAGTTCGCCGCGATCACCAAGACGATCGATCTGCCCCCGGGTGCGCACTGGAAGCCGCTGCACCTGCCGGCGGACGCGCTCTACGGACAACGGTTCGCGCTGATCGCGGCCATTGGCCAGGCGCAGTGCGCGTGGTATGCGCACTGGAACTCGGCTGCTGCCGCAGGCAACGACGCGGCCGCACAGCGGTCATATGCCGAGGCGTTGACGCTGCGGCGAATGATGCCGCTGCACCCCGCCGGTGCGTCTGAGGATGCCGGCGGCTACGACCAGAGCTCGCTGCGGGCGACCGATCGCGAGATCGCCGCGGCCCATCGCGGCGACTTCACGCTCGTTCGACAGTACCTCCGCGCCAACTGCTGAGGCTGGTCCGCGTCCTGCGCCTCAGGGCGTTGGTCGTGAATAACGGTGCCAGGCACCGCTATTCACCCGGGCGCCTCGAGATGAATAATTGGTGCCAGGCACCAATTACTTCACGACCGTGAATCACCGTCGTGATCGGACCGGCAGTACCTCCGCCCAGACCGTGAATACCTGGCCCCTCGGGCCGATTATTCACGAGCGTGTGTTGTCACAGAATCGTGACTGGTTACGTCTTGGACGAGGCGGAGACGCGCCGTACGGTGTTCGCATGACTACTCACAACTCTTTCACTCGCTGTCTGGAGCGAATCCTATGAGACGCGTGTGGAGACCCCTACCGAATACGTTCATCGGTGCTCTGGTGCTGGGAGCGCTCACCGGGGCATTCATGTGGGTCGTGGCCACGGTCACCAACATTGTGTCGCCCTGGCCCGTCGCCGAGGGCTGGTCTCTGATTCCCATCTTCATGGCCGGCCAGGGCGCCTGGTATCTGGTGAAGAAGCAGCGTCGCTAGCTCGGTGAATAACGGTGCCTGGCACCGTTATTCACGACTCAGATCGCGCGGCGGCCTTGGAGTGCTCGGCCAAGGGTGACCTCGTCGGCGTACTCCAGGTCGCCGCCGACCGGCAGGCCGCTGGCCAGCCGGGTGACGGTGGTGCGGTCGCGCAGCCGGTCGGCGATGTAGTTGGCGGTCGCCTCGCCGGTCATGGTGGGGTTGGTGGCCAGCAGCACCTCGGTCACGTGGCCGTTCTCGATCCGGGCCATCAGCTCGGCGATTCGAAGGTGGTCGGGATCGACGCCGTCGATCGGCGACAGCGCCCCGCCCAGCACGTGATAGGTGCCGCGATACTCGTGCGTGCGTTCCAGCGCGATCACATCCGAGGGATCCTCGACCACGCAAATCAGCGACTCGTCGCGCCGAGTGTCAGCGCAGATCGTGCACAGCGGCCCCTCGGCCAGGTTGTAGCAGCGCTCGCAGAAGCCGATCCGCTCCTTCACCTCGGTGATCGCGGCGGCCAGGGCACCGGCCTCTTCGGGAGTCGCCTTGAGCAGGTGAAACGCCAGCCGCTGGGCACTCCGCTGGCCGATCCCGGGCAGCCGCGCAAGCTGGGTGATCAGGTTGTCAACTGACGGTGCGTACACAACTTCGAGCCCGGGCTACATGCCCGGGATTCCGAGCCCCCCGAGACCGCCCATGCCCGACATCATGCGCTGCTGCTGCAACGCCTGAGCGGCGGTGATCGCACCGTTGACGGCACTCACGAGCAGATCCTGAAGCATCTCCGCGTCGTCAGGATCGATCGCCTCGGGCTTGATCGTGATCTCCACGATCTCGAGCGCTCCGGAGGCTTTCACCGTGACCGCGCCGCCGCCGGCTGAGTGCTCGACGAACTGGGCCTTGAGCTCCTCCTGAGCGACCTCCATCTGCTTCTGCATCTGCCCGATTTGGGCCATCATCTTCTGGGGATCGATCTTCGTCATCGCTTCGGCTCCTCGATCTCGCGGGCATCGAACGTGTGCTTCACGTGGGTCAAGAACTCGTCTTCGGACAGGGTCTGCTGGTGTTCGGGTTCGGCCTGGTGCTCCGGCTCCGGCTCGGGGTCGTCGGACACCTTCAGACTGAGGTCGACCGTTCCGCCGGCGGCCATCGCCAGCACCTGCGCGAGCACCTTGCGGTTCGCGGGCGTGTCCGTCCCGGCGCGGGCAAACGACTTGGACTGGGGGAAGCTGATCACGACCTGGTCACCCTTGACCTCGACCTCGTTGGCGTGCTGCATCAGCGCAGCCAGCGGCTTGGAGCGGCGCGAGAGTTCGGGCAGGATGGTGTCGCGCCACTGCTCGGGGACGACGTCCAGGTTGGTCTGTGACGCTGCGATCGGTGGTGGTGGTGGTGGTGGTGGTGGTGGAGGCGGCGGCGCGGAGGGCTCCTCCGTCGGCGGGCCGGCCGACGGTGCCGGCGTCGGATTCACAGCGGCGGGTGTCGAAGCGGGGCTTCCCGCCTCCAGACGGGCGATGCGCTGCTCCAAGGCCTGTAGCTCGAGCTCACCGGCGGGCCGGCAGATGCGCACCAGCGCCAGCTCCAGCGGAAGCCGCGGGTCGGCGCCTTCGCGTACCTGATCGTTGGCGTCGCGCAGCAGATCCACCAGGCGATGCACCGTGGCCGGTTGCAACCGGTCGGCCTGGGTCAGCAGCCGTGCCCGCTCGTCGTCGGTGGCAGCCACCTCCTCGGGCGGCTCGCCTAGCTGCTGGCACAGGAACAGTGCCCGCAGATGTCCCAGCAGGTCGGTCACCAGCGTCGCCAGGTCGGCTCCGCCGTCGACCTGGGCTGCGATCACTCGCAAGCAGCCGCCGGCGTCGCCGTCGGCGACCAGGTCGAGTGTCTGGAACAGCACCTCGGTGTCGGTGGTGCCGAGCAGCTCGCGCACGTCGGCGACTCCGATCCGCCCGTCACAGGCGGTGGAGAGCTGGTCGAGCGTCGACACTGCGTCGCGGAAGCTGCCGCCGGCTGCCCGCGCCACCAGTCCGATCGCGGCGGGGTCGATGTCGATCGACTCGGTCTCGGCGATGCGATGCAGCACCGCGCCGATCTCCGGTAGGCCCGGGCGCTGGAACACGAATCGCTGGCAGCGGCTGCGAATGGTCGGCAGCATCGACTGCATCTCGGTGGTGCACAGCACGAAGATGACGTGCTCGGGCGGCTCCTCCAGCGTCTTCAGGACGGCGTTGGACGCCTCCTTGGTGAGCATGTGGGCCTCGTCCACGATGTACACCTTGCGGCGACCCGCGGCCGGCCGCTGGGCGACCTTGTCCACGATCTCTCGGATGTCGTCGATGCCGCGGTTGCTGGCGGCGTCGAGCTCGATCACGTCGATCGAGGTGGCGTCATGGATCGAGCGGCAGGCTTCGCACACCAGGCACGGCGAGACGGTCGGCCCGCGCTCGCAGTTGAGCGACTTGGCCAGGATCTTGGCCATCGACGTCTTGCCGGTGCCGCGCGGGCCGGCGAACAGGTAGGCGTGCGCCACCCTGTCCATCTCGATCGCGTTTCGCAGGGTGCGGACGACGTGCGCCTGGGCCGGTTCGAACTGGGCGAAGTCCTGCGGCCGATGAGTGCGGTAGAGCGCAGACACTTGAGATGCAGCTTACTTGGCGAGGGGTGGACGGGTTGAAAGTGACCGTGCACCCACCTCTGTGGCGGTGGACTCGGGTGGTGCTCGTAGCGCAGGCTCCTGCCAGGCTAGCCCGCGGCACCCGGATGACGTTGCTTAGCGCTGCTTCCTTCCGGACCTGACGCGGTTCGCAAGCCTCCGTTGCGCGGGACCTGGCGCTCAACACCGAACGCACGAACCCGTTCCCGAACCCTTCACCCCTCGGGTGGGAATTCGGCCCGGCTAGAGCGGCTTGCCGGAAACAGGGTACCGCTAGCTCCCCGCTTAGCACGGTCGCGGGCCATGCTAGCAGCAATGTTCAGCTTTCGGCTGCCGCCCGCTCCTGCGTCTCGCGCAGAGTTCGCGCCAAGCTGCGGGCGATCTTGACCGCGAGCCCGGGGTATTGATCCAAAAGCGGCGTGAACTGCCACGCGGTCAGGCCGAACACGCGCAGGGGCGACTCGGCAATCACTGACGCCGTGCGGCGACCGACACCATCGTCGAGCAGCGCCACCTCTCCGAACGAATTCCCGGACAGCAACGTCGCGACCCGCTGGCCGTGAGCCTCGACTCGCGCGGTACCGTCAGCGATCACGAAGAACCCGATGCCGGCTTCGCCCTCGCTCACGATCGTGTCGCCTGTGTCGAAGCGCCGCTCCTTGGTTGCCTTGGCGATGGCGCCGAGCTCTTTGTCAGAAAGACCATCGAACAGGCTCACCTTGCGCAGAATGTCGATTCGCTCGTCGGGCATGCTCACCTCTATTTCGGTGATGGGGCCCATAGTCTCCCCGAACCGGGCACCGCCTGGCAAGTGGGTGGCATACTTGCTGGGCCTGGAGAGGTGTCCGAGTTGGCTTAAGGAGCGCGACTGGAAATCGCGTAACGGGGGTTTCCTCGTTCGCGGGTTCGAATCCCGCCCTCTCCGCTGGTTTCGCTCGCGTCCCAATGCTCACGGCTTGGATCCAAGCTGTGATATACCCCAGTGAATTGCTGGGGCTTAGGGGCCTCCGCGACAACGCCGATCCCCGGAGGATGCGATGTCAGTTACCGATGAGCTGCTTCAGAACGCCAAGAGCTATGAGGCGTCGTTCGACAAGGGCGATCTACCCATGCCTCCCGGCCGCAAGATTGCGGTCGTCGCCTGCATGGACGCGCGCCTGAATCCGTACGGGCTGCTGGGGCTCCAGGAGGGCGACGCACATGTGATCCGAAACGCCGGCGGCGTGATCACCGACGACGAGATCCGTTCGCTTGCGATCAGCCAGCGACTGCTGGGCACCGAGGAGATCGTGCTGATCCATCACACCGATTGCGGCATGCTGACCTTCACCGACTCCGAGTTCAAGGCCACGCTTCAGGCCGACACCGGCGTCACGCCGGACTGGGATTGCGAGACGTTTTCGGACCTGGACGCTGACGTCAAGCAGTCGATCGCCCGCATCCAGGCCAGCCCGTTCATCCCCAAGAAGGACTCGGTGCGCGGCTTCGTGTACGAGGTCGAGACCGGGCATCTGCGCGAGGTCAAGTAACTACACCGAGCGCTGATACGACCGAAACGCTCTGGTCGCAAACGCGCTGCAGATCACCAGCAGCACTACCAGCAACCCGGTCCGCTGGGCCACCATTGACCAGTCCGTGTGCGGAAGCACCGCCGCCCGCCCGGCCTGGACGGCCCAGTTGACAGGGTTGAAGGTTGCCACCGACTGCATCCAGCTGGGCATCAGATCCTGCTGCATGAATGCCGCCGACAGGAACGTCAGCGGCAGCAGGATGAAGTTCATGACGGCGATCAGCGTCTCCTCCCGCCGGGCCAGCAGTGCAATCCCGTTCGAGATCGCGGCGAACGATGCGCCCAGCAGCGACGCGACCACGATCAACACCACGATCCCGAACACGCCGTTGGGGAAGCGCCCGCCTAGGATCACTGCCAGCACCACGATGATGATCGACTGGATTACGATCGAAAAGACGCTCTGCAGTACCCGCCCGGCGATGATCGATCCGCGGTGCACCGGCGACATCAGGAATCGGTCGACCACGCCGCGGTCGATGTCGGAGATCATGCTCATGCCGCCCCAGCCGGCTCCGAAGAGGGCGGTCATCATGACCACGCCCGGCGCCAGGAACTGGATGTACGAGGTGGAGTGGAAACCGGGGATATCGACCACCCGCTTGAACAGCGCGCCATAGAGCACCAGCCACACCACCGGCTGCATCAGGCTGACGCCGATCCACCAGGGCTGGCGGAGCAGCGACAGCAATCCGCGGTGGGTCATGATCAGGGAGTGACGCAGCCCGGTCATGCGGAAGCCTCGCCCTCGGCATCGGCGTCAGCGTATGCCCGGCCGGTGTGCCGCAGATACACGTCGTCCAGCGACGGGCGCGAGACCGTCACCGACGCGACCGTCATCCCGCCCGCCTCCAGCGCCGCCAGCACCGCGGGTACCGCGGTTGCCCCGTGCGCGACTCGGGCGCGCACCCGGCGGCCGTCGCTCTTGACTTCCCGCACTCCGGCGACCGGCACCAGCGCCGCTGCAACCGCCTCCTCCGCGGCGGACTCGGCCAGTTCGGCGTGGATGGCGTCGCCGTGCAGCTCTCCCTTGAGCTGCTCCGGCGTGCCCGAGGCGACCACCGTGCCGCGGTCGACGATCGCGAGGTTGGCGGCCAGATTGTCGGCCTCCTCGAGATAGTGCGTGGTCAGCAAGACGGTGATGCCTTCATCCTTGGCAAGCCGAGCGATCTCGTCCCACATGCCGGCGCGCACCTCGGGATCGAGGCCGGTGGTGGGCTCGTCCAGGAACAGCACCTGGGGCCGGTGCACCAGCGCGGTGGCGATGTCGAGTCGACGCTGCATGCCGCCCGAGTAGCCGCGACTGACGCGGTCGGCTGCGTCCGCCAACCCGAACTGGGCCAGCAGCTGGTCGATCCGCGGCCGGGCTGCGGCTTTGCCCATGCCGTGGATCTGGGCCTGCAAGGTCAGATTCTCGCGCCCCGTCAGCTCCCGGTCGACGCCTGAGCGCTGGGCCACCACCCCGATCAGGTGGCGTACCTTGGCCGCGTCGGACATCACGTCCAGCCCGGCCACCCGGGCTCCGCCGGAATCCGGGCGGGCCAGCGTGGTCAGCACCTTGACCGCGGTCGACTTGCCCGCACCGTTCGGCCCCAGGAGACCGAACACGGTGCCCGCCTCGACGCTGAAGCTGAGCCCGTTGAGGGCGCGCACATCGGGCTTGTAGGTCTTGACCAGCTGGTCTGCCTCCACGGCCACCTCGGTGCTCATGCGTTGATCCCGGCCGCCACATCGCGGGCGGCCACGGCCAACTCGTCGGCCCGCTCGTTCAGCTCGACGCCGTCGTGGCCTTTCACCAGCGTCCATCTGACCCGGTGCTTGGCCACCTCGGCGATCAGCTGCTCCCACAGATCCTGGTTCTTGACCGGCTGCTTGCCCGACGTGCGCCAGCCGTTTGCCCGCCACGTGTCGATCCAGCCCTTGGTGAACGCCGACTCGACGTAGCTCGAGTCGAGGTGGACGACGACATCCACCGGCCGGTTCAGCGCGCGCAGCCCTTCGATCACCGACTGCAGCTCCATGCGGTTGTTGGTGGTCTGCGGGTCGCCTCCCGACAGCTCCTTGACGCGATCGCCCTTGCGCAGGATCGCCGCCCAGCCACCCGGTCCGGGATTCCCCGAACAGGCGCCGTCAGTCCAAAGCTCAACCGGCTCGTCCATCGCCGTGCACGGTAACAAGTTGCCAGGGGGACGACGGCATGCCAACCTTCGGTCCGTGCTCGAAAATCAGATGCCCCACTACGACATCTTGTCGCCCGAGGCGATGGAGGTGCTCGAACGGGGCTGGCGGCGGCTGATCTCCGAGATCGGCGTGGAGTTCCTGCACGAGGAAGCACTCGAGCATTTCCGTCGTGCCGGGCAGCGGGTCGAGGACTCGGTGGTCAAGCTCGACCCCGAGTTCGTGCTCGAGCAGGTGGCGGCGGCGCCGAGTGAGTTCGAGTTGGCGGCGCGCAACCCGGCCCGCAATGTCCACGTCGGCGGCAGGCACATGTTCTTCGCCCCCACCCAGGGGCCGCCGTTCGTGCGCAAGGGAGACGAGCGGCGCGAGGGCACGTTGGCCGACTTCACCGAGCTGTGCCAACTCAGCCAGAGCTTTGACCAGCTCGACACCCCCGGCGGGCTGTGCTGCGAGCCCAACGACATCCCCCTCGACTCCCGTCACCTGGACATGCTGCTGGCGGTGACGACGCTGACCGACCGCACGTATCAGGGCGCGGTGATCACGTCTGAGGCGGCTCGCGACTCGATGGCGGTGACCGACATGGTAATGCGCTCGCGGGGCGGCCTGGAAGCCGGCCCCGCGGTGTACGGCGTGATCAACGTCAACTCGCCGCTTCGCTACGACACGCGCATGCTCGACGCCATGATGATCTACGCCGCCGCCGGGCAGGTGACCGTGATCACCCCGTTCCTCTGATGGGCGCGATGGCGCCGGCCTCGGTGCCGGCCGCGCTCGTCCAGCAGACGGCCGAATCGCTGGCGGGGCTGGTGCTGACCCAGCTGATCAGGCCGGGCGCGCCGGTGATCCTGGGATCGTTCCTGTCGCACACCGACATGCAGTCCGGGTCGCCTGGTTTCGGTGGCCCCGAGTCGGCCACGGGGCTCTTCTGCTCGGGGCAGATCGCGCGCCGGTTCGGGCTGCCGTGGCGGGCCGGTGGCGGCTTTCTGACCTCCAGCCAGACGGTTGACGCCCAGGCCGCATACGAGGGACTCAACACGATGCTGCCGGCGTTCATGGCGGGCGCCAACTACGTGCCCCACGCGGCCGGCTGGCTCGAGTCGGGGTTGGTGGCGTCGTTCGAGAAGTTCATCGTCGACATCGAGATGCTGCGGGTGCTCCAGGCCGAGTTCCGGCCGCTCGAGGTGGACGAGGACAGCCTGGCCTACGGCGCGCATCAGGAGGTCGGACACGGCGGCCACTTCCTGGGCGCGGTGCATACCCTGGAGCGTTTCCGAGAGTGCTTCTATCGTCCGCTGCTGTCGTCCACCGACAACTACGAGCGGTGGCAGAAGCGCGGTGGGCTGGACGCCGCGGCGCGGGCATCACAGATCTGGCGGGACACGCTCGAGAGCTATGAGAAGCCGCCGATCGACGTGGCGCTCGAGGCCGAGCTGGAGGAGTATGTGACGGTGCGCCGCAGGGAGCTGGGCGATTGAGCACCGGAGCTGATCAGCGGCTGGTGCTCGACGACGCGCTCACGCTCGAGCAGGTGGCGGCGGTCGCGCTACGAACAGCGGCCGGTGGAGCTCGCAGCCCCGGCCCGCGAACGGATCGCAGCAGGCCGCGCAGCCACCGAGCGACTGCTGGCAGACGGCCGGGCAGGTGTACGGGCTGACCACCGGCGTGGGTGCGATGAAGCGGGTCTCGGTGGGGGCCGATGAGCAGGCCGACTTCAACCGGTTGCTGCTGCTCTCGCATCGCACCGGCACCGGTGCCAACGTCCGCGGAGCGGTCGTGCGGGCCACCCTGCTGGCGCAGCTGGCCGGGTTCGCCCGTGGCCGCTCGGGAGTGCGCGAGTCGCTGGCCGATCTGCTGGTGGCGGCGCTGAACGCCGGTCTGGCACCGCGGGCGCGCACGGTGGGGTCGCTGGGACAGTCAGACCTGGGCCCGCTGGCCGACATCGCCGAGGCGCTCACCGGCACCGGAGAGTGGGCTGCCGAGCTCGACCGGCTGGGCCTCGAGCCGTGGCGGCCCGACGCCAAGGAGGCGCTTGCGTTCGTCAACTCCAACGCGTTCTCGCTGGGTTCCGCCGCGCTGGCATTGGCGGCCATCGACCGTCTTTTGGTCAGCTTCGATCAGGCGGCCGCGCTCACGTTCGAGGGGATGCTCGGCAACGTCCAGGCGCTCGATCCGGCGGTGGCCGAGGCTCGCCCGGTGCCGGGGCTGGAGCAATCGATCGAGCGGCTGCGGGCGCTGCTGGCCAACGGCAAGCTGCTCAAGGGCGGCCTGCATCGCGAGCTCCAAGATCCCCTCACCATGCGTGTGGTGCCGCAGACCCATGCCGCCGGGCGGGTTGCGTTCGGGCACGCCCGCATGCTGGTCGAGGCCGAGCTGGTGTCCTCGCACGACAACCCCTGCATCACTCCCGACGGGCGGGCGCTCTCGAACGGGAACTTCGACTCGGTGCCGTACGGAGTTGCGCTGGACTACCTGCGATTGGCGCTCGCGCACGTCGCCACCGCGTCCTGCGAGCGTTCCCAGAAGCTGGTGCACTCGGCGTTCAGCGGACTTCCCACCGGTCTTCGCAGCGATGACAGTTCGAGCGGCGACGGGCTTGCGATCGTCGTCTACGGGGCCGCCGCCGCGGCCGCCGAGGTGCGGCTGTTGGCGATGCCGGCGACGCTCGAGTCGCCCACCAGCTCGATCGCCGAGGGCATCGAGGATCGCGTGATCCCGACTCCCGTGGCGGCGCGGCGGCTGCATGAGCTGACCGAGCTTGCTCGGTACATCGCCGCCACCGAGATGTACTGCGCCGCCCAGGCGGTCGATCTCCGTGAGCGGGTGGGGGAGCTCGGCACCGGGACTCGGGCTGCGTACGATCTCGTGCGCACGACCCTGCCGCGGCATCGCGATGGCGAGCCGCCGGCCCCTGACCTCACACCGCTGGTGAGCGCGCTGCGCTAAGGACTGGGTGCGGTGACGGTGACGGTGCTCTGGGGCAACGTCACCGTATTGGTCACGATGTTCGTCACCGTGTTGGTCACGGTGTTGGTTATCGGCGGGCTGGTGACGGTGCTGATCACCGTCGCGGTCGGCCCCGAGACGGTGCGCGTCGAGGTGGTCGTGCGCGTGTTGGTGACATTGCGGCCCGGCGTTGTGACCGTGCCGAACACGGTCGCACCCGGCAGCGTCGTCACGGTGCCGTTCCTGGTGACGACCTTGCCCTTCAGCACCTTCTTGTGGGTGACCACTCTGGAAACGGTCGTGTTGCTGCCCTGGATGGTCGACTTGATCGTGATCGTCTGCGGAGCCGGCGAGCTCGAGGCCTCTGAGCCGGTGCCCACCAGCGCTGCAATCGCAAATCCGATGCCTGTCAACGCGATCGCCGCCAGCACCACCGGCAGGATCAGATGGCTCTGGTTGTTCATCGAGTCGCGAAATGACTCCCGGACCGAATGCGTCTTCAAACTTCGACCCTCCCTAGGAGCAACTGTTGCGACGACCCTCGCCCACGAGGTACTCCAACCCGTTGCGCGTAACTCTAACCCGAGTTGATTGCCGCTGCCGCAGAAGTTTAGCCCCAGGTTCGGGCGGCGCTTGCACATCCCTGATCTGACGTGCGGCTGGTACGTTGATTCCGGCACCTGACGACAAGGAGCGTGGCATGAGCGACGGAATTGTGGATCGGCAGGAGATCGGTTTGGAGCTGGCGTTGCGGGTGTTGGAGGCGGTCCGGCAGGCCGCCGCAGCGCAGTCTCTGGCGGTGGCGGCGGCGGTCACAGACCCCGGCGGTCACGTGATCGCGAGCGCGCGGATGGACGGCGCCGCTCTGGGTGCGATGAAGCTGGCGGTCGACAAGGCCTACACCGCGGTGTTGTGGCAGACCCCCACCGGGGAGTTCATGTCGAGCACGCAGCCGGGCGGTGACGATTGGGGTTTCAACACCACCTCCGACGGCCGGGTGGTCGTCTACGCCGGTGGGCTGCCGGTGTTCACCGACGGGCAGCTGTGCGGAGCGGTGGGCGTCAGCGGGGGCACCGGCGCACAGGACGAGGCGTGCGCTCAGGAGGCTCTGGCCACTGTGGGACTTGGGTAACTGCTAGCGCGCGGCTGCGCGATACGCGTCCAGCAGTCGTCGGTAGACGGCGCCGATGGCCTCCGCCGCGGCGTCGTCGTCGCCGTTCTCGAGCCACCCGGTGAGCGCGTCCCACCAGATCGTGCGGCCCACCGCAAAGCCTGAGTAGCCGGGGGTGACCGCGCCGGTCTGGAGCCAGTGGATCACCTTCTGCTCGTTCCCGCCGCGGCCCAGCACCACGCAGTGCACGTGATCGCGTGCACCGCCGGCGCGGGTGGCACGTGCCACCCGGTCGCAGTCGTCGGTGGTGTCCAAGCCCTCGATCTTCCAGATGTCGGGCTCGACTCCCCCGGCCTGAAGCTCGACGATGGCGTCGACCATCAGGCCCGCCCGCAACTCGCGGTCGTAGCGGTCGGCATCGCCGTTCACCTGGGCCAGCTGATGCGGCTCGGCGGGCACGATCAGCTCGAACAGGAACTTGCGGTCGTTTTCGTGCAGCCAGTCGCTCAGGCGGGCCAGCCGCTCGGTCTGGCGCCGGTTCATGTCGCGGTCGCCCTCGACGTTCATCCGCACGAGCACCTTCGAGAAGGTCGGGTCGAGCGCCTCGATGTGCTCGCCGAACTGCTCGCCGTACTCGAAGTCGAACTCGTTCTGTCCGCTCTTCTCGACCGGCACAGCAACCGCCACGCCCAGCTCACGCCCGGCCCGCGCAACCGCGCTGCCGAACTGCTCGTCGACCAGGATGCCGAGGCCCTCCCGGTCGCTCTCACCCTCGTAGGCCCGCAGGAATCCGGCGTAGATCACCTGCTTGGCTTGGAGGATCTTCGCGACCTCCTCGTCGGTGGGCGTCCCAGCGATGCCGAGCAGCTTCGACTGGAATGAGCCCCGGTGATCGAACGCGAGCACGTACAGCGGGTGTGAGTATCCAAGCGTCATCCCTTGCGAGTCTACTAGTGTCTTCCCGATGGCCGACGAAGTAACGACTCCGCTGCGCGACCGACCCGGCTTGGAAGGCGCTCGAGCGCCACCACGAGCAGATCTCGGGGCAGCACCTGCGCGAGCTGTTCGCCGCCGATCCCGGCCGCGGCGAGCGGCTGACCGCCGAGGCCGCCGGGCTCTACCTGGACTACTCCAAGAACCGGATCACCGACGAGACGATTCCGCTGCTGCTCCAGCTCGCCGAGCAGTCCGGCCTGCGCGAGCACATCGACGCGATGTTTCGCGGTGACCGCATCAACGTCTCCGAGAACCGGTCGGTGCTGCACGTGGCGCTGCGGCATGCCGCGCTCGGCCAGCCTGGTGGTCGACGGCGTGGACGTGGTCGCCGAGGTGCACGAGGTGCTCGACCGGATGGCAGCGTTCGCCCAACGGGTGCGATCGGGCGAGTGGCGCGGCCACACCGGCAAGCCGATCCGAAACGTGGTCAACATCGGCATCGGCGGGTCCGACCTGGGCCCGGTGATGGCCTACGAGGCGCTGCGGCACTACAGCCGGCGGGACCTCACCTTCCGGTTCGTGTCCAACGTCGACTCCACCGACTTCGCCGAGGCCACCCGCGACCTCGACCGCGGACGAGACGCTGTTCATCATCTCCTCCAAGACGTTCACCACGCTCGAGACGATGACCAACGCCCACTCGGCGCGGGACTGGTCGCTGGCCGCGCTGGGCGACGAGCAGGCGGTGGCCAAGCACTTCGTGGCGGTCTCCACCAACGCCGAGCGGGTGGCCGAGTTCGGGATCGACACCGACAACATGTTCGGCTTCTGGGACTGGGTCGGCGGCCGCTACTCGATGGACTCGGCGATCGGGCTCTCCACCATGATCGCGATCGGGCCCGAGGGCTTCCGGGCGCTGCTGGCCGGCTTCCACGCGATGGACGAGCACTTCCGCACCGCGCCGTTCGAGCAGAACCTGCCGGTGCTGATGGGCCTGCTGGCGGTGTGGTACCGCGACTTCTTCGGCGCCGCAGACGGTCGGCGTGATGCCGTACGACCAGTACCTGAAGCGATTCCCGGCCTACCTGCAGCAGCTGACCATGGAGTCGAACGGCAAGCACGTCACGCTGGACGGGCGGCAGGTCGACTACGACACCGGCGCGGTCTTCTGGGGCGAGCCGGGCACCAACGGCCAGCACAGCTTCTACCAGCTGATCCACCAGGGCACCAGCGCTGATCCCGGTCGACCTGATCGGCTTCGGCAAGACCCTCAACCCGCTGGGCGACCATCACGACATCCTGATGTCGAACGTGTTCGCCCAGGCCGAGGCGCTGGCCTTCGGCAAGACCGAGGACGAGGTGCGGGCCGAGGGCACGCGCCGAGAGCGTCGTGCCGCACCGGGTGATGCGAGGGCAACCGGCCGACCAACGTGATCCTGGCCGAGAAGCTGACGCCGCACTCGCTCGGCACGCTGGTCGCGCTGTACGAGCACAGCGTGTTCACCCAGGGGACGATCTGGGGGATCGACTCGTTCGACCAGTGGGGTGTGGAGCTGGGCAAGGTGCTGGCCAAGCGGATCATCCCCGAGCTGCTGAGCGAGACCGAGCCCGAGCTGGATCACGACAGCTCGACCAACGCGCTGATCCGGCGCTACCGATCGCTGCGATGAGCAGCGAGGACGCCCGGCGGGTGGAGCAGATCATGCGTGAGGAGACCGGTGTGCAACCGGCCGAGTGGAGCGGTGGAATGGTCGGCTTCGGCAGCTACCACTACGTGTACGCCTCGGGCCGCGAGGGCGACGCCATGCGCATCGGGTTCGCCGATCGGGCACGTAACCTCACCATCTACGCCATGTTCCAGCCGGACGACTACGGCCGGATGCTGGCCCGACTGGGGCCGCACTCCACCGGCAAGGCCTGTCTCTACATCAAGCGCTTGGCAGACATCGACGAGTCGGTGCTGCGCACCATCATCCGGAAATGTTGGCTCGAATCCTTCGAGCGTTACCCGGATGAATAATTGGTGCCTGGCACCAGTTATTCACTCCCGACCGCCCAGATGAAATAACGGTGCCTGGCACCGTTATTCAGGTCCTTTGTCGGGGCCTCGGTGGGGGAATCCTCGTCCTCGGGGTCGTCGGGTGGCGGTGGCTCCGGCGTCTGGTCAGGGGCGTCGCCGATCTTGGTGATCGTCAGCGCTCGCTGGCCGCGTCGGTGTCCGACGAAGCTGAAGAACCACGACCACGCGGCCACGAACCGGCCGCGGAAGCCGGTCATGAAGGTCACGTGCACGAACATCCACATCAGCCAGCCGAGCCACCCGGAGACGCGCATGCCCGTGAAGCTCACGATCGCGCGGCGGCGGGAGATGGCGGCCATGCTGCCCAGGTCGCGGTACTTGAACGGCTGCCGGCTCGCCTTGTCGCGCCGACCCGCCGCTTGATCGTGCGGGCGGCGTGGATGCCCGACTGCATCGCCACCTCGGCCACGCCGGGCAGGTCGTCGAAGTTCATCATGTCGCCGACCGCGAACACCTCGGGGTGGCCCGGGCAGCGAGCAGTCCGGCTGCACCTTGATCCGCCCGGCGCGGTCGCCTCGGCCCCGGCTCGCGTCGGCCAGCAGCCTCGGCCAGCGGTGAGGCAGCGACGCCCGCCGCCCAGATCTTGGTCTTGGCGGCGTACCGCGTCGACCGAGCCGTCCGGCCCCTTGACCTCGACGCCGATCGCGTCGACGTGCGTGACGATCGACTCCGTGTGCATCTCGACCCCGGTGTCCTCGAGCTCCTTGTCGGCCGTTCTCCGACAGCTTGTCGCCGAACGTCGCCAGGATCTCCTTGCCGCCGTCGAACAGCAGCACCCGACGTCGCCTTGGGGTCGAAGTTCCGGAAGTTGCCCTTCAGCGCGCGCCGCGCGAGCTCGGCGATCTGCCCGGCGATCTCGACTCCGGTCGGCCCGCCGCCGACCACCACGAACGTCAGCCACGCGGCGCGGCGCTCGGGATCCTCCTCGAGCTCGGCCATCTCGAACGCGCCGAAGATGCGGGCGCGCTGATCGAGCGCGTCGGCCAGCGTCTTCATGCCGGGCGCGAACTCGGCGAACTCGTCGTGCCCGAAGTACGAGCCGCCGGCGCCGGCGCCGACGATCAGGCTGTCGTACTCGTGCACGACCACCGCCCGTCGGGGCGGGTGGCCGTGACCCGCTTGGCGTCCAGGTCGAAGCCGGTCACCTCGCCCATCTCGACCTCGATGTTCTTGTGGTTTCGCAAGACATCGCGGGTCGCCGGCGCGATCGCTCCGGCCGACAGGATGCCGGTCGCGACCTGGTACAGCAGCGGCTGGAACAGGTGGTGGTTGGTGCGATCGATCAGCGTCACCTCGATCGACGCGCCGCGCAGGAACCTCGCCGCGAACAGCCCGCCGAAGCCCGATCCCGACGATCACGACGCGGTGGTCGGTGCCGGGGAGCTTGAGCGTGACCTCTTCACCGACCCGCGGAGTGATGCCCATCTAGGTCGTCCTCTCCACGTCATTCGGGAAGCCACGGCTCGTGCCAGCCACCGCGGTGGGCCAGCATTTTCTCTGCGGAAGCCGGTCCCCACGAGCCGGGCTTGTAGCCGTCCACCGGGGGCGGCTCGTCGATCAGGGGCTGCACGATCCGCCATGTCTCCTCGACCGCGTCCTCGCGGATGAAGTGGCTGCGATCGCCGTGCATGGCTCCGTGCAAGAGCTGCTCATACGGTGTCGGTCCCTCGCCTCCCTCCTCGGCGAAGTCCATGTCCAGGTGCACCGAGTGGAGGCCCGGCGACGACGGCCGTCTTGCTCTGGAGCCAGATGCTGGCACCCGGCTTGGGGCCGACTCGCAGCACCAGGTTGTTGGGGTCGGGGTGGCGCCAGCGGCTGCCGGCGAAGGCCAGCTTGGGCGCGTGCCGGAACACCACCCGCACCTCGGTCACCGTCTCGGCCATGGCCTTGCCGGCGCGGATGTAGAAGGGCACGCCGTTCCAGCGCCAGTTGTCGACCTCGAGCCGCATCGCCGCAAACGTCTCGGTGTTCGAGTTGGGAGCCACCCCTTTGACGTCGAGGTAGCCGTCGTACTGGCCGCGCACGTACTTGCCGGGATCGGCGCTGGGCATCGCCAGGAACACGTCGCGCTTGCGGTCTGCGATCACGTCATGCCCGATGCCCGCCGGCGGCTCCATGGCGACCAGCGCCAGCACCTGCATCAGGTGGTTCTGGACGACGTCGCGCAGCGCTCCGACCGGCTCGTAGAAGCTGCCCCGATCATCCACGCCGAAGCTCTCCGCCATCGTGATCTGCACGGACGAGATGAACTGCCGGTTCCAGATCGGCTCGAGCATCGTGTTGGCGAACCGCAGGTACATGATGTCCTCGACCGACATCTTTCCCAGGAAGTGGTCGATCCGGTAGAGCTGATCCTCGGTGAGCAGCTTGCGCAGCTCGTCGTTGAGGGCACACGCCGATGCGAAGTCGTGGCCGAACGGCTTCTCCACCACCACCCGGGCGTCCTTGGTCAGGCCGGCCTCGTGCAGGTGCTCGACCACTCCGGCAAACAGAAACGGCGGGATCTCGAGGTAGAACACGGGATTCGAGACGCCGCGCAGCTTGGTCTTCAGCTTGCGATAGGTCGTCACTCGGGAGAAGTCGCCGGCGACGTAGCTGAGCCGCGCCGCAAACCGCTCGAACACCTTCTTCGAGAACGGCACCCCGGAAGCTTTGACGGCCTCCAACGCGTGCTGGCGGAGCTGGTCGTCTGTCCACCGCTCACGGGCGACGCCGATCACCGGGCAGTCGAGCATTCCGCGCCGCTCCAGCAGGTAGAGCGACTTGAGCGTCATCTTGCGTGCGAGGTCGCCGCTGATCCCGAACACCACCAGGGCGTCGGCTACGGGTGGTGCGCTTGCTGTCTCCCCTGCCGGCACCGCTGCATCCTACTAATGTCTGTGTCTACCTCGAACAGGAGCTCTCAAGATGACGGACAATCCGATGCAGCTGGGCATGGTGGGACTCGGGCGGATGGGATCGAACATCGTGCGCCGGCTGATGGCCGACGGGCACCGCTGCGTCGGCTACGACGTGAGTGCCGATGCGGTGGCCGCGCTGGAAGCCGACGGGGCCGGCGGCGCCACCACCGTCGAGGAGTTCGTGGCCAAGCTGGAGCGGCCGCGGGCGGTGTGGGTGATGGTGCCTGCGGGCGATATCACCGACAAGACGATCACGATGCTGGCCGACGCGCTGGACTCGGGCGACGTCATCATCGACGGCGGCAACACCCACTACCACGACGACATCCGGCACGCGAACGCGCTGCGGGAGAAGGGCATCCACCACGTCGACTGCGGCACCAGCGGTGGAGTCTGGGGCCTGGAGCGCGGCTACTGCCTGATGATCGGCGGCGAGGACGAGGTCGTCCAGCGGCTGTCCCCGATCTTCGCCTCGGTTGCGCCCGGCGTCGACTCGGCGCCGCGCACGCCCGGCCGAACCGGCGAGCCCACCCAGGCCGAGCAGGGCTACCTGCACTGCGGGCCGAACGGCGCGGGCCACTTCGTCAAGATGGTGCACAACGGCATCGAGTACGGCCTGATGGCGGCCTACGCCGAGGGCCTCAACATCATCAAGAACGCCGACGTGGGCAAGCGCACCCGTGAGGCGGATGCCGAGACGTCGCCGCTGCGAGCGGCCCGAGTACTACCAGTACGAGATCGACACCACCGAGGTCGCCGAGGTGTGGCGGCGCGGCAGCGTGGTCGGGTCGTGGCTGCTCGATCTCACCGCGCAGGCCCTGTTCGAGTCGCCCACGCTGGCGGAGTTCGCCGGGCGGGTGTCCGACTCGGGCGAGGGCCGATGGACGTCGATCGCGGCCATCGAGGAAGGCATCCCGTCGCCGGTGCTGACCACCGCCCTGTACTCGCGGTTTGCCTCGCGCGGGGCCGACGACTTCGCCGACAAGGTGCTGTCGGCGATGCGCAAGCAGTTCGGCGGTCACGACGAGAAGCCGGCGTGAGCGTCGGCCCCGCGATCGAGGTGCAGGCCGACCCGGCGGCGGTCGCCCGCCGGGCCGCCGACTTCGTGGCCGGGAAGGCCCGGGCGGCGGTGGCCGATCACGGCCAGTTCAGCTTCGCGGTCAGCGGCGGCCACACTCCCTGGGCGATGTTCGCCGAGCTGGCCGACGAGGAGATGCCGTGGGCGCAGTGCGTCTTCTACCAGGTCGACGAGCGAGTCGCCCCGGCCGGCGATCCCGACCGCAACCTCACCCACCTGCTCGACAGCCTGCCCGCGGAGGCCGATGGGGGCGTGCGGGCCGATGCCGGTCGAGCGCGAGCACGACATCGATCAGGCGGCAGCCGAGTACGCGCGCGAGCCTGCCGCCGCGGTTCGACCTGATCCACCTAGGGCTGGGGCCGGACGGGCACACCGCCTCGCTGGTGCCGGGGGATCCGGTGCTGGACGTGACCGACCGCGATGTGGGTGTGACCCAGCCCTACATGGGCCGGCGGCGGATGACGCTGACCTATCCGGTGCTGAACCGGGCCGCTGCAGGTGATGTGGCTGGTGACCGGCGCCGACAAGGTTGAGGCGCTGGCGAAGCTGCGCGCCGGCGACCGCTCGATCCCCGGCGGCCGGGTGGAAGCCGAGCACGCGGTGATCATCGCCGACGCGGCCGCCGCTGGTTAGAGCTGACCGCTGACCGCGATTCGCTCGGCCTGATCGCCGCGGCCGACGAACACCTCGGACACCATCGCGCGCGGGAACAGCCCGTGATCGACCACGCCGACCGCCTGTGACAGCTCGGCGGCGAGCACGGCGGGGTCGTCGAACGGGCCGATGTAGTCGGCGATCACCCCTCCGTCGGGACTGAGCGGCACGTCGCGCAGCTTGACCGCGCCCAGCCGTGCCAGGGTCGCGTTCAGTCCGAACGCCAGCAGCTCCAGCGGCACGGGCGGGCCGAGCCGATCGACCATCTTGTCGGAGGAGACAATCACGACGAACCGGTCGGCGGCCGCGGCGACGGTCTTCTCGCGGGTGTGGGCGGCCCCGCCGCCCTTGATCGTCCAGCCCTCGGGATCGACCTGGTCGGCGCCGTCGATGGCGATATCGAGCCGGCGCGGCGCATCCGGCCCGGCGAACGGGAACACCTGCATCCCCAGCCCGGTTGCGATCTGGGCGGTCGCGGGAGAAGTGGCGACGCAGGTGATCTGCAGCTGCCGGCGGGCCAGCGCGGGCAGCAGGTAGGCGACGGTCGAGCCCGTGCCGAGCCCGACGATCATGCCGTCTTCGACGACCTCTGCTGCCGCCTCGGCGGCCACTTGTTTCTCGCGTTCGACTGTCACCGTGGCTCGCGGCAACGTTATCTCACGGGGTGAACGAGAGCCTCAGAGGTGGGAACAGGTCGAGTGGGCCGTCGTCGCCGTTGATGCTGCGAAGCGTGATTGTGCGCCTCGGCGACTGCGGTGGATCGATGGTGATCATGCCCAGGCCGCTCTTGCCCTCCACCCGGCGGTTGGGGTCGATCGTGGGGTCGGGCTGATGTTCCATCGACCAGGAGCGGGCGCGCAGGCCGGCGCAGATGAACTCGACCACCGAGCCGGCGCGCTCGCGCCGGGCCGGGTCGGGGTGGTGGTGGATGCGCTGGCCGTGGGCGTCGCCGCTGAGGATGACCACCCGCCGGCCCTCCAGCTGGACGTCGTGGAACAGCATCATCAGCTCGGCGTACTCCTGCTTCCAGCCGTACCACCAGCAGTCGGCCTGGGGCCGACCCTCGCCCTCGCGAGGCAAAGATGTCGGCCGAGAAGATCACGAACAGCCGCGCATCGCTGCGCTCGAGGATGCTCGCGCAGCCACTGTTTCTGGGTGGAGCCGAGCTTGGTCTTGGCCGGCGACTCGGGAGTGTTGACCGGGTCGCAGTAGCGGCGTCCGTCGAGCGTCAGGCAATGCACGTCGCCGAACCGCCAGTCGATGTACCCGGTGGCGCTGGGATCGGCGTGCAGCGAGTTCCAAAGGTCAATCGTCCATGGGTGGAGGGTGGTGCGATCGGCGTTGTTCTGGGGGCCGTACTCGTGGTCGTCCATCGTGAACCCCACCGGCATCGCGGCGCGCAGGGCGATGAAGTCGGGAGACCGCAGGAAGCGGGTGATGCGATCGAGGTAGAAGTCCGGCTGCTGGCGCAGGCAGCTGTTGACCGAGTTGGACGGGTATCCGAAGTCGCCCTGGTAGACGAGCATCGCCGGCTGCGTCGGCGCAGCCTCCTGCATGAACCGGGTAAGGCCGTGGTAGCCGGCGGCGTTCCAGAGCTGGGCGCAGCTGGCGGCTCCCAGTACCAGCGGCCGGGACAGGTCGGCGGGCGCCACGCTTTGCATGGCGGTGGTGCTGCGGGCGCCGGAGACCGGGTCGGTCAACACGGCCCGCCACCACACGCCCGAGCCGACCTCGAGCGCGGTCTTGGTCGTGAACGTGGGTGCGGCGGTGGTGACTGCGGCGGCGCGCTCGACGCCGGTCAGAAATCCGGGGTCTCGCGACGACTCCACCACGACCGTGGTCACCCGCTCGGTGCCGACCCGGACATCCACGGTTGACCCACTGGGTGTCCCGGAGAGCAGGTATGTCTCCCGCACCGGCGTGGCCGACCCGCGAGGGCCGCCCAGCTTGTAGCGCAGCAGCGCGACCTCGCTCGCGCCCATCGGCGGTTCGGCCAGCATCAGCACTCCGGGCATCCCCGGGGAGACCCGGATCCGGATGTCGAGCTGGTAGGTGCCCGGCAGCGAGCCGGCCCGGCCCACACGCGCAAGGATGCGGTCCTGCTCCACCCGCACCTCGAGTGCGTAGGCGTGCCCCTCTGCGAGCCGCGGCACGTCCGCGCGGTGCAGCACCACCCTGCGGGTGCGCTCGAACCGCGACAGCACCAGCGACGTGTCCTCGATGGTCACACCCAGGTATGACTCGAGGTCGGTGGCACCGATGATCACGCCGGGACGCGCCTGCGGTGCCTCGATCGTGAACTCGATCCGCTGTATCGGCGCGCTGCTGTCGTGATCCAGCAGAAACACCGGCACCGTCTGGGAGTCGGCGGCCGACGCCAGCGGCGCGGGCAGCACGATCCGGCCGCGACCGCCGGCGACGTGTACCCGCTTCTCAAACCGCGTGAACCAGCGCGCAGACGCACCGGACCAGTGATCGTCGTTGCCCCGGCGGGTGAAGTCGATGGTCAGAAACGGCGCCACCTTCGCAGCCGCGACCGCGGCGTTGAGCACCGGCGTGGACGATGCGTTGGCCGCCACGCCACCCAAGGCGCCGAGCAGCAAATTCCTGCGTGTCGTCATCCGGCTGAGTCCCACATGCGACCCAACCGATCGACCGCGGCGGCTCAACTGTTAGCGGGCGACCCGTCCAGTCTCAGCGAGTATGCGGCTATCTGGTGACGATCGTTGCGAGCCCAAAACGAGGGGTGTAGTGTCGCTCCCAATCGTCCTACCCAAAGGAGGGGTCCACATGACCACCACCAGCACGCTTCCCGACGTCGGGATCGAGCTCCGGGAGGGTTATGCCGAGGTCGGCGATGACGTGAGGCTGCATTACGTCGAGGCCGGCGAGAGCGATGGCCCGCTGGTCGTTCTGCTGCATGGCTTCCCGGAGTTCTGGTTTGGTTGGCGGCTGCAGATCGAGCCGCTCGCGGCTGCGGGCTTTCGGGTCGTCGCGCCCGACACGCGTGGCTACAACCTGTCGTCCAAGCCGGAGGGCTTCGAGGCCTACGGGGTCGACCTGCTCGCTGCCGACATCCGCGGCCTGATCGGAGCACTCGGTGCCGAGTCGGCGGAGCTGGTCGGTCACGACTGGGGTGGAAGCATCGCGTGGACCACCGCGATGAATCACCCCGATGTGGTCGACCGACTTGCCATCCTCAACGCCGCCCATCCGCGGCGGCTCTCGCAGGGGCTGCACAACCCGAATCAGCTCCGCAAGTCCTGGTACTTCTTTTTCTTTGCGACGCCGGGGCTGCCCGAGGAGGTGGTGCACGCCAGAGACTGGCACTTCTTCCGGCATTTCCTGGAAGACGCCCGCCCGCCCTACACCGACGACGAAATCGAACGCTACGTCGAAGCCTGGTCGCAACCCGGGGCGGCGGCCGGGATGATCGACTACTACCGCGCCTCGGTCAGGCAGTCACAGAAGGAAGCCGTGGCAAAGCTTCGCCCGATCTCGGCGCCGACGCTGGTCATCTGGGGAGAAAAGGATTCGTACCTCGGCTCCGACCTCGCCGAGCCCGACCGTGACGACGTGCCGAACCTCGACCGGGTGGAGCGTCTGCCTGACGCCTCGCATTGGGTGCATCACGACGAGGCTGAACGGGTCAATCGGTTGCTGATCGACTTCCTCGCCCCCGAGGCGTAGGCGCGGATCTTCGACCGTGTGGTGAAAGTCGCGGCGCGGGCCAGGCTGCTGGCCCGCCCGCGGCTGCCTCACGCCGGAGGCTGAGTCATGAGCACTACGGAGGCGTTATCCTTCGCAGACCCGTCCCAGGGCGCATAGCTCAGCTGGGAGAGCGTCCGCTTCACGCGCGGAAGGTCACAGGTTCGAGCCCTGTTGCGCCCACTCGTCGGTCATTGTGATGCAGCTACACGAGTCGATTGAGCTCGAGCAGCAGCTCGCGCAGCCGGGCGAACTGCTTCGGGCCGAGCTGCTCCGTCCAGGTCGATTCCATCTCGGTCACGGCGTCGCGGATCACGTGGGCGACCTTGGTGCCGCGTTTGGTGAGCACGATCCGCTTGGAGCGGAGATCGTCGGGATCGGGTCGGCGCTCGAGGTATCCGCCGCTCTCGAGCTGTCCCAGCAGATAGTTGAGCGCCTGCTTGCTGATGCGCAGCTGCACCGCCAGGTCGGACGGCCGCATGCCCTGGGGGCCGGGATACTGAAGGACGATCAGATGGGCCGGGTCGAGGTCGTCGAACCCGTGCTCGTGCAGCCGCTCCAGCATCCGCCGCCGCACGGCATCGAGCGGTATCCGCAGCAGGGCGCCGATCAGCGGCGGCCCGAAGGGCTCGCTCGAGATCGGAGATTCAGTAAAATGACTTGACGAAGTCTCTTCGGTCATGTACAGTCAAGTGACTTTACCATCTCGACGAAGGGGACGCCATGAACACGGGAACACACGACGAGATCAATCTGGGCCAGCTGACGATTCGATTCCTGCTCGAGGGCGCGGCCTCCGGCGGCTCGGTGGCGGTGTTCGAGTTCGACGTGCCGGCCGGCGCCCGGGTGCCGATCGCACACAGCCATGACGGCTACGAGGAGACGATCTACGGGCTGGAGGGCGTGCTCACCTGGACGGTCGAGGGCGCCGTCACCGACGTCGCCGTCGGCGAGGTGCTGTGCATCCCCCGCGGAGCCGTTCACTATTTCGAGAACACTCACGACTCCGACGCAACCGCGCTCGCGATCGTGACCCCCGGCATCCTCGGCCCGGACTACTTCCAGGAGCTGGCCGACCTGGTGCGGGCAGCGGCCGGCCCGCCGGATCCCGCCGCCATGGGGGCGGTGATGGCGCGCCACGGCCTCACCCCTGCTCCCTGAATCGGGACAAGCATTTCGCCTGCTGGGTCTTGCGGAGCTGCGATTTTGGCGTACGGTCGAAGTACACCAATCCGGTAGGAGTTCTTTCATCATGCAGCAGGTAACGCACACCGGTGCTGGGTCGGGTCGGGAGTCAGGTCAGACGACTGCGGAATACGCAGTGCTGATGACGGTCATCACGCTCGCCGTGCTGGCCACTCTGCTTCTGCTCAGCGGCTCGATTCAAAACACCATCCAGACGGTCATCGGCTTCCTCTCTTAACTCGCCGTCTTTTCCCCGTCGAACGCCCCCGGCCGCACCAGCGTCCGGGGGCGTTCGGCATTCCGGGCGCCGTCTTGGCCGGTCTGCATACTCCGTGTCATGACCGAACAGGCCGGCTCTGCCGACCCCGCACGCGCACCGCGCGGCGTTCTCGTAACCCCTGGGGTATTCCGGCACGGAGTGCGCGTCTACTCCTCCTCGCCGGGACAGCCACGGTCCCGCCGGGCATCCGACGTGCTGCTGCTGGTGCCGTCGGTGATCGCCCTGGCGGCGATCGTGATCGCCTTCCCGGTGGGCGACGCGTCCACCCCACTGGGCACGTTTCTCAGTAGCGCACCGTCATTCCTTGACCCGGTGTGGGCGTTCTTCTTCGACCTGCTGAGTCTGTGGGCGGTGATCCTGGTCATCACCGCGCTGGCCCGTCGCAGGCGGATCGTGCTCGGCCAGGCGCTGGCCTCGCTGGTGCTGGCGGTGGCGCTGGCCTTCGTGGTGTCGCGGATCGCATCGGGGAGCTGGCCGGAGCTGAGCGCGGTCATCGGTGGTGAGTTCAGCGGTAAGAACCTGCCGGCGGTGCGGGTGGTGCAAAGCGCGGTGGTGGTGCTCGCGATCTCGCCTCACCTGACCCGCCCGCTGCAGCGGTTGACCCGGTGGCTGCTCTTGCTCGGGGCGTTCTCTGCGTTCTTCGCCGACAACGTCAACCCCGGCGGCACCGTGGGGGCGCTGCTGATCGCGGTGATCGCTGCCACCGCCATCCGACTGGCGTTCGGCACATCGGCCGGTTACCCCGAACTGGACGAGGTCTCGGACGGGCTCAAGCAGCTGGGCGTCCCGGCGAGCGATCTGGAGCGGGTCGATCGCGGCGACACCGGGGCGTTCGTGGCCCGCGGGCGCGATCCCGACGGCCTGCCGCTCGTGGTCAAGGTGTACGGGCGCGACGCCTACGACAACCAGCTGGTCGAGAAGCTGTGGCGCACCCTGTGGTACCGCGACTCCGGTCCCGGCCTGCGGGCCAGTCGTTCCCAGGCGGTGGAGCACGAGGCCTTCGTCACGCTCTTGGCCGAGAACGCCGGCGTGCCTACCCGCCAGGTCGTGACGGCGGGCTCGTCGGGCTACGACGATGCGCTGTTGGTGCTGCGCGGCAACGGCCGCCCGATCGGTGATCTGTCGGCCGAGGAGCTGGACGACCAGCTGCTGCGCGGCTGCTGGGAGACGGTGACCATGCTCGGCCGGGCCAGCATCGCCCACGTTCGGATCGGCCCGCGGACCGTGGTCGTGCGCGACGGCGTGGTCGGGCTGATCGACTTCGAGGCGGCCAGCGTGGCACCCTCCGAGGAACAGATCGCGACCGACCACGCCCGCCTGCTTGCGACCACAGCGGCGCTGACGACTCCCGAGCGGGCGCTGCAGGCAGCGCACCACTCGCTCGGCGCCGAAGGCATCACTGCCCTGCTTCCCTACCTCCAGGCCGCCGCCATCGGCACCACCCTGCGCCGCCAGTTGAAGACCGCCGAGGTCGATCTCAACAAGCTGCGTCAGGACGCGACCGAACTGGTCGGAGCAGAGCCGCCGCACTTGGCCAAGCTGCGGCGAGTGACCTGGGGGTCGATGATCCAGCTGGCGCTGCTGGTGCTGGCCACCTCGACCGTGATCGGAGCGGTCAGCGGTGTCGATGTGGATCAGCTGCGCGAGAGCCTTCAGGATGCGACGTGGGCGTGGATCGCACTGGGCTTTGTGATCGCCCAGACCCCGCGCCTGACCCAGTCGCTTTCGACCATGGGCTCGGTGGCGGCCGAGCTCCCGTTCGGGCCGGTGTATGCGATGCAGCTGGCGACCAGCTACATGAACCTGGCGCTGCCGTCGCAACTTCGCCCGTATGGCCGTGAACATCCGGTTCTTCCAGCGGCTGGGCGTGCCGCCGGCCTCAGCCGTCACGTCCGGCGCGATCGACTCCTTCGCCGGAAACGTGTTGCAGGCGATTCTGCTGGTGCTGCTCTTGATCTTCTCGCAATCCGACCTGTCGGTCGACTTCAACATCCCCACCGAGGGCGCCAAGAAGCTGCTGTTCATCCTGATCGCGCTGGCGATCATCAACATCCTGGTGTTCACGCTGGTCGGCCGGCTGCGGCGGCAGATCACGAGCCGCGTGCGCAAGTGGTGGCCGCAGGTGCGAACCACCCTGGCGTCGCTGCGCGGCTCGCACAAGCTGGCGATGCTGATGGGCGGCAACCTCGCCACCGAGGTGCTGTTCGCGATCGCGCTGGGATGCATCGCGCGCGGGCTGGGAGCCGACATCTCGCTCGCCGACCTGCTGGTGATCAACCTCAGCGTGTCCCTGTTTGCCAGCTTCATCCCGGTGCCGGGCGGCATCGGCGTGACCGAGTTCGGGCTCACGGTGGGGCTCACCGGCGCGGGCATGTCGGAGGAGGCGGCGCTGGCAACGGCGCTGATCTACCGCGTGTGCACGTTCTATCTGCCGCCGCTGTGGGGATTCTTCGCGATGCGCTGGCTGACCCAGCACAACTATTTAGTCAGCTCCTCACTCGTCCTTGTGGCGGTGGCGGCTGAACCCGTGCCAGCGAGGCTTGTTGGCGTCGGGCGGGGGGTTGGCGACGGGCGCGGCATCGGCATCGCCGGCTGCCGCGGGAACCTCCTCGCCTTCCTTCTTCTTGTGGACGTGTATCAGCGCCTTGGTGTCCTTCCAGCCGATCGTGCGGGCCAGCATGGTGAGGCCGAAGACCGCGTTCCAGGCGGTGGTGATCAGCGCCTGACCGACGGTGTAGGTCGTGATGGCGCTGGCCGACGCCACCGGGGCCAGCACCACCTGTGCCAGGGCGGTCTGAGCGCCCACCGCTCCCGGCGCCACGGCCACCGTCGACGAGATCGAGGAGGCGGCCACGATCAGGAACACGTTGGTGACCGACACGGGGATGTCGTAGGCGTACATGAAGGTCGCGTTCACGCCCATCCGAGCGATGTAGGAGAGCGCCTCCACCCCGACCACCTGGGTCATGAACTTCTTGCGGTCGGCGACGATCGCGCCGCCCTCTTTGGCGTTCTCCCAGGTCTTCTGGAACCGGTGCCACAGGATCTTGCCGACGATGAAACACAGCAAGCCGCCGGCCACGATGATGATGATCGTGAGCCCCCAGTGGTCGGAGAACCATCCGAACTTGACGTCGAACGATCCGGCCACGCCCAGGAACAGCCAGAGGTACACGATGAAGCCCATGATCCCGAAGAAGATGTTCTCGACCACGGTGGCGCCCAGCACGCCGGCCACGGTCGAGCCCTTGATCGACGTCCGGAACAGCCCCAGCATCGCCACCGTGCCGGCCGACGCCGGCAGGATCGCGTTCAGGCCGTTTCCGCCGGCGTAGTAGCCCATGATCGGGCGGTAGGTGACGTTGCTGTCAGGGTAGGCGGCGCGCAGAATGTTGCGCCATGCGAGCGCCACCAGAAGCGTCTGCGCAGTCTGAAATCGCGATCCCCAGAATCAGGATCGGCAGGGAGATCGCGGTGAGCGTGTCCCACAGCTGCTGGAGCCAGTCGAGCATGGTCGCGGATCATATTCACCGCCCAGGTCGATGACTCCTAGGTGAATAACGGTGCCTGGCACCTTTTATTCATACTGGAGGGCGTCGAGCACGTTCAGCTTGGCGGCGCGGCGGGCGGGCAGGATCGCGGCCAGCACACCGAACACCGTGGCGACGACGAAGAACCAGAAGAGCTGGCTGTAGGGGACGACGAACACCAGGCCCTGGTCGGCCAGGCCCTGGGCGACGATCCACCCGAACAGCAGCCCCACGGCGATCCCGAACACGCCGCCGATGATCGCGGTGATCGTCGACTCGTAGCGGATCACGCGGCGCAGCTGGCGGCGGGTCATACCGACCGCCCGCAGGGTGCCGATCTCGCGGGTGCGCTCGAACACCGACAGCGCCAGCGTGTTGACGATGCCGATCAGCGAGATGATCAGGCACATGGCGAGCAGGACGTAAAGGAGTTGCAGAAGGCCGTTGACGAAGCTCTCGGCGTCGGCCTTGTATTCGGCGTTGGTCTGCACCTTGGCGCCCGGGGAACGACTTGAGCGCCTGGGTGATCGCCTGCTTGGCGTGGTCGCCCTGAGGGCCTTGGTCGAACTCGACCAGCACGATCCCCGGATCCTTGTTGCCGGGGGCGAACTTGTCGAACGTGGTCGACGGGATGATCAGGCCGGTCATCAGATTGGGATCCTTGTACTCGCCGGCGACTTCCAGGTGCAGCTTGTTGCCGTCGATTCCGGTCAGCGTGAACGAGTCGCCCGTCGAGAGGTCGTGGGACTTGGCGAACTGCTCCTCGATCAGCGCTTGATCCGACCCCAGGTTGGTCAGCTGGCTGTTTGAGCCGCCGTTCAGCCAGTCGAACTTGTACACCTGCGAGAAGGACGCCGGATCGACGCCGTTGACGACGTCGGTGCCGCCATTGTTGATCTTTGCCTCGGTGAACTGCAGGCCCGAGGCGGTCTTCACGCCCGGCACCTGATTGGCGGCCTCCACGGCAGCGGCGGGAACCGATCCGAAGTTCTGGCCCTGGATGATCAGGTCGCTGGTGATCGATCGGTCGATCGCGCCCAGGAACGAGTCCTTGAAGCCGTTCACGAAGGTCGCCACGAACACGATCAGCGCCACCCCGATCATGAGTGCGGCGGAGGTCACCGCCGTGCGACCGGGGTTGCGGGCGGTGTTCTCGCGGGCCAGGCGCCCTGCCGTCGGCGAAGCGGGATCCCACGGCCAATCCCGCGGCCGCCGAATCCACAGAAACACCGTCAGCGCTCCGCCGATGGCGAGCACCACCAGTGCCCCCACCGCGCCACCGGCGCTCGCGCCTGAGCTGATCAGAATGATCGCCATCACCACGATCGTGATGATGCCGATCCATACGCACCCCAGAGTGAGCACGTACCCGAGCCAGCGGACGCAAGCGACCCAGCAGGGGCACCTTGTCTCGCAACCGGCCCAGCAGCCGCCAGAACCAGAGCAGGCCCTGCAGACCGATTCCCAGCACCGCCGCCATCGGTGTAATCAGGATCCGCGAGAGCATCGCGACCCCCAGGAACGCGATCACCGCTCCCGCAGCCATCGTCAAAAGCACCCGGCTGCCACCACCGCCGGCACTGATCGCGTAGGCGATCAGCCCAACTCCGAGCAGCGCCGTGGCCAGCCCGATGTAGGGCACGTACGGCGCCAGGCCGGCCCGGCGGCAGCACGAACCCTTCGCGCAGCGCGGCGATCGGCGGAACCCTGGTCGCGCGGATCGCAGGGGCTATCGACGCGATCAGCGCGGCGCCCACACCGACTGCCAGCGGCAGCAGCACCGCGTTGACCAGCGGGATCGAGATCGCAGCTGTGGGTAGATCGACGCCGATCGCTTTGAAGAGCGCGTTGAGGCCGATGGCGAGCAGGACGCCCAGTCCGATTCCGAGCATCGAAGCCACCAGCCCCATCAGACCGGCCTCGATCAGCACCGACCGCAGCACCTGCCGGCGGCTGGCCCCCAGGGTGCGCAGCATGGCGAACTCCCGGATGCGCTGGGCGACGGTGATCGAGAAGGTATTGAAGATGATGAAGAGGCCCACGAACACCGCCGCGCCGGCAAACGCCAGCAAGCGCGTAGGTGATGAAGCTGGTGGAGCTCTCGACGTTGCTGGTCTGCTCGTCCGCGTTCTGCTCGCCGGTCTGCACCTTGACATCGCTCGGCACCGCCGCCACCACGCGCTTCTTCAGCTCGGTGGGTGTCACTCCCGGCTCGGCCTGGAGATAGACCACCGATGTCCTGCCGATCCGGTCGAACCACCGCTGAGCGTCCTTGAAGGTCGGCACCACCAGGGTTGCGCCGCCGATCGACGACACCCCCGACAGCTTGAAGATGCCGGACAACCGGGCAGGCACCACGCCCTTGTCGGTGGCGATCTCGAGCTCTTGCCCGACCTTCAGATGCTCGTCGTCGGCGAGCTTCTGGTTGACGGCTACCGAGCCGTCGGTGGGCGGCCCGCCGCTGGTGAACTCAGAGTTCGAGAACGGCTCGGTCACGTACGAGAACACCAGGTTCGGCGCGCCGCCGCTTCCGGTCACGTACTTGCCGTCCACCACGATCGAGCCGGTGGCCTGGATCTGCCCCTCGGCTTTCTTCACGCCGTCCACGCCGGCCGCGGTCGCGATCACCGACTCGGGCAGCGGCCCGGGCACCGCGCCGTTGTCCGAGGTGAAGGCGGTCTTCTTGGAGAGCACCACGTCGATGCCCTGGTTGCTCTCGTGGAAGATGCTCGAGAAGGCGTTGTCGATCTGATCCCGGAGGATGAAGGTACCGGTGATCATGGACGTGCCCAGGATGATCGAGAGCGCCGTCAGGACAGTGCGCAGCTTGCGGCCCCACAACCCGCGGAGGGCGACCTGCATCACAGTGCGCTGACCTCCGCCATCGCGGCCAGCACGTCGCCTGGCTCTGCCCGACCCTGATCTCGCACGATCTTGCCGTCGGCCAGGAACAGCAGCCGATCGGCCATCGACGGCGGCGTGGGCGTCATGGGTGACCATCACCGTGGTCTGTCCGTAGGTGGTGACCATCTCGCGCAGCAGCGTCAGGATCTCGGCGCTGGTCGTGCGAGTCGAGGTTGCCGGTCGGCTCGTCGGCGAACATCACGGTCGGCCGTGACGCCAGCGCGCGGGCGATCGCGACCCGCTGCTGCTGGCCGCCGGAGAGCTCGGACGGGCGGTGCTTGCGGCGGTCGCCCAGCCCCACCTTGTCGATGATCTCGTTCGCCCAGGTGTCGTCGACCTTCTCGCCCGGCCAGCCGCAGCGGCAGGAAGATGTTCTCCTCGGCGGTCAGCATCGGCAGCAGGTTGAAGAACTGGAAGATGAAGCCGATGTGGTCGCGCCGCAGCTGCGTCAGCCCCTTGTCGCTGAGATCGGCGATCTCCTGGCCGGCGATCACGACGGTGCCGCTGGTGGGCAGATCGAGTCCCGCCAGGATATGCATCAGGGTGGACTTGCCCGACCCCGACGGCCCCATCACGGCGGCGAACTGGCCCTGGGGGATCTCGAGGCTGACGCCTCTGAGAGCGTCGACCGTGGCGTCGCCCTTGCCGTATCGACGATGCACGTCGGTGGCGGTGACAACGTTTCCGTTGGTCGGGTGCTGCGGCTGAGTCTTCGGCGTTCATGCGGAACCTCTGGAGTTGTCGTTGACGCGGCGGGCCTCGGCGGTGCAGAGCGCGATCACCGTCGCGTACAGCTGCTTCAGGCCATCGTTGGAGAGCGGCCCGTTACTGGTCGCCTCGAGATGTTCGAGCAGCCGCCGCTCCCGGTCGGGATCGACGGTGGAGTAGCCGTGCTCGCGCTTGTGTGCGTGCAGGCCGGCGACCAGTTCGATGCGGCTGTTGACGAGCGCCACCAGCTGCTCGTCGGCGGCGGTGATCTTTGCGCGGAAATCGCTGACTGCTGGGTCATCGCCCTGGTCCATTGCCCAGCAGTCTAAAGCCACAAACCGGTCAGGCGGTCAGCAGCGCAACCACAAGTGCGGCCGTGTTGGTGATCATGTGCACGGCCAGGCCGGGCCACAGCGAGTCGGTGCGGCGGCGGAGTTCACCGATTACGAGTCCCGCCAGGAACACGGGCAGAAGCAGCGCCGGCAGGGCGTGGGCGATCGCCCAGAAGGCGGCTGTGCCGGGCAGGGCGAAGCGGCCCATGATCTCCCACGCGAGCCCGCGGAACATCAGCTCCTCGGCCACCGGTGCGATCACCGCCAGCGCCACGAACGCCACCCCCAGCGCGATCCATTGGTGGGTGCTATCCGGGGTGTGGTCGGGGGCGATGCCCTGCTTCTTGCTGGCGTGGGTGATCGGGTCGACCAGCTTGTCCAACACGATCAGCGCAACCAGTGCCAGCGTGCCCAGCCCGACCGCCCGCCACAGCGGCGTTCGCCGCAGCGCCAGCGTGTCGGCGATGGGCGCCTTTGAGATCCACACCGCGAACACCACGTACGCGGCCAGCACCACGTCCACCACGGCGGTCACCAGGATCGCCGGCAGGTTGTAGACCAGGTTCTTGTCGGGCGTGGCGGTGGTCAGGACCGCGGCCAGGAAGCTGAACCCGAACAGCAGCCCAGGGCCGAGCAGCCACCACGCCGAGACGCGTGAGCGGTGGGCTGGGATCACGCCCGCAGCGCCGCGTCCAGGTCGGCTACCAGATCGTCGGGGTGCTCGATTCCGACCGAGAGCCGCAACGTGCCCGGGGTCAGTCCCGCGGCGGCCAGTTCGGCCTCGTCGAGCTGGAGGTGGCTGGTGGTGGCGGGGTGGGAGATGGTGGTCTCGACGCCGCCCAGGCTGGTCGCCCGCAGGCACAGCCGGCAGGCATCCATCATCGCGCCGGCCTCGCGTTCGCCGCCGTTGACGTCGAACGCCACCAGCGCTCCGTGCGAGTTCAGCACCCGCAGGGAGACCTCGTGGGCGCGGTCGTGTTCCAGCCCGGGGTACCGCACCCGGGTGACGTTGGGATGCTGGTCGAGCATGCGCGCGATCGTGAGCGCGTTGGCTGAGGCCCGCTCCAGCCGCAGGTCGAGCGTGCGCATCCCTCGCCGCACCAGGTAGGCGGTGTCGGGCGAGATGGTGGCGCCGGTGTCCAGCGCCCGCGTGGCGATCTGGGCCATCAGCTCGGCATTGCCGGCCACGACTCCCGCCAACGCGTCGGAGTGGCCGTTCAGATACTTGGTGGCCGAGTGGGCGACCAGGTCGGCGCCGTGCTCCAGCGGACGGCACCCCAGCGGAGTCGCCACGGTGTTGTCCACCAGCATGGCCGCCCCTGCCCGTCTTGGCCAGCGCGGCCAGCGCCGGCAGGTCGGCCACGTCGATCTGGGGATTGGCGATCGTCTCGACGTACAGGAGGCCGGCGCCGTCCAGCGCGCGGGCGATGGCGTCCAGGTCGGTGATGTCGCAGAAGGTCGAATCGCCGCGGCGGCGCAGCAGCGCGTAGGTCTGGCCGTACAGCTGCCGGGGCGCGACCACGCGGGTGCCGGCGGGAGCCAGCAGGTCGAGTGCGGCAACGATGGCCGCCATCCCCGAGGCAAAGCAGTGGGCCGCCTCGGCGCCCTCCAGCTCGGCCACCGCTGCGGCCAGCTCGTCGCTGTTGGGGTTTCGGATGCGGCTGTACAGGTAGCCGCGGCGCGAGTCGGCCATCACATCGGTGAAGTCGGCCGCTGTTGCGAATTCGGTCATCGCCTCCCGGTGCACCGGGGTGACCACGGGCACGCTGGCGATGGCGTCGCCGGAGGTCTGCTCGCTGCGACCGGCGTGGACGGCGGAGGTGGCTGGCTTGTGGCGGGTCAGGTGATCAGCTCCAGGATGTCGGTCAGCGATGCGATGGTATCGGTGCGTTCTGAAGCGTAGGTGCCGTCGCGATCGATGATGCGCACGTCGACGCCGATCGCCGCCGCTCCGACCGCGTCGGTGTCCGGCGTATCGCCGACATGCAGGGCTCGTTCTGCGGGGACGTCCAGCGCGGCCAGTGCCTGCGCGAAGATGCCGGTATCGGGTTTGCTCGAGCCGGCGGCGGCTGAGCTGAACACGGTCTTCACCTGCACGCCGGCGCGCGCGAGCATGTCGGGCAGGCTGTAGTCGGCATTGGAGACGATGGCGATCGGCATATCGCGTTCGGCCGCTCCACGCAGCAGCGGGCCGGTGTCGGCATACGCCCGATACTGGATCGCGTGGCCGAGCAGTTCGACCGCTCGGCGGGGGTCGAGGTCGATGCGGAGCTCTTCCAGCACGATTGCGGCACACTCCTGGTGCAGCGCGGCCAGGCTCTCGGCGTCGCGGCCGAGATGACAGCGGTCGGCGTAGTAGGTGACCTCGGCGGTGAAGGCGCGGTGGGCGTCGTCCAGGCTGATCTCGATGTCGAGCGCAGCGGCCACGGCCTGTTTCAGCCGCTCCGCCGGGGCATCGACGGTGATCAGCGTGCCGAACGCGTCCAGCAGCAGCGCGCTCGTAGCGGCGCTCAGCGTTGGTCACTGGCCGGAGCCGGGGGTCGGGTGCAGCACCGCAGCCAGGCGCTGCACCGCCTGGGCCATGCGCGGCCCGTCGGTAGTCACCCACCACAGCGGAATCGTCCGCACCCGTCCCCGAGTCGCGGCCGGCAGCGTTTTGGTCTCGGGATCGGTGCGCACCTCCTTGGGGTCAGCCCCACGGCCCTGCTCGGACAGGTACACCGTCGGAGCGGTGCGCTTGAGCTCCCCGGGTGAGGCGGCGGTGACGGCCAATCCGCCGGCGGCGGCGATCAGCTGTGAGGCGAGTTTCCCCGGCGGCACAAACGCGCCCTGGTCGAGATAGACCTTGGCCGGCATCAACGGCCCGGTCGCGGCCCGGGTGCGGGCAATCCCGCGACGCACCCGCTCGGCGACCGTCCGGCCCTGCGGGCCGCGGCCGGCCAGCAAGCCGACCTTGAGCTGATCGCGTTCGGCTCCGGTGATGGTGGTGCCGTCGACCGCGTACACAGGCACCTTGAGGCCTGCTCGCAGCTCCTGGGCGCTGTGCTCGTCGGCGATCACCAGATCGGGCTTGTAGCGGCGCACGGCGGCGGGACGGGCGCTCACCACCGGCACATCCGCGGCCGCCGCGGGGTAGGCGTCACCGGCGCTTCGGGCGACCACCGAGTCGCCCGCGCCGATCTCGAACAGCAGCTCGGTCATGCCCGGATCCAGCGACACGATCCGCTTGGGCACGGCGTCCAGCGCGATGGTGGTGCCCTCTGCGTCGGTCACCGTCACCGGCGGCTGGACTGAGCGCGCCGGTGGGCTCGGACTTGAAGCCGCAGCCGCCGGCGACGATAACGAGTGCCACCGTCGCAAATGCGCCGGCGATCAAGGCGGGACGGGGCATATCGCCCGCGATTGTAGTTTGTGGTGTTGCAGGAAGGCTGTGCGCTTCCCAGGGTCGGGGCGCAGGGAGCCGCAGCGCGGCGGCGAACACGAAGGAGCGTGACCTACGACGTGAGATCGCACCGATGAGGCAATCAGAGCAGCTGCTGTGGCTGGGCTTTGCCGTGCTCGTGGTGCTGGTGTGGATCGCCAACGCCGTGATCGGCCGCTGGGGCGAGCGGATGGTGGCGAAATTGCCGGCGGGGGATCAACCGATGCTGCGCACCCGGCTGCGCCTGTTGCGGCGGGTCGCGGTTGCGGTACTGATCTTTGTCGCATTCATGATCGTGCTGCTGACCGACGAGCGCACGCAGGACGCTGCTAAGGCGGTACTGGCATCCTCCGCGGTGCTCGGATTGGTAATTGGTTTTGCGGCGAAGTCAACTCTGGCAAACTTCGTAGCGGGCGTGATGATCGCGATCAACCAGCCGATCCGGCTTGGCGATCAGGTTTCGGTGGCCGATGCGGACGGGATTGTCGAGGACATCGGGCTCAGTTACACCCGCCTGAGGACGACTGACAATCGACGAATCCTCATTCCCAACGATGAATTGGCCAATTCTCGTGTCACCAACAACACCATTGTCGACCCCACGAGTCTTGCGACCGTGCGCCTGACCGTGCCCATCACAGCCGACCCCGCGCGCGTGCGCGAGTTGCTGGCCGAGCAGGCCGCAGCCGCTCCCAACCGCATGGAGGAACGGCCCCAGCCGGTCGTGCGGGTGGCCGAGCTGGGCGTCGACGGCGCCGTCTACAGCGTCGGTGTGTGGGTCGATGACCCCATCCTGGAGCGTCGCACCGCGGGCTGGCTGCGAGAGCGCTGCCTGGCTCGCCTGCTCGCCGAGGGCCTGCTGACCGAGCCCGAGGACCTGAGCGCATGACGCCTGACGATCCCCGCAACCGTGACCGCTTCGACCGCAGCTACGACGACGCCATCGGCATCGTCAGCGCTCGCCGCCGCAAGCGCCGCGCCACCAATCGCCGGCGCCACAATCGCTCGCTGATCGCATCGTTTCTGGTCGTGCTCGGGATCGTGTTCGTGGCGCTCACGGTGGGCGGCGCGGCCGGCGCCGGTGTGGCTGCCTACAGCGTGGTCGACGGGCTCGACCTGAACAAGATGACGCCGGACTACCCGGGCGTCAACTCCAAGATTTATGCCTCCAACGGCGCGCTGCTGTACAAGATCCCCTCGCCGGAGAACCGCACGCCGGTCACCTCGACGGAGATCTCGCCGTGGCTGAAGAAGGCCACCGTGGACATCGAGGACCGGCGCTTCTACCAGCACGGCGGGGTGGACTTCGAGGGCATCTTCCGCGCTGCGGTCGACGACATCAACGCCGGCCACGTCGTCCAGGGCGCCTCCACGCTCGAGCAGCAGGTCGTGCGCAACCTCTATCTCGACAACGACCCCACCGCCACCCGCAAGATCAAGGAGGCGTGGCTGGCGATGCAGATGGCGGATGAGTGGTCGAAGGACAAGATCCTCACCACCTATCTCAACATCGTCCCCTACGGCGGGGTCACCTACGGCTGCGAGGCCGCGGCCGAGGTGTACTTCTCCGAGCACTGCAAGGATCTCGGCATCACCCAGGCGGCGATGATTGCGGGCCTGCCGCAGTCGCCCACCACCTACAACCCCAACCTCCACCCGTATGCGGCGCTGCTGCGCCGAAACGACGTGCTGCTGGCGATGTACAACAACAAGGACATCAGCCATCGCCAGTACGTGGGCTCGATCAACAAGAAGCTGGAGCTGAACCCGCCCAGCGCGACCCGCTCGGCGGGCAAGCAGTCGTACTGGGTGCAGTACGTCCAGACGCTGGTCAAGAACAACTACGGCCGGAAGGCGCTGCATCAGGGCGGGCTCGAGATCCACACCACGCTCGATCCGCGACTGCAGCGGGCGGCGCACACGGCGATGCACGACATTCTGGGCGGTCACCCGGGCTGGCCGGCGGCGGCGCTGGTGTCGATCGACCCCCGCACCGGGGCGATCCGGGCGTTTGATGCGACCACCGATCCCGAGGTCGCCAAGTTCGACATCCCCGGTTTCGCGCAGCGTCAGGCCGGCTCGAGCTTCAAGCCGTTCGGGCTGATGGCCGCCATGATGGATCAGCACATCGACCCCGAGACGATGCAGTACTCGACGCAGCAGCCGCTGGTCTACAACCTGTGCTCGGTGTCGGTGCCGTCCTGCACGTGGACGGTGTACAACGCCGAGTCCGGCGGCGGCGGGAACGTCGACCTGCACTACGCCATGGACGGCTCGATCAACGTCGTGTTCGCGCGTCTCAACCTCGACATCGGCCCCGAGGAGACCGTCGCGATGGCCCACCGCCTGGGTATCCCCAAGAAGGTCTACCTGCCGCCGGTGCCGTCCAACATCCTGGGCACCGGCCTGGTCTCGCCGCTGAACATGGCCGGCGCGTATGCCACGTTCGCCTCCGGCGGGATCCGCCACGATCCGCTCGCGATCACCGGCATCAAGAACTTCACCGGCAAGCAGGTCGAGTCCACGCCGGCAGTCAAGAACCCCGGGCGTGCGCGCGATTCCGTCGTGGGCCGCCGCCGAGATGAACTCGATCCTGAAGGACAACGTCACCTGCGCGCAGGGAGTCTGCACCGGCGGTGCCGCGAACCTGGGTGACCGCGAGGCCGCGGGCAAGACCGGCACGGTCGAGAGCCACCAGGACGCATGGTTCTGCGGCTACACGCCGGTGCTGACCACCTGCGTGTGGATGGGCTTCCCCGAGGGCGACTCGGATGCGTACTCGATGATCCCGGCGGTCGGCAGCGACGCCTCGTTCGGCGGCGGTTATCCCACCCAGATCTGGCACGACTTCATGTCGAAGGCGTTCGAGGGCCACAGCCGCGAGTTCCCGCCGACGCCGTTCCCCACGCCTACGAGCAACCCGCTCCGTCCGATTGGTATCAGCCGTTCACGTCGCAGTTCCCGCTGTACACGGCCCCGCCGCCCACCAAGCCCGACAAGAACAAGAACGAACAAGCCCGGCGCCGGCGGCAAGCAGAACGGCGGCGGTGGTGGCGCCTCCGGCGGCGGTGGTGGCACCGGTGGCGGCGGCGGAGGTACCGGTGGTGGTGGCGGCACAAACCCGCCCCCGACGACCTAGTGATACACCTCAGGGCGTCGGGGTGAATAATTGGTGCCAGGCACCGATTATTCACCAACTAGGCTTATTGGATGCTGAGTCCTTCCGAAGCTCTCGAGATCATCCTCGAACGGGCGCCTGCGCTTTCGACTGAGCGGGTTGCGGTCGGCCCCGGCCTGGTCGGTCGGGTGCTGGCCCAGCCGGCCCGTGCGGTGGTGTCGCTGCCGCCCTTTGCGACTTCGTCGATGGACGGGTACGCGGTGCGCGCCGCCGAGCTCGGCGACGGGCCTGTTCCGATCGCCGCCAGGATCGCAGCCGGCGATCCACCCATCCCGCTCGCACCGGGAACAGCGGCGGGAATCGCCACCGGCGCACCGGTTCCCGACGGCGCCGATTCGATCGTGCCGATCGAGGTGACCGAGGAGCGTGACGGCGGCCTGGTGGCAGCCCCGCCGGTCGTGGGTGCATGCATCCGCCGAGCCGGCGAGGACGTCTCGGCCGGAGACGTGATCGCAGAGGCCGGGGCGGTGCTCTCGCCCGCGGCGCTGGCCGCACTGGCATCGGCAGGGGTGTGGGAGCTCGAACTCGCGCGCCGGCCGCGAGTTGCGGCGATCGCCACCGGGAGCGAGCTGGTCGCAGCCGGTGAGCCGCTCCAGCCGGGTCAGATCTATGAGTCAAACCTGACGGCGGTCACCGCCCAGTCGCTCCGCGCCGGTGCCGAGATGACCATGGCCGAGGTCGTGCGCGACGATCCCCAGGCGATCTCGGACGCGCTCGCATCAGCACTCAGCGCCGACGTTGTGATCTCGTCGGGCGGCGTTTCGGTCGGTCCGCACGACTACGTCAAGCCGGCGCTGCTCGGCCTGGGTGTGGAGGAGGTGTTCTGGCGGGTGGCGCACAAGCCGGGCAAGCCGCTGTGGTTCGGCGTGGCCGACTCCGGCGCGCTCGTCTTCGGCGTCCCAGGAAACCCCGTGTCGAGCCTGGTGTGCTTCGAGCTCTTCATCCGGCCGGCGCTGATGCGGATGCAGGGCGCGGCAACGCCCCCGCGGGCGGTCGCCCGCCTGGCGCGGCCGGTCAAACGCCTGCGCCAACGCGATCACGCCATGCGCTGCACGCTCGCCCCGGGTCCGGACGGCATGCAGCTGGACCCCCAGTCGGCGCAGGAGTCTCACCTGATCGCCCACGCAGCCCACGCCGATGCGATCGCGTTCATCGATCACGGCGACGGTGAGGTGGCGGCGGGCGAGCTGGTGCAGTACGTGCTGCTGTGACCAGGCGGGTCAACCGGGCACAGTTTCTGGGTGTGGGGGCGCTCGCACTGACTGCCGCGGCGTGCTCGGGGTCCAGCGGCGGTGGAGAGGCGGCGGCGTCGAGCGTCGCGGTTATCCCCGCGGCTCAGATCGAGCCCAACTTGCGCGTCGCCAGTTGGCCCAGATCCACCGATCCGGCCAATGTGAGCGCCTTCTCGAAGGCCAACGGTGTGCGCGTGATCGAGAGCTCCTACACCTCCAACGAGCAGTTGCTGGAGCAACTCACCAGCGGGCGCATGCCGCACGACGTGATCGTGCCCGACGCCGACCACCTCAACATCGAGAAGGGCCTCGGCCTGCTGTCGGAGCTCGACCACAGCCTGATCCCCAACCTCAAGCACCTCGATCCGCACTGGACGACGCTCTCCTACGACCCCGGCAACCGCTACTCGGTGATCAAGGACACGGGCATCACCACGTTCGCCCGCCGCTCCGACCGGGTCGTGGATGACCTCCAGCAGTGGGATCAGTTCTTCGACTTCCTGGCGCACTCGAGCGGCCTCAAGGTGAACTTCGTCGACAGCGCCGCGGAGGTGATCGGCGTGGCCCTGATCGCGCTGGGTCATTCGATCAACTCCGACGATCCGGACGATCTCGAAGACGCCCGCCAGCTGCTCCTACAGGTGCGTCCGTACGTTTCGACCATCAACGGTGAGTATCTCCGCGAGTTCCAGGACGGCAACATCGATCTGGGCATCGCCTACTCTGGTGATGCCCTGAGGATCCAGGCCGCCCGCGCCGCCTTCGGCGACATCGAGATCGCTGTGCCGGACACCTCGGAGATCTGGATCGACAGCTGGGCGATCGCGGCCTCGGCGCCCGATCCCCACGCCGCGCACGCCTGGATCAACTACATGCTGACGCCCGCCGTCAACGCTCGGGAGATGGAGCACAACGCCTACGAGGTGGGAACGCCGGCCTCGTTTCCGCTGGTGAAACCGGCATCGCTCGCCAAAGATCCGCTGGTGGTGTTCGGCGATGACATCCTGTCGAACTACCAGGTGCTCCGCACCACACCGACCGGCCTGCAGCAGCGCGAGACGATCTGGGCCGAGTTCCGCGGAGCCTAAGTGGCTACGGACGTGAATAACGGTGCCTGGCACCGTTATTCACGGGGGCGTAGCGGCCCATGACCAGGGCTCCGATCTGGCACGCGGCGGCGCCTGCGATGGCGATGCAGAAGGTGACGGCGGGGGACAGGTATCCGCTGGCGGTCATCGCCAGCACCGCTCGCGGCGTCTGCGACCCCAGATCCTGGCCGAACCACAGCTCGCCGAGTACCAGCACCAAGCCCAGGAATCCGAGCACGTACGGCAGCGCCATTCCCCGCCGCCCCGCTCGCGCGGCAACCGCGATCCACAGCCAGGCGTGCGCAGCGGGCAGGATCACGATCAACATGTACGGGTTGATCGCCGCGAGCAGCACGCCCGCCAGCATCAGGCCCAACAGCCCAGTGGTAAGACCAATCGTGCGGTCGCCTCCGGAGGCCGCGGAACCGCGCAGCCGCGGCCCGGACACGAATCGCCAGTACGCGGCGGTGACCAGGATCACGACCACGATCCCGGATGTGGTGACGCCGGTGCGATACGGCAGCGGTGGAGCCGAGATCGACGGCAGTAGGTCTCCCGGCGCGAGCGTCAGCAGCCAGATGGTGAGCAGGCCCACCAGCCACGTGCTGAGCCGCCAGCCCAGCGCCCACATCCCGGGGGCCAGCGACACCCGGCGGCGGCGGGCCTTGCCCACCAGCACCAGCACGCATGCCAGGCAGGGCAGCAACAGCAGCATCAGCGCCAGCTCGAGCAGCCATCCACGAACCACGCTGACGCCGGCAAACACCACCGGCGGCCCGCCGCGATCGATTGAGGGGGCGGTATCGAGCGTCACCACCAGGGTCGCGATCGCCGACGCCGCCTGGCTGACCTGCTTGGAGTTCACCTGCTTGAACAGCTGTGGCGTCGGCCCGCCCCCGGCGCTCACGCTGACGGCCGGCACCTGGTGGGCCAGCAGCGGGCTCTGCTCGGTGGGCGCGTACGGAATCGCATATCCCGTCAGCTGGTTGATGGTGCTCGGGCAGGTCAGGGTCGGCGCCGCCGACCAGCGCGGTCGACTGGCGCAACGCTGCGACCAGCGTCGGGGACGTGCCCCGCGGTGTCACCGTGCGGGTTGCCAACCGAAGGGTCGCCCCCGGCGGTCCCGGCGATCGAATCGATCGTGATCGCAGACACGATCTGGTCGGCCTTCGGCCATGTGCGGGCGAACTGGTCGGCGCCCTGACCACCGGTGGTGCCGCCGTCCGTCGACACCAAAACCACCCCGCGGCGCAGCTTCAGCGGATTGAGCGCCTTGCCCAGCGCCACCAGCAGGCCCGATCCGATCGGCGGCTGCACCCCACCCCCGTCGCGATGGGCGATCGACGGCGATGATCCCGGCCTGGGAGCCGGGCTTATAGGCGATCACGTTGATCATCGGCACCGGCTGCGACCGCCAGGCCAGGTTGGACGCGAACTGCACCAGTTCCGGCTTGGGATCGAAGTTGGTGAGCTTCTCGGACATGTCCGTGGCGCCGGCCAACTCACCCGCGCTGCCGGCTGCGCAGCACCCGCCCGCAGCAGTGTGCTCGGCGGTGCTCTGCTCCTGGGCTGCGCTGATCACGGAGGCACCGCTGACCGTCACCGGCTGGTCGGGTGGTGAGGGGGCGTCGGGGTGCTGCACCGCCAGTGCGGCGAGTACCAGGGCCAGCAGAGCCACGCCGGTGAGCGCCCGGTAAAGCCGCCAGGAGACCAGTTCACGCCGCCCACGGTTGGGGTGCGGGTTGGGTGTCGCCATGGCGGCGGCCGTTATAGCACACGCCGCTTGCCGCAGGCGGTCGGCAACGGGCGGCATTACCATGTGAAACACAGTGCCCGAGTCCGCAACCATCATGCTCGTCGACGACGAGGAGTCGATCCAGAAGCTGCTCACCTACCCGCTCGAGCGCGAGGGGTACACGGTGGTGCAGGCGCGTGACGGCGAGGAGGCGCTGATGCGGTTTGCCGAGCGCGCGGTCGACCTGGTGGTGCTGGACGTGATGCTCCCCAGGCTGGACGGCCTGGAGGTGTGCCGGCGGCTGCGTACGTCCTCGGCGGTGCCGATCATCATGCTGACCGCGCGCGACGACGAGGTGGACAAGGTGCTCGGCCTCGAGCTGGGCGCCGACGACTACATCACCAAGCCGTTTTCGATTCGCGAGTTCCGCAGCCGGATCCGGGCGGTGCTGCGGCGGGCCAGCCTGCTGGCCGAGCTGGGCGCCGGTGCCGAGCCCACGCGTCGAGGCCGACGGCCTGCTGATCAATCCGGCCAAACGCAGCCTGACCGTCGCCGGCCGGCCGGTGCAGCTGACCTACGTCGAGTTCGAGGTGCTGCGCACGCTGGCCACACATCCCGGCCGCGTCTACACCCGCCAGGCGCTGCTCGAGACGGTGTGGGGCGACTCGGCCTACCGCGAGCCGCGCACGATCGACGTGCATATTCGCCACCTGCGCGAGAAGATCGAAGCCGATCCCAGCGATCCCACCTACATCTTCACGGTGCGCGGAGTCGGGTACCGCTTCCGGGACGGTTAGATGGTTGGTTCCGAATTGGCGGGTGCCTGGGCGAGCGAGAACCGAGCTGGGGCAGGACGCAGGGAGCACTCGTGCCCTGAGGCACGGGTGCGACCGAGGACGAACCCCAGCGACGGTTCGCAGCCGCAGCGAAGCTCCGCCGGTGCAGTCACGGGCTGCAACCGGCGGACAGCGACCAGGGGCGCGCCAAGTCGGAATCAACCATCATTATGAACCCGCTGCGCTCGCTGCGGGTGCGGCTGATCGTCGTGTTCGTGACGGTCGTGGCGACCGCCATGGGTGTGCTGTTCCTGTACGTCGTCCCCAGCCTCCGCGCCGACCTGATCTCCGACCGGCTGGGGCGGCTGCAAACCATCGCGGGACGTCAGCAGCAGAGTGACAAGCGCATGGCGATGTTCGCCAAAGGCTGTTTCAATGTTACCGAGTCGGGGCTGCGCCAGATGGCGGGGGTCGCGAGCTCACAGCTGAGCGTGTTCTGCGAGTTCAACGGCCAGCGACAGTTCTTCTACAACCACCTCGACAACCCCGCCCCGATCGGGCCCAAGAGCCCCATCATCCGGTCCGCGCTGGCTTCTGAGACGCCTGTCGCAGACCGTAACTCGGGCGGCCGCATCCGGGTCGCGTACCGCATGCCCTCGGGGCCGGACGCCGCGGGCAAGCCGACGTTCGCCGTCGTGCTGTTGTCGCAGCGGATCACTGACGTCAACGACGCCGCCGCCCTGGTCGAGCGCCAGTTCCTGATCGCCACCTTGCTGGCGCTCGGGGTCGCCGGCCTGGTCGGGTGGACGGCGGCGGTTGCGATCTCGCGGCGGTTGGCGCGGCTCGAAGCCGCGGCCAGCCGGGTCGCATCGGGCCAGTTCGACCAGCCCATCGGCGATGAGGCGGCCGACGAGCTGGGCCGGCTGGCGCGGTCATTTGACCTGATGCAGAGCAGGCTGGCGCAGGTCGATCGCGCCCGCAAGGACTTCATCGCCAACGCGTCGCACGAGCTGCGCACGCCGCTGTTCTCACTGGCCGGTTTCCTCGAGCTGCTGGAAAGCGACGACATCGACGCCGCCACTCGCGATGAGTTCCTCGACACCATGCGCGCCCAGGTGACCCGGCTGACCAAGCTCGCCACCGACCTGCTCGATCTGTCCCGGCTCGACTCCGGTGCCGTCTCGATCGAGCAGGAGCCGCTCGACCTTGCTTCCACCGCCCGCACGCTGGTGCGAGAGTTCCGCGGCCTCGCCTCGCGCCACGGCAGCCGGGTGGTGCTGGCCCGAGAGAGCGTCGCCGCCGAAGGCATCGGCGACGAGCAGCGGGTGCAGCAGATCGGCCGGGTGCTGGTCGATAACGCGATCCGCCACAACCCCCGCGGCACCAACGTACGGGTGCTGACCGGTGCCGACAACGGTTTCGTCACCTTGACTGTCTCCGACGACGGTCCCGGTATTTCGGAGGAGGCCCGCCCGCACCTGTTCGACCGCTTCTATCGGGGCGCCGGCACCACCGCCACCGGCACCGGGCTGGGCCTGGCCATCGCCCGCGAGCTGGCGCAGCGCATGGACGGGACACTCAGCGTCGAATCGGCTGAGGGACACACCGAGTTCGTCCTGTCACTACCTAGTGGCTCAGAGCCTTCCCTGCGGTAACCTCCGCCCGATGCAGAGGATCAATGTCGGTCACAAGTCGCTTGCCGACTATCGCTCGCTCATCGGCGCCAGCATGGCTGACGAGATCAAGACTCTGGCCGAGCCCTTGCGCGGCCGGCGGATGCTGCACCTGTCGGCGACCGCCTTCGGCGGTGGCGTGGCCGAGATCCAGTACACGCTGCTGCCGCTGCTGAACGACGTCGGCATCGATGCCGAGTGGCGGGTGATCGAAGGCCGCGACGAGTTCTTCGACGTCACCAAGACGATCCACAACGGGCTGCAGGGCGACCCCCGCGGCCTCACCGACGATCAGCGCGAGGTATTCGTGCGGTACAACCAACTGAACGCCGACGCGCTGGAAGACGCCGACGAGTGGGACATGATCGTGGTGCACGATCCCCAGCCGGCCATGATCCGCGACATGGTCCAGAGCTCCCGTCCCAAGTGGGTGTGGCGCTGCCATATCGACCTGTCGTCACCCAACCCCGAGGTGCTCGGCTTCCTGGCGCCGTCGTTGGGCAACTACGACGCCGCGATCTTTCACATGCACGAGTACATCCCCGCCGAGGCGCACCTGCGCAGGGCGGTGGTGTGGCCGCCGGCGATCGATCCGCTCGCCCCCAAGAACATGGCCCTGGCCCAGGAAGACGCCGCCTACATCGTCGATCAGTTCGGGATCGATCCCGCCCGGCCGCTGATGCTGCAGGTGTCGCGGTTCGACCCGTGGAAGGACCCCAAGGGCGTGATCGACGCCTACCGCGAGGTCAAGCGCGAGCACACCGGCGTGCAGCTCGCCCTGGTCGGATCGATGGCCCATGACGATCCCGAGGGCTGGGAGTTCTGGAACCAGACGCAGGAGTACTGCCAGGACGATCCCGACATCCACATGTTCTCGAACCTGAACAACGTGGGCGCGGTCGAAGTCAACGCCTTCCAGGTGCAGTCGGACGTGTGCATCCAGAAGTCGATTCGCGAAGGGTTCGGCCTGACCGTGTCGGAGGCGCTGTGGAAGGGCCGGCCGACCATCGGTGGCGCGGTCGGCGGGATCGTCAGCCAGATCGTCGACGGCGAAACCGGCTATCTCGTATCCTCCTCCGGGGAGTGCGCCGAGCGCACGCTCGAGGTGCTCGCCGACGCGGCGCACGCTCGCGAAATGGGCCGGCGGGGAAAGGAACATGTGCGCCGCCACTTCCTGACGCCCCGACTCGTGCGCGACTGGCTCGCATTGATGCACCTGCTGGACGGTGAGCAGGTGGATCTGGACGTGGTGGAGGGTGGCGCCTAGAACCCCGACGAAATGAGGCCGATCGCGAAATGCAATCTGACGCACTTCTGATCGTCTCCAATCGCGGGCCGGTTCGATACCTGCGGGATGCATCCGGCGGGCTGGTGTACAAGCGCGGTGGGGGAGGGCTGGTGACGGCACTTTCGGCGCTGGCCGGCACCCATCCGCTGACCTGGATCGCCAGCGCGCTCTCGGACGAGGACGCCGAGGCGGCCGCGGCCGGGCCGATTCACCTGGACGACCTCACCCTGCGGCTGGTCGAACACGACCGGGAGGAATACGACCGCTACTACAACGTCTTTGCCAACCCCACGCTCTGGTTCATCCAGCACTACCTGTGGGGGCTCGCGCTGGAGCCGTCGGTCGACCGTAACGTGCGGCTGGCCTGGGAGGCCGGATACGTGCCGGTCAACGACCGCTTCGCCGATGCCGTGATCGAGGAGCTGAGGCGCTCCCCCGCGCCGGTGATGATCCACGACTACCAGCTGTTCATGGTGCCTCAGCGGGTGCGCGAGCACGTGCCCGAGGCGGTGCTTCAGCACTTCACCCACATCCCCTGGCCCCAGCCCGACTACTGGCGGGTGCTGCCGCTGGACATCCGCACCGCCATCCACGAGTCGCTGCTGGCGTGCGACATCGTCGGCATGCACACCCCTCGATACGTGCACTCGTTCCTGGAGTGCGTGGAGGCGTTCACCGATGCCGAGGTCGATCGTCGAGCGGCCACCGTCCACTACCGGGGGCGCACCGTGCAGGTGCGGGCCTATCCGATCTCGGTCGACCCGGCGGAGTTCGAGCGGCTGGCGGCCAGCCCGGCGGTGATCGCCTCGGAGCCGCGGGTGCTGGAGGCGCGACCCGAGAAGCTGTTGCTGCGAGTCGATCGTACCGACCCGTCCAAGAACATCGTGCGCGGATTCCGGGCGTTCGACCTGTTCCTGCTCGACCACCCCGAGTGGCGCGGTCGGGTGACGATGTTGGCGTTGCTCGACCCTTCGCGGCCCGAGATCCCGGAGTATGCGGAGTACGTCGGTGCCATCCAGCGGGTGTCGCGCGAGGTCAACGATCGCCACTACATGACCGGCATGTGGCAGCCGATCGACCTGCGCGTGTCCGACAACTTTCCCGAAGCCGTGGCCGCCTACAAGCACTACGACGTGCTGCTGGTAAACGCGATCTTCGACGGCATGAACCTGATCGCCAAGGAGGCGCCGCTGGTCAACGAGCGCGACGGGGTGTTGATCCTGTCCGAGAACGCCGGCGCCTACGGCGAGCTCAAGGATTACGCCCTGGTGGTAAATCCGTTCGACATCCAGGAGCAGGCGGACGCCATCTACGCCGCATTGGAGATGCCCGCCGAAGAGCGGCACACGCGCATCGAGGGGATCCGCACACAGGTGCGCGAGCACGACATCAAGCGCTGGATCGACACCCAGCTGGCCGACCTCAAGAACCTGGCGTGAGGCCGCCGCACACCGGTTTTCGGTAACTTCCCTCGCAGTGAGCGAGATCCGCATGATCGATGTGGGCGACAAGCCGGTCACCCGCCGCACGGCCACCGCACGCGGGCGTGTGCTGGTGCCCGCAGCCGTGCTCGAGCGGATCGCGGCGCGCACCCTGCCCAAGGGCGACGTGCTGGCGGTCGCCCAGGTGGCCGGGATCATGGCGGCCAAGCACACCCCCGACATCGTCCCGCTGTGCCATCCGCTGCCGCTCTCCAAGGTGGATGTGCTGCTCGAGCTGGAAGACGACGGGGTGGTGGTGACCGCCACCGCCGAGACCACCGCCCAGACCGGGGTCGAGATGGAGGCGCTGACCGCCGTGATGGCGGCTGCGCTGACCGTGTACGACATGACCAAGGGCCTCGATCCGTCGATCTCGATCGCCTCGGCGGAGTTGGTCGAAAAGACCGGCGGTAAGAGCGGCCACTGGCGCCGCGACCAGCCATGAGGTCGTCGGTGCTGACGGTGTCCGACGGGGTCAGCCACGGCGTGCGTGAGGACAAGAGCGGCGAGGTGCTGGCCGAGCGGCTTGCAGCGGGAGGATTCGAGGTGGTGGAGCGACGGGTCGTGCCCGACGAGCGCGACCAGATCTCGGCAGCGCTGCGCGAGCTGGCCGCCGCGGCCGATCTGGTGGTGACCACCGGCGGGACAGGCTTCGCGCCCCGCGACGTGACGCCCGAGGCCACCGCCGACGTGGTCGAGCGGCCGACACCGGGCCTGGACGAGGCCATGCGGGCGTTCTCGATCGGGATCTCCCCCCACGGCATGCTCGCCCGCGGCCGCAGCGGGATCGTCGGCTCGACGCTGATCGTGAACATGCCCGGCAGCCCACGGGCCTGCGGCGAGTGCTTCGACGTGATCGCCCCGGCGCTGGCCCACGGGCTGGCGCTGCTGGCCCAGGAACCGACCGACCATTGACCGCCACCGCCGTCTACGCCCGCCGCTTCGCCTCGCTGGTCAAGATCGAGCACTCGGTGTTCGCGCTGCCCTACGCCTACTCCGCGGCGATCCTGGCCGAGGCCGGCATCCCGCCGTTTGCCACGCTGTTTTGGATCACCGTGGCGATGGTCGGCGCCCGCAGCCTGGCGATGGCGCTGAACCGCCTGATCGACGCCGAGATCGACGCCCGCAACCCGCGTACCGCCCGCCGCGAGATCCCCTCAGGGCTGCTCAATCGCGGCCAGGTGCTGGGCTTCGCGGCAGTCTCGCTGGCCGTCTTCCTGATCGCGGTGTGGCAGCTGCCGTCGCTCACCCACGTGCTGTGGCCGATCCCGGTGATCGGGTTTGTGATCTACCCGTATCTCAAGCGGTTCACCTGGACCTGCCACTTCTTTCTGGGCGCGGTGGACGGGCTGGCGCCGCTGGGCGGGTGGATCGCGGTCACCAACCACCTCGGCCTCGACCCGTTCCTGCTGGGCGGCGCGGTCGCCCTGTGGATCGCCGGCTTCGACATCATCTATGCGACCATGGATCTCGAGATCGATCGCGCTCAGGGACTCAACTCGGTGCCGCTGCGGTTCGGCGTGGGGCGGGCCTTGCTGATCACGCGGGCGGCGCATCTGATCTCGGTGGTGCTGTTGGTGTGGCTCGGCCTGAGCCTGGGGCTCGGGCCCCTCTACTACCTGGGAGTGGCGGTGATCGCGGGGCTTCTCACCTACGAGAACGCGATCGTGAGCGAGGACGACCTCAGTCGCGTCGACATGGCCTTTCTGACCATGAACGGCGTGATCGCGGTCGTGTTCCTGGCCGGTGTGCTGCTCGATGCCGTCGTCTGAGCCCCTGATCCGCTGCGCCGGTCTGGTGCGGCGCTTCGGGGAGCGCCGCGCGCTGGCGGGTGTCGATCTGGAGGTCGCCGCGCGGAGAGACGGTGGTCGTCACCGGCGCCAACGGCGCGGGCAAGACCACGCTTCTGCGAGTTCTGGCGACGGTGCTGCGCCCGTCCGAGGGCGAGGTGTCGGTAGCCGGCCACCCGCTTCCCTCCAAGGCGATGCTGGCCCGCCCGGCATCGGCTACATCGCGCACGACCCGCTCGTCTACCCGGGGCTCTCGGCCCGCGAGAATCTGGAGCTGTACGCCGCCCTCTACAACGTCGGCACCGACGGCATCACCGATGCGCTCGAGCTGGTCGGGCTGGGTGAGCGCGGCGATGATCAGGCGGCCGAGTTCTCGCGCGGGATGCTGGCTCGGCTGGCGATCGCGCGGGCCACCCTGCACGACCCCGAGCTGCTGTTGCTGGACGAGCCCACCGCGGGTCTCGACGCCGACGGCCACGCCGTGCTGCTGGCGAGCTGCTGGAGCGTCACCGCGGCGCGGACGCGGTGATCGCCACCCACGAGCCGGAGCGGTTCGCGCGGTTCGCGAGCCGCCGGATCGCGGTCGCCGGCGGGAAGGTGGCGGCGTGAACCGGCGGGCGCTGGTGGCGCTGGTGCGCAAGGACCTGGTGCTGGAGCTGCGTGGCCGCGAGGTGGTGCTGGCGATGGTGGTGTTCGTGCTAGCCGCGTTCGTGCTGTTTCGCTTCGGCCTGGGCGGTCAGTCGCTGGCCGGCGGCACCCGCGCGGCGGTGGGCGTGCTGTGGATCGCCACGGTGTTCACCGCCATGCTGGGGCTGACCCGATCGTTCGCGGCCGAGCGCGAGGGCCGCGTCTGGGACGGGCTGCTTGGCCTCGCCGGTGGATCGGGCCACCCTGTGGGCGGCACGGTCGATCTCGTTCCTCGTGTTCATGCTGGCGGTGCAGGTGGTGGCGGTGCCGGCGTTTTGGCTGTTCTTCCTGCAGTCGGGGCGGGGCCCGTCGATGCCGGTGCTGATCGCCGCCCTCGCTCTGGCCGACATCGGCATCGCCGCGCTGGGCTCGCTGCTGGCCGGCCTGGGCATCGCCGCGCGCAACCGCGAGGTGCTGGTGCCGGTGCTCTTCCTGCCCTTTGCGATCCCGCTTGTGATCGTGGCTTCGACGCTCACGCGTGCACACGATTTCCCTGCAAACAGACGATTTTACATCGTCAAACGGCTCGCATTTCTGGGCTTCTATGATACGATCTTCGCGCTCCTGGGGTGGGCACTGTTCGAGTTCATCGTGGAGGATTGAGGTGGGTTTGGAACTCCAGGCGACCACGCCGAACGGCGCCCGATTTGACCGCGCGACCATCGCCCCCGTGGTGGCGATGGTGCTGATGGTGGCGGCGCTCGCGATGATCTTCTTCTACGTCCCCAGCGACGCCGATCAGGGCTTCTCCCAGCGGATCTTCTACTTCCACGTGCCGATCGCGATGACCACCTACGTGCTGTTCGTGTGGGCCGCGGTCAACGCCGCTCGGTACCTGCGAAGCGGCGACATGTCGCTCGACCTGCGGAGCTACGTGCCTATGCACCTGGGCACCGTCTTCGGCTCGCTGACGCTGGTCACCGGCTCGATCTGGGCGCGGGTGTCGTGGGGCACCTGGTGGGACTGGAGCAGCACCGAGCTGAACACGTTCATGATCATCTTCCTGTACTACTGCGCGTACTTCATGCTGCGGTTCTCGGTCGAGCCGGGAGAGCGGCGGGCGCGGTACTCGGCGGTGTATGCACTGCTGGGCATCGGGTTGGTGCCGGTCAGCGTGCTGGCGGTTCACCTCGGGCAGGACATCATTCACCCCATCACCTTCACTCACAACGGCGCCAATATGGACAACTCGATGCTCGCCACCTTCCTGGTGAGCTTCGCCGCGATGCTCTCGCTGGCGTTCGCGATGTACCAGGTGGAGCTGCGCGGCAAGCGGCTGGACGAGCGGGTCGCCCGGATCAAGCGGCTGGTCGAGGAGCCGGCGTGACCCTTGCCGAGACGGTCGACATCACCACAATCAAATACGTCGCGGCGGTGTACGGTTTGGTGTGGATCGTGACTCTCGCCTACGTCGTCATCCTGAATTCGAAGCTCGGCCGGCTGGAACGGCAGCTGGACGACATCGTCGGCACGCTCGAACGTCGCAAGGCGGGTGACGATGCCTGAGATCGGCGTTCCCGTGCGGCTGGTGATGGTCGGTACCAATCACCGCCACGCCCCCATCGAGGTGCGGGAGCGGCTGGCCTCCGAGGATCACGGCGGCGGCCTGGTCGAGTCGTTGATGCGCCACGAGGCGGTGGCCGAGGCGGTCGGGCTCTCGACCTGCAACCGCTGCGAGCTGTACATGGTCGGCACCGACGAGCAGGCGATGCGGGCGGCCGCGATGGAGCGGCTGGGCGCCTATGCAGCCGGCGCGCCCCATCCGATCGACGAGATGCTGTACGTGCACACCGGCGTGGGTGTGGCCGAGCATCTGTTCGCGGTCGCCGGCGGGCTCGACTCGCTGGTCCCCGGCGAGGCCCAGATCCTGTCCCAGATTCGCGAGGCCCACGCAGGCGCCGCCGGCAGCGGGTCGACCGGCGCGGTCACCAACCGCTTGTTCGACGAGGCGATCGTTGCCGGCAAGCGGATCCGCAGCGAGACCTCGATCGGCGCCGGTGGCGCATCGGTGGCGTCGGTCGCGGCCGACGTCGCGCGCCAGCGCCTGGACGGCCTGGGAGATGTCACGGCGCTCGTGATCGGGGCCGGCAAGATCGCGCAGCTGACGGCCGTCAACCTCTCGGCCCGAGGGGTGCAGCGCTTCATCTTCGCCAACCGCACCGGCGAGGGAGCGGCCGGCGCTGGCGGCTCGATTCGGCGGCGAGTCGGTGGCGTTCGAGGATCTCAGCTCGGCCGTGGCCCGAGCCGACGTGGTCGTCAGCTCCACCTCGGCGCCCGACCTGGTGCTGGTGGCCGACGGCGTCCCGGCGGGGCGGCGAGTGTTCATCGACCTTGCCCTGCCGCGTGACATCGATCCGCGGATCGCCGACGTGGAGGGCGCCAGCGTCATCAACATCGACGAGCTGGAGGAGGCGGTGCGGCGAAACATCGCGCTGCGCGAGGGCGAGTACGCGCCCGCCCGAGAGATCGTGCTGGAGCAGTCGGGCGAGTTCAGGCGGTGGCTGGCGGCGCTCGAAGTGGTGCCGGCGATCACCTCGCTGCGGGCCCTCGCCGAGCAGATCCGCGTGGCCGAGCTGGAGCGCGCCGAGGGCCGCTGGGAGGGGCTGACACCGGCCGATCGGGCGCGACTCGACGCGGTCACCCGCTCGATGCTGGCCAAGCTCCTGCATCGACCCACGGTGCGGCTGAAGCAGGCCGCTGCCGACAGCGACTCCCAGACGTATGCGCAGGCGGTGACCGAGCTGTTCGGTCTCGACCGAACCTCGGCATGAGGCTTGGCAGCCGCGCCAGCGCGCTGGCGCTGGCGCAGGCCCGACTGGTGGCCGATCTGCTCGGCGGCGCCGAGATCGTGCCGATCTCGACCGCCGGCGATCGTGACAAGGACGCCCGCTTCGACCAGATCGGCGACGGCCGCGGGGTGTTCACCCGCGAGATCGAGCGGGCGCTGCTGGACGGCGAGATCGACGCCGCCGTGCACAGCGCCAAAGACCTGACCGGTGAGATGCCCGAGGGGCTGGTGCTGGCGGCGGTGCCCGAGCGGGGCGATCCCCGCGACGCCTGCTGCGGGCCGTACGCGCTCGCTGGACGCGATACCCGCGGGCGCCAGGGTGGGGACGTCGTCGGCCCGCCGCTCCGGCCTTCTGGCGGAGCTGCGCGCCGACCTCGAGGTGGTGCCGCTGCGCGGCAACGTCGACACGCGACTGCGCAAGCTCGACGCCGGTGAGGCCGACGTGATCGTGCTGGCCGCTGCCGGCCTGATCCGGTTGGGCCTGGAAGCGCGGATCGGGTTCACGCTCGACCCGCACACGTTCGTGCCCGAGGCCGGGCAGGGTGCGCTGGCGGTGCAGGTACGGGCCGGGGACGAGCAGCTGGTGGCGGCCATCGACCACGCTCCCAGCCACGCGCAGCTCGAGATGGAGCGGGCCCGGGTGTTGATGCTCGGCGGCGGCTGCACCGTGCCGGTGGCGGCCTACGCCTGGTATGACGACGGGGGCGCCTTGCAGCTGCGATCGTGGGTGGGCGTCGTGACCGTCTACCTGGTCGGAGCCGGCCCGGGCGATCCCGGCCTGGTCACCGTGCGTGCCCGCGAGCTCTTGCAGCGCTGCGATGCGCTGGTCTACGACGCCCTGGTGGATCCCCGAGTGGTGGCGACGGCCGCGCCTGCCGCGGAGCTCCACTACGCCGGCAAGCGGGCGGGATCACACGCGCTCAGCCAGGACGAGATCAACGCGCTTCTGGTCGAGCTGGGCGGCCGCTGTGAGTGCGTGGTGCGGCTGAAGGGCGGCGACCCGTTCATCTTCGGCCGCGGCGGCGAGGAGGCGCTGGCGCTGCGCGCCGCCGGGCTCGAGTTCGAGGTGGTGCCGGGCGTGTCGTCGGCCCACGCGGTGCCGGCCTACGCCGGGATTCCGGTGACCCATCGCGGCCTTGCCGCCCAGGTGACGGTGGTGACCGGCCACGAGGACCCCAACCGGCCCGAGTCCGAGCATCGACTGGGCGGGCTTGGCGGCGACCCCGGGCACGCTGGTGTTTCTGATGGGCGTGCGGTCGCTCGGCCGGATCGCAGAGCGGCTGATCGAAAGCGGCCTGCCGGCTGCCACACCTGCCGCGGTCGTCTCGCAGGGGACGCTGCCCACCCAGCGCACCGTCGCCGCACCGCTGGAGGCGATTGCCGCAGCCGCAGCCGACTTGCCTGCCGCCGGCGATCATCGTGGTGGGGGCGGTTGCCGAGTTGCACGACCAGATCGCCTGGTTCGAGCGCCGGCCGCTGTTTGGCCGCCGGATCGCAGTCACCCGCGCCCGCGCCCAGGCCTCGAGCCTGGCCGCGGCGCTGACCGAGTTGGGGGCGGCCGTGGTCGAGGCGCCGGCGATTCGGATCGAGACGATCGACCATCCGCCGTTTGACCCGGCTGGCTTCGACATCATCTGCCTGACCAGCGCCAACGGAGTCGAGCAGCTGCTGGCCGGAGATGTGCGGCGTCTGGCCGGCGTGAAGGTGGCGGTTGTCGGCCGGGCCACCGCGGAGGCCGCACGCGCGCGGGGGATCGAGCCGGACGTGGTGCCGAAGGCGGCCACCCAGGAGGGGCTGGAGGAAGCGCTCGGTGATGTGCCCGGCGCGCGGGTGCTGGTGGCGACCGCCGAGGGCGCCCGCACCGTGCTGGCCGACGGCCTGCGGGCGGGCGGCGCCGAGGTGTCGGAGGTGGCGCTCTACCGAAGCGTGGCCGAGCCGGTGGACGCGGCCGCGGTGATGAGCTGTGACTGGGTCACGTTCACAGCCTCGTCCACGGTCACCAATGTGCTCGGTGGACTGGCGCCGGAGGAGCGGGCGCGGCTGCAGGCGATCTCGATCGGCCCGATCACCAGCGACACCTTGCGCCGGGGCGGCGTCGAGCCAGTAATCGAGGCCGACCCCCACGACGTCGACGGCCTGCTCGCCGCCGTCCTCAGACTCGCGAGTGAATAATTGGTGCCAGGCACCGATTATTCACGCCGGTAGAGTGGGGCTGTGAGCAGCGAGCCCACCACCGTCCCGTTCGTCACGTTCCTGTCGGACTTTGGATTGACCGACGACTTCGTGGGTACCTGCCACGGCGTGATCAACTCGATCTGCCCGGATGCGCGCGTGATCCACATCACCCACGGCATCCGGCCGCAGGCTGTCGGCCAGGGCGCGCGGCTGCTGGCCGGTGCGATCCGCTACCTGCCGGTCGGAGTGCACCTGGCGGTGGTCGATCCCGGGGTCGGCTCGCAGCGGCGGGCGATCGCCCTGCGAAGCGGCGACGGACGGCTGTTCGTTGGGCCCGACAACGGCCTGCTGGTGCCGGCCGCGGAGGCCTGCGGTGGAGTGGTCGAGGCGGTCGACATCCAGAGCCAGGCGCACATGCTGCACCCGGTCTCGCGTACCTTCCACGGCCGCGACGTGTTCGCCCCGGCGGCGGCCCATCTGGCGGCCGGTGTCGCCATGGCGACTTGGGCCCGGCGCTTGATCCCGACGACCTCGTCCGTCGCGACGACCCTGGTCACAAGCTGATCGGAAGCCTGCTCGAGGCCGAGGTGCAGTACATCGACCAGTACGGCAATATCCAGCTGGCCGTCTCGCCGGCCGAGCTGGGCGGGCTGTTCGTGCCCGGGCGCGCTGGCCGAGATCGTGGACGGTGATGACCGCTACTACGCGCGCTGTGCCGAGACCTTCGCCGACGTCGACCACGGTGAGATCGTGATGTTCGAGGACGCCGCGGGGCTGCTGTCGGTGGCCATCAACCGCGGCAATGCGGCAGAGCTCACGGCCGTTTCGGTGGGCGATCGGCTGGGGGTTGAGCTGGAACCGGAGGTCGACGAAGAATCGCTTGATTTATAGGTCGGAAGTGCTGTACTTCGAACCACGAAAGCGGTCTTCGCGGAGCGGTATCACCGTCCCGGAGGCCGCTTTTCCTCGTGCAATAATTGGTGCCTGGCACCATTATTCACTGCCGGGTAGACTGTCGCCGCGGGCGAGGTAGCTCAGTTGGTAGAGCACGCGACTGAAAATCGCGGTGTCGCTGGTTCGATTCCTGCCCTCGCCATTTCGTCGGCCCGCAGCGTCCACCCGCGCAAACTCCTGTGACACTCGGCATTATTGTCACGTGATCCACTGGACTTGCGTCTATTGGTGTTCGGGTGGATAACTGGTTAAGTCTGCTCGACGCTGGGTCGAGTGGGGTTGATCAGCAAACGGGAGGCTCCCGGTGAGAGGCTTTAGCAGGAGACGGTCGCTGCTCGCAGCGGCCGTCATTGCGAGTTTGGCCGTTGCGGCTGTCGCAGATGCGGCGGTGGTGCGAAATACGCCGTTGGTGGGTTATCAGCCCAACGGCACGGTACGGAAGATCATCATCGTCGGCAACACCGCCTATATGGGTGGCCAGTTCACCGGAATGACGTCTGCAAACGGGGGCAGCCACGGTGACCCGCAACCACGTCGCGGCGGTGACATGACCACCGGCGCGCTGCTTGCCGTGGAACCCGAACGTGAACGGCAACGTGTACGCGCTGGCCGCGAGTGGCGGAAACATCTATATCGGCGGCACGTTTACGACCGTCCGGCGGTGCGACCCACAAGAACTTGGTCGAGGTCAACGGCACCAATGGCGCGCCGATCACCAGGGTTCGCCAACTCGCTTCGCCCGAACAAAGCGGTGCGCGGCGCTGGCCGTCTACGGCAGCGATCTGTACGTCGGCGGTGCGTTCACGACGCCGCGACGGTACGCCGCGAAAGTGAACGCGGGCACCGGCGCACTCAACACGGCCTGGGCACCGGTGATCTCCAACTCGCTGGGGACAAGCCCAGAGGTTCGCACCATCGCCGTCAACGCCAGCGGAACCCGGGTCATCCTGGGTGGGTTCTTCAACCGGCTCAACAGCGGGGCGCCGGGCGACCCCAACGCCACCAACCTCGGTGTCGGCGCGGTCGATTCCACCACCGGAGCGTCGCTCCCGTGGGCCTGGCACACCAGTGACCTCCAGACGTTCCGGCAGTTCCAGCTGCTGCACGTTCGCGCAGGACGGCTCGACGCTGTACGGCGCCGGCACCGGCAACGGCGGGGAGGCCATGTCCTGGAACATCGAGACCGGGCGCTCAACTACGTCGCGGGCTTCAACGGCAACGTGACCGGCCTCGGAGTCACCGATGGTGTCCTCTACATCGGCGGCCACTACAGCGACTACTGCGGCCCCATCCCCGGCAGCAACTTCGTTTGTGCCGGCATTCCCGGCTCGGCTGCACGCGACAAGCTCACCGCTGTCGACGCAGCCACCGGCCAGCCGCTCTACCCCTGGGCTCCCTCCGTCAACACCAACCTCGGTATTGAGGCGCTCGACGCCTCCAACAACCGAGTCGCAATCGGCGGTGAGTTCACCCGGGTCGCCGGCGTCAACGTCGCGCACTTCGCACGATTCGCTCAGTAAACCGCGGCTAGCCGATCATGATGTTGTGTCCGCTCCCCTCGGGGGGCGGACACAACAGATAGGCTGGCGCAGGTGGACTTCGGCGCGCATCTGCCGCTGATCGACTTCGGCGCACGAGCCTCGCTCCCCGGACTCAAGGCTTACGCCCAAACCGCAGCGGGCCTCGGCTTCCGCTACCTGTGTGCGAACGACCATCTGCTCTTCTCGAGGCCATGGCTCGATGGCCCGACCGCACTTGCCGCGGTGATCGAGGAGTCGCGGGACATGACGCTCGCGACCACCGTGAGCCTGCCGGTGATCCGTGGCCCGGTGCAGCTCGCAAAGACGCTTGCCACGATCGACATCCTGTCGCATGGTCGTCTGGTGATTGGCGTGGGCCCGGGATCGTCGGCCCGCGACTATGCGGCGGCCGGCATCTCCTTCGACGAGCGATGGCCCCGCTTCGGTGAGGTCCATTCCCATGCTGCGCGCCGTGCTCGCAGGCGATCAGGCCTTCGAGGGCGCGTTCTACTCGTCTGGCGGGATCGATCTCGAGCCACAGCCGGTGCAGCTGCCGACACCGCCGATCTGGGTCGCCACTTGGGGCTCACCGGCCGGCCTGCGGCGGGTTGCGCGCACCGGAGACGGCTGGCTCGCGTCCGCCTACAACACCACCCCCGAGCGGTTCGGCGAAGGTCTCACACGCCTGGCAGAAGCGCTGGTCAAGGAGGGCAGGGAACCTGTCCCAAACGCCATCGCGACGGCGTGGATGTACGTCACCGAAGACCCTCGCCGCGCCGAGCGCATGCTCGCTGATGTGCTCGCCCCGCTGCTCAACCGGCCTGTGGATGAGCTGCGTTCGCTTTCGTTACCGATCGGCCCAGCCGAGGTGTGCGCCGAGCGACTCACGGCGTTTCGCAGACGCGGGCGCCCAGCGGTTGTTCGTCTGGCCGCTGCGCGACGAGGTGAGGCAACTCGAGCTGTTTTGCGAACAAGTGATACCGATGGTTCGCTGAAGCTACCGGCGCCTTGGCCTTGGCGGTCGGAGCGTGATCGACGATCAGCTTGCGTGGAGTACCTGGTCGATCGACCGATGTGCGATGTTGGCGACGGTCACCAGGTCGGTGTAGCTGACCGCCCGATCTTCATCGATCGGGATGCCGAGATCACGCGCGCGCTTTTCCAGGCGCAGGCAATCGCGCATGAATCCCAGCACCTCGTCGGGCTCTGAGCGGATCACGCCGTGACCGACGTCGGTGTCGAGCACAAATCGGCGCAGAGTCGCGCTTTCCCGAAGCATCGCCCGGAGCTCGCCCTCGACGGTCGGCCGTGCCTGTTTCCTGCCATCCCATACCGTGCCCCCAACAGCCCAGTTTCACCTCGCCGGCGGCTGGGCGTCCCAGATACTATGCCCGCTGCAATAAACGGTCAAGTCGCGGAGGTCGACTTGGCACTCGCGCGATAGCCTCGGCGCCTCCCAGAATTTGTGGTTGCGAGCCGCCTCCCGCTCCGATATACCGTCACGTGCTGGCCGGTTTCGGCTGGCAGGACTTGGGAATGAGGGGGTGTGTCGTGCGAGCACGATTCGTGTTGTTGGCGAGCCTTGGGTCTGGTTGTGAGTGTGTGGCTTGGGGGTTCGGCCGCAGCGTCGGTGCAGCCGAGCGTCGGCGGCGACCAAAGCAGACGGTGGTGTCGGGTCTTGATAATCCTCGTGATCTCGCGTTTGGCGGAACGGGAAGCTGTATGTGGCCGAGGCCGGCCATGGTGGGACGGCCTGCTTCACGATCCCGCAGCAGGGCAAGAACTGTGTCGGGTTCACGAGCGGCGTGAGCCGGATCAACATCGCCGGCAAGAGCGCGACTCGGGTCGTTTCGGGACTGTTCTCGATCGCGGGCCCTGACGGCTCGTTTGCGACCGGCGTTGATGGAATCTCGATTCGCGGCAGCACAGATCTATGGGATCGAGACCGGTTCGAGCCTGTCGATACCTCCGGGAGTCGTGCCGGCGGGCGTCGAGGCCAGGGTGAAGAAGCAGATCGGCCGGTTGATCGTCGCCAACACCGGCGGTGGCTGGAACGCGACCGCAAACGTCGGTGATCGCGACTACATCTGGAGCAGCCATCACAAGCGGTTCGTGCCCGGGCCAGTTCCCCGACGCCAACCCCTACGGCGTGCTCGCGACGGGGAGTTCGATCCTGGTGGTCGACGCCGGCTCGAACACGATCGATCGCGTGACGCCCGCCAACCGGGTGCATGTGCTTCGGTTCATCCCCAATCCGCCGGCGTCCGACTCCGTCCCCACGTGTTTGGACAAGGGGCCGGACGGGGCGATCTACATCGGCGAGCTGACCGGCGGCGGAAACGCGCCGGGAGCGTCGGTGGTGTGGCGATACGCGCCCGGCGACCAACTCGCTCACCAAGTGGGCGACCGGGCTGACCACGGTCACCGGATGCGGGTTCGGACACGACGGCAAGTTCTATGCCACCGAGTTCTCGTCGCTGGGTCTCGACAACGCGGCGCCGGGTACCGGTCGTGTCGTTCGAGTGCCGGCGCACAGCACCAAGCCGGTCACGATCATCGGTGGCCTCTCCTTCCCCGGCGGATTCGCCGCGGCATCGGACGGCTCGCTGTATGTCTCCAACTGGAGCGTTGCACCCGCAACCGGGCCCGCCGGAGCACCAACCGGCTCCGTGGTTCGGATCACGCTCCCCTCCTAGCGGCACTGAAGTTCGCGCGGGGCGAGTCGGCCGACTCGCCCCGCCGGGCTCAGGCGGTCCGGCGCAGCGTTGGCGGCCGCAACGCAGACAGCGTGCCCGCCAACTCGTCGACCACCGCCGGGTCGAGCGAGTAACAGATCTGCGTGCCACGGCGCTCGGTCACGACCAGGCCGGCCTCACGCAGCACCCGGAGATGTTCGGAGACGGTGGGCTGGGAGACGCCGAACACCTCGGCGAAGTCGCATGCGCACGTCTCTGGCTGCTCGGCCAGCGACCTGGCGATGCCCAGGCGCACGGGGTGCCCGAGCGCCTTCATGCGGCGGGCGGCGAGAGTGAGATCGGTGGCCACCCGCACAGTCTAGTTGAATCTATCGGGATTTGTCTATATAGTCATTAGACGATGGAACTGGAGCCACGAGAACGGATTCTGCGGCTCGCCTCCCGCGCCACCGGCGATGAGAAGCACGAGCCCTCCAGCCACTCCACTCTGGACGTGCTCACGGTGCTCTACCATCGCATCCTGAACGTCAGGCCCGAGCAGCCCGACTGGGACGACCGCGACCGCTTCATTCTCTCCAAGGGCCACGGCTGCGCGGCGTTCTACGCGGTGCTGTGTGACCGGGGCTTCTTCCCTGAGTCGTGGCTTAGCGGATTCATGGTTCGCGGCGGCCGGCTGGGTGGGCATCCCGATCGATTGCTGGTACCGGGGGCGGAGGCATCGACCGGATCGCTCGGCCACGGCCTGCCGATGGCAATCGGCGTCGCGCAGGCGCTGCGCGCCAAGGGCAAGTCCGCCCCTCGGGTGGTGGTGCTGACCGGCGACGCCGAGTTGAACGAGGGATCGAACTGGGAGGCGATCCTGCTGGCGCCGCACATCTTCGGCTCACCAACCTCACACTGGTGGTGGTCGACAACCACTCCACCACGCCTCCGCTGGTTCCGCTGGACGGCAAGCTCGAGAGCTTCGGGTGGGAGACGGTGGTGGTCGACGGCCGCGACCACGCTGCCCTCGAACAGGCCTTCAGTCGTGCTCGCGGCGATCGACCGCAGGCGGTTGTGGCCAACATCGCGGAGGGAGCGTGATCGCTCTCCACCATGCGCGCTCAGGCCGGGGCGACAGTGTCGGAGCTGTTCGAGCACGACCCGCGCCTGGCGGTCGTGCTGGCCGAGATCAGCCTCGAGCACTTCCGGCGAGCGTTCGCGCATGACCCGGCCCGCGCGGTCAACGTCGGGATCATGGAGCAGACGATGATCGGGGTGGCCGCCGGCTTCGCGCTGGAGGGGTTTCTCCCGGTCGCCCACACGATCACGCCGTTCATGGCCGAGCGGGCCTTGGAGCAGATCAAGGACGACCTGGGAAACCAGGAGCTGGGTGCGATCCTGATCGGCACGGGCGGATCGTTCGACTACGGCGCGGAGGGCACCACCCACCATTCGCCCGGAGACGTGCAGGCCCTCACCACCGTTCCCGGGCTGCGCGTGTTCGTTCCCGGCCACCCCGCGGAGGTCGATCAGCACGTGCGCGCCGCCCACGCCGATCGCGGCCTCACGTACATCCGCACCGAGGTCATGCAGAACAGCCGTGGGCGCGATCTGCCCGAGTCGGGGGTGACGGTCGAACGACGCGGGAGCCTGGCAACGGTGATCGCCGTGGGGCCGATGCTCGATCCCACGCTCGCGGCGGTCGAGGGGATGGACGTGACGGTGCTCTACCTCACCACCGTTGCGCCGATCGACACCCGCGCGCTGGCGGAGGCGGCTGCAGACGCCCCCGACGTGATCACGGTGGAGCCGTTTCACCAGGGCACGCTGGCCGCGGGCATCACTGATGCGTTCTCACACCGGGCCACGCGATTCCACTGGATCGGCTTCCCCCGACGGGTGGTGCGGGAGTACGGCGAGCCGGCTGACCACTATGCCGATGCGGCAGCTGGACGCGGCCGGGATCCGTAGCCGGATACCTTTGTCGCTATAGTCACGATCTATGTCTCGATCGCTGAACCGTCGGGTTGGCTCGTGGGTACGGCGGTCGCCGCAGTGGTGCTCGGCGCGGTCGTGCTGCTCCTGAGCCGTGGGCATGCCGCACGTGGTCACGCAGCGGCCCACCCCAAAACGGATTCGGCCTACGCCCTACCGCGGAGTATTGCGGGAGGGATTTCGGTGTCGGCCTTCGCAGTTGGGGACGTTAACAACGATTGGTTCCCGGACGCAATCGTGTTGGACTCCACTGGAGGCGACTCCATGTCGGCCTTCGTTGCGGTCGCGGCGGCATGCGGTTCGCTCGTACAGGGTTCCCGGGATGCCTGAACGGATCGTGATCGCTGACGTGAACCGCGACGGGTTCGGCGACGTCGTCACGTACACCCGGCGCGGGCGGATCTGGGCACTTCTGGGCGGCGGCACGTCGTCAGTTCTTCAAGCCGCGCATCAGATAGGGCGCGGGTACGGCGTGGCAGCCGGAGATTTCAACGGAGACCGGAACGTGGATCTCGTCACCGGCGGGGATCGTGCGAACGGCGTAACTCTGCTGCTGGGACACGGTGACGGGACGTTCGCGCGCCAACCTGCGATCCCGGTGGGAGGTTCTTGGAGCGACCTCCACACCGGCGACTTCAACCAGGACGGACGGGCGGACATCGTCCTCGCACGCTCAAACCGCCTGGTCGTGGTGCCCGGCCGGGGGGACGGAACGTTCGGCAAACCGACGGTGCTGCCGGTTGGTGGGGTGTGGTTCACCGTGGCCGATCTGAGCGGCGACCACGTCCCGGACATCGTCGCGATCGACCCAGGATTGCGGCGCATCACTGTGGTGATCAACCGCGGACACAATCGCTTCGTCCGCACGCAAGTCCTGGCCGGTTTCGTCGACCAAGTCGCTGCCACCGATCTGACCGGGGACGATCGGCCCGACCTGATAGTGCCCTCACTGATCGGTCACGGCTTGCGGGTGCTGGAGCAAGGCCCAGACGGCCGCTTCAGCTGACGGCCGCAACCATCGTCTGTGGCACAGATAGTGACGCGCCTGACGTGGCGCACCCAGTCCCGCCTGCTATTGATTGCGCCCAGCATGTCGATGTCCGGCTAGCGTCCGGCCAGGGGGAACATGAAGGGCAGGTTCGTGAAAATCGGCATCATCCTGGCCTGTGTCCTGGCGCTGATCGCGCCTGCCTCCACGGCGTTCGCGGTCGCCGGCTCCTCCAACGACTCGCAGGTTGCCGGCCTCGCGCACAGCACCACCAAGAAGGTGCATCGGTGGGGCCCCTACTTCGTCGATGCCCCGCCGCCCAGGCTCGAGCACCCGCTCCCGTTTCGGATCAACGCCACCGCGCTGGCCGCGGTCGGCGCCTGCCTGCTGGCGCTGTCGCTGTGGGGCGGCTGGCAGACCCGTCACCGCTGCACCAGCTGCGGATACTGCCCGATCTACTGTCGCTGCGACGAGATCGAATCGCGGTAGGTGAATAAAAGGTGCCTGGCACCTTTTATTCACCGCGTGATGGGCGCCCAGGCGACCGGCGGCGATGACTCGAGCGCCGGTCTGCGCATGGAGAACAGCGGCTGCTCTGGCCGGGGGATCTCCTGGGCGATGTCGGCCACCAGCTCTCCCAGCGCAGGCCCGAACTTGAATGCGTGTCCCGAGCAGCCGCAGGCGACCACCACCGGGCCGTCGCGATCGATCACGAAGTCGCTGTCGGGCGTCATCGTCCAGGGATGCCGCTCGCTTTGCAGCACCGTGCGCAGCCACCCCCGGAAACCGGCGTTCGACCCAGCTCACCAGCGTCCCCTGCTCGTCGCGGGTCGGGCGCCCATTCGGTCGGTCTCCGGGCTCCACGGCTCACTGCCGGCCGCGTCGAAGGCGAACTTGTACCCGACGCCCGGAACGGGGTGTCCGTACACACCGCGGCCGTCGGCATCGACTGACCACTCTGCGAGCCCGGGCCGTGTCAACCAGGCCGGGAATGTCGAAGTAGGTCACCTGGGCGACGGCCGGTGCGAGCGGCAGGGCCAATGCCCAGCGGCGTCAGCAGCTCGTTCGCCCACGGCCCGGTGGCCACCACGGCCACGCCCGCGTCGATGCGGCGACCGGTCGTGACCAGCCGGACGCCGTCACCAGACGTCTCCAAGCTGACCACGCGCTCGGGCGAGATCAGGCTGGCGCCGAGTCCGGTTGCGGCGCGGGCCATCGCCTCCATCCCCGCCCGGGCGAGCACGGTGCCGCCCTCGCGATGGTGAAGCGCGCGCTCGCCCGGCATCAGGCGAAGCTCCGGCATGACGGCTCGCACATCGCTTGCATCCAACCCGGAGGACGCGATCCCCTCGTCGGCCATCGCCCGCTCCAGGTCGGTGAGTAGCGGCTCCGGGCCGAGGTCGACATGGCCGGTGAGGTCCAGGATGCTGGCGGCCCTGCTCATGCTCCAGCTGCGTCCAGCGCTCGATCGCGTCGCGGGCCAGCCGGATGTACTCGGGCACTGCGTAGGCGACCCGAATCGAGCGTGACACCCCGGTCGAGGAGGTCAGCGGGTGCCCCGACCCCAGCGCATCGACGGCCGCCACCCGCACGCCGCGTCGAGCCAGGGCCAGGGTGGTCGCCAGCCCGATCACGCCCTGCCCCACCACCGCCACGTCGAATGTCTCGGCGCGGCGCGTCACCCCGGTGTCAGCCGCATCGGAGATTCAAGGTCAGCGAAGCCAGGCGAATGAGAAGTACCCGCCGTGGCCACGAGTGATCTGGCGGGGCGGGCCGCTGCCGTCGATGTTGACGATGTAGAGGTTGATGTTGTCGTCGGCAGGACCGTGTTCAAAGACCAGGCTCTTGGAGTTGGGTGACCACTGAGCGCAGCACGAGCCGCCGGCGGCGGCGTTGGTGTCAATCGTACGCCCGCCGGTTCCGTCGGGGTGCACGAGGAAGATGTCATGGTGGTGGTTGGGATAGTTCTCGGTGTCGTACACGATCCACTCCCGTTGGGCGACCAGCGCGAGCTCGTGCTGTTCACGGTCGGATCGTGATCCTGTGCCTATGCGATCCGTCCGGTTGACCACGTACGTGGCGGACGGGGTCAGGTACGGCGGTTGCGGAAGCCGTAGGTATGCCGAGTACGCAACCCGGCGACCGTTGGGAGACCACGATGCCGGCGAGCCGAAGAAGCAGCAGTCGACGACGGCCCCGGGCGGAGCTCAGCTGCACCATCCGGTCGCCGTCGACGTTGATCACATACAGCTCCCCGTTCTGGTCGAGCCGATCGCGCCGGAAGAACAGCAGCCGGGAGTCGTCGGGGGAGAAGGCCAGCGGCCGGTCGCGTTGCAGGGTCGGCGTCGTGGTGATCTGTTGCAGTGCTCCGCCGCGGGCCGGCTGGATGTACGCGCCGTTGTGCGACTGCTCGTAGGCCCACCCCTCAAATGCGACCCACCTCGCGGCGTTCGACAGTGCCGACGGCACGAGCTTGATCCGATGGGCGCGGGTGGTGAACTGGCTTTGGCTCGTGGCCAGGTCGTAGGTTTCGGCCCGCCCATCCTCGGATACTGAGTACGAGACCCTGCCGGTGGCCGGAGATGCGCCGAGGCAGCACACCCTGTCCATCGTCACCTGCCTGGACACCCCCTCGGGCGGAGTCCGGTAGACGCCGTCAGACACGTCGGTGAATTGGCCGACTGTGAGCTGGCGGCCGTACACGATCGTCCCGGTCGCCTCCACCGGGGCGGGAACGGGGGCCGTGGAGGTGGCGGTCGCACTACTTGCCGGCGAACGGGCGTCCTCATGCGGGTGCGCCGCCGTCTGGGTCAACAACCACGCGGCGGCGGCTACCACTACCGCAGCGACGAGCACTGTCATCACTGGCACCCGCCTCGGTCCCACGGGTTACCTCCCGGCTTCGTGGCCGACGATACCATCCTGAGCGCATGACAACCACGATCCCGATTACGACCCCGTTTCGGATTCGAGTCGACCGCCGCCGAGGTGGCGGCGGGAATCGACCTGGCCGGCAAGCGAGCCATCGTCACCGTGGATCGTCGGGCATCGGCGTCGAAACGGCGCGGACGCTGGCAGCTGCCGGAGCCGAGGTCACGCTGGCGGTGCGGGAAACCCAGGCCGGGGAGCGCACGGCTGCGGACATCTTCGCCGACACCGGCAATCCGGCTGTCTCGTAGTCGCCTCGACCTCGCCGATCGGTCGTCCGTCGCGGAGTTCGTCGGCAGCTGGAGCGGTCCGCTCGACTGCCTCGTGAACAACGCCGGGGTGATGGCGCTGCCGGAGCTTCAGCTGACGGCCGACGGGTGGGAGCGGCAGTTCGCAACCAACCACCTCGGGCACTTTGCACTCGCGGTCGGGCTCCACCGGGCGCTGGCTGCGGCCGGCGGCGCGCGGATCGTCTCGCTCAGCTCCCGTGGACACCTGCGCTCGCCCGTTGTCTTCGAGGACATCGACTTCAGCTCGCGGCCGTACGATCAGTGGCTCGCCTATGGTCAGTCCAAGACCGCCAACGTCCTCTTCGCCGTCGAGGCAACGCGCCGGTGGGCGGGTGACGGCATCACCGCCAACGCCGTTCATCCGGGTGCGATTGCCGACACCAACCTGTCACGGCACATGGATCCCGATGTCCTGGCGGGGCTCCGGGCATCGGGCGCGTACACCTATAAGACGATCGAGCAAGGCGCTGCCACCAGTGTGCTGGTCGCCACGTCGCCCCAGCTCGAGGGCATCGGCGGCCGGTACTTCGAAGACTGCAACGAAGCCGAGGTGGTTCACCCCGACGGCATTCAGGAGTTCGCGTCAGGCGTGGCCGACTACGCGCTCGATCTCACCAACGCCGGGCGTCTCTGGGACCTGTCGCTGAGGCGCATGGGCTGAGCTCACGGCGCCTTGGCCATCAACGCCGCCAGCGCTGGCGGTGGAGGCCTTAGGCCCGTTCACCTCGAGCCAGGTGACACGGTGGCCCGAGCTGGTTACTCCCACCAGCGCAGGGGATCGCCATGTGGCAGGCGCATGCGGCCAGCGTGATCGCCCAGCCGCGGCGGCCGTTCGAAACCAGCGCCGCCTGCATGGGCGGCGCGCCGAACACCTGCGTGGGGTGATCGTGCACGAACTTGACATATGCCGCCGCCCCCGAGGACGTGCTGAACAGCAGTGTGCGCGACTCGACCACCTTGAGCACGTTGGAATGGCCCTGGAACAGTCGCTCCGCGCCGACCTGGAATCCCCAGCGGGAAAGGCTGTCGGCCATCCCGGGGCCGGAGGTCTCCTTCAGCAGCTGCTCGGCGGTCAGCGTTCGTACCGAGCTGGGAAGATACGAAACCGCTTTCGCCGGGAGCACCGGCGGCGGGGTCGGCGTCGCAGCCGAGGATGACTGGCCACACGCCGCGGCGGCGAGCACCACCGCCACGGCCAGCAGAGCCCAACAATGTGCGAGGCTCATCCGTCTCATCACCTGGACTCTAGGTCAGATTCCCGATACATTCACCCCACGCTTGGCCGACGAACGGAGGACGCATGTCACGATCGCTGGATCGGAAAGACTTCTTGATGGGTGCCGCAGGTCTTGGTGGAGCAGTGCTTCTCGGCAGCTTGCGGAAGCTCATCGAGCTCGGGCGGATCGACCGCCGCGTCCACCAGCCGTCCACCGATCGGACAGGAGTCGGGCAAGCTGAGCATCCTCGAGTGGGACGGCTATCAGGCGGCCGGCACGCCCACCAACGCGAAGGGCGATCTGTGGTCTGGCACCGACTACACCAAGAAGTACGGCGCCGACGGCATCACCTACAAGCTGATTACGAATGACAGCTAGGCGTTGAACGAGGTTCGGCTGGGACAGAAATTCGACATCATCCACCCCTGCATCGAGAACCTGCAGGACTACGTCAACGACGGGCTCGTGCAGCCGTGGGACACCAAGCTGCATCCCCAGCTTCAAGAATCTCAACCCCGCGCTGGTCAAGGGCGGCCAGGTCAACGGGCAGCAGTACTTCATCCCCTGGGACTGGGGATACGGCAGCGTCATCTATCGCACCGACAAGGTCGACCCGGCGGACGCCAAGGGCTGGGAGCTGCTCTGGAATCCCAAGTACAGCGGGCGGATCTCGATGTGGAACGGCAACACCACCAACTTCGAGATCGCAGCGCTCAAGCTCGGCTACGGCGGGGCCGCGATGGACAACCTCAGCTCCGAGCAGCTGACGAACGCCAAGAATGCGCTGATCGAGCAGTACCCGTTGAACAAGAAGCTGTGGAGCAGTGAGTACACCGACCTCCAGCCGTCGCTCGAGAACGGCGACGTGTGGATCGCCTACAGCTGGCAGGATCAGTGGGTGAACATGCGCGCGAAGGGCATTCCGTTCGACTACATGCAGCCCAGCCAGGGCCGGCTCGGCTGGTACTGCGGGTTCATGCTCGGCAAGGACAGTGAGAACTACTACCACGCTCACGACTACGTGGAATCGTTCGTCAACCACAAGTCGTGTGTCAGCCTGACCAACTACTTCTACTACGGCAGTGCCGATGCGACGGTCAAGCCGAGCGAGGTCCAGGACAAGGCGGTTGCCAAGTCGCTGGACATCGGCAATCCGGCGGTGCTCCAGTCCGCCAACGTCCATCTGCAGAGCTGGGAGCCGAACGAGGCACAGGTACAGCAGGCCTGGGAAGAAGTGATCGCGTCTCAGGGCTAGCGATCCGACTCGCTGATCGTCGATAGCCGTGGCCGAATCCACGATAGGCAAGCCGGCGCCGCGACCAGGTCGTAGGCGCCGGCTCACGCCTGGGCGCGGCTTGCTGATCCTCCCGCCGGTGGCGGTCGTGCTGGCGGTGATGGTCGCACCGATCGTGCTGATCGCGCTCTACAGCGTCAACCTCCAAACCAACCTGCCGTACGTCCCCACCAGCTTCTCGTGGTCGATGTGGAAGGACTTCCTGCCGCCACCGTTCTCGGGCAAGTACCAGAACCCGTTCTTCCACCGGTTCGAAATCTCGATGGTGATCACACTGGTGGTTTCGGTGGTGGCGGTGGCTGCCGCCTACCCGCTCGCCTACTTCCTGGCGTTCATTCCCCGGAAGTCGCGGTACACGCTGCTGATCCTCGTTCTGGCTCCGTTCTTCACGAGCTATCTGCTGCGTGTGATCGCCTGGAAAGTGATGCTGTCGAACAGTGGCGTCATCAACTACGCCATCTGGGAGCTTCACCTGCGACCGCACGGCGACGGCATCCCCTGGCTGATCTATTCGAAGTTCTCGGTGGGGCTGGTGCTGTTCTACTCGTGGGTGCCGTTCGTGGCCGTGCCGATCTTCGTGCTCCTGGACAACCTCGACAAGCACCTGCTGGAGGCGGCGCAGGACCTCGGTGCGGGCAGGATCGCGGCCTTCTGGAAGGTCACGTTCCCGCTGAGCGTTCCGGGTGTGATCGCGGGATTTGTGTTCGTGCTGATCCCCACCACCGGTGAGTTCATCACTCCGCTGTTCGTGGGCGGTCCGGGCAGCCAGATGTTCGGTAACTCGGTGCAGTCGTTCTTCCAGGACACCCCGAATTGGAACTACGGGGCGGTGCTGGCGCTGTGGCTGGTGCTCGTGGTGTTCGTGATGCTGCTCGTGTGCGGCCGCTACCTGGCCGCCGATCTCCAGGAGACCACCGAATGAACCCCGCCGCCGGCCGAGTCGGGAAGGTGCTGCTGAGCGGCTACTTCGTGTTCATGGTGATCTTCCTGTACGTGCCGCTGGTGGTGCTGGTGGTGTTCGCGTTCAATGACGCGCTACATCCCCAGCCTGCCGTTCTCGGGGTTCACGACGAAGTGGTTCAGTGCCGCCTTCGACAACATCGACTTGACCGGCGCGCTCAAGCGCAGCGCCTGGCTTGCCCTCGTGAACGGATTGGCCGCCACCTTCCTGGGCGTGTTCGCGGCCTTGGCGCTGACCGGCAGAAAGCTCTACCTGCGATCGGTGTGGACGACCCTGCTGCTGCTTCCGCTGGTGGTTCCCTACATCGTGCTGGCAATCGGCATGGTGATCGTGCTGCACCAGCTCGGCTATCAGGCGTCGTTGACAGCGGTGCTGGCCGGCCACGTGGTGATCTCGCTGCCGTATGCGATCCTGGTGATCGTGCCCCGCCTGCGGACGTTGGACGACTCGATCGTTGAGGCGGCTCGCGATCTGGGGGCCGACCAGGCGCGGGCGTTCACTCACGTCACGCTGCCGCTGCTCACTCCGGCGCTGGTTGCGAGCGTCTTGATCTGCTTCACGATCTCGTTCGACGAGTTTGCGATCGCCTCGTTCCTGGCGCCGCCGGCCACGCCGACGTATCCCGTCTTCCTGTACTCGGGCACTCGCACCCCCGCGCTCCAGCCGCAGGTGATCGCACTGGGAGCGATCGTGATCGTGTTCTCGCTGCTGCTGGTCGGTGTGGCCGAGCTGCTGCGGCGCGTGTTGGAGCGGCGACTCGCGACGTGAATAGCGGTGCCAGGCACCGTTACTCATCGTTGGCCCGGGCGGTCGCCGGGAATCCCATCGGGCTGGGGATGGCGGCGGTGGGCCGTCCCGCCTACATCACTCTGGGGCGGGAAGCCGACCTCGGCGACCGCCGCAGTCGTGCCGACCTCGAGGCCCGCGCCCACTCGGTACTCGACGCCGCCTGGGAGGGCGGCGCCCGCTACGTGGACGCCGCTCGATCCTACGGCGCGGCCGAGGACTTCCTGAGCATCCTGGCTGGCGCTGCGCGATCCGGCCGGCGACTTCCCGGTGATCGGATCGAAGTGGGGCTACACCTACACCGGCGATTGGAGGATGGCTGCGGCGGTGCACGAGCGCAAAGACCTCAGCGCATCCACGTTTCGCCGTCAGCTGGCCGAGACCCAGGAGCTGCTGGGACAGCATCTGGCGCTCTACCAGATCCACTCGGCCACGATCGAGAGCGGGGTGCTGGAGGAGACGGCGCTGCTCTCCGACCTGGCCGCCCTGCGGGCAACGGGCGTCGCCATCGGAGTCACCGTGACCGGTCCGCGGCAGGCCGAGACGATCGACCGAGCGCTCGAGGTGGGGATCTTCGACTCGATCCAGGCGACCTGGAACCTGATCGAGCGGTCGGCCGAGCCGGCGCTCACGCGCGCCCACGATGCCGGGCTGTTTGTGATCGTGAAGGAGGCAATGGCCAACGGCCGGCTGGCGGCGCCCGCAGCCAACCCTGTGCTGCTTGCCTATGCCGGTGAGCATGGCGTTCCGCCGGACGCCGTCGCGATCGCGGCCGCCGTGATGCAGCCGTGGTCGAATGTGGTGCTGAGCGGTGCGGTAAGCCCCGAGATGTTCGCCGCCAACCGGCGGGCGCTGGAGCTGGTGGGCGCCGGCGTCGACCCTGCAGGCGAGCTGGCCCGGTTGCGCACCCAGCCCGACGTCTACTGGCATCAACGCAGCCTGCTGCCATGGCAGTAGGCTGGCGGGTATGACCGATCCCGACGCGCTTGCCGAGGCGCTCCTGGAGCTGACCACTGCGCTCACCATCGAGCTTCACCCGGCGATCGCAGAGCTGGCCATGCCGGGTCACTTCGAAGCCGCTGGTCCGGCCGCCGCGGCGGTCTTCCAGCAGCCTCCGGAGGGCGAGCCCACCCATCGCAGCGGCGCCGCCTCTGAGCCCGTGGCCGCCCTGGCCGAGCAGGCGGCGGCTGGGGCAGCGGAGCGGCTGGCCTATGGGCGTCGCGACGGAAACCCGTTTTTGCCGTCGCTCGCGCTGGCGGCCTTCTACCTGGTGGAGGCCCGCCGCAGCGGTGCGTTCGGGCTGGCGGCGCTGGCCCGCGGCCGGGTGCGCGCATTCGCACTGACGCCGGACGACGCCCAGCACGATCCGCTGCTCTTGCCCGGCACGGCCGCCATCAGGGCCTGGTATCCGGTGCTGGGAGCGGCTGATGTCTGTGTCGAGCTGCGGCTGAGCCCATCCACGTGACTGTCTTCCTCGATGGGCGGAGTCTCACCGTGGCCGATCTCGTGGCCGTCGCCCGCGACCGCCGGCCGGTCGAGCTGACCGCCGCTGCGCGTGCCCACATGCTCGCTTGCCGGGGGATTGTGGACGAGGTGCTGGAACCGCCGGCGGGCTCGATCTACGGCTTCACAACGGGGGTGGGAGTTCGCCGAGGTGTCACCGTCGCCCCGCCCCAGCAACGTGACTACGCCCGCCGGATGATCTCAGACCACCGCGTGGCCACCGGTGACGCAGCACCGGCCGAGGTTGTAAGGGCCACGCTGTTGCGGCTCGCCAACGGGTTGGCCAACGGCACCCCCGGCGTGCGCCCGGAACTCGCCGATCTCGTGATTGCGACGCTCAACCGGGGTGAGCTTCCGGTCGTGCGCATGCTGGGATCGGCGGGACAGAGCGACCTGGCGCCGATGGCCGACCTCGCGGCGGGTCTGATCCGCGAGTTCGCGCCCGAGCCCGGTGAGGTGCATGCGCTGATCAGCAACAGTGCCTTTTCGACAGCGCTGGCGGGGCTCGCGATCTTCGACGCCGAACGGCTGCTGGACACCGCCACCGTGTCCGCCGCGCTCGACTACGAGGCCTTCGCCGCCAATCCGGCGCCGCTTGCCCGAGCCATCGGCAGGGAACGGCCCTACCCCGGCCTGGTGCGCGCCCAGCACGACCTGCATGCTGCCCTGGCGGGCAGCTACCTGTGGGACGGGACGCCGCGAAATCATCACGACCCGTTGTCGTTTCGCAATGCACCGGCGATCCTGGGTGCGGCCCGAGACGTGCTCGAGTTCGCCGCGGAGCGGGTGGCGATCGAACTGAACGCATCGCAGGAAAATCCGATGGTGGACACCGAGTCGCGGCAGATCATCCCCACCGCGAACTACGAGATGATTGCGCTGTCCCAGGCGCTCGACCTTGTCCGGATCGCCCTCGCACCGGTGTTAACGAGCGCCAACGAGCGGCTGGTGAAGCTCCTGCAAGCATCGTTGAGCGGCCTTTCTCACGGGCTCGAAGCGCCCGGATCGAGCTACGGAACGGCGCTCTCGGAGCTGGCCTGGACGGCTCAGGCGCTTACGCCTGAAGCGCGGCTGCTGGCCCAGCCGGTGTCCACCGAGATCGCAAGCACATCCCAGACCGAGGGCACCGAGGATCGCATCTCGCTCGCTCCTCTGTCAGCGCGGCGCACGACCGAGACGGTGACGCTGGGAGAGCGGCTAATCACCATCGGTTTGGTGGTTGCGGCTCAGGCGGTTGACCTTCGAGGCGCCGCCCCGCTGGGTGAGGCGACCGGGCGGTGCTTTGCGGCGGTGCGCGAGCGGGTGCCGTTCACCGGCGTCGAAGACTCGATCCCGAGCGATCTTTCGGCGGTACGAGAGCTGGTGCGGTCAGGCGCTGTCGGCGCGTGGCTGCCCGGTCGGCGCGGAGGCGTCGGGCGGTGAAGCCTCGCTCTCGGGCTGATCGTCGCCCTCGTAGTCCTGCGGGCTGACCCGGCCGGTGATCACGTTGCTGCCCCACCGAAGCCACCCCTTGCGCCCCTCCGGCAACGGGCCCCAGGCTGTGATGCGGTTGTGCATGAGACGAACGATACCCGCACCTGCCGCTGCTAGCTTGCCGGAATGCGATCCGCGTTCCCGAGAGTGTTCGGCGCGGTGACTGCCGCCTACGGTGTCAGCGCTCTGTGGACGGCCGCGCCGCTGACGCGTCATGCCGAGCTCGGCGATCCCGCGAATCCGCCGGCTGCCGCTCGGCTGCTGTCGGTGACGTTTGGCGTGCGCGACCTGATCAGCGGTATGACCATCGTGGCGGCCCCGTCCGGGCGGCCGATGCAGACCGCGCTGGCGGTGCGAGTCGTGATCGATGCCGGCGATGCGCTCGGCTTTGCGCTGCTTGCGCCCACCCGCACGGCACGGGTCAAGATCGGTGCGATCGCCGGGGCCTGGGCGGCCGTCGGTGCACTGGCGCTGATGGCCGAGCGAGGATCGAGCGATGGCTGACGGCAACCTGTGGGCGGCCGGTCCGCATCGACCGCCCGCGGTGGGTCGGCGCGGCATGGTGTCGACCTCGAGCCCGCTGGCGGCGATGGCCGGCATGCGGGCCTTCGAGCGGGGAGGTAACGCGGCCGATGCAGCGCTGGCGGCCGCCGCGGTGCTGGCGGTGGTCGAGCCCAACCAGTCCGGGCTGGGCGGCGACCTGTTCGCGCTGGTCGTGAGTGATCACGCCGCACCGGTCGGTCTCAACGCCAGCGGCCGGGCGCCGGCCGACCCCGGCGATCTGCTGCCGGCGGAGTTCGGGCCGACCAGCGTCACGGTTCCCGGGTGCGTCTCGGGGTGGACCGAGCTGGCCGGGCGGTATGCGCGACTGGGGCTCGGTGCGGCCATCGAACCCGCCGTCGAGTTGGCGCAGCGTGGCTTCACGGTGGCGCCCCGAAACCTCGAGATCTGGATGTCTGACTGGGGCGATCTGGAGGGCGCAGCCGCTGAGCAATTCGCGGCCCGCGACCCGTTCCAGAATCCCGAGATTGCCCAGAGCCTGCTCGCTGCCGCCGACGGGTCGTTCTACTCAGGACGCTGCGGTGAGGCGATCGTGGCCGGATCGTGGCTTGAGGAATCCGACCTCGAGGGCCACACCAACGACTGGGTGGAGCCGCTCGAGTTCGAGTTCCGCGGGCACACGCTGCTCGAGCTACCGCCCAACGGCCAGGGCTCAATTGCAGGCTGGGCTCTGGAGGCCCTCACTGACGATCTCTCCCCCGCGCGCAGGTCGAGGCGCTGGAGGCAGCCTACGCGCGCGGCTACGCCTCCATCGGCGGCACGTCGTATGTGTGCGCCGCCGACGGCGAGCGGCCTGGGCGTCTCGCTGATTCAGAGCATCTTCTACGGCTTCGGGTCGCGGGTGATCGCCGACGGCTGTGGCTTCGTGCTGCAAAACCGGGGAGCGGGGTTCGTGCTCGATGACGGGCACCCAAACCAGTTCCAGCCGGGCAAGCGGCCGTTTCATACGATCATGCCCGGCGCGATCCTCGGGTCGGACGGTCGCTGGCGCACCGTGCTGGGGGTCACCGGGGGCGAGTATCAGCCGCAGGGTCACCTGCAGGTGGCCGTCAACCTGATCGGGCACGGGCTCGACCCTCAGGCCACGCTCGACCGCCCCCGCTACCGCCTGGAAGACGACCTGACGGTATCGCTCGAGCCGCCGCTGGCCGGGCTCGTCTCCAGCTTCGGCGAGCGCGCCGCCAGGGTGGTCGACGATATCCACCGCTACGGCAACGGGCATGTCATCGACCGCTCGCCTGACGGGCTCCTGCGGGGCGGAACCGAGCCGCGTCGCGACGGCGTCGCACTCGGGTTCTAGGTCGAGCCTACGCGGCTTCGGCGTCGAGCTGGCCGGCCCGTTCCACGCGGTCGCGGCCGGACTCCTTGGCGTGGTAGAGCGCCCGGTCGGCGCGTTCCATCAGCTCCGAACGATCGTCGGCGTCGTCGGGGTAGACGGCCCAGCCGATCGAGGCTGACGTGCGGGTGCCCGGCGTGGGCTCCACCCCAAGCGCCTTGACCGCCTCACGCGCGCGGTTGAGCAGATCGTCGACTCCGGCGTCGTCGGTGGTCTCGAGCAGCAGTGCGAACTCCTCGCCGCCCAGCCGGAAGATCCGATCGGAACCGCGCAGTGACAGCCGGATGGCCTCACCGGCGCGCCGCAACACGGCGTCGCCTTCGGGGTGCCCGAACGAGTCGTTGACCGCCTTGAAGTGATCGAGATCGACCATCGCCAGGGTGAACCCGAGCCCGCGGCGCTTGGACAGGCCCACTCGGCGGCGCAGCTCCGATTCGAAGGTACGCCGGTTGGGCAGCCCGGTGAGTGCGTCGTGACCGGCGGCCCGCTCCAGGTCCTCCTGGCGCAGCACCGTCCGCCACAGCGCGGCCAGGTGGCCGAGCATCAGGTCGAGCGTGTGGTGGTCGAGCTCGTCGCCACGGCCGGGAGCGAAGCACACCGAAACGTGCAGCCCCTCGCCGGCGTCGTCGACCAGCATCGAGATCCTGGCCAGGCCGTGCGAGTTGTGTCGCGGCGGGGCGCCCTCGGCAACGCTCAGGCAGCTCACGCCCATCGCCTCGCGCGGTGCCATGTGGGCATAGCCGATCAGCTGGCTGCGAGTGGTGGCGGCCTTGGCTCGGCTGCTCCACGCCAGAATCGCCTCGATCTGTTGGTTGAAGCGGGATTCGCGTTCGCGCCGCCCGTCGGCTTCCACTGCCAGGCGCCACGCCTTCTGCAGCACCAGGGCGCCACCGACCAGCAGCACCAGCAGGCCGATCACGGTGGAAACGAGCCTGAGGGCATCGCCCAGCCACGCTCGATGGGAAACCTCGGCGCGGGCTGCGTCAGCGTTGGCGTTGAAACCGGTGGTAAGACCATTTAGACGGCTCTGCAGCGTGAATCCGGCCAGAGCCGTCGGCCGCTTGGCCTGCATCCAGGTGGTCACCTGCCCGGCGACGTACTGCGCGCGACCGGCGAGGGTGCGGGGCAGACCGGGTTCACTCGCGTTGAACGCCGCCAACGCCACCGCGGTGGCGTTGCGGTCAGTGGTCACCGCGGCTCGGTACTTGGGATCGTGGGTCTGCCGCCACGCAATCTGATCGTTGGCCTGCTGCTGGACGGCGTCGCTCAGGTTTTGCTGCGCCCGAGCGCCGGCGATCGCGGCGGTGGAGGCCGCACGGGCCTGATCGCGGTAGTGGTTCGTCGCCCATCGGGTGCCCACGATGCCCGCCAAGACGATCATGGCGGCGACCGCCCAGGCCATGCCGAAGCGACGGATCTGGGACGAAATGCGGAGTTGGGAGGGCACGCCGGGACGGCTTGCACGCACAGGGGGAAGCGAGTGCATGGTCACACTAAAGCGATTCCAGACCCGTACGGGTATCACCCCGTCGGGTGGGAAGCACACAAAAACTTTACGATTGCCGGGAGGTGAATAATTGGTGCCTGGCACCAATTATTCATCGGCGGCCGCAGGGTGAATAACGGTGCCTGGCACCGTTATTCACGACAGACGCTGTGAGGCGCAGGACGCGGTGGTTCTGGCAAGGATCGAGCGGCGGGCGGAGCGGAGGCGTGGCAAAGCCACGTTGAGCACCGCACCGCCGCGTGGGACGCCGCCAGAACCGGCGCGGACCAGTCTCAGGGCGCTCTGCGGTCGTTGGCCACAAAAGCTTCGTAGGTGACCGGCATCTCGAGTGCGAACAGTTGCTCCAGGGCGGCGGCGTAGACGCGGATTTCGCGTTGGGCCGTCTCGGAGTTTCGCAGCGACAGGAAGTTCATCAGGCTGCGGGCGTTGAGCGTCCAGAAGAACTGGGTGTAGATCGCGACCGGCAGCACGTTTCGGGCCAGCTCCTTGGCCACGCCCTGTTCGAGTTGCTCCAGATACGTCGCGTAGGCGTGCTCGTACACCTGCTGCTGCGCGGCGCGGGTGGCCTCGGCGATCTCCGGCGTGACCTGCTCGAACGAGTACGAGCCCGGCTTGCCCACCTGGGTGCGCACGTCCTCGGCGGCGGGGATGTAGAACTCCGGCTCGAGCTGGGAGTACCGCCCCGACCACTCGTTGAACGATCCCACCCGGTGGCGCATCCACTCGCGGCACACGAAGATCGGCGTCTTGATGTGGAACCGGAAGGCGTTGTGCTCAAACGGCGTGCCGTGGCGTTCGCGCATCAGAAACCGGATCAAGCCCTCTTCCCGCGGCGTCATCTCGTCTACCTGCTGGGCGAACGACACCCGTGCAGCGTTGATCACCGACAGATCGTCGGCCATGGCGTTGTCGAGGCGCACGAACCCGTGGTCAAGCACGCTGATCTGCCGAGTGGACTCCACGGTCGCCATCATGCCACCCTAGCAGCGTCGCCGGACCGAAGCTCAGCCGGTCGGGATGTTGATGGTGCCATCCTCGTGCAGCTCCCAGAACGGGTTGTGCGCGACTTCCCAGGGGTGCCCGTCGGGGTCGTGGAAGTAGCCCGAATACCCGCCCCACTCGGTCGCTGCCGGTGGGTGGGGGATCGTCGCTCCGGCCGCTCGGGCGACCTCGATTGCGGCGTCGACCGCTTCGCGTGATTCGACGTTGTGGGCCAGCGCCACCCCGCCGGACCCGCCGGTGTCGGTGGTGTTGCTGTCGGCCGCGAGCTTGTCGCGGCCCCACAGCGCCAGCCCCATACCGCCCACCTGGAAGAAGGCGACGTCGCCCTCGATCACTCGGGCCGGCTGCCAGCCCAGGCGGCGATAGAACGTCGACCGCCCGCTCGAGATCCGCGACCCCTAGGGTCACCAGCGTGATGCGCTGGCTGAAACTCACGGGCGCAGCAGCCTCCCTCCGTCGACGATCACGTTCTGACCGGTGGCGAAGTCGGATTCGAGGCAGAACCGCACCGCGTGGCAGACATCTGCGGGGGTGCCGTGGCGGCCCAGCGCGGTCTCCTCGGCGTCGCCGGCGACACCGTCGGGCATCAACACCGGCCCGGGCGCAACTCCGCACACGCGGATGCCGTCACGGCCCCAGGCCAGGGCGAGCGTCTTGACCAGGTGGATCAGTGCGGCCTTGGCCGCGCCGTGGGGCGCAAACATCGGCCACGGCTGGAGTCCCGCCACGTCGGTGATGGCGACGATCACGCCGCCGCTGGGCAGCATCCGCTCGCGGGCGGCCTGGGCGGCGAAGAAGAATCCCTTGGCGGTGGAGTCGAGCGCCAAGTCCCACAGCTTCTCGTCGGCGTCCTCGGGTCGCACCGGCACAAAACCGCCGGAGGGGCAGTGGACGTAGGCGTCGAGTCCGTCGAGCTCGGCGGCCGCCCATGCCACCAGTGCCGCCATCTCACCGCCGGCAGTGGCATCGGCCGCATGTGCGCCGGAACGCCGCCCCAGCGCCTCGATCATCGCCACCGTCTTGCGCGCGGCGGCGTCGGAGGAGTGGTAGCTGATGACGACGTCGGCGCCGCGCTCGGCCAGGTCGAGCGCGATCGCCCGGCCGACGCGATCTGCGCCGCCGGCGACCAGTACCCGCATGCCGTCGATCTCCGTCACCGGTAGATATGCTAGTGCGAGTCGATTCAGACGAACCTCGAAGCCTCCCGGAAGGAGCAGATATGGCGTACTCAGTACCCGACCTGCCTTACGACTACAACGCGCTCGAGCCGCATATTGATGAGCAGACGATGCGGATTCATCATGACAAGCATCATCAGGCGTATGTGGATAAGGCCAATGCTGCGCTTGAAGGCACCGAATGGGCCGACAAGCCGGTTGAGGATGTGCTCAAAAACCTTGGGTCGCTGCCCGCTGACAAGCAGGGGCCGGTGCGAAACAATGCTGGTGGCCATGCCAACCACTCACTGTTTTGGACGGTGCTTGGCCCCGCTGGTGGGGGAGCGCCCAGTGGCGAGTTGGGCGAGGCCATCGACGCTGCCTTTGGCAGCTTTGATGACCTCAAAAAGCAGCTCAGTGATGCTGGTGTGAACCGGTTTGGTTCGGGCTGGTCGTGGCTGGTGGTCGATGGTGGCGCGCTCAAGGTCGTCTCGACCGCCAATCAGGACTCGCCGCTTTCTGACGGGCAGACGCCGATTCTCGGCATCGACGTGTGGGAGCACGCCTACTACCTCAACTACCAAAACCGGCGACCCGACTACCTCGCAGCGATCTTCAACGTGATCGACTGGTCGAAAGTCGCAGAACGCTACGCCGAAGCGCATTCGGCCGCAGCGGTCTGACCAATTGACACGCCGAATTCCGGGGCGGGCGGCCCAGGCTGCCCGCCCCGTGGCATCCCAGGAGGGCATCGTTGAGCGGTAAAACAGTCGTGTTCTTCCCGGAGGGCGCGTACGGCCCGACCAATAACTGCGTCGGCATCGGTGACGTCCTGCGCGCCCACGGCCACCGGGTCGTGTTCATCATCGAGGAGTCGTTTGCGGGCACGCTGGAGGCTCGCGGCTTCGAGGAGCGGCTGATGCGACTGGGCCCTCCGCCGGAGGAGCCGGAGGTGCCGGGGCAGTTCTGGAAGGACTTCATCCGCGACACCGCGCCGGTCTTTCGCACTCCCACCATCGATCAGCTGGAGAGCTTCATCCAGCCCACCTATGAAGCCCTGGTCGACGGGTCGCGGTTCGTCAATCCTCGGCTGGAGGAGATCATCGCCGAGGTGCAGCCCGACGTGATCGTCGAGGACAACGTGGTCGCCTTCGCCGCGCTCCCGGCCAGCGGACGTGCCGTGGGTGCGGATCGTCTCCTGCAACCCGCTGGAGGTGCGCGATGCCGAGATCGCACCCGTGTTCTCGGGGCTGCCGCAGGACGATCGCTCGCAGTGGGGCGCGTTCCATGACGAGTTTCGGCGAACGCATCTGGAGACGTGGCAGGGGTTCAACGAGTTCATGCAGGCGGCCGGCTCGCCTCCGCTTCCAGAGCTCGAGTTCATGCTCGAATCGCCCCACCTGAATCTGTACGTCTACCCGCGCGAGGTCGACTACACCCGCGCCCGTGCGCTGGGAGACACCTGGCATCGGCTCGACTCGTGTGTGCGCAGCTCGGACGCCGCCTTCGAGCTGCCCGACTCGCTGCGCGACGGCGACGGAGCGCTGGTGTACCTGTCGCTCGGCTCGCTGGGCTCGGCCGACGTGTCGCTGATGAAGCGGCTGGTCGAGGTGCTGGGACAGACGCCGCACCGCTACATCGTTTCGAAGGGGCCGCTGCCACGACGAGTTCGAGCTGGCCGGCAACATGTGGGGCGAGGAGTTTCTGCCCCAGCCGTCGATTCTGCCGCTGGTCGATGTGGTGATCACCCACGGCGGCAACAACACCACCACCGAGTGCTTCCATCACGGCAAGCCGATGGTCGTGCTGCCGCTCTTCTGGGATCAGCACGACAACGCCCAGCGGGTCGACGAGACCGGGTTTGGGGTGCGGCTGCCGACCTACGCGTTCGAGCCCGATCAGCTGGCCGGCGCGATCGACCGGTTGGTCGCCGACCAGCCGCTGCGCGCGGGCATGTCTGCGATCGCGGGGCGATTGCAGGCGGCGCCCGGCACGGTCAAGGCGGCTGATCTGATTGAACGCGTCGCCGCCCAGCGCTGAGCTGATCGCGTCCGCCCGCTGGTACGGCGGCAAGGGCGGGGAGATCACCGCGGTGGCCGAGCTCGACCGGCTCGAACTCGCCGCCGGCGCCTGCCTGCGGGTGCTGGAGGTCGAGACGCGCGGCGGCGCCGGCGAGCGCTACCTGTGGCTGGAAGGCGACGTCGGCGCCGCCCTGGTGGCGCTGGTGGCTGCCGGCGCCGAGCGCGGTGCATTCCGGTTCGAGCCCGCGGCGGGGATCGCGGCCGTCTCCGGGGAGCGGCCGATCGGCCACGATCAGTCGAACACCTCGATCGTGGTCGGCGAGCAGCTGGTCGCCAAGGTGTACCGGCGGATCGAGCGCGGCTCGCACCCCGAGATCGAGCTGGGATCGCTGCTGACCGAGATGGGGCTCGATTGCATCCCTGCATTTCGCGGAGCCGGATACTGGGACGGTCATCCGCTGGTGTTGGTGCAGGACTACGTGGCTGGCTCGGTGGACGGTTGGACGTTGAGCACCGCCGCACTGCGCAGGGGCGATGCGGGTATCGCGGCGCAACTGGGCGCCGTCGTTCGCCGGCTTGGAGGACGCCTTGGTCCGCCTGGGCGCAGCCGAGGCCGCCGATGCGCAGCTGAACGCCTGGGCCGATGCCGCGCAGGCCCAGCTGACCCGCGCCACCGAGCTCACGTCCGGCTCTGCCCGCCGGCTGCTGGAGGCCAACGCCGAGCTGATCCGCGCCCAGCTGGAGCCGCTGAGGCGGCCGCAGCCACGACCGCTGGTCACGCGGGTGCACGGCGACCTGCATGTCGGCCAGGTGCTGCGGGCCGCCGACGGCCGGCTGCTGGTGGTCGACTTCGAAGGTGAGCCGGCCAAGTCTCTGGCCGAGCGGGCCGCGCCGGGCCCGCCGCTGCGTGACGTGGCCGCAATGCTGCGATCGTTCGATCACCTCGCCCGGTACGTGGTGCAGGACTCCTGGCCCGGTCATACGGCCGATGCCGACGCCTGGATCGCCGGGGCGAGAGCCGCCTTCCTCACCCAGTACGGCCCGGTGGACTCCGCCTTGCTGCACGCCTTCGAAGTTGAGAAAGAGTGCTACGAGTTCACCTACGCCGCCACCTACCTACCCGAGTGGACGCCGGTCGCCGAGGGCGGCATGCGCTGGCTCTTGGAGCACGCCCATGAGTGACATGTACCCCGATCGGTTCTTGGACGACGTGCTGGGCTCACCCGCGTCGCTGCGGGCGCTGGCCGCCGCCTACCCGCGGGGGCCGGGCGTCGACATCGAGGGCCGGCGGGTGGTGTTCCTGGGCATGGGCTCCTCGCGGTTTGCCGCGCTGACGGTGGCCGCAGGACTGCGCGCAGGGGGTGTCGACGCGCACGCCGAGATGGCATCCACCGGCGCACCTCAGCCGCCGTCGAGCGAGACGGTCGTGATCGCGATCTCGGCCACGGGAGGCTCCGCGGAAACGCTCGGGGCGGTGCGCGCACATGCAGGCGTGAGCACGACAATCGGTATTACCAATCGACCGGAAAGCGCACTGGGATTGGCGGTCGACCGCTGCCTGGAATTGCACGCAGGCGAGGAGGTTTCCGGCATCGCCTGCCGCTCCTACCAGTCGACGCTGGCGCTCTTGCACATGATTTCGGGGGTGCCGGCCGAGCGGATCGTGGCCGCAGCGGACGCCTCCGAGGCGCTTTTGGAGAGCCGCGAGCGGTGGCTCGAGGGTGTCGTCAGCCTGCTCGAGGGGAAGGCGGTGCATGTGCTCGCCCCGGCCGAGCGGTTCGGGTCGGCCGAGCAGGGAGCGCTGATGTTGCGCGAGGTGCCGCAGGGTGGCCGCGGACGCGTGCGAGACCGGCGACTGGTCACACGTGGACGTGTATCTCGAGCAAGCGGCCGGGACTGGGCGTGATCATGCTGCGGGGCTCGGCCTGGGAGTCGGAGGTGCTCGAATGGGCCGCGCAGCGCCGGTTCTCGGTGATTACCGTGGGCGGCTCGCTGCCCGGCACGGCGCTGGACGTGCCGCTCGGCGACGCCGGCGACCCGGTGGTCCGCTCGCTGGTCGAGAACCACGTGGCCGAGCTGATCGCCGCCGAGCTGTGGCGCCGCCATCCGAGTTAGCTCAGGCCGAAAGGCCGTATGCTCTGCCGGGTGAGTCTTCCCAACTGGATCTCGATCGGCCGGATCATGCTGATCCCCGTGTTCATGGTGGTCCTGCTCGGTCGACTGCCCGGCGGTGACTACCTGGCCGTGGCGGTGTTCGCGCTGGCGGCGCTGACCGACTCGCTGGACGGCTACCTGGCTCGTTCGCGAAACGCGACCACCACCATGGGCATCTTTCTCGACCCTCTGGCCGACAAGCTGCTGGTGTCGGCCGCGCTGATCTCGCTGGTCGAGCTGGGCCGCTTAGCCGCCTGGGTGGCGATGGTGATCATCGCCCGCGAGTTCATGGTCAGCGGCCTGCGGATGGTGGCCGCCAGCCAGAACGTGGTGATCGCCGCCTCCAACTGGGGCAAGCTCAAGACCGTGACCCAGGTGGTGGCGATCGCGGCGCTGATCCTCGACTCGCCGCCCCACACCGCAACCACGGTGCTGGTCGCGGTGGCCGTCGCGGTGACCGTGTGGTCGGGTGTGGAGTACTTCATCGACGCCAGGGATGTCTTGAGGGCGCCTGCGTGAACTGGTCGCTCCTGGCCGTGCCGGCGGCCTATCTGATGGGATCGATCCCGTTCGGGTATCTGGCGGGGCGCCTGCGCGGAGTCGACCTGCGCGAGCACGGCTCCAAGAACACCGGCGGCACCAACGCGGTGCGCGTGCTGGGGCCCAAGTACGGCATTCCGGTGATGGTGCTGGACGTGCTCAAGGGCGTGGCCGCGGTGTGGCTGGCCTCGCAGGTGGGCGGAGTCGGGCTCGAGGTGATCGCGGCCACCGCGGTGCTGCTGGGCCACACCTTCCCGGTCTTCCTGGGCTTCGGCGGCGGCAAGGGAGTCGCCACCGGCGCCGGCACGACGCTCGCGCTGGCGCCGCCGGTCGGCTTTCTGATCGTGCCGATCTGGATCATCGTGGTGTTTGCCACCGGCTACGTCTCGGTTGGGTCACTGGTGGCGGCGGTGGCCATCCCGACCATGTCGATCGCCTTCGGCGAGCCATGGCAGGTAAGCGCGTTCTTCATCGCCGGCGGTCTGCTGGTGATCTACCGGCACCGCGTCAACATCCAGCGGCTACGAGCCGGCACCGAGAACCGCACCGACGTGCGCGGCTGGTGGGCCCGCCGCGCCGCCAAAGCCCGCGGGTGAATAACGGTGCCTGGCACCGTTATTCACGAGGAGCTCTCGAGCCAGGCGCGGGCGGTGGTGTGACCGGCGTCCCCGGGGTTGCCCTCGAGGTCGGCGCGCAGCTCTGACACGATGCCGTGGCGCTCGGCCAGGACGTCGTGGTTGTGGATCGTCTCGAAGTTGATCTGACGCGACAGCACGAAGCATCCGTCGGAGAGATCGGGGTAGTGCTCCAGGGTGCCCGCCACCATCAGCCGCACCGAGTCCTCCACGAAGCGCGGGTGCAGGTGGGCCTGCTCGACCACGTACAGCTCGTCGGGGCGCTTCAGCAGCTCGAACACCGGCGCGCTCATCGAGCGCTCGGCGATCCCGATCAGATCACGGGCATCCACCTCGCGCTTGGTGCCGATCATCAGCGTGGCCTCGGCCCGCTGGTTGTGCGTGGCGGCGGGCAGCAGCTCGAAGATCTCGTCGATCTGGCCCTGGTCGTAGCCGGCGTCGGTCAGCTTGCCCTGCGCCCGCTCGCGCACCAGTCCCTGCGCGCAGGGACACGCGTTCAGCCCACGCACCTCGACGCCCACCATCCGCCGTGAGCTGGAGCCGTTGACCAGCGCGTGGCCGAGCAGGTGGTAGATCTCCTGCGTCGGCAGATCGGTCACCGGCGTGCGCCGGGTGACCGGGAACTTCGCGCGGATCATGACCTCCGACCGCACCGCCTTCTGGCGCTCGACCACGCCGGCGGCGATGTGCTCGGCCAGATCCTCCACGTGCAGGGCCTCGCCGATTACGACCGAGTCGATGGCCTCGGCCACCATCTCGGGGAAGCGCGACATGTGCACGCCCTTCTGGCTGGGGTCGAGGTCGACGTAGCAGTCGACGTCGGCGTAGTACAGCAGCTCGGTGCCGGCGTGGGCGATGCGGATCACCTTCTGGACGCCGGTGACGCCCGCGCGGGTCAGTCCCAGCTGCACCTCGGGGGCGGCCGACTGCAGATCTTCTTTGAATGTGGTGGTGGGATTCATCGTCACGGGATGGTAGGTCAGTCGCGCAGAAGACGCGACATGCGCCGGTCGGCCAGCACCCGCCCACCGGTCTGGCAGGTGGCGCAGTAGTACACCGTGTATTCGTCGAAGGACACGGTTCGGATTCGATCGCCGCAGCGCGGGCACAGCGCCCCCTCGCGATCGTGCACCACGTAGCCGCGGCCGGCCTTGCTGGTGAGACCCTTGGTCGAGAGCGGCACCAGCCGCTCCACGGCTGCGCCCAGCACGCCGACGATGGCGGTGTGCAGCCGCTCGAGCTCGGCCGCGGTCGAGCTTGGCCGAGCGGGTGTTGGGCGAGAGCATGGCTGCGTGCAGGATCTCGTTGGCGAACGCCCGGCCGATCCCGGCGATCGCCCGCTGGTCGCGCAGGAACCCGTGCAGCAGGTGGGGATGCTCCTGCGCGGCGTCGGGCGAGCACGTCCACCGTGAACGATGGGTCGAGCGGCTCGGGGCCGATATGGGCGAGCTCCTGTTCCAGCGCCTGCGGGTGACAGCAGCCAGGCGCCGGCGCGGCGTTTCGACCCGCCCTCGGTCATCACCAGCTCGGTGCCGGAATCGAACCCGACCACCAGCACCGCCGAGCGCGTGTGCTTCTGGGCGATCGCGAGCTTCCCGGCCGACATCAGGTGCACCATCAGCGTGTTCTGATCCTCGGCTCGAAACAGCAGCCGTTTGGCCCGCCGGCCGATCAGGTCGAAGCGCTGACCGACCAGCGAGCGCAGCGGCGGATCGATCGTCTTTACGGTCGCAAAATGCGCGACCGGAATGGCGGCGATCGGCTCGCGCGTGAGGGTCTCTCGCTGAGCCCTCACGAACGCCTCCAACTCGGGCAGCTCAGGCATTCAGGAAGGCTAGCTGCTCGAGCACTTTGGGCACTGGTGCGGGGGCAGACGTTTGCGTTCCGCTCGTCCAATTTGTCCGTTTCTGGAAGGCTTTTTCCAAACGGAAACTTTCGAATCCCCCAAACCGGGGCTATACTCACCGCGTCTGCGTTCTTCTCTCACCTACCGCCACAAAGCGGGTGCCGCTGCGTACTCGTATACGGGTGAGATACCTCGTCAACCCCCGATGCAAGAGGGCGCCCAATGCTGACTGTCGAGATCTCGCTCCCGGATATCGAAGAGCTTAAAGCGCTCGTTCAGGAGGGCCACGACAAGGGCTACCTGACCTACGACGAAGTTGCCGCGGCGCTCGAGGAGATCGAGCTGACGAAGGAGCAACTGGAAGACTTCTACACCTACCTGCTGGAGCACAACATTGAGCTCCTGGATGCGGAATCGCGGCAGACGGCACAGGCCGATGCGGCGTTCCACGGCGAGAAGGCGCCCGAGCTCGACCTGACCGTCGAGCCCAGCCTGGATTCGCTGCGGCTGTACCTGCGCGAGATCGGCAAGGTCAATCTTTTGACCGCCGATCAGGAGGTCAGCCTGGCCAAGCGGATCGAGCGCGGCGACATGACCGCCAAGCAGCAGATGATCGAGGCCAACCTGCGCCTGGTGGTGTCGATCGCGAAGGGATATCTGGGCCGCGGCCTCAGTTTTCTCGACTTAATTCAAGAGGGAAGCCTCGGTTTGATCCGCGCCGTGGAGAAATTTGACTACCGCAAGGGCTACAAGTTCTCGACGTACGCGACCTGGTGGATCCGGCAGGCCGTGACCCGCGCGATCGCCGACAAGGCCCGCACGATCCGGATCCCGGTGCACATGGTCGAGAAGCTCAACCGGGTTGTGCACATCGAGCGCCAGCTGGTGCAGCGCCTCGGGCGCGAGCCGCGCCCCGAGGAGATCGCCTTCGAGCTCGAGATGACCGCCGACGAGGTGCGCGACATCCTGCGGATGGCGCAGCTTCCGGTCAGCCTCGAGAAGCCGATCGGCGAGGAGGAGGAGTCCGAGCTGGGCGACTTCGTCCAGGACGAGCAGGCGGTCAGCCCGTTTGACTCGGCCACGATGACGCTTCGGCGCGAGGACATCGAGCGGGCACTCGACTCCCTGCCCGAGCGCGAGCGCAAGGTGATCGAGCTGCGGTTCGGCCTCAAGGGCGAGCAGCCCTACACGCTGGAGGAGGTCGGTCGCACGTTTGGCGTCACCCGCGAGCGGATCCGCCAGATCGAGAACAACACGCTCAAGAAGCTCGAGGGCCTCCCCGAGGCACAGGCGCTGCGAAACGCCGAGTAGCGGCGGAGTTCAGCGCGACGTGGATTAGACTGGTTCGCGCCCGGGAGGGTGTCCGAGTGGTTAAAGGAGACGGGCTGTAAACCCGTTGGCTCTGCCTACACAGGTTCGAATCCTGTCCCTCCCATAGAGCCCAGCCCGCCTGAGGCATTCGGCGTAGACTCGAGCCTCACAAGGTGAGGCTGCGGTGACGACGTTCACGAACTGGGTCGGAAACCAGAGCTGCGCGCCCGCCCGGCGCGTGTCCCCGGCGAGCGAGCACGAGGTACAGGCCGCCGTGCGCGAGGCGATCGCCGCCGGCCGGGGAGTGCGCGTGGTGGCGACTGCCCACTCGTTCTCGCCTGTGCACCTGACCGACGGGACGATGCTCGATCTCGCCAACCTGGCCGGGATCACCCAGATCGACGTCGTGCAGCGACGCGTGAAGGCTCTGCCGGGGACGGCCATCGGGGCGTTCGGAGAGCCGCTCTGGGACGCGGGCCTCGCGCTCGCCAACCAGGGCGACATCGACACGCAGGGCATCAGCGGTGCGATCGGCACCGCCACCCACGGGTCGGGCGTCCACTTGCAGAGCTTCTCGGCCTCGATGTGCAGCTGCCGCATCGTCGACGGCACCGGCGAGGTGGTCGTGATCGACCAGTCGACGCCCGATCTGCTGGCCGCGGCGCAGGTGGCGATCGGCATGCTCGGCGTGATGACGGAAGTCGAGATCGAGGTCGTGCCCAGCTACCGCCTGGCGCAGACGATCGAGTGGTGGAGCTTCGAACGGCTGATGGACGGGTGGGAGGAGCGGGTCGCGCGCCACCACCGGTTCTCGTGCTTCTGGTGCCCCACGACCGAGTCGGCGGCGATGTACGGTCTGGAGTCACCCACCGGCGTCAACACCGCCGACATGGCGTGGGTGAAGACGCTCGACGAGGGTGCGACCGGCGACGTGGTCGACCGCGGCTACCGGCTGTATCCGATCGAGTCGCTCGAGCCGAACTTCCACGAGCTCGAGTACTTCGTCCACCTCGACCGTGCCCGCGAGGCGGTGCTCGCGATGCGCGAGCTGATGCTGGCCTCGCAGCCCACCGCGGTGTTCCCGCTCGAGCTCCGCACGGTGGCGGCCGACAGCGCCTACCTGTCGCCGCAGTACGAGCAGCCGACCCTGGTGCTGAGCGTTTCGGGAAAGCCCGGCACTGACTATTGGCCCTACCTGCGAGACGTCGATCGGCTGCTGGGCGAGTTCGGGGCGCGGGTGCACTGGGGCAAGCTCCACTTCCTCACCGCCGAGCAGCTGCACGAGCGGTACCCGCGCGCTCAGGCGTTCATCGACGTGCGCCGCCGGCTCGACCCCGACGGCATCTACCTGAACGACCACCTGCGCGAGCTCTTCGCCTGACGCTCGGCGCAGGACTTTGCGCGGCAGGTCCGCTCCCCCGTTCGGGGGACGCCCACCGATCTCGCGTCTCCGACGATGAGCGGGCGGATTCGATCGTCTGAAGGACCCCTCCCGTTCCCACGTTGCTCCGATCATGTGTGCTGGCCGTGCTGCTTGCAGCGCTCGCCTGCGTGGGAGTGACCGCACCGCCCGCGCGCGCGACGACCATGGTCGTCGGCGGGCCCACCGGAGCGCGGCTTTCGACCATCTCGGTCAACCCGTCGCATCCCTCGTATCTGTTCGCGACCGGCCCGGATAGCTCCTGGAGTTCTCGCGGTGCCGACCTCGACTGGCAATCGGTGTGGTTTCCGCCGTGGACGGTGTTTGCGTACGACGTGGACCATCCCGATCGTGTATTCGCCGGCGGCATGGGCGGCACGGTGCTGATCTCAAACGACACTGGCCAGACCTGGGATCACTACTCACCACAGTACGGAGGGTCGATTGTCGGAATCGGTCTGACCGGTGCCGGCGAGGTATTCGCCGCGGCCTCCACCTCCGGGGTGGCATCGTCTGAAGACGGCGGCAGCTCCTGGGATGCGCCGGCCGATAGCGGTCTGCCCGACCTTTCGTCCAAGCCGATCTTCTCGTTCGCGGTGGCCGATTCTGGCACCAACGTGGCCTACCTGGGCCTGCAGGGCGGCGGTCTCTACGCCACCACCGACGCCGACGGCCCGCGGACGTGGACGCAGTTGCCCACTCCCCAGTTTGCGTCGTGCACGTCGTTCACGATCGCTGTCAACCAGCAGCATCCCAGTACGCTGCTCGTCTCGACCGGCTGCGGGCTCTTCATGTCGCAGGACAGCGGCGCATCCTTCGCCAAGCTGCCGGTGGCCATCGGCGGTGGCTATCTCGGCTACCCGGTGGAGTTCGCTCCCAGCAACTCAAACATCGCCTATGCCGCCAGCGGAAACCATGTTGTGCGAAGCACCAACGGCGGGGTTGCCTGGACGGCGACTGCCAGCCTGCCGTATGGCTACTCCGTCAACGGCATCACCATCGACCCCGGCGATCCCAACCACGTGTATGGGGTGACCGGTGACGGTGTGATCGAGACGACCGACGGCGGCCAGACGTGGTTCGAGCGAAACACCGGCATCCTCTCGACTCCCAACGTGGTGGCCAGCGATCCGGCTCATCCCAACGTCGTCTACACCGGTACCAGCGGAGGCCTGTGGCGGAGTGACGACGCCGGCGCCACCTGGAACCACGTCCAGAATGGCCTGCCCGATCAGTTGGGCAGCATCGACTCGATCCAGTTTCCGCCCAATGACCCCGGCACCATCTACCTGGGATCGTTCTCCAGCGGGTACTTCGTCTCCCACGACGACGGGGACACGTGGTCGGTGCTGGCAGCGTTTGCGACATGGCGCGGCACCCCCGTGACGGTCGATCCCAACGATCCCGATCACCTGATGCTGGGCGGTGAGGCCGAACTGCTCGAGAGCCACAACGGCGGCGCCACCTGGACGCGGCATCCGATCTGCTGCGCGGCCGACCTCAACGACGGGCGCAACCTGCTCTATTTCAACCGGGTGGCGGTCGATCCCGATGACCCCAACGTGATTTACGTCGCCGGCGCCCCGGGTGTTTTTCGAAGCCTTGACGGAGGATCGACGTGGGGCCAGATCGTGCCCCGCTCGTGCCCGCGGGTAGACCCGCTTTGGTGCGACATGCCCGCCATCTTCGAGATCGATCCGACCGACCCGCAGACGATCTACTTCGCGCTCGTGGGTGGCCCGCTTCGGGTGAGCTATGACGGTGGCGAGGACTGGTCGGAGATCTGGGCGGAGACGCCGACGTCGTTCACACTCGACCCCTCGACCACTCCAGCCACGATCTTCATGGACTTCGGCGGCAACTGGCGCTCGACCGACCAGGGCCGCACCTGGGTACCGGGCGACACGCCCATTCCCGGCGGGGACGGCGACTCGATGGCGCTCGGTGGCGAGACGGATGTGCCCGGTGTGCCCGAGCCGGCGCGCACGCTGTATCTGACCAACTCGCGTCTGGTCAAGGGCGCGTTCGTGGCCAAGACGCCGACCGTGAAGTTCCCGCTCCAGGCCTCCGTGCCTCCGCCCCGCGTGCACGTCGCCGCGGGCGGCATGATGGTCGGCATCACCTGCGCCGACACGTGGGATGCCGACTGCTCCGGCCGCGTGCAGCTGCGCCGCCGCCACGTGGTGATCGCGGTAGGGACGTTCACCGCCCACGCCAACGCATCTGGCACCGTGAGCCTGCAGCTGACCGATGCCGCCTGGCGCGACCTGCGCAAGCACAAGAACCGGCGCTACAACCTGTACGCGATTTCGCAGGGCGCCGACCGCAGCCTGACCACCGACCATCGGCTGGTCGTGCTCACCGTGCACTAGCGGGGCGCGGAACGTCTGCGCACACGATTTCCCGCTCGCCCCGCTAGCGTGCCGAGCGTGCAGCCCTACCGCCGCATAACCCTCGCAGTCGGCGTCTCGATGTTCGTGGACGCCGCCCTCTACCTCGCGGTGCTGCCGCTCCTGCCCCACTACGTCGAGCGCTTCGGCTTGACGACGTTCCAGGCCGGCGTGGTGCTGGCTGCCTACCCGATCTCGGTGCCGTTCGTGTCGCTGGCGTGCATGGTGCTGGTGCCTCGGGTCGGCGCTCGCCGGATCGCGCTGGTCTCGGCGGTACTGATGACGGTGGCCACGGTCATTTTCGCGTGGGCGCCGACCGCACTGGTACTGGTGCTGGCGCGCTTCGTCCAGGGCTTCGCCAGCGGCTCGATCTGGACGTCGTCGATGTCGTGGGTCACCGACAACGCTCCGGCGGGGCGGCGCGGCCGGGAGTCGGGAATCGTGATGGGCATGCTCTCGGCAGGGTCGATCGCGGGCCCGGGGATCGGCGGGCTGGCGGCGGTGGTCGGCTCAGGCATCGCATTCGGCCTGGTCGCCGTGGTCTGCGCCGTGGGCGTGGTGTGCACGGTGCTCGCACCCGCCGGCCGCACTGTGCTCGGAGAGAGTCATGTGTGGGCGTCGATCGTTCGGGGCGCGCGCCAACCAGCCACCAAGGCCGCGTTGGCGATGGCGGTGATCGACCTGCTCGCGTTCGGGGCGGTCGACCTGCTGGTGCCACTGCATCTGGGAAGTCACGGCGAATCGGTGACTGTGATCGCCGCGGCGCTGGCCCTGGGAGCGCTGCTGGGCGCGGGCGCCGGCGTTATCGGTGGCCGGCTGGTCGACCGGGTGGGGCCGCCGGAGGTCGCGCTGGTGATCTCGTTCGTGGTGCTGGCGATACCCGTGATCCTGGCGTTCACACCGCCGAACGGTGTGCAGCTGCTGGTGCTGGTGGTCGGCGGGCCGATGTTCGCGGTGGTCGGCGCCACCATGTACCCGCTGTCCTCACTGGGCGCCGACGCGGCCCGTGTCTCCCATGTGACCGTCACCGGCGTGATGGGCGCAACCTGGGCATTGGGATTCACGATCGTGCCGCTGGTGCTGGGGTACATCGCGCAGGTGACGTCGCCGCAGTCGCCTACACGGTGGTGATCGCCGCGACTCGTGCCGATGCTGGTGGTGCTCACCCGCAATGTCCGCGGAACTGTCGCCGTGGCCGCGGCAGATCTCGCGTAGAAGAATTCGCGATACGCAACGATCTGTGGGACGTCAGATCGCCGCGTATCACACTCGTCTGAAGTTCCGGGGAGGGGGCGGCCTCCTGGGCCGGTGGTCTCTCCGGTGTCCATCGAGTGTCCGCCCGTGGAGCCTCGGCGCAGTCACTCAAACGGGGGATTTGAACAATCCCTCGCCCACATACCCGCCGGGCCGGGCACCGGCGGCACGCCGAACACCGCGCTGGACGTGTGGTGGATGTACTCGTTGAGCGCATCCATGGTGCCCAGCCGCCGCTGCAGCGCCGCAAACTGGGCGTGCGGATCCTTCTGGTAACAGATGAAGAAGAGGCCCGCGTCCAGCTCGCCGGTGAGCGGGTCGATGCCGTCGGTGTAGTTGTATCCGCGCCGCAGGATCTTGATGCCGCCGTTGGTCACGTGCGAGGCCCGGCGGATGTGCGCGTCGGCGGGAATCAGCAGCTCGCCGTCGGGGCGCTTCGGCGTCGAGATTGACCGGGTCGTGCTCCTTGGCCGATCCGAACGGCCGCACCCTCGGTCTTGTCGCGGCCGATGGTGTCCTGCTGGTCGCCCAGCGATGAGCGGTCCCAGGTCTCGATCAGCATCCTGATCCGTCGCGTGACCACGTAGCTGCCCCCGCGAAACCACTGCTGGGGCTCGTCGTCGCCGACCCACACGTACTGGTCCATGGCGGCGGCGTCGTCGGCATCCAGATTGTTGGTGCCGTCCTTGAAGCCCTGCAGATTGCGCGGCGTCACCTGCGACTTGGACGTGGACGATGCCCGCCCGAAGCCGAGCTGCGTCCACTTGATCACCGCCGCGCCCCGGGCCTGGCGGGCCAGGTCGCGAACGGCGTGGAACGCCACCTGCGGATCCTCGGCGCAGGCCTGCACACAGATGTCGCCGTCGCTGCGGTACGGCAGCAACTGGTCACCGGGGAGCGTGACCGAGCGGTGACAGTGCCTGCGGTCGCTGGGAGGCGAGCCCGAACCGGTCGTTGCCGTCCTGAAGAAACACGCTCGGCCCCAGTCCGAAGGTGACCGTCAGCCGCGAGGGGGGCAGCCCCACCGCCTCGCCGGTGTCTTGGGGCGGCGCGTCCAGTCGGCCCGCCGGTGATCCGGTGGGGCGTCCCTGGGTCAAGAGCGCCGCGTTCTCCGACCACGATCGCAGCAGGTCGCGCAGCTCGTCGGCGGACGTGACGGTGAGGTCGAAGGCCGCGAACATCAGCCGATCCTGCGGCGGGGTGAGGATGCCCGCCTGGTGCGCGCCGTAGAACGCCAGCGCCTCGTCGACCGTGGCCGCCTGGCTCGACTCGGTTGTCCCAGCGGCGTAGCCCACGCCGGCGCCCGCCAGCCCAATCGCGCCGCCGCCGGCGACTGCAAGCAGGCGCCGGCGGGTGACTCCCGACTGGGTTGGCGGCTCACTCATCTCATGGGAGCCTAGCCAGTAACTTTTGCCGCAACATTCGAGAGCGGCTCGGCTAGGGCGTCGACTTGTTGGGCCAGCTTGAGCCGGTCGGCGGAGGTCAGCTCGCCGTATTCCGCGTAGCCCATCGGGGTGGAGCGCTTGTACGCGTCGAGCGACGTCTGCACCGCCGCGAACCGTTCGGAGATGGTCTTGGCCAGCTCGCCGTTGCCGGTCTCATTGAGCGCTGGGCGCAGCAGCTTGAATGCCACGAACGCGCCGGTCAGGTTGCCTTGGAAGTCCGACAGATCGGTGTGCGAGTAGCGATCCTCCTCGCCCGTGATCTTCGATCCGGCCACCTCGTTGAGCAGCTCCACCGAGCCGTTGGCGAGCTGAGCGGGCTGGAAGGTGAGCGTGCCTGCCTTCTGCACCAGCGTGTTCACGTCCTTCATCAACTCGTCGGCGTAGGGGCCGGTGCCCTTGGCGCTGTTTCCCACCCACAGCATCTTCTCGATGCGGTGAAAACCGGTCCACTTGCTGGGATCGGCGACGTCGTTGATGCGCGCGTCGATCTCGGGGTCGAGGTCACCGAAGGCTTCCGCCACCGGCTCGATCGCCTCGTAGTGGATGCGCGTTTTGGCGAACAGATCCTTGGCCTTCTGCGTGTCGCCGGCCTTGAGCGCGGCCACGAACGCGGCGGTGGCGGTCTGCAGCTTGGCGGCTTCGGAGTCGACGTACTGCTTGTATCCGGTGGTGGCCTGCGTGAGCAGCTCGGCCGACGCGCCGTCGGCTGCGGCGAATCGGTCGCCGGTGACCTTGAGCGTGCCCTCCGGGGTGGTTTCACCGTTCGGGCAGCTGAGCTTGTAGCTGCCCGGCTGGAGCTTGAGCGAGAACGAGGCGGGCACGCCCTCGATCACGTTTTCGCGCTCGCCGATGATCACGCCGTCCTCGTTCAGCAGCTCGAGCTCGGTGACCTTGGCGCTGCCCGAGTTGCTGACGGTGAAGTTGACGGCGCCGGCCGGCACGGTGGCGTTGGCCGGCGAGCAGCCCTCGTCGGACAGGGTGACCGCGACGGTCTTGGCATCGGAGCCGGCCGATCCGGAACTGGAGCTGGAGCCGCAGGCTGCGGCGACGATCGCAAGGCATGCGACCGCCGAACTGGTGAGAGCACGGGGGTTCATCGTTTCCTTTGTGAGGTCAGGCGCGGGCGGGCTGTGTGCTGGGCACGCGCACTTTCGGTCGCCGGGGGCGGAGGACGTAGATCAGCATCGGAACGGCGTACAGAAGCCACCCGAGCACCTCACCGACGGTGGGCTCTGGTTGGATTCCGAGCACGCCGGTGGCCAGCGAACTCAGGATCGAGCCGGGGCGCACCAGCCATTCAAGATTGACTGCCTGGGCCTGGAAGCTGTTCAGCCAGGCGGCCTCGTGCGCGGTGTGGATCGCGCTGGAGACGAGCCCGGCGGCGACCAGTACCAGCACGGCCGCGGTGAGCCGGAAGAAGCGGGAAAGATTGAGGTGAACGCCGCCGTAGTAGATGCCGATGCCGATGCCGACCGCGCATAGGATCCCCAGCAGCGCTCCCAGTCCGGCGGAGAGCGCATCCCCGGAGGCCTGGAATGCGGCCAGCATGAAGACGGCTGTTTCGACGCCCTCGCGGACAACCGCGAAGAACGCCATTGCGACCAGGGCCCAGGCGCCGCTGGCGGCGGCGTCGGCTGCGCTGGCGCGCAGGTCGGAGGCGAGCGTGGCGGCGTGTCGGCGCATCCACACGATCATGAAGGTGACCATGCCGACGGCCACCAGGGCCACGACCGTCTCGAGCTGCTCCTGCTGGCGCTGGGGCAGCGACTGGTCGAGCACCTGCAGGCCGACAGCCAGCGCGATGCACAGTGCGATGGCTGCGGACACTCCCACCCACATCGCCCGCAGCGCAGCGCGATTCCCCTGCTGGCGCAGGAAGGCACCGATGATCCCGACGATCAGCGACGCCTCGACTCCCTCTCGCAACCCGATCACGAACGTTGGCAGCAACGCAGTCCCTTGTTCGACCCCACTGAGGGCACCCTAACTTAGGGCGACCTAACTATGCCAGGACGAACTGGGATCTGTCAAGCGAGACCCGACCGGCGGTGATTGGGATTAACCGCTCAGGTCGCGTTTGGGTCCCGCTGCCACAGATGGAAGGCGGTGCCTTCGACATCCCGGCAGGAGGCAAACCAGCCGTGACCCGGCACCGGCGCCCGATCATCGGCCTCGCCGCCGAGCTCGCGCACCCGGTCGATCGACTCGTCGATGTTCTCGGTGTCGAGATAGATCGTGGGGTAGCCGGTGCGGTTCTCGGACGCGAACACCGCCACTCCGGCGTTCTCGCTGACCTGGGCCATGCGGTAGTCCATCTCCGGCATGCCGGGGTTGACGAACTCCCAGCCGAACAGCCCGCTCCAAAACGCCTGTGCCCGGTCGGCATCGCCTGACGGAAACTCCACGTGTACGACTTCCCCTGCCATGAACACTCCTCGATCGCGGTTAGTGGTCCGACCCTAGGGTAGTCTCTGGACTCATGTCGGACACAGCGCAGAAGACCGATCTCGGGGTACTCGAAGCCACCCCGCCGGCATTCACGCCCGAGCAGGTCGCGGCGATCGCGCGCGAGCTCTTCGGCGTGGACGGCATTGCCCGCGATCTGGGAAGTGAGCGCGACCAGACGTTCATGATCGATGCCGAGGGCGGCGGCGGTGTGGTCAAGGTCTCGAACCGGGGCGAACTCCCCGAGTCGCTCGACTTCGAGGCCGCCGCGCTGCTGCACTTGGCCGTCACCGACCCGGAGCTGCCGGTGGCACGCCAGTTGCCACGGCTGGGAGCCGGGCCGGTGCCCGGTCTGGAGGACTATCGGCCGCGGTTCGAGGGCCCCGACGGCTCTCATTTCGCTCGCGTTTTCGAGCGGCTGCACGGCCGCTCGATGCTGCTCGGCCCCGACCTCGACGATGCCGCGGTGGTGGCCTTCGGTGCGGTCTGTGCCCGGCTCGCCCGTGCGCTTCGCGGGTTCTTCCATCCCGCCGCGGGACGCACGCTTTTGTGGGATACCAAGCACACCTCGGATCTGCACGGGCTGGTCGACTCAATCTCCGATCCCGCCCGGCGGGCGATGGTGGAGCGGATCCTCGATCGCTTCGACGCCCACGTGGCGCCCCGCTACCCGCAACTGCGAGCACAGGTCGTGCACGACGATCTCACGCTCGACAACGTGCTTCTGGATGAGCGCGGCCTGGTCACGGGGATCACAGATTTCGGCGACATCGTGCATACCTCGCTGGTCACCGACCTGGCTGCCACGCTGGTCTCGGTGGTGCGGGGGCGCTCGCCCGATGATGTCTTTCGCACCGCTCGGCTGCTGCTCGACGGCTATCAGTCGCTGATGCCACTGGAGCCGCTGGAGTTGGAGCTTGTGGGAGACCTGGTCTCCGCCCGCCTGGCAACGCTCGTGACCGTCAGCGCCTGGAGAGTGCTGCGCTATCCCGAAAACGCCGAATACATCCAAGGTTGGGATGTCGACAGCTGGGCGTTGATCGAGCAGTTCGACGCGATCGGGCCTGATGCGGTCTGCCAGGGCGTGGGAGCGCCGGCGCCCCCGGTGGCCGACGCCGAACTGGCGGTGCGTCGGCGGGCGGTGCTGGGGCCTGCGATCACGCCGCCCACCTACGCTCGGCCGGTGCACGTCAGCCGCGGCCAGGGCGCGTGGCTGTTCGAAGCCGACGGCCGGCGGGTGCTGGACGCATACAACAACGTGCCGGTGGTGGGCCATTGTCACCCGCGCGTGACCGAGGCGGTGGTGCGCCAGACGCGGGCGCTCAACACCCACTCCCGCTACCTGTACGAGCCGCTGGTCGATCTCGGCGAGCGGATCATCCAAAGCATGCCCGCAGGTCTCGGCCTGGACACGATCATGCTGGTGAACTCCGGCAGCGAGGCCAACGACATCGCCTGGCGGATCGCGACGGCAGCCACCGGCAACGGCGGCGGCCTGGTGACCGACTTCGCCTACCACGGAGTCACCACCGTCATCACCGACATGTCACCGGAGGAGTGGGTGGACGGCTACCGGCCCGACTACGTCGAGACGCTGGGTGAGCTCGCCGGCGGAGCGGCTGAGGACGCGATCGCGCGACTCGCCCAGCGCGGGCTGGCACCCGCGGCCGTGTACCTCGACACCGGGTTTACCAGCGACGGGTTCCTGGAGCCCGAGCCGTCTCAGGTACAGGCGATCACCGCCGCCGTCCGCGCAGCCGGCGGGCTGGTGGTGGCCGACGAGGTGCAGGCCGGACACGGCCGAAACGGCGAGCACCTGTGGTCGTTTGAGAGCTATGGCCTCGAGCCCGACTTCGTCACGATGGGGAAGCCGATGGGCAACGGCTATCCGGTGGCCGCTCTGGTCACGCGCAGCGATCTGGCCGAGCGGTTTGCCGAGACGACCGAGTTTTTCAGTACCTTCGGCGGCAACCCGGTGGCGGCCTCGGCCGCGCTCGCGGTGCTGGATGTGATCGACGACTACCGGCTGATAGATCATGTCGCGCGTGTGGGCGCAAGGCTCAAGTCCGAGATCGAGAGGGTGGCGGCGGGTCGCCCCGAGATCGTGGACGTGCGCGGGCGTGGGCTTCTGATCGGTGTCGAGATGGCCGACCCCCGCCGCGCCGGCCAGGTGGTCGATTCGATGCGCGAGCACGGAGTGCTGATCGGCCGCACCGGTCCCCGCCACGACACTCTCAAGATCCGCCCGCCGCTGGTCTTCAGCGACGAGCACATCCCGGTTCTGATCGACGCCCTGGTCGCTTCACTCAGCGAGGGGTGAATAATTGGTGCCAGGCACCAATTATTCACAACGCCGCTTGTCAGTTGAATAGTTTTTGAGTCTCGTCTAAACTTCTTTTATGGTAAGCGAGGCGGCACAGGACTATCTCAAGGCGATCTGGAAGCTCCAATCTCGGGGAGAGGTCACCACCAACGCCCTGGCGGCGGAGCTGGGAGTCTCGCCGGCCTCGGCCACCGCGATGCTGAAGAAGCTCGACAAGCTTGGGCTGGTGCGTCACGAGCGCTATCACGGAGCCACGCTCACACCGTCGGGCGAGCGGATCGCGCTGGAGGTCGTGCGCCACCACCGGCTGCTGGAGCTGTACCTGATGGAGGCGCTGGGGTTGAGTTGGGACGAGGTGCACACCGAAGCCGAGCGGCTCGAGCATCACCTTTCGGAGGAGCTCGAAGCACGCATCGACGCCGCACTCGGATTTCCCACGCACGACCCACACGGCGATCCCATTCCCACCGCTGACCTGGTGCTGGAAGCGCATGAGCGCGTGCTTCTGTGCGACGTGGCCGAAGGCGACCAGGCCGTCGTGCGGCGTGTGCCCGATAGCGACGCCGAACTGCTGCGCTATCTCGCCAGCCTCGGGTTGATGCCCGAGCGTGAGTTGATCGTGGTCGAGCAGGCGCCGTTCGACGGGCCGGTGACGGTTGAGGTGGACGGTGAGCGTCACGCTATCGGCCGCAGCGTGGCTGCCCGCATCGAGGTGGCGGCACCCTGACGCCGGTGCCGCCTCCCGAGCTGGTCGTGACCGACCCGGGCGCCGCCGCCCTCCCGGGCGAAGCGCGCGTCGCCACGGCCGCCGAGCGGTCGCTCTCAGGTGAGCGGCGGGGACTGCGCGGGCTGTGGCCGTTTCTCGGGCCGGCCTTCATCGCGGCGGTCGCCTACGTCGATCCCGGCAACTTCGCCACCAACATCGCCGCCGGCGCCAAGTATGGCTACCTGCTGCTGTGGGTGATCCTGGTCTCCAACCTGATGGCGATGCTGATCCAGACGATGAGCGCGAAGCTCGGCATCGCCACCGGCATGAACCTGCCGGAGGTGTGCCGCCAGGAGTTTCCCCGGCCGGTCACGATCGGTCTTTGGATTCAGGCCGAGGTGATCGCGATGGCGACCGATCTGGCCGAGTTCATCGGCGCGGCGCTGGGCCTCAACCTGCTCTTCGGGATGCCGCTGCTATGGGCGGGGGCGCTTACCGGCGTGTTTGCGTTCGGGCTGCTGGCGCTGCAGACGCGCGGTGGCTTCCGGCACTTCGAGGCAGCGGTGGTGTGCCTGGTGGGGATCATCGTCGCCGGGTTCGCCTTCCAGATGGTGCATGCCCACCCCGATCCCGCTTCACTCGGCCACGGGATGTTCGTGCCGGGATTCTCGGGAACCGAGAGCGTGCTGCTGGCCGCCGGCATCCTGGGCGCGACCGTGATGCCCCACGTGATCTATCTGCACTCGGCGCTGACCCAGCGGCGGGTGGTCGGCACGAACGACGCCGAGCGGCTCAAGATCTTTCGGTTCGAGCGGATCGACGTGATCATCGCGATGGTGATCGCAGGGCTGGTCGAACATGTCGATGCTGATCGCCGCCGCCGGCATCTTCCACTCCTCGGGGCTGGTCGGGGTCGACTCGATCGAAGGCGCCTACGCCGGGTTCAAGAGTCAGGTCGGCGATCACGCCGAGCTGTGGTTCGGGTTCGCGCTGCTGGCATCGGGGCTGTCCTCGTCGTCGGTCGGCACGCTCGCCGGCCAGGTGGTGATGCAGGGCTTCGTGAAGCGGTCGATCCCGCTGTTCGTGCGGCGCCTGGCCACCATGGCCCCGGCGATGCTGGTGCTGGCGATCGGGATCGATCCGTCCCGGGCGCTGGTGCTGAGCCAGGTTGCGCTCTCGTTCGGCATCCCGTTTGCGCTGATTCCACTGGTGATCTTCTGTTGCAACCGCCGCCTGATGGGAAATCTCACCAACCGCCGGCTGACGACCGTGGTCGCGGTGATCGTCGCGACCGTGATCGTCGCGCTCAATATCTTCCTGCTCGAGCAGACGATCTTTGGGCTAGGCTTTCACTATGCCGGAGCCGCTCGCTGAACCCACCGCGGGGTATGTGACCTCGATCATCGAGGCGATCGGCTCGACGCCGTTGCTGCAGATCGAGGGCGTGTACGCCAAGCTGGAGTATTTGAATCCTTCCGGTTCGGTGAAGGCGCGGATCGCCCGGTACATGATCGAGCGGGCCGAGGCGGAGGGGCTGCTGCAGCCGGGGTTCACGATCGTGGAGGCCTCCAGCGGCAACACCGGCAATGCGATGAGCATGGTGGCCGCGGCCAAGGGCTACCGGATGCTGGTGGTGATGCCGGCGGGCATGAGCCCCGAGCGGGCGGCCATCTCACGCGCGCATGGCGCCGACGTGATGCTGATCGGCGACTTTCACGTGAACGCGGCGCTCGAGCACGCTGCGCTGCTGGGTCAGCGGCCGGGCTACTTCAATCCCGCCCAGTTCGATTCGCAGTGGAACGTGGACGAAAACCAGGAGTGGCTCGGCGCCGAGATCCTGGGCCAGCTCCCGGCGCCGCCCGATGCGCTGGTGGTTGGGATCGGCACCGGCGGCACGCTGATCGGCGTGGGCCGGGCGTTTCGCGAGGCCAATCCCGACGTGCAGCTGGTCGGGCTGGAGCCCGACGAATCGTGCACGATCGTGTGCGGCGAGATCGCCCACCACTCGATCGAGGGCATCGCCGACGGATTCGTGCCGGGGATCATCCAGCGGCACGGTTCGGAGGTCGACTCCTACGTGTCGGTGTCGAGTGCCGAGAGCCTTGCCGAGATGCGACGGCTGGCGCGCGAGCACGGCCTGTTCGTCGGCCCCAGCTCGGGGGCGCACATGGTGGCGGCCAAGCGCCTGCGCGAGCAGCATCCCGAGTTCGAGACGGTGGTGACGCTTGCTCTGCGACGAGGGCGAGAAGTACATCACCGACCACTACGCGTAGCGGCCTGATTGACATGACATAGCGTACGTGGTATATAGCATGTATGAGATATGTCCTGCGGGAGTGGTTCGTACGCGTGGGGGTGCTAGTGCCGATTCCAATGGTGCCGTTGGTGCTCGACCTCACCGGCCACACCACCTCGGCGTGGCTTCTGGCAGGCATTTGGATCGGACTCGCCGTGGTCGCTGTGGGCGTGGCCCCGCTGGGAGGGATGCGGCGGAGCGAGGCGGCGGCGCTGGCCGTGACCGCGGTGGGCGCCACCCTCGTCGCCGGGATGGGCTGGCTCTACCTCGTGTTCCTCACCCTCTGTCCGGAGAACACCACGACCGCGGTGATTGGGATCGCGGCCGGAGTGGTGCTGTACGTGATTTCCTCGGGGTGGTGCTGCGATCGCCGCTGGAGGGAGGTCGTGAAGTCGCCCTGGCTACGGCGATCGTCGCGGGGTTCGTGCTCTCACTCGTCGCGATCACCGTGCTCGGCGGCGGGGCGCAGTACTGCTCTACCTGAGCGGTCAGTCCGTTTCAGTCGATCTTCCGTCGGACACCATCGACCAGCGCGACCGGGACGAGAGCACCGACCAGCGCGATTGGGACGAGAGCAGCGATCCGATCGACGCGAACGAGCCCACCGAGAGGATCGAGCAGGCACTCCCGACCGAGCCGATCGAGAGTACCGACCCCGCGCTTCCGATCGAGAGAACCGAGTCGGTGGACGCGATCGAGAGCAGCGAACGCCGCGAGCGGATCGACCAGCGAGGGTATGCCATGACGGTGTTTTAGCGCGGCGGGCGCGGCGCGCGCGATAATCAGGGACGATGAATGCCGCTGATCTCGAGAATCTCGCCGTCTTCGCTGGTCTGGGCGGGGATGACATCGCGCGGGTTGCGGAGGCTGCAACCGAGCGCTCCTACCCCGCCGGCCGCGACGTGGTCGTGATGGGAGAGATCACCGACGGGTTCTTCGTGATCCTCGCCGGTGTCGCCCGAGTGATGGGCCGCGGCGACACGCCACTGGCCACGCTGAGCGAGGGGGACTTCTTCGGCGAGGTCGGGGCTCTGGATGCGGGTCCCGGGTACGCGTCTGCCCGCACCGCGACGGTCACTACCGAGACCGATCTGACCGTGGCGCTGCTCCCCGGCGAGCGGTTCACCGAGCTGGTGGCGAGCATGCCGGGATTCCGCGAGCACATCCTGACCGCCATGCGCGACCGCGACGAAGAACGGTCGGCCAACCGCTAACAGCGTGGGCATAAGTCGACGGTAAGCAGGCCTTAAGGGCTGTACGTGATGATCGTGGCGTCGATCCTGAGGCGGGATCTCCGCTTCGGCGAAGGAGGACAGCCATGCCCGTCTCGTCGGTCTTCACTCGCGTGCTCGTGGCCACTGCGGCCGCGCTCGGTGTCTCTGCTGGTGTGCTGGCCAACAGCGGGACGGCGCTCGCCGCAGCGGCAACCCCGGGTGGGTTGACCCAGATCAGCAGCGCGGGTCACGTTGTTCGGACGATCCCGGTGGGTGGCAACCCGACGGCGGTGGCGGCAGGTGGCGGCGTTGTGTGGGCAACGGTGCTCCATCACCACGGAATCTGGATGATCAACCCGCGCACGGGAGCCACCCGTCACATCCCCAACGTGTCGGCATCCGAACCGCTGTCGCTGGCGGCGACCAGTACGGCTGCCTACGTGCTGGACGGAGTCATGGTGCGGATCGTCGATCGCACGCGGGCGTCGCGGGTCGGGACGGTTTCGGTGGCGGGAATCCCCGGCGAGCCGACGCTGGTCGCGGCCGGCCCCGGGGGTGTGTGGGGCATCAACAGCGACACCGCCTATCGGCTGCGCCGATCGGGTGGATCGATGACCACCCCGAAACGGTTTCGCTTGCATGTACCCGCGCGCGAGAACGATGAGCAGGTGCGCGACCAGCTGACCGCGATGGCCGTCGGCAGGACGGCGGTGTGGCTGATCGGAGACGTCGGCGATCGCCGGCTGTGGCGGATCGACCCCCGGCGCCCTCGGATCACTCGGACAGTCCAGCTGCCCTTCGCGCCGGTGGCTGTGGCGGTCGGCTTCGGCCGCGTGTGGGTCACCGGCCAGATCTCCAACCGCGTGTACGAGCTCGACCCTGCGACCGGCAAGATCGTGAAGTCGATCGCAGTCGGGCGCGAGCCGATCGGCGTGGCAGCGGGCGCCGGTGCCGTGTGGGTCGCCAATGCGACTGACGGCAGCGTCTCCAAGATCAACCCCGGCACAGGCACCGTCACGGCCACCATCCCGGTGACCGGCACCCCGACCCACCTGGCTGTGGCAGCGGGATCGGTGTGGGTGACGTCGCGCGCCCGCCCCGCCGACGCTTCCGGCGGTGGCATCAGGATCGGCGTGGTCGTCGATTGCGCGGGATTCTCATTCCAGCTCCAGCAGACGATCGCCGGCGCCGAGCTGCCGCTGATCCAGCGGGGAGCCACGCTGCGGGGCAAACAACCCTCAGGCGGGCTCAACGGGGCGACCGTGGCGGGGAAGCCCGTCACACTCCTGACCGCGTGCAAGACGTTCGGCGACCGCTCGACCGTGATCTCGGCATTGAGCAAGCTGGTCGAGATCGAGGGAGCCGACATCGTGATCGGCCCGTCCCAGAACCGCGACGCAATCGCTGTCCGCGAGTATGCGCGTAGCCACCCCAACACGACCTTCATCGCGGCCGGCGGTGAGCAGGCCACCACCCTCAAGCACACCGTGCCGAACCTGTACCGGTTCCTGCCCGACCCAGTGCAGCTGTTCGCGGGGTTGGGAGCGTATGCCCGCCACACGCTCGGCTGGAAGACCGCTGCGACGGTCAGCAATTCCGATGAGTCCAGCTGGCCGTCGGTGGCGGGATTCGACACCGAGTTCTGCTCGCTGGGTGGGCACATCCCCAACGTCGACCGGGTATGGGTGGACCGCGACGACGACCAAGGTCGGCACCTCCCGACCGGCGTCGACGGCGTGTTCCTTCAGGGCGGTGGCTTCGGGCCGTTCGGCGGATCCGGAAGCTTCGTGCCGAAGTGGGGAAAGCTTCATCCTCCCGTCGGCCGGCACCTGGTCGTCGGCTGGTCGGTGTTGTGGCCGGTGCCCCAGCTGGTCGGTGTGGTCGGTGCCAGTACCGACCCCTACAAGTCGACCCCGGCGTGGCAGCACTACCTGGACGCGTTCGCCAAGGCGTTCCCCGGAGCTGGACGACTCCGGACTCGCCAACCAGTCGTATTACGACTCGATGGAGCCGCTGCTGGAAGCCCTGGAACAGGTTCACGGTGACCTGTCGGGCGGGCAGGCGGCGCTGATGTCGGCGCTGGCGACGCTCCAGTACCACTCCCCGGAGGGTCTGATCCGGCTCGATTCGCACCACCAGGCGATCGTCTCGGTGTATCTCGCGAAGGTCGTGCGGCATCCGGACAAGACGCTCGGCTTCAAGCAGATCGCCACGCTCAAGAACGTCGAGCAGACATTCGGCGGACACTTCAGCCCGACCACCCCGGGGCTGAGCATGTCCCAGCCACGGTGCGCCCGCGGGAACCCACCCCCGTGGGCGCGTTGACGATCTAGGGTGTGCGGGTGTCTGGATCTGGTGAAGAGGGCGACGGCCGGCTGTTTCGGCTGCTCGATGCCGGCGATGCCTTCTGGCGGCCGTCGAACCAGATGCGCGTGCAGAACACTGACCTCGCCAAGCAGCTGGGCCTCTCAACCCTCGGAGCGCGGTTGTGGCGCCTGACTCCCGGGCAGGCATCGCACCAAGCATCGGCACATCCAGGAGACCGAGATGTACGTGCTGTTGGAGGGCACCGGCCGGATGCGGGTCGGGGACGAGCTGCTCACCCTGGAGCCGCTCTCGGCCGTGGCGGTCGATCCGCCGGCGGTACGCCAGGTGTTCAACGACACCGACCGAGACGCGCTGTGGCTGGTAGTCGGAGCGCCGCCGGAGCTGGCCAACACCCTCGAGATGACTCCCGAGCGGATGGCGATGATCTACCCCGAAGGGCCGCAGGCGCTGCCGCCGGAGCTTTCGTAGCCGTCTTCCGCGGCGTACGATGGGAGGGTGGAGGCGCCATTCAACCGGGAGATGGTCGGTCCACGGTGGGTACCGCCCCGCCGGTTGGTGACCGGTCTCTGCATCGCCGCTTTGATCGCGGTCGCCTACTACGGATTCCGCACCACCGTGCCCTACGATCCGCTGGCCTCGGCACCTCAGGACGTCAGCGCCGTTATGGCGGGCATCGAGCCGGGCAAGACCTACACAGCGATCGTCCCCATAACCACCCCGAGTGGCGAGACACCGACGCTGATCAGCGCAACTCCCGCCAGCAACACCGGAGCGCGATTCGTCAGCGTGACCGGGTTGACCTCCAACCCGGGTGGATACATCGTCCGGCCCGGCGGCCCCAGAGTCGCCGTGTCCCAGGCGTCCACGATCGCAGCCCTGCACCCGATCTCCGGCCTCCAGTTCAGCCCACCAAACGCGGACGACATCCGGACACACGCCTGGATCGCCGTCACCTTCCACATGGAACGCGGTGGCTGCGTCGACCTCCCCAAGCTGCGGCTGCGATACGCCGTGGGGTCGACCGAGTTCACGCGGGTGACGGCGCTCTCGTTGCGACTGTCGTCCGCGCGCGGACGCTCGGGCCCCCGGCTCCTGCGTCTAACCCGCGCCGCGATGGCGTGTGGAACTCACGGCCGGTCGGCCACGTCCAACCGACGATGAGAAGGCTCGCGGCGATAGTTGTGCTGATCGTCCTGGCCGGGTCGGCCTGCCTTGGCGGTGGCGGTACCGCTCACACAGCCGGTGGGTCGACCGATACAGCGGCTGCTCTCTCATCGGTTCGATGGCAGCGATTCGCCGACCTCACCGTGAGCTTCCGCTACCCCTCGACCTGGAGGAGCTACCGGTGGCAGTTCATGACCAGCTTTTCCCGCGCGTTGGTGTATCTGAGCACCGGAAGAGAGCACAACCCCTGCGTGACGACGACCACGAAGTCGAGCGAGAGGATCCGGTGCCATTCGCCGCTCGCCCAGCTGGAGCCGTCGGGGGTGTTCGTGACCTGGACGCAGTGGGGCATGCCCGCAATGAATTTCAAGCACTTTCCCGGCAAGCCGACGCGGATCGGTGGTCGACCCGCCCGCATCCACGTGGGCCAGGCAGATCGTGACTGCACGAGCCTGGGCGGGCAGGAGACGATCACTGCGTATATCGCAAGCCGTGTCGCCCGCGATAACTGGATCGCGATGATCGCGTGTCTGCGAGGGCCGAACCTGGCCACCTCGAAAGCACAGGTCGAGCACATGCTCGCCACCACCACCTGGGTGTCGTAGGGGCCGCGACGGGGCTCAACGCTCGGGCACGGGTTGCCGATGAGGATGGGATCGCGGCGGCTCGGCTAGAGTTGCAGCGACCTGCCCTCTTAGCTCAGTTGGTAGAGCACTTCCATGGTAAGGAAGGGGTCAACGGTTCGAGTCCGTTAGAGGGCTTCGCTGGAAACGGCTTGGTTGAGCCGGAATCAGGGGTTCGGCGTCTGTGGGTACCGTTGGTGGTTGCGTCCAATTTGCGTCCAAATCCGGCCCAGATCGCGTCCAGGATGTCGCGGCTGCGGTTGGCGTGGGCCGCCAGCATGTGGCCGTAGTGCTGCTCGATCATGTCGACGCCCGTGCCCATCAGCTTGGCCAAGAGCCAGCGGTCGTCGGAGTGCAGGAGAAACCAGGTGGCGAACGTGTGGCGAAGCGCGTTCGGGCCCCGTGGTCAACGCCCGCGGCTTCGAGCGCGGGGTGCCAATCTCGGTGTGCGCCAGTTTCTGAGGTTGAGGTAGCCGCCGCGCGGCGCCGGGAAGACGAGGTGCGAGTTCCGGCGTCGAGCGCGCTGTGCATCGGTACGTGGCGATCGCTGCTGCGGAAAGGGGGATGGTGCGGATCGAACCGGAGGTCTTTCCGACGAACTGCTCGAGGCCCTTGCCTTCGGTGTAGGTGCGGCGGATCGTGACGGTTCGCGCCTTCGTCGACGTCGCCGTGGCTCAAGCGGGATCCACTCCTCCGGGCGCATGCCTGTCGCGGCGACGAACCGGACGGTATCGCCCCACTCGCCCGAGCTCGATCGCGACCCGCTCGAGCTCCTCGCAGATCTTTGAACGGCTTGTACCTCTGCCCGGCGCGGCTGTGGGGTGACCTTGACGGGGTTCTTGATGTCGTAGTGGCGGCCGGCTTGGGTGAAGAGCTGGCGAAACACGCGGCTGACCTCCCAGCGCGTGCTGGGCGTGTCCAGGCCGGCGATCCAGACATCGATGTCGCGCGCGGTCACCTGGTCGATCCGAACGGCACCGAAACGGGCCTCGATCTTGGCGAGCGCCCACTCGACCCGTTCGCGGCCCCCGCCCTTCCGGGCCGAAGCACGCGGTGGTCGGCGATCAGCTCCGACACGGTCGGGAACTGCCTGGCTACTTGGCGCGGCCGAGGATCTGGTCGATGCGAAGCTGCGCCGCGGCTTGGGCGTCGCGCCGCGTGGCGAAGCCTCTCCCCATCGGGTCGTCGAGGGCCGGGCTAAGCCCTCGGGGGGACCGGAAACGATAGGCCCATCTGTGAACTTCCGGCCGGTCTGAACACCTGAAGGTCGGTGATCACCTGCGTACTCATGCTGCCACCGGTCGCGCGCTCGAGTGGCTTGGTCCCGATTGGGCCGGCCGTTCTCCACTCGTGGACATTCGGGCTAACGGAGGCTTTGCATCCGCGTTGCTTTAGCCGACCCCTCAGCTTCGGAAGATTCTGAATCGAAGCGATCCACCCAACCGATACGCCGGCAGGCCGTGCTCGCGACACATCCGAAGCACCCATCGCGGGCTTTGCCCCCACGAGTCAGCGAGCTGTCGAGTGGGAACAAAGTCAACCTAGGGACTCAATCCGCTCCTCACATGTGGGCCTCATACTCGCGTCGGACGCCCAATGAGATGTCGGGTCTTCGTGGAGCACGGCGTTCGCGATCATTGGTCCGGACCGATCGGGGGACCGGGAGCCCAGTGGGCTCGCCGGAGACGTGAAACGTGCACCGACGTCCAGGAGAACTCCGTCGGATCCGGATTTCGAGTCCGGGCCGCCGCGCAGTATCGGCAGCTCCAGCTCGCGTTTCTCTGACTCTCATGTGTTTCTCCTCGGTTGCCGTGGAGCGCGATATTTTGCGTGCGCCGTCTCCGGCTCAATGTTGTTGCCATGGGCCACATCTTCTGGCTTGAAGATTTCCTTTCGAGCCCCCGAGGCGTCGGGAAGCCAGACCCAAAAAGCACCTTCTCTGGATGTGCTCTTAGCGTACCGGACAGTCTCCAAGTTACAAGACCCGAGGGCTCGCCAGCGACCCTTGGGCCGCGTCTGAGTCGTGCGATAGCCCGGGGCATCATGGTCGAACGCGTCCGTTAGCTAAGGCTCAAGGCCTACCAGTCGGATATTTGGCACCAACGTGGACCGAACCAGGAGCCGCTCGTCGCCTCATGTGGCCAACAATGACATCGGCGAGCTCCCGGTCGTTGCGAAAGCCAGATAAGCACTTACGAACGGTCTCGACTTGCCGTCGCCCGGGATGGAGGGATCGTGTACAGACAGGCAGGGTAGGTATACCGGGGGCCGACCGGGGTGTTTTAGTCTGTTGTTTGTATGTGTATATTCCGACGTTCATCCGGACAGCGTCACCGAGGAGCGTGTTTCTCAAGTGCTATCAGACAGATATTCGGCTCCCACACGAGGCTACTCGCGGTTTGCGCAACAGTGGACGATGTTCGAGCGATGGTTCGCCGCGATGACACGTATGGGTCTGTGGTGGCCCCGGCACGATCGTGTAGGAAGGCGTGCGATCTGACCGAGGCGCGGGTTTGCGTTGCACGTGGTGTTCTGCTGACCGTAGAATGGGGGTGCATTTCGAGTAGGCGTCGCTACGGGTGTGGCTTCCCGACGCCTCGGCAACCTGGATCTCACTCCAAGGTGCACAAGCCAAGACAATGCGGCTTCGGCAAAAACAGTGGAAAGGGTCGGGTGCGATGGATATCGGAAAGCCCGTGCGTGAGATCGTGATCGAGCCGGTGGAGGTGCCAGACCCCAAGCCTCAGCGAGAGTCGGCGCCCCCTATGGAGCCTCGCCGACAGAACCCGATCCCGCATCGGAAACCTGTGCGGCGGTGAGCACTGCCCGCGCACCCGATGCGATCGAGTCGATCAAGGCGTGGCGGGTGTGGCTTGCGAGTCCGACATCTGCTGGCTTGCTCACGCTTCGTTCGTACACCCATGCTGGCGGTGAAACCGGATGGCAAGTCGGCGAGCCACTCGAAGCGCGGTGCCCGTCAGGCCGGCATAGGGCGCCCACCAGGGACTGCACCTGTGGAATCTATGCGCATAAGGGCCGGGTCGCGGCTATGCGACACGCCGCCGGGGTTGCGGGGGCGGTCGTGGGCGAGGTGGCGATCTGGGGGACGGGTCGTTGAGCACGAGTATGGATACCGGGCCCAATACGCTCAGCCGACAGCTGTTTGGCTTCCGCTCATCCTGCCTGAACGACAGGCGCCACTCGCCGCCGTGTCCGCTGCCCTCAGCAGGCGCGCCGCCTTCGGCCACCTGGAAATCCCTGTTGGCTTCTACCACCCAGACACAGGCCATCCCGTGGACGTGGACGAGCTGCAACGAATCATCGAGCATCGTCCCCGACCCGAACCGTTTGGACAACAGCTTCCGACCATCTGCTGGCGAGTAGCAATACGTACTCGTCCAGGTGTACGACATAACACA
>CAVRSB010000002.1:0-34640 GCA_963723785.1 uncultured Actinomycetes bacterium | reverse complement strand
TGGCAAAATGCAGTCGAAAGCGGAAAGGCGGTCGGTCGCGACGAGCAGCAAATGCTCGTCGTCGATCTCATATACGTCTCGTACTTTACCGCGATGAAAAAGCGGGAGTTCTGAAATCGAAGTCTCTAAAACAGTTTGGGCGGATGCCATAAGAGATTGCCAAACCGATATTATGCAGCTTTATTTCGGGTAAGTGAAGTTGCGACGTGACGACTGGCACCTTCAAGGGGCGTCCCGTTCGATCTGTTTCAACAATTGTTGAGCGTCCTTTGCATTGGGGTTCAATTCCAGGAGCTTTTTCAAAGCGGCCTTCGCTTCGGCATATCGCTTCATGTCTTTGAATACCCAGCCAGATCGTAGTAAGCGTCTTCGAATTTTGGGTCGATCTCGATCGCCCGCTTGTAAAATTTGACCGCGTCAGCATACTTCTGCTGTTCATCCGCAATTCCACCGAGACGGTAATAAGGTCAACGGATCTCGTAGGTGCCAGCTCTGCGGCTTTCTTGAAAGACCGCTTCGCCTCGTCGGTATCGCGGAGGGCCACTTGGGCGTTTCCGAGGCTTATATAGGCATAGACGTAATTTGGGTTCGCCTGGAGCGCCCGCTCTGACCAGCTGATCGCTTCCTGGTAATACTTCATTTTGCCAAAAAGCCCGGAAAGAATGGTCATGACGCATTCATTGTTTGGTTCGGATTCGAGGATCTTCAGATGGTAGGTGACGGCCGTTCTTTGATCGTTCCTATATTCCGCAAGGCGGGCAGCTTTGAAATAGTCCACAACTATCGGGTCGCTCGGGTTTACGCAATCCGGCTGGGTGGATTGAGCGGCCGTGATGAAGGCGAAAGTAAAGCCGCAAAAACTGATCGCAATAGTAGCTGCGGGCTGAACATAGAATTTCCTCGGTTTTTTAAAATATTACCAATTACCAACAAATTCCGGCCCGGCTTTGAAAAACTTTAAACGTGGGTCAATTTTATAGCCTCGTCTAGGCCAAGCTTCAGCCCGGCAATGTAGGCGGCGTTGTATTCGGTGTCACCCAAAGCTGCCTTTATCTTTTCTACGTATGCACTTCGAAATCTGCTTTCCGCGGGTTCAGGAGCATAACCGATCGAGGCACCCAACGTTTCAGCGAAACCTGAAAGTTTTCCCGCCACCTCGAAGTCTCCGCTCTCGGCAGCAAGGGCCCCGTAACCGTCAAATATCAAACGAGTGTTTATTTTTTCACCCAATTCGATCGCAGTCGTAAGGGCTTCGTCAAAACATTCGCGGGCCCTTTCGAGTCACCCAATGCAAATGCCGCGGCACCAAGATTGTTAAGTTTCGCGCTGATACCTTCCTTGTAATCGAATTCTCTAAAGATACGAAGTGCTTCGCCGGTCAAATGCATCGCTCGCGAAAAATCGCCCTCAGCACTTGCGATATCGCCCAACCGGCCCAGCGATGCGGCGAGGCCGAAGTTGTCATCCGATTCCCGGCTTAGGGTAATGGCCTTCTCGATCCCAGGTCTCTTGCCGCCGCGAATTCGCTTTTCATGTAGGCGAGGGCCGAAAGGCCGCGCAGCGACTGCGAGATCTGAAGTTTGTCGCCGGAACGCGTGCTGACCGCAAGGCTTTCGTCATAAACCTCCTCCGCTTTCTCAAGGTCGCCCTGAAATTGACTTAAGTTTCCATAGACCGTAAGGATCTCCATCGGATCGTATCGGGCATCTCACTATCCCGCGAAATATTTCCGCTGACCAGCTTCGACCCTCGTGCAAGTGTCCGTGGATCGTCCAAAGATGTCGGATCGCCGCGCCAGTCGGACCGCGACCTGCGGTTCATTATTCAACGTCCATCTAAGAGCCGCTCGAATGTTGTCGTGTTCGTTTTCTAAGCGGCGCAGCCATTTTCCAGATTCGGTCAATTTCAGATGCGGCTTGGCAGTTTGGCAAATTCGAGGAAATATTCGGCATGGCTGTGATGAAGTGTGTTCGCCGTGCCTGTTTCCGCCAAGACAGCAGCGGCATATTCGCGAACCGTATCGAGCATTCTAAAGCGTCTCATACCCCCAAGCCCGGTTTGCGGGACAAGGAGGCTCTTATCCGTGAGCGACGTGATCATGTCCAGAATGTAAATGCTTTGGTCGCCCGACGATGAACCTTCATTCTTGCGCCGGTCGGGCGTCGGAACCGAAATTCCTGATCCGACAAGAACAGCTTCGGCCGATGACGGCGTGAACCCGCCCGCAAAAACAGAAAGGCGTCGAAATACATCTTTTTCATCTTCCGAAACAGATTGTAGCTCCAAACTGATCGCACCGCGGACCCGTGCGCTTGGCGATCGGGGAGATTTTTGGCGCCGCCGGTAGGAGGAAAGGCGGTAGTCGAGTTTGGCAAGTATATCTTCTGGCGAAAGCACTTTTGCCCGAGCCGCAGCAAGTTCGATTGCCAGCGGAAGGCCGTCGAGCCGCGCACAGATCTCGGCGACCGCCGCAGCGTTTTCATCGGTGATCGTAAACTCGGGATTTCCACGGCGTGCACGCTTCTCAAAAAGTGCGACCGATTCATATTTACGTATCTCTTCGACTGCCGGCGTATCCGCGATCGACGGAAAACCAAGCGGAGGAACGGGGTATTCAACCTCCATGCTCAAATGAAGTAGTTCGCGGCTGGTCGCCAACATTTTGGATCCCGGCAAATCTTCGAAAGAGGCACGCAATGTCGGTTGCTGCTGCGATACCTGTTCAAGGTTATCCATGATCAACAGCACGGGTTTGTCCCGCAGCTCGTGCCTTAGTGTTTCGAGAACGTCGGTTCCGCCTATCTCCGGAATGCCAAGGGACTGGGCTACTGCCGAGATCACCAATTTGGGATCGCGAAGCAAGAAAGTTCGACGAACGCCGAGCCGCCTGTGACTTCGTTACTTAAACTTTCCGCAACGACGCCATGTTGCCGCACGTCTTGCAGAAGAACGTGTGGTCGAAGAACAGCGGCTCGATGCCCAGCTCATGCGGCGTCGAACTCGTCGAAGATGTAATGCGCGTCGTAGGTGCCGTAGTAGTTGCCCACGCCGGCATGATCACGGCCGACGATGAAGTGCGAGCAGCCGTAGTTCTTGCGGCAGATCGCGTGCCACATCGCCTCGCGCGGCCCGGCGTAGCGCATCGCGGCCGGGAACACGCCGAGCACCGTGCGGTCGGCCGGGTAGTAGCCGTCCAGCAGCACCCGATAGCACTCCATGCGCACGTCGGCGGGAATGTCGTCGCCCTTGGTCTCGCCGACCAGCGGGTGCAGCAGCAGCCCGTCGACGGTCTCCAAGGCGCACTTCTGGATGTACTCGTGCGCGCGGTGGACCGGGTTGCGCGTCTGGAACCCGACCACCCGGCTCCAGCCGCGCTCGGAGAACGCCGCGCGGGTGTCGACCGGGTCGAGCTGGCGCCGCCGGGAATGCCGGCTCGGGCCGCTTGAACACCTTGATCGGCCCGCCCACCAGGGTCGAGCCCTCGGCGTAGATCTGAGCGACGCCGGGATGGTCATCATCGGTTGTGCGGTAGACCTTCTCGGCCTCGGCTGTCCTGTCGGCCTCGAACACCTCCGCGACGTCCAGCACCGCCAGCAGGTCACCCTCGTTGCCTTCCAGGGCGATCCGGTCGGCGGTCACGCCGCCTTCGCACTCCGCAGCGTCACCGGCAGCGCCCACGGCAGGCCGCCGGCGAGGTGCATGCTCTCGACCGTGGCCTCGTAGTCGGCCTGGCCCATGAACCCGGTCAGCGGCGACAACGCCCCCGACGCGATCATGTCGAGGTCGGCCGTCTGCTTCTCGGTCATGCGCACGCGCGGCAGGCCCGCGGCCTCGGCCGCCAGCGCGGCGGCCTCGTCGCCGGACACGGTTCGGTCGACCAGCTTGCCGCCGTGAGGTGCGATCAAGCTGCCCTCCGGCCGGCTGGGACGCTGCCGACATCAGGCGACGGCCTCTTCAAGCGCCGGACTGATAAAACCCAAGCGCTCGAGCTCCTCCAGCACGTACGCCGCCGACTCCTCGGCGGTGCGGCCCTCGGTCTCCACCACGATCTCGGCATGCTCCGGCGCCTCGTAGGGGTCGGAAACGCCCGTGAACTCCTTGATCTCACCGGAGAACGCCTTGGCGTAGAGGCCCTTGATGTCGCGGCGGGCGCACTCTTCCAGCGACGTCGCGACGAAGATCTCGACGAACCGATCGCCGATCGTCTCGCGCACCAGGTCGCGGGTCTCGGCATAGGGGGAGATCGCGGCGCAGATCACGCACGGCGCCGTGGCGGGTCAGCAGCTTGGCCACGAAGCCGATGCGCAGGATGTTGGCGTCGCGGTCCTCGCGTGAGAAGCCGAGGCCCTTGGACAGGTTGGTGCGGACGACGTCGCCGTCGAGGTGCTCGACCAGCGTGCCGCGGCGCTCGATCTCGGGCCCGATCAGCTGAGCGATGGTGCTCTTGCCCGAGCCGGACAGGCCGGTGAACCAGAGCGTGAAGCCGGTGTTCTCTTCTTTCACGTGGGGATTCCTTTCAAACGGGAGTGGTGACCGGTCGTGGTGCGGCGGTTACCTGGCGTGCAGCCCGCACTCGATCTTGCCCGTGCCGCGCCAGCGGCCGGAGCGCTCATCGGCCGACTGGCCGTTGACCGACGCCGTGCACGGGATGCACCCGATCGACGGGTAGCCATGATCATGCAACGTGTTGTACGGGATGCTGTGCCTCCAGATGTACCGCCAGACATCGCGACTGGTCCAATCGGCAAGGGGTTGGACCTTGACGACGCCGCGACGCTCATCCAACTCGATCTTCCGTGCATTCTGCCTTGTTGTCGACTGTTCTCGTCGAATACCCGTTACCCAGGCGTCCATTCCTTCCAACGCCTGCTCCAGCGGAGCGACCTTTCGAATTCCGCAGCAGGCGTCGGGATCCCGCTCCCAGAGCCGATCTCCGTGCTCACCGGCCTGCTCGCTCGACGGTCAGCTCGGGCTCAATCCTCTCAAAGTTGATCGGATAACGGGAGATCAGCCGATCTCGCACATCGTAGGTCTCGGGGAACAGCAGGCCGGTGTCGAATTCGACCACGCGCATACCCGGCGCGACCTCCGAAATCATGTGCACCAGCACCGAACTCTGCTTCTGCCAGGAGCAGGTCAGCAGGATCCGCTCGCCGAAAAGCTCGGCTGCGCGTTCCAGCACCCGCTCGGCGGACTGCGACTCGAGCTCGTCGGCCAGCGCGACTGCCTCTTCGGGGGTGATCGGAAGCGTGCTGCTCATGAGCGGGTGGGCAAATCCTTGAGAATCAGGTCGGCCATCGTGTCGGAGCGCAGGCCCAGACGCAGCGTCTCCAGCGGGATCACCTCGTCGTGGGGGATGTTGCCGAGATTGACGTCGGGGCCGAGATGGCGGATAAACCACGCCTGTTGATCCTTCTGGGGCGCTTCGAACAGCAGCTTGTCGGCCGAGATCGAGTGCAGGATCTCGTCGATCAGTCCGCTGCGCACCTCACCGGTGCCGCGGAAGATGCCGGCGGTGCCGCCCTCGCGCGCCTCGGTGATCACCTTGGCGGCACCCGCGTCGATCTCTTCCTTGATCCACAGCACCCACTGGTAGGGCGCGTACACACACTCGACATCCTTGGAGCCGACCTCGCTCAACACCACGAAGTCCTGCGCCAGCGCCGAGATCAGTTCCAGCTTGGATTCGCGCTCCAGCTCGATGGTGCCGTCCGAAACCTCGACGTGGGTGAAGCCGTTCTGGGATGTCCAGCGCCGGAACTCCTCGACCCGCCCGCGGGCGATCGCGGCCTCCAGCAGCGTGCCGCCACACATGACCGGGATCCCGTGTGCCTGGTAGAGCGCGATCTTCTCGGTCAGGTTGTTGGTCACATACGACGTACCCCAGCCCAGCTTGACGATATCGACGTAGTCGCCTGCGGTTTCGATCATGCCGGCGACCTCGACCAGGGTCATGCCCTTGTCGATCACGTGTGTCCAGCCGCGTTCGCGTGGCTTGGCCGGTCGCATCGGCAGTCCGAGAAACTCTTCGACCATGACGGTATGCCCTCCAAGCGCGCGGTTTCGGGGAGCGGCGGGGCCGCTCAGACCGCATACTACAAAAGGTTAGCTAATGTTGCGAATAAGATTTGCTTATCGCAGTGAGCTCATCGGGATCGGCCTGCGGGCCGGGCGTCCACGGCAGCACCAGCGGATCGCCGTCATATCGCGGAATTACGTGCACGTGGTAGTGGAAGACCGTTTGCCAGGCCGCTGCCCCGTTTGACTGCATGATCGTGATGCCGGTCGCGCTCAGGTTGGCCACGGCCAGTCCTGCCAGCCGCTTGGCCACGGAGGCGCACGCCGCCAGGTCGAACTCGGAAACCTCGTGAATGTCGGTCGCATGCGCGCGCGGGATCACCAGCACGTGCCCGACCGTGGCCGGGAAGATGTCCATGATCGCGATCGTGAGCGCATCCTCGTGCACCTTGGTGGAGGGCAGCTCCCCGGCGATGATCCGGCAGAACAGGCAATCCTGCATGGGGCCAATTTCCGCACACCCGCAACTATCCTGCGGGGGTGACCGACGTCACCATCTCGATCGTCTCCGGCGGCGACGCCGACTTGCTTGCCGCCTGCCTGGCGTCGATCCCGCGCGCCGCGCGCGAGATCTCGGTGCAGATCGTGGTGGTGGACAACCGCTCGGGAGGCGCGCTGGATCCGCTGACCGCCTCGGCAGGGCGAGGTCGTGTGGATCCGCAACACCCGCATGCAGGGATTCGGCGAGAACCACAACCGGGCATTGCTGGGGGAGGCCGACGGCCGTTACCTGTTCGTGCTCAACGACGACACCGAGCTCGACCCCGAGTGTCTCGACCGGCTTGTGCGGTTCCTCGATCAGAACCCCACTGTGGGCTGTGTCGGGCCGCGGCTGCGCTATCCGGATGGGCGGGTGCAGCCGTCGGCGTTTCACTTCCCTACGCCCGGCAGGGTGGCGCTGGGAGCGGTCACGCTTCAGCGCGCGGGCTGGGTCGAGTCTGGAGGCGAGGCGATCCGCTCGGTCGACTGGGTGAACGGCGCTGCCATGATGATCCGGGCCTCCGCATTTCGCGAGCTGGGCGGCTTCGACCAGGACTTCTACATGTACTGCGAGGACGTCGATCTGTGCCGGCGGCTGCGCGACCACGGCTACCAGATCGCATTCTTCCCGCCGGCAGGCGTCACCCATCACGAGTATGGGTCGAGCTCGGGGGTGCAGGAGCGGCGCATCTACCAGCACGCCCGCAGCCGCGGCCTGTACACGCGGAAGCATCACGGCGCCGGTGCCGAGCGCGCCGTGCAGGCTATGACCGCGGGCATGTTCGTCGGGCCGGATCGCGGCTTCCAAGCTGATGCGGCGGCCTCCCGAGGAGCGCGCCCGGTTCGCCGCCCACGTGCGGGCCTCGCTGCATCCGGACGCCCGGCCGGCGATCGAGGACACCGCCGCAGAGCGCAACGGGGCGATGGCGTGAGCGGACGGGTGGTGGTCACCGGCGGTCTCGGGTTCATCGGCTCGGAGCTGGTGCGGACGCTGTGGGAGGACGGCGTGCGGGTGCTCAACATCGATCTGGACACCTACGCCGGCGATGCGCGGCGGCTGGGCGCGGTGCCGGCCGACGCCGTCGAGACGGTGGTGATGGACGTCGGTGATCCGGCGCTGACCGGCGTGATCGCCGCCGAGCGGCCGCCGCTGGTCTTCCACCTCGCCGCCGAGACGCACGTGACCCGCAGTGAGGGCGCCGCCGAGGTGTTCTTCCACGCCAATGTCGAAGGCACCAGGCGGGTGCTGCAGGCGGCCGTCTCGGCGGGAGTGCCGCGGGTGGTGCACATGTCCACCGACGAGGTGTACGGCCCCTGCCCGGACGAGCCGTTTCGGGAAGACCAGAAGCAGCCCGGCGAGGGCGATGCCTCCAGCGCGTATGCGCGCTCCAAGGCTTTGGCGGATGACCTCGCCCAGAGTTTCAGTGACACCCTGGACGTGGTGGTCGCCCGGCCGACCAACTGCATCGGTCCGTGGCAGCATCCCGAGAAAGCGGTGCCGCGGTGGATCACCCGGGCGCTGCGCGGCCAGCGCCTGCCGGTGTGGGGCGACGGAATGCAGGTGCGCGACTGGATGTATGTGGCAGACGCGGTTTCGGGCCTGCGGCTGCTGGCCGAGCGGGGGCAGCGGGGGCGGGTGTATAACCTCGGTCCGGTGGGTGGCGGAACTCCCAATCTCGAGATCGCTCGCATGGTCGCCACGGCGGCCGGGCTGGACGCCGACGCCGTCTACCTGTCGCACTACGACCGGCCCCAGCACGATCGCCGCTACGCCGTCGACAGCTCGCTGATCACCGCTCTGGGATGGACGCCCAAGTGGACGGTGCCCCAGGCGCTGGCCGAGACGGTGTCCTGGTATCGGGCGCACGAGCCGTGGTGGTCGACGCTGGTGGACGACGCCGAGGCGCTGTATGCCGACTGAGATCCCCGGGGTGATCATCTCCACCCCGACCGTGCACGGCGACGAGCGCGGCCAGTTCGCCGAGATCTACCGGGCATCCGCGATGCCGGCGGCGTTCGCCCAGTCCAACCACTCGCGGTCGTCGCCGGGGGTGTTGCGGGGGCTGCACTATCACCAGCATCAGGCCGACCTGTGGTACCTGGTCAGCGGCCGGGCGCAGGTGGGGTTGGTCGATCTGCGCGATCGTGATCGCGCGCCGGCGGTAGAGACGCACGTGCTGGACGCCGAGGTGCCGACCAGCATCTACATCCCCAGCGGCGTCGCCCACGGGTATCTGGCGCTCGAGCAGATCGACCTGATCTACTGGGTCACGAGCGAGTACGACCCGTCCGACGAGCACGGCGTGGCCTGGAACGATCCCACGCTGGCGCTGCCGTGGCTGGACTCCGACCCCGTCGTCAGCGCTCGGGACGCGGGCAACCCGCGGTTCGCATGGGATCTGATCCCGTCGTTTGCGTAACCGGCGCCGGCGGCCAGGTCGGCCGGGCGCTGCGCGGAACACCTGCCGGGCGCGCGGTTCCTCACCCGTGATCAGCTCGACGTGACCGACGCGGCGAGCGGTGCGCAGCGCGCTTGGGGGAGTCGACCTGGTGATCCACTGCGCCGCCATGACCGACGTGGACGGCTGCGAGCGGGAGCCCGAGCGGGCGGCCGCTGTCAACGCCGCGGGAGCCGCCCACGTCGCCGCAGCCGCCGACCGCGTGATCATGGTTTCGACCGACTACGTGTTCGTCGGGCGACTCGGACGGCGACTACCTGGAGGATGACCCCACCGGCCCGATCAACGTTTACGGGCGCACCAAGCTCGCGGGCGAGCAGGCGGTGCTGGAGGCGGGCGCCAACCTGGTCGTGCGCACCTCGTGGGTGTTCGGCGACGGCCGCAACTTCCTGCGGGCGATCGTGACCGCCGATCGCGCCGGCCGGCCGCTGCGAGTGGTCTCCGACCAGCGGGGACGGCCGACATCGGCGGGTGACCTGGCCGAGGCGCTCGCGTTTCTGGCCGGGCCGTGCAGATCACGGCGTGCTGAACGTGGCCGGCGACGGTGCAGCCCACCACCTGGGCTGATCTGGCCGAGTTGGCGGTGGGCCATCCGGTCGAGCGGGTGACCACCGAGGAGTGGGGTGCAGCGGCGCCGCGGCCCCGTTCCAGCGTGCTCAGCCTCGCTCGCGCGCGCAGCCTGGGCGTTCCTCTGAAAGACTGGCGCCAGTCAGTTCGCCGCTACGTGAAGGAGCTGGGGTGAAGGGCGTGGTTCTGGCGGGCGGGTTCGGCACCCGGCTCGCTCCGATGACCAAGGTCGTCAACAAGCACCTGCTGGACGTGTTCGACCAGCCGATGGTGCACTACCCGATTCGCTCGCTGGCCCAGGCCGGCATCGACGACGTCGTGCTCGTCACCGGCGCCGAGATCGAGCAGTTCCAGACGCTTCTGGGCGACGGCTCCGGACTTGGTGTGCAGCTCACCTATGTGCAGCAGCAAGGCGCCGGCGGAATCGCCGAGGCGCTCGCGCTGACTCGGCCGCACGTCGGCGCCGACCCGCTGGTGGCGATCCTCGGCGACAACCTGTTCCAGGACGATCTGGCCCCCTACGTGGCCGCGTTTCGGGCTCAGGGCGGTGGCGCCCGGGTGCTGCTCAAGCAGGTCGAGGATGCCCGCCGGTTCGGTGTGGCGACGATCGCCGGCGATCGCATCGTGCGGATCGACGAGAAGCCCGCCGAGCCGGCCTCCGACCTGGCCGTGACCGGCTGCTACATGTACGACAACCGGGTGTTCGAGATCGCGGCAGGGCTGAAGCCGTCCGACCGCGGAGAGCTCGAGATCACCGACGTCAACAACGCCTACACCGAAGCGGGCGATCTGCACTTCGACATCCTGCCCGGCTGGTGGACGGACGCCGGCACCCACCCCAGCAAGCTCAAGGCCTCGATCCTGGTCGCGCTGACCAAGGGCGTCACCTTCCACGCGTGAATAATAGGTGCCAGGCACCTTTTATTCACGCGGAATCTTGCTCTTGTCCGGGGCGGTGTGCCGGCCGATACAAGGCTGGAGATGCGCGGAGTCCTCCCACTCATCGCCCTGGCGCTGGTCGTCTCCGCGTGCGCCGGGTCGGTCTCGGATTCGCCACCCTCCGATCAGGCGGTGGCGTCGGCTGAGAAGCTCACCACCGTCCAGCGTTTTCACGCTGCCCGGCCGGTGGCGGTGGACTACGTCAAGGCGCTGGCCCGCGGCGACCGTTCGGCGGCGCAGGCGGACGTCGGCAACTCCGACTACAACCAGCTCAGCTCCCTGTCGGCGTTCGAGACCTGGTTCTCGCTGATCCCGGCCAAGCGGCTGCACGTGCGGGCGGTACCGCTCAAGGTGCACGACCAGAGCTCTGTCGGGGTGCGGATGGTGTTGACCGCGCGGCTCGGCCCGGCCCCGCTGACGCCGTGGGTGAAGCTCGGAGAGCGGGTGCTGCTGGTGCAGGATCAACGCGCCGGGTGGCGGGTGCTGGCCGACATCACCCGCCGGTCGAACGTGCATGTGCGCCGGTACGGCCTCTCGCTGATGGAGCAGCCACACTTCCTCTCGGCCCCGCACATCTCGGTGGTGTACGGGCCCGACGACGCCCAGCTGGCCGCCCGCACGATCTTTCAGTCGGGTGGATCGGTGGTCAAGATGCTGCACTCCAAGTACGGCGGCGGAGCGGCCTCCCGGCATCCGCTGATCTACCTGGTCGCCGGTCTCAAGCAGGGTGAGAAGCTGGCCGGCGTCACCATCGGCCGCAAGGAGACGCCCGCGGGCTGGCAGTACAAGGACTTCGCCTACATCGACTATCCCGTGTGGCTTGGCTATGACAACGTCGACCAGGAGTCGACCGTCGCGCACGAGCTCACCCACGTCGCCAGCCACACCATGCTCGCGCGGTGCGCCTCACAGCCTGATGGAGGGCGTCGCCATGTACGAGGAGGAGCGCTACCTCAACTCCCTGGGCTACGGCCGCAGCTTCGCCCTGATTCGCTCCTACTACCGCAGCGGCTTTCCATCGGACAAGGTATGGGGCCTGCAGAACTTCGACTGGGGCCTGACCAACGGCAACGCGATCGACGCCTGCTACCTGGACGGCGAGGCCATGTCGGCGGTGATCATCGAGCAGCACGGCGGTGTTCCGGCGCTGGCCCGGCTGGCCCGGGCGTACCGGTCGTTCCATCGCAATCACTACTCACCGGATCAGGTGCGCGCGGCCTTCCAGCAGGCGCTGGGCGTGTCGTTCGACACCGTCGTGGCCGAAGCCCACGCCTACGCCGACAGGTACTAGCAGCCCCCGACTCAGGCCGCCCGGGGCTCGAACCGCTGCTCGCGTGAGCCCTCCACAGGCGCGGTGCGTGCCAGGGCGGCCAGCCGGCGGCGGTCGGCGTCGGCGGCCTCGAGGATCTCGGCGCCCACTCGCTGCCGCCCGTAATGGGCCGGGGTGGTGTGCAGCACCAGCGCCGTCATTCGCACCAGGTGCCGTCGGCGCTCGCCATCACCGCCAATCGATCGCCCACGCGCACGTCCTCGGTGGTGATGAACGACACGCCGTCACTCGAGAGATCGGCCAGGCGGGCATCGAACTCGGTACCGGCGGGGATCTCCTCGCCGTACTCGATCCGCACCAGTGCCAGATCCTCGACCCGCGCCCGCGGCGCCGAGCGGTCTCCGTCGAACCGCTTGACCGCCCGCACCACCAGGCGCGCCTGCACCAGGTTCTCGGCCGCGAAGAACGCTTCGCGCACGTCCATCACGATGTCGTGCCCACAACCTTCCTCGTCGCGGATCCGCACCTTCAGCTCGGCGCCCGGGCGGCCGCGATCGGCAGGCACGTGCGCGCGGATCCCAGCGGCGTCGCTGGATATCACGTGCACGGGCACCACACCGCCATCCGCCGAGAGCGCGCGGATGGTGGTGGGAAGCTCCGCAGAGAATGCTGAGCGCGAGGCTGAGCCGTTTGCTTGGTTGTCGCGCCACCGTGAGTCCCATCGGACAAACAGGCGCTCGTGGTTTAGCCGGTCAGGCCTCGCCCAGCGCCGCCTCGCCCCTGCCGCGCTGGGCCGCGTCGGCCGCCGCTTCGACGTCCGGGGGCGGTTCGATCGTGATTCGCGGGAGGATCTTGTCCAGCCACTTGGGGATGTACCAGGCGGCGTGGTTGAGCAGGTGCATGACCGCCGGCACCAGCGTCAGCCGCACGATGAAGGCGTCGGTGACGATCGCCACTCCCAGCGCGACACCGAACTCCTTGATCACCCGGTCGTCGCCGATCAGGAAGGCGAAGAACACCGTCGCCATGATCGTGGCCGCGGCCAGAACCACTCTGCCGATCGCGCTCATCCCGTGACGGATCGCCTCTCGTGGCGTATCGCCGTGGGTGTACTCCTCCCGGATCCGGCTGACCAGGAACACCTCGTAGTCCATGCTCAGGCCGAACAGGATCGCAAACACGATCACCGGCAGGAACGACTCGATCGGCGCCGTCCGGTCGAGCCCGATCAGACCCAGCCCGTAGCCGTGCTGGAACACGAGCACCAGCACACCGAACGCCGCCAGCGATGACATCAGCGTGGCGATCGCGGCCTTGGTGGCGATCACGATCGAACGGAAGGCCATCGCCAGCACCAGGAAGGTGATCCCGAGCACCACCAGCAGGAACAGCGGCAACCTCGAGAAGATGTGGTCGGCGATGTCGTCGAAGGCCGCCGTCAGGCCGCCCACGTAGGCATTCGCCCCGGTGCCCGAGAGCGTGTCGGGTACGACGGCGTCGCGCAGGTGGTGGACCAGGTCAGAGGTCGCCTGCGACTGTGGCGAGGTGCTGGGGAAGACCAGGATCCGGCTGGTGTCGCCGGCGGGATTGGTCAGCGGCGGCGTGACCGACGCGACCCCGGGGGTGGACTTGAGCGCCGTTTCGAGCTTGGTGGCGGCGTTCGCATCCCCGTCCTTGGAGTCGACGACCACCAGCAGCGGGCCGTTGAATCCGGCGCCGAAGCCCTTGGCCAGCAGGTCGTAGGCCTGGCGGGCGGTGCTGCTCTTGGGGCCCGAGCCTGCGTCCGAGCTGCCCAAATGCACCGTGAACACCGGCGCGATCATGAGCAGCAGCAGGATGATCGCACCTGCGGTCGTCGCCTTGGCGTGGCTGGTCACATACCGGCCCCAGCGGGCGATGAAGGTGTGCTCGCGGCCCTCGTCGGACTCGTCGCGGGGCTTGGTGAACGGCACCTTCCAGCGGTCGATCTTGTGGCCCAGCAGGCGCAGGACAGCCGGCAGGAGGGTGATCGCGGTGCAGACCGTGGTGAGCACGGCGATGGCGCCGCCGAAGCCCAGCTTGGTGATGAAGTCGAGGCCGATCACCGCCAGGCCGCAGATCGAGATCGCGACCGTGGTGCCGGCGAAGACCACCGCTCTGCCGGCGGTTGCCCCCGCCAGTGCGGCGGCGTCCTCAGGAGATGCGCCGTTGTGCAGCGCCTGCCGGAAACGGGTGACGATGAACAGCGAATAGTCGATGCCGACGCCGAGGCCGATCATGGTGGCGAGCACCGGTGTGATCGTGTTGAAGTGCGTCAGCGCCGCCGCCAGCGTCAGCAGCGAGAGGCCCAGCCCCAGCGAGATCAACGCCAGAATCAGCGGAACGCCTGCTGCCACGAATGTGCCGAAGACGATCAGTAGCACGATCAGGGCGGCGATCAGGCCGACGATGGTGCTGAGCGAGTCATCCGGTTGGATGGCGGTGATCACGTCACCGGCGAACGCCACCCTGACGCCCGTGCCGGCGAGCGCCTGGTTGACGTCGTCCTTGAGCTTGTCGACGTTCTCGCGCGGGACGTCGAACGACTTCTCGCGGAACTGGACGTACGAGTAACCGATCGTGCCGTCCTTCGAGATCTCACCGCTCTGGGGCTTGAACAGATCGTCGACCGAGACGACGCCGGGGATATCCTTCGCGGCCGCGAGCGCCTTTTGCACGGCGGCCTTGGCCTCTGCTTGAGACAGCCCGTCGGGGGCCTCGAAGATCAGCTGCGCGCTGTCGCCGGACTGGGCCGGGAAGCGGTTCTTGAGCAGGTCTGAGGCCCGCTGCGCGTCGGAGTTCGGAATCGTGAAGTCGTCCACCAGCTTGCCGCCGATGGTGGCCGAGGCGCCCACGATCACGATCACCGCGACGATCCACGCCGCCACGGTGCGCCACGGGTGATGGGCACACGCGCGGGTGAGGACGGCGAGTGCGCCCAGGTGTTGGCGTTGCGGTTCGGTGTTGGGCGTATCGGTCATGAGGCGTCCTCCGAGTGTGCGGCGGCGGCAGGCCGCTCGAGTGAGCTGTGAATGTCGTGGACGAGCTTGGAAAGCAGCCGGGCCAGCTGTTCAATGTCGTGTTCGGGCCAGCTCGACAGCGTTTGAGCCAGCATTCTCTCCCCCTGCCCGTCGAGCTGCTGCATTACCCGACGGCCGTCCTCGGTAATCGTGAGCACCGCCGACCTGCGGTCGGCGGGGTCTCCGGCGCGGGCGATCAGCCCCTCGAACTCGAGCTGATGCACCTTGCGGCTGATCGTCGAGACGTCCAGCCCCATGCGCTGGGACAGGTCGGAGACGCGCAGCGGGCCGTCGTGGGCCACGCGCTTGAGTGCGATGAAGCCGGGGCGGTCGAGCTTGACTCCGGCGGCCTGCTGGAAACGCTCATGCAGGCGCAATGAGTTTGGCATGCGGGCGATCGCCATCATGCTGTCGGCGATCTGGGCGATGGGTGTTGCGATCGTGGCCAAGTCCCGCACGCTAGCGATGTTGCTTGCAGCATGCAACTATGTACGGTTGGTGAACCTCTCAGGGTGTCGCCTGTATCGTGCAATGGTGGAGAACCCTGTCGTGCCGCTGATCAAGGCTGAAGGCATCACCAAGCGGTACGGCTCGGTGGCGGCGCTGAACGACGTTTCGGTGACGGTCACCGCCCGGGCGGTGGGCCTGCTCGGCGCCAACGGCGCGGGCAAGTCGACCCTGATGAAAACCATGCTCGGCCTGATCAGGCCCGATGCCGGCAAGGTGCTGGTGATGGGGGTCGACTCGGAGGCGCAGGACTGGGACGCGCGCCGCCGGCTGGGCTACATGCCTGAGCACTCCTGCCTGCCGATGGGGATGACCGCGCGCGATCTGGTTGTCCACATGGGAGAGCTGCGCGGCCTGCCCCGCCGGGTGGCGGTGCTGCGCGCGTCCGAGGTGCTGTTCCAAGTGGGGCTGGAGGAGGAGCGCTCGCGTCTGATCCGCACCTTCTCGGTGGGCATGCGGCAGCGCACGAACCTGGCCCAGGCGATCGTGCACTCGCCCGAGTTGGTGATCTTGGACGAGCCCACCAACGGCCTCGATCCGGCCGGTCGCGAGGAGATGCTGACGCTGGTGCGGAGGCTGTCATCGGATCTCGGAATCGCGGTGGTGATGTCCTCCCATGTGCTCGAGGACGTGGCCCGCACCTGCGATGCCGTGGTGGTGCTGCGCGACGGCACCCTGGCGGCATCGCGGGTGATCGACCACGACCAGGAAGCCGAATCCGGCGAGCTGCGAGTGCGCGTCTCCGGCGATCAGCACGCGTTTCTGGCGGCGCTCGGCGCGCGCGGTGTCGACGTGCGACAGGGCGAGGATCACCTCACGGTGCGCGGGCAGAACCGCGCTGAGACGCTGGACGCGATCCGTGACGCCGCGGCCGAGTCCGGCGTTGGGCTGCGCGAGCTGACCGCCGCCGGGCCGACACTCGAGGACGCCTTGATCGGGGCGATGCAATGAGCGACGCCCGGGTCATCGATGTGCGCTTCGACCGCTACAGCGGCGAGCGCAGCGGCCGGGGATGGGCGGTGTGGTCGCTGGCCCGCTGGAGCGCGCTGCGGTCGATGGGGGCGCGGCGGGGCTGGAAGGCCAAGCTGATCCCGATCGCGCTGGTGCTGATCGCGTTCGCACCGGCCTTCATCGTGCTCGGTCTGCGCGCCCTCTTCCCCGGCGTCGTCGACAACCTCGGTGATGCGCTGCCGTTCTCGAACTACCAGGACATGATCTCGATCGTGATCCTCGTGTTCACGGTGGTGATCACGCCCGAGTTGCTGTGCCCCGACCGCCGCGATCGCACCCTCACCCTGTACTTCTCGACCGCCGTCAGCCGGTTTGAGTACGTGCTCGGCAAGTTCATCGCGGCAGCGCTGCCGTTGCTGGCGCTGACGCTGGTGCCGCTGGTGTTCCTGTACCTCGGAAACGTGGTCTTCGCGGTGCATCCGCGTGGGCTACATCCAGGATCACCTGGGCGACATCGGCCGCATCCTCGCCGGCGGCGTGGTGGTGGCCGTGTTCTTCGCCTCGGTCGGCTTGGCGGTGGCCTCACTGACCTCGCGGCGCGCGTTCGCGGTCGGTGGCTACCTGGCCTTGATGGTGGTGCCGACGATCGTCGGCGGAGTGCTCGCCGCGAACGTCAACGACGGTCACTACCTGCGGTTGATGGCGGTCGCGGCCGCGCCCATCAAGGTGTCGCAGGCGCTCTATCCCAACTACTCCGATCGCGGCAACCTCGGCCCCTCGGCCTGGACGCTGACCTATCTGGTGGCGGTGGCGGTGTCGCTGCTTGTGATCGCCTGGCGGTACCGCGGGGACGAGGGATGAGCGACGCCGTGATCGAGTTCGAAGGTGTGTCCCACTGGTACGGCGATACGGTCGCCGTGGCCGACGTCTCGTTCACCGTCGGCCCGGGCGTGACCGGGCTGCTGGGACACAACGGCGCCGGCAAGTCGACCGCGCTCAAGCTATGCGGCGGCTTCGCGTCGCCGCGAGCCGGCAAGGTGCGCGTGTTCGGGATCGACCCGCGGCGCGACCCTTCGGTGTATCGCCGGATCGGGATCGTGCCCGACCACAGCCCGCCGTGGCCGTTTCTGACGGCGTTCGAGGTTGTCGAGCTGTGCGCCCGACTGCGAGGCGCGGCCGACTCGCGCGGTGCTGCCAACCGGGCGCTGGAGGAGGTCGGGCTGAGTGACGTCGCGACGCGCGCCGTGGGCGGGTTCTCGCACGGCATGCGCCAGCGCGTGAAGCTCGCCCAGGCGCTCGCCCACGAGCCCGATCTGCTGCTGCTGGACGAGCCCCTGAACGGCCTCGATCCGGCGCAGCGGCGACACGTGGTCGACCTGCTCCGGCGGCTGGGCGATGAGGGCAAGACGGTGATCGTCTCCTCGCACGTGCTGCACGAGGTCGAGCGCACCGCGACGCCGCGTGCTGGTGCTGGTCAACGGCCATCTGGTGGCCGAGGGCGAGACGCTTGCGATCCGCACCCTGATCTCCGACCGGCCTCGCAGCGTGCGGGTCTCCACCGTCGGCGACGGGCGCGAGCTGGCGCGCGAGTTGGTGGGGGCGGGCGTGGTCGACTCGGTCAGGTTCGAGGACGGCCAGGTGGTGGTCGAGACGGCCGACATCGACCGCTTCAGCCGGCTGCTGCCGGTGTTGGCACGTGACTCCCAGGCGAGGCTGGAGCGGGTCGAGCCGGTCGGCGACGACCTCGAGAGCGTGTACGCCTATCTGCATGACCGCGCCCGGGGCAGGGCACGATGAACGCCTCGATCTTTCGGCTGACGATCCGGGCGCTGCTGCTCCAGCGCCGCACGCTGGCGCTGGCCGCGCTGGCGCTCTCCCCGGTGCTGGTGGCGTTTGTGTTTGCGATCGCCGCCAAGTCGAGCGTCGATCACAAGGAGTTTCTGTCGACGATGGTGCAGCAGCTGTTCGTCCCCACGGTGGCTGCGCTGGTGGCACTGGTGATCGGTGTCAGCGCCCTCGGCGACGAGCGCGAGGACGGCACCGTGCTGTACCTGGTGGCCACGCCGATTCCCCGCTGGAAGATCATCGCCACCAAGGTCGCGGCAGCCTGGGTGACGGCGATGGTGCTGCTGATCCCGAGTCTGGTGCTGTCGTCGTTGCTGATCCTGGGCGGATCGGTGCGGCTGGGACTGATCGCGTGGCCGGCGCTGGGAGTCGGGCTGGCGTGCCTGGCCTATTGCGGCGCGTCGGTGTGGCTGTCGCTGCGGGTGCGCCGCCCGGTGGTCGTGGGCGTGCTCTACATCCTCCTGTGGGAGGGCTCGATCGCCACCTTCGCCGCGTCGGCAGGGAAGCTCTCGATCGCCGCCTACGGCAGGGCGCTGGTCGCGCACGAGCTGCCTCAGGCCGAGCTGCCGGTGGCCGGGCCGGGGACTGCGGTGATCGTGCTGGCGGCTGTGACCGCGCTCGCCTGCTGGCTGGGAGCCAGGCTGCTGTCGCGGGTGGAGCTGCCCTAGTCCGAGAAGTCGCTAGACCGTCGGGCGCTGGTCGAGCCGCCGCATGGTCATCGCCAGCAGGTCGTGCAGGGTGTCGATCTCGGTGGAGTTGGGATCGTCCAGCGAATCGATCCGGCCTGCCAGCGCGGCGTAGTCGGCGGTGAGTTCAGCCCACTGAGCCCCGGCGGCGGCAGTGCGTGTGCGCTGGATGGTCTGCTGGCGGGCGGCTTCCACCCGGGCTGCGAGACCCAGGCCGGCGGCCGAGCCGAACCCGCCCAGATATCCCGTTTGCGGTTCGTTGTCCATGCTCTGAGTCTACGGCGCTCCAGAAGCTGGTCAACCCCGTGCCGGGTAGTCACAAACCTGCCACAAAACACCCCCGTGAATAAAAGGTGCCAGGCACCTTTTATTCACGGGAGCGTGGTTGGTTAGTCGCCTGCGACTTCGGAGATCGCGGGTTCGGTGGAGATCGCCACCTCGGCGGCCGGCGAGGTCGCCTGCTCGGCGTGGTGGGTGCGGACGAAGATGGCCGCGACCACCGCTCCCAGAAGCGCGATTGCGGATGACAGCAGCAGCGTGTTCGAGAGCGCGTAGATGAACACGTCATGCTGGTCGTGGCCGGCCGCCAACTCGGTTGGCCGAGATCTGATCGAACACCGCCGTCAGCGATGCGACGCCGAATGCCCCACCGACCATGCGCGTCATCGAAAGCACGCCCGATGCAGCACCGGCCTTTGTGCGGTCGACCGATCCCATCACCAGCGCCGTCATCGGCGACATGGTCATGCCGATGCCGATGCCGCCCAGGATGAACGCGGGCAGCAGCGTCAGATACCCGGAGCGTGTCGGTGATCCTCGACTCCAGGAACAGCGAGGCCGCCACCAGCGACATGCCGGTTGCCAGCAGCCAGCGTGAGCCGTACTTGTCCGACGCCTTGCCGGCGATCGGGGCGGCCACGATGATCAGGATCGTCATCGGCAGGAACCGCACGCCGGTCTCGATCGGAGAGAGGCCGAGCGAGCGCTGCATGTAGATGGTCACGAAGAAGAACGTCGCGAACATCGAGAAGGTGACCAGAAACGCGGTGACGTTGCCCGCGTTGAAGTTACGGTCGCGGAAGAAGTTCAGGTCGAGCATCGGCTCAGCCTGCTTCCACTGCGAGACTCCGAAAGCCACCAGGCCGACCGCGGCGATCGCGAACTCGGTCAGCGTGCGCGTCGACGTCCAGCCGTAGTCGTTGGCCTGAACGACCGCCAGCAGCAACAGGCCCAAGCCCAGCGACAGGGTCAGGATCCCGACCCAGTCGATCCGACGGGCGGCGGTCTCGTCGCGCGACTCCTTGACCGCGTACATGGTCACCGGGATCGCGATCATGGCCACCGGGACGTTCAGGAAGAAGATCCACTCCCAACCGGCCTTCTCCACCAGCACGCCGCCCACGACCGGGCCCATGCCCAGCGCCAGGCCGGAGATGCCGGCCCATAGGCCCAGGGCGCGTCCGCGCTCTGATCCCTTGAAGGTGTTGGTGATGATCGACAGCGATCCGGGCATCAGGAACGCAGCACCCGCGCCCTGCAGGCCGCGGAAGAAGATCAGCTCGTTGATCGACTGCGACAGGCCGGCACCGATCGATCCCAGCGTGAACACGACGATGCCGCCGATGAACATGCGCTTTCGCCCGAACACGTCCCCCAGCCGGCCGCCGGTGACCAGCAGCACGCCGAACACCAGCGTGTAGGCGTTGACCGCCCACGACAGGTTGGACAGGGTTGCGTCGAAGCGCGTCTGGATTGCCGGCAGGGCGATGTTCACGACGGTGTTGTCGAGCATCACCATGAACAGCGCGAAACACATCGCGCCGAGCGTCCACCACTTGCGATTTTCCTCGGTTATTGCCGGCATCAGCGCCCCTCCTCCTTCTCGATGGCCGCGGCCACCCGTCCCAAAAGCTCAGCAAGGTGCTCCAGATCCTTGGCGGGGAGCACCGAAAATGTCTGTCCGAATTGCGAGAAGAACCCACCCAGGGTGGACTGGATTCGCTCGCCCGCGGGGGTGAGGTTGATCCACACCACCCGGCGGTCGTGATCGTCACGCTCGCGCTGCACGTAGCCCTGCTGCTCGAGCCGATCGACCACTCCGGTCATGGTGGATGCGAGCATGTCGCACTCACGTCCCAGTTCGCGTGCCGACAGCCGCTCATCGGCGGCGGCCAGCGTGTGCAGCACCATCGCCTGGGGCACCGTCAGTCCGACTTCCTCGAGTTCGGCTCGCAGCGACCGCTTGGCCGACTTGATGATCTGCTTGAGGCTCGAAGTGACCTCGTTGGTGAGATCCTGTTTGGTCTTCGTTCGCACAACCATGATTCGTCCACGTCCTTTACGTACAAAAAAGATTCGTGTACGAACTATAGCGATACGAACGAACTAGTGCAAGCCCGATTCGATTCCGGCCAGCAGCCCGGGGAAGCGCTCGTCGAGATCCTCGCGGCGCACCGACATGAACCGCTCGGTGCCATTCGCGCGGGTGCGCGTCACCCCCGCCTCCCGCAGCAGCTTGAGGTGGTAGGAGCAGGTCGAGACCGGCATGTCGAGCTGGGCCTGCAGTGCGGCGCAGTTCTGCTCGCCGCCCTCGGCCAGCAGCCGTACGATCTCGAGCCGGCCGGGGTCACCCAGCGTCCGCAGGACTGTTGCCAGGTCGATCTCGTCAGTGCTGGGGTGATGGATTTTTCGTTGCATCTGCGGTTCCTCGGTGATCGTGCTACGGTATCTCCATGACTTTGGAAATACCAAGGGAAGTGTACACCGAGGGACGGTCAGATGCACGCGCGGTGGGAGAATGGCGCCCGTTTTTGGTGGTGGCCGGGTTCGTGCTGCTGGCGCTGATGGCCTCGTCCACACCGACGCCGCTGTACTCGATCTACGCAGCCGAGTGGGGGTTCTCGGCTCTGTCAGTGACCGAGGTGTACGCCGTGTATGCGATCGGCGTGCTGTTGGCGCTGCTGCTTACCGGCGGCCTTTCCGATCTGGTCGGCCGCCGGCCGGTGATCGTCTCCGCCCTACTGGGGCTGGTCGGTGCCGAGTTGGTGTTCATGGTGGCCGGCGGGCTCGAGTGGCTGTACCTCGCCCGCTCGATTCAGGGCCTTGCGACCGGGCTTCTGCTGGGCGCCACCGGCGCCGCCATGGTCGACCTGCACCCCAGACGCGACGGGAGCCAGGCTGGCCTCGTCAACGGACTCGCAAGCGCCGCCGGGATCGGCCTGGGCGCGCTGGTCGCCGGGCTGCTTGTGCAGTACGCCCGCTATCCCGAGGTAACTCCATTCGTGCTGATCGCGGTGCTTGCGGTGTTGGCCGCGTGGGCCGCGTGGCGCCTGCCCGAGACCGTCGACCGCGCCGGCCGGCGCCTGACGCTGACACCGCGTATGCCCACCGTGCCGCGGTCGCTCTGGCGCATCTTCGGCCTCTCGGCTCTGGGCGTGCTCGCCGCCTGGTCGGTCGGCGGCCTCTACCTCGCGCTCGGGCCGGGACTGATCTCAGAGCTTTCCGGGACTGAGAACCATGCCATCGGCGGACTGTTTGTGTTCGCCGTCTGTCTCAGTGCCACCCTGGCCCAGTGGGTGCTTCGTGGAGCAAGCAATCGCACCACGTTGGTTGGCGGCGGGGCGATGCTTGCAATCGGCAGCCTGGTCACCGCGGCCACCGTCTCGGCCGGCTCGCTCACCGGACTGGTACTGGGCAGCCTGGTGGTCGGTCTCGGCTTCGGCGCAGCCTTCACCGGCGCGTTGCGGTCGCTGGCCGCGGCGCTTCCCCCGGCGCACCGCGCCGGTGTGATGTCGGCCTTCTTCGTGGTGGCCTACACCGCGATCTCAGTCCCCACCATCGGCGCCGGCGTCGCCGCCGTTCACATCGGACTGGAGCCGGCGGTTACCTGGTTTGGCTGCGCGGTCTCGATCGTGGCCCTGCTGGTCGTCGTGATCGGCTGGTTCGAGCTGCGCCCCGAGGTCACGGATCCTGATCGAGCGTCACTTCGAACTCAGCCGGAAGCGATTCGCCCAGACTGAGAAACGTCGACGTCCCGGGCCAGAGGTAGGTGAGGCTCTCGCTCACCGGCCGGTAGGCGGCGGTGTACAGCGTCGAGAAGCCCTCGTCCCAGCGACGCGCCAGCAGCGGCTCGGACACCATCGCGGCGTCCATGCCGTCGGAGCGCGTGTGCTTGGCCTGGAGCTCCCGGAGATAGTCCAGCCGCTCGGCGCTTTTGACCCAGGCGGCGTGCTCGGGCCACTCGATCTGCTCGGGGTGGTTGGTCACCTCGCACCGGTCTGTCACCCTGGCGAGCCGATCGGGGGCGACGTACACCGTCGCCACTGCGCCGTCGCGGTCGGCCAGCGTGATGTTGTAGGAGAGCTGATGCGGCAGCCGCCGCAGCACGGCGACACCCGCGGCCACGTCGTCGCACACCTCCAGCAGGTACCTCATCACCAGCGGAACGCCGAATCCCTCGCCCACCTCGCGCCTCCCACCGAAGGTGAGTGATACGGCCAGTCCGCGGTCGTTGACGCCGTCCACCAACCCCCACAGGCAGTCGCCGGTTCCCATCACCTGCCGTGATCCCCAGCGGCTGCGGTAGACGGTGGCCTCGAACAGGCGCGGGTCATAGTCGTAGTTTCGGTACAGCACCGGTTCGCCGGTGTCCACATCGGGAACCACGATCTGGGAGCAGGCGACGATGAACGGTGGCGGGTTCCAGAGCGTCAGCATCGCTGCGGCCGTGTCATCGTCCCCGGCCAGCTCGACCAGCCGCTGGTGTACGGGTACCAGCTCGGGCATGTGTTCGCTCAGAGCGGCCTCGGCCTGCTCGCGGGTTGGTCGTCCCTCCCCGTCGTGCGCCAGCCACCAGCGCCGGTACTCCGGCCAGGTCTCGTCGAACAGCGCCTTCCAGCGTGCATCCGGGCGGTCCTCGTCGACCCCGATGAACCGCAGCGTGCGTGTCTGCGGCCTCGGGGCCGGCGATGCATCCAGCCAGTGGCGCCACTGCTTCGGGATCCACTGGCGCCAGTCGTACTCGGTGTCGCTCATCGGTGCAGTGTGACGCACCGGAGGCACCGCGGGCGGGTTAGGCCCGTCGGCCGCGACCGAACACCATGCCAAGGATCACGATGACCAAGATCACAGCGATCAGAAACCAGATAAATCCGGGAACTGCGAACAACATGTGAGATTGCCCTTTCGTTCGTTACTGAAAGGAACAGTTCCCACTGGGGAGCGCTACGAAACCTCACCGTCGAGCCGATGCTGCTCCCGGCGCGCGTGCAGCTCCATCAGCCACACCGCGATCGCGATCACTCCGGCCGCGATTGCGAGCACCGTCAGCACCCGCTGCTCCCGTTCGGCCAGGCTCCCGCCTTGCTGGTGCTTGCCTTCGTGCACTGCCAGCATCCCGAGGCCGACGGCGACGATCAGCGCGACCGTCAGGATCGCCATCCGTACCACCGCCCCGCGGGTCGCCACCCCACTCGCCCAGGTGCGTACGGTGACCACCGCCGAGACGGTGATCACGCCCACCCCGATCCCGCCAAACAGCAGATACATGGGAAATCCCGGAGTGGGGCCGTCCTGGCCCGGCCCGCTGACCGCGGCGGCGCTGACCAGCAGTGCCACCATCGTCGCACCGCCCAGCACCAGCACGACCGCCGTGGCGATCCTGCCGCCGCCGGCATGCGCCAGGCTATCGGCCGAACCCAGCCGCCGCACCGCTTCGCGACCTGCCTGCTGCTGTGTAAGGCCGCGGGCCCGCAGGTCTGCCTCGGACTCACGCAGGTGATCCTCCGCCTCCTCCACCAGCCGCTGGCGGTTGGGGCGGCCCCGCAGGCTCCGATCGAGGTCGGCCAGGTAGCGGGCGATCGGGTCGTCGTTCACACGCCCGCCTGGAGCGTACGACCGACGCTGCGGGCAAAGCTCTTCCACTCCATCACGCGCTCGGTGAGGGCGTCCTCCCCCGCCGGCGTCAGGCGGTACACGCGCCGTCTGCGCGAGTCGACCACGGTTTCGCTCGAGACCAGCAACCCGCCCCGCTCCAGCCGGTAGAGGGCGGGATACACCGTGCCCTCGGGGAGGTCGAAGGCACCGTCGCTGCGGGCGGCCAGCCGCTGGATCACCGCGTAGCCGTGCGCGGGATCGCCCTGGAGCACTGACAGCACCAGCATGTCGAGATGGCCTTTGAGTGCCTCGGATCGCATCCCCTCCACGATACCGGTCATCGTTCAGAGTTGCAAAGCTCTGCCAGTCTAGGCAAAGGCGGTCTGGAAGAGCTTGATTTCAGTGCCACACGAGGGGTAACCTTTGGCCAACGTGGAAGGCTCCAGCCACGCGGCTTCGGTCGACACCCTCGACCAGGCTGCACTAGACGCTTTGGTCGATTTGCTCGGTGGAGACCTCGAGGCCCTCGCGGATGTCATCGATGCGTTCCTGGAGGAGGCTCCGGCCCGCATCGCTGAGGCCGTCCAGGGGTGCGAGACCGGGGACGCGACGTTGGCGGGACGGGCCGCTCACACACTCAAGTCAAACGCGCTCACCTTCGGCGCGAGCCGGCTGGCCGAGCTGTCGCGACTGCTGGAGGAGGCCGCTCGCAAAGGCGACCTGCAAACGGCTGGAGGGCTGGCATCGGCGCTCGAAGGTGAATGGTTGCGGGTACGTCCGCTGCTGTGCGATCTCCGCGACCGGAACCGGGAATGACCGCGGCTCACACCGGCTCGATCCTGGTCGTCGATGACGATCCCATCAACCGGATGCTGTTGTCCCGAAGCCTGGTGGCCGACGGGCACACGGTGCGCACGGCCGAGCACGGTGTACGCGCGCTCGAGCTGCTGGCAGAGGCCCGCGACGACGTGGTGCTGCTCGACATCGTGATGCCGGAGATGGATGGGATCGAGGTGCTCGAGGCGATCAAGGCCGATCCCAAGCTGCGCGACCTGCCGGTGATCATGATCTCGGGGCTGGATGACTACGCCAACGTGGTGCGCTGCATCGAGGCGGGAGCGGAGGACTACCTGCCCAAGCCGTTCGACCCGGTGCTGCTGCGGGCACGGATCGCCGCGGGCCTCAACAAGCGGCGTGTGCACGAACTCGAGCACGCCCGTGTACGCGACGTGTTCGCCCGGTTCCTGCCCGAATCGATGGTCGACCAAGTGCTGGTCAACGGCGACCAGGGAGTGCGGCTGGGGGGTGTGCGGCTGGTCGGCACGGCGCTCTTCACCGACCTGCGCGGTTTCACCTCGTTCGCCGAAGCCACCCCACCCGACCGCGTGATCGACGTGCTCAACCGCTTCTTCGGAGAGATGAGCGATGCGGTGCTCGACAACGGCGGGACGCTGGTGGCGTATCTCGGGGACGGTTTGCTGGCCGTGTTCGGTGCTCCGGTGGAAAGCGACTGACCACGCCGATCGGGCGCTGCGGGCCGCCCGCGAGATGCTGACCGAGCGGCTGCCGCGGTTCAATCAGTGGCTGCGCGACACCAGCGACAGTGAAGGGTTTGCGGTCGGCATCGGCGTCTCCAGTGGCCCGCTGATGTCGGGCAACGTCGGCTCCGAGCGGCGGTTGGAATACACGGCTGTCGGCGACACCGTCAACACCGCGTCGCGGCTCGAGTCGCTGACCAAGGAAGTACCCCATGAGCTTTTGATCTCGGACTCCACCAGAGAGCTCCTGACCGGCGACGGTCACGACCTGGTGTTCGTCGACGAGATCACACTGAGAGGCAGGACCACCCCCACACAGTTGTGGACGTTGCCGGGAGGCGAGCCGTGAAAGCGATTGTGCTTGGCGTTGTGATCATGAGTGTGCTGGTATCCGCGTGCGGTTCGAGCGCCTCGTCCAGCCCGCAATCCTCGACGGGCGATCCCGACCGTCGACAAGCTCGCCCAGGTGCTCGCGCGGGGCACGCTGGTGCTTTCGACAGATCCCGCGTATCCCCCGCAGTCGATGCTGGTCAAGGGTGCCAAGCGCCTCGCCAACACGAAGTGCAGCGTCAACCAGCTGACTGCAAACCAGGTCACCGGCTACGACGTCGACACCGGCAAGCTGGTGGCCAAGGGGCTCGGCGTGGAGCCCTGCTTCGTCACGCCGACGTGGACCGAGATCACCGGTGGCCAATGGGGAGATCGGTGGGATCTCGTCCTACGGATCCGGGGCGATCAACACCGACCGGATGAAGCGGCTGTGGATGACCACTCCCTACCGGTTCGAGCCGCAGCGCTACTTCGTGCGGAAGTCGTCGCCGTATCAGAAGCCCAGCGACCTGGACGGAAAGCGCATCGGCGTATGCGACAGCTGCACGGTCGAGTTCTATCTCCTCGGAACACCTCAAGATTCCGGGCCTCCGACATCACCCGCGACGTCCAGGATCCGAAGATCGTCGACTACGCGGTGGAGCCGCCGGGCCTGCGGGCCACGGCCAAAGGCAAGATCGACGCCTACCTCTCGGCCGAGGCCGTGGGCATGGAGGCGATCCACCAGGGCGAGGATCTGCGCCCGTTGAAGGGCGACGCCTTCACGATGTACCTGACGGGGTTCCTGGACAAGAGTTCGGCGCTGACCCAGGCGGCGTTCGCGCAGCGGATCGACCAGATCGTCGCCAAGGCACAGAAGGATGGGGAGCTGAAGGCTCTGTCGATGAAGTATTTCGGCAAGGACTACGGCTCAGAGTCGGCTGACTACAGCGTCTCGCAGCTGCATCAGAAGATCCCCGCTTCGGGGACCGGTTGACCGGCAATCGCGGCCCGCGCGTGCTGCGGTTCTTCAGCCGCAGCCTGATGGCCCGTCTGGTGGGGTCGTTCATGGTGCTGTCGATCGTGATGGTCGCGATCGTGTGCGTGGTCACCTATTACCGCGCCAAGGCATCGCTGGAATCCTCGGTGTACGCGCGTCTGGGAGCGGTCGCCGACGCCAAGACCGGTGCGCTGGACAACTGGGTCGCGGACCAGCAGCGCAACCTGGTGTTTGTCGGCACCTTGCCGCAGGTAGGTGACGAGGCCAACATCCTGCTCAAGTCCAGCTCGACTCCGAGCGAACGCGTGCTTGCCAGGAACGACCTCGCGCGAGCAGCTGACCACGGTCGTGCGCCGCACCACCGACGCCGAGGAGTTCCTGCTGCTGAGCCCCACAGGTCGGGTGGTGGTTTCGACCGTGCCGGAGGACACCGGTAAGTCGCAGGCCAAAGCCGCGTACTTCCGAAACGGGCTGTCGCACACCGCCGTTGAGAACCCGTACACGTCCACGCTCACCGGCGCGCCGACGATCACGGTCTCCACGCCGCTTTTCCTGCACAACGGATCGGGCCTCCGGATCGGTGTGCTGGCAGCAAACCTCAACCTGGAACGGATCGACGGGATCGTGCTGCCCCACCAGGGGCTCGGTACCAGCGGCGCGGCGTACTTGGTCGGCCGCGATCACCGGTTCGTGAACAAGATCCTCGCCACCGGCCCGTACGCCGGCGCGATCCACTCCACCGGGATCGACAGCGCGGTCGCGCGGCAATCGGGCCAGGGCCTTTACACCAATTACAAGGGCGTCCCGGTGATTGGCATGTATCGCTGGCTGCCCGAACGCGACGCCGCCATGATGGTCGAGATGACCCAGGACGAGGCGTTTGCGCCGGCCCGCAAGCTCGCGCTCGAGATCGGTGCGATCGGCGTGGGCGTGGTGCTTCTGATGAGCATCGGCATCTACTTCGCGTCGCGCAGGATCGCGCGGCCGATCCTGGCGATCACCGAGACCGCCACCGCCGTCACCGCCGGCGACCTCACGCGGGAAGCACCGGTCACCTCCAGCGACGAGATCGGCACGCTGGCGGGCGCATTCAACGACATGACCGGTCAGCTGCGCGACACGTTGGAGGGCTTGGAGCAGCGGGTGGCCGATCGCACCGAGGAGCTGGCCTTGCAGAATGCCGAGCTGGAGGCGCTGCACGAAACCTCTCTCGGGGTGATGCACCGGCTCGACATCGACGACCTTCTGCACGAAGTGCTGGCCCGGGCGCTGGAGCTGATCGGCTCTGGACACGGCTATGTCTACATGCTGGACGAGTCGCAGAAGATGCTCGAGACGCGTGCCGCGATCGGTGTGTTCGAGGAAGACACACATCTGCCGGTGGCCCAGGGCGAAGGCTTGGCCGGGAGAGTGATGCAGACGCTCGAGCCGACCGTGGTGGACGACTACGACAGCTGGGCAGAACGGGTGCCGAGCTTCCCGCGCGGTCGCATCAGTGCGATGGTGAGCGTGCCGCTCACCTCGGGCGACGCGGCCATCGGCGCGCTGGGAGTCGCTCGCGATGTGTCGGATCCGCGCTCGTTCTCGGAGTCCGAGGTAGAGCGGCTCCAGCGGTTTGCACAGCTGGCCATGATCGCCCTGGACAACGCCCGGTTGTATGCGAGCGCGCAGGAGGCGCGCGATGCGGCCGACTCGGCCAACGCCGCCAAGAGCACGTTCCTGGCGGCCATGAGCCACGAGATCCGCACCCCCATGAACGCGGTGATCGGGATGAGCGGCCTGCTGCTGAGAAGCGACCTGGATGCGGAGCAGCGCGAGGAGGCCACGATCATCCGCACCTCCAGCGAAGCGTTGCTCTCGATCATCAACGACATCCTCGACTTCTCCAAGATCGAGGCCGGTCGGATGGAGCTGGAGACGGCGTCCTTCAGCCTGCGCGAATGCGTCGATGGTGCGGTCGCGTTGATCCGATCGCTGGCCGTGGAGAAGGGGCTGGTGGTGGAGGCCCGGATCGACCCGGCCATCCCCGCGATGCTGATGGGCGATGTCAGCCGGCTGCGGCAGATCCTCCTGAACCTGCTGAACAACTCGGTCAAGTTCACCGAGAAGGGCAGTGTGATCCTGACTGCGGAGATGGCACCGCCTCCGGCCGACGGAGGGTTGGAGCTGCACATCGCTGTGACGGACACTGGTATCGGGATCCCCGAGGAGGCCATGGGGCGGATGTTCCAGTCGTTCAGCCAGGCCGACGCGGCGACCAGTCGCAAGTACGGTGGCACCGGGCTGGGGCTCGCGATCTCCAAGCGGCTGGCCGAGGCCATGGGCGGCACGATGTGGGTCGAGAGTGCCGGCATTCCGGGGCAGGGCAGCACGTTTCATCTCACCATCGCCACCAGCGCGGCTGCCGACCAGACTGCCGCCAACGGGTCGGGACCGGGGCCGGGCAAGCTCGATCTCGATCCCGAGCACGCCGCCAATCACCCTCTGCGGATCCTGCTGGTGGAGGACAACGTGGTCAACCAGAAGCTGGCCACCCGGCTGCTCGGGCGGATGGGCTACGACGCGGATCTGGCAGGCAACGGCATCGAGGCGATCGACGCGGTCGGCCGTCAGCGCTACGACCTGGTGCTGATGGACGTTCAGATGCCGGAGATGGATGGCCTGGAGGCAACTCGCAACATCGTCGAGCAGGTGCCTTTGCCCGACCGGCCGTGGATCGTGGCGATGACCGCCAACGCCATGGACGGCGACCGCGAACGTTGTATCGAGGCCGGCATGAACGGCTACATCTCAAAACCGATCAGGGTTGAAGAACTGGTCGCCGCCCTGCTCGGCACTCCGCCCATGCGTGAATAATTGGTGCCTGGCACCGATTATTCACACGGCGGGCTGGAGCTTGCGCAGCTCGAGCGGCCAGTAGTCGAAGTCGAAGATCTCGGCTTCGTTGAGCCACGCCACTGAACCGAAGGTGTCGAGCACCTGCGCAGTCACCAGGTGGCTGCGATAGGCGATCTCGGCGTGCATCGCCGCCTTGGCCTCGTCCGCGCCGACAGCGATTGCGCCCAGCCCCGGCACCAGCACCACTTGCGGCTGCACGCTGCGGATTCCCAGCCCCGACGGCAGCCGGTGGCGGTGGCGCTCGAAGTACGCGCGATAACTCTGCTCGAACCGGTCGAGCACGTCCCCGGCCTCGCCGGCCGAGCGGATCACCGCGCTCTGGGCGCCGATGCGCAGGATGTGGTCGGGCGTTGCTCGGGCTGCGGTGGCGACCGATTCCACATCGTCGCGGTCGGAGAATCGCCGCTGGGTCCGGTCGATGTGCAGCACGCCGTCGATCCGTTGCGCCAACTCGGCCGTCAATGCCGCCTGCTCGTCGCCGGAGAGGTTGGCCCGGGCCGCCGGTCGCGGCCGGCGGGACCGGTCGATGTACGCCTGCGCGTTGGCCACCAGCTCGAGCGTCAGCAGATACGAATCCTCGTGGGAGTCGCCCCATGTGACCAGGCCGTGATGATCGAGCACCACCGCGCGGGCATCGGCCATGTCGGCGGTCAGCTTGGAGAGTTCGAATCCCGGCCGCACGTAGGGCACGATGGCGATGTCAGTACCCAGCGCTTCTGCCACGGCCCGCTCGCCGTCGGGGTGGTTGGTGAGCGTGCAGATGGCGTCGGCGTGCACGTGGTCGACATGGGCGGCGGGCAGAAACCCGTGTAGCAGCGTCTCGATCGACGGTTTGCGTGCGTCCGGCTCGGTCATGCAGCCGTCCAGAAACGCGACCATCTCCTCGTCGCTCATGGAGTCGCGCTGGCGCAGCGGTCGCAGCTGGTCGAGGTGGAGGCCGGGAAATCCGTCTGCGGTGATCGTGCGCAGGTCGGTGCCGCTGCCCTTGATGCGCATCACCCGGCCACCGTCCACGTCGAGCTTGGTCGACGTGTTCCCCCCGCCGTGCACCACCAGCGCGGGGTCGGCACCGATCCGCTGGGAGCGGTTCACCAGTTTGTCCAGCTCAGTACTGCCGTCGATCATGCGCCTGCGGGCCTCCACAATGGTCGGATCACTTCTGCATCCACCATCTCCAGCGAATGCCTGTACACCTCTCGCCACTGATCGTAGAGCGCAGAGTAGGTGCGCCCGACGTCGGGGTCGGGCTCGTAGGTCGCGGCCATGCGCGCTCCGGTGGTGGCCAGATCGGCCACGTCGGCGGCGATGCCGGCGCCCACGGCTGCGTACATGGCCGCGCCCAGAGCGGTCGACTCGCGTACCTCGGGCACGTGCACGGGAACGCCCAGCACGTCGGCCAGGATCCGCGGCCACAGTTCGCCGTTGGAGGCGCCGCCTGTGAAGACGACCTGGTCGACCTTCCGGCCCGCGACCTCCGCGGCGATCTCGTAGTGGCCCCGGACTGCGTAGGCGGCTGCCTCCTCGATGGCGCGGATGCACTCCTTCTTGCCGCTGGCCGCCGGGTTGGCGATGTCGAATCCAAGGAATCCCGGCGCGGTCTGCACCCAGCGCTTGGCGTCCATCACGTTCGAGAACAGCCCCACCACGCCGCCGGATCCGGGCGGCGCCTGGGCGGCCGCCTGCTCCATCAGCACGTACGGATCGGTGTCCCGTCTCTGCCGCGGCCGCCTTCTCGGCGTCACAGAACCCATCCCGGAACCAGCGCATCGAGAGGCCCGAGTAGAACCCGATGCCCTCCATCATCCACTGCCCTGGCACGGTGTGGCACAGCGTCCGCAGTCGGCACTCCGGGTCGATCAGCACCTGGTCGGACGTCACAGTGGCCTGCCAGAAGCTGCCGCCGATGACGGTGAACTTATGCGGCTGGGTGAGCCCGATGCCGACCAGCGCGAGCTGCGTGTCCGCCCCGCCCACGACCACCGGAGTACCTTCGGCGAAGGCCGGTTTCGGCCGCCGCCTCGGCGGTGACGCCGCCGATCACCGATCCGGGGTCGCGTACCGGCGGCAGCACCTCGCGGGGCAGCTCCACCAGGTCGATGACGCGGTCTGACCAATCTCGATGGGCCAGTTCGAACATGCCGCTGCTCGAACCGGCCGAAGGATCGGTTACGAACTCGCCGCTCAGCCGGGTCAGGATCCAGTCGCAGAGCATGCCGACGTGGGCGATCGACGCGAAGATCTCGGGCTCGTGGCGGGCAATCCAGCGGAAACGCGCGGGCGAGGTGATCGACACCCAGTCGCCACCCTGCGAAGTAGATGGTGCGGCGCATGCACCGCTCTCGATCGAGCTCCGCCGCCTCGGCGCCGGCCCGCGAGTCGACGTTGGGGCAGGCCCAGATCTCGCTGCCCGACGCGTCGTACAGCACCATGCCCTCGCGCATGCTGGTGCGAGCTGACCGCGGCCACGGCTCGGCGGCGATGCCGGCGGTCGGCGCAGCGCCTCGCGGACGCACTCGCAGATCAGCTGCCAGTTGCCCGTCGTGTCGAACACCTGGGAGCCGGGGGCGCCGGGCAGCGCGGCATGCGTCCACTCCCGCTGGCCGATCGCGAGCTGGTGTCCCTCGGGATCGAACAGCACGGCCCGGCAGCTGCCGGTGCCCGCGTCGATGGCCAGCAGATAGCTCGTCGGTCATCCGCGAGCGCTCCCGCGGTTGATCACGTTGCACAAGCTCGGCTCCCGGCGGCGAAGCGCTCGGATCTCGTCCACCAGCATCGTCGCGCCCCGTGGGCCAGCGTCTCGTGGGTCGCGCCGCCGATGTGGGGCGTGATGACCACGTTCGGCATGCCCAGCAGCGGATGCGCGACCGGTCGCCGGCGCGGGCTGCACGCACGTCGAGCGCCGCGCCGCCGATGCTGCCCGGACCCGAGCGCCGCGCCAGGCGCCTCCTCGTCCACCAGCGATCTCGCGGCGGTGTTGATGAAGAACGCGCCCGGCTGCATCGCGGCGAACGCGGTCGGCGTCGAACAGATCCGCGTTCTCGGCGGTCGGCCGGGCGTGGAGCGAGACGAAGTCCGACTCGGCCAGCAGCTCGTCGAAGCTGACCGCGCGGCCGCCTCGGCGCACGATCTCGGAGCCGTCGACGTACGGATCGTAGCACGAGCACCTCGCATGCCGAACGCCAGCGCCCGCCGGCGACTCGCCGGCCGACGTGGCCGTAGCCGAGCAGGCCCAGGGTGTGCCCGCCGAGGTCGCTGCCGAACCATTCGCGCACCCTCGTAGTTGGACTCGCCGAACCGCCCGCCGTTGGCCAGGTAGCTTGGCCGCCGTGCCGCACCCCGGGCCAGCATCACGAGCGAACGCGATCGTGAGCTCGGCGACCGCATTCGGCGTTCTTCCCCGGCGTCGTCACCACCGGGATGCCGCGCTCGTCGCCGGCTGCCACGTCCACGTTCACCGGGCCGCCGCGGGCGCAGCACACCAGGCGCAGGTTGGGCGAGGCGTCCAGCACCGCGTCGGTCACGGCGGCGCCGTGGATCACCAGCACCTGGTGGTCGCGGAGGCCGGCGATCACCTGGGCAGGCGAACCCGCGAACTCCCGGATACGCCGCTCCGACTCGGAGTCACCGACCTGATCGTCGTCCATGTCCAGCTGGAGATAATCGATCTCGTGGTCGCCGGCGACGGGCAGGAACGCCTCCCGGAACACCTCTACCGGCACGTACACATCTCCGACAACCAGGATCTTCATTCGGGCGGGTATGTCCTGACCGGCTTGAGGTCGACCGCGTGGCCCGAGCCGGATTCGAAGATCACCTTCAGCATCGGCTCGGTGTCGACGTACCAGAACTGGATCGTTTCGCCGATCCTGCCACCCATCAGCACCTCGGCCCCGTTGCTCTCGAAGTGGTGGCGGGTGGCCTCGGCCTGGTCGTGGGTGGCCCTCATCACGGCCACGTGATGCAGACCCTCTCCCCGCTCGTCCAGCCATTCTCGGTAGATGCTCGGGCCCTCCAGCGGCTGGATCAGCTCGAACACGACCGGGCCGGCATGCACCTCGGCTCCCAGCATCGAGTATTCGACCGGCTTTCCGTGGAGCTCGGTGGAATGCAGGGTCGGGGGTACGTGCTCGTAGATGTTCCACGGTCCCCAGCCGAGCAGCTTGTGGTACTTCTCCAGCGCGCTGTCGAGATCCTCGACGGC
>CAVRSB010000001.1:0-16578 GCA_963723785.1 uncultured Actinomycetes bacterium | reverse complement strand
AGTTGAAGCCGCCATCGCCGGGGTGCGGCCGGGAGCACCGGTCGGCGATGTCACCGGCGCGGCTGAAGCCGCGGTCATCGAGGCCGGCCTGGGCCAGCATTGGTGGGGCTACTACATGCCCCACGGAGCGGGCGTGGGACAGCACGAGCCACCCCACGGCCGGGCGGACGCGGAAATGACCCTGGTACCGGGGATGGTGCTCTGCATCGAGCCAGGGGTGGCCGTCCCCGGAGTCGGCGCCGTGATCCTGGAGCAGATGGTGCATGTGACATCCGACGGTGCGGAGGTGCTGAACGACCTTCCGCTGGACATGTGGGACGACTCGTGACGCGGATCAAGGAGGACTTCCGATGACGACTGAACCGGTCGATCACACGACCAAAATGGCAGTTGAGGAGCGGGGCAAGCTGATTCGTAGCTTCGGCCGTTTGGACATGCTGCTGTTCCTGGTGTGCGCCATCGTCGGTCTCGACACGCTCGGCCAGGTCGCGGGCTTCGGCGCTCAGACGTTCACCTGGGTGGTCGTTCTGGGCATTCTGTTTCTGCTCCCGTACGGACTGGTGATGGCGGAGCTGGGTACAGCCTTTCCGCAGGAGGGTGGCCAGTACGAGTGGATGAAGCTTTCCTGGGGCAGGTTCACGGCAGGCATGGGAGCGGTGCTCTATTGGATCTCGAATCCGCTGTGGGTCGGCGGGTCACTGGCGTTTATCTCGACCGAGGCGTGGTCGACCTACATCCACCCGGTCGGCTCCCAGACCGTCGGTGACTATCTGTTCAAGATGGCCTTCATCTGGGTGACCGTGTTCGTTGCGATCATTGCCCTGCGGCGGGGCAAGTGGATCCCCAACCTGGGTGCGATCGTCCGCATCGGGGTGCTGGGACTGTTCTCGCTCACCGTTGTCATCTATGCGATCGAGCACGGCGTCCACGGCTACGGGGTGAGTGACTTCCGGCCGAGCACCGCCGTCTTCATCGGACTGGTGCCCCTGCTGCTCTTTAACTACGTGGGGTTTGAGCTGCAAAGCGGTGCGGCCGAGGAGATGGTCGACCCGCAGCGTGACGTGCCGGTGGCCGTCGCCCGCGGCGGTGTGATCGCGATCCTCTGTTACCTGATACCGATCTTCGGGATCGTGGCCGTGCTTCCGACCAACCAGGTGACGGGCATCGCCGGGTTCCTCGATGCCGTGGATACCACGTTCACGGTGTACGGATCGGCTCACCACATCCTGATCCAGCTGATGGCGCTGATGTTCATCTTCGCTTTGGCGACCGGCGGCGCTGCCTGGATCATCGGCTCCGATCGGGTGCTCGCGGTTGCCGGATACGACGGCGGCTTCGCCGGATACTTCGGCGTGTTTCACGACCGCTTGGGGACGCCGGTGCGGGTGAACGTGCTCTCGGGCATCGTCTCCACCGTGTTCATGATCGCGGCCCAGCTGCTCAACAGCGGGTCGAACGCAAACACCTTTGTGGTGGTGCTGTACATGGCGACGTCCACCGGCCTGCTGTCCTACATCTTGATCTTCCCGGCGCTGATCAAGCTGCGGTACTCCCACGGTGACGTGGACAGGCCGTATCGGATCCCGTTCGGGATGGCCGGCGTGTGGATCTGCGGCGGGCTGACGCTGGGGTGGATCATTCTCGGCTCGTGGATCGCGGTGTTCCCGGACACGATCGAGAATCTGGTGGGCGCCGGCTACAACTTCCAGGACTACTGGGGGATCAGTCGGATGCGGTTCGAGGTATTCACCCTGGGCACGTTGGTCGTGATCGCGGTGATCGGCATCGTCGGCTACATCGCCGGGGCCGACGTGCGCCGGGCGAGCGTGGACGTGCCTCTCGACCAAGCCGCTGGAGCCCCATCGGCGGGCGCCTTGACGTGAATAAATGGTGCCAGGCAGCTTGTATTCACCCCGGTCATCATCGGGTCACCACCCGATGCTCGCGGGCTGCCGTGTCGGCGTCGATAGCCAGCCGGAAGAGGTCTGCCGTGTGTGCCAGCGAGGCGTGAGAGTCGGCTCCGCGGGAGACGTTCTCCAGGAAATCGGCCGCCACCCGGTCGAACGGCAAATACGTCACGTCAACCCGCTGGGTGCAGTGCTGGGCGTACTCGACACCATGCTCTGTGGGGATGCAGACCATGTCGTTCACCACCGTGCCCCGCGTCCCGAACACGCGGATGCCGAACTGATACGGCGCGGCCGCCTCCAGCGTGACCGTCGCCCGGCCGATGCCGCCACGTGCAAATCGCACCACGGCGCTCGCAGTGACGTCGTACTCCCACTTGTCGGATCGCCTGCTCGACACCGCAGACACCTCGGACACGCGATCGCCCATCAGCCACTCCAACTGGTCGTAGGCGTGGCAGCCGGCGTACAAATGAAGGCTTCCGCCGTTGGCCGCGGTGCGCGCCCAATCGGGCTCGGATCCCTCGAGTTCGCCAAAGATGAAGTCGGCCTCCACGGTGTGAACCTCACCCAGAGCCCCCTCGTCACGCAAGCCCACGATGCTTTCGATCATGGGGTGCCAGCGCAGGATCATGTTCACCTGGCAGATCACCCCGCTGGTGCGCACCACATCGACCATCGAGTCGATGGCCTGATTGTCCAGTCCCACCGGTTTCTCGAGCAGGATGTGTTTGCCGGCGAGCGCTGCCTTCGCGGTCATGGCGGGATGAAGCGAGTTGGGCGTTGCGATCACCACCGCGTCGAGGTCGTCGTCGCCGAGGGCCTGATCGAGAGTTTCGTGGATCGCACATTCCAGTCCGAGAGAGGCCCGAGCAGCCTCGGCCCGCTCCTCGTCGAGGTCGATGATCGACACCACTCGTGCGCCGGGATGGGCGGCGAACTCGCGAAGATGCTCCGCTCCCGCGTTTCCGATGCCGGCCACCCCCACGCCGATGGGACGGCTCACAAGCCGTTGTCCTCGCCACTCACCACTTCGAACAGGCACAAGATATTGCCGTCAGGGTCGTACAGATACGTGGTCTAGGTCGAGACGCCGTCCAGGACATACGGCACCGGCCCGCCCATGACCTGGATTCCGGCGTCTCGGAGTTGTGCGACCACGCTCTCGCTGTTTTCGACTGCGAAGGAGATCACCGCCGAGCCGGGCTCGGCGGGCGAACGGCGCGGAGGCGCGGGGGCGTCGGGCTTGTGGTATTCGATCAGCTCGATGCGGCTGCCGTTTTCGGCTTCCAGGAGGAGTGCCTGGATCTCTGCGCCGGGCAGTCCGACGCAGGCCTCGTGATAGGTGTTCCAGCGGGTTTGCTCGGCATCGCTCCACGCGGATCCAGCCCCTTTCACCTCGACCGGCTTCAACCCCAGCAGGTCGCAGTAAAACCCGCGGGCGCGGGTCATGTCACTCACGGTAACGGCCGGTACGTCAACTCCGGCTACAAGTGCCACGGTTCGCTTGGTAGTGACTAGAACGGCAGCGGGTCGGGCGAGTCTGCGTGGAATCCCTTGCGAAGCGTCTCGTGCACCGTCCAGGTGGACTCGTGTCCACGGCCGAAGAAGGCCAGCACGCCCGGTGCCAGCTCAACAGTCTCGCCGGTGTCCAGTTCGACCGTGGCACGACCCGAGACCACCACCAGCGTCTCGTCGTAGCTGAACGACCAGGTGAACTTGCCGGGTGTGCACTCCCACACGCCCCGGACGATGCGCGAGTCGTCCGAGCGGCTGATCACGGTGCCGCCGGGAGTGGGGTTGCCTTCGAGCACCCACCCCTCGGGCAGTGGCCATGAGTCGAGCTCGGTGTTTGCGATCACCGTCTCGGAATGTGGTTGGGCATAGGTGGACATGGATGTCTCCCTTCTCTCCTAGCGGAGCAGGTCCCGTGGCAGACCGATGCGGTTGAAGTCGTTGGCCGCCGCCTCCACGTGACGGCGGCCGTTACGAAGCGAAATCATGTGATGGCCGGGCAGGAGCGCGTCGAACTCCAGCTCGAGCGCGCGGTTCATGGACTCGGCATAGGCCTGAAGGTTCGAGTCGGGCACGTTCTGCAGGATGATCGCCCCGCCCCAGAACACGAGATCGGACGCGAACAGGTAGCTGCGGTCGCGCCCCTGCAGCCGCAGCACGTAGTGTCCGTGGCAGTGGCCGGGGGTGGAGATCGCCTCCAGTGTCAAGCTCGCCGGCGGGGATGCGGTCGCCGTCGGAGAACTCGTGGGCGACCTCGCACGGCTCCCACACGTAGTCGGCGGGGTAGAAGCCGAACGACTGCGCCCACGTGAGGCCGATCTGGTCGGCGTCGGCGGTGCGGATCGCCTCGGCGGCCTCCGTCGGGCGCCCACAGCTCCGCCCCGGTCGCACGCACCATTCCGGCGCAGCCTCCGGCGTGGTCGGCGTGGTAGTGGGTGATGACGATCCGTGACACGCGCGCAGGGTCGAGGCCGTCGGCCCGCATCAGGTCGAGGATCTCGTCGGTGCCCGGCTCCGAAGCCCGCGTCGACCAGCACGAGCTCGTCGCCGGCGTCGATCGCATACACGTGGCAGTCGAGGCGGTGGGTGAGGTTGAACCCGTAGTCGCCGCCGCCGACCAGGTAGACGTCCTCGGTGAGTTGCATCGCTCAGCTCTCCGGGCACCGAGTAGGCGTGGGCGGTGAGGCCGCCGTCAACGACGAGGTTGATGCCGGTGACGTAGCCGGCGTCGTCCGAGGCCAGGTACGAGAACGCGGCGGCGATGTCTTCGGCCGAGGCCAGCCGGCTGCAGCGGCACGACCGGGAACCCTTCGCCGGCGCCACTTGTCCATCAGCTCCTCGCCGACGAGGTCGACCGACTGCTGGGTGTCGGCGGGGCCGGGGCTGACGGCGTTGACCCGGATCCGGTGGGGCGCCGAGCTCGATCGCCATGGTCTGTCACCAGGTTGGCGACGCCGGCCTTCGCGGCCGAGTAGTGCGCGAACGCGGGGCTGGCGCCCAGCGACGAGATCGAAGCCGTGAACAGGATCACGCCGCCGTTGCCGGCCTCGACCATCGCGTGGGCGGCGCGCTGGCCGACCCGGAAGTACGCGGTCAGGTTGACCGCGATGACCTTGTGCCATGACTCGTCCTTCATCTCCAGGAAGGGCTCCTCGGTCCAGGCCGCGGCGTTGGAGATGACGACGTCGAGGCGGCCTGCGTCGGCGAGCACGTCGTCGACCGCTTGGTGGCATCCGGCCAGTTCGGCCAGCTCGGCGTGGATCCCTTTGGACTGCACCCCGAGCTCACGAAGTTCCGCGGCGGACGGCTTCGGCGCGGTCGGCGAAGTGGTCGACCACGTATACCGCGGCGGCACCCTCACGCGCGAACCGGAGGGCGGACGCGCGGCCGATGCCGCTGCCGCCCCCGGTCACCAGCACGACCTTTCCGCCGTGTCGTTCGGACGCCAATTTACCTCCTTGAAAAACGATTTTCCAGCGATTATGCTCTACGCGATCAGCAAAGTCAAGCGCCTCCCCGAGGGAGCCCGGGCGCCGACCAAAAAGGAGCGTGATGAGCCCCAAGGGCTCGCGATCGAGCGACTCAGAGCCGCCACGCGGAGTGGCGCGGCTGGTGGACGTGGCTGCGCTCGCGGGGGTGGGGACGTCGATTGCCTCCAGGGTGCTGAACGATGATCCCACGGTGGGCGTGCGTCCCGAGACCAGGGCGCGCATCATCGGTGCCGCGCAGGAACTCAACTACCGACCGAACGCGGCCGCCCGCGGCCTCAAGCTGCAGCGCACCACCACCATGGGGCTGGTGATCCCAAACCTCGCCTACCCGGTCAACTCAGAGATTATTCGGGGGGCCGAGCGAGCGGCCTCGGACGCCGGGTACGTGCTCTTGATCGCCGACGCCGAAGAGTTCCTGCAGGCCGGGCTGGCGTATCGACGGTTGCTGTTGGAGCGGCGAGTCGATGGGCTGATGCTCGCGAGCGCTTCCACCTCGGAGCCGTTCCTGCGAGACATCATCCGCACCGATCTGCCGTTGATCCTGGTCAACCGTCGAGCCGGCGCGCTCGCTCCCAGCATCACCGTCGACGACACGCTCGGCATGCGACTGGCAGTGGAGCACCTGCTCGATCTCGGCCACCAGGCGATCGGGTACGTGTCCGGGCCGGCGGACGCCGACACCGCTCAGCGCCGGCTGGAGGGATATCTCGGTGCGGTCGGCGATGCCGGAGTGGATCCGCACCGCGATCGGATTGTGGAGTCGTCATTCGACGAGGCCAGCGGATACAAGGCCTGCGTCGACCTGCTCGAGCGGTGGCCGCAGCCGCCCACCGCGATCACCGTGTGGAGCGTCGCCGCGGCGATCGGCGTGATCGCCGCCGTGGCGGCCCGCGGGCTGCGTGTGCCGGAGGACGTCTCGGTGGTCTCGTTCCACGACGCTCCGCTGGCCGCCTACCTGCAACCTCCGCTGACCACGGTGCGGATGCCGCTGGCAGAGATGGCCGCACTCGGGGTCGAGGCCCTGCTCAAGCGGATCGACGGGCAGGAGGTCGAGAGTCAGGTTGTGCAGACCCGTCCGGTGATGGTGATCCGCGACTCAACCCGAGCTATCTGAGCGGTGAATAATTGGTGCCAGGCACCAATTATTCATGAGTCGTCGTCGGTGACGAATGGGGGTTCGGGGCAGCCGCCGCGGGGTTTTGGGTAGCAGGCTCGGACTGACAGTGGGAACACGGTGTGGTAGTAGTGGTCGCCGATGTGGTAGTCGAGGGCGATGGTTTTGAACATGGCGCTGCCGCGGTGGTCGAGGGCGAGTTCGAGCATGATCTGGACGGCTGTTCGGTCTGAGTCTGACGAATGTGGCGGGACGGGGATGTCGCCAACTTCGCTCAGCTTCGTGTCGGGCGGCGGCCACTGGTTGACCGCCGCCCATGCACCTCCAGGGAGGACGTCGCGTGGTACCAGCGCGGTGTAGACGTGGATCAGCCGCATACCGGGTGTCGCCCCGATGATGTACGCGCGGTCGAGGATCGCCGGCTCATCAGTAGGGGTGTCGACCTCGAGCGCACCGATTCCAAACGGCTTGTGGATGCCGCGCGGAACGATCACGACCCCGCCTGGGTTTCCAATCGGAATCGGTCCCGCCTCGGGGCCGCCTCCGCTCCGCCAGTAAACAGTCAGGGATGCTGCGATCACGACAAAGGCGGTCAGTGCCACGGCACATAGCAGCAACCGCGGTCTCGCGATCATTGCTGAAGTCCGGCGAGTATCCGCGGGGCGGATCTGTAGGGGACGGTGTTCCCGCAGAGGTAGTGGTGCGGCACTGCGTGGCCGAACGACCATACCGACTCGACGTTCTTCGACCATCCGCTCTGCGCAGTGAGTGAGACGCCCACCCCGAAGATCGATACGGTCGCGGCATTCGAGAAGGTGACCTGCTTCTCGGACACTGTGTGGGCCCCGATGTCGGTGCCGAACCTTTGGGTTCGATTGCCTGAGCTCATTGGCGGACAGTGCCCGTCGAGATAGTGGTTCTCGTAGTTGCGTCCCACGTCGGGGTGGGGCAGCTCCGAGATCTCTTGAACTCCGCGTACTGGAAATAGCGTCCGATCCGGGTTCCGACCTTCTCGTGAGCGGTCTTCCACACCTTCGTGCCAGACTCACTTCGATCCGACATGTGAACGGATCCGGACAGTGACCAGTCGGCCCCGCCGACGGATGTTGCGATGGAGATGTCACTCTCCGCGAACGATGATTTTCCATAGGTGTAGGTCTCGGTGGCGTCGTTGGCGGTGTGCAACTCGCCGATGACCGGTAGCCGCTGCTGAGAGGTGCCAGGTATGCGTTCGCGGACGGTGGTGCAGGGGACTCCGGGGTTGGAATCCGCCCGTGTGGAGGTTGTGGAGAGCAGCGGAGCAAGCGCCCGAGGCGTTTTGGCGACTCCCGCCGCGCCGGCTGCAAGCCTGACCGTGCGGTTGGCAGCGCTCGCCTCGCCCTCCGTCCACATGCCGTTCGACCATCGCCGCGAGAAGAACTTCGACGACGTGAGCTTGGGGGATTCAACGTCGAGTTCAAAGTTGACGTACTGCTGGTGGCCTGCCGCGAGCTGTGCCAGGTCTTCGGTGAGGGCGGTCGCCAGCGAGTACGTTCCCGAGGAGTCCGTCACCTGGCTGTCGAGCGCCGCGGCCGGCACTCCGTCCAGGCGCTCGGCCCCGCCGGTGACCGCATCCTGTTCGTGGGCGACTGAGTGGGCTCGGAACGCCACCGGACTCTCAGTGCGTACAGCTGCGGTATCAAAAGACTAATGGCCTTGTTAATAAATCGCAAAGACAATCGGTGATTGCTCTCAGCCGTTCTCCGCAGCACCTGGGCTACGCTTCAACCCGTGAGCATGGTCCACCCATCCATCGAGGATGTCGCCGACCGCCCGGTCAGTGGCGCCATCACGATTCGCGGCAAGGAACTGGCAGCGGCGGCGACTGTGGGCGAGGCGCGCGCACTCTTTGAGTCAAGCTCGGTACAGCTGGTGCCGGTGCTCGACGACGGTGCATATCTCGGCGCGGTGTCGCGAGACGACATCGCCGACGCAGATGACGCAGAACCGATCACGGAGTACGCTACCAGCCAGCCACCGACTGCGACCGCATCGACCTCAGTCGCCGCGGCGATCGACTCGCTGACCCAGCACGGCGGTCGCCGGCTGGTCGTGCTCGGCGACGACAGTTCGACCTACATCGGTCTGTTGTGCCTCACCCGGGATCGTGCGCGCCTGTGCATCGATGCCGAGTGTCACGCCGGCTGAGACGCGGCGGGCGCACAAGGGCCGAGTGGCTGATCGGCTCCGATCGATCCAGCCACCCGGCGGGGAGTGACCGGGTGGCCCAGGCCATTCCCCCCAAAAAGGTGCGAGCCACCCGTCTTGTGCATCTTCTCACAAACCGCCACCCGGTACGAACGTTCTCTCCAGATCTGCATCATTTCCACGGTATCCCGGCCAACCACGCTTCCAAGGACAGGAGCATCCACAGCTTGAGGTGCCGGCGCCGCACCGGCGCGGCCTCGAGATCGACCAGGCGCTCCAGGTATTCCTTCCGGAAAAGCCCTCGCGGGGCCAGTCCGTCCAGCAGGCGTTCACGCGTGTACGGGAGCAGCGGCCCGTTCATCCACGAGACGACCGGAACGCGCATGCCGCTCTTCGGCCGGGTCAGGATCGCCTCGGGCAGCAGGTCGGCCACGGCGGCCTTGAGCACGTGCTTCTCCCCCGAGCCGACCAGCTTCAGATGCGCCGGCAGGCGCAACGCGTACTCGACCAGCTCCCGATCGCACAGAGGTGAGCGAGGCACCGCGCCGGCCGAGCGGGCCAGCGCGTCGACCTTGGCGAGGATGTGGTCGGCGCACTTGAACTGAACGTTCATCGCCATCATCCGGTTGGTCAGCGTGTTCCAGCGGGGATCTTCCAGATGTGGCTGGAACCTCGACTCGAGGAAGCGCTCGGGCAGCTCGGCCAAGACGTCATCGGTGACCATTGCAGTCAAATCGTCATAACACCGTCGATGAGCGCGAAGGTATGCGCTGCCAAGCTGCTCGCCGTCGCCGTCGACGGGCCGATACAGGGTGTGCAGCAGCATCGGCACGTTCTTGGGCCCGCCGAAACATGGGTCTCCGCCCTCGCCGTTGAACATGACCGAGTCGGCCTGCCGGAAGAGGATCGTGTTGGGAACCGTCAACGGGTCGCCGATCGGCGCCCCCAGCGCGTTCATGGTCGAGTCGAGCTCACGCAGGACATCTTCCGGAGTCACGGTGATCACGCGATGCTCGACCCGGCAGTGTTCGGCGACCATCGCGCTGTACTCCAGTTCGTTGACCTCCTCGGCTCCGAATCCCAATGAGTAGGCCGTGACCGATCCGGTGTGCACGCGACCAGCCAGCGCGACCACCAGACTCGAGTCCAGCCCGCCGGACAGTGACGCGCACAGCTCTGCTCCGGGGGACGGGAGCCTGCGGGAGACCGATCGTTCGAGGAGGCCGCGCAGGTCCGCGGCGGCGGGCTCGAGCCCGGGATCGGGCAACTCACCGGGGGCCTCCCACAGCACGGTGCGTTCGATCGTCCCGCCCGGCAGTCGGACGTGTTCCCCCGCCGCGACGGCGTGTACCTGCTCGACCGGCGTGAGCGGCGCCGGAATGTAGGAGAGACACAGATAGGTCGCCAGAGCGGACAGATCCAGTCGCGGCCGCGCCCGGCGCTGTGCCAGTACCTTGCCGACGGTTCTGGCCACTGTGACACCGTCCGGATCAGCGGCGTAGTACAGCGATCGTTCGCCGATCGGATCTCGCACCAGGTGGACGACGCCGCTCGCGGGATCCCGCCACGCGAGCGCGTACGCCCCCCTGACCGAAGCCAGCGAGCCGGTCTCGAGTACTTCCAGCCAGTCGGCGATCGTCTCCACCGGCCGACCGTGTAGTGAGCAGCAGTCCCAGCTGCCCGCAATCAAGCTGGTGGCGGCCTCAGCTCGACGCGGTTCAGCCGAAGTCATCATCGTCGCGAATTCCGCCACCGATCCACACTCCTTCCATGTTGGGCTCGGATTCATCCGCGGCGTCGGACACCCACGCTGCCGCAAGTGTCGTCAGCAGCCGCGCCGGCGGCACCGCAGCAAGCTCCATGCGGTAGCGCCCCAGCCACTTGCCCTCCTGTTCGCTCGACCCCGGGAATCTCTTGTCGACCGGTGCGGACGTTTGAAATGACCCCCGAAACGCGGTGGCATGACCGGGACGGAGTCCGATGTCCATGATCCGTCCGCGTCCCTCCGAGAGCGAGTCGGCGAACATTCCGGACGTCGCTCCCAGGCGAAGGGCCATGGCGCAGCCCTGCGGGTCGGCGTCGTGCACAGCCAGCACCGTCAGGTTCTCGCTGCGCCGGGCAAGTTCAACCGCGGCCGCAAACACGCCCGAGCTCAGGTCGCTCTCGCAGAGGAGCGCGCACCGATGCTCCATGTGGAAGTCGTTGGCCAAGAGAAATGCGAGAGTCTGCGGCCGGTCGCAGACAACGGCGCGGTCGACCGCGAGGGCTTCCAGGTCGCCGCTCAGGTCGCTGGGAGTGGTGTGCTGCTGCGGCCTGTCATCGAGGCGTCCCGCGAGCGTCGCGCCGGCCGACTGCCAGCGGGCGAGCAGCAGCTCGAACTGTGTGCGGTCGATGCTGACGGTCTTTCGCCGGGTCAATCTCTCCCATGTACGTCTACGCCGCACCCTGCGGCAAACCGCGTAGTACAACTGATCGGTAGTCCAGTGGATCGTGCCCTCGCCCGAGACCGACCGCACCGCCGAGTCGAATCCGAAATCGGTGATGGGATCCGAGCGGGGATCGAAGCAAAACTTGCGCTGGCACGACCAGCAGCGTCCGGTCAGTCGCACGCTACTGCCGCTCGTCCTCCACCGCATTGCGGGCAGTGCCTCATGCCGCGCTGCCCGATGTAAGCGCCGTCAGGTCTTCCAGCTGCTCTCGGCGGGTGGTCAGCGACGGCACTCCCGCCGTCGTCCAGCACCACCTCGGCAGGCCGCGGCCGGTTGAGGAAGTGGCTCGACATTGCGTAGCCGTAGGCGCCCACGTCTCGGATCGCGATCACGTCTCCGGGCCTCAGCTCCGGCAGTCGCAGGCTGCGCCCCAGGAAGTCCTGTGAGTGGGTGGTGTTCCCGCACAGGTCGGTGGGGACTTCCAGCGGCTGCGATCGGGGATTCATCACCTCGACTCGATGAAACGCTCCGTAGACGCTTGGCACCACGAAATGGGCAACGCTCGAGTCGACGCCGACGAATCGGCGCCCGCCGCGCTGCTTGACAGAGACCACCCGCACCAGCAACGTGCCACAGGTGGCGACCAGGATCCGGCCGGGCTCGAGCAGCAACCGGAGTGGGCGGCCCACCCGATGTTCCAGCGCTGCCATTCGCCGGTCAACCTCGGCACCGAGCACCGCCAGGTCGAGCGCATCCTGGTTGCGTCGGTAGGCGACGCCGAAGCCTCCCCCGAGGTCGATGAACTCGAGGTCCGGTAGCTGGCACCGCGGCATCAATCGTTCGTTCCAGGCAGGCAACAAAACGGTCGTGTGAGCGGGTGTGGGTACCGGCGTACATGTGCACGCCGGTAACTGAAACTCCGGCCCGTCGGGCGACCACAAGTGCTTCCGGGAGTTCGGCCGGGGTCAAGCCGATGCGGCTGCGGCCCGCGGTGTCCTCCATCAACATCCTCAGTCCGACATCGCCACCGGGCGCGATCCGGGCAAACCGCTCCAGCTGGTCGAGCGAATCGAGGTTGAGGTGGATGCCGGCCGCGGTCAGCAGCTCGATGTCATCATCGGTCAGGTTGGTGCCGCTGTACACGATCTGCTCGGCTGTGGCACCCGCTTGCAGTGCGGCGAACGCATCTCCAGGCGTGTTGGCGTGCACGCCTGCGCCCAGCTCGAGCAGCTCGGCAACCAGTGCTGGATTCTTGTTACAGACAATTGCGTAGTGACACTCAGTTCTGGGGTGCTGGAAGGCGGCAACGAACCGTGTCGTAACAGCGGCACAGCTCCCGTGTGTCGTACACGTACAGCGGCGATCCGTGCTGTTCGATCAGGAGGTGAGCCTGCGGGGCGTGTGGTCGGATAGAGCTCATACGCCCAGCATCGCCGCCACAGCCTCCGGCGACCTCGGGGAACTTCCCAGTCCTCTAGGTGCGTGTTCGAGCCACTGGTATCAACGCGAGGCAGGCCAGGCCCAGCACGGCCAGGGGTAGCAGCCAGAGGGTGGTGGTGATCAGTCCAACCGCGGCCACACACGCTCCGAAGCCGATCGGCAGCGGACGCAGTGCGGACTGCCAGAACGTCGCGGTGGGGGGTGGTGGGGGTGCGCCGGAGCGGAGCACCGCCAGCGCGGCGGCAGCATCGGGCGGCCGGTCGCGGGGGTGCATACGCGTGAGCCAGTCGACCCACTCGATCAGGCTGGTGTCGTCGCCGTTCCAGACGGTGCCCAGAGACGGCGGCTCGCGGCGCACGCGTTCCTCCAGCGGGGACTCGCTCGCCTCGAACGGCACCTCGCCGGTCAGCAGCTCATGGGCGATCATCCCGATCGCATACAGATCCGCCGGCGGCCCCACCTCACCCAGCGCCGGAGATGCCTGCTCGGGCGCCATGTAGCGGGCGGTCCCGGCGGCGGTGCCGGCCCGGGTGAGGCGGCCGGCGTCCTGGAAGCGGGCGAGGCCGAAGTCTGCAACCTTGACCCGTCCGGATGCGGTCCGCAGCAGGTTCTGCGGTTTCAGGTCGCGGTGCACCACCCCCGCGCGGTGCAGAGTTGCAAGTCCCTCCAACGCGTCTTCGAGCACCCTGCGGGTGGCATCCGGATCACCGCATCCGACCAGTTCGGCGACCGTCCCTCCAGGCACGTACTCCATCACCAGGAATGGGGCGCCCTCATGCGTTCCGGACTCGTGGATGAGCACGATGTGGGGGTCGTTGAACTGGGCCAGGTAGTGGCCTTCGTCGACGAACCGGCGCACGTCGGTTGCCTCCATCACCCGGGTCAAGACCTTGATTGCGACGTCGCGATCGAGGCTCACGTCCCGCGCCAGGTAGACCGCCGCAAACGCGCCCCGACCCAGCTCTCGCACAACGGGGAAACGGCCGATGCGAAGGTCGTCGTCCATCTTTCCGATCAGTAGTAGGCCGACAGGCTGCGGTACGCGGTGCCGATATCGGTCAGTGTCGCACCAAAAGCCTCGCCCTGCGAGGCATATGCGATCCGCCGCAACACTTGCATGTCGGGGGTGGCCGAACATGCCACCGTGAACACCCGCACTCGATCCGAGTCGCCGGCGGTCTGGAGGTGTTGCTCGAGCGCGTCCACCGAGATCCGGCTGACGTCCGAGCGGCCGTCGGTCATCACGATCACGCCCTGATTGCGGCCACTTCCCGGAAGTGCCGCGATGGCGTCGTGGGCGGTTGCGATCGCGTCGAACACCGCGCCTGCCTGGGATGGCTCGAGCGCCGCGACCGAGTGCAGCAATCGCCCTCGGGTTGCGCCCAGCACCACCGGCGGCTGCTGCTGGGTGACGGATACGCCCGCCGCCCACAATCCCACCCGGTCGCGCGACGAAAACCCTTTCAGGAGCGTTGCCACACCCGAGGTGATCTGCTGGCCGGCCGGCGCCAGACAGGTGCGGTCGACCACCAGGCCCACGTCGGCGGGTTTCCGCACCAGCGGCCACGAGCGCTGGATCTGGCTGACCACGGCGGGATCGGGCAGCGGCAGCAGCGCGGGGGGTCGGGTTCGCGCCATGAGCCTGATCGATCGGCGGCAGCGCAGGCGTTCCCACGGCTCCCGACCGGTAGCCGTGGTCGGCGGCATCTGGCCACGCTCACGTGCGCCGGCAGCCAGTTTTGGAAAGACGAGCGCCGCCTGTCGTTGGAGCTCGTCCACACCGGGAGTGGCCATTGACATCGCCACCAGCGGGTAGTCGGCGAGATATGTCCCGTCGCTGGGGTAGATCGCCACCAAGCGCGGGCGCAGTGCCGGGTGGTCCTGCCGGAATCCGACCAGGGACGTCTCCTGGGTAATCACCCAGGACGCGTATCGGCCGCGGTAGCGGGCCATCTGGTCGAGGAACGAGGCGGCCGTGTCCCCGTAGTGAACGATGTGATCCTCCTGCGCGCTCACGGCCTGCATCGCCTCTGGGTCGGCGGCGTCGGCCGCCGTCAGGCCTTCGGGGCTGTCACCGGTAGCGGCTGCGTACTCGGCGATCATCGCGTTCAGGCCGGAGGTCGAGAAGTCGGGGTTGGTGTGGCCGTAGCGGTAGTCCGCGCTGGTGGCGCCCAGCTTCAGCAGATCGCGCCAGGACACCGGCCGTTCGGGCCACCCGAGCCGTTTTGCCAGCGGCTGCCAGATCGCCACTACCTGGGGCGAACGCACCAGCGAGGGGCCGGCGGGCGCCATGGTGCTGCCCGCGTGCTGATTCAGGAGGCTCGTCCATAGCGACGACGCCGGCATCCACACGTCGGCGGACGTCGTACCGTGTTCCAAGCCCCGTTCCGCCTCTCCACTCGGCAGAGGGTTCGGCTTGACGGTGACCGGGTGGCCGCTGACCTCGATGCCTGCGTTGTTGAAGGCCTTGATCGGCCCGGCCACCAGGTCCTCGGCGTCCGGCGTGTACACAAACTGAAGGGTCACGGGGGTGTGATCAGGCTGGCCCTGAAACCATCGCCAAAGAACCACCGACGAGGTAGCCGCAATGGCCGCGACCACGATCCACAGGCAGCCGGTAACCACGCGCGCTCGCGCGGTCATGCCCGCCTTCGTCATCGAACTCCCGCAGCTTTGCGGCCAACTCGCAACGCCCCGGCCTGGCGTGCAATTCAGTTTCTTGTACACCTTGTCGAGGTGATACGAAATCGTCTTCGCACTCAGGAATAGCCGAGCGGCCACCTCGCCGTCGGTAAGCCCGGTCACGACGAGATCCGCAATCAGTCGTTCCTGCGGAGTCAGCCGGTCGCGATTCGCGGGATCCGGAGCGGAGGGGTGCTCATCGGTCGCACCCAGCTCCCACGACACGTTCTGCCCATACGGCGGCGCCGAGCGCGTCGAACAGCTCGACCGCGGATCGCAACGGGGCTCGCGATGCTGAGATGCGAGCCTGCCGGCGCAGATGCTGACCGTGGGCGAGCTCGATGCGGGCCCGATGGTACGGGTGCGGCGGGGTGAGCCGCTCGGCCATCCCAGCCGCCTCGGCGAAGGCGTCGTCGGTTCCGGAGATCATGGCGGCCGCTGCCGCCAGCCGCCCGTTCAGCCATCCCAGAGCGGGCGGGGAGTCGTTTCGGTGGCCATCGTGCGGCAGCGTGGTCGCGCTGACCGAGGCGCACCAGCGCTTCGACGAGATCCGGGATCAGCCACCGCGGGTTGTCCACAGTGGTCGGCCGCCTTCGGCATCTCGAACCGCGTGGTCAGGTGCTGGGCCGTGGCCGCGGCATCGCCCCCGGCGAGCCGGATCAAGCCGGTACAGGCCTGCACGAGCCCGAGCCGCTGCTCGTCCGGCCAGTCCAGCTCGGCCAGGCTGCCGAGCTCGGCGATGCACCCCACGTCGTCGCCGCGGAGAGCGTGGATCCGCGCCCGGGCAGCGATCGTCCGCCCGCGCCACAGCTCCTGGCCGGACGCTTCAGCAAGCTGCTCGGCGTCGGTCAGCGCGGCCAGGGCGTGGTTCCATGATCCCTGCGCCTCGGCAGCCCTCGCCCACAGAAATAGTGCGTGCGGCAGCACCGCAACGGCGCCCCGTTCCCGGGCTGCCCTGACCGCTTCGGCGCTCAGCTCGAGATCCGGCTCGGCCTCACCGGTCGCGGCGGCCGCCAGCGCCAGCAGCTCGGGGTCGTTGCGCAGCGCGGCATCGCGCTGCAGCGTCGCGCGTGTCGAACCCACGCGCTGCTGCTTCGTCGTCGTCCCCGTAGTCGGCGATTGCGGCCGATCGCGCCAGTGATGCCCCCAGCCACAGCGCATGGTCTGCAGCACGGCCAGATCACACGCCGCTGAGGAACTCGACCGCTCGTCGGGTCAGCTGGTCCGCTGCTTGCTCTCACATGCGCGCGGCCCTGGACGGATCGAAGCCGCTCGAGCTCTCCGCTCGGCCTCGAACACGTCGGCGGCGTCGA